>JAHBXL010000015.1 GCA_019636495.1 Phycisphaeraceae bacterium | reverse complement strand
ATCGTACTCGGTGACGTATCCATCCATGTCCCAGTCGGCGATGCAGGCGATGTTGGCGTAGATGATGTAGTTGTTCGCGTATCGCACGTTCACAGCGCTGATCGCGGCGGCAAGGGCGTTGATGGTCAGGCAGTCGTCCTCTTCGGGGTCGGCGCAGCCGATCAGCAAGTCCGGCATGAACCACACGAAGTGGCTCGCCTCGTCCAGAAGAACGGCTTGCCCGGGTGGGCGGTGTTGCACACACTCTTGGCCTGGGCCGCCTTGGCGAGAACCTCCGCCGCGATGAAGTGGGCCGACTCCGACCGCGTCATTTCGGAGTCTTCAAACCCGGCCTGTCTCGGAGCCCGTGTGTGAGCAATCTGGGCCAGAAACCTCATCTTGTATCGAAGAATTCCTTGACTCGGGGATGCCCCGGCTGCCAACATGCGGGGGATGGCACGAGGTTCGGGCCGCTGCGGCGGGACAGTCGTGAATACGCTCTGCACATGACTCCGGACATGCTGCTCGTGAGTATCGGCAACACGCGGACGCGCATCGCGCAAGTGCAGGGCGGCAAACTGCAACCCTCGCGCGTGCTGGACAACGCCGACCCCGGCACCGCAGCGGCCATCGCCGATGCGGCACAGGCCGGCCGCGAGGGCGGCGCCTTGCCGATGCTGCTGGCCTCGGTGAACTCCGCCGCGGCGGAGAAGTACGAGACCGACCTGGGCCGCGCGGGCGTGAGCGTGATGCGATTCGGCCGGGATGTGCCGATCCCGGTCCGCACGACGCTCGAAGACGACTCGACGGTCGGGCACGACCGGCTGTTGGATGCGCTGGGCGCGTTCTCGCGGGCGAGGCAGGCGTGCATCGTGATCGACGCGGGCACGGCGGTGACGGTCGATTTCGTCGATGGCGAGGGGACGTTCCACGGCGGGGTTATCGCGCCCGGCGCACAGATGATGCTGGATGCGCTGCACGAGCGGACCAGCGCGCTGCCCGCGGTACGGCTTGCTCCCGAGGGCATCGCGCCCGGGCCGACGCCCTTCGGCAAAGCCACGCCGCGGGCCATGACGCTGGGCGTGGCGGGCGCGGTGCGCGGCCTGGTGCACGACCTGATCGACCGCTACGCGGAGTTCTACGGCGCGTATCCGCGCGTCATCGCCACCGGGGGCGACGCCGCGCTGCTCTTTGAGGGCGACGAACTCGTCGAGCACATCGTGCCGGACCTGACGCTGATCGGCATGCACGCCGCGTCGGAACTTCTGGAGCAGATCGACGAAGTCTCGGAGGAGTGAGACCGTGTCGGCAGGCGAAGGCGGGATCGCGCGGTGGTCGCTGGACACGCCGTGGCCGGCGCGCGGGGCGATCGCGGTGCTGCGCGTGTCGGGCGAAGAGGCGGCGGTGGACGCGGTCGCGGCGGCAATCGGCGCGGCGGGGCATGTTCCCGCGGGCATGATGCTGCGCACGCTCGCGGGAACCGACCGCGCGCTGGCGTGCCGGTTCGACGGGCGCACGCTGCTGCTGTTCCCGCACGCGGGGCGGGCGATCATCGAGTCGCTGGTCGGGGCGATCGAGCGCGCCGGCGCGCAGCGCGAAGACGGGCCCGATGCGCGCAGCGCATTTCCCGAAGCACGCGACCAAGTCGAGGCCCGTGCGCTGCTCGCGCTCGCCGGCGCGGCGAGCCCGCTCGCGGCGGACGTGCTGCTGGCACAGCGGGAGCGCTGGTCGCGCATCGGCGAACTTGGCGAGGTCGATCTCGAAACCGCCGGCGCGCTGGCACGCCTGCTGCGCCCGCCGCTGGTCGCGGCGGTCGGCCCGCCGAATGTCGGCAAATCGAGCCTGCTCAACGCGCTGGCGGGACGATCGGTCAGCATCGTCGCCGACGAGCCGGGGACGACGCGCGACCACGTCGGCGCGATGATCGACCTGGGCGGGCTGGTGGTTCGTTGGATCGACTGCCCGGGCTTTGACCCGCGCGAGGGGGACACGCTGACGCTCGAGGCGCAGCACGCCGCGGCGAAGATCGCGGGCACGGCGGACCTGGTGATCGGATGCGGCGATGCCGCATCGGGGTTCCTGGAGACGATGCGCGCGGATGCGTTGCGCGTGGGTCTGCGCGCCGACCTTGGCCGCGACGGCGATGCCGCGGCGTGGGTGAGCACGAGGACCGGCGAGGGCATGCACGAACTGGTCACGCTGGTGCGCGAGCGGCTGGTCCCCGCGGCGGCGCTGGCGGACCCGCGGGCGTGGAGGTTCTGGGACGTTGGAACACAACCCGGAGGTTGAGCGGCGGAGGACCTAGACTTGCCTCTCGCCCGCGGCCGATAGAGCCCGGGCGGTTTGGAGCGACCACATGGACGAACGGATCCAGGGGAACATCAAGGAAGGGGCAGGGCTCGATGAGAGCCGGCTCAACCAGGACTTCATCGACTGGCTGCGGAAGTGGTCGACGCCGATCCTGGTCGTGGTCGCCGTTCTTGCGGGCGGCTACTTCCTGTATGGCAAGTACCGGACTTCCCGCGATGCGGCGATGGCCCGCGCGTTTGCGGAGTATGACGCCGCGGTGACATCGCGCAACCCCGCATCGCTTCTGCGCGTGGCCGATGAGCAGTCGGGCAAGGCGGCGGTGCCGCACCTGGCGCGTCTGGCCGCGGCGGACTTGTACCTTGAGGCGGCGCGAACGGGCATTCCCGCGGGCATGACGCTGGACCCGATGGGTGTCCTGCCCGATGGCGTCGAGTTCCTGACCGATGCACAGAAGGCCGAGCAACTGGCCAAGGCGGCGGAGCAGTACGGCGCGGTTGCGCAGAAGACCACGGGCAACCGGGGCATGGCCCTGCACGCCATCGGCGCGCTCTACGGCCTTGCCAGCGTGGCCGAATCGCGCAGCGAGTTCGACAAGGCGCGGGAGCACTACACCCGCCTTGCGGAGGTGGCCACCGCGGCCGGGTTCACGATCCAGGCCGCCGCTGCGAAGAAGCGCATCGAGACCCTCGACGAACTGCGCAGCATGCCGCGGCTGTATGCCCAGGGCGAGATCTGGACGCCGCCGATCGGCGCGACGCCAATCCAGGTGCGCACGGCCGACGGCGACACGGTGACGATCGATCCGACGCCGGTCAGGTCGGGCACGTTCGAGCAGACGCCGCGTGTCGGCGGGGGGAGCGACCCCGCAACGCCCGATGCGCCCAAGCAGGATGAGCCGGATCCCGACGAGCCGAAGCCGGAAGAACCCAAACCCGCCGAGCCCGCCCCCGGCGAGTGAGCCCTCCCCTCGGTCCCCCTTTCTCGCGCGGCGCAACGAAAAACAAACGTGAGCAATCGATCCGCCAAAGGCCCGTCGCGGAGCGGCGGCGACACGCCCGAATCCAACCCGCTGCTCGGCACCGGCGGGAAGGTGGACGCGGCATCGCTCCGGCGCGCTTGGGATGCGCACAACGCCCTGCGGGCCGCCGCGGCCGAACAGGCCGAGACCGAGAGCGAGGCCGACCCGGACCGCCCGACGCAGGCGCAGGTGGCCGACGACGATGCCCCCAACCGCGTGGTGTTCGTTCTGCAGCGGAACCTGGACACGCGGCTCGACAAGTACCTTGCATCGCGCATCGCGTTCATGAGCCGGGCGCAGTTGCAGCGGCTCATCGAGGAGGGCGGCGTCACCGTCAACGGCCGCAAGCCCAAGAGTTCGACCGCGCTGCACGCCGGCGACCGCGTGGAGGTGTTTGTCCCGCCGCCCCCGCCGACGGAAGTGCAGCCCGAGGACATCCCGCTGGACGTTCTCTTCGAGGACGACGCCATCATCGTGATCAACAAGCGCCCGGGGATCATCGTGCACCCGGCGCGGTCGCACAACTCGGGAACGATGATCAACGCATTGGCATGGCACTTCCGCCACCGTACTTCGGGCGCGCTCTCGCAGGTCGGCAGGGAGTTCGCGCGGCCGGGCGTCATCCACCGACTCGACCGCGACACCTCGGGCGCTATCGTCTTCGGCAAGGACGATTCATCGCACTGGCGACTGGCGCGGCAGTTCGAGCAGCGAACGGTTGACAAGCGATACCTCGCGCTGGTGCACGGGCAGGTCTCGCTTCCCGTCGATGTCATCGATCTGCCGCTGGGTCCGCACCCCTCGCGCGAGAAGGGCTACCGCGAGAAGTACGTCGTGCGGCACGACCACCTCGGCAAGAACGCCGTGACCATCTGCCGCGTGCGGGCACGATTCCCGATTGCCGATGACCCTGCGTGCCCGGGCCCCGGCCGTGGCGGGGGATTTTCGCTGGTGGAACTGGAACTCAAGACCGGCCGGACGCACCAGATCCGTGTGCACCTGTCGCACCTGGGTCACCCGATCGTCGGCGACGACATGTACGGCGGCCGCCCGCTTGCGGCAGGGGACCTGGGCCTTGCCGACGCCGGCGTGGCGGTTGTGCGCCAGGCATTGCATGCCGAGACACTGGGCTTCCGCCACCCGGTCACGAACGAGGCCATGGTGTTCCATGCCCCACCCGCGCCCGACCTTGCGGCCGGTGTGGACGCACTGGCCCGGGCGGTCTCGGGCCGGGGCGGCGTGGTGGAAATCCTGACGCCCCCCGGTGCGACGGTTGAACTTGGTACCATGCTGCCCCCCGGGCCGCACCGGCCGCGGGACACCGGAGACTCGAAGTGACGAAGACCAACCGATCGACAAGCGCGGCAGCATTGATCTCCCTGGCCGGCCTCGCCCTGAGCGTGGCGGCATTGACCGGCTGTGCGAGCAAGCCGCTGGGCCCCGGCGACGTGGCCGGGAGATACATCGTGGCGATCTGCGATGCCGACATGTCGGCGACCGCGTTCGGCACCGGCGCGCTGGGCGAGCGCGATCCCGGGGCGCGCGACTGCCTGACCATCGTCTCGTTGCCGATCACCGAACCGCAGACCGACTTTGCGCAGATCGCGGTCTCGAACTCGGCGCTGGGACCGCCGAACGCGCTGAGCGTTTCGGCCGATGGGCGGCTGGCGTTCGTGGTTGAGTCGCGCGGGCCGGCGGGGTCGGGCGCGATGAGCATCGGCGACCTCTCGCCGGGCGAGAACCTGGCCGTCATCGATCTGAGCGCGCCCATGTCTCCGCGCCTGCTGGGCACGATCGTCGTGGGTGTCGAGCCGACAGCGGTTGCCGCGCACCCGTCGCAGCGGCTGGTGGCCGTGGCGAACCGCTCGCCGCGTCAGCAACTGGTCATGGTCGCCTACGACGAACACGGTTACCCGATTGACGATGCGATGGCGTGGCCGCTGTTCGGGCTCGACGACGACAGCGCGCGGGCCACGGGCCTGGCGTGGCGCCCGCAGGGCGACGGCCTGGCGGTGACGCTGCCGGAGCGTGACGAAGTGATGTTCTACCGGTTCGGCCGCGATGCGGATGGCTCCGCCATGCTGACCGCCTGGGGCGGACCGGTCCGCGTCGGCAAGTACCCCTACTCGGGCGCGTTCACGCCGGATGGGCGGTTCTTCATCACGACCGACCTGCAATGGGGCCCGGAGGTCGAGGGGTTCATCGTCGGCGCACCGGCAGGACAACTGACGGTCATCCGCCTCGACGATGAGGGCGCACACCGCGTGGTCTCGACGGCGACCGTGGGCGTAAGCCCGGAGGGCTTGGCCATCAGCCGCGACGGCCGACTGGTCGCCACCAGCAACTTGATGCGGACCTTCCTGCCCGAGGAAGACGCCCGCGCCACACAGGAAGGCTCGCTCTCGCTGCTGACGCTCAGCCCGGCCACGGGCGAACTGACGCATGCCGGCGAGTTCCCCATCGCGGCGATGCCCGCGGGCATCGCGTTCGACGCCAAGGACCAGTTCCTCGCCGTGACGCAGTTCCGCTCGTTCGACCCCAACGCCACCACGGGCGAGTTGTCCTTCTGGCGGGTGAACCGCTCCGGCTCGCGGCCGTCACTGGAACAGATGGACTTCTACGTCGGGCTCGGCCAGGGTCCGCACGGCGTGTTGATCATCCGCTGAGCCGGGCGTCTTTCACCGCTTGGGCTTGTCGTCGAGGTCGATGTCGAAGTCGCTCTCGCCAAGTTCGTCGAGCAGGCTGTCGATCTGCGACAACTCGTCGTCCTTGCGATCGGGCTTGGGCGCGGCGGGCGCAGGCTGGGCGGACGCCCCCCCACCGCCCCCACCGCCACCGCCCCCACCACCTCCGGCCTGCTGGCCGGACCATGTCGGTACGCCGTCGATCGCGCCGGGCGGTCCGCCCGCGGGAGGCGCGACGCTGCCCGCGGCATAGGCCGCGGCGGGGTCGACATCCTTCGGGTGGCCGTCGATCCGCACGATAAACACCACCGGCCCGACGGCGAGCAGATCGCCGGGCACGAGTTCGCGCCGGGCCACGCGCTCCTTGTTGACGTATGTGCCGTTGGAGGACTTCAGATCGCGCACGACCAGTTCGTCGTCATCTTCGAGCAGTTCGCAGTGGTGTCGCGAAACGCTGGCAAGCGGAATGCGAAGTTTGCACTCCTGCCCGCGGCCGATCGTCGCCGGGAGCGAGCGCAGCGGCAACTCCTTCGCGCTGCCGTCCTGCTGGACCATCATCAGGGAAATGTTCACGCGGGCCCTACCCTTCCGCGGCCGGTTCGCCGCCGTGCATTGCCATGTCTGCCCCGCAACATATCAGCCTGACGCAGATTGGGCAACCTTCGCCCCCCAACCAAGGGCACCCGCTGGACGCGTTCGCCGACCGGCCGCCTGTTCGGTCGCTGTACATACACGTGCCGTTCTGCTCGCACAAGTGCCACTACTGCGACTTCTACTCGTTCGTCGATACGCGTGACCAGCAGGCAGCGTTCATCGAGCGATTGGCGGCGGAACTCGATGGCCTTGCGCCGCTTGCCGCGGGCGCACCGCTGCGGTCGGTGTTCATCGGCGGAGGCACCCCGTCGCTGTTGAGGCTGCACCTTTGGGAGCGTCTGCTGCATCGACTTCACGGGCTGTTCGATCTGTCGTGGATGACGGCGCGGGCCGGGGAACGGGCTCGCGGCGAGTTCACCGTCGAATGCAACCCGGAGTCGGCGACTCCCGAGTTGCTGGTGCTGCTCGGGGCGGGGGGCGTGAACCGCATCAGCGTCGGCGCGCAGTCGTTCGATCCGCGGCATCTGCGGACGCTGGAGCGCACACACGACCCGGACAATGTCGCCCGCGCTTTCCGCGCCGCGCGCGATGCGGGCATCGCTCGCGTTTCCGCCGACCTGATCTTCGCCATCCCCGGGCAGACGATCGATGAGTGGGACCGCGACCTGCGCACCGCGCTGGCGCTGGGCAGCACGCATCTCTCGTGCTACGCGCTCACCTATGAGTCCAATACGCCGATGACCGCGCGGCTGAAGCGTGGCGAGTTCGCCGCGGCGGATGAGGACCTCGAGGCCGAGATGTTCGAGCACACCGTGCGCACGCTTCGGAGCGCGGGCCTGCAGCGCTACGAGGTCAGCAACTTCGCGCGGCCGGGCGATGAGAGCCTGCACAACCTCGCCTACTGGCATCAGGAACAGTGGCTCGCGGCAGGCCCCAGCGCATCCGGGCACGCCTGGGCCGGGCCCAGCATGCGCGCTGGCAGTTGGCGCTGGAAAAACACGCCACGCCTTGGCGATTATCTCGCGGCCCCGCCCGGCCAGCGCCCCCCCATCACCGATCTCGAACCCCCTGACCCAGCGCGGCTCATCCGCGAGCGCATCATGATGGGCCTGCGCATCGCCGAAGGACTCGACGCCGCGGCACTTCTCGCCGATGCCGAAGCCGCCGCGCCCGGCGCGGCCGAAAGCCTGAGCGGCGCGGCCGAGCGCTTTGCGCAGCGCGGTCTGCTTCGGACCGGCGGGGCACGCTGGCGACTGACCAATGCGGGGTTCCTTGTGTGCGACCATGTCGCGGCGGCGTTGATGGACGCCGCGCGGGCCGCAGCACCGGCCCCCGACAGCCGATCATGATCGGCGCACGCGCGGATCGCGCGATCTGAATGCGAAGGCGCCCTCCCACGGTCCGATAACCATGCCCACCGCACCCACACGCCTACCTTCCCCCGTGCGAACTTCATTCCCCAAGGACAAAATCCGCGTTCTCCTCCTCGAGCGCATCCACCCGCGCGCCCAGGAACTGTTCGCCGCCGAGGGCTTCCAGGTCGAGCAGCACGCCGGCGCGCTGGAAGGGGACGAACTGGCCGCGGCGGCGCGGGACGTGCACGTGCTGGGCCTCCGTTCGGCGTCGAATCTCAGCGCTGCGGCGCTTGCCCAGTGCCCGCGCCTGCTGACAGTCGGGTGCTTCTGCATCGGGACCAACCAGGTCGATCTCGGCGCTGCGAACCTCGCCGGGGTGCCGGTGTTCAACTCGCCGTTCTCGAACACGCGGAGCGTCGCCGAACTGACGATCGCGGAGATTGTCGCGCTGCACCGCCGCCTGGCGGACAAGAGCGCGCAGATGCACGCGGGCGTGTGGGACAAGTCCGCCGCGGGCGCGCACGAAGTCCGCGGCCGCACGCTCGGCATCGTCGGCTACGGCCGCATCGGATCGCAGGTTTCGGTCCTCGCTGAGGCGATGGGGATGCGGGTGGTCTTCTACGACACCGCCGCGGTGCTGCCGCTGGGCAATGCGCGACCGGTCCGCACGCTCGATGAACTGCTGGCGCAAGCCGACGTGGTGTCCATGCACGTGCCCGCGACCCGCGCGACGCAGCGGCTGGTCGGCCCGGCGCAGATCGCGGCGATGAAGCCCGGCTCGTACCTCATCAACAACGCCCGCGGCGGGGTGGTGGATATCGCCGCACTCGCCGCCGCGCTGCGCGAGAAAAAGGTCGCCGGGGCCGCGCTGGACGTCTTCCCGACCGAGCCCGGGAGCAACGGCGCGGCGTTTGAGTGCGAACTCCGCGGCCTGCCGAATGTGATACTCACGCCGCACGTCGCGGGCTCAACCGAAGAGGCGCAGGAGTCGATCGCATCGGACGTGGCCACGAAACTCACGCGGTTCATCAACAACGGCTCGACGACCGGCAGTGTGAACTCGCCGCAGGTCGATCTTCCCGAGCAGAGTGGCACGGGCATCCTGCCCGTGGATTCAGGTGGCACGGGCGTCCCGTCCGTGTCTGAGCATCACTCAGACGGCCATGCCACTTCCTCACGCCGCCACCGCATCCTGCACTTCCACCGCAATGTGCCGGGCGTGCTGAGCAAGATGCACGCGATCATCGCCGAGGTCGGCGCGAACATCGCCGCCGAGTACCTCCAGACCAACCCCGAGGTCGGCTATGTCGTGCTCGATGTGGACCCCACCAACGCCGCGCCGATCGTCGATCGCCTCAAGGCGATCCCCGAGACCATCCGCGTGCGGATGCTGTGGTAAAGTCACGCGATCGGAAGCCGTCGCACTCGGACTCGGGTGTCGTCGAACACCACCACCGCGCCCGCTGCAAGGTCTTCGGCGATCGACGGCAGGTGCGCGGCGAACATGCTGACGACATCCGCCGTCGCCTTCAGACGGCCGCGGAACAGCACGACCGAAGGCCGATCCGATCGTCGACGGGCGAGGATTGTTCCAAAGTCCGTGTCCTGCGCGAGCACAATCCGATCGTGCGCCGCCGCAAAGTCAAAAATGACTTCGTCCGCGGAATCGGCGGGCAGCCTCGACCGCATGTGCAGCGCATCATGCCCAAGAGTCACCAGAGCCTCGGCGAATCGAGGGGACAGGCTATTGTCAACGAGGAACCGCATCAGCCAGCCAGTGGAAGTTGCCGCTCGCGCACAGCCTCCGCGGCGTAATCAAGAGCCTGCGAGATGTCCGCATCTTCAAGGTCCGGATAGTCCCTGAGAATCTGCTCACGCGTCTGACGCTGCGCAATCAACCCGACAATCGTCGCCACGGGAATGCGCAGCCGACGAACGCAAGGCACGCCGCCCAACTGGTGGGGATCGACCGTGATTCGATCAAAGCGGGGCATGCACAGAGTATACACGAAAAACACACCGGCCGGAAGACGGGGATGCTGAGATCCGCTCCGTAGTCGGTTCGATACCGCTACCGCGGTGTCCGGCGCCGGCGTATTGCCCACAGCGCCCCGAGCCCCAGCAACCCCGCCGCGCCGGGCGCGGGAACCGGGACAAAGCCACACTGGCAGAAGCGCACATCGTTGAGCGTGATCTTGTCGGCGATCAACTGCGTGCAGCCCTGGGCGTTGTTGATGTTGATCTCGCCGCCGGCCAGACCGACCGTCCAGAAGGCCACCCCGTGGATGACGGTGTTGTTGAAGTTGAAGTGCTGGTTGTTGGTCTGCCGGTCGGAGTAAAACAGCACGCTCCCGAGGTCGATCCCGCCGTTGCCGATCAGGATGTTCGCCTGCGAGACGAGGAAGTTGGCGTTGCCCGGCACCCGGAAGATCGCGCCCGAGCCCGCGGGGCCATCAATCACCAGGTTCGCATTCTGAAGCAGGAAGTCGTTCCCGCCCGTCACGATGTCGATCACGTTCAGCCCCGGGCCAAGCGTGATGGTCGTGTGCGAGTTGATTGTCCCGCCCGAGCCGCTGACGTTCAGCGTGCCTGTCTGCGCCAAACCGTTGATGGCGGTCCGCGCCGATGCGATCTCGCCGCGGAGCGCGGAGTGATCCACGCCGCCGGTCACGCCGGCGAAGTTCGGCGCATCCATCCGCGTCGACTGCACCGCCGCGCCGGGATTCACAACCGATCCCGTGCCGCCCGTGTTGTTGTGCACGCCGGGATTGGTGAACCCCGTCGGGTTGAAGGTGTTCGGGAAGTGGTTCGGATCGTTGTAGAACGAGTTCTGTGTTCCCGCATCGGCCGAAGGCAGCGCGCGCTGCGTCCACACGCCGCGGTTGCCGTACACGCCGACATCCTGCAGATTGAACACGCCGCTGGGATGCGTGACCGCAACGTTGCCGCGGTAGCAGATCCCCGAACCCACCGGCATGGCATTCAGCGGGATGTTCGGCACGTTGCCCAGCAGGCCGGGCCCGAAACTGCTGGGCGCGGGCACCGGGGCCTTGTTCGCGCCCAACTCGAAGTTGTTGACGTTCACCGCCTGGCCGATGCCCGGCTGTCCGCCCGACGAGTTCACCGGCCCCATGCCGACCAGCAGCCAGTGGTTGATCTCAGATGTTGAAAACGGCACCACCCCGGCGCTTGCGGTTCCTGCCGCGAGCAGAAGCGCCGCGGCCGGCACCACCGACCGAGAACCAGAACGCATCGCCCGAATCGGGCGGTTGAACGAAATCTGCATCGATGACTCTCCCTCTTGTGAAGCCCACGCGGCCGCTAGGCCGGGCGGGCGGTCTCCGCAGACATGATGTTCGCTCGGGGAGAAATTGCAAGGCAAATCCCGGTAGCGATGGCCGGTTTTTGCCGAGACCAGGGCGGACGACCTCCCTGATCTCACCATTTTAGGGGTTACTCGATCCCAGGTTATCTGTCTGGAAAGGAGGAGCCAGAATCTCCGCCGCGCACAGTGGACCCGAAATGGCACCACGGCGCGGCACGGAGCGCCGCCAAAGGCCCGGGGCTCAATCCAGCACGCGGCGGATCTCGGCCTCGTCGGTCAGGCTGCGGGACACCTTCTCGCGGGCATCATCGATCATGCTCCGCATCCCCTCCGCGTGCGCCGACTTGGCCAGCGTCACCGCGTCGGCACCCTGAATCGTCAGTTCGCGCAGCCGGTCGGTCATCCGCATGATCTCGTACACCGCGATCCGGCCGAAGTACCCGCTGCCGAAGCACTTCTCGCACCGGCCCCCGCTCGCGCCGGCCACAAACGCCGTCCCCTTCCCGCTCCCACCGCACACCTTGCACGTTCGCCGCAAAAGCCGCTGGGCCATGCTCGCCAGCAGCGTCGAGGTGATCAGGTACGGCTCGATGCCGATGTCGATCAGTCGTGCGATCGCGCTGGGCGCATCGTTGGTGTGCAGTGTCGCGAGCACGAGGTGGCCCGTCAGGCTCGCCTGCACCGCCAGTTGCGCGGTCTCCTGATCGCGGATTTCGCCGACGAGGATCACGTCCGGGTCCTGACGAAGCAGGGCGCGCAGTCCCGCGGCGAACGTCACGCCGCGCTTGACATTCACCTGGGTCTGGCTGATGCCCTCGAGGTGGTACTCGACCGGGTCCTCGATGGTCATGACATTGCGGCTGGCGCGGTCCACCATTCCCAGCCCGCCGTAGAGCGTGGTGGTCTTGCCTGAGCCGGTCGGCCCGGTGACAAGGATGATGCCGGTGTTGCGGCGGAGGAGTTCGACGAACTCCTGCTGCATCCCCTTGGTCATGCCCACATCATCCAGCGACAACTGCGTCTGCGTCTGGTCGAGCAGTCGGAGCACCACGCGCTCGCCGTAGACCGTGGGGATCACGGACAGTCGGATGTCGATCTTGCGGTTGCCGACGCGCACGGTCGAGTGGCCGTCCTGCGGCGAGTGGCGGTTGGCGATGTCCAGTTCGGTCATCACCTTCAAACGCGAACTGATGGCCGGCGCCAGCGCGAGCGGCGGCATGAACGCGTCCACGAGCATGCCGTCGATGCGGAACCGGATGACCAGCCGGCTCTCCATCGGGTGCACGTGAATGTCGCTGGCGCGGCGGCGCAGCGCCTCGAACAGGATCATGTTCACCAGCCGGATGACCGGTGTCTGCCGCGCCAGTTGCAGCAGGTCGGTCGCGTTGCGGATGCTGCCCGCGGCGGACTCGATGGCCCGCTCGTCGAGGGGCATCTCCTCGACGATCTCCGTCACCAGGTCCTGCTTCTGCTCGTACCCGCGGTTGATCAGGTTCACCACCGCGCCGCGCGGCGACAGAACCAGCCGAACCGGCATGCCCAGTCGCTCTTCGAGCAGGCTGAACACCGCGGGCTGCATGGGCTGGGCCGTCGCGCAGACCATCACCGTCCCATCGCTCTCGACGCCCGCGACCAGGCGCTCGCGCGCCGCGGCCGCGGGCACCTGCTCGTAGAACTTCGCCGCGGATTCGTGGAATCGCGGCTCGGGGTCCATGGGCAGCCCGGTCCGCGCAGCGAGTTTGGTGAGCGCGGTGTGCTCGTCGATGGCGAGCATCGAGAGCAGAACGTCCCAGGGCTCGTCGTCGCTGCCGGGCAGTTGCGGGAAGGTGCGGAGTTGATCGGGCTTGAGTTCGAGTTCGCCGAACCGGCGCGCGACGGCGGGCCAGTTCGCACTCTCGGCGGCGCGCTGTTCGGGCGCGGCTGCTGCGCCCGTCGCTCGCCCGCGATTGAACTTGCCCAGACTCTTGCCGAGGTTCATGCTCTGTGCGCTCCGGAGTCCCTTGCCGCCCGAGGGCGATCAATCCGCGTCCCAGTACACCCGCGTCGCCGGCCGCGGCCGGCGCAGGCTGCCGGAATCGGGAGCCGGCTCGCGACGCATGTGCTGGTCGAGAATCTCCATGCGGAGCGGCTCGGCATCGGGAATCTCGGCGTTGATCTTCGCGGCGGCCATCGGCCCCTTGCTGAGGATGCGCAGGTCGTTGAAACTCGTGTCGCGCATGACCCGCGGCGTTACGAACACGTAGAGCAGCGTCTTGCGGCTGGTCTTGCGCATGTCCTTGAAGAGCATGCCGATCCCCGGGATGTCCTTGAGGAAGGGGATGCCCGAATCGGCCTCGGTGACGGACTCGAACACCAGCCCGCCGACAACGATCGTGGAGTCGCTGGGCACGGTGACGGAGTCGGCCCGTACTTTGTCCTCGCGCTTGGGCGGCGGCGAGCCGTCGGCGCTCGCATCGCCGGTGAACGACGAAATCTCGATCTCGTACTCGAGTTTCACGCTGCCGGCGTCGGAAACCTGCGGCTTGATTCGCATCTTGGGGCCCGCCGGCTCGTACCCGGAGAAGCCGAGCCGGTCGGTGTTGCCGCCGGTGCCAAGACTGATGGTCGAGGTCGGCTGCTGGTCAAGGCTCGAGACTTCCGCCTCCTCGTTGTCGTCGACGAGCAACTGCGGCGTGGCGACGACGCGCGCTTCGTTGTTGCGCTGGATGGTGTTGATGATGAACGGCACGTCCTTCGAGCGGATCAGCGCGGTGGTCAGGCCCGCGAGGTTGGTCGCGGGGTTCTTGGGGTCCTGAAGCGTGCCGCCGGCGCCGATCGAGCCGAGGCCGAAGTTGGTGTTGAGCGCGAACTGCCCGATGATCTGCTGCACCTCCGCCGCGAAGCGGAAGTCGTCGCCGATCGTCACGGTGACGATCTTGGCCTCGATGTAGACCTGCGGCCGCAGGAGATCGAGTTGCGCGATGAGCGACTTCATCTGCGGCTGCAGACGCTTGGGCGCCTTGACCAGCACCTGGTTGTTCTTCTCGTCGGCGAGGACGAAGACCTCATCGGCGGTCAGATCGCCGACGGCATCGCCCGCCGCCGTGTCGGCGCTTGCGCCGACCTGGTCGGCGGCGCGCGGCGCGGTCGTGCGAGCGCGATTCTGATTGAACGGATCGCGCCTCCCCTGGCCGAGATCGCGCCCCAGCAGGGGCGAGTTGGCCCCGCCCTGACGCGACTGTCCGGAGAGAAGGCTGTTGATCGTCTCCGCGACGTCGACCGCTTTCTGGTGCTTGAGTTTATAGAACTGCGTAATGGGCGTGTCGTTGTCGATCAGGTCGCCGAGTTCGCGGACGAGCGCGTCGACGCGGGCGTGCTGCGCCTCGGTGCCGCGGTAGATGAACCCGCCGGCCCTCGGGTAGATGACAAACCCGCTTCCGCTGAGCGCGGTCTGCTGGGCCTGCCCGGGTGCGCCGGTTGCGCCGGCCGGGCGCGTGGCCAGCCCCGCTCGGCTTGCCAGCCCGCCATCGGCGCTCTGGAAGGTCGTGACCTCGCCGAGCAACTGACGCGAGCCTTCGGTCGCAACGGTCTCGGCGGTCTCGGAACCGACGGAGTAGAACCGCGAAACCAGCGTGATCGGCACGTCGACCAGCGCCAGCAGGTCGGCCAGCAACTGCCCCTCGTCGTCGCGCCCTCGGAAGAACAGCGCGTTCGAGCCGGGATCGACGCTCAGCCGTTCGGGCAGGTTCGTGAGCACGCCCGCCAGGCCCGCTGCGGCGGCCTGACCGGGCTGTGCGCCCTGCGCACCGACGGCGCCGCGCGCCACGCCCGAGCCGAGGAGTTCGAAGATGCGGTCACGGGCCGACGACGCCGCGATGTTGTGAATCTCGTAGCGCATGAAGCGGTGCAACTCGCGCTCGCGAATGACGCTGGCAACAGCCTCCTCCACCAGGCGGGTGTTCCGGGGCGTGTCGGTCATGACGATCACGCCCAAGTCGTCGAGGAACACGGGCACATTGGCCTGCGCGCCGCCCTTGGCGAGCAGGCTGGCGATCAGCCCCTGCAGCGAACTGGGCTTGAGACCCGGTGTGCGGATGATCTTCGTCGGGCTGAGGATTCCCTGCCCGATGTTCGCCTGCACCGTGTTCTTCGGCTGCACCATGTGCACGCCCGAAGCGTCCCGCACGATGGTGTAGTCCTTCTGCTCCAGCAGCGTCAGGACAAACGGCAGGACCTGCTCTTGCGGCAGCGTCACCGCCGTGTTGATCACCACGCTCTGGCCCTTCAGGCCCGAGTCGGTGTAGAGCAACTCCAGATCAAAGTCCTGCCGGACAAGTTCGATGAGTTCGGTCAGTTCGATGGGCTCGGAGTACGGGCCGAACTGGTACTTCTCGCCCTCCTTGAGCCCCGCCTCCGCCGGCTTCATCTGGCGGACCATCTCGGTGCCGCCGCGCGCGCCAGAAGGCTGCGCGCCGGCCGGTTGCCCCCCCGCCGTTCGCGGCGGTGTCGGTGCCGGAACGCCGCTGCCCGGACGGGTCGGCACGGGGCGGGTGGGTTGCGTGCCCTTGTTGTCCTGAGCGAGGCCCGATTCGGTCGCGCAAACGAGCGTCAGCGCCGCCGCGGCGAGAGCCACGGGCCTGCACGACAAGGCCGCGGGCAACGGCAGGCTGAAGACATGACGACCGACTTGGCTGGCTGGCATCACGGCACTCCCTTGCGCAACCGCCGCACCCGGAAGGGAACGGAGGCCGGCAACTGTATCGCCCGGCCCACGCCGCGACGCCCTAAGCCGCAACACTCTACCACTGACAGGCGCAGAGGATGCAGCACGCCGGGCGCGACACGATTCCGGCCCGGGTCGGGCGGGCGAACCGCGCCTTATCGGTTGCGAAGCGATCCGGGACCGGTGAAATCGGCCCTCGCGGCGGCCATTGGCCGTCTCCGCGGCAGTTCCTGCCGCTACGCTGCCCGGCCATGCGGATTGTCAGCCTGCTCCCCTCTGCCACCGAATCTCTGCTGGCCATCACAGGCAGGGCCGATTGCCCCGGTGCCGCGCTGGTCGGGCGGTCGCATGAGTGCGACTTCCCGCTTGGTGCGGGGCTCGAGGACGTGCCCGTGCTGACCGCGGCTCGGACCGCCTTCGAATCATCGGCACAGATCGACCGCGCAGTTTCGGCGCAGTTGGCAGACGGCCAATCGCTGTACACGCTGAATGTGGAGTTGTTGGCCCAACTCAAGCCCGACCTGATCATCACGCAGGACCTGTGCAGGGTCTGCTCGATCGACCTGAACGCGGTTCGGGTCGCCGCGGCAAGACTCTCGTCGCATCCGGAAATCCTGTCGCTCAACCCGACCACGATTGAGGGCGTTCTGGACGACGTGCTGGAGATCGGACGCGCGACCGGGCTCTTCGATGTCGCAGCGGCACGGGTTGCCGCGTTGCGCGAGCGACTATACCGGGCGGAGGAGTTCGTCACGCCGTTCGCCGCCGCGCCGACGGTGGTGTTTCTGGAGTGGACCGACCCGCTGTTCGTGGGCGGGCACTGGACGCCGCAGTTGATCGAGCGAGCCGGCGGGCTGCACCCGCTGAACCCGACCGCCGCACCCGAGTCGGCGGGCGCTGCGGCGGGGCCGATCGGCCAGACGCTCCGTGCCGCGGGACCATCGATTCGCATTCCGGCGGAGGTCGTCGCGGCGATCCGGCCGGATCGAGTCATCGTGTGCCCGTGCGGGCTGTCTCTGGAGGATGCCTGGCGCGAGACGCAGTTGCTGTCGCGGCACGCGTGGTGGCGCGACCTGCCCGCCGTTCGCGCGGGCAGGGTCGCTGTGGTCGATGGCAACCAGATGTTCAACCGGCCAGGGCCGCGGCTGGTGGATGCGTTCGAGTGGCTGGTGGGCTGGCTCAACGATCGGCCGGGGACGATCCCGGCGGAGTTTCCTTGGCGCACGCTGGCGTGAAGGATGCACGGTGATCAAGTACATCGGGTCCAAGCGCGTGCTGTTGCCGGTGATCGTGGAGGCGGTCCGGCGCGCAGCGCCGGAGGGCGCATCGGTGCTCGACCTTTTCTCCGGCACCTCGCGAGTCGGTCACGCGCTCAAACGCGCGGGTTATCGCGTCATCGCCAACGACCACAACGCGTACGCGGCGACGCTGGCGCGGTGCTATGTTGAGGCCGATGCCGAGGATGTGCTGGAAGATGCGGCGAAACTCGTCCGCGAGTTCAACGGCCTGAAGGGCGCTCCGGGCTACTTCACGGACACCTTCTGCATCCGTTCGAAGTACTTCCAGCCGCACAACGGCGAACGCATCGATGCCATCCGCGAGGCCATCGCGGCCAAGGGCCTCGACCCCGACCTCGAAGCCGTCATGCTGGCTTCGCTCATGGAGGCCGCGGACCGAGTGGACTCGACCACCGGCCTGCAGATGGCGTACCTGAAGGACTGGGCTCCGCGATCGTTCAATGATCTCGAACTCCGCGTGCCGGATGTCCTGCCGCGCGCTGTCACCGGCAAGGGCCGCGCGCTGAACATGGACGCCTTCGACGCCGCGGCCTCGGTCGAGGTGGATATCGCCTACATCGACCCGCCGTACAACCAGCACTCATACGTCGGCAACTACCACGTCTGGGAGTCGCTCATCCGCTGGGACAAGCCGGAGGTGTATGGGGTGGCGTGCAAGCGAATCGACGTTCGCGACCGCCGCAGTATCTTCAACTCGCGGCCGAAGTTCGCCGATGCGCTGCGCGGATTGCTGCACTCCGTCCGCGCCGAACGGATCATCGTCTCGTTCAGCGATGAGGGGTATCTCTCGCGCGAGCAGGTCGAGGCCATGCTCGGCGAACTGTGGCACGGTGAGGCGCAGGTATCAGTGATCGAGACCGACTTCAAGCGATATGTGGGCGCGCAGATCGGGATCTACAACCCGCAGGGCGAGAAGGTGGGCAGGGTGAGCCACGTGCGGAACAGGGAGTTTGTGTACGTCGCGTTTCGCGCGGCGGGGCCGGCCTCAACAGACGCCGCAGATCTCGCCCGTTCGGCAATGCCTACTCCGAGGTCTGCGCTCGCTACTTCCCCTTCTGCTTCCGGTCCTGCCTGAAGTCCGCCTTGCCCTGATCCCGGCTCTTGCTGCGCTGGGCCCGCCCCTTCGCCCCGCCGCGCCCGAACTTGAAGTCGTGCCACTCCTTGTCGGTCCGCGGCCTGGCGATGCCGAGCCCGCCCGCCTCGTCGCCTCCACCGAGTTTGAGGAGGCCGGCGAGTTTCTTGTCCTTGCCCGCGCCGCGCGACTTGGGATCGGTGATCACCAGGTCGAGTTTTCGGAGCGCAAGGTCCACCTGCGCGATGGTCACCTCGACCTTGTCGCCGATATTGAACGACCGGCCCGACTGGTGCACCAGCGCGCCGGTGCGCGCATCGATCGACCATCGACCTCCGTGCACGCCGTGCGAGCCCGTGGGCAATTGCTCCGAGGGGATCATCCCATCGGCCAGGTACTTGTCGATCTGCACGAACACGCCGCGCGGGACCACGCCTGTGATCGTGCCCGGGTAACTGTCGCCGATGTGGTTGCTGAGGAGTTGGAGGACGAGGAACTGCCGCAGGTTCTGCTCCGCCGCGGCGGCATTCTCTTCCATGCGCGTGCAGTGCCGGCCGATCTCCACCAGTTCGTCCTGCTCGATCACGCCGCCCTCGGGGCCCATGTCCATCAATCGCTCGCCGAGGCGCTCGCGGTCGCGGTCGTTCCGCGGCGGGTTGGCCCCGTTGTCGGTGAGGCGCAGGTACGCCGCGAGCGCGCGGTGGACGGTGAGATCGGGGTATCGGCGGATGGGGCTGGTAAAGTGCGCGTAGGCCTCGCTGGCGAGTGCGAAGTGCCCGATGAGCGCGGGGGAGTACTCGGCCTTGGTGAGCGTGCGCAGCACGGCGAAGTGCACCGCGCGAGCCGCGCCGGTGCCGGCGGTCGCATCGAGCAGCGCCTGCAGTTCCTTGCGCGTGGGGTTCTTGGGGATGGTGAATCCGGCGACCTTGGCCATCTGCCGCAGGTCGCCCACATCGCCGGGGGTGGGCTCGGGGTGCACGCGCCGGAGCAGCGGCACCTTCACGCCTTCGAACAGCCGGGCCAGCACCTCGTTGGCCTCGACCATGAACATCTCGATGAGGGTGTGCGTGAAGGCGTTGTCCTCGGGCTCGGCATCGATCACGTGTCCGGCATCATCGAAGATCAGGTTCACCTCGGGCAGTTCGAGGTGGATCATGCCGCTCTCGCGCCGGCGGCGACGGATCGCCTTGGCGCATGCATCCATCTCGCGCAGGGTCTTGATGAGTTGATCGGTGTACTTGGCCTCGGTCTTGGCGTGCTTGACGGCTTCCTTCAGGTCGCCGTCGATGAGCGCCTGCGCTTCCAGGTAGGTCAGCCGCTTGGTGCTGCGGATGGCCGTCGCCGCGACGCCGCTCTTGAGCAGTTTGCCCTCGGGCCCGTACTTCATGAACGCGCTCTTGCAGAAGCGCACCACGCCCTCCGACAGCGAGCAGATGCCGTTGCTCAGCACCTCGGGCAGCATCGGCACCACCAGCCGCGGCAGGTAGACGCTGTTGCCGCGCTCGCGCGCTTCGATATCGAGCGCGGTGCCCGGCGGGATGAAGTGCGCGACATCGGCGATGTGCACTCCCAGTTCCCATCCGCCGTCCTCGGTGCGCGAGATCGAGATCGCGTCGTCGTAGTCCTTGGCATCGGGCGGGTCGATGGTGATGATGTAGTCATCGCGCAGGTCGAGCCGCACGTGCTTGTCGTACCCCTCGCGCTCGTGGCGGGCCACGTCCTCCTCGAACCTCGCGTTCGCCGCACGGGCCTGCTCGACACACTGCCGCGGGAACTCCTGCGGCAAGTCGTAGGCGACGATCACCGCCTGCGTCTCGACATCGGGCAGGCCGGCCTCGCCGAGCACCTTGACGATCACGCCCTCGGCCAGTTCGTTGCCGCGGGCATACTCGGTGATCTCGACGCTCACCTTGTCGCCGGCCTTGGCGTTTTTGACGGTCGGGTCCTTGACGCTGATGGGCGTGGTCATCTCGCGCCCATCGGGCATCACCAGCCACAGCCCGCCGCGCTTGACAAGTTCGCCGGTGAAGTTCGAGCGCTTGCGCGTCAGGACTTCGAGAATCTCACCGGTGATCTCACGATCTCCGCCGCGGCGGACCTCGCGGCGGATCGCGGCGACCACGCGGTCGCCGGTGAGCGCATCGCCGACGCAGTCGGGCGGGACAAAGACATCGCCCTCGCGATACTTCACGTCGGTCATGATGAAGCCGAACCCGCGCGGGTTCTTCTTGAAGACCCCTTCGACCTCGTCGGGCATCGAGGGCAGCCGCACCCGGCCGCCGGAATCGAGCCCGATCTTCTTCTGCGAGGCGAGGTCTTCGACGGCGAGGCGGAACGCGTCGCGGTCATCGTGCGGGATGCCGAGGTCTTCGGCCAGCCGGTCAAGCGTCGCCGCCTCGTACGTCTCGTGCTTGAGGTGGTCGAGCAATCGTCGTTCGTATTTCAGAGACATTTCTACTTTCCATGCCGGTGCGTTCATGCACTCGGTCTTTCAATCAGGAATCAGAATCTTCTGGGCGGATGTCCAGTCGGACGGGTGTGCGCGGTGTCGGCGGAAGGTCGTCGCGCTCGTCCATGCTTGCCACGAGCGTCGACGTTGTGCGACTGCTTGCCCGCTCGGGAGCGAACCGCAACGCCGAGGCCGCCTGGACCCATTCTCGATCGGACTGGATGTAAATCCGTTTCCCCGTGTACACCCACCAAGAATCGCCGCCTCGATGGCGGCAACTGCGACAAGCATAGGTCGGGTCGCGGCCGGGGGCATGTTTACACCTTTCCGGCGTATCCGCGCAGCGATTCGGTAAACGGCCGCGGCGTCAAACCCAGGTCGTTCTGCGCCTTGGTCCAGTCCGCCGTGCTGTCCTCGGTCGCCATCAGCGCCTGGCCCTCGTCAAAGGGCAGAAGCCCGCCCAGCCCCACCGCCGCGGCGGCCTTGGCCGCCATCGCGGCGTGCTCGCCCGGCACAAACCACGTCGCGATCTTCTTGTTGGTGCCGGGCACAACGTCGCGAATCGTCTCGCTGAGCGAGCGCCAGTCGAGCACCTCCGAGCCGGTGAGGTTGTAGACCTCGCCAATCGAATCCGGCCGCACCAGCGACTCGGCGAACGCGTACGCCACATCTTCAACAGCGACGGGCTGCACCTTCGCGGGTTCCCAGTCGCCGAATCGCATCGGCACTCGCCGGTCTTCCTCCGCGCGAACGAAGTACGGGATGAAGAAATACGGCGGCGACTCGCCCGAGGCCAGTTCGGTCAGCATCGAGATGAACTCGCTGCCCGGGCCGTGGATGAGCGAGGGCCGGAAGATCGTCCACTCAAGCCCGCTGCGCCGGACCGACTGCTCCGCCGTCCACTTGGTCTTCTGATACGCCGACCGCCCGTTGGGACCCACGCCCAGCGCGGACATCTGCACGTACCGCCCGATGTTCGCCCGCTTCGCGGCATCGATCGCCGCGAGCGTGGCCTTCACGTGCATGCGCTCGAACGTCTGCGGGCGGGCCGAGTTGCCGCGAACCTCTCGGATGATCCCCACCAGGTGCACGATCGCGTCCGCGCCTTTGCAAAGCCGGTCGAGCGCGGCCGGGTCGCAGGCATCGCCCACGACCCACTCGACCCCGCCATTGTTCGGCAGACCGCGCGACTGGGCGACATCGCGTGCGATCTGCCCGACCGCCAGTGAGAGGTCTCGCGAGTTCGAGGCATCGCGTGTCAGGCCGCGAGCCTGCCACCCTCGGGCCACCATCTCGCCCAGCACCGCGCCGCCGACAAACCCGCTCGCGCCTGTCACCGCCACCGTCTTGGTCTGCGTCATAGCCGCAAGCCTAAGGGCCCCCGTGAGGAACGGCAAACCCGGCGCGGCCGTACAATCGGCCAATGACCCACGTTCTCGCACAAGCCGGCGGGCAGACGACCCAGTGGATCCAGGTGGCGGTCTGGGTGTTGCTGCTGTCGCTGAGTTTCCTCGGCTGGCTCTTCCGCATGATCTCGCAGAAGCGGGCCGAGTCCAAGGTCATGCTGGACCGCAAACGCCGAGAGGAAGAGATGCTCCGCACCGGCCGGATGGAGGACGGAACGCCGATCGCATCGGCCACATCCGCCCCGCCGCCGACAAGCGCCGACGAGGCCAAGCGTCGATTGCAGGAACTGGCTCAGCGGAGGCGTGCAGAACTTCAGCAGGCCGCCCAGCGTGCACAACGGCCCCAGGCGGCGGGCCCGGTCGCGGCCGGGCCCGGCCAGTCCCGGCCCGGGCTCAGCCCGGCGGAAGAGGCCCGTCGCCGGACCGCGCAACAGCAGAAGGCGGCCCGTGCGCGGGCCGAGCAGATACGCCGCGAACGCGAACTGGCAGCGCAGTCCTCCGCGCAGCGCACGCGGCGCGAGCAGGAGATCGCCGAACGCCAGCAACGCGAACGTGCGAAGCGCGAGGCGGCGGAACGCGAAGCCGCGCAGCGCGAGCAGGCGCGGGTCGAGGCGGCGGGTGTGAATGTCGATGCGGCGCTCGTCGCGGCAACGCCCCGGGCCGGCGCAGCGCAGGCCGTTCCGGGACGGGCCGGCGGGCCCCGAGCCGCCGTGCGGATCAGCGGCAGGCCGACGATCGACGACATCCGGCGCGCGTTCGTGATGAGCGAAGTTCTGGCGCCGCCGATCTCGGAGCGCGGCGCGGGCGACGATGGCACGGCGCTCGGCCCGCCCCCGGTGCCCGTGCGCCATGCGGGCTAACGCGGCAACTCGATCACAACCCACGATTCACGGTTGTTGCGGATCGGCACGCCCAGCGCGGTGGTGCGCTCCTGACGCTGCTCCGCGATGATGCCGATACCGGGCGCGAGCCACGTCTCCGTCCGGTTCTGGACCTTGCTTGCGCCAAGGTCGGCCCGGAACTCGCTCACCAGCGTTCGCGCATCGCACTCACCGGCGGGCGTGCGGACACGCACCGTCTGACCGACCACAATCGTCTGTTCGACCGTGCCGCGGGCCCGGGTTCGGGCACGGTCGCCCAGCGGGTACACGGCCATGCGGGCACGCTGGCGCGCCTCCACGCCGCTTGTCAGCAAGGCGGGCACGACGACCAACGGCGGGGTAAACACCACTTCGACCTTCTCCGCGTGGTTGATCTCTTCGGCAAGCAGCACCGCGCCATCGTCGCCGGAGACCAGCCGCTGCTCGCGCACCAGTGTTCGCTCGGCGCCGCGCACGGCCCAGCGCCTCTGGACATAGCGGCCCGAGTCGTCGGGTTCAGCACGCTCGATCTCAAGCCGCGCCGACCCATCCGACTCCCAGGGCGCGAAGACCGCTCGCGAACCGCCGGGCGCGCGGAACTCCGCCGCTTCTGCGCCCGCCGGCGCCTCGCCGAGCACGACAAACCGCGCCACGGCCGCGGCGCCATCCGCCGCGGCTCCCGATGAGCGGCACGCCGGCAACGCCGCCGCGGCCATCACACACGCAGAACGCGCCGCCCAGCGGATCGCTAGACTTGCGGGCATGGAGCGACTGCGTAGATGGTTCATCCCGGACTCCTGGCGCGCTGCGGCGCTCTTTGCCGCGGCGATGTGCGGCACCGGATGCATCGACCCCGATGCGCGCCGGCAGATGGCCGAGAGCGAGAGTATCCTTGCTCCCATCTTCTCGCAGACCTCGCCGATCGACGCGGCGAGGTGGTCGGTGGACCCGTACGACGCCGACAAGCGAGCACGCGGCACGCTGCTGCTGGCCAACGCGCCCTTCGGCGGCGGAGAGCCCTATCTCAAGATCTATCGTCAGCACCTGTCCGATGAGGGCCCGCTGGTCCGGGCGGTCTCGGCCCGCGCGCTAGGCCTGCACGGCGGCAGCGAGGATGCCGAACACCTGCTCCCGCTGACCGCCGATGCGCACGTGCCTGTGCGGTTCGAGGCCGTGCGAGCGCTGCAGCGCCTGCACAACCCGCGGGTCGTCACACGGTTGATGCAACTGCTCAGGCCCAACTCGGAGCCCGAGCCTTCGATCCGCGCCGAGGCGGCCTGCGCGCTCGGGCAGTACGCCGAGCCGCGCGTCCTGGATGCGCTCATCGCCGCGCTGGCCGACGACAGCCTGGTCGTGGTCGCCAACGCGCACGACTCGTTGGTCACGCTCACCGGGCGCGAAGGCGCCGACGAGGACCGGCGCGAGTGGACCGCGTGGGCCCAGCAGACCCGCGAACCCTTCGCCGGCCGGCGCGAGTATCTCTACCCGGTGTTCAACCGGGACAAGCGCTGGTTGGACTATCTGCCGTTCACCCCGCCGGTGCCCAATGAGGTCGCCGGCCGTCCGCACGGGATGCCGGGCTGACCCCCCCACCCCCACCCCCACCCCCACCCCCACCCCCACCCCCTGCTCTGCACCAATCGCCGCCGCGCGGTGCACGTGCGCTGTTGCGGCGGCGGAACCCGGCCGATGGGCCTTCAGCGGGGTCCGAAAATCGCCGAAGACCCCGTACCCACCCGACCTGTTCGGAGCGTTCAACGTGCGCGCACTGCGATCCGATGGCCAGACCCTTCGACTCGTCGCCGACGCGGCGACCCCTGAACCGCCCCCTGGCGAAGCGCTTGTTCAACCATCGCGCGTGCTCCTGACACCCGCGGATGTACAGGGAATCGGTCGCGGCGTGCCGTTTGTCGGAACGCTCGGACACCTGTTCGTCGGCGTTGTGCGGTCGGTCAATCTGCCCGCGGATTCGAGCAACGCGCTGGCGTCGCGTCGTTCGCTCGTCGGCCGGCGCGTGGTCGCATCGCCGGTGGTCGCCTGCGGACAGTGCGACATGTGCCGCTCCGGCCTGTCGTCGCACTGTCGGACGCGCCAGGTTCCCGGGCTGTGGGGCCGCGATGGCGCGTGCGCCGAACTTGTCGCCATGCCCGTCGCCAACCTGCATCCACTGCCGGACTCGCTCGACGACGACCGGGCTGTTTTCGCGCCCATTGTCGCCGCGGCGGCGCACACGGCCAACATGCTCCGCGCGGAGAACCGGCAGTACGTGAGCGTGCTGGGTGATTCACCGCTTGCGTTGCTGACGGCGCAGGCGCTGGCGCGACAGAACCGGTCGGTACGCGTGCTCTCGGCCGACGCAAACGCCGCGCGCCTTTGCGAGCAATGGGGCATCAAGCACCGTCCGACCGACGAGCCCGGACGACGCCAGGATCAGGATGCGGTCGTGGACTGCACCGGCTCGGCCACCGGCCTGCGGCTGGCCATGCAGTTGGCCCGTCCCCGGGCCGTCATCATGCTCAAGAGCGTGCTGGCCGATGCGCCGTTCCCGGCGGGACGGCCATTCCCCACGGACGCGGCGGGGTGGTCCGAGTCGCTGGACCTGACGCCGGTGGTCACCAACGAACTCCGGATCATCGGCAGCCGCGACGGGCCGCTTCCGGCCGCCATCGACCTGCTGGCCACCGGCCAGATCGATGTTGACCCGCTCGCGCATCGGCGGTTCAAACTGGACCAGGGCCCGGCGGCGGCGGATGCGGCCGCGAACTCCGCCCACCTTGCCGTGCTGGTCGAAGACCTGGGCCCCCGGCCGGGGCTGGCACGCGCCGCCTGAAACCGCCCGCCCCAGCCCCTCCAAACCGGGAACCCGCCGCGCGGGGAGCGTCGAACGGTACAAAGTGAGGTCCGTTCCGGCCCATGCTCTGTTCAACGGGGCCGGTTGCGGCCATAATGTGCCTGTCGGACAGGGGTTGTCCTGAGACGAGGCCGCGTTCGCGGCCGGAAGCGAATCGGAGCACCGAATGAAGACCGCCGCGATTGTTGCCGCCGCCTTGCTGGCCCTTGGCGCCCCCGCGCTGGCGCAGGTGAAGTTGGAGGGCAGCGGCGAGCGCCGCAAGCAACTCGACGAGATGCACTACACGCCGTTTGACCACGCGCTGTGGGGCGAACTGAGCGAGTGGACCGGCACGGCGCCGACCGCTGAAAGCACCAAGGACAAGGTGGTGCTAATCGTGACGTGGTCCGGCTGGTACCGGCAGTCTCACGGGGCGATGCGCAAGGCGCAGTCGCTCAGCACGCGGCTGGGCGAGAAGGGCCTCGTGGTGGTCGGTGTGCACCACCCGCAGAACTTCGCCTCGGGCGCTCCGGCGGCGCAGCAACTCGGCTTGACCTTCGCTTGGGCGGCGGATGCCAACGGCAAGTTCCGGCAGGCGCTCAAGGTTGACCAGGACCCGGACTTCTACATCATCGACCGCGCGGGGAACATGCGCTACGCCGATGTGGACACCGACTCGGTGGACGCGGCCGTGGCCGAACTGCTGGCCGAAACTCCCGAGAAGGCCGCGGGCACGCTCGCGGCGATCAACGCTCGCAAGGCGGCGGAGGAGCGCGAGGCGCGGCGCTTCCGCGATGTTCACGGGCGTGTGAAGCCCGGCGACGCACCGACCGTGGACTTTGAGGAGCCGGCCCCCGAGGCCTATGCCGCGGTGCGCTGGCCCCGGATCGCCAAGTTCAACATCCAGGGGTTGACGGAGATCGACAACCTGATCGACCGGATCAACAAGGACGGGCCGAAGGTCGGACTGCCGGAGGACGGGTGGACCACCGGCGTGCCGAACACCAAAGGCAAACTGGTGATCGTGTACATGATGGACCCGCGCCGACGGGACACGATCAACATCATCCGCGACATGAACCGCATCCAGGACCTGTACGTGCGCGATGTGGTGGTCATCGGCTCGCTCGGGAGTTACGAGGGCGACAACCAGCAGCAGGTCGAGATCGATCCGCGCGACAAGGCCGACCTTGAGCGGCGCATCGCGACGATCGTCGCATCGATCAAGCAGAACCGGCAGGCCAACCACCCGATCGTCGTAGGCCGCGTGACGTCTGACGTGTTCCAGAACGGCGCGATCCCCATCTTCCGCCCGGTGGGCGAGGAGATGGCCGCGACGTTCATCATGAGTTCCGATGGTTCGATGCGCTACCTCGGCCATCCGAACACGGACAACTACCACGCGATGATCCGCAATCTGATCAACATCGACCCCGGTGTGCAGGCCCGCCGCAAGGCCGAGGACGCCGCGGCCAAGAGCGGCAGCACGAACCGCTGATTCGCCCACACAAGGACCGCCCACATGAACCGCACTCTGATCGCCGTTCTCGCCGCTTCGCTCGGCTTTGCAGCGTCCGCGCTGTCGCAGGAGGTCCGCCTCGAGGGGCGGGGCGCTCACCGCGACAAGATGGACGCGATGCACTTCACCGCGTTCGACCACGCGCAATGGCGCAAACTGAACCCCTGGCAGGGTACCGCGCCGCTCACGGCCGATGCGCTCAAGAACAAGGTCGTGTGCATCGTCACCTGGGCGAGTTGGAACAACGCCTCGCCCCGTGCGCTCCTCGCCGCGCAGCAGGCGCACGAGAAGTACGCCTCGCAGGGCCTGGTCGTCGTCGGGGTGCACGACAAGAACGGCTGGGACAAGGCGGCTCAGATGGCCGGATCGGCCAAGGTCAACTTCGCCACCGCGCACGACAACACCGGCGAGTTCCTCAAGGACCTTGGCGGCGATGCACACCCGGACGTGTTCTTCATCGATCGCGCCGGGAACATGCGGTTCGCCGACGTGATGACCGAGGGCCTCGAGCCCGCCGCGGCAATGCTGGTCGCCGAGACCCCCGAGCAGGCTCTGGCCGCGGCTGCCGCATCGAAGGAAGCCAAGCCCGCGCCGACAGCGAGCAAGGGCCGCGGCAGGTACACCCCGCCGCCCGCGTCCGCCTATGCCTCGGCCAAGTGGCCGGCCCACAACACAGGTCAACTGAGCGCTGGGAACTTCCAGGGCAAGCCGCTGCCCGGGGGCGGGCTCGGGCAGGAGAAGTACCTGACCGACAAGCCCGACCGCGAGGGCAAGGTCACGGTGATCGACTTCTGGGCCACCTGGTGCGGCCCGTGCATCGCCGCGATGCCCAAACTCGAGGCGCTCCAGAAGGAACTCCAGAGCGATGTGGTCATTCTGGGCCTGAGCAACGAGGCCGAGGGGACCGTCAAACAGTTCCTTGACAAGAAGAGCCACGGCTACCCGCAGGCGCTGGACCTGAACCGTCGGCTGAGCAACGCGATGTCGGTCCGCGGCATCCCGCACGTGGTCATTCTGTCCTCCGACGGCGTGATCCGGTGGCAGGGCAACCCGCACGACGGAAAGTTCGCCGACACCGTGAAGTCCGTGATCGCTTCGGACCCGGGCGTGGCCGCGCGTCGAGCGGCGGAGAAGCGGGGCTGAGCGACCCGCTGTTTCACATCGTCCTTCACGAGCCCGAGATCCCGAACAACACCGGGAACATCGGGCGGACGTGCATCGCCTGCGGCTGTGCGCTGCACCTTGTGCACCCGCTGGGGTTCGACACCTCGGAAAAGGCCTGCCGCCGCGCGGGGCTCGACTATTGGCCTCGGTTGCGGCCCATCGAGCACGCCACGTTCGATGACTACCGCTCGTGCCACCCCGGCGCGCGGACGTGGGTCTTCTCCACCAAGGCGACCCGGCCCGCATGGGATGCGGACTTCCGCCGCGGCGATCACCTGCTGTTCGGCAAGGAGACCCGTGGTCTGCCCTCGTCGGTCCTTGTGCACTATCCCGGGCGGCTGCTCGCGTTGCCGATGGTCCCCGATGAGCGGTCGCTCAACCTCGCCACGGCCGTGTGCGCCGCGGTGTACGAGGGACTCCGGCAACTGGTCGCTCGCGGCGATGCGCGGCTGGACGATCGGGGCCGGCTGATCGCCGCGCCCCTGCGGCATTGACGCCGGTACACTTCGCAAGCATGGCGACCCGCCCGCACAGAGCCACTGAAGCACTCGCCCGCGCGTGCGGATGCTGCGCCGCCGCGATCACGCTCGTGGGCGTTCTCGGGTGCTCGCGCCCCCTGCTCTCGCCCAAGGATGAACGGTCTCCGTTCGACCGTTACGACGCGGTGCGCAGCCGGCACGCGCCGCAATACGTCGAGGATGCGTTCGGCCGCCGCCAGCCCAACCTGCGCGGACGGCTCGAACCGCGCGACTGATCCGCCACCCGTTCCGCCTGCGTCCCGGGCATCAACGCGATGGCCGCTCGCCCAATGGGTCACGCGCGGGCGGCGGTCCCTCGCCAAATGGCGGCGCATCGACCAGACTCGCGGCGATGATCCGGGGCGGGTCGATCGTGCGGTTGTCCGGGCCGACCGGGCTGGCGGCCAGCGCGCGAAGCGTCTCGGCGCCGCCGACGAGTTGCGCGAAAACGGCGTAGCGATTGTTGAGTGTCGCCGCGGCGGGACCGCCGGTGCAGATGAAGAACTGCGACGAGGCCGAGTTGGGATCGGCCGCCCGGGCCATCGAGAGCGTGCCGAACGTGTGCGGCAGCGGGCTCTCTTCGAGGTCGATCATCATGCCCGCGCCGCCCTTGCCGGTACCGGTCGGGTCGCCGCCCTGCACGAAGTCGGGCTCGGCGCCCGGTCGCAGCGATGCGACGGTATGGAACGGCGTGCCGTCGTAGAGCCCGCCTTCGACAAGCCGCGAGAAGAACCAGACCGTGGCCGGCGCGGCATCGGGCCGCAGGGCGAAGCGCATCTGGCCCCGTGTGGTCTCGAACACGAGGTGGCGGAGCGGCTCGACTCGCACGCCGCAGTACACGGGGCTGCGGCGGTCCGGCGGCGGGAACATCGGCGCGCCCGATCGGTCGGTGCGAGGGGCGTACGGCGGCGAAGCAAGCATCGCCGTGAGAACCAGCGGCGAACCCACGCGCCGACCGGCGGCGCGCAGTTGCAGATAGAGCGCGCCGTGTTCTCGATCGGACCAGATCCGCGGGAAGAGCGCGGCGGCATCGGCCTCGCCCGGCAGGACGGCGCGCCGGTCGATCACTTCGCCGCTCGATGCGCGGATCAGTTCGACTTCCATCGGCACGGGCTCGGGGAGTTCCGCGGGCGGCCGCGGCACACCACCGTCTCGCGGCTCATCGATGCGCACGGGAATCGGGCCATCAGCCGGGCAGAACATGCGCGCTGGAACGATCTGGGCGTGCGCAACCGTGGCGAACATCAGAGCACCCGCCAGTGCGGTGCCAAGGCCACGAAAACGTGAGCGGTGGTTGAGCATCGAATATCCGGCCGTTGACGACGCCGCCCGGGCACGGTGTGCGATTGGCGAAGGTCCGGCGGTTGTATCGGGTCGCGCGGGCGAGGTTCCGCGAACAGCCCAAAGGCCGATCAGCGTGGCTGGCCGGTTGAATCGATGCCGTCGAGGAAATCCCACGCGTCGAGCACGTCGTCGGACGCGCCCGCGGCATTCGGTGTCGCGGGCAGTATCGACAGAATGCGGCCGACCGAATCCGTGTACCACGTCGCGCTCAGGTCGGCCCGCATGAAGTTGCACCCGACGGTGTGGTTGAAGTCCGATTGCGACCGCAACGAATCGGAAACCAGCGCGCGTTCCCCGGCCAGCGAGTAGAAGGGGTCTGAACTCGCGCGGAACTGGTAGTTGCAGATCACCTCATCATTGGCCGAGAACCACTGCGAGAGGTTGGCAGCGTACGGGTGTTCGCCGTGATGCGATGGGCAGTAGAACACTCCGGGGGCAGTGAGGTAGTCGGAGTTGAACAGCACACCCATGCCGTCCCACTGGGCCAGTCCCAGCGCCAGGGCCGGTGTCGTGGCTCGCACCTGCACGGTGCGGTGGTGCTGCGGCGGCTGACCCACCGAGAATCTGCTCGGCGGAAGGAACCCGTCGTAATCATCTGCGTACATGGCAAGGCCCAGACCGATCTGCCGGACATTGGACCCGCAGACGACTCGCCGTGCAGTCTCTCGAACGGTCGTGAGGCTCGGCAACAGTATCGCGATCAGGACCATGATCACGGCGATCGACGTGAAGACGTCCACCAGCGTGAAGCCGCGCGCTGCGCGCACCGACCAAGCCCTTTGTGGCCGAGCCAATCGGGTTTGACAGGTCTGGATCACCAGCACGCCGTCCTCCGCCAGAACCGCCTTGCCAACTCAAACTTTACCAGAGTTGCGCCGCCGTTGCAACCGGACCACGCTGGACATCTGCGGGAGAATCGCCTAGACAGGGGGGTCGTTGGTTATGGGACGTCCTTGGAACGCCACGAACTCCGCTTCTACGTCGCGAAGCGATGGTCAGGATCGGGTCAACCCTTGCCTGAAACACAAGTTTCAGGCATCCTGTTGGACGTGAGATGCGTATCAGGAGTGCCGGGTCCATGAAGACCCCGGGCCCAGCGCCGGTTCTCGGCAATGGGATGTGTGATCCGAGAGTTCTGCAGTGCATGCCGTGGGGTTGGAGTGAGGCACCCATGTCTGGCGCCAAAGTCCAGGACGCGGACCTCGACCTGATGCGCAGGGTCGGGGAGAACGAACCGGAAGCGGTTGCGCAGTTGTACGACCGCTTCGCTTCGCTGGTGTATCGCCTGGCCTTTCAGGCCATGCCGACGAGGGCGGATGCAGAGGACGCCGTGCAGGAGATCTTTGTCAGGTTGTGGAGAACCGCGGACCGTTACGACCCGAAGCGCGCCGCACTGGTGACATGGGTGATGCTGATCTCACGACGCCATCTTGTTGACCGGCTGCGTCGAACCAAGGCGCGCGTCAAGGCCGTCAGCCTCGACGACAAGCAGCCGCACGGCGGAAACGAGCAGTCGGAATCGGACAGCGGCGCCGCGATGGAGCAGAACGAGCGATTCGGAGAACTGATGCGACGGGTGAACAAACTCCCTGACCTGCAGCGAACCGTCGTGACCAGGGCGTACCTGGGCGGGCAGACGCTGCGGCAGATCGGGGAAGAACTCAACACGCCGATCGGAACGATCAAGTCCGCGCTCTCCCGGGCGCTTGTGAGGCTCCGCGAGCGGGGCCCGAACGAGGAGTTGGCTTCATGACCACGCACGAACTTCTTGAGTTGGCCTCGCTGGATGCGCTGGGTTTGCTGGACGCCGATGAGCGCGAGTCGTTCGAGCGTGCGTTCCGTGCCGCGGCCCCCGCCGTGCAGGCGCAGATCCGCCGCGAGCAACTCCGCGCCGCGGTTGGCGATGAACTCCTCCCTGCTGTGGAAGCCCCGCCGGGCCTGCGCGCTCGCGTGCTCGCGGCGGTGCGCGAGGCCATTACCGGCTCCTTCACCGTCCGCAGGATCTCGGGCGGCGCGGTCGTCCCCGAACTCCGCCCGGTCTACGGCGTGCACCGCATCTGGCGCATCGGTGCCATCGGGTGCGCCGCCGCGGCCATCGTGCTGGGCTTCACCACCTTGCAACTGCGCACCGACTATCGCGACATCCGCGATGGCCTGAGCGATCACGTTGTCCGCGACGCGATCCTGAAGGACTTCAGCAGCCGCTTCAGCGTCGCGATGTTCGATCCAACAACACGGTTCGTGCAGTTCGCGCCCGAAGTGCAAGGCGCGGAGCCCGCCTTTGCGGGCAAGGCGCTGCTCGTGCTGGACCCCGACGCGCGGACCGGCCAGTTGTTCGTCAAGGACCTGCCCTCGGGCGGAGCGGAGTTCGAACTGATCGTCGAGGACGAGAGCGGAAACGTGACGACCGCCGACATCACCTTCCGGCCGTCAAGCCCGAACCAGATTGAGCGTCGCGACCTGGACCACGTCGCCACGGAGTCCGGACGCTCGCTGGGCATCCGGCACCGCGGCACGGGCTCGGTCGTGCTTCGCAGCATCAGGCTGTGACCGCCGCGCCGATCAATTCCTGTCCATGATCATCGGGCCCCGCAGGCACACGCGCGGGGCCCGGTTTCTTTGCAGGCGGCCTAGCCGCGAGACCCTCGGGACTTCCGTCCGCCCTCGGCGCCCTTCTTCATCGTCGCCTCCAGCGCGGACCACTCGACCTCCTCGAGCGCCGCCTGCACGGCCTGCGACTCATCAAACTTCCGCTTGGCGCCGGCCATTCGGCTCCAGACCAGCAGACCCGCCAGCAACGCTGCCGTGCACCCGCCGCCGAGCAACATGCCCGCGTTGCGCAGCCGCTGGTCGTTGATGGGCGCGCCCAGCACCGCCGCGGGCTCGGCGATGAGCGTGCCAAGATCCTCGGCGCGTCCATCGCGCGCCGCATCGGCCGCGCTCTTGATCGCGGTGACGTAGGTATCCAGCACCAGTTTGGCGCGCTCGCCGCCCGCCTCGCGGAGTTCGATCGTCAGTTCGCCCGCGCCGGCCGACTGCACGTACAGGTCCTTGTCGAGTTTGGCCCGAAGGTCGCCGACGGACCCGAGTTTGGCGATCCCGCGGCGGGCCATGCGCTCGGCCGCAATCTCGAGCAACTGCGGGTTGCGGACCAGGTCCTCGTGGTAGGCCTGCCAGGACTGCAGTTCGTGCGGCGCGGCGGCGCGGCCGTGGGCATCGGCGCGCAACGACGCGCGGGCGACGTAGGTGCCGGGCCAGAGTTTCTCGGCAACGGTCCACGAAAGCGCGGCAAGCACCGCGACCGTGAGCGTCGCACACAGCACGACAACTGCCGCGCTCCCACGTGACTTCGATGCCGCGGCACGCTGCTCGCGAGATTGGATGTCGGCCCACGCCGCCTGGATTCTCGCTCGCTGCGAAAGCACCTGCTCGCACTCGCCATGCCGCTTCTGCAGCGCGGCCTGGGCCTGGATGATCTTGCGGGCCTGAGCCTGCAGCAGCGACTTGTAGCGACGCAGACGCTCTCGCCGCGGCGAAGAAGGCCCGGGCTGGCCGCCGGCGACAGCGCCGCCCGCGCCCTGCTCGCGGAGCCTCGCGACCTCGCGGTTCGCGGCGTCGAGTTTGTCCTTGAGTTTGATGATCGCCTGCTCGCGCTTAGCGATCTCCTGCTCATCGGCGGTGTGGGTGCTCGCCGCGGCGGCCTCGCTCTGCTCGATGCGCGATCGCAGGAGGTCCGACGCGCTCCGCAACTGCTCGATCTCGTCGCGCAGGCCCTGGGCCTCGCGATCGCGCCGGTCGATCTCCTCGGGGCTGACGCGCTGAGCCTGCCCGAGCGCCGACTGGGCCTGGGCCAGTTGCTCAAGCGCATTGGCCAGATCTTCTTTCACCTGGGCGAGTTCGGTCTGAAGTCCCGCGTTGCGGGCGTTGGCCTCGCCGAGTTGCACCTGCACCTGCTCGGCGCGGCCGGAGTGGATCGCGCTGGCGTGCTCGTCGGCGCCGCCCGCGCCGCCGGCGAGCGTGCGCGCCTGCTCGGTGACCATCACCTTCTCGCGTTCGATGCGGTCGGCCTCGTCCTTGAGTTCGGCCATGCGCTCGTTGAGGCGGTCCTCCAGTTCGCGGAGCGCATCGGCGCGCTCGCGCGCCTCCTGCTCCATGCGCGCGGCCTCGCTCCGGAAGCGGGCCGACTCGTCGGCCAGCCGCTGCTGGGCGAGCGCGAGATTCTCCTGGGCGCCGGCGAGTTCGGCGCGGTGCCGCTCGAGCGACTCCGCGGCCTCGGCGGCTTGCGCCTCGCGCTGGGCGAGCGCGGACTCGAGCGCATCGAGTTCGCGCCGCGACTCCTCTCGCTCGCGTGAGATCTCCTCGCGCAGACGTTCGATCTCCGAGCGCGCCTCGGCGATCCCTGCCTCGGTGCGCTCGGCCTCGCGCAGACGTTCGCCCGCGGCGTGCTCGGCCTGCGCGGCCTGCTCGGCGCGTCGATGGCTTTCGGTCCGCGCGTTCTCCGCTTCGCGTGCGGCGCGTTCGAGTTCCTCCCGCCGCTGATCGAGCGCGGCGAGCGATTGCTGCACCTGCTCCTGACGCGACGCCGCGGCGGCGGCGAGTTGCTCGATCTCGTTCTGCCGCGTCGTGAGCGCCTCGACCGACTGGAGGACCTGAGCCTCTCTTCGCGCGAGCGATGCCTCGCGCTCGTCGAGTTCGGCCTGCCGCAGCGCCCCGTGCTCGTGCATCTGCTTGAGGCCCGCGAGCCGGGTCTCGAGATCGGCGATCAGGGAGAGCACGCCCGCATCGCCGCCCGCGCTGCCGGTCGGCGTCGGTCGCTGGGTCCCCGTTTCGTGCGACGTGCTGGGCTGGTCCATCTCTGTCACCTCGTGTGTGCGGAGGAGCGTCCGGTTGCGGCGGAACGGCTCGCCGCGTCTGAACGGGCGTCTATCGTCGGCCTTTGCGCCGGCCTTCATGCGCACGCCGCACGCACTGCCCCGCCCCCCCGATGCACGCCATCCGACCCCGCACAGCATCCGCGCGGACGCGCCGATAACCCGTACCCGCCCGAGAACACACTCGCCCCGCGGCGAACAATCGCCGCATGGCGACCCTCCTGCTCAAGGCTGATCCCGGCGAGTACTCGTTCGACGACCTGGCACGCGACAAGGTCGCGCGGTGGGACGGCATCACCAATGCGCAGGCGCTGAACTTCCTGCGCGCCGCCCGCAAGGGGGATGAAGCGCTGATCTACCACACAGGCGATGACAAGGCCATCGTGGGGCTCGCCAAACTGGCGAGCGATCCGTACCCCGATCCGGACGACCGTGCGCTCAACGCACGCGGAGAGCCGAAGTTCGTCGTGGCCGACCTCGCGGCGGTGCGCCGCGCGCGATCACCGGTCACGCTCGCGACCATCAAAGCCGACCCGCGCTTCGAGGACTTTCTGCTGGTGACCAACTCGAGGTTGAGCATCATGGCGGTGCCGGCGGCGCTCGACAGAGTGCTTCGGGCGATGGCTGGGCTGTAGGGCTCAACGGCCGAACGAATCGCGGGAGTGACCCCTGCCTGGGGCGGAATCCGATCGACCATCTGATACACTGCAAGCGTGGGACGATTGCTCGACAACATCCGCCTTGCGGTGTCGCAAGAGCGCTATGCGCTCAGCGTGCATGCCACCGAGAGGCTCCGCGAAAGACGGATCCCGGAGTGGCAGGTGGCAAGCGGACTCGCCTCCGCCCGCCTGATCATGGAACGTCCGGGCTCGTTCCCGAATCCTTCGGTCGAAGTGCTCGTCACTCTGGCCGATGGAACCCCTGTGAGAGCCGTCTGGTCCTGGCTGCCGAGAGCCGCCTTGCACGGCTTGTGACCGTACACTTCCTCGACAGATAGCCCATGGTTACCAACGCCAAACCCATCAAGGTCGCCCAGTGGATTCACGCCGGACCGTGTGTCGTGCGCGTCGAGGTTGACGCCTGGCTCCTTCCCGACTGCCCCGATGAGCCGAGTCTCGAACCTGCAACGGTCCGTTGGCTGGAGCGCCTTCAGCAACTGGCCGACCAGGGCAACATCGATGAGTTGATTCAACACGGCACGGTGTATGTCCGCCGATCGGCGTGACGCTCAGTACTGCCGCTCGATCGTCGCGCCCGGGTAGAAGCGCAGCACGATCGTCCGCCAATCCTCGCCGCGATCGGCAAAGGCCTTGGCGCAGTACTGGCACATGCCCACACCGTGGCCGAAGCCGCGGCCGGTGAACGTGGCGACGTTGCCGCGGACCTGGACGGCGAAGTCGCTGCTGTGCACGCGGGACTTGCGATCGACGATGGGCAGGCCCGCGGACGGCGCGCCGACCCCTGCCGCGGCGGCCGCGGACGCGGGGACGCTGTTGTTGCACGCCAGGCGCAGTTCCTCGCCGGAAAGTTCGTACCACGTCCCGCCGGGCTCGATGACCTTGTAGCGGCTGGGCCGGCCGTCGGCGTTGAAGGCCATGGGCTCGATCGAATGCAGCGTGCGCAGCCTGCGCACCAGCAGTTTCTGACGCTCGCCAAAGGCCCGGATGCGCTGCTCGAGTTCCGCGCGGTCGCGCGTCACGGTCCACCGGTGCAGGGGCGAGATATCGCACGCGGTGGGTCGGGTGTGCGCCTGAACCGGCGCGGCGAGGTTGTATTCGTAGCCGCGGCCCGTCGGCCAGGTGTCTCGCGCCGAGGCCGTTCGCCCGCCGCAGGTGCTGGAGTAGTACGCGCGGAGGATCAGGCCGTTGTGCTTGAGCACCAGGCCGCGCGTCGTGCGGACGGCCTCCTGCGCGGTCGCGTTCGCGGATGCGCCGCCGTAGACCTGATCGCGGTCGGTGCTTTCGAGGTCGAAGTGCTCGCCGCGAAGGAGACTCAACCCGCGCTCCTGCAGGGCGTACGTCCGCGCACACACCGCCTGCACCTGGAACGCCGTCAGCGGCCAGCCAGCCAGCATCTCCTTGGCAACCACGCCGGGCAGGTAGTCCTCCAGCGCGACGTGCTCGATCACGTCGAATGCACCGGGCGCGGCATCGCTCCGCGGCACGATCCGCAACTTGCCCGGGTACGGACCGCCGTCGAGCGTAAGCATCGGAGTCGAACCCGAGCGGGCGGGCATCGGGGCGGCCCACAGACCTTCGGCCGCGTTCACTCTTGCCTCCCCCTGCGGGGACCTGAGCACGAACTCCCCGCCGACCAGTCGGATCTCCACCGGGCCCGCCGTGCGGAGTGTGCGCGCTGATGCGCCGGAACTCCATGCGACGCCGGGCCACATCAGCGCCTCGCCCGCCGGAGCGGCGATGCTCGCGCTGTTTACCCCAGAGCGGATGCGGACGCGGAGATCGGGGCCGCGGTCGCCATAGAACTCCTGCCGCGGCGGCGGAAGCGGGGCGCGGGCCAGCGGTTGACCGTGAACTCCTGTCTGGCCGACACGGCCCGCGGCGGAGTTCTGGCACGATGCAAGCGTGAGGTTCAGCAGCACGGCGAGCGCGCCCAACAAGCCGAGCGCAGCCGCGGCGAGCAACGATTCCGGTTTGTTCATCCACTTGACCATGCAGGCCCCCGTGCTCTGAACAGTTCATCGGTTCGTTCGGCTGCGAGCCGCCAATGCGATACGCCGTCCGCGGCAGCGATCAGACTCCCAACGCCTCCCCGCCGCGGGACATTCGCACCCAGCGGGCCAGCGCCATGACCGGGAAGTAGTGCCGGTACATGTTGTAGCGGAGGTAGAAGACCTTGGGAAACCCGGTACCGGTGAACCAGTGCTCGGCCCAGGAGCCGGCGCGGTCGTGGACGAAGTCGCCCGGGGCGAGTTCGAGAGATCCGGGGCTCTCGACGCCCGCCGCGGTACAGACGCCCGCCGCGAAACTGGCCTTGTCTTCGATGAGTTGATGGTCGCACAGCCACTGCACCGCGCGTCGGCACGCCTCGTGATCGGGCCGGAGCGCGTAGAGCAGGCACATCAGTCCCCACGCTGTCTGGCTGGCAGTGCTGGGGCCGCGGCCCATGAGCGAACGGTCGAGATAGGAGTTGGCGCTCTCGCCGAAGCCGCCATCGTCGTTCTGTACGCTCAGCACCCACCTCACCGCGCGCTGCACGACGTCGCACCCGGGATCGAACCCCGCGTACATCAGCCCGCCGAGCGCCTGCCACGTGCCGTAAAGGTAGTTCACGCCCCAGCGGCCCCACCAGCAACCCTCGGGCTCCTGCTTGCCGAGCAGGTAGCGAACCGCGGCACGAATCTTGGGATGCTCCTTCGGAACCCCGCACGTGACGAGCGCCTCGATGGTGCGCCCGGTGATGTCCGCGCACGAAGGATCCTGCATCGCGTTGTGATCGGCGAATGGAATCGCTTCCATCCACGCCCGATCGACGGTGCGGTCAAACGCGGCCCAGCCGCCATCATCGTTCTGCATCGCGAGGAGCCACCGCGCCGACCTCGCGGCGGTCGATCGCACCGCGCCGCTACTCGTCGCGTGCCTTTCCGACGATGTTCCCGCTCGCTGGTGCGAGGCCGCTCGCCAGAGCGACTTGGCCACCATCGCGGTGTCGTCGTTGTCGGGATACCACTCGTTGCGGTACTCGAAAGCCCACCCGGCTGCGCCGTGAAGCGGGTCGTCTGAGCCGAGCGTGACGCCGCGATCCTCGGGGAGCAGGTTGCGCTCCCAGTCGCCGTTCATGCGGACCTGGTGGGCAAGGAGCCAGTCGCAGACTCGGGCGATGCGCGGGTCGCTCATCGATCGCCCGGCCTCGGTCAGCGCGTACAGCGCGATGCCCGTGTCCCACACGGGCGAAAAGCAGGGCTGCAGGCGCACATGGTCCTGCCTGGTGGGCCGGCACTCCGTGCCGGCCGTCCCTCCACCCCCTGCCCCGTTCCCATTCGTCAACCCCTCGATGCAGAAATCGTCGAGGTCGCGCTCGGCGCGCGCCATCACCGGGTGCTCGCGCTCGTAGCCCAGCGCCTTGAAGGCCACCTGCAGGTACACCATCGGCGGGAAGATCGCGCCCAAGCCCTCGGTCGTCTCCGGGCGCACACGATCGAGAATCCACGCCTCCGCGCGCTTCAGCGAAGCAGCACGCAGCGGAGACAGATTGAACCGCCGCACGACCTTCAGAAAGCGGTCGCACGCCAGGAAGAAGTTCTTCCAGCACACCGGCTCTTCGCGCTCCCACTCCTTGCTCAGACGCGACTTGTACCTCTTGTCGACGAACAACTCGTCGATCCCCCATTCCCGCGGCAACTCGCGCACCGGCCGCAGCGCCGAGCAGATCGCCAGCGGCAGGATCATCGTCCGCGTCCACGCGGCGACCTTGTCCATGTGGAACGGGAACCATCGCGGCAGAAGGACAATTTCGGGCGGGATTGCCGGACACGCGTCCCAACTCACCTGCCCCAGGCATGCGAGATAGAACGTGCTGAACGTGTTGCACCGCTCCGCGCCGCCCAGCGCGATGATCCGGTTCCGCGCGCGCTGCATGTGCGGCGCATCCGCGCTGTCTCCGAAGCACTTGAGCGCCAGGTACGCCTTCACGCAGGCCGAGATGTCCGGCCCGCTGCCGGGGTACTGCCCCCACGTTCCATCATCGCGCTGCGTCAGCCGCAGGTGGTTGGCGATGCGCAGCAGGGTTGGTCGACCGACGCGCCTGCCGCCGACGCCTTCGGTGTCGTTCTCCTGGCCGAGGATCAACTTCATCAGCAGATACTCGCTGGACAGGATCGAATCGCCTTCGAGTTCGGCGCACCAGTGCAAGCCGCCGCGATCGGGCTCATGCGCCGCCGCGGCCGCGCCCCAGCGCTGACCATCGGCCCGCAGTTTCGAAAGCAACGCCTGCACCGCTGCGTCGAGGGCCGTCGCCGCGCGGTCCTCGAGCGGGAGCGACTCGTGCGGTTGCCCGGCGGCCGGGGAGCGAACAGACTGGTGAACGATCGTTGCCATCAAGTGTCCTTATCCGGCATCCCGCAGGCGCGGACTGCACTCCGCGCGGCATCGCGACCCGGTACGGTAAGTCGCGATACACGCGGCATCCAACCTGCCGAGCAACGGACCGGCGCGGCCCATTACTCAGCCCTTGATTCGAGCCCCGTCCCGCCGTGGGCCCGGGGCGCGCCGGCGCTCGCCGATGGCGGCGTGAAGACACTCCTCGATCGCATCGAGGAAACCGTTCTCGCCCAGTTGCTCGCCCGCCGCGGCGGCGGCGAGGGTGGCGCGGTCGCGCCAGGCGGGGTCCATGGCCTTGCCGATCGCCCGCGCCCATGCGGTGGCAACGGGTTCGACTCCATCGGACCGGACGATGGAGCCCGGATCGCCCAGCGGCGGCTGCGCGCGAACGAGTTCCGCACCGGGCGCAAACGGCTCGGCAAGAACCGGTCGGGCCATGCGGAGCGCGTCGGCGGCGAAGCGTCCGGAATCGCCCCGAGAGAACGCATCGGCACCAACGGGCGCGGGCTCGGGCACGAGGGCGACGTCGCACGCAGCCAGCGCGGCGGCGATGCGCGATGTCGGCCCGAGGATGCGCACCCACTCGGTGCAGCCGGCACGAACGGCCTGGTCGTGGGCGTGGTAGATGTCTCGCGCCAGGACGAGCGCGATGCAGGAACCGCCGCGGGCGGTCGTGCCGTTGATGCGCGGCAGCGCGGCCAGAACATTCGCGAGCGAATCGCCGACATGCCCGACACTGGACACCAGCGCGAGGGTGTCGGCCTCGCGCACGCCGATCGCGCTGCGCAACTCAGCCCGCCAGCGCTCGCGGGTAATCGGGTCGGGCGCGCGCAATGACGAAAAGAACGGGAGCGCGACAACTCGGGTATCGAGCCGTTGCGCGGCGAGCGCCGATCGCGCTGCATCCCGGCTCGCCTTCCCGATAACGGCGATTCGGCCCGGCCTCTCCCCGGCGCGCGCCGCGGCCAGCACACCCGCATGCCGGTACAGAGCCTTGGCAAGGCCGATCGGCCCGTGCGCTTCGAGCACGCCGGACATCCACGCTCCCGGCGTCGGCCCCAGCGGCATCCAGAGATCGCCACGGACACAGCGCGACAGCGACAGCACCGCGTCGAACGCACCGCGGGAGGCGACGCGCCGGGCCCAATGGCCAAGGCCGCGCGGCCAGTCGCTGCCGTTCTGCTCATAGGGCGCGCGCGCAATAACCGGGCTCGGGGCCTGACTCTGGGGGTCGTCCACGCCCTGGCACGCGATGGCGACTTCGTGCCCACGGGCAGCGAGGCCGCGGGCGATGAGACGGAGCGTGCCCGTGACCGTCCACGGCGGGCCGGGGAGACGGCCCGCGACAATGAGTACGTTCATGGGGGTGCCCCCGGTGTGCCGCGCATTGCGGGACGGTGCCTCATGCAGAGCGCGACCAGGAGCCAGAGCCAGAACGATGTCTGCTGGTTGACGTGGATGGTGTCGAACAAACCGGCTGCGGCGAGACCGACAAGAGCGAACGCGGGCCCGGCGTCGTAGCCGGCGCTCCACTTGGCGCGCCCTCCTGCGGGCCCGCCTTCACGCAGGCCGTTCCATGCACAGGTCGCGGCCAGCGCGAGCATCAATCCGAAGCCGGTCACGCCGGTCGCCGCCGCGGCGTGGATGAACCACGAGTGCGCGTGGCCGTGCAGCATGGGCTTGGGCACGGGCTCGTTGCGCTCGCGCGCATCGGCGGTGCTGCGTTCATCGACCCAGGCACGAAACCCGCCCGCGCCAATGCCGCGGATCGGGTGCTCGCGCACCGCTCGCCACGACCAACCCCACATCGCCAGTCGCTGACCGGTGAACGTGTCGAGGTCGCCGCGCATGGCGCGATCCATCTCGGCACGGGTCTCTCGGACTCGGCTGATGATCGTGGGGCCCGCGGCGACCCACACCGCGCCGGCGCAGAACAGCACAGCCAATGCGCCGATCGCCAATCGCGCGCTGGTGACTTTGAGTGTGCCACGGGCATTCGGGTCAGCGGACTCGCGCCGTCCGACCAATGTGCTCCCCGTGCCCAGCAGCAGCGCGAAGGCCACCAGCCCCGCCGCGCCGATCCATGCACCGCGCGTGCCGGTCGCGGCGATGCCGACGAGTGTCGCCGCAGCGAGCACGCCGCCGAGCGCGCGCTCGCGTGCACTCCGGCCCAGCGCCAGCGCGGCAAGGTGCAGGCCCAGCGCGGCGCACAGCACCGAGCCGCCCACCACCGGGTCCCACCACCCGCTGTTGCGGTCGTCGAATCGCGACCACGTGAGCCAGTCGATCTCCGCCGCACGGCCAAGGGTGTGCGCCACCTGCGACAGGTTTCCGCACAATGCGCCCGCGGCGAGCGCGGCGACCAGCCATCGTCGCTCGTTCATGACCGGCCAGAGCGCAGGGATGAGCAGCGCGTAGCGGATGACACCCCACTCCTCGAGCCACTCCTGGCGCGTCCCCGCGGTCCACGCCAGCGACAGCCCGGACCACGCCAGCCAGAGGAGCATGAGTCGCAGCGGCCACTCCCAGACCAGCGGGCCGAGGATGCGGTGGTGCGAGAACAACCGCACGCCGCAACACAGAAACACGCCGATGCAGCCCATTTCCAGCCACGTTGTCGGCCAGCCGGCAAAGAAACACGCCGCACAGGCGAACATCGTGTGCACGCGATGGCCGAACGGGTCGCGGGCGCGGAGCGCTGCGAACAGGCCATCGACCTCACCTTGGCTGAATCGGGTCCAGGCCATTGGGAGCATCATCGCCGACTTTGAGCGGCTTCGCCAGTTCAGGCCTCGCCGCATTTGTCGCGACAAAGCGGCCAATTTACCCTGACAAACTTCAAAAATACAAACATACTGACCCCTGCTGCCGAATACACTGGTACAAGCCCTTGGACCGGGCCTGCCGTCCGGCCATGGTGTGTCAGCAGGAGGTCACCATGAACGACATCCGTCGTGTGGTCCGTGCCGCGGCGTGGCGTGTGGGTGCGATCGCGTACATTCGCAATCTGGTGGTTGCGCTGGCCGTGGTGCTCGCGGGCCTGATTGTTCTGCGCATTGCCGAGCAGGTGTTCGCCTTTACCGCCATGGTCGGCGGCGAAGGAATGACCAGCGTCGAGTTCTGGAAAGTCGTTGCGATTTGGTCGTCGGCCGGCGCGGCGGTGGTTGCGCTGGTCTGGACGCTCTTTACGCTGGCCGATCGCAAGGCGGTTGCGCGACGCGTCGACGAGGGCGCGAACCTCCGCGAGGCGATCAGCACGGCGATGTACATCGAGCACGCGACCGACCCGTGGTCGAAGGCGACGGTGGAGTCGGCCGCGCGTTCGGCGCGGGGCGTGCGCCTGTCGCAGGCGGTGCCCATCCAGCCGCCGCGATTCTGGCCCGTGCCGCTGGCGCTGGGCCTTGCGCTGGCGGTCGTGTTTCTCGCGCTGCCTCGGATGGACGTGCTGGGCTGGTACCAGAACGCCATGGCGAAGAAAGAAGTCGAGGAGCAGCGCACGATCGCCGTTGCGGAGCAGCGCGCGGTCGAGAAACTCAAGCAGGACACGTTCGAGAAACTCGGTCTGGAACCCGACGAGCCCGCGGCGGAGCCGGGCGGCGAGAAGCCCGAGCCCTCGAGCCCGGAGGAGATCCGGCGCGCAGCGCTGAAGGACCTGACGCGGCTGGCCGACCGCCTCGAACAACTCAAGCAGGGCGAGAAGGGCCAGAAACTCGAGACGCTCAAGGACAAACTCGGGCAATTGCAGCGGCCCGGCGATGAACTCGCGGACCTCTCCAAGGCGCTGCAAGCCGGGGATTTCAAGCAGGCCCGCGCTGAACTGCAGAAGATGCAGGAGCAGGCCGCGGCGGGCAACCTGAGCGAAGAGGACAAGCAGAAACTCGCCGAACAGTTGAAGAAGATGGCCGAGCAGTTGGAGAAACTCGCGCAGAACAAGGAACAACTCGAGAAGAAACTGCAGGAAGCGGGTCTGGATCCGAGTTTGGCCAACGCCACGCCGGAGCAGGTGAAGGAAGCACTGGAGAAGGCCGAGAATCTCTCGCCCGAGCAGAAGCAGCAACTCGAGCAGATGTGCAACAGCCAGAGCCAGTGCCAGAGCGCGATGGAATCGCTTGCCGGCGCGGTCAAGAGCGCGGCCAGCGAGATGGCGCAGAGCGGCGAGGGGCAGCAGGGCTCGATGGGAGAACTGGGCGACCAACTCTCGCAACTCGAGCAACTCGCGATGGAGATGGAGATGGCCGACGCCGCGCTCTCGGAGTGCAAGGCGCAGATGCAGTCGCTCTGCCAGGGCGGCGAGTGCGAGGGCATGGGCGAGTGCGCCGGCGGAATGCCCGGCACCAAGCCGTGGGCCGCGGGCTATTCGCAGAATCAGGGCATGGGCTCGGGCGGGCCGGGCCAGGGCCGCGGCGGAGAGCCGGGCGAGGCCGCGGCGGACTTCGAAACCGTCAAGCGCAAGGCCATCGGTCCGCAGGGCGAGGGACCGATCGTCGGCTCGCGCCTGGTAGAGGGCGACAGCATCAAGGGCGAGAGCAAGGCGGCGTTCGCGCAGGTCGTCGCGACGGCCGATCAGGCGGCGACGGATGCGATCGAGCAGAACGCCATCCCACGAGAGTTCCATGAGGCGGTGAAGGCCTACTTCGGCACGCTGAAGGAAAAGGGCGGCGGCAAGCCCGCCGCGCCGGCTCAGCCCGCGCAGGACGCCGACAAGAAGTAGGCCCGCGGCCGATCTCTCCATCTCGTCCGGCGAGGCAAGGAGCCCGATGACCGTTCCTCTTTCGCGCCGTCGGTTCACCTTGGCGGCGGCCGCGGGTTTCGCGGCGGCGAGCATCCCCGGCGCGCGCTTGCTCGCCCGCGGACCCGGCGACAGGCGCGTGGTCTGCTACACGTCGGCCGACTCGGTGTATGCGCGGGTGGTGTTCGCGGCGTTCACCAAGGCCACGGGCATCCGCGTGGACGCGGTAATGGACACCGAGGCGACCAAGACCACGGGACTGATGCAGAGGCTGCTCACCGAACATGAGGCGGCGGCCGGGCGGACACGCTGCGACGTGTGGTGGTCGAGCGAGCCGTTCGGGACCATCCGGCTTTCCCGGGCGGGTGTGCTTGCGGAGACCGCCGCGCCCCGCGCGGAGGAGCACATGAAACCGCACGGCGGCTGGCCGGCGCACCTCCGAGCGCCCGACCGGACGTGGTACGGCTTCGGCAGTCGCGCGCGGGTGTTCGTCTACAACACCAGGTTCGTCGAGGCGGGCGATGCACCGCGGACGCTGGGCGGGCTGTTGCGGCCCGAGTTCAAGGGGCGCATCGCGATCGCGCGGCCGCAGTTCGGCACCACGCGGGGGCACTTCGCGGCGGTCGTTCACCGGTTCGGCGCGGAGGCGTTCGAGCGCTGGCTGACCGCGCTCAAGGCCAACGGCGTGCGTGTGCTGGATGGGAACGCATCGGTGGTCGCGGCGGTGGCGCGCGGCGAGTGCCGCGTCGGACTGACGGACACCGACGATGTCTTCGCCGGGCAGCGTGAGAGGTGGCCGGTCGAACTGGCGTGGGAGCGCAAGGACACTCGCAACAGCGATGCGGAAGCGCCGGGCAGCGCCGATCTGCCGGGCATGGGCTCGCTGCTGATCCCCAACACCGTGGCGCTCGCCAAGGGCGGCGCGAACCGCGCCGAGGCGGCGGAACTGGTCGAGTACCTGCTCTCGCCCGATGCGCAACGCGCGCTGGCGGAGACGGATTCTCGCAACATGCCCGTCGACCCCGCGCTGCGCGAGGAGTTCAAGGCCTTTGCCGCGCCCGAAACGGCCGAGCCCGACCTGCACGCCGTGGCGGACCGGGTGGACGAAGCGATGGCGATCTGCATGCGCGTGCTGGGCTAGTCTGCGCCGAGCGAGTCGCGAACCAGTTCGATGATCTTCGCCGCGGCGTGCTCCGTGGAGTAGTGCTCGCGCACTCGCGCGGCGATCCCGCGCGAGAGGCTCTCGCGTCGCGGCCCGCGCTCGACGGCGCGTGCGAGCGCTGCCTCGAAACTCGCGGGCGTCGAGAAGGTGGTCTCGGCCAGATCGCCGAGCAGGAACGCCGCGCCATGCGCGCGGGGCATGCCCGCCCACTGCGCCCTGCACGCACGGTCGCGCGCCGGATCGTGGGGCAGTGCGCCCCATACGGGGCTCACGGGCCTGCCAAGCCGCTGCAGGTTGGCGATGAACATCATCGCCTCGGCGCTGTCCGCCGCGCAGGCGGTTTCACCCGATGCGCCCTCCACGCTCGACAGCGCGTAGGCGCGCAGCAGCGAGAGATCGTCCCCCTTGAGGAACACCAGCGGCAGGCCGCCGGAGAGCGCGCACTCCATCACGCGCTGGTGGTACAGCCAGTGGATCGAGGCGTGCACGGTCGCGGCGGCCGATTGGTACGCAGCGCGCAGATCCTCGCCGTGGGCGAGTTCCGGCCCGGCCAGGTGCGACAGTCGTTCGTGCCGATCCCACCCGCGCCCGAACAGCCGCATCGACCAGCCGCGCCGGGCGCAGGCTTCGGCGGCCCACTCCAAAACTCGGTGGCGCACCAGCCTGTCGGCCAGCGGAAAGGCGTACTGGTTGCGGATCATCGCGGCGGCGCGCGCATCGGGCTCGCGCCCCAGCACGTCGATCGTGCAGCGCTCGATGGTCGCGCGCAGTTCGGTCATGACCGGCGCCTCGCCTGCGCGCGCGACCAGCGCCTCGATCCGGGGGCGGAGTTCCTCGAACAGCCGCACGACGGCCGGGCTGTGCGCCGCCTCGCGGCACAGGCGCTCGTGCAGACGCCGGGGAGTCTCGCTGTGATGGGTGATGAAGGCCACATCGCACGCCACGCGTGCCGTCGCCGCGTCGCCGACCGGCGCATCGTGGAACTTGCGCGTACTGGCGGTCACCGGCAGTTTCAGGCGGTTGCGCTCGGGATAGTTGAACCGCTCGTACAACTCGACGTGCGTGTGGCCAACGACAAAGTCGAGCGCGCCCATCGAAGCGCCGGCGCGCTCATCGAACAGGTGCGGCATCGCGTCCTGCACCCACGTGACCACCGGCACACCCTCGGGGATCGCCGCGCCGATGTTCGCGCGGGTGTAGTTGATCAGCACGACCAGGTCGGGCCGGAACTCCGCGAATGCGCGGAGATAGGCATTGCTTGAGAGTTGCGCGCAGTCGTCGGGCTCGATCAGCAACCGCGAAGTACACCCCGCGCCCTCGAGCGCGGCAGCCAGATCCGCCGCGGCGTGCCGGATGAAAGTCGAATAGCGGCACGTGGGAATGAGCACGCGCAGCGGCTCGCCGGAGTGCGAGAATCGCCGCGCATACCACGCCGCATCGCGCCCGGTGTACTCAACCCGCACCGCCGACTCGAGCCGCAGGGCCTCGGCTTGCTGGGCGACCACCACGCGCTGCACGACCTGATCGGGCGGCGGATCGCACCGGCCCGCGCCGCCAGACTCGGGCCCGCGTGCCGGCAGGCCGAGGAAGTGCCCATGCACGATCGTGTCGGTGCGCGACAGCAGTTCGCGCTCGAGACGTTGCGACGCGTCGTCGCCGACATGCACGCTCAGGCGGTCGGTCGACAACTCCGCGCGCAGATCGGCCATCGAGAGACCATCGAGCAGTTCCGGCGCGGAGCGCTGCACCAGGGAGACACGCACGCGATAGCCATCGGGCTGAACAGGCGTCGCGCGGAGCACGCGCCTCAGCAACCACGGCGGGTCCGCGCTCTCGATCACGTAGGGCTTGATGTTGGTCGGGCCGGTCGCTTCGTGCGGCAGTCGCAACGACTCCACCTGCCCGGCGATGTCAGCCGCGTGCCGCAGCCGCAGCGTGCCGGGCGCTGCCTGTACGACGATGTTCCCATCGCGCGTGCGCAGGTACACCTCCGCGCCCGAGAGCGCCCGAGTTTCCCACTCGGCCAGCGCGGCCGCGAGCGCCTCGGCGCCATGCACGCCCGCATCGAGCATCGCCCGCACATTCTCGCGGCAGGTCCGCACACGCATCGGCCCATCGAGGCGGTCATCGGGCAGCGCGCCGATCGCCTGCCGCAGCGGCACGACCGATGGATCACCCCGCACCGCCTCCGGAAGTGCCTCGATCTGCTCCGTGGCGAGGGTTCGCAGGCCTAGGGCCGCGAAGTTCGTCGCCGCAAGATAACGCAGCACCGGGTCATTCGCGGCGGGCGAGTCGGCTCGGCCAAGGGCTTGGGCGACCAATGGGACAAAGGCCCATAGCCGATCGGCCTTGCCGAGGCGGACAAGGTCCTCCCGCGTGTAGCCGACGCCGCCGACCGCCCCGCCGCACCCCCCACTTGGCCCGAGCCCCCCTGCCCCACCTCCGACGGGCGCGGCCGTGCCACCGGGAATCGCCGGCGCAATGGGGCCGGGAAAGGGCGCGGCGACAGCGGGCGACGCGAAGGTGGTCATGCCGGTGTTATCGGCTCTCCGGGCCGGGAAGGCCCTGCGGCGGGCGAGAAAGCCCCTTCCGCACTGTCCCGACCCGCCCTTTGGACCGATAAAGACGGGCATGTCCCCCGTACACCAATCCAGCAACGCTTCGTCGCCGCGCCCCACCCCCCCCCGACCGACCGGTCACGGGCCGGGCGGCAAGATCCTGACCCGTGAGCAACTGCTCGCCCTCAGGGATCGGGCTCGATGCGAGGGACGCGCGGTGGTGCATTGCCACGGGTGTTTCGACATCGTGCACCCCGGGCACCTGCGGCACCTGCGGCATGCCCGGTCGCACGGGGACCTGCTGCTGGTGTCGATCACCGGCGACGCGGCGATGAAGAAAGGCACGGGGCGACCACTGATCCCCGAGGAACTGCGCGCGGAGAACCTGGCCGCGCTGGACTGCGTCGACTGGGTGTACATCGAGCAGGCCGCGACGGCGAGGGAACTGCTGGAGGCGGTCGGGCCCGATGTCTATGTGAAGGGGAAGGAATACGAACTCAACAACGACCCGCGGTTTCTGGCCGAGCGCGCGGCGGTGGAGCGGCACGGCGGGCGCGTGGTGTTCAGTTCCGGCGACGTGGTCTTCTCTTCGACCGCGCTGATCGCCGCGCTGGAGCAGTCGGTCGATCCCTACCACGCCCGGCTCCGGCAACTGCTGTCGCTGCCGGAACTCGACGGGGTGGAACTCTCGCGGACGGTCTCGCGATTCCGCGGCAAGCGGGTGATGGTCGTGGGCGAGGTGATCCTCGACACGTACGTGCTGTGCGACCGGCCCGATGTGGCGGGCGAAGCGCCTGTGATGACGTTGCGTCCGCTGGAGAGGCGGATGTACGACGGCGCGGCGGCGATCATCGCGCGGCACCTGGCGGCGATGGGCGCCTGCCCGGTGCTGGTCACCGCGCTGCCGCGAAACGACGACGGCGGGCAGGGCGCTGCGCTCCGTCAGCGGCTGCTGGCCGAGGGCGTCGAGGTGCGCTCGATCGAAGTCGATGCGGCCATCCCCGAGAAGCAACGATTCCTCGTCGGCGCGCAGAAGGTCATGAAACTCGATCTCCTGGAGCGGCTGGAACTGGACGCGGCACAGCAGGACGCGCTGGTCGGCCTCGCGGCGGACACGGCGCGCGAACTGGCCGTCTCGCCCGAGGGCACGCGGCCCGGCGAGAGCGGATGCCACGGCGCGATCATCGCCGACTTCGGCCTGGGGCTGCTGCCGCAGGGTGTCATCTCGCGCCTGTGCCCCGAACTGCGCAAGCACGCGCACATTCTCGCGGCGGATGTCTCGGGCCGGCGCAGCAACCTGCGCATGATGCGCGACCTGGACCTGGTCTCGCCCAGCGAGTCGGAAGTGCGGCAGGCCTACGGTCTGCACGACCAGAGTCTGCCGATGGTCGCTTGGCGCCTGCTGGCCGAGACACGCAGCCGCGCTGCGCTCATCAGCCTCGGCGCCGACGGGGTGATCGCCTTCGACCGGCTCGCCGCGCCCGTGAATCAGGAAGCGGGATTCGCCTCCCACGTTCGCGGCGAACACGTGCCCGCGCTCTCGGGGCACGCCGTCGATGCGCTTGGATGCGGCGACTCGATGCTCGCCGCGGCGACATTGGCGCTTTGCGCCGGCGGCAATCTCCTCGCGGCGGCGTTCATCGGTTCGGTCGCCGCCGCGCTGCAGGTCCAGCGGCTGGGCAACACGGTGGTCTCGGCGACGGACCTGCGTCAGGGCCTGGCGCGGCTGCACTCGGCCCACCTGGCCTTCGAGCCGGCGGAAGTGATCGAGTCTCGGGCCGCGGCGGGCGGGCCGCGGCGGGTCGCGGCGGGGGTCGGGGCGGGGGTTGGGGCGGGGGTCGGGGCGTGATCGCCGCTTCCGCTCGCCCCGGGCCGCGCATCGCGTATGTCCTTCCGACACGCGACCGGCCCGAAACACTGGCGCGGACGGTGGCCGCGCTGGAGCGGCTGCCGCGGCACGATGCGCAGGTGGTCGTGGTGGACAACGCGTCGAGTGTGCCGCCGCGACTGCCCGTGGAACTGCACAACGGCCTGCCGGTGACTCTGCTGCATCGAGACCGGAACGAGGGCGCGGCCGCGCGGAACGCGGGCGCGCTCGCGAGCGACCCGTCGTGCGATTGGCTCGTGATGCTCGACGATGACTCGCACCCGCTGTCCATCGGCGTGCTCGATGCGCTGCGCGAGGCGCCAGCGGATGCGGGCGCGGTGCAGGCCGAGATCCTGCTGCCGGCGGCGGCCGGAAGCGCGCGCCACGAGGCCGGCGGCCTGCCGGAGGTGTTCATCGGGTGCGGGGTCGCGATTCGCCGGCGCGCGTTCATCGACGCGGGCGGGTACGACCCGTCGTTCAACTACTACGCCGAGGAGTACGACCTGGCCGCGAAGTTGCTGCTCGCGGGGTGGCGTGTGACGATCGACCGTCGCTTTGTCGTGATGCACGAGAAGACCGATGCCGGGCGCGACATGAACCTCATCCTGCGCCGCCTCGTGCGGAACAACACATGGGTGATGCTGCGGTATGCGCCGCGCGGCGAGCGCGGCGCGGAGATCCGGCGGACCATCGCCCGCTACGGGCGCATCGCGCTGAAGGAGCGGGCCGAGACCGGCTACGCGGCGGGGCTGCTGGACCTGGCGCGGACCGCGTTGCGGCAGCCGCGGCGGGAGATGCCGCGGCTGCTGTGGGAGCGGTTCATCGGGCTTGACGCGGCGCGCCGCGCGCTGGAGAACGCGGGGCCGATCCGTCGCGCCGCGCTTCTCGCGCCGGGGAAGAACGAGCACGTGGTGCGCGCCGCGCTGATGGAGCGCGGCGTGCGAGTCGTGGGCGACCCCGATTCGGCCGACGCGCTGGTGATCGGCACGCTTTCGCCCGGGCCCGCGCTCGACGCGCTCGCGGCGCACGCCGCACGGGCCGACGGCCCGCGGGTCATCGCGCCGCTCTCGTTCCGCGCGCCGGCGTCGCTGGCCGCGGCGGCCTGATCGGCAAAGCCAAAAACACAGCCGCGACGAACTGCCTCCAGTCCGTCGCGGCCGTCGTTGTTTTCACTCTCTCCCCGCGATTCGAAGAAGATCGTCGGCTCAGGCGCGGCGCGAGGTCGTGCGGCGCATGCTCCAGCCCGTGGTCTTGCGGGCGGTGGTCTTGCGGCGGGTGGTGCGCTTCACGGCCTTGGCCTTGGTGGTGCGCTTGGCGGTCTTGCGGGCGTGCTTGGCGAAGCGGCTCTTGGTTGCCCAGTTGCGCTTCGTGGCCTTGCGCTTCACCGTGGTGCGCTTGGCGGTCGTCTTGCGACGCGTGGTCTTGCGAGTCGTAGCCATGATCTTGTTCCTTGCGGTCGTGCGGGGACCAGGATCGGACCGCCAACAAGCGGCCCATTCGCCCGCCCGGCGCCCCGCGCGCCGTGCGGCACCCCACGCCCCCCGCACATCGCGCGGGCCGCAAGGTTCTTGGGCCATCGGCCTCCGTCCGGGTCGTGGTGAGTCTTTCTCGTGGATTTCTCCTGAATTCCACTGAACCGCGCAGTGTGTGCGCGAATCGACGGCGCCGGAGACGGCCCGCCGCGGCCGCTCGCCGGACGGGCTCGCTCGCCGCGCGGGCGGTTCTGTCCGATACCATCCGTGCTTGCCGCACCCTGCTCCAACAGATTGGTCACCGCTCTCCTGGAAGGCCCGGTTGCAGGCCCAGCAGGTGGTGTACGCCGACCGCGCGGCGGTCGATCGCGCTGTTGCCGCGCTGGGTGCACTGCCCCCGCTGGTGACCAGTTTCGAGATCGAGAAACTCCGACGGCTGATCGCCGAAGCGCAAGAGGGCAAGCGGTTCCTGCTGCAGGGCGGCGACTGCGCCGAGCAGATCGCCGATTGCCGTCCCGAGGCGATCACGGCCAAACTCAAGATCCTCCTGCAGATGTCGGTGGTGCTGATCCACGGGTCCAAGCGCCCGGTCATCCGGATCGGCCGGTTCGCGGGGCAATACGCCAAGCCGCGCTCCAGTTCGACCGAGTCGCGCGACATCGGCGGGCAGCGCATCTCGCTGCCGTCGTACTACGGCGACCTGGTGAACGGCGCGGCGTTCGACGATGAGTCGCGCCGACCCGACCCGTGGCGACTGGTCGAGGGCTACAAGCACGCCGCGCTGACGATCAACTTCGTCCGCTCGCTGCTCGACGGCGGCTTTGCCGACCTGCACCACCCCGAGTACTGGGAACTGGGGTTCATGCGGCACGCGGGGCTGCCCGAGGACCTCCGCCGCGCCTATCACGAGATGACCGAGCGACTCTCCGACGGCCTGCGCTTCATGGAAGCGATCGGCGAGAAGAGCGTTGACGACCTCACGCGCGTCGAGTTCTTCACCAGCCACGAGGGGCTCAACCTGCTCTACGAGTCGGCGCAGACGCGCACCGTGCCGCGGCGGCAGGGCTGGTTCAACCTCTCCACCCACCTGCCGTGGATCGGCGAGCGCACCCGCGCGCTCGACGGCGCGCACGTCGAGTACTTCCGCGGCATCCGGAACCCCGTCGGCATCAAGGTCGGGCCCGGCGTTCTGCCCGACGAACTGCTCGCGCTGCTCGACCGCCTCGACCCGCACAACGAGCCGGGGCGCGCCGTCGCCATCACGCGCATGGGCGTGGCGAACATCGCCGGCGCGCTCCCGCCCCTGCTGAGGGCGGCGCAGCGCGCGGGAAGACGCGTGCTCTGGGTCTGCGACCCGATGCACGGCAACCCCGTGACCACCTCGACCGGACGCAAGACCCGCTCGTTCGATCACATCCTGCGCGAACTGGAAGACTGCTGGGACATCCACCGCGCCGAGGGCTCCACCCTCGGAGGCGTGCACCTCGAACTCACCGGGGAGGATGTGACCGAGTGCATCGGCGGCCGCGGCGGGAACGGCGTGACCGAAGCCGATCTCTCGCGCAACTTCGCCAGTCCGTGCGACCCGCGCCTGAACTACGAACAATCAATGGAACTGGCCTTCGTGCTCGCCCGGCGCATGGGCGCGGCAACGCGGACCGACAGCGCCAAGTGACCATCGGCGTCGCGTCGATCACTCGCAACCTGCGAACCACTCCGTCAGGAAGGCGAAGATCGCCGGAACGCCGGGCACTCCGCCGAACTCATACGCCGCGGACACGCCCGCAAACCAGTCGGTGAGGAACGTGAAGATGTCGGTCACCTCACGCTCGCCGTTGCCGTCATAGTCCGCCGCACAGATGGCGCAATCGATGTGCGCCCCCGGCGTGCCGACATCGCCCGAAGTCGAGGTCCACGACCCGAACGAATCCGCCGCGGTCGAGAGGACCCACAGCGCAACGTTATCCTGACCGACCGCCTCGCATGGCGCCTGGCCGCTGCGATTCTGGGTGCGGATGGTGCCGGGGAAGGTCTGGTCGCCATAAGCAAGCCGATCGGCAAGCTCGCCCAGAGCGTTGTACAGGTGAATCTGATCTGCGCGGCCGTAGTTATTGCCGCTCGACACGCCAAGTTCGCCGATCACCTTCACGCTCGGGGCCAGGCCCCAGGCCAACCGGAACGCCTCGGCGCCCGTTTCCGTGACCACCACCGACTCGCCCGGCTGCACGATGCCGAACGCCGAGAGGTCGAATGCGCCGGCAATCGCGTGGTCGTCATCTAGGCTCCACCCGGTCATGTCAACGGGGGTGTCGGAGAGATTGCTGAACTCGATGAACTCCCCGTTCGCACCAGAGTACATCCACTCCGTGATGTACAGGCCCTCGCTCGGGCTCAGGCCGTAGACCAGTTCCAGCGGCCCCCTTTCGGCCAGTCGCGGCAGGAACGAAGCCGAAGAGAACGTATTTGAGGCCACCGCGCCGACGTAGTAGAGCACGCGTTGGCCCGGAACAGCGGTGATCGGAAGCAGCGCGCCAAAGACACCGTCGCCCGCCGCCCCGTCGCCCGATGTGCCGTTGTCGAACATCTGCACCCGCAGGTATCCGGCCGAAGCGCTGGGCCGATAGAACAGCTCGACCTTCTGGATCGCGCTGCCCGCGGGCGCAACCGCCGCGGTGATGTAGACCGGCTCCGTCGGCGCAGGCGCCAGTTCAGAGGCCTGCACTGAACTGATGGTGGGACCGGCGGCGGTCAGCTCGGCCTGAGTGTTCAGGAACGATGCGCGCTGGGTGACAAACTGCTGCAGGCCGATGATATTGCCGCCGCCCAGCCCGCCGATGGGCATGTTCACCGTCGTGGTGAAGTTGTTCTGAAAGAGCGTGTAGGAGTACAACTTCTTGGGGTCGGCCTGCACCGCGGCGTCAATGAGGTTGCGGTGTGCGGTGAAGATCGGCTCGAAGTACGCCCACGACAGGTTCTGGCGCGTGTGGCGGTAGTGCGCCATGTAGCGCTGCCGCAGTTCGGGCACGGCCAGCACGCGGCTGAGCACGGGCTTGTTTGTCGCGGTGAAGTTGCGGGTGACCGACCACGAGGCCTGCGTAAAGGTCTCGTTCGCATCACGCTGCAGCAGGTGCGTGCGGTTGTCGAGCGGGTCGCGGTAGGTCATGAAGTCCGCGCCCTTGTTGATGTAACTGTCATCGTCGGTCAGCAGGTTCTCGAGCACCACCGACCAGATCGACGGGTCGATCGCGAACAGCGCATCGATGTTCTGCCACGAGGCCAGCGGCTCGTTGCTCAGGCTGTTGCACACGCCGATGAGCGCGGGCCACGGATCCGCAAGACCCCCATCGCTCTGGATCTCGTAGTTGCTGTACGACGACGGGTTCGTGCCGGCGTAGCTCAGCCCCGGCCCATTGGGGTTGTTGGGGCAACGGATACGGACCCCGTCGGCGTTCGCGAAGTAGTCGCGCAGCATGCGCTTGTCGGGCTGCTGAATGTTCGCATACACACCCCAGTTCTGCCCGTTCAGAGTCACCACCACGTGGTTGGCACGCGGATTCGGAATGAACTGCGCCACGAAGTTGTTGTACACCACCTCGCGGCAGAACGTCGGGTCGCGAAAGCCGTTGTTGAAGTTCAACGTGTCGTAGCCCATCAGTTCCTGGTTCGGATGGACGTGGTCCATCTTCACCTTGAGCGAGAACTTCTCGGACCCGGCCGGCAGAGCGGTGTACGAAGTGTTACCGCGAATGCGAACACCGACATCGGGATACGTCACGCCATCGATCGTCAAGTCGGCGAGGATCAGCGTCTCCGAGACGTAGTTGTTGCGGAGCAGAGTCAGCCAGTTGGCATCGTGGAACTGCAGATTGACAGTGCGCAGCACCGAGGTGTCGTAGAGGTCTTGCCCGCGGGCAGCGCGAGGAGCCAGGAACGCCGCCGCGACCAGCGCGGCGAGAACAAGGCAGCGGAGAATCGACATCTGCGGGCTCCAAGTGGACGGCGCGGGCTCGGTCCCGCTCCGCAGCCGAACGTCAAGAACGTGTGAAGAACGTACTCTGCGGACGTTTGTTGCAGACGGTTGCGGAGCGGCAGGAAATTTCCACCCACCCGATTGATCCGGTTTCGATGGCAATCGCCGGCGCGCGCGGACCGCGGCCGCGAACGCCAAACAAACTGTGAATAGCAGACGACCGGTGTGCCGCACCTTCCGTGCTCGGAAAAAGGAGGGTTGGGAATGTCCTCGGCAACCCGCACCCGGGGCTCACGCCCCGGGCTCGCGGCGGCCGCTGCGTCGCAGCGAAGAAAACACCGCCCACGTTTCGACCCCTCGGCGCAAGCCGTGGCACGCAAAGCAATTGGATCGCCGTACAATGTGTGACGCCGCCACTACCGGATCGATCAGCAACTCGCCCAGATGCCGGGCAGTCGCGCGACATGATGAAGCACGAGGCAAACCGGAACGGCGATCGGTGCAAGCGCCAGCGGCCAGAGAATGTCCCGAAGGGGCCTTCTCATTCGCGATCTGCACACAACGAAACTCCCGATCACCAAGAGCGGCCACGCGATCGCCGAGAAAGGCATGAGTTGTGTCACGACTCGGCTGGCCTGCTCAAAGCTCCCGCCGTACGAGTCTCCGAAGATCCATCCCATGATGATCATTCCGAAGCTCGGCGCTAGCGACAACAGGATGATGTACAGTGGCGTTCGGGCGACCGTGAATGAGAACTTCTGGCAGACGACCGGCCGAACGTTGCTCCCGCACTCCGGGCAGGTCACCAAGTCACCATCGCGAGAAAGTCCGCAGCATGAGTAACCGCACTCCGGGCACGAAGGACTCTCAAGTTCTCCGCCGGATGGAGCCATGTTGCTCACTCACAGATTCCCTCGCTTCTCCTGCTCCAACTCCAGCGCCTCGAGCAGCGCCTTGAAGTCGCCCTTGCCGAAGGACTGGCGGCTCGCGTGAGAGTGTACGGCGCGCAGCCCCTTGCGCACGGGACCTCACCCTGCACGGCGCCGGTTGCCGGCCGAGCGGCCCTTGCCCCGCGACTCAAACCCGATCGATACCACCATGAGCAAATCAATGATGTGGTAGGAACCATCGTCGAGGGCCACGAAGATCGTGCGGCCCCCGGGCATCATCGCCATGAACTCCGGGTGGGCCACGGACATAACGCGGCCGTCGGCCAGGTGAAGTGTGAAGGGCTTGAAGGGCGTCGCCGAATACGCGGATTTGATCTTCTCTATCGTCATGTGTCCGAATCCTCTCAACATTCTCGATGCCGCAGTTTTATAGGTTCCCCCGCCGCTCCTGCTCCAGTTCCAGCGCCTCGAACAGCGCCTTGAAGTTGCCCTTGCCGAAGGACTGACTGCCGCGGCGGCAGATGATCTCGAAGAACAGCGTCGGCCGGTCCTGCAGCGGCTTGGTGAACAGTTGCAGCAGATACCCTTCGTCGTCGGCGTCAACGAGGATGCCCAGGTCGCGCACGCGCTGGTGATCTTCCTTCACCGCGCTGTGGCCGTGGTCGGTCAGCATCTTGTTCACGCGGCCCCACACCTGGTCGTAGTAGGCATCGGGGAGCGTCAGGAAATCCACGCCGCGGGAGCGCAGCGCGGCGATCGAGTGCAGTTCGTCATCGGTCCGCAGCGCCAGGTGCTGCACGCCAGGGGTGTTCATGTGCCAGTCGAGATATTCCTGCACCTGGCTCTTCTTCTTGCCCTCGGCCGGCTCGTTGATGGGCATCTTGATCAGGTTGTTGCCGCTGGCCATCACCTTGGACATCAGCGCCGAGTAGTCGGTCGAGATGTCCTTGTCGTCGAAGTGCTTGAACATGGTGAACTCGAGCACGTTCTCGTAGAACGCGACCCAGTGGTTCATCTTGCCCATCTCGACGTTGCCGACCAGGTGGTCGACGTACTTGAGCCCGCACGGGTTCTTCTTGTTGTACTCGTTGATCGCCAGCACGCTCGACACGCCCGCCTGCGGAGCGCAGCCGCGCGCAGGCTCGCACGCCGCGCCCTCGGCGAGTTTGCGGAACCGCGGCTTGAACACCCCGCCCTGCTTCACCTTCGTCAGGTCGTAGGCGCCCGTGCGCGACACGAACGAGTGGCATACGCGGCCATAGGTGCGGATGCCCGCCATCGTCACCGTTCCGTGCTCATCGCGATAGGTCCGCGGCTCATAGGCGGAGGTCGCGCCGTTCTTCACCGCGCGCTCCCACGCCTTCTCGGCATCAAAGACCGTGAACGCCACATCCTTCACACCGTCGCCGTACATCGCGACTTCCATCGCCGCGGGGTGCTCGGGCGTCAGCGGTGTCGAGAGGATGAACCGGATGTTGCCCTGGGTGAGCAGGTAGTGGGCTGCATCGCGGCTGCCGGTGGTGAGGTCGCAGACCTGCTCGATCTGGAAGCCGAAGCAGTGCGCGTAGAAGAACGCGGCCTGCTTGGCGTTGCCGACGTAGAACTGCACATGATCCACGTCGATCAACTGGAGCGGGTCGGTCGTGGGCTTGAGGGCGGTCGCGGGACGGGTCGTCGCGGTGGTCATGGCGGCACTCCTTCGGCTATTGCCGAATGATAGGAGTCGCCCGGCAAGGCCGGCACGGAGTGCCGGCCCACCAAAGACCTCACTCGCTCAGCAGCGTCCCCACCTGCTCGCCGCGGACTGCGCGACGGATGTTCCCCGACTTCTTGAAGTCGAACACCAGCAGCGGGATCTTGTTGTCGCGGCACATGGCCAGGGCCGCCGTGTCCATCACCTGCAGGTTCGCCGCGATCGCCTGCGCGAAACTCAGTTTGTCGTATCGCTTCGCGCCCGGGTGCTTCGCCGGGTCCGCGTCATACACCCCATCGACCTTGGTCGCCTTCATCAGCAGGTCGCACTCCAGTTCCGTCGCGCGGAGCGAGGCGCAGGTGTCGGTGGTGAAGAACGGGTTGCCCGTCCCGGCGACAAGGATCACCACGCGGCCCTTCTCCAGGTGCCGCAGGGCGCGACCGCGGATGAACGGCTCGGCCACCGCGCGGACATCGATCGCCGTCATCACGCGCGAATCGACACCCAGGTGCACCAGCGCCTCCTTCAACGCCAGGCCGTTGATCACCGTCGCCAGCATGCCCATGTAGTCGCCGGTCGCCTGGTTGATGTGCAGCGTCTTGCTGAGCCGCGCGCCGCGGATGAAGTTGCCGCCGCCGACGACTACCGCCAGTTGCGAGCCCTCCTTGTGCGCATCGCGAACCTCCGCCGCGATCAACTCCAGTTCGTTCCCATCGATCCCAAAGCCGCCCGGCGCGCAGAACGCCTCGCCCGAGAGTTTGAGCAGGACGCGCTTGTAGCGGGCGGGCTTGGCGCTGCGGTTGGACATGGGATCGGGTTTCCTGATGGGCTTGCGCTCGGTGGTCGCGGGCATGATGCGCATGGTAGCAAAACGCCCCATGGCCGGGCGCGATTGCCCTATCATGCCTGCTGCGAGGGGGGGATGCGGCGGCACGGGCCGGGAGATTCACCCATGAGCAGCGACCCTGACACCATTCTTCTCGAGGCCGAAGAGGCCATGACCAAGGCGCTCGACTACCTGAAGAAGGAACTCCGCGGCATGCGCACCGGCCGCGCCTCGCCCGCGCTGGTCGAGTATCTCAAGGTCGATTACTACGGCACGCCGACCGACCTCAAGAGCCTCGCATCCATCTCGATTCCCGAGCCGACGCAACTGCTGATCAAGCCGTTCGATGCGGGTTGCCTGCAGGATGTCAAGCGCGCCATCGAGGCCAGCGGCCTGAGCCTGAACCCGATGATGGATGGGAAGCAGATCCGCCTGAACATGCCCGCGCTCACCGGCGACCGTCGCAAGCAACTCTCCGCCCACTGCAAGAAACTCGGCGAGGAGACCAAGGTCACGCTCCGCAACGCCCGGCGCGATGCCAACAAGCACGTCGATACACTCGCCAAGGACCCCAAGGCCCACGTGCCCGAGGACGAGATCGAGACGCTCAAGACCGAGGTGCAGGACCTGCTCAAGAAGTTCGAGCACGAGACCGACGATGTGGTCGCCAAGAAGATGAAGGAAGTCGAAGAGGTCTGAGAGAGCCCCGAGCGCAAGCTCGGGTGTTCGACACGGAGGCGCACCGAGAGAGCCCCGAGCGCAAACTCGGGTGTTCGACACGGAGGCGCACCGAGAGAGCCCCGAGCGCGAGCTCGGGTGTGGGGCCCGTGGGGGCCGGGAACTTCTCGCCGCCGCAAGAAACTCTCCATGCAGAGTCGCGAGCGCGAAGCCGGATGTGAAACATGGGGGCGCACCGAGGCGCACGGAGGACCGCTGGCGAACAGGCGGACCCGCGCGGCGAAAGTCGTCACAGTTCACTCTCTGAGAGCACTGCGGCCTCCGCGCCTCCGCGAGAGACTCCTCTCGCAGAGGCGCAGAGCACGCGGAGTTTGAAACCGGATCGTCCGCAACCCGGACCCGCCCCCGCACCGTGCTCCTCCGTGCGACTCGTATCCCGTCCGATCCGCGACACCCGGATCAATCCACCGCAACCACCCGCCGCGGCGAGCCGAATAGCCTGTCATGCGGCGGGCTCTCTTCCCGCCGTCTCGAAAGGGGAACGGCCATGCGGCGCGGGTTTACAGTCTCTGAGTTGCTGGCTGTTGTTGTGATTTCAGTGATTCTGGTCGCGCTCCTGATGCCTGCCATGGGACGCTCGCGTCCTGGCACCAGTCGCCAGATGAGGGACTCCATTCAACTCCGCGGGATCTCCCAGTCGTTGATCATCTGGGCGAACGGCAACAACGGCAACTATCCCCTGCCCTCACAGATCGACACCGCCGATTTCACGGTCGCGGAGTCCGGCCGCGCCAAGGACACGACCGCCAACATCTTCTCGATCCTGATCTTCAACGGCAACATCTCGCCAGAGATCTGCATCAGCCCGGCGGAGTCCAGTCCATCCATCGCACGTGATGAGGACTTCGAGTACTCCAACCCCAAGGCCGCGGCGAGCCCCATGAACGCCCTCTGGGACCCCGCCTTCAGCGCAGACTTCACATCCGCGAAGGGCGGCAACTTCTCATACGGGCACTTGCAGCCCTCGGGCACCCGCGGCGATCCTGCTGCGCTGCACGCCGCGAGAGTGCCCGCCGGTCGGCTCTCGGTCTGGCGCGACACGTTCTCCACAACCGAAGCGATCATCGCCAACCGGGGGCCGGAGATCTCCGCTGTCGCCGCGGACTACACCCCGACCCTCAAGAACAAGTCGAGCAACACGTTCCTCATCCACGGCGGTCGCAACTCGTGGGAGGGCAACGTCGCGTACAACGATGGACATGTCGCCTTCGAGACCACGCTCAAGCCACTCTCGCCCGGAGGCGCGGCCATGTCCTACACCACCGCCTCTGGCCCGCGATTGGACACGATCTTCTTCGACGAGCCCGACGATGTGAACCAGTCCAACATCTTCCTCGGCATCTTCATCACCGCCGGCGAGAAGCCGGGTGAGTTCAAGGGCATCTGGGATTGACCGCCCGTTCTGAGAACCGCTTCCTTGCCTTCAAGCCGGGCCGGCGCTTGAGGCCAATGCACTCTTCATCTTCACGATGAGATGCGCAAGCACGACTTCACCTGTCCCGCTCTGTAGGCGCGTAGGGCTATCGCCTGCGACGAACACAGAGGCACACCCCACCGCCCAGCACGACCAGTCCACCGGGAGCCGGGATCGTTGCGACGTACGCCTGCAGTTTCCCATTTGGGTTGAACGCCTCACCCACAATGAGACGCCCATCTGCGGAAATCGCACTCACGTGGCTGATGCGCCAACCGGTCAAGTCTGCACCGTCCGCTGCGAGCAGGTCTCCAAGGAGTTGCGGGACACCATTCCGCCAGACGACCGCACGGATGTCCGATCCAACTGAGACCTGGCCGATGATCACCGAGCGATCATCTGAAATGTCGATCGCGCGGGTCCATGCGCTCGAGCCAAACCCCGGCGGTGTCGGCAGCACATATGGGTCGACGCCATTCCACCATGTTGCAATGGTTCGGCCGTTCAGCAGAGAATAGCCAACGAGCGTCTGCCCGTCGGCATGCATTCCAAGAACGGAACACTGGTGCGTGAAGGCCCCGTTGACAAACTCGCTCTCACTCTCGAAGCGGAAGCCCCGCGGCCCCGCCGCGCCCGCGATAATCTGGCCATTGTCAGAGATGGTGTTGGCCGTTGCCAACCCGGTCGCGTCCGGCGGGGAAGGGACCTGGGTCCCCAGCGCACCGGGCCCATCGGCGTTCAACCACCGCGCGGCCATCCCCGAGCTCCAACCCACACCAACGGCGCCATCCGAACTCAGCGCGAGAATCCGTGAGTTTGCTCCCGCGAACACGCCGTTCATCAGTTGCGGAACGTACGTCACATTGACTCTGTTCCAGAACACCGCGCGGTTGCTTGTTCCGCCGCCGCTCACACTCCCCGCGACCACCGACCCATCAGCGCTCACCGCGCTGGCGCCACCGGTTGACGTACCCGTCGGTTGCGGCAGAACAGCGTAGCCCCCTGGCTTCCAGACTGCCCCGAAGTGGCCGCTTGGCAAGTACACAGTGCCAACGACCGTTGAACCATCCGCTGAAATGCCCGATCCCAACGAATCTCGGTCGCCTGTCCCATTCCCGCCCGGAAGCGGATTGAACACGCCCCAGTCGGTTCCCGCCATCGCTGCCAACTGAAAACTCATCACCCCGGCCGCGAAAGCCCCACAAGTAAAACCTCGCGTCATTGCTGCCCTCCACAAGTTTCAGTCTATACGTAGCCTCCCCCTGTTCACGGTTCCCTCCACCATCAGACTCTCGACAATTTCCCTCGCCGCGGCACGCTGGCCCGGCCACATGAACGCGCCCTCGCCACTTGCCCGCACCGCATCCCGCGCGTTCACCCAGCGGTGCGCGGTGTGCTCATCGTTCAGCCGCGGCGACCATCCGGCCTCCGCGCCGGCCCCCCCCGCGGCAACCTCCGCAGCGAAACGCGGGCTCAACACGATCGCATCCAGTTCGGCGATGAAGAACGGATGCACCTGCTCAAGCGCCCACAGCGACAGAAAGTGCGCAGGAGTCAGGTCCGATTTGGGCCCTCCCCCCTGCCCCCTCCCTCTGGAAGGGGGAGTGAGGCCGACCTCCTCCTCCAGTTCGCGAACGGCGCACTGCACCGCCGTCTCGCCCTTCTCGCAGTGTCCCATCACCGGCTGCCACGTTCCGCCCAGCGGGTCGCGGGCCCGCAGCATCTGCAGGAAGTAGATGCCGGGCGCCGGGTTCGCCCCCGTGTCGGGCGTGATGCCGCCCCACGGGCCCGACATCGCGCTCGCGCCCACGACCGGCCGCGGCGGCGTCGCCGATCGCTGGAAGATGTACACATCGACCACATCGCTCCGGATGCGCGGGCCGCCAACCGGATGGATGCGGTACGAGTTGTCACCATCGGCGCTGCTCACACTGGTCTCTCCTGCTGCACACAACCCGGCTCGCCGACCCAGGACTCAGGACTGATGACTCAGGACCCCGGGCCACAAACCTCTGACGCCGTCCCGCTCTCCACTCCCGCAATCCCCTCCCACACCCGCGCCTTGAGCAGCGTCTCCCGCCACTCGCTCGCCGGGTCGGAATCGGCCACGATCCCCGCGCCCACGCCGTAACGCACGTCCCACCGTTCACACCTTGTTGCCTCTGCGCCCTCCGCGCCTCTGCGAGAAATCTCCCTCAAGCAGGTCTCTCGCGGAGGCGCGGAGATCGCGGAGTTGGTCACCGCTCCAGCCGCGCCCGCAAGACCCGCTTCCGCACCCGAGTCCCGAGACCCGGAACCCGGACCCCGCTTCTTCATCACCACCGTCCGGATCGCCACGTTCATCTGCGATCGCCCGCAATCGGACACATACCCAACGCACCCGCAGTACGGCCCCCGCGGCCGCGCTTCCAACTCATCGATGATCTGCATCGCCCGCACCTTCGGGGCGCCGGTGATCGACCCCGGCGGGAATGTCGCCCGCAGCAGGTCGTTCAACCCCAGCCCCTCGCGCAGCGTCCCGCTCACCGTCGCCACGCCCTGCAGCACCCCCCCGCTTCTTTGCTTGTCCCCGGCGTGCCCGGCGCGGCCGTGGGCCTCGACCTCCCGCGCACACTCCACGCGCACGCTCCCGTACGCGCACACGCGCCCGAGGTCGTTCCGCATCAGGTCCACGATCATGTTGAGTTCCGCGGCATCCTTTTCGCTGGCCAGCAACTCCGCCGCGGTGCGCTCGCCCCCCCGCGTTCCTTTCATCGGCCGCGTCACCGCGCGACGTGTTCGGGCATCAAACTCCAGGAACAGTTCCGGCGACGCGCTCACCACCGCGCACCCGCCCAGGTCGTTACCGATCTCCGCCGGAACTTCCAGCAGCGCGCCGTACCACGGCGCGGCGGTTCGCAGCAGCGATGCGAACAGCCCGCGCGGCGTGCCTCGCATCGTGCCCACCAGCGCATGCGAGAGATTCACCTGAAAAACATCCCCCGCGCGGATGTACTCGACCGCCCGCGCCACCGCGCGAACATACGCCTCGCGTCCCATCTCGCTGCGCAGCGGACCATCGAACATCGGCGCCCGGATCTCTGCCGCGGCCGCGCCGCCGAGCAAACGCTCCACGCACGGAAGTTCATCCGCATCGCCCACTGCCCACCACCTGCCGGTCGCGGCATCATGAACGAGCGCGCTCTCGCACCGCGCCCACGCGCCCAGCGGCCACTGCGCCCGGCCGTTCCTCGCGCATGCGCTCGGCTCCAGGCACGCGCCAAGTTCATACGTCAATACCCCCATCCACCCACCGACAAAGGGCAAGTCGCCCGCGTGCAACGGTCCAACGCCGCCCGCGCGCGGCACCAGGTCGCCCAAGGGATCGACCACCGACCACAGCCGCGGAATCGCCAGAATGCTCCACCGCGACCGCCCCCCCCCTGCTCGGCCCTCGAAACCCGAAATCATCGCCGCGAGCGGAACTTCGGCGGGCCAGGCGCGCACCACGTCCTCCGGCGACATCGCCAGCACAATCGGAGTACATTCGGCAGCGGGAAACACGCCCCGATCGTACCACCCCCTGCAGGACCGCCCGCCGCGGCGTTGCGCGCCGCGTTTGTGTCGCTTGAAACGCAAAGTTCCGACGATTTCCGCGGCGGTTCTGCCCGGTGATTCGTCAATCCCCGCCTGCCCATCTATGCTTTTGGCCTTGCTCCGATCGGGCCGACCAGCGGCCGCACGCGGAGCGGGAACCACGCACCCACATCAGCACCGGGCCACCACATTTGGGGGGCTGCCCGGTCGGAGAGGCACACAGATCATGCCCGCACGCAGCAAGAAGTCGCCCCGCACGCACGCCGCGGGGGCGGTATCGAAGAAGGCCGTCCGTCGCTTGGCCCCGGCCAAGCCTGCCAAGACGAGCCCGGCCTTGAACGGCACGGCCAACGGCTCCCTGGGCGGCAAGCCGGGCAAGCACGTGTACTACTTCGGCAAGGGCAAGACCGAGGGCAACGCGAAGATGAAGTTGTTGCTCGGCGGCAAGGGCGCGAACCTCGCCGACATGACGAGCATCGGCCTGCCGGTCCCGCCGGGGTTCACGATCACAACCGATACCTGCGCGCTGTACTACAAGGCGGGCAAGCGCATCCCGCACGGCCTGATGAACGAGGTGCAGGCCAACGTCAGCAAACTCGAGAAAGAGACCGGCAAAAAGTTCGGCGACCCGGGCAATCCGCTGCTGGTCTCCGTGCGCTCCGGCGCGGCGGCCTCGATGCCGGGCATGATGGACACGATTCTGAATCTGGGCCTGACCGACGCCGCGGCGGAAGGGCTGGCGAAGGCGACGGGGAACAAGCGGTTTGCGTATGACGCGTACCGCCGCCTGATCAACATGTTCGGCGATGTGGTGATGGGCGTGGATCACCATCACTTCGAAGAGGCGTTCGACAGCATCAAGGCCAAATACAAGGTCAATCTCGACACCGATGTGCCCGCCGAGGGCATTGTCGAGTTGTGCGAGAAGTACAAAGCGGTGTACCGCAAGTGGGTCGGGGAGGATTTCCCGCAGAATCCGTTCAAGCAGTTGGAACTGGCAATCGAGGCGGTGTTCAAGAGTTGGAACGCCGACCGCGCTGTCGCGTATCGCCGCCTGGCGAACATCGCGGGGCTGAACGGCACCGCCGTCAATGTGCAGGCGATGGTCTTCGGCAACATGGGCGACGACTCGGGCACGGGCGTGGCCTTCACGCGCAACCCCTCGACCGGCGAGAACTATTTCTACGGCGAGTTCCTCATCAACGCGCAGGGCGAGGACGTGGTGGCGGGCATCCGCACGCCAAAGCCCGTGAGCGAAATGACCAAGTGGAACAAGCGCGTCTACGACCAGTTGATCCGCATCAAGGGCACGCTCGAGAAGCACTACAAGGAAATGCAAGACATCGAGTTCACGATCGAGCGCGGCACGCTGTACATGCTACAGACGCGCACCGGCAAGCGCACCGGATTTGCCGCGGTGAAGATCGCCTGCGACATGGTGAGCGAGCGGCTCATCGACGAGAAGACCGCGCTGCTGCGCATCCCCGCGGGCGACCTCACTCAACTCCTGCTGCCCAGTTTCGATCCCGTGGCCAAAAAGGTCGCGCGTGTGCTCACCCGCGGCCTGCCGGCCTCGCCCGGCGCGGCGGTCGGCAAAGCCGCCTTCACCGCCGAAGAAGCCGTGCGCCGCGCGCGGAACGGCGAGAAGGTCATCCTCGTCCGCAAGGAGACCAGCCCCGAAGATGTCGAGGGCATGCACCTGGCCGCGGGCATCCTGACGAGCACCGGCGGCATGACCAGCCACGCGGCCGTCGTTGCCCGCGGCTGGGGCAAGTGCTGCGTCGCCGGCGCGGGCGAGATTCACATCGACGCCGCGGCGGGAACGTTCACCGTCGCCGGCCGCCATTTCACGCGTGAGGACGTCATCAGCATCGACGGCTCGACGGGCGAGGTCATCCAGGGCGCGCTCTCGACGGTCGAGGCCAAACTGTCGGGCGACTTCGCCAAGGTGATGCGCTGGGCCGACAAGTACCGCACCATCGGCGTGCGCACCAACGCCGACACGCCCGCCGATGCGCAGCGTGCCCGCGACTTTGGCGCGGTGGGCATCGGCCTCACCCGAACCGAGCACATGTTCTTCGAGGGCTCTCGCATCAAGAGCATGCGGAAGATGATCCTGGCGGAGACGACCGAGCAGCGTGTCAAGGCGCTCGATGAACTGCTGCCCTACCAGCGCGACGACTTTGTCGGCATCTTCACGGCCATGAAGGGCTACCCCGTCACCATCCGCCTGATCGACCCGCCGCTGCACGAGTTCCTCCCGCACGATGAGAAGAACCAGAAGGAAATGGCCGATGCGCTCGGCCTGCCGATCGAAACGGTCCGCCGGCGCGTGAGCATGCTGCACGAGGCCAACCCGATGCTCGGCCACCGCGGCTGCCGCCTGTGCGTGACGTACCCCGAGATCCTGCGGATGCAGGTCCGCGCGATCGTCGAGGCGACCATCGACTGCCTCCGCTCCAAGATCCGCGCCCTGCCCGAGATCATGATCCCGCTTGTGGGCACGAAGAAGGAACTGGCCGTCCTCCGCGAGGAGGTCGAGGCCGTCATCGCGCAGGTCAAGCAGGAGCAGGACTTCAAGCCCCGCCTCGATATCAAGATCGGCACGATGATCGAGATCCCGCGGGCCGCGCTCACGGCCGACGAGATCGCCGCCGCGGCGGACTTCTTCAGTTTCGGCACCAACGACCTCACCCAGATGACTTTCGGCTTCTCTCGCGATGACATCAACTCGTTCCTGCCCGACTACCTGACGCGCGAACTGCTCCCCAGCGACCCGTTCCAGACGCTCGACCAGGACGGCGTGGGCCAACTGGTGAAGATGGGCATCGAGAAGGGCCGCGCCACGCGGCCCGACCTGAAGATCGGCATCTGCGGCGAGCACGGCGGCGACCCCGCCAGCGTGCACTTCTTCCATCGCGTGGGCATGGACTACGTCTCGTGCTCACCGTTCCGCGTGCCCATCGCGCGGCTCGCGGCGGCGCAGGCGGCGATCATGGACAAGAAGTGAACGGCACGACCCGACAAGCAGCCCGTCCGTGAGGGAGGGCGCACGCGGCAAGCGGCCTGTTTGTAGGTTCAACGGGGCCCCGGCGTCGCCGGGGCCTTTTCACATGGCCAGCGCGCTCTCACCACCGCCCATCGAGCACCTGGCGGATGGCGTGGGCGACGCCGTGCCGGTCGTTGCTCTTCGTGACCGCGCGGGCCGCGGCCCTCGCCTCGGGGATGGCGTTCTCGACGGCGATGCCCAGCCCCGCGCGGGCGAGCATGTCGACGTCGTTCACATCGTTGCCGATGGCGCAGATGCGCTCGGGCGGAACATCGTGCTGCGCGGCGAGGTGGCTGACCGCGCTCCACTTGCTGGCGCTGCGTGCGAAGAGTTCGAAGATGACCACGTGCTGATCGGGATCGCCGCCGACACCCTCGGGCACCACCGCGCCGAAATGGTGGTGGTTCACGCGGCCGCCCAGTTCCGCGAGAATCTCGCCCGCGACCGGCGAGGTCGCCGCGCGGGTGCCGCACACGCCGACGCGCACGGTGTGCTCGGGGTGCTCATCTTCATCGATCGATGAAACGAGTTTCACGGGCACCTTCAGCGTATCGAACCACCATCGCGTGACGGGATCGACCCCGGCCCAACCGCGCGGCGAAACAACCACGTAGTCGTGCCCGCGCGGCTGGTCGTCGGCCGGCGCATCGGCCGGAGCGGTGGCGGTCGGGTCTTTGAGGATCAACGCGGCGTGCCCGTGCGCGAGCATCCGCCCGACGAGATCTCGCACCAGCGGGCCCTCCATCGCAAAGCGGTGCAGCGTCCGACGGCGGACCGGGCAGGCGACGATGGAGCCGCCCGCGACCACCACCGGGTCAGCCTGCTCGATGCGCTCGGTGACGTGCAGGCACTCCGCAAGGCCGCGGCCGGTGCACACGGTCACGGTCAATCCCGCCGCGCGGGCCTCGCGGATGGCGTCGATGTTCTCGCGGGAAACCTCGCCGCGCGGGCACAGCAGCGTGCCGTCGAGATCGATCGCGATGAGGTCGTAGTTGGGCATGGCGGGCGGGAGATCAGAACTCGGCCTGGCCCGGCGCGCGCGGGAAGGGGATGACGTCGCGGATGTTGGCCATGCCGGTGACGAAGAGCATGAGGCGTTCGAACCCGAGCCCGAATCCCGCGTGCGGCACGGTGCCGTAGCGGCGCAGATCACGGTACCACCAGTACTCCCTGGCGGGGAGTTTCATCTCCTCGATGCGCTGGTCGAGTTTGTCGAGCCGCTCCTCGCGCTGCGAGCCGCCGATGATCTCGCCGATCTTCGGCACCAGCACGTCCATCGCGGCGACGGTGTCGCCGGGCGCGCCATCGGTGCCGGGGTCGTTCAGGCGCATATAGAACGCCTTGATCTGCTTGGGATAGTTCATCAGGATGACCGGCTGCTTGAAGTGCTCCTCGGTGAGGAACCGCTCGTGCTCGGTCTGCAGGTCGCTGCCCCACTTGACCTGGAACTCGAACTTCCTGCCCTTGGCCTGGGCCTCCTGGATGATCTTCACCGCCTCGGTATAGGGCAGACGCAGGAACGGCTTCTCGAGGACGTGCGCGAGGCGCGCCAGCAGGCCCTTCTCGATCCGCTCATCAAAGAACCTCATGTCGTCGGGTAGTTCCGTCAGCGCGGCCCGCACGCAGTACTTGATGAAGTCCTCGGCGATCTGGCTGTCCCGCATCAGGTCGCAGAACGCCATCTCGGGCTCGATCATCCAGAACTCGGCCAGGTGCCGCGCCGTGTTGCTGTTCTCGGCGCGGAAGGTCGGCCCGAACGTGTACACGTTCGACATCGCGCAGCAATACGTCTCGACGTTGAGTTGCCCCGACACCGTCAGGTGGGCCTCCTTGCCGAAGAAGTCCTTCGTGAAGTCGATCTCGCTGTCTTTGGTGGGCCGGCTCTCCGAGCCGGCGATCCGCGGTTGACCAGACTCTACGCTCCGAGGAATGTTGCAGAGATCCAGCGTGCTCACCCGGAACATCTGCCCCGCGCCCTCGCAGTCGCTCCCGGTGATGATCGGCGTGTGCACCCAATAGAACCCGCGCTCGTGGAAGAACCGGTGCACCGCCATGCTCAGGCAGTGCCGCACACGCGCCACCGCGCCAAACGTATTCGTCCGCGGCCGCAAATGCGCCACTTCCCGCAGATACTCGAAACTGTGCGGCTTGGGCTGGATCGGATAATGATCCGGGTCATCGACCCAGCCGATCACTCGCACCGCCGTCGCCTTGATCTCGTTGCCCCCCTTGGGGTTCTTCACGATGGTGCCATCGCACTCGACGGCGCAGTGCGTGGAGAGTCTGGTCACTTCGCTCTGGTAGTTCGGCAGCGCGCCGGTGGCCACGACCTGGATGGGGTCGAAGCACGTGCCATCGTGCACATTGATGAACGACAGCCCGCCCTCGGCCTTGGAATCCCGCCGCGTGCGGACCCAGCCCTTGACGGTCACTTCCGAATCCACGGGCGCTTTCAGCGCCTCGACGACACGAATCCAAGCCATGCGGCCACTCCCTGTCTCGGACCGAGCCGAGGGACCGATGGTAGGAGTGGCGGTCTGGGCGGCAGAATCAGAACCGCGGCGAGTTGATCCAGCCGTAGGGCTGGCCGCGGTCGGTGACCTTCCACCACGTTCCGGCCTGACCCTTGGTGCTGGCATACACGTCGTTGGCCTCGAAGTCGAGGTTGGGCTCGCGGAGCGCGGGGTTGGGCCCGCTCTTGGGCCGGAACAGTTCCGCGCTGCCGTCGTAATAGCCGATGTGGCCGCCCTTGTCATGGCGGACGGTGATCTGGTCCTCGTTGCCCCACCAGCCGTCCGTGTACACCTCGTTCCAGATGAACGTGCTCTCTTCCATGAACAGCGGGAGCGCGCGGAAGTAGGTGAGGAACGGGATGAGCGTCGCGGCGAGATTCGGCGCGGTGTTCGGGTCCTGCGGGCGAACAAACGCGACGCGGATGTCGCGCCCGAGTTCCGCGCCCTGCATCTCGTCGAACATCGTGTAGTCGAAGTTCAGGTCGCGATTCCAGCCAAAGCCGTTGGTCCCGCTGCCGACCGCGCCGGTCACACGGCTGCGCTTGTTGGTCGGGCACTCGGTGACGAAGTCGGCGTAGTTGACGTAGTCAAACAGCAGGCCCGGCGTGAACGCGGGGCCCGGGTCCAGATCGGCCCAGAAGAGCGCGGGCCAGGTGCGGTCCTTGTAGTCCTGCGCGTACACCACCGATGCCGTCGCGATCTGCTTCACGTTGATGAGGCACTTGGTCTTCTGCGCGACCTTGCGCGCCTGGCCCAACGCCGGCAGCAGAATGCCGATCAGGATCGCGATAATCGCGATCACGACGAGAATCTCGATGAGCGTGAACGCGCTGCCGCGGCGTGAACTGTGCATCGAAGCCTCCCGTGGCGAGAAGACTATCCGATCTCTCGCCGGCCAGATGGCGTGGCCGCGCGAACACAGACGCAGAACGCGCCGCCGCGGCCCTCAAACACTGCCCTCCGATACGAAACCAAAGGCCCCCGGTTTCCCTGAATCGAGGTTTTCGAACGTACCGACCGACCGTCAGTCGTTGTTCGAGTCCTGTACGGCCCACAAGGCCGACTCCGCCGCATGGTCACGCTACCCTGCAGGCCGAATGGACCATTTCTCCTACCGCGATGGGCGGCTGCACTGCGAAGAAGTCGACCTGATCGACCTCGCCCGGCTCGCCGGGACACCCACCTACGTCTACTCGCGCGCCACGCTGACCCACCACTACACGCGACTGGCCGAGGCCTTTGCCGCCGCGCGGCCGACAATCTGCTTCAGCGTGAAGTCGTGCCCGAACCTCGGCGTTCTGCGAACGCTGGCCGCATTGGGTTCGGGGATGGATGTCGTCTCCGGGGGGGAGTTGTGCCGGGCCCTGCTGGCGGGCGTGCCGGGGGAGCGCATCGTCTACGCGGGCGTGGGCAAGACCGACGCCGAGATCATCGAGGCGCTCGACGCGGGCGTGGGAACATTCAACATCGAATCGGAGATGGAGTTTCAGGTGATCGCCGCGCTGGCCGCGGAGCGCGGGGCCACCGCCCGGGCCGCGCTGCGCGTGAACCCGGATGTGGACCCGGCGACGCACAAGTACACCACGACCGGCACGGCCGAGACCAAGTTCGGCGTGGATTTGTCGCGGGCACGTGAGTTCTTCCGGAGGTTTGCGGGGCACCGGCACCTCCGGCTGACGGGCCTGCACTTGCACATCGGATCACCGGTTGCGAGCCCCGAGCCCTATGTCCGCGCGCTCGAGAAGACCGCCGCGACGGTGGATGACCTTGCCCGCGATGGCCATGTGATCGATACGCTCGACGTCGGCGGCGGCTTCGGGGCCGACTACCGGACGGGCCAGTCGATTCTCGCATCGGATTACGCCGCGCGGATTGTTCCGCGGCTTGCGCCGATGGTCGAACGTGGCATTCGGATCATCCTCGAACCGGGCCGGTTCATCACGGCCAACGCGGGCGTTCTGCTCGCCAGCGTGCAATACGTGAAGCAATCGACCGCCAAGAAGTTCCTGGTCTGTGATGCGGGCATGCACACGCTCATCCGGCCCGCGCTGTACGGCGCGTTCCATTTCGTCTGGCCCGCATCGTGCGCTCCGCAGCATGTCCCGCCGCGGCGGGACGAGCGGCCCGACCTGCCGGGCCTCGAGCCGTGCGACGTGGTCGGGCCCATCTGCGAGAGTTCGGATTTTCTCGCGCAGGACCGTCCGCTCCCTCCCGTCGCCCGGGGCGACGTGCTGGCTGTGTTCGGCGCCGGCGCGTACGGCATGTCGATGGCCAGCCGCTACAACTCGCACCCATTGCCCGCCGAGGTGCTGGTGGACGGCCCGCGGGCCTCGGTCGTGCGGAGGCGAGAGACCTACGACGACCTGCTCGCGCATGAACGCGAGCCCCGCGCCCTTACCATTGGCAACCCCGCGGCCGACCGCCGCGACACACCCCCGTGACCACGCTCGACCGATCCATCGCCCGCCAGTTCCTCTTCAACACCTGCGCGCTGCTGGTGCTGTTGTTCTCGTTCGTGGTTGCGGTGGATGTGTCGCTGAACATCGACCGCTTCCTGCGCGCTGCGGAGCGGATGCTGGAGGGCGAGCAGCCATCGGGCGTTCGGAAACTGCTGGTGGCCGCGCTGCTGGTGGCGGACCTGTGGTGGCCCAAACTCCTGCAGTTGTTTTCCTATATGGTCGGGCTGGCGCTGGTGGGAGCGATGGGCTTTACGCTCACGCAGATGGTCCGGCACCGAGAACTGGTCGCCGCGCTCGCGGGGGGCATCAGCCTGCGGCGACTGGCGCGGCCGTTGCTGGTCGTCTCGGCGGTGATGATCGGACTGAAGGTCGTGGACCAGGAGTTCGTGCTCAGCGACCCACGGATCGCGCCGCTGCTGACACGGGACCACGGCGACGCGGGTTCGCGCGAGTGGTCGGCGTTCAGCGTGCCGCCGACGGCCGACGGCTCCAAGCGGGTGTTCATGGCCCACGAGTTCGTGCCGTCGGAGAACCGTCTGGCGCGCGTGCACGTGTGGGAGCGCGATGCCCAGGGCCGCACGACCGCGATGACCTCCGCGCCCGAGGCCGTGTGGCGCAGCGGCGCCTGGGAACTGGCCGATGCCCGCGTCGAGCGGCTCATCCTGTCGCCCAGCGGCGCGGAATCCGTGGCCGCGGCTTCCGGGGCCGAGGGCACGACACTGCGGATCGCGACCGACCTCGACCCGGCCTCGCTCCTGTTGCGCCGCTACGCGAGTTTCTCGCAGTCGCTTTCGTGGCGGCAGATCTCGGCCATGCTCAGGAGCCCGCGGCTGGACCCGGCGATGCGGCAGCGTCTTGAGCGGGCGCGATGGAGTCGCGTGTCCAACGCGCTCTCGACGTATCTCACGCTCGTCATCACGCTGCCGTTCTTCCTCGTGCGTGAGCCGCGGAACATGCTGGTGCAGTCGCTCAAGTGCGCGCCCATTGGCATCTTCGCGCTGCTGGGCAGCGTGTTCGGCGCGGCGGTCGACGTGCCCGGCCTGCCGGTGCAGGTCTCGGTCTTCCTGCCCGTGCTGATCCTGATTCCCATCGCCATCGCGGCGTGGTCGAGCGTGAAGACCTGACCGGCTCGGCATGAAGTCACCGCTCGCTGCCGCCCACGAACTCGCGGCCCCGCCGTCCACACACCGTCAACGCCACGGACAACCCACTGCAACAACCAACGCACAACCCCGCGGCTTCGATCCGAACGGCGGTGTTGATCGCCGCGGCGGTCTTGGCGGCGCGCGTGCTCTACCTCGCGCTGGCGTGCCCATATGACCTTGTCGAGGACGAGGCGCAATACTGGCTGTGGTCGCGGCATATCGACTGGTCGTACTACTCCAAGGGGCCCGGCGTGGCGTGGGCCATCTGGCTTTCGACCGCCCTGTTCGGCGATGCCGAGTGGGCGGTGAGACTGCCCAGCGTGCTATCGGGGTTTGTGGCGATGGTGTGCGCGGCCGGGCTGACACGGGATGCCGCGTTGTTCGGCGGGGCCGAGCCTCGCGCCGCCGGTCGCGCGGCGATGTGGGGAATGATCGTCGTCGCGGTCGCTCCGGTCTTCCAGATGACCAGCATCCTGATGACCATCGACGGCCCGCTGGTGGCGTGCTGGCTGTGCGCGGCGTGGGCGGCCTGGCGGGCGCTGATGCACGGGTCGCGCATCGCATGGGGCGTGCTGGGGGCGGCGCTGGCCATCGGGTTTCTGTTCAAGTACACCATGATCCTCGCCGCGCCGGGCGTCATCGTGTTCGCCCTGCTGTGGCGCGCCCGGCTGAACCTGCACCGCTCCTGGCGCATGTGGATCGCGGCGGGCGCAACCGTGGCGCTGCTCGGGCTGCTGCCCGTGGTCATCTGGAACGCGCAGAACGACTGGGCGACGTTCCGGCATCTGCTCGGCCACCTGGGCATGAGCGGCGGGGACATGCCCGTTGCCGCCGGCCCTCGCCGCTGGAGCCCGTGGTGGCCGTTCCAACTTGCGTTCTCGCAAACAGGGATGGCCGGGCCGGGTCTGATGCTCGGCCTGCTGGCGTGCGTGCTGGCGCGGCGGGCGCTCGGGCCGGGCGCATCGTTCCTCGCATGGTTCGCCGCGCCCATCTTCGTGTTCTATCTCGTCGTGTCGCTATTCGCCGAGCCCGAGGGCAACTGGCCCATCGCTGGCACGACGACGCTGCTGGCGCTGGGCGGCTGGTGGGCGAGCACCGCCCCCCTCCAGCGGCCACGCATCGGCCACGCGCGGCTCGCGCGAATCGTGTGGACCGTCGCGATCATCTATGGCCTGTGCGCATCGCCCGTTCTGCTGCGGGCCGACGCCGCGGCGTCCATCGTCTCTCGCCTCAAGGAATGGAGCCCGGTCGCGTCCGCGGCGGAGAAGTTCGGCGCGCGGCCGGGGCCGATCCGCACGGGCCGGCTGATTGGCGCCCGGCAGTTGGGGGCGCACGCGGGTCGGGTGCTGGCCGAACTCGATGCCGCGCGGAGCGATGGCGCGCACGCGTTCGTCATCGCCGATCACTACGGCCGCGCAAGCCAGTTGTCGTACTACATCCCCGGCCGCCCGACGGTCTTCTGCGCCTCGTCGCTCATGGGCGGCCGACGCTCGCAGTTTGATGTCTGGCCGCATACCGACCTGCACGACCCCGCGCTGCGCGGACGTGATGCGCTCCTGCTCTCCAACGACAGGCCGTGGACGCTCGACTCCTGGCGCACGATGTTCCGATCCGTCGAGCCGGCGACCGACTCCGGCAAACTCGAAGGCGAGCACAAGCGCGACCGCGTCGCGTACATCGGGCGGGGCTTCCTCGGCCCGCAGGACAAAGCGGGAGCGGAGGGCCGGAGATGACCTCCCGACGCTCCCACACCCTTGGCCTCTGGATCATCGGCATCGCGCTGGCGATGTGCTGGGACCGCGCCTGCTATCTGGCCCTGCGCCCCGGCGGGCCTTTCGCAACAGCGGAGGAATCCGCGGCGGCGAAGGCCGTGCTCGAGTCGCACGCGTGGTATCAGACCTTCTACGTCCTGGGCAGACTCTGGCCGTGGCTGATTGTCGCCGCGGCGATGGTGCTCGCGGATGTCGGCGGCGGCTCGGCGCGCGCTGCACGCGGCATTCGCCGCGCACTGTTCCTGCTGGCGGGCGCTGGCCTGGGCGGCGCGGCAACCGAGGCGGCCAAGATCGTCTTCCGTCGCCTTCGGCCCGAACTGACCGACGGCTACTACGGCTTCCGCCCCCTGTGGGAGAACTTCTGGAGCGGCTCGAACCTGGGCCTACCGTCGAGCCACGCGGGCGTGGCCTTCGGCGCGGCGTTCGCAATGTGCTGCATCTTTCCGCGGGCTTCGCTGGTGTTTCTTGCCGCGGCAATCACCTGCGCGCTGAGCCGAGTGCTGGCCGGCGCGCACTTTCTGTCCGACGTGGTCGTCGGCGCTTTCATCGCCTACTGGATTGTCGAAGGAATGCGCCGCGCAACGAGACCGCGCCCGGCGACGGCCCGCGCGTGAGACCGTTCACGGAGCGCCGAGGTCGACCCTGCCCGCGACGGCGACCGGCGCGCTCGGCACACGCAAGCCCGAATCGAACAGAATCTCGGCCAGTTTGCCGGGCGTGATGTACGTGACCCGGCCGACAAGCCGGATGTCCGCCTCGCCTGTCGGGCCGCGCTCGCCGGGCGCGAGCACGACCACCGCGGGCAGACGGATCTGCTGCACGCCGCGCCGGCGCAGCGTGGCCTCGGCCGAGCGCGTGCCGCGGAAGACCGTGCGCCCGTCGATCTCCACGACGTAATCGATATCGCGCAGCGGGAGTGCGATGTCGTTGTCGTTGTACGCGTCAACGGTGATCGAGACCGCCACACCCTCGGCCGTGTGTTCGGTGACGCTCGCGTCGGCAAACTCGAAGCGCGGCGCGGACGTCGAAGCGCACGCGGGCAGCATCGCCGCGGCGAACACGGCCAGCGACGCGAAAAAGACGCGAAAGACGATCGGCGGACGGGTGCTCATGACCCACAGGGTACCGCGTGGCGCGAGGCCCTGCACGATCAGGTCAGCAGCATCGCCGCGGCGAGGTTGAAGGCGTTGAACCCCGCGTGCATGACGATCGGGACCATTGGCGAGCGCGTGCGTTCGTACGCCAGGCCCATCGCCAGGCTCAGCACCGCCAGCGACGGGAGCGCGTGCCAGGTCACCGGCCCCCCCAGCGCGGCCGCGTGCGGCGCGACGAACACCACGGTCGCGAGGGCGATCCCCGCGGCGGCATCGCCCGCCGTGGCGCGGGGCTCGCGCCCCTCGGCCCTGGCGCGCAGCGTGGCGATGAAACTCACCAGCGCGCTCTGCAGAAACACCCGGTACACCAACTCCTCGACCAGCGGCGCGCCGACGACCACCAGCGCCGAACCGAGCAGCGCGGTCCACGTCCAGCGGTCGGCCGTCAGTGCGCGAAGGGTGTCGTGCGCCAGCCGCTCCGGCGGCGCGCCCGAGATGGCGCGAGCAAGAAAGGCCGACGCCGTCGCCGCGGCGATGCACAACGGCAGCGTGAGGAGAATTGCCCCCGCCCCGGCGATCGCATCACGCGGGCGACAGGCAAGCCCGATCCGCTCACGCTCGCGCGGCGGCGATGGGCGGGCCAGAAGCGCCGCGCACAGCACGCCCACGGTCACTGCCAGGCCATATCCCGCCAGATCGCGGAGCGCCTTCTCCGCGGCCTCCGAGAGGCCCGCCGCGTGGAGGAGCGACCGCGCCGCGCCCGCGCCGACCGCCATCGACAGAAACGTCGCCATGGCGCACGCCAGCCACGCCGCGCCCGATATCGCCGACGGATCGCGCAGCAGGCCCGAAGCGGCCAGCCGCCGCAGCGATCCAGGGCCCACAACATCGCGCCGCCACAGCCAGACCAGCGCGATCGGCGCGGCGATGAGCATGGCGATCGTGAACCAGTCGGCGGCTGTGGGCATGTGTTCAGTTCGGACAAAGGCCGGTCGGCGGCCCGCCACGATAACGCGCGCGGACCGGTACGGCACGCGCCCGGGGAACCGCCGGGAGGCGCCCGGCGCTGTTCCCGGCAGGGTGGCGCACCGATAATGGCGGCATGACGGGCGTGCTCGCCGAGATCATCGCACACAAGAGGGCCGAGGTCGAGCGCCGCAAGGCGCAGACGCCCTTTGCCGAACTCGAGGCCATGGTCGCGCAGCAGGAGCCCGCGCGCAACCTATTCGCGGCGGTCACGCATCACCCCGATGCGTTCCACACCTCCGTCATCGCCGAGATCAAGCGCAAGAGCCCGTCGGCGGGGTGGATCCGCCCGGAGTATGAGCGCGATGACTTCGACCCAGCGCCGATCGCCCGACGCTACCACGACAACGGCGCCGCGGCGATCTCCTGCCTGACCGACGAAAAGTTCTTCGCGGGCCGCCTGGCGTTCATCGAACGCATCAAGGAGGCCGTGCCGATCCCGGTCCTCCGCAAGGACTTTCTCATCGACCCCTGGCAACTCTGGGAAAGTCGGGCCTTCGGCGCGGATGCGGTTCTGCTCATCGCCGAGTGCCTCAGCCTCGCCGAACTGGTCGACATGCAGATTCTCGCGCAACGACTGGGCCTGACAACGCTGGTCGAGGTGCACAGCATGGAGAACCTGCTCCGGGTGCGCCCGCACGTCGGCTTCCCGCATCCGTCGTACATGCTGCTGGGGATCAACAACCGGAATCTTGACACCCAGACGGTGGACATCGCCAACACCACGCGGATGGTGGACCTGGTGGAACAGACCAACGTGCTCGTCAGCGAGTCGGGCATCCGCACCAACGCCGAGATCAACAAACTTCGCCACGCGGGCGTGCGGATCGTCCTCGTCGGCGAGCACCTGCTGCGAGCCGAGGACCCGGGTGCCGCGCTTGCGACCCTGCTCGGGCGCGAATCGCGCTGACAATGCGACTTTTTCCCCAGTTCAGGGTATGACTCGTCATGACCGTGTCAGGTCGTATGGATGTTCAGGTCGATGGGCGGATCGACCGACGCCGCACGACGATCAAGTTCCTCGGTCTCAAGGTCGCTTTTGGCCGAGCGCAGACGCATCGGCCGCAAAGAGCAGGGGTACCATTGCCGACTGTCGCTCTCTCGTTCGTTCCTAACAAAATCCGTTCCGTGATTCGAAGTACGGAGATTCCATGATGAAGCGCACAACGTGGTTGTTGCTTGGGTTGGTCGCCGCGGCCGCGGTGGGATTGACGCCCCAGGCCAGGGCCCAGCACGCCGAAGACGCGAAGGCGACCATGGCGGAAACCACCGCTGTGCTGCGCAACATCGAGTCGGTGACTTTCAAGTCCCGCCGCTACGCCACCAGCATCCTGAAGGACATCATCGATTCAAGCGGCGAGGTGAAGATCTACCGGCCCAAGGGCCAGAGCACGGTGTACGTGATGGCGACCGGGCGCATCAAGCAGCCCGGCGCGGCGGACAAGCAGTTGATGGTCACGCACGATGGCAAGGTCGTCCGCTGGCTCGACCACAAGAACAAGACACTGATGGCCCGGCCGATGGGCGACAGCAAGGCCAAGGCCGAACTGACAGACCTCGGACAGTTGCTCCCATCCGAACTCCTCGCGACCGACCCGTTCGCGCAGGACATGAAGGCCGAGTTGATCGAGCGCATCGGCATGGAGGAGATCCTCGGCGAAGTCTGCGAGATCATCTCCGCCGGCACCAGGGCCGGCGACGGCGCGCGAATCTGGGCCATCTCCCAGGTGGACCGCCTGCCGCGCCGCCTTGAGAACGCCCGCGGCACCGGCACAGACCGACTTTCGATGATCTGCGACATGTGGGATGTCCGGACCGATGTGAAACTCTCCGCCAAGGACTTTGAGATCACGCTTCCCGAGGGCTACACGCTCGACGAGAAGATCCCCGCGGCGATCGTCCCGCCCGAGACCACCCCGCCCGCGCCGGTCGAACTCGGCGTGCCGGTCGGGTCGGCTGCGCCGGAGTTCTCGTTCAAGGATTCGATGGGCAAGGACGTGAGCACATCGACGCTCAAGGGCTCGCCGGCCGTGCTGGAGTTCTTCGGCACCAAGTTCGCGGGCTCGCTGAACCGCACCGACGACATGAAGGCTCTCTATGAGGCGCACCGCGGCTCGGGCGTGAAGTTCGTCGGCCTGGCCTGCCGCGAGAACGACGACAACACGCCCAAGGCGCACTGGCAGGCCCACGGCGTGCCCTACCCGCTGGTGCCGCGGGCCGATGTGGCGCTGGGCGAGTTCCGCGTCATCGCGTTCCCGAGTTACTACGTGCTCGATGCGCACGGCAACGTGTCGGCGTTCTTCCAGGGCTGGCCGGGCAGGGACGCGCTGGACGCCGCGATCAGGGCTGCCGGCAAGAACTGAGCCTTCCGCCCGCCGCTCACCGACTGGTACCATCCGCCGGTGCAGACGCTGACCGAGATCAAGCACCTGCTCGAGTCGCGCGGATTGCGACCAAAGAAATCACTCGGCCAGAACTTCCTTGTCGACCAGAACCTGATCCGCAAACTCGTGGATTGCTCGGGAGTCGGGGCGGGCTCGCTGGTGCTTGAGGTCGGGCCGGGCACGGGCACGCTTACCGAGGAGTTGCTCGCGCGCGGCTGCGAGGTCGTCGCGTGCGAACTCGACGACGACCTGGCGGGCCTGCTGGCCGAGCGCATCCCCGCGATGCTGGGGCCGGGCAAGCAGCACCGGTTCACGCTCGTGCACGGCGACTGCCTCGAGGGCAAGCGGACGCTCTCGCCGCTCATCACGCAAGCGCTGGGCGGCCGACCATTCGCGCTGGTCGCGAATCTGCCCTACGCCGCGGCGACGCCGCTGATGAGCACGCTCCTTGTCGATCACCCCGAATGCCCCACGCTGGCCGTGACCATCCAGCGCGAGGTGGCCGAGCGGCTCGGGGCCGCGCCGGGGGGCAAGGACTACGGCGCGCTGGCCGTTCTGGCCCAGTCCCTTGCACAGGTCCGCCCGATTGCGACACTGCCGCGCGAATGCTTCTGGCCGCGTCCGGATGTGACCAGCGCCATGGTGCTTCTCTCGCGCCGCGCCGAGCCGCTTGTTGCCGATCCCGCCGCGCTCAGCGCGTTCTTGCGCGACCTGTTTGCACACCGCCGCAAGCAGATCGGCGCGGTGCTGGGGAAGGGAACGGACTGGGAGACGGTGGCGGCGGCCCCGGGCTGCGGGGAGATCACTCCGATGCTCCGCGCCGAGCAGTTATCCGTGCCGCAGGTGGTCGCCCTGGGAAGGGCCCTGGGGCGCTTGGAGGGCCGCGGCACGTCCGCGAACAACGCCCGGCCGAACCCGCGCTCGACATCGCACGAAGTTTGAGGTAGTCTGCCGATGTTCCCGGCAACGCAACGGAGACGCGTTCCCGATGGGCGACACGCCAACGCACCACCACGCGCCGCGAGCCGCCGGAAACGGCGGCGAAGCGGGCGCGGCATCGCTGGCCGCGGCACTGGAACCGGTGCTGCGGGCGGCCTGTGAGGAGCGACTTTCGGAGGTGCAGTGGTTCCGCTCGTCCTGGCAGGCGGGGGGCGCGGCCACGGGCTTCGCGACGTTCCGCGTCGAAGGCGCCGACCCGGTGCCCGTGGTGGTGAAACTCCCCGTCGGGCCGGCCGAGTACCGGTGGACGGTCGCGCTCGGCGGCCTGCCGCATGCGGTCGAGCGACTTGACGATGGGCCCCTGGACGATGGCGGCGCATGCGAGGTCAGCCCCGGCTACGCGTGCGCCATGGGCCCCACGCCGAGGGTCTACGCCGCGGGCGCTGCGATCGGCGGGTACGACCTGGCGTGGCTGGTCGTGGAGCGTCTGGACGGGACACCGGTCTCGAACTCGATGTCGCGTCCCTCGCTGGAATCGATGCTGCGAGCCACGGCGGACTGGTATACGCGGGCGGCGCGTCTGCGTGCTGTTGACGGCGCTCGCGGCGTAAAAGCCGAGGACTGGGAGGGCCTGCTTGCCCGCGCGCGCGAGGCGATCAAGACCCACGGCATCGCCGAGCCCCAGCGTTGGAACCACGCCGTGCACCAGGCGCAGCGCGCCCTGCCGACGCTGACAGCCCGCTGGAGCGCACGACCGATCAACACGTGGTGCCACGGCGACCTGCACCCCGGCAACGCGATGCTGCGTCGCGGATTCGCCGGAAACGGCGCGGGGGCGTGCGTGCTCATCGACCTGGCCCTGGTTCACCCGGGCCACTGGCTCGAAGACGCGGTGTACCTCGAGCGTCTGCACTGGGGGCGGAGCGAACTGCTCGACGGCGTGAAACCCGTGAACTTTCTCGCCCGCGCATGCCGCGATGCGGGCCTGCCGACCGGCGAGGACTACACGCTGCTGGCGAACGTCCGACGCGTCATGATGGCGGCAACAGCGCCGGCATTTCTTGCACGCGAGGGACACCCCAAGTACATCCACGCCGCGCTGGAGATGCTCGAGCGGTGCCTGCCGCTGGCGACGCGCTGATGTTCGGCGCCGCTTCGCGCTACGGAACCATCGCACGGACCGCCGCCAGCGCGGCGATGCTGACCGCGATCCACATCAACAGGCCCTGAAGCAGCGGCCGCCACCCCGCCTGCCGCAGCGCGCTCCGCGACAGGCCCGTGCCGATCAGGAACAGCGCGAGCGTCATCGCGGCCTTGGCGATGTCTTTGAGATGGGCCGCGACCGGCGCGACCTCGCCTTCGCCCAGCGCCCATTGCGCGGCCGTTCGCGCCGCGCAGGCCACAAGAAACAGCGCGACAAACCACGGGATCGGCGCGGCGGGCCGCTTGGCGGACGCGCCACCGGCGGCAGTGCCCGCCTGCGCCATCCGTCCGAGCACGACCGCCACGGGCACGATCCACAGCACCCGCGTGAGTTTGATGACCGTCGCCTCGGCCAGCGCGGCATCGCCGTACTGCTTGGCCGCGGCGACCACGCCCGCGACATCGTGAATGCCGACGGCTGCCCACGCGCCGAACTGCGCCTGGCTCAGGTCAAGTGCGCGACCGATGAGCGGATAGGCGTACACGCCGCCCGCGTTGAGAAGAAACACCACCGCCGTCGCGACCGAAATCGATGCCGAGGAGGCGCCGATGACCGTGCCGGTCGCCGCGATGGCCGAGCCGCCGCAGATGGCCGTGCCCGCGGTCAGCAGGGAAGAGACCTGCCGGTCCGTCGCGAGCAGTCGCCGCAGCGCAAAGCCCAGAACGAAAACGAGCGCGATGGTCGCGGCGGCAAAGACCATGCCCGGGAGCCCGGCGCGGGCGACATCCGAGAGACTGATCGAGAAGCCCAGCAGCACCACGCTGGCCTGGATGAGGATGCGACTGAGTCGCTTGCTCTCGGGCTCGAAGGCGGTCAGGCCGAGCAGCGCCAGCGCGATCCCGATCGCCAGCGCAATGGGAGCCGTTGCCCACGGGTTCCACTCGGCAAAGCCGGTCAGGCAATAGGCCGCGGCGGCAAGGAAGAGGATCTCGCGGGGGCCGAAACGGGTCTGTGTGCGTGCATCGGTCATCGGGGTCCGGGGCGCCGGGACTCGGGTTCCATCGAGAGCAGGAGGGCTGACCATCGGTCCCGGAACCCGCAGCCCGGAACCCGAGACCCGCGAACTCACGAGACTTCACAACCCGTACACACCCCGGAGTTTGCCCTCAAGGTGCCGCATGAGCGGGTCGGCCGAGAGCGGCTTGCCGGTGATCATCGCGCACAAGTCGGCCGCGGAGTATCGCCGACCGTGCCGGTGAATCTTCTCGCGCAGCCACGCCAGAAGCGGCGCGAAGTCGCCGCGGCGCATGCCATCGCGCAGGCCCGGAATCTCGGCGTGGATGGTCTCCCAGAACTGCGCGGCGTAGAGATTGCCCAGCGTGTACGTCGGGAAGTAGCCGATGAGGCCGAACGACCAGTGCACGTCCTGCAGGCAGCCGCGCCGATCGTCGGGGACATCGACGCCCAGGAAGTCCTTGAAGCGCTTGTTCCACTCGCCGGGCAGGTCCTTGATGGGCAACTCGCCGGAGATGAGCGACCGCTCCAGGCCGAACCGCAGCATGACGTGCAAGTTGTACGTGGCCTCGTCGGCCTCGACGCGGATGTAACTCGGCTGCACGAGATTCGTGGCGCGGAAGGCGTCATCGACCTTGAACGCGTCGAGAGAGCCGCCGGCGAACTTCTGCGCGTGCGGGAGCGCCCACTCCCAGAACTCGCGCGAACGGCCGACGAAGTTCTCCCACATCCGCGACTGGCTCTCGTGGATGCCCAGCGAGATCGAATCGGCCAGCGGCTGGCCGAAGCGCTCGGCCTTGGGCAGCCCCTGCTCATACAGCCCGTGCCCGCCCTCGTGCATCGTGCCGTAGAGCGCATCGGTGAACTTCTCGCCGCGGTAGCGCGTCGTCAGCCGCGTGTCGCCCGGGGCCATGCCCGAGCAGAACGGGTGCGTCGTCACATCAAGCCGTCCGGCACTGAAGTCGAACCCCATCGCCTTCAACACGACCTGCCCGAACTCGTGCTGCCGCTCGGGCGCGAAGGGCACGTTCAGGAACGCGTCGCCCGGCCGCTTGCCGCGGCCGACGATCTCCTTCACCAGGTTGCTCAGGCGTGGTCGCAGCGGCGTGAAGACGGCCTCGATCTGCGCGCCCGTCGCGTCCGGTTCGTACTCATCGAGCAGCGCGTCGTACAACTCCGCGCCGGGCTTCTTCAGGCACTCGGCCTTGCGCCGCGTCAGGCCGAACATCTTCTCCAGCCACGGGCGGAACATGGCAAAGTCGTTCTTCTGCCGCGCCTCCTTCCACGCCTCCTGCGACTGGCTGCCCACGCGGGCCAGTTCCGAGACCAGGTCGGTCGGCAGTTTCGTCGCCAGGTCGTAGTCCCGGCGCATCTGCCGGATGTTCGCCGCCTCCGCCGAGGCCGGGTCGCCCGTCAGGCCCTTGTCCGCCTCGCACTGGGCGATCAGATCGCCGAGTCGCTTGCTCGTCGCCTGCTCATGCTCGATGGCCGAGAGCGCCGCGGCCTGGTCGGCCCGGTGCGCCGCCGCGGCGTGCGGCATGTAGGTTTCCTGGTCCCAACTCAACAGGCGGCCGATGGACTCGATGGTCTTGACATGCCGCCGCATGCGGCAGAGTTCGGCGTAGTGCGGGGGCTGTGCGGGGTGGGTCGGGCTGCTCATGGCAGGACGGTAGGAGCGGCCCCGGCCCCCGGCCTTGCCGTCGGGCGCGTGCAATTCCCCGGCGATCTGGTAGACTGGGCTTTGGGCCGTTCGGCCCCCCGGGCCGTGCGGCAGGGAACCGCGCGGCCGACGATCTGCGCGAGCGCGATGCAGGATCAATGCGCCGCGAAAGGAGCCCGTGATGCCTCGCCGTGGGTTCACATTGATCGAACTGCTCATCGTGATCGTGATCATCGCGCTGCTGATCGGGCTGCTGCTGCCGACGCTGGGCAAGGCGCGCGAATCGGGCCGACAGACGCTGTGCATGTCCAACGTGCGGCAGATCATGCTCGGCATCCACGGGTATGCCGACGACTACAAGGTCATCCCCGGCACCTACTGGCAGGGCCCCATCAACCTCGACTGGGCCGGGCGGATGAACGCGGCGTACAACTCGAACCCCGCGCTGTACCCGCACCCGTTCCACACCAGCGTGCTGCGCGACTACCTGCAAACCGCGGACAAGGTGATGGAGTGCCCATCGGCGCGGCGCGAGGCCAACCGGTTCTTCGACTACACCATGGTGATCAAGTTGGCCGGCGCTCGCATCGACCTGGAGTGGAAGGTGAGTTATCCCGAACGGCCCGAGCAGGCCAACTCGACCCGGAAACTCTTCCCCGCGATCCCCCTGCTCATCGAAGAGCACGACGAGTTCTGGAACCGGACGCACGACGACGGGTCGTTCGCCGGCGTTGACCAGTGGTCGACGCGGCACGGCGCGCGCAAGGCCGGTTCCGCGGCGGGCGGGCGCGGCGGCGGGGGGCACATCGGCTATCTCAATGGGTCGGTCGGGCTTTTCAAGCCGCCCGTCGGCCCCAACGACCGCGCAAACGAGCCGCAGGACCTGACGGCCCAGCACCTGCGCATGGTCAAGGCCCCGGGAACATCGTACCCGATATTCGAGTCCTCGGCGGCGGAGTTCGGCTGGGCCAACCGATCTCGCAACTGAACCCGACGAGCAGTGCCGCGCGGTCCTCGTGTGTTCACATCCCGTGCACCAGCATTCCCTGCCCGACTTTCAGCGCGGTGGGCGCTCCCACCAGTTGCTCGGCGATGCGCAGAGAGAACGCCATGGCCGTGCCCGGACCGCGCGAGGTGATCACGTGGCCATCGACCACGACCTCGGACTCGCACCCCTTGATCTCATGCCCGAAACGCCGCTCCATGCCCGGGTAGCACGTGGCGTGCTTGCCATTGAGAATGCCCAGCGGCGCGAGCACGACCGCCGGAGCAGCGCAGATCGCCGCGATCACCTTGCCCCCTTCGAAGTGCCGCTTGATGAGCGCGCGCGCGCCATCGCTGTGCGCGATGTTCTCCGCGCCCTTGCCCCCGCCGGGCACGATGACCGCGTCGAAGAGAATCTCGCCCAGGTCCTCCACCTCGCACTCGGCCCGCAGCGGCACGTGGTGGCCGCCCATCAGGTCCGTCCCGCCGACGCCCGCGAACGTCACATCCACCCCGCACCGGTTGAGCACGTCGCCGGGGGTGATCGCCTCGATCTCCTCGGTCCCGTTGGCCAGCAGCACCACGGCGGTCTTCGACATGTCCGCTCCCTTCCGGCGCATGGCGCCGTTGCCCCTGCACCACCCCTCAGGCCGCCGCAGCGAGAGAACCCCGCCCGGCGAGAACGCCCGAAGACATTATGACCCATGGCGCGGCGGTCGTGCAACCTCGCCCGGTGGATTCTGGAGCAGGTGTTCAGCGGTCGCGGCCGCGCATCCCGTCCACGGTGATTGCGACGGGCGTTCCCGCCTGCGTGCTCCAGTCGAAAGCGACGGGTCCGCGTAGAGACAGTTTGGTCAGAAGGAAGTCCGCCAAACGCACCGGCCGCCCGGGTACCGACCAGCATGAAGGCCCGAACGCCCGCGGGTCACGGCCGCAACTTGGCGGGCACGGCGTGGAACCGTATCGTGGCGGATATGGCACCGAGACACATGTCCCCTGACCAGTTCCGCCGCCGCGGCCGCGAGATGGTCGATTTCATCGCCGACTACATGGAGCGGGTCGATTCGCTGCCCGTGCTATCGAGAGTTCGGCCCGGCGAGGTCGCGGCGGGCCTTCCCGATGCCGCGCCCGAGCAGCCCGAGCCCTGGGACGTGATCCTGGCCGATGTTCAGCGCATCATCATGCCCGGCATCACGCACTGGCAATCGCCCAACTTCTTCGCGTTCTTCCCCGCCAACTCATCCGGCCCGGCCATCCTGGCCGACCTGTTGAGCACGGGGCTCGCCGTTCAGGGCATGATGTGGCAGACCTCCCCCGCCTGCACCGAGATCGAGACCCGCGTGCTGGACTGGCTCGGACGGGCGATCGGCCTGCCGGAGACGTTTCTTTCAGCCAGCGGTGCGGGCGGCGGGGTGATCCAGAGCACGGCCAGTGAGGCGACGCTGGTGGCGATGCTCGCCGGGCGCGAGCGCGCCCGCTTGTCATCTGGTGGCCCGGCTCCTGGTGGCCCGGCTCCTGGTGGCTCGGCTCCTGGTGGCCCGGCACTCCGTGCCGGGTCCAACTCCAGTTTCACCATCTACACCTCCACGCAGGCGCACTCTTCGGTCATCAAGGCCGCGATGATCGCGGGAATCGCCAAGTCGGCCGAGGACCGCGCTGCGGTCCGGTTGATCCCCACCGACTCGGCCTTCCGCATGGACTGCGATGCGCTGGAGCGGGCGCTGCGCGAAGACCTCGCCGCGGGCAGGGTGCCGTGCTGCGTCGTCGCGACCGTGGGCACCACCGGCTGCGGCGCGTTCGATCCGCTCGACAACGTCGCCGCGGCGATCGCACGCGCCATTCCTGACCCCTCGCACCGTCCCTGGCTGCACGTCGATGCCGCGTGGGCGGGCGCTGCGCTGGTCTGCCCCGAGCACCAGACGCTGATTCGCGGCGTCGAGCAGGCCGATTCCTTCTGCTTCAATCCGCACAAGTGGCTGCTCACCAACTTCGACTGCAGCGCGATGTGGGTGCGCGACCGCGCCCCGCTGCTGGGCGCGTTGAGCATCACGCCCGAGTACCTCCGCAACGCCGCGAGCGAATCGGGCGCAGTCATCGACTACCGCGACTGGCAGATCCCCCTTGGGCGGCGCTTCCGTGCGCTGAAACTCTGGTTCGTGATGCGCGCGTACGGGCTCAGCGGGCTGCGCGAGCACATCCGCGTCCACGTGCGCCTGGGCGCGGTGTTCGAGTCGCTGGTCCGCGCCGACGACCGATTCGAGATCGCCGCGCCGCGCGCCATGAGTCTCATCTGCTTCCGGCAGATCCGCGACGCCGCGGGCGCAACGCTGACCGACCCCGACGGCGCGAACCGCGCGCTGCTCGATCGCGTCAACGCCGGCGGCAGGGCATACCTCGTGCACACCGTTCTGCCCGCGACGGTGGATGCGCCGGCGCGCCTCGTGCTGCGCATGGCCATCGGCGGCACCCGCACACGCGAGGAGCATGTCCGCGCCGCGTGGGACCTGCTCCGGTCGGCCGCGGCGTGATACGCTTGCGGCACCATGCCGCGAACCCTGCTGCTCCCGCTGCTTGCCGCGCTGCTCGTCCTTCCCGCCTGCGCCGGTCCGCGGGCCGACCGCGCGCCCGTCGGCGCGATGCTCGAGGATTCGACGACGGCGCGCATCCCCGCCGGCCAGTACGCCGCCGCGTTTGACTGCGCGCGGCGCGAACTCCGCGATGCGGGCTTCACGCTCGAGCGCGTCGACGCATGGAGCGGAGTGATCACCACCCGCCCGGGCACCTCCGCCGGGTTCATGACACCGTGGTCCGGTCACCAATCCACGGTCGCTCAGGAACTGGGCGACTTTGCGCACCGCCACCAGCGAATCGTGCGCATCACCTTCGAGCCGGCCGAACCGCGCGACGCCGACCCCGGCGACCTCCGGGCGTTCGACGCCGACCTGCTGATGCGCACGCGCGTGGTCGTCGAACGCGTGCACGTCCCGCACTGGCGGATCGACCGGTCCACCATCCGCCACTCGTCGTACGCGACCGACCCCGCGCTGGTCGCGCGCGGCATGCAGCCGTCGTATGCCGTGCCGCGCGAGGAGGACCCGCTGCTGGCCGCGCGGCTCACCCGGCGGATCATCGCGAGCGACGACCGCGCCCACGCCGAGACACGTGCCGACCCCTCAGCCTCCCACTGACACCGGCAGCCTCGATGCCTGGCTTTCGCGCTCGGCCTCCAGCATCCGCGTGACCGCCGCGGCCTCGTCGATCGTCGCGGGCGCATCGGTCCGGTCCGCGGCGATCGTTTCCAGCAGCCGCCGCACCTGCCCGTCGTAGCCGGTGCGCACGCCGGGCTCGTCGGCCTCGACGGCGCTGGTCCCCGACTCGGTGTGCAGCACCAGCGCGGGCGAGCGCGAGAGATCGAACTCCGCAGTCGCGCGATCGAAGTTCACCAGGTACCGCATGCGGAACCCCGCCCCGGGCGCGAGGTCCCACGCGCCCTCGGCTGCCACGTGGGCCGGCCCCCCCGGCCCGTACACATACGACGCCGTGACGTGCTGCGCATCGCCGACGGCGAACACCTCGCGCGGCGGACCGAAGCACCAGTGCACAAAGTCGGCATCGTGAACGTGCAGATCGAACAGCGCACCCCCGCTGCGCGAGGCGTCGCGATAGAACCCGGCCGACCACGTCGGCCCGCTGCCCAGCCGCTGGAAGGTCGCGCTCCGCACCGCGCCCAGCGAGCCGTCGCGCACGCGCTCGCGCAGCCACGACCACCCCGGCCAGAAGCGCATGCACATCGCGGGCATGCAGCACAGCCCCCGCTCCGATGCCGCGGCACGCGCCGCCAGCGCGAGACTCTCCACATCGCCCGAGCGCAGCGCAACGGGCTTCTCGACCAGCACGTGCTTGCCCGCCGCGAGCGCGGCCAGCGCCAGATCGACGTGCGAATCGGTATAGGTGCAGATGCTCACCAGGTGCACCGCCGGGTCGGCCAGCAGTCGCTCCGCCGTCTCATGCCCGCGCACCCGGGACGGATCGAACAGCCGCGCTCCCGTCGCGCCCGTCGAGATGTTCCCACCTTCCGCGGGCGCGATCCCCGCCCGCCGCGCCGGGTCCGGGTCGCACACGGCGACCACGCGGCACGGGAACCCATCGCGCTCCGCGGCCTGGTACGCCGCGACGTGTGTGCGGCCCATGAACCCCAGGCCGATCACGCCCACCCCGATTGCTTCGGCGCGCCCGATGCTCATGCCCCGCCCTCCAGCAGACGGATGCGGCCGCTCAGGTGCCTGGCCAGCACGTCCGCCGCGGCGAGAATGTCGCCGCCCCGATCTGCGCCGGCTTCGCGCTCGATCACCAGCGCAACGCCCGGCAGGCGTGCCTCGACCACGGCGAGGAACCGCGCCCAATCCACCGCGCCCGTGCCGACCACGACCTCCGTCCCCCATATGCCGGGCCGGCGCGTCGGCAGCGCGTCCTTGATGTGCACCTGTCGCACGTGCGGGGCCAGCAGCGACAACGCCGCGACCGGGTCGCCCATGCCGTAGAGAATCATGTTCGCGGGGTCGAAGTTCACACCGGGCGCGAAGCCGGGCGGGCAGACCGCGGCCAGTTCATCGAGCACGCCCAGCAGCGTCGGCGCATCTTCCTGCCCGGTCTCAAAGGCAATGCGCACGCCCTCGTCGGCGAAGGCGCAGGTCATCTGCCGCAGGCGATCGAGCATCACCGCGCGCAACGGGTCGGCGGCCTCATGCGGCAGGAACCCCGCGTGAAACGTGACCAGGTCGATCCCCCAGGCCCTTGCCAGCCGGGCGTTCCCCCTCGCCGCGGCGAGGTTCGCGGGCCAGTGTTCATCCGCACGCACGCCGCCCGTCGCGCGGATCGTCTCCAGCGTGGCGTAGTTCTCGCCGCGCGTGCCCATCATCCCGGAAAGCACCCGCACGCCCGCCGCGGCGAGCGCGCCGCGCGTTGCGTGCTCGTCCCAGCGCTCTTCGCGAATCGGGTCGAGCGCGATCTGCACCGCACGGCCCGCAGGGCCGCAGGCGCGCAGGCGCTCGACCAGTTGGGCGGGGCCATCGGGCTTGAGCGACCAGGAACACACGCCGACGTCGTGCACGGGGGAACTCCGGGAGCCCGCGATCCGCGGACCGGCCACAGCGTACACGACTCGTGGCGCCTGGGCCGGGTGAATCCGCTCGCCACCGGCCTCGCACTCGTGCCTACGGGCAACCGGCGAACCACGCGCTCAGGAACGCGAAGATGGCGGGCACGCCCGCCGTGCCGCCGAAGGTGTAGGCCCTGGGCACACCGGCGAACCAGTCGGTGAGGAAGGCGAAGATGTCCGGCACATCGCGGACCCCGTCGCCGTTGTAGTCGGCCGCGCAGCCGACGGCGACGAAGTGCTCGTCGCTGTCGAGGTTGATCCAGCCGATGTTCTCGCCCCAGGCGAAGCCGCGGAGGCGCTGGGCCGCGCTGTCCCACCGGGCCTGCTGGCCGAACGGCGCGAGCGCGACCCGGGTGTCGAAGTTGATCCATCCGACGCTCTCGCCCCAGGCCAGGCCGTAGAGGTCGCCGCTGATTGCGTCGATGTTCACGCCGGTGTCGGTGCCATCGGTGTTGGCGTAGCGCGAGCCGTCGGCGGGAGAGCCGTCGCCCAGATTCACCCAGCCGATGCTCTCGCCCCAGACAAAGCCCGAGAGGAACGCCGCGCCGATGCGCGCGCCCTGCGCGCCCGGGGGCGAGCCCGCATCGCGCCAGTTCAACCAGCCGACGTTCTCGCCCCAGCAGTACTTGTGTGCCGGGCTGATGTTCGTCGGCTGCGCGCTGGCTGTCGCGCACGGTACGAGCGCCGAGACGATCAACCCCGCGACGAAGGATGAGTGCCTGGTGTGCATGCGTCTGCTCCCGATGGGTCACGCCGATCAGTGAACCAGGTTCGCGCGCCCATCACAGTCTCCCGCGTTGAGGGAGCCGACATCGATGACCCGCCCCAGCGCGTTGCCGCCCGCGACGATGATCGCCCCAAGCGGACCGGCGGAGCAGGTGTTGGAGATCACCACGTTGCCCTGGCCCTGCACGAAGAGGCCCCCGCCGTTGCCCGCGCACGAGCAGGCCTCGATCTTTCCGCCCGTGCTGCCCGACGAGAAGCGCACGCCCCACTCGCCGTTGTTCGTGCACACGCAACGCAGCACCTGCGCGCCAAACGTGTTGTTCAGTCGGATGCCGTCGCCCGTGTTGCTCGAGCACACACAGTCGATCGACGACCACGCGCACGCGATGCCCGCCGAAGAAGCGCAGAACAGCCCCGGCCCGGTGTTGTTGCTGGCGATGCACCGCGTCAGCGAGACCGATGTGCAGTCGAGGAAGACCGCGCCCGCCGCGCTGACACCCGCGTTGGTGCCGTTCAGTTCGAAGACGCAGTCGCGGCAGACGCACTGGCCGGACGAGCACACCGCGCCGCTCCCGCCGTTGCGGCGCATCGCGCTGGCCGAGACCGTCAGCGTGCCCAGCACGTGCAGTCCGTCGCCGCCGTTGCGGTTGCACACGCAGGAGTCGACGATCAGGCAACCCTCGGCGCACATCATCCCGTGCTGGCCGTTGTCGCTCGAGTCGCACCGTGCGACCTGATGCTTGCCGCGCTCGCACAGGACTCCGTGCAGCGCGTTGCGGTGCAGCGTGCAGTCGGAGAGCGAGCCGGCCGCGTCGAACGGGCTCGCCACCGCGCAGTCGACGCCCGATGAGCCGTTCTCCGAGAACACGCACCGGCGGCCGTCAAGCGGGCACCGGCACCGCGCGCCCGAACCGACATTCCCGCTGCACACGCACGAATCGAGCATCACCATCCCGTGCGCCAGCGTCGATGCCGGGTCGCTGCTCACCACCGAGATGCCGTCACCCCCGTTGTGAACGCAACGCAGATGCGAGCACACGCACTGCACGCTCGAGGCCGGGTGGCACACCAGTTCCACGCCGCTCGACGCGTTGGACGAGCACACGCACCGGTCCAGCACACACCGCACCGGGCTCGCCGCGGGGCACGAAAGCCGCAGGCCCGCGCCGAAGTTGCTCGAAAGCGTGCACGACACGCACGAGAAGTCGATCGACATCGGGTGGTTCGGGCAGTCGCACTGGATGCCGCCGCGGCACTGAACCACGTGCGCCGCCTCGTGCGCCGCCGTGAACAGGTCGGGCGGATTGGAACCGAACACGTGCAGGATGCCGGCCCCATCCACGCACGAAGAGACGCTCAGCCCGCTTGTCGAGACATCGGGGCAATCCAGCAGGTACAGCCCGTTGCCGCCGCAGGCGTGCACGCGCGATGAACCCTTGTTCACCGTGGTGGCCAGGTCCGCCCCCGCCTTGAACTTGACAACCTTCAGCGCAGCCACGCCGTGCCCGCCGCAGAAGGAGACATCAAATGACGAGAGACTGCACAGAGTGGTGTCCGTGCAACGGATGCCGTCCTGATCGCAATCCTGAACCACGCACCGCGCCACGTCGCACGTCGAACCCGTCCAGCCCGAATGGCCTTCAATGCACACGCCGTTGCGGCAGCGCACGATGCTCAAATCCTGAAACGACACTTTGCCCGCGCCGCCGCCGCTCCCCGCGCCGTACCCCCGTACGCACACGCCGTCTCCAGGGCAGTTCATCACCACGCATCGCTCAACGCCGACATCGCACACCGCGCTCGTCGGGCAGAGCACCAGGATCCCATCGCCCCCGCACGACAGCACGTGGAGGTCCGACAGACTGACCTTCCCGGAACCGCCGCCGATCTGGCCCGCCTGCGGCGGCAGATGGTGAACCAGAACGCCCCCGCCGCCGCACGAATGTGCACGCAGGTTCCGGATCGAAGCCATCGCCGATTCGTGCCGACCGCTTACGCGGCACGCCATCCCGCCGCAATCGCTGATCGACACTCCCGCCACCGCGCACTCGTCAATCGCGGCAAGGTGCAGACCGTCGCCGCCCCAATGGCTGATGCGGCCCTTCTGTTCGAACACGTGCGGCATCGAGAACGAGCGCCGCCCCGTCGACTGACCGGATTGCGGATCGCGAACGTACACGGCGTGCAGCGATCCCGGCACCCCGACCAGAGAGAACCCGTTGAGGTCCAGCGATACATCCCCATCGCACACGACCATGACACCGTGCCGGCCGGGCTGGCCGACGATGTCCGCCGTCAGCACGTACACGCCCGGCTCGCTGATGACGTGCAGCGCTTCCTCCGACCCCGGCAGACTGCTGACCGTTCGACGCGGGTCGATCTGATCCAGCCGTTTCATGGACGGCGCAACCGGGCCCGGGGGCGGGTCGATCTGCCCTCTGGCGGGAACCGCCAGGAACGCCGCCGCGAACACCGCACAGACTGACCAAAGCACGCGACCATGAATGCGAGCCATCATCGAATCTCCTGATGTCTGCGGACCGAGTCCGCGGCCGCGAAACCGGCCGCGCATATCACCCCCGCGGCCATGGCGGGCGAACCACGAACGACCACAGATTACTTCGCGGCAGCGTTCTTTGCAACCAGAGCGTGGGGCTCCCGAACCGGCGAGGAGCGGTAACACGTTGAAGATGCGGGATTTGCGACGACTGTTCCGAAGCGGCAGAGGACGGACTCGTGGGATGATCCAGCCTCAAACGCGGCGCGGATCATGGCCTGTAACGCTCCACTGCACGAGCCGCGCGGACCGCGGGACGAGGTTGAGCCCACCGAGTTCGATTCTCCATCGCGACTGCAGAACTGAGTCACATCACCCAAGCACAAACCGCAGCCAATCGTGCCAAGAACGGGCCGAGGCACGCCCTGATTTCCTGTCGAGTCCTGTCGGTTGTCGATACCCCGGGGAAAGGGCCCCAATCCCCCACACAACCCCTCAAAATGGCCTGAATCGCGCGGTCGGATCGGGTATGCTCTGCGGTCTTGTGGCCTCGCCTCGCCGCGGCACGGAACGCCCCATTCGCCTGACGCTGTCCAGGAAGGACGACAGCGACACGGAGGTTGCTCACCGACATGCGTCTGGCCAAACTCACGCTGCACGGGTTCAAGTCGTTCGCGGACCGGACCGAGTTCACGTTTGATGAACCGATCACGGCGATTGTCGGCCCCAACGGGTGCGGCAAGTCCAACGTGGTCGACGCCGTGAAGTGGGTGCTCGGCGAGCGCTCCAGCAAGTCCCTGCGCGGCAAGGAGATGATCGACGTCATCTTCGCCGGCTCCGCCGCGCGAAAGCCGATGGGCATGGCCGCGGTCACGCTGAGTTTCGAGAACCCGGTGCTGGCGCGGCCCGAGACCAGCGCCGCCGCCGACGCGGCGGGCGTGAGCGATGCGCCGGTCGCGGGGGAAGATGCGCAGGCGGCCGAGCCCGCCGCGCCCGACGGCGAGATCAGCGTCATCGACCGTCGCTCGGCGCGCCACCGCGCCCTGCCGTTCGATGCCGATGTGGTCGATGTCGAACGGCGGCTGTACCGCGACGGTACGAGCCAGTATCTCATCAACGGGAAACGCTGCCGCCTCAAGGACATCGTTGATCTGTTCCTCGATACCGGCATCGGCGCCGATGCCTACTCGATTATCGAGCAGGGCAAGGTCGATGCGATGCTGCTCGCCAGCCCGCAGGAGCGGCGCACGATCTTCGAGGAGGCCGCGGGCGTCGCCAAGTACAAGGCCCGCCGCATCGAGGCCGAGCGCAAACTCGACCGCGCCGAGCAGAACCTCACGCTCACGCGCGAACAACTGGCCAACACCGAGCGCCGGCTGCGCATCGTCAAGAGCCAGGCCGCCAAGGCGCGGACGTTCAAGGCCCTCGACGCCGAGTTCCGCGCGCTGCGCGCCGTCGTCGCGCTCGATCAGTACGACGACCTGCAGCAGCGCCTCGGCGGATTGACCAGCCAACTGGCCGAACTCGACGGCAAGCGCCGCCGCGCGCAGGAGTTGCTCGCCGATCTGGAACGCGCCAAGCAGGAAGCCGAGATCCGCAAGAGCGAACTCGGCGGCGTGCAGCGCCGCTGCGAGTCGGCCCTGCAGGCCGCGCAGCACGCGCGGGCGCAGGCCGAGCAGCGGCGCGAGATGACCGCCCACGCCATCGACGAGGCCCGCGCCCACGCCGCCGAGGACGAGCAGCAGATGGCCGCCGTCGAGCAGTGGATCGTCGAAGTCCAGCGCGCTGTCGCCGAACAGGCCCAGGCCGTCGCACAGCACGAAAGCGACCTTGCACGCGCCGAATCGTCTCTCGGCGAACTCGCCCAGCAGCGGGCCGCGGCGCAGAACGCCGTCGCCGATGCCCGCAACCGTCACGGCCAGGCCCGAACCAGCGCGGCGAACATCGATCGGGAGCGCACCGCGCTGCTCGCGGCGGTGGAGAGCGACCGTCGTCGCGCAGCGCAGATGCGCGACCAACTGGCCGCGCTGGCCGCCAAGGCCGCGGGCAACAAGACCGAGCGCGAGGCGCTGGCCGATCGCGAGCGCGAGGCGCTCGAACTCTGCCGAACCGCGGGCGATCGCATCACCGCGTTCCGCTCAGACCTGAGCAAGGCGGCGCAATCTCGCGAGCGCCTCGCGACAGACCGCAAGGGCCTGGCCGGCCGCGCCGACGAACTGCAGCAGGAACTCGTCCGCCTCGACAGCCGCCGCGCCACCCTGCAGGAGATGCACGACAGCCACGCCGGCCTCGGCGAGGCCGTGCGCTTCGTGCTCGATGCCCGCGCCGAGGGCCGCGGCTTTGCCGGCGTCGCCGGTGTGCTCGCCGACTTCATCCAAACCGACCAGGCCCACGCCGCGAGCGTCGAGGCCGCGCTCGGCGGACTGCTCCAGGCGCTGGTGGTGCCGACCCTGCTCGATGTTCCCGATGCGGCGGAACTGGGCACGCTGCCGGGTCGCATCGCGTTCGTGCCGATGCAGACGCTCGGCCGCGCGCTGACCGGACCGATCGAGCAACCCGCGGACGGCGAGCCGGAAGCGGCGAGCGAGATCGTTGGTGTGATCGGCGGCGCGTACGGATCGGTCTCGCGCGTGCGCGACACGGTCCATCCTGTGCAGGGCGCGCCCGAGGGCATCGCCGCGCTGCTCGACCGGCTGCTCGACCGCACCTTCGTCGTGCGCGACCTCGACGCCGCGATGCTCCTCAAGGCCTCGCCCGATGGCGCTGGCGCGCGGTTCGTCACCGGCGATGGACGCGTGCTCGAAGCCGATGGCCGCGTGATCGCCGGACCCATGACCGCCGATGCGGGGGCGGGGGGCGCTGGAGGCGTGCTGCAGCGCGCCAGCGAACTGGCCACGCTCAATGAGCGCGTCGCCGACGCGCGGCGCGCCCTCGATGCCGAACGCGCCGCACTCGCCGGGCTCGACGAACAGGCCGCCGCGGCATCCACACACGAGGGCGATCTCCGCACCGCGCTGGCGAGGCTCGAGCGCGAGTTGGTCGCGCATGAGGCCCAGGCCGAGCGCATCGCCGCCGACCTGGCACGCCTCGAGCGCGAACAGGGCAACCTCTCACAGGAGATCGCCGACCTCACCGCCCGCTGCGCCAAACTCGATGGCGAACAGGCCCACACCGCTGAGAAGGCCGAGAGCCTCCGCCGCCTCTACGAAGAACAGGCCGCCGCGGCCGGCGCGCTCGAAGCACAGATCGACACCGCGCAGAAGGAGGCCGACGCCGCGAGCGATCTTCTGACCGCCGCGAAGGTCGAGGCCGGCCGCGCCGCCGAGGCGCTCACCGCCGCGAAGCGCGAGAAGTCGCGCCTCGACGAGACTGACGACGAGGCCCAGCGCCGCGCCCGCCGGCTGCGATCGCAGATCGAGCAGCGGGCCGCCTCGCTCGCGGCCCACGAGAAGGCGCTGGCCGAGTGCGACGAGGCCATCACCCGCGGCACGCGCGAGGCCCACGAAGCGCAGGAGCAGTTGCGCTCGGTCGGATCGCAACTCGTGCAAGCCGTGAAACTCACACAGGAACTTGGCGAGAAGGTCGCCATCTCGCGCCAGCACGCACAGACCGTCGAGCGCGACTACAACAGCCTGGAGATCTCGCGACGCGAGGTCGAGGTCAAGCGCGAGAATCTCGTCGAACGCTGCACGCAGGACCTGAACTTCGACATCGCCGCCGAGCACGCCGAGTACGAGGCGATGCTCAACGACGGACTCGCCATCACACTCACCGACGACGACGGTGCCCAACGCACCGTGCCCGTCGTCATCGCGCGACAGGATTCCGACCCCGCCGCGGCGACCATCGCCGACCTCAAGAAGCAGATCAAGGAACTCGGGAACGTCAACCTCGACGCGATCGAGGAAGAGTCCCTGCTCGCCGCGCGCAACGACGACCTGATCAAGCAGGTCGCCGACCTCGACGCCGCGCGGGTCGCGCTCACCGATCTCATCGGCAGACTGAACATCGCCAGCGAGCAGCGCTTCAAGGAAACCTTCGAGACGATCCAGAAGCACTTCGCCGGGCCCGACGGCATGTTCCGCCAGTTGTTCGGCGGAGGCAAGGCCGAAGTGCGGCTGATGCCCATCATCAAAGAGGGCCCGAACGGCGAGAAGATCGACACCGGCGAGATCGACTGGCTCGAGAGCGGCGTCGAGGTCATCGCCAAGCCGCCGGGCAAGGAGCCGCGATCAATCAGCCAACTCTCCGGCGGCGAGAAGACCATGACCGCCGTCGCGCTGCTGCTCTCGATCTTCAAGAGCAAGCCCAGTTGCTTCTGCGTGCTCGACGAAGTCGATGCCGCGCTCGACGAGGCCAACGTCGAACGCTTCTGCCGCGTCATCCACCGCTTCCTCGATCACTCCCACTTCATCGTCATCACGCACCACAAGCGCACCATGGCCGCGGCAGACCGCCTTTATGGCGTGACGATGCAGGAACGCGGCGTCTCGAAGCGTGTGAGCGTGAAGATTGACCAGGTCGGCGACGAGGGCCAGATCGCCGAGGGCAAGCTCGATGAGGGCGCGCACGATCTCGGCCTCGATGCCGTCGGCCCCTCGCACGAGGAGTTTGTCGCCGCGCACGCGCAGGAAGAGGCCCAGCACGCCGCCGCGGCGAAGAAGGCCCAGCCCAGCAGCGCGCTCCGTCGCGCGCTCGCCGGCATGCGCGAGGGCGCGGACCCGATCAAGGTATGATGAGGCTGCCGCCGACACGGGCAGCGCCGGGGGCCTATCGCCGGGCCGTCTTGATCTGCTCCTGAATCAGCGCCCACGCCGCCTCATCGCACGCCTTGTCGCCGCGCTCGGCCTGGTTGCACATGATGAGCACCGCAAAGTCGCGCTCCGGCGCGACCCACGTCACGCAGAACCACATCGTGTTGCTCCCGCCATGCGTGAGCACGCGCCCGGTTGCACCGGCGACCTCGCCCCGCGCCCACGGACGCACGGGCCGAGCCCAGCCGAAGGCGTACTCGCTGAGTGAATCCGGCGGCGTGTGCAGCGTGTCGAACGTCTCCGGCCTCAGCACCGCGGCAGCACGGTTCGGGTTCGCGGCTTCGCCACGCAGATGCAGCGAGATGAACTTCCCCCAATCACCCAGCGTGCAGTGCAGCCTGCCCGCGGGCGAGATCGCGGGCGGGTTGTCCGCCCGCCATGGGGCGGGCTGAACCGGCTTGCCATCGCGCTCGTGGCCGCGCGGCTGATCGATCGTCTCCGCATCGCCCGGCGCGCCCCACCCGCAGGCCGTCATGCCCAGCGGCCCGAACACCAACTCCTGCATCAGGTCCTCATAGTCCTTCCCGGCAACCGTCTCGGCCATGTGCCCCGCGATCGCAAACCCCGCGTTCGAGTACAGGTCTTTCGTCCCCGGCTCGTGCGCCGGCGCACGCGAGATCAGGCCCTCCAGCAGCATCCGCCGCGCCTCCCGCGGCGTGCCGCGATGGGCCCACAGCCTGCCCCACAAGCCGCCCGCGTTCAAATCACTCGGCACGCCGCCGCGATTGCTCAGCAGTTGCGCCAGCGTCACACCCTTGTACTGCTCGTGCATCTTCGCGGCAAGATCTGGGAACGCTTCCGCCATCGTCAGGTCCCACCGCAGCGTGCCGCGCTCCACCTGCACGGCACACATCGTCGCCGTCATCGCCTTGGTGCACGAGCCGATGTGGAACCGATCGTCGAGTGTCACGTGCTCCGCCTCGCCGCGGGCACGGACCCCCGCCGCGCCCGCCGCGATGAGCCGGCCGCCCACCACGATCCCCGCGACCATCCCCGGCACATCGTGCTTCTCGATGATCGGCGCGAGCAGCGCGGAGACATCGCGCACCTCGGCCTTCGAAGCCGCGCCGGCTTCCGCGGCGCCATCCGCGCCCGTCTGCGCCCGCGCATCCGCGCAGACAATCAGCGCGCACGCCGTCATGCACGCCGCGATCCTCACGATCCGCATCGCTCGATCCTCCTTCAGTCGATCTTCACCGCGCCCACCAACTCGCGAATGCTTGCGCACCCCTGCACTCGCGCCCACTTCTCCAGCCCCCGCACCACCGCCAGCGGCGCGCGCGGGTCGGCGAACAACGCCGCGCCGATCTGCACCGCCGTCGCCCCCGCGAGAACAAACTCCGCCGCATCCTCCCAGCGCATCACCCCGCCAGCACCGATGATCGGCACGCCCGCATCCCGCGCGATCTTCCGATACACCTCGTGCACCAGACGCACCGCCACCGGGTGCAGCGCAGGGCCCGAGAGCCCGCCCGTCACATTCGCCAGCCGCGGCGTGCGCGTGTGCACATCGATCGCCATCGCCGGAATCGTGTTCGAGATCGTCAGCGCATCGACACCCGCCTCGATCGCCGCTCTGGCGATCACCGGCAGTTCGGGCGCGACCGGCGAGAGTTTGATAAACAGCGCGGCTCCCTTTACCACCGGCCGAACCGCCCGCACCACCTCGCCCGTCAACGCGGGCGACATGCCGAACTCCGTCCCCGTCTTCACGTTCGGGCACGAGATGTTCAGTTCAATCGCCGCCACGCCCCTCCCGTTCCACTCATCAAGAACCGCCGCGACCTGCACGTAGTCCTCGATGCCGAACCCCGCGACCGAGCAGATCACCGCGCACGGCATCTTCTCCGCCCGCGGCAGGTAATGCGACTCAAACGCGTCGATGCCCGGGTTCGCCAGCCCGATCGCGTTGAGCATCCCCGCCCGCGCCGGCAGAATCCGCCACGTCGGGTTCCCCTCCCGCGGCAAGGGCGTGATCGACTTGCTCACCACCCCGCCGATCCGCGACAGGTCGAGAACATCGGACATCTCGTCGAGCGTCCCGCACGTCCCCGCGGCGAGCAGCACCGGGTTGCGCAGGGCGATGCCGGCAAGGTCGGTCGCCAGTACTTCTGCCGCGGCGGTCATCGGCACGAGGATAGCAATGGCGTGCGGTTACCGTCTGCCTCGGCGCACAACCTTGCCATCCTGGACCTTGATGGCATACAGAGTGAATGTGATGCCGCTCGGGCCCGCAACTCTCACGGGAGAGTCATCGGCAACAGGCGATCCACCCGTGTTCTGCTTGCGTGCTTTTCTCGTCGTCTTCCTTACGGTCGGCTTGCTCTTCTTCGCCATGCATCAGTCCTCGCCGCCTCACACCCCCACCGCCTTCCGGCTCTCGTTCATCAACCGCCGCAGCACCGTCTGCAGAATCCCGCCGTTGCGGTAGTACATGATCTCCACCGCCGAATCGAGCCGGCAGCGGGCCTTGAAGGTGATCACCTGTCCCTTCTTTTCGCCCTGCGTGATCGTCGCCTTCACCATCACCTCGCACCGCGGCGAGAGTTCCGCCGGCAACTCGATGTCGAAGCGGTCCGTCCCACACAGCCCAAGCGACTGCACGTTCTGCCCCGGCATGAAGTTCAACGGCAGTACGCCCATGCCCACCAGGTTCGAACGGTGGATGCGCTCGAAACTCTCCGAGATCACCGCCTTCACGCCCAGCAGCATGGTGCCCTTCGCGGCCCAATCGCGCGAAGAACCCATGCCGTAGTCCTTTCCGGCGAGCACGATCAGCGGCGTGCCTTCCTTCTTGTAGTTCATCGCCGCGTCATAGATGGGCGCAATCCTCCCGCCGCCCGCGGCGGAGAAGTCCTTCGTCCACCAGCCTTCCTTGATCTTCCCCTGATCCTCCGCGATCTTGTTCTTCACGCGGACATTGGCGAAGGTGCCCCGCGTCATCACGCGGTCGTTGCCGCGCCGGCTACCGTAACTGTTGAACTGCGACCGCGGCACGCCAAGCCCGAGCAGATACTGCCCGGCCGGCGAGGCCTCGGCGATGTCGCCCGCGGGCGAGATGTGATCAGTCGTCACCGAATCGGCAACGTGCACCAGGCACCGCGCCCCGCGGATCGAGGGCAGCGGTCCCTCCGGCGCCTTGGCGCTCATGCTCTCAAAGTACGGCGGGTTCTGGATGTAGGTGGACGAGTCGTTCCACGGGAACAACTCGCTCTGGCTGATCGGCACCGCGTTCCACGTCGGGTTGCCCGTGAACACATTGCCGTACTGCTTCTTGAACTGATCCGGAGTCAGGCACGAGTTCCGCAGCGCGATCACTTCCTCGTGCGAGGGCCAGATGTCCTTGAGGTACACCGGCCGACCGCTCTTGTCCTTGCCGATCGGGTCGCTCGCAAGGTCGATATCGACCGTCCCCGCGATCGCGTACGCCACCACCAGCGGAGGGCTGGCGAGGTAGTTGGCCTTCACCATCGGGTGCACGCGCCCCTCGAAGTTGCGGTTGCCGGAGAGCACGCTCGAGACAATCAGGTCGCCCTTCTTGATCGCCGCTTCGATCTCATCGGGCAGCGGGCCGGAGTTGCCGATGCACGTTGTGCACCCATAGCCCACGGTGTGGAAACCGAGCGCTTCAAGATCCTCAACGAGGTTGCCCTTCTGGTAATACTCGGTCACGACCTTCGAGCCCGGCGCAAGCGACGTCTTCACCCACGGCTTGCGGGTGAGGCCGAGCGCGCGGGCCTTGCGCGCCACCAGCCCCGCGGCGATCATCACGTCCGGGTTGCTCGTGTTCGTGCACGACGTGATCGCCGCGATCACCACGTCGCCGTGGTGCAGTTTGAACTGCTTGCCTTCGAGCATCACATCGACGCCGTCGCACCCCGCATCGCCGGTGGGGGCGCCGGTCGAGGGTGTTGCGCCGTTCTCGGGGTTCACCGCCGCGCCCGCCGTCGCCCCGCCCTCCGACACCCAGCGGTTGAGGTTGATCGCCTGCGCCGGCACCTTCTTGGCGAAACTATCGACCAGTTCCTTCTGCCACGTCGGCTGCATCTCCGTCAGCAGGACGCGGTCCTGCGGCCGCTTGGGCCCCGCCAGCGAGGGCTTCACGGTCGAGAGATCGAGTTCGAGAATGTCCGTGAACTCGGGCTCGGGTGTGCTGGCATCGCGCCAGAACATGTTGGCCTTGCAATAGGCTTCGGTCAGGGCGGCCTCGGCCTCGCGACCCGTGAAGCGCAGGTACTCGATCGTGCGGGCATCGGCCGGGAAGAAGCCCACCGTCGCGCCGTACTCGGGCGCCATGTTCGCGATCGTCGCGCGATCGGGCACGCTCAGCGCATCGATCCCGGGCCCGAAGAACTCCACGAACTTGTCGACCACGCCCTTGGCCCGCAGCATCTGCGTCACCGTCAGCACCAGGTCGGTCGCCGTCGCGCCCTCGGGCAGTTTGCCCTTGATGCGGAAGCCGATCACCTCCGGCGGCAGCATGTAGTACGGCTGACCGAGCATCACCGCCTCGGCCTCGATGCCGCCCACGCCCCAGCCCACCACGCCCAAACCATTGATCATGGTGGTATGGCTGTCCGTGCCGACGCACGAGTCCGGGTACACCCACTGGGTCCCGCCCGCCTCGCGCGTCATCACGCCCGGCGAGAGATACTCAAGGTTCACCTGGTGCACGATCCCCGTCGCCGGCGGCACCGCGCGGAAGTTCCGCAAACTCTGCTGGCCCCACTTCAAGAACTCGTACCGCTCGCGGTTCCGCTCAAACTCCTTCTCGGAGTTGATCGTCAGCGCGACCTTCGAGGCAAACGCATCCACCTGCACGCTGTGATCGATCACCAGGTCGCACGGCACCAGCGGGTTGATCGCCGAAGGGTCGCCGCCGAGTTTCTTCATCGCATCCCGCATCGCCGCGAGATCGACCACGCACGGCACGCCCGTGAAGTCCTGCAGCACCACGCGCCCGGGCATGAACGGCAACTCCGCCTTGCTCGGGCTCCTGGCGTTCCAGTTCGCCATCCCCGCCACATCGTCGGCCGTCACCACGAACCCGTCCACGTTCCGCAACATCGCCTCCAGCAACACCCGCAGCGAGAACGGCAGCCGCGAGATCGGCTTGCCGATCTTCTGCCTCTCCAGCGCGCCCAAACTGGCGTAGGTGTACGTCCTGCCGTTGGCGGAGAGCGTTGCGCGGGCGTTGAAGGGGTCGTGAGCGGGGGCGGCCATGGGGTTCCTTTCGGGTTCGATCCTGACTCAAAGGTAGCGTCCGCGGCGCATGAGTCGAATCAATCATACTTGACTGAATGATAAACACCGTTTATCAATCCTCCGGCCCGTCATGCCGCGGCGAGGGCTTCCGCGCCGGCCGGTCGATGAAGGTGCGCGTCTGGGAGTGCAGCCGCCGACGACCGATGTACCACGCGGTCATCGCCACGCCCGCGACGAACACCGCGGCCATGGACCAGAACACCAGATCGAACCCGCCCTCGAAGACGTGCGCCCGCACCAGCCCCGCGATCAGCGAGCCGGTGCCCATGATGATGCCGAAGTAAATGCGGGGGTCGGACTTCTTCTTTGCCACGCGCAAGCGTATCTCGCGCCGGCCGCTACCAGAGCGTGCGCCCCAGGATGCGCTCGAACACCGCTGCGGCGGGGCTCGGCTTTCGGTCGCGGCGGCGCACGATCGCCAACTCGCGCGACAGCCTTCCGTCGCGGCAGGCCAGCCCCTCGCCGGCCTTGAGCGCAAAGCGCGACACGAACCCCACGCCGATCCCCGCGGCGACCATCTGCTTGATCGACTCGATCGACCGCAGTTCCATCACGACGTTCAACGAGACTCCTGCCGCGGCCGCGGCGCGGTCGAGCACCTCCCGCACGGCGGTTCCGGCCTCGAAGGCGACCACGGGCAGGTCGGCGATCTCGGACCATCGGAAGCCGTCCGTCCGCGCGCCCTTCGCGGGCTTGCGCCGAAGACCGATGATCCGGAGTTCGTCATGCACGAGCGGGATGCGCACCAGGTCGTCGGTCTGCGCGCCCTTGAGCGGCAGCGTGACGATGCCCAGGTCCAGTTCGCCGCTCTGCACCGCCGCGGCGACGGCGCTGCTGCCCGCCTCGCGCACGTAGAACCGCAGGCCAGGATGGGCGCGGCGGACAGCGGAGACGACGCACGGGAGGAGATAACTGGTCGCCGTCGCGCCGCCGCCGACGCGGATCGAGCCGTGCTCCAGGCCCATCAACTCGCGCACGGCCCGCACCGCGGCGTCGGCGCGGCGCACGGCGTCTTCGGCGTGCACGAGAAAGGCCCGTCCGGCCTCGGTGAGATCGATGCCGCGCCCGATGCGCGACAGTAGGGGCGCGCCGACTTCGTCCTCCAGTTTGCGAACCATCGCGGAGAGGGCGGGCTGCGAGATGCCGAGTTGGTACGCAGCACGCGTCATGTGCCGCGTCCGCGCGATGGCGATGAACTGTCGGAGAGGGGTGAGTTCCACGGTTCAGAGATTACCGCGCCGGCATTGACCACGGCGAAGCCTGTTGTGCCCCTTCGGCCCGCTTTCATCCGTTGGCCATCCATGGCCTCCGCTTGCGCTTTCCCGGCCCGCCGTCGGCCCAGACCGTGTATCCTCCCCCCATGCCCCGATGGCCCCTGATCGCCGCCTGTTTCTCCGCCGCGAGTCTGCTCTGCGGCTCCGCCGCGCTGGCCCAGTCCACCGAACTTCGCCTCGACGCTTCGGGAACGTGGGAGCAGACCGATGCGCCGATTCCCGGGACGCCGGAGGCGGTGCTGGCCGAGGCCCGGCGCGCCCTGGCGAACGACCGGCCCGGCGCGGCCAAACTCGCCCTCGACCCGTGGATCAAGGCCAACGAGCGGGCGGGCAGCCCGCTTTTGGCCGAGGCCATTCTCCTCCGCGGCGATGCGTACACCGCGCTCGGCGATGAGTACGAAGCGCTGTACGACTACGAGCGGGTCATCCGCGAGTTTCCGGCGACCGAGTCGTACACGCTCGCCGTCGAGCGCGAACTGAACATCGGCGTCAAGTACGTCAACGGGATGCGCCGTCGCTTCTTCGGCGTGCGCATCCTCGACGCGGAGGACATCGGCGAGGAACTGCTCATCCGCGTGCAGGAGCGACTCCCCGGCAGCCGCGTGGCCGAGCGCGCGGGAATCGAACTGGCCGACCACTACTTCCGTGCCCGCAAACTCGAACTGGCCTCCGACGCCTACGACCTGTTCGTGCAATTGTACCCCCGCAGCCAATATGTCCCCAAGGCCATGGAGCGTCGCATCTACGCGACCATCGCCGCGTACAAGGGCCCGCGCTACGACCCCGCCCCGCTGCTCGATGCGCAGGTGCTGGTGCGTCGGTTCGCGGCGTTCTACCCCGCGCAGGCCCAGCAGGCCGGGCTCGACGACGCGCTGGTTGCGAGGCTCGATGATTCCGCCGCGCAGGAACTCATCGAGTCGGCCCGGTGGTACCTCTCGCGCAACGACGAGGTCTCGGCGCGCTACATCCTCAAGCGCCTGCTCCGCGCACACCCGCGCTCGGGGGCGGCCCAGACGGCCTACTCGTTTATGGTCGAGAAGGGCTGGATCGAGCCGCCGCAGGACGAGCCGAGTGATGCCCCGCAAAGTCGCCCCGCCGACACCGCCGGCGAATCCGCGGCGAACTTGAAAGCGCCGGAGGCCCGCGGCATCCGGGGAACGCCGCTCCGCAGAGCCGGCGCTGACTCGACCGCCCTGACCCAACCGGAGAGCCCACGATGAGTCGCGCACTGCTGTCGATGTGCTGCTCTGCCGCCATGCTGGCGTGTTGCCTCGCCGCGTCCTGCGCCTCCGACCCCACGCGCGGCTACGCCTTCGAGTCGTCCTTCAACTCCGACATCCGGACGGTTCACGTGCCGATCTTCGAGAACCCGACCTTCGCCCGCGGCATCGAGATCGAACTGACGGACGCCGTGATCAAGGAGATCCAGCGCGTCACACCGTGGACCGTCGTGGCTGCTGAGAGCGCGCAGACATCTCTGAGCGGCCGCATCAGCGAAGCGGAGTTGCGCAGGCTCTCCACCGGCCGCGACACCGGCATCGCGCAGGAACTGGCCTACTCGATCACGGTCGAGTTTGAGTGGAAGGACAACCGCACGGGCCGGGTGCTGACCGCGCGGCGCGGTTTCCGCGCGTCCGATACGTTCGTCCCCGCCCGCGGCGTGGGCGAGCGTATCGAGCACGGCCAGCGGGGCGCGGTGCAGCGGCTGGCCCGCGACATCGTCGCCGAACTGCGGTCGAACTGGTAACCCTCCACGCCTAGCGTTGAGATGCCGATAGACCCTGTCGGGGGCCCTTGGCGGGCACTGCCGCGGGTTTCGGCGTGAATCGCCTGACGATCCCCGTCGAATCACCGGACGTATCAGACGGGGAACGGCTGACCATGACCAACCCTGACCAACGCTCCACGACCCCCGAGACTGGCCTTCTGCGTGCCGCGATGTCGGAACGCGACCGGCCGCGTCCTGCGCGACGAACGCGTGACGGCGACGATGGCCCCGGCGATGGCGGCCAGGGGGGAGGTGGGGGGGGCGGGCCATCGGGAGGGGGCGGGGGGGGCGGGGGGGGTGCGGGCGGTCGCCCGCCCCGCGGCATCATGTCCGCGGTGGTCGTGCTGCTGGTCGTGCTGATGGCGCTGGTGCTCACCAGCACGCTTTCAAGCCCGGCCAAGCCGCTGACATCGTGGCTGGAGTTCAAGAACTACTACGCCAGCGATTCGACGATGCGTGAGAAGATCGTCGAGGTCCGCGACAGCAGCATCCGCGCCGTCACCGAGCGTTTCCCCGGGCAGGAGGGCAAGCCGGTGGTGGTGGAACTGGCGATCAGCCCGGGCGACCGCGAGTTCTACCTGAAGGAAGTGAACGAACTGACCGGCGGCCGCTTCAAGCAGGTCCCGACGGGCGTGTGGCAGAGCGTGCTCATCTCGCTGCTGCCCTTTGTGATCATCATCCTGATCATCTGGTTCTTCATTTCGCGGATGCTGCGCTCGGCCGGGGGCGCGGGACCCGGCGGGATGCTCGGCAGTTTCGGCAAGTCGCGCCACCGCATGTTCACCAAGGAGAACACGGGTGTCACGTTCGCCGACGTTGCGGGCATCGACGAGGCCAAGGACGAGGTGACCGAGATCATCGAGTTTCTCAAGAATCCCAAGCGGTTCATGAAACTCGGCGGGCGCATCCCGCGCGGCGTGCTGCTCATCGGCGAGCCCGGCTGCGGCAAGACGCTGCTGGCCAAGGCCATCGCCGGCGAGGCCGAGGTGCCGTTCTTCTCGATCTCCGGCTCCGACTTCGTCGAGATGTTCGTCGGCGTCGGCGCTTCGCGCGTGCGCGACCTCTTCAAGCAGGCCAAGGAATCCGCGCCCTGCATCATCTTCCTTGACGAGATCGATGCTGTCGGCCGCCGTCGCGGCGGGGGCTACAGCCACGGCGGCCACGACGAGCGCGAGCAGACGCTCAACGCCATCCTCGTCGAGATGGACGGCTTCGGCTCGGCCGATGGCGTCATCGTCATCGCCGCGACCAACCGCGCCGATGTTCTCGACCCCGCGCTGACACGGCCCGGCCGGTTCGACCGGCAGATCGTCGTGCCGCGGCCGGATGTGAAGGGCCGCGTGGAGATCCTCAAGGTCCACGCGAAGAAGGTGAAACTCGGCCCGGATGTGGACCTGGAGCGTGTGGCCCGCGCGACGCCGATGTTCAGCGGGGCGGATCTTGCCGCGCTGATCAACGAGGCCGCGATCGCCGCGACGCTGCACAACAAGGACTTTGTCGAGCAGGAAGACCTCGAGGAGGCTCGCGACAAGGTCAAGTTCGGGCGGGCTCGCAAGTCGGCCCGGCGGGAGAAGGACGACAACCGTCTGACGGCCTATCACGAGGCCGGGCATGCGGTGCTGCAGTCGATCCTGCCGGATGCCGACCCGCTGCACAAGGTGACCATCATCCCGCGCGGCAACGCTGGCGGCGCGACGTTCAGCCTTCCGGAGCGGGACCGCATGGGGTACGGCCTGCGGTGGCTCAAGGCGACGATGCGCGTGCTGTGCGGCGGGCGCATCGCCGAGGAGAAGGCCATCGGCGACGTTTCCACCGGCGCATCGATGGACATCGCGCAAGTCACGAACCTGGCGCGCATGATGGTGCTCGAGTGGGGCATGAGCCCGCGTCTGGGCTTTGTGCGCTACGCGCCATCCGACACGCGAGAGATGTTCGTGCCGGAGAAGGACTACTCCGACCAGACCGCCCGAATCATCGACGAAGAGATCCGCCGGCTGGTGGACGAGGCCTACAACGAGGCCCAGCGTCTGATCGAGGCCAACTGGGACAAGGTCGTGGCCGTCGCCGAGGCGCTGCTGAAGCACGAAACGCTCGGCTCGGAAGATGTCCGCCGTCTGCTCAACGGCGAGCCGCTGGGCAAGCCGACCGTGAGCGACCTTCTGGCCGCCGAGGCCCGGCGCGATGCGGCCCAGAACACCCCGCCGCGTCCCGCGCCCGATTCCCCGCCGGAACTCCCGCCGGGCATGATGCCCACCCCGGCCTGATCCCGAAGCATCGATTTCGGCGTCTGAATCACGCGCGATGTTCTCCGCGGCGGGTACTTCGGGTATGCTGCGACCCGGAGCGTGCCCCGTGGCCTCACCGGACCAGACCCTCGCGAATCGAACCACGACGAAACTGCTCGACGCGTTGCGCGACCACGGCAACGAGCCGGCGTGGGCGCAGATCGATGCGCGGTACCGACCGGTCATCCGCGGCCTGGCAAGGCAACTGGGCCTGCGCGAGAACGACGCGGAGGAAGTCGCGCAGCAGGCGCTCTCGGAGTTCGTCCGGGCCTATCGCGAGGGACGCTACGACCGCAGCAAGGGCCGGCTGAGTTCGTGGATCATGGGCATCGCCCATCACACGACGCTGCGGATGATCCGCGCCGGCCGGAGGGTGAACACGCCGGGCGCGACGGCCATGGCGGATGTCGCCGACGAGCACACGCTGCGGAGCATCTGGACCGACGAGCGCGACCGCGCGATTCTCGAGCGTGCGCTGAACATCATCCGCGATGAGTCCTCGGTGGACGACCGCACGCTCCGCGCATTCGAACTGGTCGCCCTCCGCGGCGTGCCGGCCGCGGAGGTCGCCGCGCAGTGCGGGATGAACGTGGACCAGGTCTACGTGGCGCGCAGCCGCGTGACCAAGCGCCTGCGGTCGCTGGTTGAGACGCTCACCGCGGCGTTCGAGGAGGACGACTGAGCATGGGCGCCGAGTCGCCACCCCCACCTCCCCACTCTCCCCCGCCCGAACCGGCCGCGGGCAGGTGCCCGGAAACCTGGCAGATCGAACGGATCGCCGAGGGCGGGACCGACCGGCCCGAGGTTACGGCGCACGTGGCGGGCTGTGCCGAGTGCGGGCAGCGGCTGGCACAGGCCCGGGCGGACGCGGCGTTTTTGTCGCGTGCGCGGTCACTGGCGGGCGCGGGGCTCGGGCCGGAGGGCTCGCCGCGGATCGCCGGGTACCGCGTGCTCGGCGTGGTCAGTTCGGGGGCGCAGGGCGTGGTGTACCGCGCCGTGCAGGAATCGACCTCGCGCACGGTGGCGATCAAGACGCTCGCGGCGGGGCTGGCGCCCAGCACGCGCCAGCGGATGCGCGCCGAACGCGAGGCGGAAATCGCCGCCCGGCTGCGGCACCCGAACATCGTAACGGTGTTCGAGTCGCGAACGCTCGCCGATGACCGCATCGCCGTGATCATGGAGTTTGTCGACGGCGTGCCGCTCGACGCGTGGCGGCCGGCCGGCGCGACCGCCGCCGAGCGACGGCGCGAGATGGTGCGCGTGTTCATCGCGGTGTGCAACGCCATTCACCACGCGCACCTGAACGGGGTCATCCACCGCGACCTCAAGCCCGACAACATCCTTGTCACGTCCGAGGCCCGGCCGGTCGTTCTGGACTTCGGCATCGCCATGGCCCGCGGCATCCGCGGCACGCTGACGGGCGAGTTCGCGGGCACGCCCGCCTACGCCTCGCCCGAGCAGGCCTCGGGCAAGCCCGACGAAGTGGACGCGCTGACCGACGTGTACTCGCTGGGCGTGATCCTCTACCGCCTGCTGTGCGGCGACATGCCCTACACCGTCGAAGGATCGATCTTCGACATCGCCCGGACGATCGGCGGCGTCGAGCCTGTTCCGCCTCGGCGCCGCGATCCGACAGTCCCGGCGGACCTGGAGGCGATTGTGCTCCGCGCGCTGCGAAAGGAGAAGGACCGGCGATACCAGTCCGCGGCGAGCCTGGCGCGAGATCTTGAGCGGTACCTCGCCGGCGCGCCGGTCGAAGCGCGGAGCGGCTCGGGCTGGTACCTGCTCCGCAAGGCGCTGCTGCTGAACCGGCGCAGGCTGGCTCTGGCCGGCGCGGCGGTGGCGGTGCTGCTGGGCGCGGGCGCGGCGGTGGCGTGGAGCATGGCCAGCGCGGCCGAGGCAGCGCGGAGGGCCGAGTTCCAGCGCGAGCAGGCGCACGCGGAGAGCACGCGCGCCCGCGCCGTCACGGAACTGCTGCGCGAGGCGCTGCCCAACGCGGACCCGGCGCGGCCGGAACTGGCCTCGATCGTCGGATCGGGGATGGGCAGACTCTACTACCGGATCGAGACCGGCGCGTTCGGCGATGATCCCGAACTCGACCAGGCGCTGCGGCGGATGTGGGCCAATGTCTACACCGAACTCGGCTCGGGCAAGGCCCTTTCGATGGTCGAGTACGCGGAGGTCGCGCTGCGGTCGGGCCTGACGCAACTGCGCCTCCAGCACCCGGGCGACCACCCCGACATCGCCGCGAGCATGCACGAACTTGCGGCCGTCCTGCTCGTGCGGGCGCGTGCGTCGGAAGCGGAGCGCGTCTGCCGCGAGGCGCTGGCGATGCGCGAGCGGCTGTTCGGAATCGACGCCGTCTCGACCGCCGACAGCCGCGCGCTCCTGGCGCGCAGTCTGATGGAACTGGACCGACCGGAGGACGCCGTGCGCGAGGCGCACGCGGCGAGCGCCGTCTTCCGCGCCCTGCCGGAACAGGACGCCGACCTCCGCATCGCGCAGATGGCCGCGCTGGTCGGTCGCCGCGCGCTGGACCGCGCCGACTGGCCGCTGGCCGAGTCGGCCACACGCGACTCCGCGGCAAGGCGGCTGCGACGGCTACCCCCGAACGACCCGGACGTGCTCGCATCGCTGGCGGCCGCGGCGGATGTTGCCCAGGCCAGGCCCGACGGCGAACTCGCCGTCACGCTCGGCGCGGCGTGGGGGGTCGCTCCCGCGGCCGCGGCCGACGCGGTCCGGGCCGATCTGCCGGTGCTACAAGGGTCGGACTCGGGCGACTGGTGCGTGCCGCGCCGGAGCGGGCGAACCGCGGCGCTGGGGCGTGTGCTCCGTCTGCAGGCCGCGCTCTTCGGGCCCGATGACCCATCGCAGGTGCGCACGCTGATCGCCCAGATCTCCGCCGCGCAGGGCGAGCGGCTGCTGGCCGAGAAACGGGTTGCCGCGCTGCGCGCGGTGGAGATCCTCTCCCATCTGTATGGCCCGGAGCACCGAAAGGTCCTGGCGTGTCTGGAGGAAGCGGCGCTCATCCTCGCATATGAAGGAAACCCCAACGACGCGGCGGCGCTGACCGCCCGAGCCCAGCGCATCTACGAGCAGGTGCCCAAGGACATCCGCGATCCGTTGGTGACAGGCAACTCCCGTCGGCACCTGGGCTGGTTCCTGTCGATGGCGGGCCGGGACGAGGAAGCGCGGGGCCACTACCAACGCGCATACGAGGAGATCGCCGCAGCGCTGGGGCCCGATCATCACGTCGCCGCGCTGACGGAGGCGGGGCTGGCGCTGTGCATGGCGCGCACCGGGGACATCGCCGGGGCCGATCAGCGGTCGCGCCGATCTCTGGAGTTGGCCCTGGCCTCGCGCGCTCGCGCCGAGGACCAACTGGCGCACATCTCGTTCTGCCGCGCGGAGGTTCTTCGGTTGCAGGGCCGGTTGCTCGAAGCACGCCCGCTTTACGAGTACGCCTGGCAGGCCTTCTACCGCTGCCTCCAGCCTGCGTACGCCTGGCGGTACGCCACCGTGAACGGCATGATCGAGGTGTGCGAGCAGACCGGCGACGAAGCCGGCGCGGCGTTGTGGCGCGGTCGGGTCGAACACGAGGCGGACTGACACGGCTGTGGGCGGGCCCGCTCAGGGCTTGACAACGTGCAGGCCGGTCGCGTTCACGACCATCGCGTCGCCGCGGACCTCCGCCACAGTGCCGACCACGACCAGTTCGCTGAGTTCCTTGATCTCCCAGCGGCCCTTGATGTCGGTCCGCAGCGGCATGCCCCTGGCATCGACGACCTGCACGGTCACGGAGTGCTGGGTGATCTCCTTGCGCGGCGAGCAGCAGTAGTCCCACGGGATCGGGCAGTTGTCGCCGGGGATCTCGTTGCACGCCCTGATGCCGCGGCCGACGAGCGTGAACACCGCGCGGTCCTTCACGAACGGATCCTTGCTCCCGCCGATGCGGCCCTTGAGCACGATCTTGTCGCCCTTGCTGAGGCCTTTCTTGGCATCGACGACATCGGGCGCGGGCTCGGGGAGTCGCTCGAGCAACATTCCCGCGGGCAGGCCGGCGCGGGGCACGAACACGCCCGTCGCGTGGATGGTCATGGGCGAGTTGCCGCTTGGCGCGGTCGCGACCTTGCCGGTCACGAACACTTCCGCCGCGGCGGCCAATCCCGAGCGCCCCTTGACCGAGTACGACAGCGGCCTTCCGGCCGAATCCACCAGTTGCACAACCGCGCGGTTCTCGGGCTTGAGGGGACACGCGGCGACTTGCTCGCCGCCGGTTTCTCGCATCACGCCCGCGGCCGCGGCGTCGTCCACAAGCACGAACTCGGCACGGCCGGCGGCGAAGGCGTCATCAGCATTGGCCACGCGCCCGCGCACAGTGATCGTCTCGCCGACTTTGGCGTCCTTGATCGCGGGGTTCAGTTCCTTCGCACCGGCGGGAAGGGCCTTGAGGCGGTGACTCTCAGGGATCTCTTGTGCCGCGGCGGGGGCGGCCGCGAATGTCGCGGCGACGATCATCGCCAGCACGGAGAGCGGCGCAAGCCGCGAGAGACAGATTTCGATGGATGTGAACATGATGATGACCTCCAGAATCTGGTGGACCGCGGGCCGGCGGCACGCGATGTAAGAACGGGAACTACATCGACTTGAGGGCGATGGGAATGGGCATCCGCAGGCATCGCCAGGCGGGGGGCAGGGCACCGACCAGCCCGAGCGCGATGCCCGAAGCCAGGCCGATCAGCACGATGGTGGTATCGACGACCAGCGCAAACGCGCCGGCCGAGAAGCGCACGCCGACCCCGTCGAGCAGCAGCGTGCCGGCGGCGCATGCCGCGAGCGCGCCCGCGGCGGTTGCGAGACTCGATTCCTGCACCAGCGAGGCGATGATCGCGCCGCGCCGGAAGCCAAGAGATTGCAGCGTGCCCAACTCGCGCGCGCGCGAAGCGAACGCGGCGTACATGGTGTTCAGCCCGCCGAACAGCCCGCCGACGGCGATGAGCGCCGCGGTGATCCACGCGACGGCGCGGATGGGCCCGAAGAACGCGGCGAGTTGGTCGTAGTACTCGCGCTCGGGCATGGCCGAGAGTTCGAGATCGGGCCGCATGAGGGCGAACGCGGCGATGTCGGCAAACTCGGCCTCGCCCGGTTCGAGCGTGAGCACGACGCAAGAGATCGTCTCGCGCTTGGTCGCCGTCATGAGATCGGCCAGGGGCACCCACACCTCGGCATCGAGCACTGTGCCCGGGGCGGCGAAGCGCCCCACGATCGTCCACGGGCGGTTGTCGATGCGGAGTTGCGCACCGACGGCGAGGTCGTGCTCGCGGAGGCCGATGGTCGTCGCGGCCATGCGGCCGACCATCACCTCATCGGCACCCGGTTGGGGCCAACGACCCTCGGTCAGCGTGACATTCGAGTGCACCAGCGTTGCGGCGGGCGTGATGCCGCGCAGCAGCGCGTGCCCGTGCCGCTCGCCCGACGGACCGGCGGCCACGGGCAGCATCACGTGCACCTCGGGCGAGATGTACGCGACACCGGACCGGGCGCGGATGCCGGAGATCGAGGCCTCCAGCAACGAGCCCGTCGCCGCGCCGATCTCTGACCGCTCGACGCTCTCTTCGCTGCCGATGCCCATGACCAGCACGTTGTGCTCATCGCCGGTGGCGCGGAGCGCGCGGTCCATTCCGCGGACAAAGCCGCCCGCCGCGATGACCAGCAGCACCACCAGCGCGCTGCCCAGCACCGAGAGCGCCAGGCGGAGGCGCGAGCGCCCCAGGTTCCGCACGGCGTAATCAAACGGCAGAAGTCGCACCGACCGCTCCTCCTTCAGACTGCCCGGAAACTCTGCGCGATCTCGCGCCGACCCGCCTGCGCCGCGGGCACCAGCCCCGCGGCGACACCAACGCCCGCCGCGATCGCAAGACCGATCATGCTCGTCCGCACATCCGGCGAAACGTGAATACTGAGCCCCTCGGTCGAGAGGCTGAACTTTCCCCACGCCAGGAACGCCGCGGCCATGGCCGTGCCCGCAGCGCCGCCGAGCAGGCCCAGCACCAGCCCCTCGGCGATGATCATTCGGGCAATGAGCCCGCCGCGGAAGCCGAGCGTCTGCAGCACCGCGTGCTCCTTCACGCGGTCCTGCACGCCGAGGACGATGGCGTTGGCCACCAGCGCAAGCACAGCGGCGAGGCATCCCCAGCCGAGATAGCGCGCAAAGCCGACGATCTCGACCACGTCGGCGCCGACCTGCGCGACAAACGCCTTCTCGGGACGCGTGGTCGTCGGGTCCTGATCGTGCCGGAACAGTTCGTCGATCTGCGCGGCGATCTCTCGCAGGTGCGCCGGATCATCCACCCGGACGTTGAACTGCGTCACCACGCCGAGCCCCGGTCCTGTCGCCGCGGCCTGTTGCAGGAAGGGCAGGTGCACGTAGGCCACGTTCTGATCCTGCGGCTCGCTCGAGGCGATGATGCCCGCGATCGAGACCGTCACGCCCGATGCATCGAACGACATTCCCGGGCGCAGTCGGCGCCGTTCGGCCATGCGCTCGCCGATGAGCGCGGAGTCCGACCGGCGGTGCCACTCCTCGAGCGAGCCGGCGACGATGCGCCACTTGGCCGCCATTGGCGCCACATCCTCGGCCGGCACGCCGCGGAACGTGACCACGTCGAGGCTTGCGCGGCAGTTGTTGACGACGACTTTCATCGGCGTGACGGAGGCCACACCGGGCAACCTCGCGATCCGCTCGGCGTAGTGCTCGGGCAGGCGGCTGGTCGCAGGGCAGAAGCGGTTCTCGCGATAGACGATCAGCGTCGTGTCGGCCGCGGTCACCTCCGTCGCCGCGCGCACGCCCTGCTGAAGCGACTGCACCGTGACGAACAGGAACATGGCGACCGCCACGCCCGCGGCGGTCAGCAGCGTCCGCGTGCGGTGCCGGAGCACCTGCCGCAGCACGGTCGGGATGAGCCGGGGCGCGATCATGCCGCGGCACCCTCCGGAGCAAGCCGGCCCGGCTCGACCAGCCGCCCCTTCTCAAGGTGCAGCGTGCGCGCGGCGCGCGAGGCGCACCGTGCATCGTGGGTCACCATCACCAGGGTCTTGCCGAGTTCGCCGCACAAGCGCGACAGCAGGTCCATGATCGCGCCGGCCGATGCGGCATCAAGATCGCCTGTCGGCTCATCGGCCACGATGATCTTGGGGTCGGTCACGATCGCGCGGGCAATTGCGACACGCTGCTCCTGACCGCCCGAGAGTTGCCGCGGGAAGTGGTCGTGCCGGTCGGCGATCCCCACCAGTTGCAGCGCGGCGGAAACGCGTTCGTGCCGCTCGCGCCGGCTGAACCTGTGCAGCAGCAGCGGCAGTTCCACGTTCTCGTAGGCCGTCAGCACCGGCACGAGGTTGTACAACTGGAAGATGTATCCGACGTTGTCGCTGCGCCAGTCGGCCAGTCGCGGTCGCGACAACCGCGCGATGTCCTGCCCGCCGATGCGAAGTTCGCCCGCGGTGGGCGAGTCGATCCCCGCGATCAGGTTCAGGAGCGTCGTCTTGCCGCTGCCCGAGGGGCCCATGAGCGCAAGGAACTCGCCGGCTGCAACATCGAGATCCAGCGCCTGCAGGGGCGTGATCGTCGTGTCGCCCTTGCGGTACGACTTCGTGACTCCGCGGCACTGAATCAGCGGCTGCACGGTCATGGCGATTCCTCCGTGGCGGCTTTGGCCTCGCCGATGATGCGGATGCGCGAGCCCTCGGCGAGCGCGGCCGGGGGATCGACAATCGCACGGTCGGTCGGGCCCGCGCCCGATTCGATCTCGATGTACTCAGCGCCAGTCGCGTGCCGCGCGCCGAGTTGCAACCTGCGGCGCGACGCAATCGCGCGGCCGCGGGCGTCTCGACTCACAAACCACGCCGCGGCGGAGTCGCCGCTGACATCCTGAACAGCGGAGACCGGCAGCACAAGAACGAACCCCGCATCGGGCGCGGCGTCGCCGGGTGCGGTGGAGTCGGCGCTGCGGCCGCTGGCCATGATCCGGACGCGCACCAGCATCTCGGGCTTGAGCACGGCATCCGGGCTCTCGATCAAGACCTTGAACTGCACCGTGTTCCGCTGGATGTTCGCCTCGTGCACGATCCGTGTGACCGTGCCCGCGAACGTGCGGTCGGGCAATGACTCGCTCACGACCTGCGCGCGAGCGCCGACCTGCACCTTCGCGGCGTCGGCGAGCGGCACATCCACGCGCACCTGCAGGCTCGCCGGGTCATAGAGGCGCACCACGCCCGACTCGTGCGCCTCGCCCGGGCCGGGGCTCGTCATCGTGAGGCGCGTGCCCGGCTCGATCGAGCGCGACAGTACAACACCGGCCACGGGGGAGCGGATCTCGGTCCGCGCCATCGCCAGCGCCGCCTGCTCCAGGACCACCTGTTGCGTGTGATGGGCGGCATCGGCCGCGGCGACCGCCGCGGATGCCGAGGCGATGTCGGCCTCCGCCGCGCGAAGTTGCAGGGTCAATCGTGACAGTTCCGCCCCCGACACGGAGCCATCGGCTGCGAGCGGGCGCTTGCGTTCGAGTTCATCGCGAACCGCTGCAGCGCGGGCCGCCATCGCCGCTTCGTCGGCTCGGGCCCGCGCGATCGCCGCAGCGCGCTCGGCCAACTCGGCCTGTGCGCGGCGGAGCGCGAGACGTGCATCATCGTCGATCAGCCTCGCCACCACCGCTCCTGCTTCGATGCGCTGGCCTTCCAGCACGAGGACTTCCTTCACGACGCCGTCGGTCAGCGCGGGCACGGCGATGGCGTATGGCGCGGGCTCGATCCAGCCCGGGGCCTGGACCAGCGTCCGCTCCATCAAAGTGCGCGGCGCACGACCCTCGGGACCGTCATGGCCTGATTCGCCCCCCTGCTCCATCCCGCGGGGCATGGCGACGACCGGCACGACGCGGACCTCGATCGCGGGCCAGAGCGCATCGCGTGCGGACCACGCCAACACCGCCGCGGCGGAGAGCAGCACCAGGGCGGGCAGCAGCACGCGCGTGCGCCATCGGTACGCTGGCCGTGGAACGTTGGGCGCGGCGGATTGTCGGGCAGAGGGCTGCCGCGAGAGCGCGGCAAGGCCCGGGGGAGAGGTCATGGAGTTGCTCGTCGGGTTGTTCTGTGGGTGCGAATGCGCGAACGCGACAACACCGCGCGGCCCATCGGCCGGGCCAGCGCGGCGCAGGTCCGGCTTGTGCTACACCAGGAGAACGATGTGTCCGACGAGGCGACGGGATCGATCGCCGAGAGTGTCGGGTGGCGGTCGGCCGCGATGGAAGGGCGCGAATGGCTCGTTCGCGCATGACTCCATCGCCGCGGGCGCCGCCGCGAACCAGTTGATGGAATCGCTCGGACGATCCGGCGCGATGCGGGCCTGAGTCACCGCATCGGGCGCGCGCACACACAGCGTGCACCTCGGGTCGCGGCAGGGATCATCGCCGGGCGCGGGGGCCGGTTCGGAATCCTCTGCCGCGGCGTGATCAAGCGGGCACTCGTCGTCCGGGTGGTCGGCGTGTGCGTTCCCTGAACCGCAACATGTGCAGCATGGCGAGGCTCGCAACTCCACGGCCTGCGCCGTCCAGAGATTCCCCGGTCGCCACGACATCAAAGACCGAACGCAAAGCGGCGCGCCCTGTGGCAACACCGTAACCACGACCTGCACCAGCAGGCACATGCTCAGCCAGATCGCATTGATGGGGACCGTGCGCACCATTTCAGTGTACACGACATCGGCGCATTGGCTGCGTGTTATGAGCCGCGATGAACGTGTTCCATGGATGCAGACCCTCCGCCGACGCAAGCGGCTGCGGACATGATCGACTCTGATCCGCCCCGCCACCAACGAAGCGGGCTTTGATCTTCATCAAGACCGGGGCGAGTCGCGGCAGGGCAATCCAAGGCCCGAGAAGCAGCACCAGCCCAGTCCCGGAACAGCATGGCGGCGGTGGCAATGGGCTGCGCGCAGAGGGTCACGAGGCTGTCCCACCGGCCAATTGGGTGCCCTCCATCCTCCAGCGTGATCTCTTAGAAGTGGTACTTCATCGCTGGAAGGGCCCAACATCGCCGTCGATATTTGGTTTCTGATAGGGCCTCTCGAGCACAGCAGCAAGAATTTTGTTTTTTTTGGGTGTCCAATCCCACGGGCAATCCCGGTAGTCCCCTTCGGATCGGCGCGCGCGGCGCACGCACCCCTCTCCTTGGGGTCCCGCCGCCGGTCGCCCTGTGTTTGTGCAGGGCGATCGGCGCGGCGGGAACGACGGGGAGTCGGTGGTGCGAGCGCCGAGCGCGGAGATTCCCGATGCGCGTTCTCGCGCGCGGCGGATGCCGGGTCGCGTGGGATGCGACACCAGTCTCGGCCAAGGCCGCCGCGACGGGATCGCGGGTTGTTTGAGCGTGTTTGTGGGTGTGCGTGTGCGACCGAAGGTGCGTGCGTTTGCAGGACGGGTGCGGGGGGCAAGGAGAGGTCGGCATCATGAAGTCCAACTCGAATCAGTCGCGGCGTCGGTGGTGGTCGGGCACCCGTCGGCGGATGCTGTCGCGCGCTGGCCGCGCGTTGGGGTTGTCGCACGATGACGGCCGCGGCATCGAGGCGCTGGAGCAGCGCGTGCACCTGGCGGTGATCGTGTGGGACGGCGGGCCGGATGGAACGGGAACGAACTTCCACGACCCGGTGAACTGGGCCGGCGATGTGCTGCCGGGGTCGGAGGATGATGCGGTGATTCCGGACATGCCGGGGTCGCCGGTGATTCTTCTCGCGCAGAGCGCATCGCTTCGATCGTTGGCATCGGAGGAGTCGATCTCGCACACCTTCGGCACGTTGACCGTGCACTTTCCGAGCACGCTCAATGCGAACTACACCCTCGATGGCGGAGTGATCACCGGGGGAGGATCGATCGCGATCGGGGCAGTGTTTGACTGGCGCAACGGGCCACTCCAGGGGCCCGGCAACCTGATGATCGAATCGAGCGGCGAACTCCGCATGAACGACCTGTCGTTCGGCGACCTTGGCCGATCGGTCGTGAACCACGGCACGGTGAGCCAGGACGACGCATTGCTGACCCTGCTTTCCGGCGCATCGCTCACGAACCACGGGTTGTGGACCGTGTCCGGCGGCGGCGCGATCAACAACTCCGGCGCGGTGCCGATGTTCACCAATACGGGCACGCTCCGGCGAGTGACTGGCGGACCGGTTGAGACCAACTTCGGTGCAACGACGAACGGGCAAGTGGTCAACAGCGGCGCGATCGAGGTGCTCGATGGCATGCTCCTCATCGGCGGGGCGGGCGGCTCGAACAGCGGCACAGTCACCATCGCGGCGGACGCGATGCTGAACCTCGTGGCCGGGTGGACACACAACACCGGTTCATCGATCGCCGGGAGCGGAACGCTCTTCATCCAGTCCTTCAATCCACAGTCGATCGCAGGTGCCAGCGAGTGGTCCGTGGCCTCGATCGTTCTCGATGCCGGGACCATCGCGGGGCCGGGGACACTCACCGTGCTCGGCTCGGTTTCGTGGCAGAGCGGGTCGCTCAGCGGCGGCGCGTTGACCGGCACGGGCGATATCACGATTGTCGGTAATGTGACGTTCGGTTCCGGCAGCATCTCGGGCTCCGGATCGCTCGGCGGTCCCGGCACGATGCGCTTCGAAGGCCCTGGTTCCACGTCACTCAATCGAGAGGTCGAGATCGACCACCTGGTCATGATGGGCGGCACGGTCGCCGGCTCCGGAGCAATCACGGTCGCCAACGAACTGACATGGAATCAGGGCACCCTTGGGGGGTCCGCAACAGTCACTGTCTTGCCGGACGCCGTTCTGACTTTCAGCGAGGGAACGCTCGCTCGAACACTCATTCTGGAAGGGACCATGACCGCGACCGGCGCGGGAGACCTGTCGTTCGCCGGCGGCACGCTGATCATCGCGGAAGGGGGCACGCTGAACTGGTTCGGCGCCGGGAGTCTGGTCAACATCTCGGGCGTCAACGAGATTGTGAACCTTGATCGCATCGAGATCGCAACTTCCGGCGCCACCGTTCTGGTTGGCGTTCCGCTCGCAAACCACGCCGGGGCATTCCTGATTGTCTCGACGCCGGACGCCGCGACGGTGACGCTCTCAGGCGGAGGATCCAACGCCGGAGTAATTGACGTGGGGTCAGATGTCTCACTCCGGTTCGAGTCGGCGTTTGCGCACCAGACCGGCTCGATGCTCGGCGGCGCGGGGCACTTCGTCATCGCCGGATCGCAGACCATCAACGGCCTGACGACCTGGTGGGCTACGACCGGTTCGCTCGATGGCGGCGCGATCACCGGAACTGGAAACCTCAGCTTCACCGGCGAGATGTTCACCTGGTCCGGCGGCTCGCTGTCCGGCACCGGGTCCTTCACGATCCAACCCGGCGCTTCCATGCTCCTGACCGCGCCCGCGGCATCGCTCTCCCGCCCGCTGGTCAACCTCGGCACGGTCACGCAGAACGGTGGCATCCTCACCATCGCGCCGGGCACCACCGCCTCGACCTCCGGCACCTGGCACTTCAACTCCGGACAGATCACCGGCGATGGCGAGTTCGCCATCATGGGCGGCACGTTCAACCACGCGGGCGGGCAGTTCGCCGGGTCCGGGCGGCTCACCGTCGGCCCGGGCGTCACCCTCTGGACCGGCGGAACCTACACCCGCGGTCTGCACAACCACGGCTCGGTGATCGTCAACGGCGGCAGGCTCACGCTCACCAACACCGACAACCTGAACGCCGGCACGATCCTGCTCTGGGACAGCGAGATCGACCTCTCCAATGGCCCGATGACGCACCTGGGCGGGTCGCAGATCGTCGTCGAGTTTGACAGTTCCAGCATCAACATCACGCTCGGCAGCGCGGTGCAGACCATCGCCGCTGGGCTGGTCACATGGACCGCGGGCAGCGAGGGCTTCTACTTCAACGATGGCGGAAACATCACCGGCCCCGGCGACCTGCGATTGGTCGGAACGACCTACATCGACGGCTCCATCACGATCAACGGCTCCGGACGGCTCGAGATCGACGGCCAACTGCTCATCCTCGAATCGATGACCCTCTCGCGGCCGCTCTTCCTCGAGACCTCGACCAACCTGGATGCGCGACTCGAGGTCCAGCCGGGCGTCACGCTCACGCTCGCCGCGGCCCCGGCCAACCTCGTGGACGGCACGCTCCAGGGCGGATGGTGGAACGTCGCGGGCACGCTCCTGCTCCCCATGGGCGTTCAGATCAACTCGCTGAACGCGTGGGCGAGTCTGTACGAGGGCGGCTCGTTCCCGGCCCTCATGTCCATCTCCTCCACCGGCCCCGGTGCCAGCCTCACGCCATATGGCGCGCACACGTTCACCCCCGCCAGCGGCACGTTCACCAACTCCGGGAGAATCTCCCTCACGCTCGGCTCCGTGATGACCATCAACGGCGCGTTCACCAACGCCGCGGGCGGAACGATCCACTCGAGCATCAGCGGCACCGATCCCGAGACCGAGTACGGCCGACTCGCGGTCACCGGCGCGGTCACGCTCGGCGGATCGTTTGAAGCCCAGTCACTCTTCGGCTTCATGCCCGGTGCCGGGGAGACCTTCACGTTCATCACCGGTGCATCACGCTCCGGCCGGTTCGCTTCGCATTCTCTGCCCGCCGCGAGCGGCGGGTTGACAACCCTGCCGGTCTACACCGCAACATCCTTCGGCATGGCCGCGGCGATGGTGCACGCCTGGGATGGCGGACCCACCGGCCTGGGCACGAACTGGCACGACCCGGTGAACTGGGTCGGCGATGTTCTGCCCGGCGCGGGGTCGATCGTGTACATCTCGGTCGCGGCGAACCCGACCATCACCATCACCGCCAATGTCACCATCGCGGGGCTGATCAGCGATGAGGTGATCACGCAAAGCGGCGGAACATTCACCATCAACGGCGCGGCGGACTTCAACGCCCTGTTCACACTTTCGGGCGGAGAACTGACGGGC
>JAHBXL010000014.1 GCA_019636495.1 Phycisphaeraceae bacterium | reverse complement strand
GACAAGTGTTTGGGAATCTGGTATACAGCCCGCAGGGGACCTTCTCGGCTGGAGGAGGCGTTCCGTGGGTTTGCAACGGAAATGGCGAGGCCCAACTTATCGAGGACTTCAAGAGTGGAGAGGGGTCCTGTAGTGGGCTTGACAACTCGCAACCCCGTCGCAAGGTAGAGTACTTCGAGTACCCTGCGGATGGAGTGGGGCCACCTGAAAAGATACGAAGTCTTAACAGCCGCTAGCTGGAGTGCGTATGAGATACATCAAAGCAATTCTGCTGCTCGCGGCATTCATGATCATCTTCACGGGCCTCGCGCTCTTGAGTCAGGTTCGCATCCATTACGGCGAGACAATCGCCGTCCGACAGAATGGGGACATTGCGATCAATAACCTGATCACGAGCGGGGCATCGATAGATCAACTTGAGGCCGCACTGAACCACGATCCCTCAGTTGCCAAGCGGGTCTTGATCACAGGCCACACATTGCTCTTGTCTGCCGTTCATTACGATCGCATGGATGCGGCGTTACTGCTGCTTCAGCATGGCGCCAACCCTTGTATGCCTGGGCGGGTAGAGAAGGAGGGCCCATCTCGGCCATCGGCAATGGAATCTGTGGCGGTGCACGGTCAACTTGAATTCGTAAGGTTGTTTCTTTCGAAGCATGAATCGACGATTCGGGACCTGCCCGTTCTATCGCAGGCCTTGCGAGAAGCCAAGCACGGGCAGCATCATGAGATCGCTTCGCTGATTGAGAGCGCGATCAATCGCCTGCAAGATAGGCCTGATCCCAATTGACCGGCGGGTGGCACTCCCAACAGAGTTTCAAACTCTGACGTGCCACGGGTCCCGCTGCTTTGAGCGGGGCCCGTGTTCTTGCTGCTCTTGCCACAAACTACCCCTCCACTGCATACTCCGGTCATGTGGGAGTCGGACCCCGATCGTGAGCCTCGCTAGCGAGACAAGCTTCGTAGAGCATTTCCCATGGGCCTCAAAGATACTTCGTGTTCGGAGTAGGAAATGATCATTTATAGAATTGGTCAACCGCCATCTAATGCGAAATTCATGTGGATCTCCCGGATTTCGTCGGAGCCGTCCACTCGGAGGGAGTGTGACTTATGCGGAGCGTTCATCATCGATTTTCACAGCGATATCGAGGTATGCATCGAGAGTCAGAGCAAGCCAAGGCCCGACCTCGTCTTTTGTGGAGGCCAACCGCTGTTCATCCTCAGTGACAGAATGCGCGCGGGAATCGAGAGCATTGTAGGGTCGACACCGGCGAGCCGTGTACACATCCGAAATGCCCGCCGCGGGCTCGCGACAACTCAGAACTACTGGTGGATTGATGGCCAGTCGCTTCCGAAGGCGAAGTACGCCTTTGCTGAAAGCGGGTTGGTCGACGTCTGGTTCTGTCGTGAATGCGGATGCCGGCACGACGACATCGAGAAGTCTTGTTTGGCTGGAAGTACTCAGGACGTCATTGTGGAGTCCTCGTACGGAAACGCCCAGTTGTTTGTCACGGATCTTTCCCCTTGTGTGTTCTTTGCGACAGGTCGTCTCGCGGAGCATCTTGCACAGGCCGACTATGTGGGAGTTCGTCTGGTCAGCGTCGCAACCGCCAGCACTCGTATCGATCCGAGACTGGGGCCCTGATTGAACTCTCGTCCCAAGCCAAAGCTCAGTCCGCGCACTTCAGCCGGGAGTTCGGGAGGGAGCCGTGTCGCGCGGCCTTCCGGCAGCAGTGCTTGAGGACGCCGGTTCGCTGTTTGCGGCGGACTTTGCGGTGACAGACTACCCAAAGCCGGACGTTCGGCTCGACCGGGTGCTGGACACCGTCCAGGCTCGCGCCAAAGGCGGTGACACCAACCGCGTCGGCCAGTACTTCTGGGGCCTGCGGTACATCGACGACCTGGTCTTCCGCCGCGAGGACCGGGACCTGACCAACGAACCGCCTCCCGCCGAAGACCCGGCCGAGCCCGACTTCGACGATGCGGAGACCCCCGGCTGGTTCGCGCTGACGGACGTACAGTTCAGCGTGGTTGCCCTGATGACCCCCGAGGGCCGGATCGTGGAGCGCGTGGTGTACGACCCCTGCGGCCGCGGCAGGCATCACTACGCGGCCGACTACGATGGCAACGGCGCGGTGGAGGTGGCCGACCTGAACGGGACCTACGGCCACCTGACGGCGTGGTTCGCCGACGACATGCAGGCCGACTGGGACCGCGATGGCACGACCTACGGCGACGTGCCGGACATCTTCGCGTTCCAGACCGACTGGTTCGCGCAGACGGGCAACGCCGTCGCGGCGGGGCAGATCAGCCGCCGCTACGCCGCGGGCAGCGGGATCAACGCCAACGCGCCCGACAACATGATCGGCTACTGCGGGTACGTGTTCAACCCCGAGACCGATGACTACACCGTGCGGTTCCGCCACTACGACCCCGAGATTGGAAGGTGGCTCCAGAGGGATCCGGCGGGGTACGTGGACGGGATGAACCGCACTAATTATGCGAAATTGGCACCAACTCGTTGGGCAGATCCGAGTGGACTGTTTCCTGGTGATCAAATGTACCCGACCGACCTCGATGGCAACCCATTGCCGTGGAACCCAAACATCATCCCTGCCGTTGAAATCGATGCATGGCGTACTTACGAGCTGCTAATCGACTGGCTGGAGGCCGGGGGGTGCGTCGCGCAGTGCATACTGCTAGAAATGACAGACGAGGACATTGAGGCGGCGATTAATCTCATTCTCGATGACGCCGATTTGCCACAACAGTTTCGAGACCTGCTAATACAGCACTACTCCAGCAAGGCGTTCCGGTCACTATCGGCCTATGGAAAGTACATTTTCTACCTTCGTCTACTCATGGGTAGCGGCCCTCAGGGCCGGTTACTATACAAGGCACTCGAGACCGCGACCTCGAAGGAACAAGTGACGAAAATCGTCGATGGTCCAGTTATGAAGATTGTTACCAGGCTCGCTGGCAAGGGCGCATCAAGATTGGGCGGAGCAGCAGCCGGCGCAGTTCCGGGGATCGGCTGGGCGCTTCTGGGAGTGGATTGTTATACATACTGGCGATGCGTAAGAGCGTGCAAGGATGGCTCATACAATAACGTCGAAGTCCCGTTTATCGAAGCATTTGATGATCAGATTGACCTGATCGATGTTATCCTTGGTCCCGCATGGTACTTCCTGTGGCGTAGGGTTCTTCAATAGTGTGGTGGCGATGAACAAAGCTGGTGCCATCAATCGGATGCAGGCCAACCTCTCTTCTGGAAGCGATTGGAACGACGCCCAAATGGATAGCTTGCACACTTATGGACGTGCCCGGCGGCACGCTCGGATCGTTGCTCGGTTATTGGTGTTCGGACTAATGCCGGTCATTCTGGTGCTACTGGTGCTCATTCCGCCCGTAGGGTGGTTATGCGGGTTCGCAGGAATTCCAATCGCATATGCGCTTTTACATTATTTTTTCGTACGACGAGAGCGGCGACTAGCAATTGGCTTGTTAAATCAGGGCGTTTGTCCCACTTGCGGCAATCCGGCTGAGGTACCGGCAGTGCAGAGTGATGACTGGGAATGCACTCATTGCGGAAGCAGGTTCGGTCGCGATGGGTCTCGCTCGTAGTTCTGGATCGTCCCATGTCAAGGCTCCCTCCATGCATTTCAGCCGGGATTTCAGGACGATCCGCGTGCGGTTCCACGGCGGGTGGCACTCCCGACAGTGCTTCAAACTCTGACGTGGCACGGGTCCCGCGGCTTTGGGCGGGGCCCGTGCTTGCGCAAGTCTTGACAGCGGACACGAGCCGCCGGCATACTGCGGTCATGTGGGAGCCCGACCACGATCATGGGCCTCCCCGCAAGCGGCTGCTCCGCCGCGAGTGGATGTTCGGGTCGCGGTACCTCAGGACGGGCCTTCCGATCGGTACACTGGTACCGGAAGAAACCGTCGCCGATCGAGATCGTCGATGCGCGCCAGTTCCGACAGGCCGAAGTTGAGCGATTGAAGCGCGAAGGCCGGAGCACCCACGAGGTCATGGAGATGATGAGGATGAGCCGGGATGAAACGAGGATTCAGAAGAACAAGAAGGAGGTCGGCACTGGCCACGCCTCAAAGCAGGCGTGACCAGTGGCACGTCGAGATGAGTCAGCAAGTTGGGTGTGGGGCGTGCCACCAGCCTGAGAATTGTGCTGCCTGGATTGCTGGCGACTGCAATTCAGATCTCACAATCTCAACAATTCGGGATGCTATGCGAGAGACGGTAAATCAATGAGGACGCGAATTGGGATAGCAATCTGTACAGGCGTCCTACTGATCGCAGTTCTGTGTGCTTCCCTTGTTCTCGTCGTTCGCCGACACTACGCCGTAGTCCCTTCGCCGTTTGTTGGGAAACCGTTCGCGGAATGCAGTTTAGTATCGCTCATCTGCGTGGCGCGCGAAGCAAACATAAGTATCGATGATGACAGAGTGGAACTACACCTGCTAGACTATCAGCTTGTATCGAATTGGAAACCAGGCAGCGGAGGGCCTTTCGTTGCCGTCGCATCCGATGACTCTATGTGTCGCGTGGCTATAGAGCACAATGTTGAAATGGCCGAGCAGTTCGGACTTACTAAGCCACAGATTTACGCCATGTCTGCTGCTACCCAGGCCAAGGTCACGCTCTATTATGTCGATGCGTCAGGAGTTGTTGTCGACGTTATCGAAGTGGTGCCGCTGATGTTGTGGTTGCAAGCAAGGCACATCCCCAAAGCAGTGGACTGATTTTGCAAGGCGGTCGGCTGGTGGCACTTCCGAGAGAGCTTCAGACTCGGAGGTGCCACGGGTCCCGCTGCTTTGAGCGGGGCCCGTGCTCTTGGAGGTCTTGACACCACAGCTGACCCGCCGGCATACTCCGGTCATGTGGGAACCGGACCACGATCATGGGCCTCCCCGCAAGCGGCTGCTCCGCCGCGAGTGGATGTTCGGGTCGCGGTACCTCAGGACGGGCCTTCCGATCGGTACACTGGTACCGGAAGAAACCGTCGCCGATCGAGATCGTCGATGCGCGGGCAGTTCCGACAGGCCGAAGTTGAGCGATTGAAGCGCGAAGGCCGGAGCACACACGAGGTCATGGAGATGATGCGGAGGAGCCGGGATGAAACGAGGATTCAGAAGAACGAGAAGGAGGTCGGCACTGGCCACGCCTCAAAGCAGGCGTGACCAGTGGCACATCGAGATGACAGCAAGTTGGATGTGGGGCGTGCCACCAGCCGGGACCCGTGCCACGTCAAGGCAGGGAAGCCGCGGCGACCTTGCCACCGCCGCCGCATCGCGCACACACCCGCCTGTACGGCAACAGGCACCCACGGAACTCCGACAGAAAAGCCGCCGCGTGCCCAGGGGAAGGGACCGCGGCGGCCGGGAAGTTGTCTCTCGATTGTGCCTGACTCGCCGCGAATCCGGCGGCCGGATCCGCTGAACAGGCTCAGCGGTTGGAGGGCGTGTTCGAGGCCACCGAGTCATCCTTGGCCTTGCCGGGCTTGGGCGCGGCGGGGAGGGAGTCGGGGTTGATCTCGATCACCGTCGGGCGGACCTTGGTCGGCGCGGGGAGGGCGCGTCGGCCGGTGGAGGACGCCTCTCGGTCCAGTTGGCTCTTGGCCGCATCCTCATAGGAGAACCGCTCGGCCATTCCGGCCATGGAAGCCAGTTGGGCCTCCTGCTTGGCGCGGATGTCGGCCAGTTTGGAGTTGATCTGGTCGAGGCTCGCCGCGCGATAGCGCGACTGCTCATCGAGCGTGCGCTGCCGCGACGACATGACGTCGATCATGCGGTCGTTGCGGGCGATGGCATCGATCTGGCGATCCAGGTCAAACAACTGTGTCTGGAAGGCGGTCTGCTCGGTCTCGAGTTTGGCCAGCAGGGTGGAGAGTTGGCCCTCCTGCCGCGCGAGGTAGCCGAGGTCGCGCTCGATGTCGGCCGCGCGGGCCGAGTAGGCGTTGCGCGTCGCGTTCACCTGGTTGAGTTTGGAGTTGGCCATCGCGGTGTCGATCCGCTCGTTGCGGAAGACGATCACGATCTGATGGTCCACGCCCAGGGCGACGTTCTGGATGTTGGCCGACTCGGCGTGATCCAGCGCGGCGGTGAGGCGTTCGCTGTCCTGGTCGGCCAGTTCGATGACGCGCATCGAGACGGCCAGGTCGCGCTCCAGTTGGGCGCGTTGCTCGCGCAGTTGCGCCAGGTCCGAGCGGACCTCGCCGATGCGGCGCGGGTACTGCGCCTGAAGGTCGCGGAGTTGGGCCCGCAGCGCGACCGGGTCCGTGATCTGCGAGTCGATCTTCTGGTTGATCTTCGACTTCGCCTGGGTGAAGAACGCCCCGACGCGGTCGGGACCGGCGACGAGCGTCGCGGCCCCGAGGCCGAGCGCGCCCGCCGCGGCGGTGATGACGGCGATTCGTACGATGTTCCGAGTGATGCAGGCCATGTGTGGTCCTCCTAACGGCTTGGCCCGAACACCGGGCCGCTGCGCCGTCGGCTCCGTTGGGGCGCTCCCCTCGGGCCGGCGGACGTGGTGTGTCATGCCGAGTCGTTGGGAAGGCCCGCGAGTCGATTTCATGGGCATGTATCCGGCGCGGGCGGAGTGGGTCCGGAAACCCGACACGCTTGCGGGCCTGGAAAGGGGCATCTTGGGGCAATTCCGAGGGTGACCGAAACGGCGCAGCGCGAAGGCGGAACAATCACGGGTATGGCGGCTCCGCCGGGGACGTCCGATGGCCGCGGCCACCGAACGGGCGGAACCAACAATCGAGGCGGGCGGGCGCGGGCCCGGGGGGGCGGGGACAGGGAAGTGGTTCATGCTCAACTCGCTGACAACCGGGTTCATCTCGCGGCTGCGGGCCCGCGACCAGGCCGCGTGGTTCGACCTGTGGGAGACATTCGGCCCGGTCCTTCGGGCCCAACTCACCAAGTGGGGCAAGGGCCGCATCGGGCCGGAGACGGTGCGAGATCTCTCGCAGGAGACCCTCGCCGCGCTCTCGGATTCGATCGACCGCTACGACCCGGCCCGCGGCGCGCGGTTCAGCACGTGGCTGCTGGCGATCGCCAAGCATGTGCTGGGCGACGAGATGGACCGTCGCTCGGCCCAGAAGCGAGGCGGCAACAAGCGTGCAGCGGAACTCGATGAGTCGTGGATGGTGGCCTCGACCGCGGCCCGCGCCGATGCGGAGTATGAAGCGGCGGTGTTTCGCGCCAAGGTCGAGGCGGCCATCCGGCTCGTGGAGAAGTCCTGCGATTTCACGGATTTCTCGATTTACCGCATGCGCGTGCTCGACGGGATGCCGGGCAAGGATGTGGCCAACTCGCTGGGAATCAGCGAGCCGACCGTGAGCCGTCGGCTGGCCAAGGTGCGAGACTCGCTGCGCAGCCGCCTGGAGGAGGTCATCGCGACCTACTCCTTCACCGAAGACGAGCGCAGCGAGGCGGACCGAAACGGCCTGGCGCTGAATCCGACAAAGGCCGACGACGTGCTTTTCGACGATGCCATCGCGGACATCTACCGCCGGCAGGTCGAACTGCGCGAGGCGGATCGGGCAAAGTCGCGGAACTGACCGCGCACCCGACCCGGCCGCGACAGAGCGGGAGGGAGCGGGCCGGCACGCGGCCCGCGTCACGGAAGGACAGCGATCATGTTTTCAACTCCCATCGCCCTTGTGCTGCTGATTCTGGCGGGCGTCATCGCGATCCCGCTGGCCATCTTTGCGATCGTCTATCTCGTCGTGCCCGCGATGAAGGGCCTGTGGTGGCTGATCGCGCACATCTTCACTTTCATCGGCGGCGAGATCGGCGATGCGCTGCGCATCATCGGTGCGGCGGTCGCCATCATCGTCCTCATCCCGCTCACGGTTCTGAACGTGCTCATCGGCCGGTGGTCGGCGTCGGCCCACTTCGGCCGCGCGATCCAGTCCGAGGGGCTCGCCATCGGCCGTTCGCTCTACCGCGTGGCGATCGGTCACCCGGCGCGCCTGCTCTGCCTGACGCCGCTGACCGAGGGGCTCGAGAAACGCATCCCGGAAGTCGTCGCCGCCTCACCGGGTCCGGACCGGCCCAGCAAGCGGCACGGGCAGTTCGACGGCTACACGATCGTCGGCTCGCTGCCGGGCGGCGGGTCGGGCGGTCGGCTCTACATTGCCGAGCCGAGCGAGGAGAAGATCGCGGCGTTCGCTCGCGGCGGCCAGAAGAGCGTCGGCCGCGTCGTGATCAAGTCCTTTTCATTGGCCGATGGCAGCACGCTGCCGCAGATCGTGCGTGAGAATCGTGCGCTTCCCGCGGCCAAGCGCCTGGGCCTGATTCTCGAGCACGAACTGAACGAAGAACGCTTCTATTACGTGACGCGGTACGTGCCGGGCGAGTCGCTGGGCATCATTACGCAGCGTCTGCACGGCCAGAGCGGCCCGGGTCTGCCGCCGGCGCACCTGCGCACCGTGTGCTCATACGCGAGCGACCTGCTCCGCACGCTCTCGCACTATCACGAGGGCGGATTGTGGCACAAGGATGTCAAGCCCGACAACATCATCGTCGCTGACGGGCGCGCCCACCTCGTGGACTTCGGACTCGTCACGCCTCTGCGATCCAGCATGACGCTGACGACGCACGGCACCGAGTACTTCCGCGACCCGGAGATGGTGCGGATGGCGCTGCGCGGCGTGAAGGTACACGAAGTCGATGGGGCGAAGTTCGACATCTACGCCGCGGGCGCGGTGCTGTACTCGATGATCGAGAACAGTTTCCCAGCGCACGGCGGGCTGTCGCAGATCAGCAAGCCTTGCCCCGAGGCTCTGCGGTGGATCGTCCGTCGCGCCATGACGGACTACGACAAGCGCTACGAGTCCGCCGCGATGATGCTCGAAGACATCGAGACCGTCATTCGCGCCGACGATCCGTACGCGGTCAAGCCGGTCGCGCTGCCCAGCATGCGCGGCGTGCAGGCCGCGCACCACGGCGCGGCCGATCAGCACGGCTGGGAGGGCGTGCCGGGCGCGACCCCGTTTGGCGCGGCCGCGGCTGTCGGCGCGGCGCCGGCCGATGCCGGCTCTGCGCCATCCTTCGGCCGCAAGCAGGGTCCGGTGGCCTCGGTTCTCGGTCAGGTCGGACAATACGTGGATTCAGCGCTGAACTCCGCGGGCATCGGCGCGCAGGCCGCGGCGGGAGCAGCCGCTGCCGGTGCGGTTGCCGCGGCCACGGGCGGCAAGCCCCGCATCCGCGTCACCGGCTGGTGGACAGGCAAGTACTCCATCGACCCGCCGGGCGCACCCGATTCTCCACGCGTGGTCGCGGCGGCTGCTTCACCGCGCGTGCCATCGGTTCCGCCGGTGCCGCGCGGACCGGGGTCGAGCGCGGCCGAGCAACTGGTCCGTGCGCGAGGGCGCGCTGCGGAGCGCCGGCAGCGTGCCCATCAGCGCATGTCCGGGTTCTCTCGCGGGCCCGGCGTCGGTCTGAATCTCGGCGTGGGGATCGCGGTGCTAGTGTTCATCGGCGCGTGCGGGCTGCTCGCGACGATGTTCGTTTTCGGGCAGTCGCTGCGCTCTGTCCAGCACGAACAAGTCCAGGCCGGAGCGAACCGTCAACTGCAGATCGGCACATCGGGCATCAAGGTCTCAGTATCGAAGACCAGTTCGCGCGTCGGCGATGCAGCGACCGCGCCCCAGGCGCCCGTCGCGCCGGCCGTTCTGAACGGCGCTGCGGATGCCGCGCACGCCATCGTCGTGCTGCGAGATCCCGTCGCGTATCAGCAGTCACACCGCACGGAGATCGACCAGGCGCTCGTCCGCCTGGCCGAAGCCGGCTTTGCGCTCATTGGCGGCTCGGCCGATTCCTCAACAACGACCGACGACGAGACCATCGCCGATCTGCGCAACGCCATCGGCGTGACGCCGTTTGAGACACCTCAGAGCAACGAAGCGATCCGCGCTTGGCTCGCCACGCGCAACGATGTTTCGTTGGTCATCTGGATCGGACGGCACGAGGGCGGACAACCCACCGCTTGGCTTGTCGGCCGCGCGGGATTGGACTCCGGAACCGAGACTGCGGCGACCAAAGCCGTCGCGGGCGTTGAGGCTGCACGCCCGTCGGCCCCCGAGCGGTCCACGACCCGTCGTTCGCGCGGCAACCGTTGAACAGGGCCATAATGGGGGCGTGACACTCGCCCTGGCAGAACCCGGCGCAACCGCCATCCTGCTCGCGGTCTTCGGACTGCTGATGGCCTTTTGCGTTCTGTTTGCGCGGACCATGAACCGCGCGGGCGTGCCCATCGTGCTCCTGTTTCTCGTGCTCGGAATGCTCGGCGGGTCCGAGGGCATCGGGCGGATCGCGTTAGACAACTACGACACCGCGTTCCGCCTCGGCACCGTCGCGCTGGTGCTGATCCTCATCGACGGCGGTCTCAACACGTCCGTCCGCGCGATCCGCGCCAGCATCGGCCCCTCGGGCGTGCTGGCGACGTTTGGTGTCGCCGGGACCGCCGCGGCGCTCGCGCTGATCGCCCGCGCGTTCGGCCTCTCCTGGCAGGCCGCCATGCTGATCGGTGCGATTGTCTCCTCGACCGATGCCGCGGCGGTGTTTGCCGTGCTGCGCGCTGGGAGCATCCGCCTCAAGGACCGTGTCCGCAACGTGCTGGAGGTCGAAGCGTGCGCCAACGACCCCATGGCGGTGATTCTGACGGTCGCGGTGATCGCCGCGATCAGCGCGGGCGAGCCGCCGGGCTGGATGCTGCTGGTCGATGTTCCGCTGCAACTGTTGATTGGCGCCGCGGTGGGGGTCGCTGTCGGCTTTGTCACGCAGCACCTGCTGGCGCGCGTGCAGATCAGCGCGGGCGGGCTGCTCCCGGTCGTCACGCTCGCTGCGGGCTTTGTCGCGTTTGGCGCGGCAACGCTCGCCAACGGCAGCGGGTTTCTCGCAGCGTTTGCCGCGGCGGTGGTGCTGGGCAACGGGCCGCTGCCCTATCGCATGGGCATCGCGCGTGTGCACGATGCGCTTGCATGGCTGAGCCAGGTTTCGATGTTCCTGATGCTCGGGCTGCTGGTGTTCCCATCCAAACTCGTGCCCGTCGCGGGTACCGGCCTGCTGCTTGGGTTGGCGCTCGCGTTCGTCGCGCGACCTGTCACGGTCGCGCTGTGCCTCCTGCCGTTCGGCTTCTCGTGGCGCGAGTCGCTGTGCATCGGCTGGGTCGGGCTTCGCGGCGCCGTCCCCATCATTCTCGCCATATTCCCGATCATGGCGGGCCTTGCCGCGGGCGAAGCGGTCTTCCACATCGTCTTCTTCATCGTCGTGGTCTCAACGCTCGTACCCGGCGCCAGCATCGTGCCGGTGGCAAGGTGGCTACGCCTCGACGAACCCGAACCGCCCGCGCCCGCCGCCGCGCTTGAGATGCACTCGCTGCGACAACTCAATGGGGAGGTCAAGGCGTACTACATCGACCCATCGCTGGCCGTGTGCGGCGCGACTCTGTCGCAAGTCCGATTCCCAGAGGGCTCGGCCGCGATTCTTGTCGTGCGCGGCGACGAACTGGTCGCCGCGCGCGGCCAGACGCGGCTCCTGGAAGGCGACTACGTCTATGTCTTCTGCAAGCCCGACGACGAGCCGTACATCTCGCTGCTCTTCGGAAGGCCCTCCGCCTGACGGCACGCCGGGCCCGTGCGGCGCACTACCATCGGCCCCATGACCATCCGCCGCACACCCGCGGACTTCATCGTCGACGAGATCGCCGCGCCCGAGTTCGAGGGATCGCTCCGCGCTGCGCCCTCGGCCGACGCTTTGGTCGCCGTCTATCGCCTCGACAAGTCGCAACTCACGACCCCGCACGCGGTCAGTCTGCTCGCGGCGGAACTGCAAGTCCGTCAGAATGACATCTCCTACGCCGGGCTGAAGGACAAGCACGCCCAGACATCGCAGATGGTCGGCGTGAAGGCGAGAACGCTCGCCGATGGCGTGCTCCTTCCCGCCGAAATCCGCGGCGGGAAATGGTCAGCGCGGCGGATCGGCTGGACAGTCGCGCCCATCGACGCATCGGCGATCGCAGGAAACCGCTTCTGCATCGTCGTGCGCGGCGTGAGCCGGGCCGCGGCCGCGGAGATGGACAGACGCGCATCACTTCTCGCGACCGCGGGCGACGACGGAGGCGCGCTGTTGATCGTGAACTACTTCGGTGCGCAGCGATTCGGCTCGGCACGTCACGGCGAGGGATGGATCGCGCGATCGCTGATCGATGGCAAGTTCGAGCACGCGCTCAGGCTCGCCATCGCCACCCCCAGCCGCAAGGACACCGGCGTTACACGTACGTTCACGCGCATGCTTGCCGCGCGGTGGAGCGAGGCCGCGGGCGCGGGGCGCGACGGGTGGGCCGCGCTGGCACGCGACCTGCCCCGCTGCCCGGAGAAGAAGGCCATCGAGCGGCTCGCCTTCATGGCCTCGCGTCGTGAGGCGCCGATCGATGAACGGGGCTACCGCGAGGCGTTCGCCGCGCTCCCATACTTTCTGCAGCAGTTGTACGTTGAAGCGTACCAGTCGTATCTGTGGAACGAACTGGCGCGGCGGATGGCGGCGCGAATCGCCGCGGGCCAATCGCTGCTCAAGACCGATGACGAGTTCGGGCAGATGCTCTTCCCGCCTGCGGAGGCAAGGGCCGCGGCGCCCGGCTTGTTCGATCTTCACTTGCCGCTGCCCGCGCCAGAGACGCAGCCCGTCGAGCCGTGGGGGGGCGACCTGCTTGCGATCCTCGAGCGCGAGGGTCTCGCGCTGGATCGCCTCAAGATCCCCGGCCTGCGACGGCCGTTCTTCGGCGAGGCGATGCGGCCGCTGTTCATCACCGCCGCGGCGTTCTCGCTCGGCGATCCCGAGCCCGACGACCTTGCCGCGCCCCGGTCGAGTTCGATGAAGCGCCAGGTGCGGTTCGACCTGCCGCGCGGCGCGTACGCAACGGTGGTCTTGCGGGCGCTGGGTCAGTAGGTCGCACGTTCCGCCGCGCCGCCGGTCTGCCGGCCTCACGAGGCTGGGTCAAGGTTGCGCATGGGGGCGACCGCGATGACTCTCTGTCGAGCGCTGCACGAAGAGCGCGGACGGGTGAACATGTGTTATACTCCGCGTGCGAGTTGCTGCGGGAGGAGCGGGTCGCACAATGGAGATCCCGACATGGGTCTTGGAATCGGCATCTTCTCGCGTCGTCCGATCATGGTCGGCAAGCCCATGCCCTGGGCCTCGTTCCAGAAACTGGTCACGCAGACCTTCGAGGGCGAGTACCTCGAACTGCACGAAGGGGACGACGCCTCTGCATTCAACATTCAACCGGGTTCGGAGTTCCTCCGCTTCGAGAAAGAAGGCGACGGGTTCACGGTCGAGATCAAGACCTCGACGCTGGGCCCCGGCTTCCACGCGCACGTCGTCGACATGTTCAAGCGGCTCGCGGCTGCGGGGCGCATCACCATCGACTGGGCAGAAGCAGACGAGACCGGCTACGCCGTCGATGGCGACTTTGCCGCGCTCCAGAAGCAGATGGCCGACCAGTTCCACGCCATTGTGAACATCCTCACCCAGCGCGCCGGCGACGATGGGCTCTACATCAACTGGCCCATCGGCGTCCCCTCGCCCATCGGCAATCCCGGCGGCCTGTTTGCGCCTGTCGGCCCGCTCTCGGCCGCGTGGTGCCGAGACTTCCTGGCGGGCAAGGATGCCGATGCCAAGTGCCGCGAGTTCTATGTGTGGTGGAACAAGGAGCGTGATGCCGACTATTGGCGCAAACTTGCCAGCATGATCCTCTGGTCCGAGGTCAAGTGGCGACCGGCAACCAGCGAGAGTGAGGCGCGTATCTGGGGCATGGTGCTCGCCGCGGCGGAGGAAGCCGAGAAACTCGGCGCAGCGCACCTGCTTCCCGCGGCGGAACTCGCCGAACTGCGCGAACTCCTGGAGTGGGACGAGGACGCACCGTACCGCGAACCCTCGCCCAAGGGCATCGGCTACTACCGGCACATCGTGCGATGGCCACTGCCCGACAACTGGTCAATGGAACTCGCCGGGTACTTCATCGAGTATGTCGAAGACGAGGGCGAGGGCGAGGGATCGCCGATGTGGCATTTCAACGATCGCACCGTCCGAATCGCCACGTTTTCGGCCGACTCCGATGACGACAGCCCGCCATCGGTTGAGGACCTGCTCGCACCCGCGCTCGAAACGGCCCCGCCCGGCGCGCAGATCATCGAGACGACCAACAACGGCGCATCCGTCCGAGGCTATCTCGGCGAGGTTGAGGAGCAGGGCGACCGCTTCACCGCCCTCTCCGCGACGCTCGCCCTCCCCGGCCGCATGGCGCTGGTGGCGATCACCTTTACCGACCCCGCCCACCACGACTGGGCAATGCAGGTGCTGCGCTCGGTGACACCGCCGGCCGAATCCGACGCCGCGGCGTAACGGCCATCAACACGGCCCCTGTGCCGCGAACCACGCGCTCAGGAACGCGAAAATGTCGGACACCTGCACTCCGCCGACGCCGTCCCAGTTGGCCCGGGCATCGTTGGCGAACCACCAGGTCAGGAAGACGAAGATGTCCGGAACGTCGGTTGTGCCGCTGTTATCGAGGTCGGTCGGGCAGGGCAGGTCGCGTCGCAGATACTGAGCCGCGACGACCTGGCGTCCGAACCCCGGCCCGGCCCATCGCATGATGAGCCCTGCGCCGCCGCCGCGCTCGAAGAACTCGACGCGCAGCGCGTGCCAGCCCGCGGCCAGCGCGATCTGCCCCGACTGCTCGACCATGCCGTGCAGGCCGTCGTTGTTGACGACGATGGTCGTGCCGATCCGCAGCCTGCTTCCGTCATCGGATTCGGTGTACAGCGTGTACAAGCCGGTCGTCGGCGCCTGGATGTAGCCAATGTACACCGCCCCGACATCATCGGCGCGGCCGCTGTCGGCATAGACGCCGTTGGTCGAAGGGAAGTCGATGTTCGGCGTGGTCGAGGTCGCGTAGGGAGTCAGCAGGTCAAAGTTCGGCAGCACGCTCGTGCTGCTCGGAAGCGCGTAGTAGCGCACATCGAGCGAGGGCTGCGTGCTCGCGGGGTTCTCCGGCGTTCGTGCCGTCAGGTTGGTGACGCTCACGGTGATGGGCGAGCTCTGGCCCTGCGCGTTGGTCGCGCGATACGTGAACGTGTCGTTGTTCGGCGTTCCCGCGTTGGAGGTGTACCGGATGCGGTCCTGCCCGGCCCAGCCCGTTCCCGCGGCGATCTGCAGCGCTGCGCCGCCCGCGCTGGTCGCGTTGATCAACTGCACCGTCGCCGATTCGCACGAGATGTCATTGGGCAGCACGTCAATTTCCACCGGCGAGTTGCGCACGGCGACCGCGCTGTCGGGCCGGCCGAATGGCGGACCCGGCATCACGCGCTCCAGGCACCCGCCCCACGGCCACAGGAAACTGTTCATCGCCGCGACCGAGCAGGGGCTGAACGCCATCTGTGAGGTGTTCACGGACGGATTCATGATGAAGCCGCCGGGCGACCCCGAGCACGTGCCGCCCTGGTTGTCGTGGGGCGAGCCCATGTTGTGGCCGAGTTCGTGCGCCAGAACGACCACGATGCTGTTGAAGTCGCCGGTGTAGCGCCGCGTCAGGCCGGTGTTGTAGCCCTCGGTGTTGCACGTCGCGGGCAGATACGCAAGGCCCGCGATCCCGCCGAAATCCCGCGCGCACATCAGGTGCACATTGTCGCGCTGCGGCCCGGGCTGCACCGCCCAGTGCGCGCGGAACGCGCCCAGCACGGCGTATGGGTCGGTACCGACCAGGTACGGATGGTCCGGCGCGGGCGGCGTGCTCTGAACCGTCAACTGAACGATGGTCAGGCTGATGCCGATGTCACGCTCGTAGATGAAGTCCGCCTGGTTGTGATACGCCTCAAGTCCCGCGATCGTCGCGGGCATCGAGCCGTAGGCCTGGAAGAACTCGTGATCGCACTCGTAGACGATCTCCGCGATGCGGATGCACGCCGTGCCCGGACCGCGCAAGCCCGCCCCGCCTTCGCCCGCCGCGGCGGCGCCGACGTGCAAGCGTTCATCCACACCGCACCACATCGGGAGTCGGATCGCATCCGATCCTCGGTACACGGCGTGCAGGTCGCGGTCCGCGGCCTCATGCCCATCGAACTGCGACAGCGCCTGCACGACCCACGGGTCGCGGTCTTCGCCGATCCAGATTGTCGCCGAAACCTGGCCGTCGATCACCGAGGCCACGACCTGCGCCCCCTGGTCCTCGACCAGCCGTCCGCGATAGGTCGTGATCGGCGTGTCTCCGGCCGGCACGACTTCGTTCCCGAGCCGTTCAAACGCGGCGAAGCCGGGAGCACGCACGCTGTGCGGATGGAGTTCCATCGTCGCCGCGCCGTGTGGCAGCGCGACCGAAACGACCACAGCACCGCTTGGATAGGCGACGGGCGAGACCCGCTGGATCGATGCACGAACCAGCGGCAGGTCCAGTTCCGCCGCGGCGCCTTCCCGCGCAGGGGGGCGGGCGCTTGCAGAAGTGACCGACCACCCCGCCGCGAGCCCAATCAGCCCAGCGACGACGACCGAACGCCACAACTTCGCCATGAAGGACCTCTTTGTCAAAACGTCCGAAAACGATGCATCCACGCCAAGGGGCCGACCACTCCGATGCCAACGGTAAATCTACCCCATTCTCCGGGTTCGTGCCAGCGGAATGTCCGTACGCGGAGGGCTCATTCCCGGCGAGGGCCCACTGTTCTGCTTGCCGCCGCGGCGTTACCCTTGTGCCATGAGCACCCTTGTCCCTCATACGCCCCAGCACCGGATCATCGGCCCCAGCATCGAGAACGTCGACCCGCACACGGTCACGATCTCGGGCCTCGCGCTCGACGCGGTCTATTCCGCCGACAAGCCCGCCGAGTCGCTGCTGAATCTCTCGAGGGACATCGCCGCGCCGGGCAAGTTCCCATTTACGCGCGGCCTGTTTCCTGAGGGGTACCGCACGCGTTTGTGGACGATGCGTCAGTTCGCGGGCTTCGGCTCGGCCGACGACACCAACCGGCGGTTCAAGTATCTGCTCGAACAGGCCAGGATGGCAGGGGGGAAGGTCCAGGCCAACACCGGACTCTCGACGGCGTTCGACCTGCCGACGTTGATGGGCCGCGACTCGGATGATGCGCTGTCGGTCGGCGAAGTCGGCCGCTGCGGCGTGGCGATCGACACCATCGAGGACATGCACCGGCTGTATGCCGACATTCCCATCGACAAGGTGACGGTGTCGCAGACGATCAACGGCCCCGCGGCGGTCATCTGGGCCATGTACCTTGCCATGGCCAGGCAGCGCAACATCGGCTGGGACACGCTGGGCGGCACGCTGCAGAACGACATTCTGAAAGAGTTCCACTCGCAGAACGAGTTCATCTTCCCGCCCGAGGCCTCGGTGAAACTGGTCGTGGACACCATCGAGTTCCAGTCGAAGAACTGCCCGAAGTGGAACAGCGTGTCGATCTCGGGGTACCACATCCGCGAGGCCGGTTCGACGGCCGTGCAGGAACTTGCCTTCACGCTGCGCGACGGCATGGAGTATGTCGAGGCCTGCATCGAGCGCGGCCTGCCGGTCGACGAGTTCGCCCCGCGTCTGTCCTACTTCTTCAACTCGCACAACGAGTTCTTTGAGGAGATCTGCAAACTGCGCGCTGCGCGGCGGATCTGGGCGCGGATGATGAAGGAACGCTACGGCGCGAAGAACGAGCGCTCGTGGTTCATGAAGACGCACGTGCAGACGGCGGGCTGCTCGCTGACCGAGCAGCAGCCGCTGAACAACATCGTGCGCGTCGCGTATCAGGCGATGGCGGCAGTTCTGGGCGGGTGCCAGAGTCTGCACACCGATTCGATGGACGAGACACTCGGCCTGCCGACCGAACAGGCGGTGACGGTCGCGCTGCGCACGCAGCAGATTCTCGCCTATGAAACCGGAGTCACCCGCACCGTCGATCCGCTCGGCGGCTCGTGGTTCATCGAAGAACTTACGGACAAAATGGAAGCGGGGGCCCTCGAACTCATCGACGAGATCGACCGGATGGGGACCTATGGCTCTGGTTCGCACCCTCTCCCCGCCCCATCGGGGAGAGGTGGTTCGCGCAGCGAACCGGTGAGGGGCTCTTCCTCCGCCACTTCACATCCCACATCGCTTGCCAATCACGCGGCCTACAGCCCGCGAGACGGCTACGGCCGCTCCGTCGTCGCGGGCATCAACAAGGGCTACTTCCGCCGCCAGATCGCCGAAGCGTCGTACCGGTTCAGCGAGGAGTGCGAGGCCAACGACCGCATCATCGTCGGCGTCAACGCCTTCACCGAGGGCTCCGATGACCGCCCGCTCGATGTTCTCCAGATCTCCCACCAGGTCGAGACCGACCAGTGCTCGCGCCTCGCGGCGTTCAAGCAGAAGCGCGATGCGAAGGGCGCGTCCGGCGCGCTCGATGCCATCCGCGAGGCCGCTCGCGCCGACAAGAACGTCATGCCCGCGCTGGTCGAAGGCGCACTGGCCAACTGCACACTCGGCGAGATGGTGCAGGCGCTGGCGGATGTCTATGGCCGGTATGGCGGCGGACCGGAGTGGTGATCAAAGCAGCGGATTCTTCTCGCCGTGAACATAGTCCCGCATCGGCGAGAGGTTCTTCTGGATGTTGAGGTAAACATCCGAGTACAACTCCGCCTCCGGGTCGGGAATGGGCGAGTCTTCAGCGAACTGAACCGCCGCGGCGACCTGGGCCTTCACGTCCTTCTGCATCGCGATCCAGGCGTCCTCGGTCAGGGTCTTGCGCTCGTTCATGAGGTGCAGCGCGAGCCGGTCGATCGAGTCCTTCTTCTTCACGGCCTCGACCTCGTCCTTGGTGCGGTACTTCTGCGGGTCCGACATCGAGTGGCCCTGATAGCGGTACGTCGCGAGATCGACGAACCCGGGCCGCTGCTTGTCGCGGCACTCATCCACGTAGGGCTTGAGGCGATCATACAGGCGCAGGATGTCGAGCCCATCGTCCTCGTTGATCTTCAGGCCCTCGATGCCGTACGCCGCGGACTTGGTGAGCAGATTGTGGGCCATGGTGGTTCCGCGTTCGATGGCGGTGCCCATGGAATAGCGATTGTTCTCGACGATGTAGATGACGGGGATGGACCAGAGCCCGGCGAGGTTCATTGCCTCGTGCAGCGCGCCCTGATTGAGCGCGCCATCGCCGAGGTAGCAGAGGCAGACTTTCTTCTTGGCGGGAATGTTCTCATCGGGCGAAGCGGGGGAGCCGTCGGGCCGGGTGACGGCCTTGCCGATGACCTCCCACTCGTAGCGCGAGGCGAAGGCCAGGCCCGCGCCCAGCGGGGTCTGCGCGCCGACGATGCCGTGCCCGCCGAAGAGCCAGTTGGGCCGGTCGAACATGTGCATCGAGCCGCCCTTGCCCTTGGCGCAGCCGGTGGTCTTGCCGAACATCTCGGCCATGCACGCGCCGGGGTCCATGCCGCGGGCCAGCGCGTGGCCGTGGTCGCGGTATGCCGTGATCACCGGGTCGTCCCGCTGAACGCAGCCGATGGTGCCGACGGCGCAGGCTTCCTGTCCGATGTAGAGGTGGCAGAAGCCGCCGATCTTGGCCTGTTGATACGCCTGCGCGCACCGCACCTCGAACTCACGGATCAGGTACATGTCGCGGAGCCAACCGTGCAGCGTCTCGGTCGAGAGGTCCGCGCTCGGGCGGCCACTTGCACGGGCTTGGCCGTTGGCGGTCGTCGGGCTTCGATGGTCGGCGGTCTTGGCGTGCGTCATTGGATGCTCGAAACGGGTCGCGGAACTCACGGGCAGAGGTGCAAACCTGATGATAGGCGCGGCGGGTTCGATCCCCTGTCGCGTGCCGAGCGCGGATTCGGCCCGCGAGGGGGTTCCTCGGGGCCGAATGGCGCTGGTTCGTCGTTCCCGCGGCCGGCACGAGGCCGGATTCGGACGCGGGGCGGTCAGTTGTTCTTGGTGAGCCGCACCTGCTCGTGCGCCCCCGCCGCGGCCTTGGTCTGCAGCAGCAGCAACGCGTGCTGGAGTTGCAGGTCGATGCCGTCGTCGATGAGTTTCCGGGGGTCGGCGGCGGGCTTGGCGGTGGCGACGATGTTGCCCTTCTCATCGATCGGGAGCACATCGGCATCCTGCCGAAGTCGCAGGGCTTCGGCCGACTGCTCGGGCAGCATGTCCACCGCGAGGTGCGGGTCCACGCCCCACACGCTGTCGCCGCCACGGCGGTGGATGATCCGGCCATCGGGCATCTTGTAGTACTGCGTGGTCAGTTTCATCTTGGCGACGGCGGACAGTTCGAACACGTTCTGTACGCTGCCCTTGCCGAAGGTCCGCTGCCCGACGACAACCGCGTCAATGTCGCCCTTGTCCGCATAGTGGCGGATGGCGCCCGACACGATCTCGCTCGCCGAGGCCGAGCCCTCGTTGATGAGCACGACCAGCGGCACGCCGCGCAGACGGTTGCCGCTCGGCACGGCACGCTTCACTTCGCCGGGCGTCGTGCCCTGCGTCGAAACGATCGTGCCCTCGCGGATGAACGTGTTGGCCACGCTCACGGCCTCGGTCAGCAGGCCGCCGGGATTGAATCGCAGGTCCAGGATCAGCCCGCGCAGGCCCTGCCGGCGCATCTGGTCAATCGCGGAGTGCAGGTCCTTGGTGGTGTCGTCGGTGAACTGCAGCAGCCGAACGTATCCGATTCCCGCGGCGGGATCGATGAACCAGTCCCACTGGTCCTCGCGCGGTCCGGAGCGCCGCCAACCCTTGACCGTGGCCAGGGGGATCACAGCGCGCACCAGCGGGAAGTCGATCTCCTTGACAATCTCCTTGCCCGCGTCGTCGGTCTCGCCCGTGGGCCGCTCCATTGTCAGCGTGACGCGCGAGTCCGCCGGACCGGTAATGAGGTCGACCGCCTGATTCACCGTGATCCCCACCGCCGACTTGCCGTCGATGCGGGTGATGCGGTCCCCCTGGCGAATGCCGGCACGCTGCGCCGGCGTGCCCTCGATGGGGGTTACGACTTTGATCATCTGCGAGTCATCATCGTACTGAATCTGGATGCCGACGCCGCGGAAGTTCCCCTGCGTCATGCGGTTGAACCGCGCCAGTTCGTCGGGCCAGATGATGGCGGAAAACTCGTCGTAGCGCTGCATCGCGCCGTTGCCGAACTCGTGCAGGACGGCCGCGGCAGGAAGTTTGAGCGTTGCGTCGCTGATCGACAGCGTGTCCTCAATGGTGCTGATGAGCGTGTTGTTCGAAACCAGCGTGACGGGACTCTCCAGTTCTCGGGTGCGTTCATCGATGAACGCGAGCACGCGGGCCCGTCCCTCGTCATCGGCCAGCGTTGGGAAGGCGCGATGCAGGTCGTCGGTCGTGATCATCACGCGGACCGCGTCGAGCCCGCTGATGAGCGCATCTCGCATCGGGACCCGGTCGATCTGCGAGCGCGATGCGCTGACGATCGCCTGCGCGACCATCAGCAACTTCACGCCTTCGAGTTTGCTGCGATAGTCCTCGCCCAGCGCATTGAAGGGCGGCAGCGGCGTCTTCCCATCCTTGAGGCGCTCGTCGTTGCGCAGTTCCCAGAAACGTTCGGGCGCGTACAGCCGGATCATCGAGAGCCGCTGGCCGAGCCGGCGCACATCGTTCTTGAATGTGCCCTGCTCCTCGAGCAACACGTTCAGCCGCCAGAACAGTTCGTTGGCGACGAACCACTCGCCGTTGCGCTCCGCGGCCCTCGCCGCGGCGGTTGCCCGCTCGACTAGGTCCGTGATCCTTGGTTGGGCAAGCAGCCCCGCGCGATGGTCCTGCGGCGTCAGCATGAACAGTTCGACCGCGAACCGGATCGCATCGGAAAGCGCAGTCGCATCCTCGGCGTCAAGTTTCTCCGCGAGTTTGCGCTCCGCCTCGGCGATCTTCTCCGCTCGCGTTGCTTCGCGCTTGGCAATGTTCACTTCCAGCGAGGCGAACGCGTCCCGGAGCGAGCCGAGTTCGGCCGGCAGTTCCTGCCCGCGGAGTTCGCCGGAGAGCGCCAGAAGGTCAGTCGCGCGATTCGTTCGGGCATCGGCCCAGGCGCGCTGCGACAGGTCGCCCACGGTCTCAATGCGGGACGAATCGGCCGAGACCGACTGCGCCATCGCGGGCATCGTGGTGCCCGCCAGCAGGCCCGCCGCGGCGACAGCCATCCCAGCCGCAACGCTCAACACTCGCGAACGCATCATGCCTTGGCCTCCGGACGATCTGGACAATGATCGAATGATACGGAATATGTACGGTCGATCGCGACGCTTTGTTCGCGAGTCGCCCGCCCCGACCCCCCAACCTTGGTGGTTTGCATCGGCCACTCTGCAACGGTTCCCCAGCCGCGCCAGGTTTTTCGAGGAACGCGGTCGGAACCATGACATCATAACGGACTCGATCCCCTTGCCCCGCGAGGATTCCGCACGGCGGCGACCTCGATCAGTGTCCGATACCGTCCTGCGCGTGCTGGGGTTGCGTTTGGGTCGCTGCCGTGGCACCCCGCCCATTCCGGACCTTGAGGGCCCGCGACAAGCCCCACCCGCCCAGCAGCAGGCCCACGCCGCAGACGATCGCAGCCATGAGCGGTTCGTAGTTGGCGATCGGCAATGTGCCGCTCTCAACGATCCAGATCGATGCCATGCCGCAGAGGGGACCCGCGGTGTAGCCCAGGCCGATGAGTGTTTCGTGTGTACCTCCGGCATCGACCTCTGCCGAGCCGACCTCCATCGCGTAGTAAAGTGCGGCGCAATAGATGACACCGACGCCCACCCCAAAGCCAGCCAGCGCGAGGATGATCGCCGCGAGCGCCAGACGTCCATCCGCGACGACCGGAACGACCACCACCGCCGCGAACGATCCCAGCAGCAGCGCAGCACCGAATGCGACGGTGCTCCATCTGCCGTGCCATCCGTGCCAACGTTCCATGATCAGGAAGGTTGCGACCCGCGCCGCAAGCCACGCGGACGCGATGGACGTTGCCCATTGCACCGGCAGACCGATGCCTCGCAGCGCGCCGGGAAGGTACGGCGACAGCACGCTGATGAACAGGAACGCCGTCGGCAGCAGCACGCGGAGGAGGTTCAGCAACTGCCGGTACACCGGCGGGTGCGGGTGCACGTGCATGTGCGCGTGCCGGCCCGGACGCGGGCGGAAGGTCGCCAGCAGCACCGCCGCAGCGACGACGTGCACACCGCTGAGCAGTTGCAGCGAGAGCAGCGGCCCGGCCTTGATCAGCGGCCCGATGAGCGGCATCGTCGCGACGATTGCCCCGGCCCAGCACACGTTGAACTTGCCCGTGGCGGCTCGGAGTTGCCGCTCGCTGCGACCGCCCGCCAAGAAGGCCTCGACCATTGGCCACATCGCCCCGCTCAGCGGCGCATAGACCGCGATGACCACCCAGAGCGCCCACGCGCCCCGGGCTGCGCTGGGCCGGTCTTCGGGCGCCGAGCCATCGGCCAACGTCGGCAGCCAGCACAGAGCCGCCGCGGCGAGCATGACCCACGCGAGCACGGTTCGCGGCGAGGCCGCCTGCTCGATGCGCCTCAGCAGCGGGCCGATGAACCTCGCGCCGGGAATGTACGTCAGGCCGTAGACCAGACCGATGCCGAAGAGCTCGCCGGCGCCGAAGCCGTACACCGTCTCGGCGATGAAGAACAGCCCGGTGTAAAGCACCGCCGAGCCGATGGAGTTGAGAAACGTGAACAGCAGCACGGCCCATACCGGCGTCGGGGCGTGCGCGTGCGATGTCGGGTTGGCGGTGGGGGGCATCGGAGGACCGGCGTGCGGGTCGGAGCGGTGCGCAGGGTTGCCTTGCGCGCGCGCCGATCGTAGCATCGACGCGCCGCGCAACGGTGGAATCGCCATGCCCGGTTGTGAGTGCCCGTAGCTCAATTGGATAGAGCGCTGCCCTCCGAAGGCAGAGGTTGCAGGTTCGAGTCTTGCCGGGCATGTTGGACGTACGTAGACCGAAGCAAAAACGGCCGCTGGGATCGCTCCCGGCGGCCGTGGTGCTTATGGGATTTCGAGGCTCGGAATCGTCAGCGACGGCGGCGACGCAGCGCGGCGATGCCGCCGAGGCCGAGCAGCATGCCGGCACCGGGCGCGGGAATGCCCAAGCCCGAGATGTAGACGGTTGTGTCATACACCCCGTCTGAAGTATCGCAGAGGATGATCGTCAGCGTGTTGACGCCCGCGATGGTCGGCCCGAGGAAGTTCATGTTCGGGCCGAGGATCACGCCGTCGAGTTCGGTCTCGGCAACGTTGCCGGCCAGCGGGTGGTTGATGTTCACCGGATTGCCGAAGTACTGGGCGATGTTCACGCCGTTGAGGTAGAGGCCGAAGCCATCGATGAACTCCGTGCCGACATACTCGAAGAACTCGTCGGATCCGAACACCACGTCGAAGCCGACCGTGTTCACGCCGGGGTCTGTGGTGAACGTGATGTCGATCTGGGTCACGTCGTAGTGCGCACCAGCGCCAAAGCCGGTGATCGGGCTGAGCAGCGCGTCCTGAGCGGGCGTCGCGGGCACGCCGGGACCTCCGAAGCCGGGGTTCCCGTAGTTGAACGACCGGTTCGCCACCGTGTTCGGACCTGTGGAGTAGTCCGCCGCGTTGCCCGTGCTGAGCACGATGCCGGGGCGGGTCAGGTCGTAGTTGTTCCCGCCCGGGCCGAGGAAGTAGACGCCGGTCGACGCGGCACCGCCAACGACATGGCCGCTCAGGCTGAACCCGGTCACGTTGATGCCCGAACCACCCGGTGCCAAGAAGGCCTCAAGCACCGCGGGGTTCACTTCGTTGAGCACGGAGATCTGCCCGAAGGCCGACCCCGCTGCCAGCGCAACAACCGCGCCGGCCGTATACAGATGTCTCATCTCTCTCTCCTCTCATTGATGTCACACCGTCACGCGTGCAACCGCCGAACGCCGACGGCGCACGCCAAGCCCGTTCGCCGCCGCTTGGTTGCGAAAGGGAAAGAACCAAAGGTTGGAGCGGGGGGTCTCTCTCTCCCGCCGGCAAGTTTCAGCCTTGGAGACCGCCAAGAGCCAATGTACAGGGTTTCTCCGAACTGTCAAGGGTTTCCCGCCGCTTGGCCCAAGATCCACGTGCCGCGACGATCACCCACCCCCGGAAAGGGCCATTCATGGGGAGTGGACGCGGGATCGGTTATCGATCCGGATGGGCGAAGCCCGCCGGAACGCGCCCGAATCCCTTGGGGTACCATCCCCGCATGAGTGACCCTGTCGCAACCGCCCCACGCGCTCGCGGCCGAAAGGCCGTCGTCATTCCGCCCGCTGCCGAGCCCGATCCGCAACTCACCGGCGCTGTTGAAGCGCTGCTGTTCAGTGTCACTCGGCCGCTCGGCTGGTCGAAGATCGCCGCCGCAACGGGCCTGATCGGCGAAGAGCAGTTCGACGATGAGAGCGCCGGCGGCACGGCCAAGACCGGCCCGGCGGCGCTGGTGCACGCGGCAATCGCAAGACTTAATGAGACCTACGACCAATCCGGCCGGGCGTTCCGCATTGAGCAGGTCGCCGGCGGCTATCGCGTCATGACCCGCCCGGAGCACGCCAAGGTTCTTGAGCGCTTTCATGGCGCGCGCGAACGCGGCACGCTCAGCCGTGCCGCGATCGAGACCCTTGCGATCATCGCCTACAAGCAGCCCATCACCCGCGCCGGCCTTGAGGCCATCCGCGGCGTGGCGTGCGGCGACATTCTGCGGGCGCTCATCGATCGACGTTTCGTGACGATCACCGGTCGCGCCGAGGAACTCGGGCGGCCCATCCTCTACGGCACCACGCGCCGGTTTCTCGAGGTCTTCGGCCTGTCGAGCCTGAAGGACCTGCCCACCGTCGAGGAACTCCGCGCCCGCGCACGTGCGGGCGAGATCGACCCCGCGGACCAGGCAGAAGCCGAATGACGCCTCGCCGGTAGAACCGCCAGCGGCCACGACGCGGATCGACTCGCGTGCGCGATGACGCACCGTACACGGGAGCAGACCATGAACACTCTGGCTGGTCGTCGGTTTCTCCGAAGCGCCGGCACGCTCTCCGCCCTCGTCGCGGCGTGCGTGTTCGTGTGCGCCAACGCCTCGCAAGCACAGCAGCGCCGGCCGGGACAGGCGGAACCCCCGGCGCAGCCCGCGCCCGCACAACCGGCCCCAACGCAGCCGGCCAACCCCGCAACGCCCACGCCGGCACAACCAGCCCCCGCGCCCACGCAGGTCAAACCCGCTCCGCCCAAGCCCTCGTTCCTCGACAATGTGATCAAGCCGGGACGCACGCGCAACTGGACGCTCCGCGTCAACGTCCACGTCGATGCCTACCAGACCGATCCCCGCAAACTCGGCCAGCCGGGAAACAAGGAACTGCAGGTCAAGCCCATCACGTTTGAGACCGCCGCGGTGGTCTTCCCGATCGTCACGCAGAGCGCGGGCAGCGAGGCCGTTCCGGAGGCGATGCGCGGCACGTTGTTCTTCGACGATCGACCGATGGACACCGAGCCGGAACTCTCGCCCACGATCTACCACTCCGGCACGCGCCTGGCTCGCTGGGAAATGACCAACAAATCCGGCCGCGAAATGGACCTGCGCGTCGAGATCCCAATGACAACCTGGGAAACGGTGTTCGACGAGAAACTTGCGGAGCGAGCCGTCTGGCCCGCGGGCGGCAAGTGGCCCGAGGTCGCTGCGTCGACGTTCAGCGGTCTGGCATTCGTTGACTACCAGTCGCCGGTCGTCACGAACCTGATCAGCCAGTGGAGCGGGGGCAGGGATCCCAAGACGGTCCGGCCCGTGCCGCTGGCCAAGTACCTTGCGGGGCAGGTGCTCGAGATCATGCAGCCGACCGGGACCGGGCTGGAGACATCGCGCAACGGCGAACTCGAGGGCTTCAAACTCCAGCGCGCCTCGACGACGCTGAGCCTTGGGCGCGGCAGCGAGCACGACATCGCCATCGCGTTGTGCGCGGTCTATCTCGCCGCCGGTCTGCCGGCGCGGACGGTCATCGGCTACGACGTCACAGCGACCAAGGGTGAAGATTCGGGGCCGTTCGGCAGGACCAAGGGCTCGGCGCGGCTGCGCTCCTGGGTGGAGTTCGCCTTGTACGATGAGTCTTCCGACAAACTGATCTGGGTCCCTGTCGATATCGTGCGGCAGCGCAAGAGTTCCAGCAAGGCCCCGCCGCTGGACCGGCCGTGGAAGTACTTTGGCAGCAACGATGAACTCGATGACGTGATGCCGATCGCGTTCCAGTATCACCCGCCGACGACCGTGGTGGCGCACGGGTCGCGCTGCTTCTGGGGCTGGCTGACCACGCCCACCATTCCCGAGGGCGCATCGCAGTACATCAAGTTCGAATCGATGACGACACCCAATCGCGGCCGTCCGCCGCAGCGCGACTCGGGCCGGTAGGGGTCACGGCCAATCAGGTCGCGGCAGGAAGGTGTAATCGGGCGTGGTGTTCACCACGCCCTGCGGCACGCGCGCCAGCGTCTTGACGTGGAAATCGAGAAAGAGCAGGTTCGCATCCACGCGCCGCGCGTTGTACCAGCGGTGCTGTCGGTCCCCGCCCTCCTGATAGTTGTAGATCGGGTGCGTGCCGAGGACCCAGGTCTTGGTCGGGTCCATGATGTACGGCATCTTCCCGCCCTCGAGCGGTATGAGCGTGGTGCGCCACTCGCCGTCGAGCGCGTGGTCGTTGAGCGTGTAACTCGTGCCCAGCAGGTCGTACATGCTGGCGACGAACCCCAGGCCAGGCACGTTTCCGCCCTTGTCGGCCGGAGACTTGAACGCCTCCATCTCGTACGGGTTGTTCTCGGAATCAGGCGGCACGGCCTTGTCGTGCACGTAGGGGTTCAGCGGTCGGCGCTCGGGGCCGTACTCGTTGATGCCGTAGGCCGGAAGCCAGCCTTTCTTGCCGCCGAAGAGGGTCCCGATGTTCGTCATGTAGCCGCCGCCGACGTCGACGCGCACCTGCGGCAGTTGCCGATCGAAGTCCTCCATGTACAGCGAGAGGCCGATGCCCAGTTGCTGCAGGCGCGAGGCACACACGGTCGCGCGGGCGGCGTTTCGCGCCGAGCCCAGCGCGGGCAGCAACAGCCCGACCAGCAGCGCGATGATCGCGATCACCACAAGCAGTTCGATCAGCGTGAAGCCGCCGCGGCGACGGTGCAAGGGTGGGGTCATCATGAGCGGGCCGTTGGATCCTGTGGGAACATGCCGTCGAGGAGCGCACCGACCGTGCGGTGCACCATCGCGAAGTTCTCATCAAACCCCGCGGGCCCACCATGATACGGATCGGGCACTTCGAGGTTCCATGCATCGTTTTCGGGGTCTGCACGGGCGATGGGGTCGAACGCTCTGAACAGCAAGGCCTTGTGTTCGGGACAACCCGCCCGCAGAACGGAAGCGTGGTTCCGCCTGTCCATCGCCAGGAGCAGGTCAAAGCGTGCAAAGTCAGTGTGGGGCGCAAGTTGCCTCGCTCGCGAGGCCAATCGCACACCGTTGCGGTGCGCGACGTCGATCGTGCGCGAGTCGGGTGGTTCGCCGATGTGCCATGCCCCCGTGCCGCACGACTCGACCGTCAGCAGTTTGCGCACGCCCCGCTGCACAGCCATGTGCTCCATCACACCTTGCGCCAGCGGCGAGCGGCAGATGTTCCCTAGGCAGACAAACAGCACCGAGCGCACACGCGACAGGTCGGTCATGTGCCGGTCCCCGCGTGCGCCGCGTCGGCAAGCATTTCCTCCGGGATCGGCAGCCCCGGACGGATGGTCGGCACGTTGGCACGTTCCTCCCACAGCGCCCGAAGTGTCCGCCGGAAGTCGTCGCGCTCGGCGCACGATGCGGCGAAGCGACGGCTCTCGTCCGCCACGCGAGCACGCAGCGCGGCATCGCGCGCCAGCGCGTGGATTCGACCGGCGACCAGTTGCGGTGTGTCGCTGGCCGCCATGCACGCCGATGCCAGCGGGCCGAGGGCACGCGCTGCCATCGGCCGCCATGCCGCCGCGACCGGCACACCCCGCGACAGAGCCTCGCGGATGAGCATCGGGCCCGATGAGGGAATGCCGTGCTCGCCCGTGTCCCACACAGCAATGTCCGCCGCGTGGATGAGTTCTGTCATCGGCCGATCCGACACCACCAATCCCCACCTGCGCGAATGCCCGGCGACGAACCTGGCTGCGCGCCGATCGCCGCGCTGGCCGCTCCGCGCCACCGCGACAACGCGCACCCCCGCGCAGTGGATCAAACCGACGAGAAACACAAAGCGCAGCGCGTCCGCCGCTGCGGGCGGATCGGCCAGCATCACGACCGCGACCGCATCGTCTCGAATGCCCAGCGCCGTGCGGGCACGACCGCGCTCATGCGCATCGACGTCCGGCGCTCGGCCGGGCGGCTCGCACAGGCGGATGTTGTCGAGCATGCGCAGACCGCCGCGGCCGACCGAGGCGGGCTGGGCCCACGCCTCGCGGATGGTCGGGTCGATCGCGAGCAGGGTGGTGTCGTCCAGCGCGCGTTCGATGCGATGCCGCGCCAGCCAACGGCCCGCCGTGGGAAGCGGCATCGGCGTGCGGGTCAGCACGGCGCATCTCGGGATCGTCCGCTTGCCGAAGGCCGCTCGGGCGGCGCCGAGCATGCCCACCGACCAGCACTGCACAAGGTCCGGCGTGGGCAGGCCCGCATCGTCGTATCGGTTCTCCAGCAGCCGCCGCATGGCGCGCGCTGTCGTGCCCGGCGCTCGCGGCCGATCGGCCACGCGGTCGGTGGTTCCGAGTCCGAGCGCCGTGGCACGGTGTTCGCCGGCATTGTCCGTGACCAACCACAGGTCGTGATGCACGCCCTGGATCGTCATCGCCGCGCGGCAGGCCAGCGCCGGCTCGTCCCCATCTCGCGGATCCAGCAGATGCAGAACTCGGAGCATTCCAGGCAACCCAATCAAAGAAACCCCGGAGCGCGAGACGGATCTACACAAACGAATCTACACGGTGCCGTGCGTACCTGCGGCCACAGAGAGTCGCTCGGTCGTCAGTCGTCGGTTCCGTTGTCGGGCGAGGCGGATTTCAGGCCTTCGCCCGTGCACGTGCCATCAGGACGGTTGCAGCACTTCTTGTACTTCCGCCCGCTGCCCTGCGGGCACGGGTCGTTCCGACCCAGGCGCTTCTCCGCGCGGACGACCGGCGCCGCCTTGGGGGCCTCGCCCGCCGCGCCGGCACGCTGTGCCGCTTCGAGGTCGCGCTGCTGACGATCGCTCATCGGCGCGCTCCCCGCCGCCGCGGCCGAGATCGCACTCGGCGGCGGCGGAGCCGTGGCCGTCTGCGCGGCAGGCGCTGCGGCTGCTTGCGGGGCGGCCGATGGCGCGGCAGGGGCGGCGGGCGCAGTGGAGACTTCCAGACCGGGCCCGGCGATCATGCTCCCCGCGATGCCGGGGCTGCTCGACGGCCGCGCGGGGGGAGCCGCGGCGATGGGACGCGGGCCGCCGCCCGCGCCCTGCGGCGGCGCACCGGGCGGGACAAACTGCGGCGTGATCCGCACCTTGAAGACGTAGTCCGTCACGCGTTCGCGCACGTTCTCCATCATCTGCTGGAACAGCGCCGAGCCCTCGCGCTTGTACTCGATGCGCGGGTCGCGCTGGCTGAAGGCACGGAAGCCGATGGAGTCGCGCAACTGATCCATGGCGTAGAGGTGGTCCTTCCACGAAGGGTCCAGCGTCTCGAGCAGCATCGTGCGCTCGAAGTACAGCAACTCGGCCCGCAGCACCGATTCCACTTTCGCCCGCACCGCGTGCTCCAGTTCCTCGCCTTCGAAGCGCCGGTTGGCCTCCGGCCACTCGGTCCGCTGCCGGTCCTTGAAGAACGCGACGCGTGCGTCGTGGTCGGAAAGCGCCAGGGCCTCGTCGATGGTCTTCTGGAGCGTGCCGCTCTCGACGAACCGCTTCGAGCCGGCCATGAGTTCCTCGCGGCAGCGCGCCGGCGGGGTCCGCACCAGTTGCTCCACGGTCCAGCCCAGTTGCAGCCGCTGGTTGGCCCAGTCCACCAGTTGCTGCGCCGCGTTCTGGGGGCTCTGCCGCATCATGGACATGGTCAGGTCCATGGCGAAATCAACGGGGTACTCGATCTCGCGCTTGGCGTAGAGGTCGCGGGCGCGATCCAGGAAGAGTTTCACCACGTCGCGACGGTCGGTCTGCTCGGCCTTGGCGATGTCCGCCGGCGGGACCACGAAGCCGAACTTCCGGTCGCCCCACTTGGAGAGTTCCGTCGCGCCGTAGTGGCGTTCGACGAACTGCGCAAGACCGTCGAGATTCGCCGCGGCGATGCGGCGCTCGGCCGCCTGGCCCAGTTGCTCCTGGATCTCCGCGCGCTCGGCGAGCCCGCGTTCGCGCAGGTGCGCGGGGTCGAGTTCGACTCCGAAGTGTGTCCGGGCCCATTTGGCCAGCCCCTCGGCGTCGAAGTCCATCTCGAACTCCGCGCCCTCGCTGGGCATGTACTCGCCCAGCGTGACGGAGATCTGCGCCCGCACTTCGTCGCGAGCATCGGCGCGGATGCGCTTCTCCAGGTCGCCCAGGTCGAGCCCGCGGAGCCGGTCGGCCTCGATGGTCACATCCAGTTGCTGCCGCGCGTACTCCGATGCGCATTGCGCCGCGTACCCCTTGTCGAGGAAGTCGTCGCACGCCTCGGTCGTCGCCTGCTCGATGTACTCGAAAATCAGGCCCTTGACGTCGCGACCCTCCAGCACGCGCTGCCGCAGCCCGTAGAACGCGCGGCGCTGGTGCTCCATAATCTCGTCGTACTCGAGCAGATTCTTGCGGCCCTGGAAGTTCCATTCCTCGACCTTGCGCTGCGCCCGCTCGACGCTCTTGCTGAGCATCGGGTGCTCGATGGCATCGCCCTCGCGCATGCCAAGAGTCGCCAGAATCTTCATCGTGCGCTCGCCGGCGAACCGCTTCATCAGTTCGTCCTCGAGCGACACGAAGAACCGCGACGACCCCTTGTCGCCCTGGCGGCCGGAGCGGCCGCGCAACTGGTTGTCGATGCGGCGGGATTCGTGCCTCTCCGTGCCGATGACGTGCAGCCCGCCGAGATCCTCGACCGAATCGACCCAGCCCACGCGGTGCATCAGGCACCGGCCGTGCCGGTCCAGTTCCTTCTTGAGCGACTCAGCGTCCATCGAGTCGATCTTCTTGGGGCTGACCCACGTGTGATGCATCGCCCAATGCCGCAGCAGTCGCAGTTCGAGTTGCCCGATCGGCATCTCGTCGGCCTCACGCTTGGGGATCTCCAGTTCGCGCGGCGCGACCTTTCGGTACACGTTCTCACGCACCTGATCGTCTGTCGCGTTGACGGTCAGTTCCCGCGAGCAGATGCCGCGGCGCAGCCAGTGATCCAGCAGAGCCTCGCGCGTCACCGCGCCGAGTTTGATGTCCGTGCCGCGACCGGCCATGTTGGTCGCGATCATCACCGCGCCCAGTTGGCCAGCGTTCTCGATCATGTGCGACTCGCGCTCGTGCTGCTTGGCGTTGAGCACCTCGTGCTTGATTCCGTGCTTGCCCGTCAGCATCTTCGAGAGCGTCTCGCTCTTCTCGACGCTCGTCGTGCCCACCAGCACCGGCCGTCCGACGTCGTGGAACTGCTTGATCTCGTCGACGATGAAGTCCCACTTGTCCTTGGCCGTCAGGAACATGAGGTCGTCGAAGTCGCGTCGCACCACCGCGACGTTCGTCGGGATCGATACCACGTCCAGCCGGTAGATGTCGTGGAACTCCTGCGCCTCGGTGTCGGCCGTGCCCGTCATGCCGGCCAGCCGCTTGTACATCTTGAAGAAGTTCTGGATCGTCACCGTCGCGACCGTCTGCGTTTCCTGGCGGATCGGCACCCCTTCCTTGGTCTCGACCGCCTGGTGCAGGCCGTCGGACCACTGACGGCCGATCATCGGCCGCCCCGTGTTCACGTCCACGATCACGATGCTCGGCTCCATGCGCCCGGTGTCCGGGTTCTGCGTCGGCATCACGATGTAGTCACGGTCGAGTTGGTAGACCACGTGCGCCCGCACAGCCTGCTCGAGCAGGTGCGGCAGGTCCATGTTCTCGCCGACGTAGAACGAACCGACCCCCGCGACGCGCTGCGCCTCGGCGATGCCGTCGTGCGTGAGATGGGCCTGGCGCTTGTCCAGTTCGATCTCGTAGTACTGCGTGTGGTTCGAGCGCTCGGCCTCCAGTCCCGGCATCTGCTCCTTGGCCGCCTTCATCTGCTCCTGCAACTGCGGGATCTTGCTCTTGTCGCGCGCGTTGCGGATGTCGCCCTCCAGCCCCTTGATCGTCCGGAGACAATGCTGCACCCTGTCGTCGGCCTGCTGCCAGGGCTTCTGCTTCTCGACCAGGTGCAGCGCGAGGCGATTGGCCAGTTCGTACCGCGGCGCGCCCTCGTGCGCCGGGCCGGAGATGATCAGGGGCGTCCGCGCCTCATCGATCAGGATCGAGTCCACCTCGTCCACGATCGCGAACTCGCGACGCCTCTGCACCTGCATCTCGGCACGCGGCTTCATGTTGTCGCGCAGGTAGTCGAACCCGAACTCCGCCGTCGTGCCATACACCACGTCGCACTTGTACATCTCGCGCTTCAGCGCCTCGGGCTGCATGTGCACCGGGTGGATCGCGCCGACCGTCAGCCCCAACGCGTGGAAGTACGGGAACGTCCAGTCGCGGTCGCGCTGCACGAGATAGTCGTTCACCGTGACCACGTGCACCTTCAAGCCCTCGATCGCCGCGAGGTAGCACGCAAGCGGACCCACGATCGTCTTGCCCTCGCCCGTCTTCATTTCCGAGATCTTGCCGCCCGAGAGCACCATGCCGCCGATCAACTGCACATCGAACGGGCGGGCGCGGAACGGCGGCCTGCTCCGCGGCAGCATCGCACGAACCGCTTCATAGAGCGCGGGCGGAATGTCCACCTGCATCCACGCCGGGACCAGTTCGCTGCACCCGCGGAACTCGTCCGCATCGTCGGGACGCGCATCGGCCGCGGGCTGCCCGAGTTTGGGGTCATAGGTGCGGGGAAGCAGGGGGGTCTTGCCGGCGATCTCCGCCTTCACGGCCTCGTACATCGCGCGGGCATCATCGGGCAGCCTCGTTGCATCGAACTGCTCGGCGAACTTCGGATTGAAGATGTTGCGGATGCCCACCGCGCGGTCCATGGCCTCGCGGGCGATGGCGAACGCATCCACCAGCAGGTCCTGTCCGGTCTGTCCCTTGTCGATGCGGGAGCGGAACTCGGCGAGTTTGCCGCGCAGTTGCGCATCGGTCAGAACGCGGGCCTGCGATTCCAGCGAGTTGATCGCCGCGACACGCTGCGTGTAGCGCTTCACGAACCGCTCGTTGCGCGAACCGATCAGCCAGTTCAGAACCGGGCCGATCAGCGGGATGCCTTGGGGTTTGTTGGTGGTTGCGGGCATGTTGAAGCCTGTCCTTGGTTCTCCGCCGCGCTGTTGCGGATCGTTCCCGCGGCGCGGCGTGTGCGTGTGTGTTCAATGAATCGGCCCGTGGGCCGCGAGCGGTCGAAGAACCGCGGTGGTCGCCCCCGGGAGCGGGCCTGCCGAGCGCTGCTGTGTTCGTCGGTCTTCTGCGCGGCAGCAGTCGCCGCGCCGGCCGCTCACACAACGGGGCTCAATCGAATGGAGGGTGACTCGCCCCGCGACCGCGCGATGGACGCGCGGCGAGAATCGGGGCGTTGCAGCAATCAGGCAAGCGGCGGCGGCAGATCCGAAAGTGCATCGCGTACGCTCAGCACCTCGCGCGGGCACCGCTCGCGGGCAAGGTGAGCCCAGCGATCCGCCGCGATGCGGCCGTGGTCCGACTCGCTCCAGACCTGCCGCGGCCGGGATGGGCCGCATGCGCGCTTGGCGCCGGCAGGCTCTGTCCGGTTCTCGACCGTGCGGACATTTCGGGCTGTCGTTGGTTCCGACCAGCGAGACTCGCTCATGCTGTGCCGGTCGACCGAAACGGCCCGATGGCCCGTCGCAAGCACAAGCGTCACAAGCACAAGCAGCGTCGCCCCGCCCATGCCCGCGCGACGACACCGCGCTGCGGCGGCCATGTCGCGGCGGAGAATCGGCTCGTCTTGGACAGGACCTGGGGGCATTTGCAGGACAACTGTATCGGCCTGCGAGGCGCGGGACGTTCCTCGCGGTACGCTTCGCAGCAGTTCCATGGGCGCGCGGCCGAATTGGCGCGTTCTGGATCGGGTGCCATCAATTGTGGATAACCAACGCAAAGCCCGTGTTCAGGCTTGTTCAAGAGCGACAGGGCATGATCGGCTTGCTTTGAACTTGCCAGATCGGTGAGTTCAAGATATTCTGTGCCCCCGGTCATCGGGCTTCCGATACCCACTACGCCTTGTATCTACGGGGCCACGGACGGCAGCAACCCACCACACATTGGGGGCTCATCCCCTGAGTGAGTGGCGGTGTTCCCTTGGATGTTCCATGAGGAACATCGATGTTGGCGGGTCGGCGCAGGAGGCCGGGCTTGGGAGGGAGGCGGCGGGCGTTCCCGAACGGAGTTGGGTCTGAAAACGCGTTGCCCGGCCATGAATGCCGGAGGAGAGATGGCGATGCTGGCGATGCGACAAGTACTTCCCGAGACGCGGTCCTCGGTCACCCACAAGTTCTGCGTGGGCGGGCACGAGGGGTATCTAACCATCGGCCTGCACCCCGATGGCCGGCCGGGCGAGATATTCATCAAGATGGCCAAGGAAGGCTCGACGATGTCGGGCATGTGCCAGGCGTTCTGCCGGGCGTTCAGCCTCGCGCTGCAATATGGCCTGACGCTGGACGACGCCGTGGTGCGATTCCGCGGCATGCGCTTCGAGCCCATGGGCCCGACCAGCAACCCGACGATCCCCGAGTGCTCGAGCATCGTGGACTATGTCGCGCGGTTCCTTGAGGCGAACTTCGGCGAGGGGCGGTGAGCGAGTGGGGCGGTGAGGGCGGGGGGGGGTGCGGGGGAGGGGGGCGGTGGGTGCAGGTCTGCGGCGGGGCGGAATTGCCGACGGTGGTGCTCTTCAACGAGCCGCCCGCGATCGCGGCGCAGCGACCGCCGGGCTGGCCGATCGGCTGCCCCTCGTGCGGACGTATCGCGGCGCGGGGGGAAGGAGAACGAGTAGTTCACTTACCGCCGCCTGCGCCGCAGCGCGAAAGCTCCCGCCGCGGCGAAGAGGGCTGCGCCGCCCGGCCCGGGCACCTGCACCACGCTGATGTCGTCGATGTGAAACTCGTTCGGAAAGGTGGCCTGTCCAAGTTCGAGGAATGAACCGGTGATGTTCGAGTGCAACGGAACCGTGAACTGCCACCAGTTGGTGTTGTCGGGGAGGAGGATGCCCTCTTGGAAGACGATCTGGCCCTCCCATCGCACGATAAACGTCGATGGCACATTGCCCGGCCGCCTGAGCCAGAAGGTCAGTTCGTAGTCCGTGCCCGCCGTCGTCGGCAGCACCTGGCTGATGTACTGGAAGGTTGATGAGGAAAGAATGGCGTAGTGATTGCCGCTGTGTGCGCCGCCGGAGCTGACCACAAAGTACTGAGGATTTGGCTGGGGCGGTAACACCCAAGGTGGCGCAAACCAAGGCGCGAAGCTCCCCGATTCAAACCCGCCATTCGTGACAAGCTCTGCTTGTGACGTGTACGCCCCCAGCCCGATAACCACACATCCGGCAAGGACGAAGCCTCGGCGCTCATTGCGGAACATGGGACACCTCTTTAGGTCAGTGGAGAGAGAGTCCAAATCATACCACATCGGGCCGTGGACGCAAGGGTAATCCTCCACAAACCCCAGGTGGCCCCACTCTGCCGGCAACTTGCGTTTATCTGCGACCCGCGGTATACCAGCCTTGATACCGCTGCGGAGAGTCCGCGGCCTGCAAGTTCCTCATTTGCTCGTGGAGGTTTTCAATGACCCGACTCTGCCCTTGGCCGCGGATCGCCCTTGCCCTCATTCTCACAAACGTCTTGGCAGGCACAATATCCGCCCAGTCACCGGAGAGGGCCTGCTGCCTCCCTGACAACACGTGTATTGTGACGACCGCGTACGAGTGCAGCCAGTTGGGCGGAGTCTTCCGTGCAGAGGACGCCGACTGCAGCGGCCCATCCTGCACGACCATCCGGCCCGGTAGCATCGGCATGAGCCAGACCGCCGCGCGCAGGCTGGTGCGCGAGGGCGTGATTCACACTCTCCAGATCAGCGATCCGCTGGATTTTTATGCGTTTGAGCCGGAGGACCCCTTCTGGGACCTGCTGATTCCAACATCGGAGAACGGGTACGGCACGATCATCGCGCTTCAGATTCCCATCAACCTGACCCACCACCTGGGTGAGTCCATTGCTGCTTCCGCCGAGGCCGCGGCGGCCGCGCTGGTCGTGAGAGTCCATGAGTACTTCGACATGTGGGACATGTATCATGATGATCTGCCCTTCCACTGGGCCCTGCGCCTGGATGCGCTGGGTGCCGGGTCGGATTGGCATGTGGGGCCGGGCAAACTGCCATCGTTCTCCAATCACGAGGACGATGTCCCCACTGGGAGGCTCCCGCGCCAGAAGTACTTCGACTGGGGCGGGTACGTGTACCACGCCAACGGCACGACACTTCAGATTCTCTACCCTGATGTCCCCACTTTCTACACGCAGTTCCCGGATGATCACTTCACCGAACCGACATCCGCGCTGGCCGCAACCATCACAATTGGAGATGAAACTCGCACCATCACCGGCTTCGATCACCAGACGCAGACGATTACGGTGAGCTCGGCGTTCCCGACGAATGTGACCAACGAGCAGTTCAGAATCAACCGCAGCGATGTCGGAGGGGGCCTTCAACCCTGTTATTTCTTCAAGGAAGGCGCAGAGGACATGGGCGAGTGGGTACAGGCGTTCTGCGCTGCGATGCAAGCCGCGATGGAAGACCCCGAGGTCTGGGACTCGGAGAACATCGGTCCTCCCGTTGCCGTCACCGTGAGCGATGAGGATCTCAATCTGTCGGGCGTGGATTACGCGAACTATCACGCGGTGTATTACAACCTCGACGGCACGGGCCGCGCCAGCGACGAGGACTACAGGATTGATGAGAACCACACGTTGGCCGAGTGGCATTCCGCGTTCGCGAGGGACCGGTCCGGCGAATTGCTCGAATGGAACCCACTGCCAATGGGCGGCTTTTCTCCAACGATGGAGGATTTTCGTTCGTACCTCATCGCCACGATCTCAACGGCGTACAACTACTACCGCGAGCTTTCGACTTGGCAGTACTTCCGCGAGATCTGGCCGCGGGCTCACCTGTCGCAGTACCAGCTTGGCAACCGCTACGGCGTGACCATTGAGGTGGGCGAGGAGGATGGATACATCCCGGTGCCCTTCGGCCCGGCCGAGGAGGTGTACCACGGCACCCGCGAGTGGAAGGGGAACGTCACGTGGGATGCGTACTACTGCCTGATCAACCCGGCGACGCCGCCGTACTTCGGACCCGATGGAGGGATCGTCCCCGTGGGTTATGCATCGGCTGACGCGTTCGAGGGGACGGTCGCGGCGTGGGACTCGCAGCATCCCAATCTGTTGACTGTCAACGCTGCTCATTCCAACCCAGCGAACCCGCAAGTGATTGGCAACATCGGTATCGGCGGTTACCTCGCCGCCGACTTTGAAGTGTTCGTGCAGTTGCCGACGAACAGCGTGCACCCGAACTACATTTTCAAAGTGTCCGTCACGGGCTGGAACGGGTCCACACTCACGTTCACACTTGATGATGATCTCTACTCCGTCAGCGCCGACGACGAGTTCGCCGTATACTACCCGAGTTTCCCGTACTTTCAGTACATCGACAGTGAAGGCGAGATCAGGTGGTCCATGCTCGAGACGTTCCTCGAACGTTACGACGAGGACTTCGACACAAACGGGGCCGGGTTCCTCTCAACCTCCAAGAAGTGGGCCGCGGACCGAGCCCGGGCGCATACACGCGCCCACCCGGAAAAGCCGTACACCATCTACTTCGGACTGGGCACGCTGGATGCAGTCCCGTATGACGGCGTACTCAACCACGTGTCGTTCATGGCGACCTATCCCCACAACCCGAACAACCCGATGCACTGCAAGGACGGCTGGCTCGATGGGACGGACTGGTACGAGGTTGGAGTGCAGGCCATGAACTTCGGCGTCAACGAGTTTGTGTGGTACATTCCCGAGTTGACCAACTCGACGATCGCGCTGCAAGTCATGCGCGATGCCATCACTGGCATTCAATCTGATTACTGGAACCCCGGCGGACAGAATTTGCCCCAGCATTACAGGGACATCGCGTGCATCGCGGATTGGGACCAGAGCGGCCTGCTGAGCCACGACGATGTCAAGGACTACTACACCGCCTACCTGGCAATGGACCCGATCGCGGACCTGAACAATGACGGGGCCTTCACGGAGGCGGATGTGGCCATCTTTGAAGCGGCCGATGACTGCGGCCTTGAGCGGGACTGCAACGGCAACAACATCCCCGACTCGGAGGAGATTGCGCAGGGCGACCTTGATCCCGAGGACGAGTACCCCGACCTCGATACGGATGACGATGGGCGGATCGACGGGTGTCAGAACTGCGCGGCGGACTGGGATGTGAACAACGAAGTCGAGGTCACCGACATCTTCGCGTTCCTCACAGACTGGTTCGCCAACGATCCCGCCGCCCAGAACTTTGGCGGAACTCCCGGCGTCGCGGCGATCTTCGCCTTCCTGACCGCTTGGTTCGCCCACGGCGTCGGCGCTTGCGGGACCTGAGTTCGATCCAGGCATTCGCCAGTGCATGAGTTTACCCAGAGCCCCCGTCCTTCCCGGCGGGGGTTCTTCTATATTCTAGTGCCAGACGCCGTCGCGGGTGAGGTTGCCATCGGGATCGTACCAGAACTCCTCGGGGTCCTCGGGCAGGAAGACCTTGCTGCTTGAGCTCAGGCCCGGGACCTCCAGCACGTTCACCGTGCCGACCACGGGGTCGGAGAAGTTGTTGAAGGTCAGCCGCTTGTGGAACATGCGGTGCTCCAGCCACGCTTCACTGCTGTTCACGGCGACCGCCGCGACGGAACTCGAACTGGTGCGGCCGACGACTTCCACGTTCCCTGATACGTCGCGGAGGGTGTACTGGTTGAGGAGGTTGGAGGTGTACTCGGACAGATAGGTGTCCTGGCCCTCGTCGTCCCCGCCCTCCTGCGTGAACAGGCGGTTCCTTGGGCGCAGCTTCGGACCGGGCCGCGGCCGGAGATCACTTCACCCCATCGCGCTCCGCGATCATCCTGATCATGTCCACGCAGCGGGCCGAGTAGCCCGCCTCGTTGTCGTACCACGAAACGACCTTGAAGAACCGGTCGTTGAGTTGGATGCCCGCCTTGGCATCGAAGATGCTGCTGCGGCGGTCGCCGACAAAGTCGCTCGACACGACCTCCTCATCGGTGTAGCCGAGCACGTTCTTCATGGGGCCCTCGGACCACTTCTTCATCGCGGCGTTGATCACCTCGAGGCTGGTGGCCTTGGTCGTGCGGAAGGTGAGATCAACGCACGAGACGGTCGCCGTCGGTACGCGGAAGGACATGCCGGTCAGTTTGCCCTTGAGTTCGGGGATGCAGAGCGCCACGGCCTTGGCCGCGCCGGTGCTCGCGGGGATGATGTTCATGTAGCCGTTGCGCCCGCCGCGCCAGTCCTTCTTGGAGGGGCCATCCTGCGTGGGCTGGGTCGCGGTGACGGCGTGGATGGTGGTCATCAGGCCTTCCTCGATGCCGAACTCCTGCTGCAGCACCTTGGCGACGGGGGCGAGGCAGTTGGTGGTGCACGAGGCGTTGGAGATGATCGCGTGTTTCGCGGGGTCATACTTCTCCTCGTTCACGCGGTAGCAGAACGTGGGCACCTTGTCGTCGCTCTTGGTGGGCGCGGAGAGAATCACGCGCTTGGCCCCGCCGCCGCTGATGTGCGCCATCGCCTTGTCATACTCGGTGAACAGGCCCGTCGATTCCAGCACATATTGCACACCGAGGTCCTTCCACGGCAGTTTCGCCGGGTCCTTCTCGGCCATGGTCTTCGTGGTCCTGCCGTTGACGGTGAACGAGTTCTCCGTCGCCTCAACCTTGGCCAGCGCGCCGCCGAGCATGAACCGACCCTGCATGGTGTCGTGCTTGAGGAGGTACGCGAGGTTGTCCGCGGGAACCAGGTCGTTCACCGCGACCACCTCGAGCCCCTGTTCGCAGCACATGCGGTAGACAAGCCGACCGATGCGACCGAACCCGTTGATGCCGATGCGGACTGCCATGCGTGTGCTCCGTCTGGAAAACGGTCTGTATGGAAAGCGCTTCCGGACCCGCCGCGGCGGGCCGGGCGGCGTTTCTCGCCGCGAACGTGGAACGATAGGTGGCCGCGCCCCCCCGCGCCTCGGCACGCCCCGTGGCGTTGAGCGTGCCCAGGCCCGCGCGGCACGCGGCCGAACCACGCGGGAATCGAAGCGGATGCGGGTTCAGCCGCGAGGGGGCTTGACCGATGCATGGAAGCCGTTAGGCTTAGGGCCTGTCGGTTCGGGTAGGTAGCTCAATTGGTAGAGCACCGCATTGAAAATGCGGGGGTTGCCGGTTCAAGTCCGGCCCTGCCCATTGGATCGTTTTGCACCGCTTCGCGTTCGTCCGCGTCCGGTTGCGAAACACCAGCAAAACAAGGCGCTTCCGTCGATTCCCGCGAACGCCCGCGATCCGGTGCGGACGGATGCCGCGCCGCATTTTGCGTCGGAAGTGCGCCGCCTTTTGCGCCGCTTTCTCCGCAGCCCCCAGCCGCACCCGTGGCGCGGGTCCAATCGGCGTCGGTGACTTGCAGGTAGTGCCCCGCCGCGATCGCCTTCGTGTTCCCGATCCACGCGCAAACGGTGTGCAGCGGGAACGTCGCCGCCAGTTCGGTTTGCCGGCTCGCCCGCAGGTTGTGCCACGTCCGATCCCAGGGCGTCAGCCCCGCCCGCTTGATGATCCGCCGGAAGTGCGGATTCAGGTTCGCGCCCTCTCGGTAGCGCCCGATCACGCTCACCGATCCGACCGGGGCCGCGTCGAACACCGCTTGCAGGTGTTCCCGAATCTCGGGGAACAGCGGGATGATCCGCTCCCCCTTCCCTTCGTGGTGTTCCGTCTTGGGGCTTCGCACCGTCAGCCGGTTGTGTTCCCAATCCACGTCCGACCACCGCAGGGCAAGGGCTTCACTCGGAACGCGCAGCCCGCCGAACCGGGACAGGGCAATCAACAGCCGCCATTCGGCATCGGGGGCCGCGTCGATCACTTTGGCAATCGACTCCCGCGACACGAACACCGCGCGGGCGTGGTTCACTTGCGCCCCCGCCTTCAACTCCGCGAAGGGGTTGCCGCTCGCCATGCCCCGACGCATCGCCCAGCGGAACACTTGCCGGGCGTACAGGACCGTCCGGCTGATCGTCGCCGCCGCGTACCCCGCTTTCGTGAGACTCGCCCGCCATTCGTCGGCGTCGGCTTCGCCGATCGTCGCCACGTCGCGGGCGTCGGTGAAGTAGTCCACCAGCGCGGTTTCGGCTTGCTTCATGCGCACCCGCGTTGCGGGCTTCACGTCCACGCCGGCGAAGAAAGCCGCCAGCAGCCCGCCCAGCGTCACCCGCGACGCGCTGGCGCGGGGATCGGCCAGCCCAACGCGCACCAGCCGGGCATACATACGGTCGGGCAGGTCCGCCAGCCACCGGGCCGTTTCCGCGTCGATCGCGGTTTCGGTGAACCGGGCCGCGATCACGTCTTGGAGTTTCAGCCGGAACGCTTCGGCGGTCTTGGCCGAAACCCTGCCCAGCCGCACCGCCTTCCGCTCGCCTTCGCGGTCGGTGAACAGCACCCGCCGGGTTCCATTCGCATCGCGTGAAACGCTCGCCATACGTCACCGTCCCTTCGTGGTCTTGCCCGCCTTCGCCGTCAGCACCAGCCCCAAGTAGTCCGCCAACTTGTCGAAGTTTGCACCGCGCAACGGTTGGCCGTGGGTGAAACGCGATAGTACCGATTCAGGAATCCCCGTCGCCTTGCTCACTGCGTAGCGGGTCTGCCCGCACCGCCCCAACTCACGCCGCAGGGTTTCGCTCGCCGTCGCCATGCCACAATCGTACCCCAATACTTCCCATTGTGCAAGTTTCATCGGCTCGCCCCCATCGACTCCCCGACCGCCACCAGCCACGCCGCCGAACCGGGGTGCGTCGCCAGCCCCAGCCCGTCCGCGACGCCCAGCCGTTCGCCGTAGACGTACGCCGCGTTGCCGTCCGCCGCGTGGGCGTCCGGGGCGTACCCGCCGTGGGGGGGCAGCAGCCCCAGGACCGCCGCCCGGTGCAACCGCAGCCGCGCCGACAGTTCGGGGGGCAGGTTCGCCGGGCGATGCCGCAGCCGGCCCGCGTCGGTCGGGTGCGGGGCCAGTTCGATCCCTGCCCGTCCAAGGGCCAGCAGCAGCGGGGCGAGTTCGTGGGGGTGCGGGTTCACAGTTCCCCCCAGCCGTCGCCGGCGTCCGTGGCCGTGTCCCCGGTGTCACCGTCACCATAACCCACGTCTTTCCCGGCGTTCGCGGGGGTTTCGGTGACGGTGACGGTGGAGACAAGCCGGAATCGTTGGGCGGGTCGGCCACCCTTCGGGCCGTGGGCGTCGGCTTCCCAACACCCGATGCCCGCTTCCACCAGCGCCGACAGGGCGCGTTCCGCCGCGTCAGGATCGCCGCGATACGCCCGCACCCCGTGGGTCAGGTCGCGGGCCGTCACCGTGCCGCCCTTGCGTTCGATCCATTCCACCAGCCGCCGGGTTTCTCGGTCGTCGTCACTCTCGGACAGGATCGCGTAGACGCGCCGGGCTTCGTCGCCGAACCACCGGGCCAACACCACGCCCGCCGCGATGCTCGCCTCATCGACCCGCGCCGGATCGCGTAGCGTGGCGTCACCCGCCGCCCAGCGGGTCAAGTGAACCACCAGCGCAAGCCGGGCCGCGTACCCCTCCAACTTCGACCACGCCGCCGACAGGTCGCCGGACAGTTCCGCTTGCTCGGTCGCGTGTTCGTTGTAGAACCGCACCCACGCCGCCTTCCCATCGTCGGCCAGCCGCACCAGCCGGGGCCGACAGTCCGGTTCCAGCAGCGGGCCTTCGGGATCGACTTCCATCGTGAGAGAGAACAGCCGATCGAACACCGCCGCCACCGCCGCTTCGGTGTCCGCGTCCACGTCGGATTCGGTCCACCGCTTCGCCTTGCGCGGGGGCATCGCGTACAGCACCCGCGCCGCCATGCCGCTTTCGTGGTGTTCCTGCCCCAGCGCCCGCCCCAGGATGCCGGGTTGAATCCCGCCCGTGATACTCACCGATGCCGATGGAACGTGGATCGTCGGCGGTATCCCGGTCTTGCGGTCGATCGTCATGGATTCGCCGTTGTGCATCGACAGCCAATGCGCGGAGTCCGCGCCCGCCTTCCCCGCCTTCGCGTAGCGGTCGAACGATCCCAACCAGCCGGCGAGTTCATCGCGGGCCAGCAGCACGCCGCGCGGGTTGCCCAGCAGGATCGGGGCCAGGGCTTCGGTTGTGGTGTCGGACACGATGTACCGACGCGCGATCGGCGGGGTGGGTTTCTCGGGTGGGGCGACGGTGTACCCGTCATCGCCGCCGCGTTTCTTCGCCGCGTCCCGCTTCCACCCCGTCAACTCGGCTTCATACCGCAGGTGTTGGGCTTCCCATTCGGCCCGTGCCGCGTCGTGTTCCTTGAACGCATCGGCTTGCGCCTTGCGGATCGCCTTCATCGCCAACTTGAACGCGGGTGTTTTCATCGTCCCCGACTCCCCCACGATCGCCGTCCACACAATCGCCGGCTCGGTCCACCCGCGCTTCAGCGCGATCCGGTGGGTGTTGCCGATCGCCGATGCCAGCCCCGACAGCAGGGGAAGGGCGACGTAGGACGGATCGCACCCGATCGCCTTCGCCGCGTCCGCGACGAAAGACCGGATCGGCTCAGGCAGCACGTCCACCGGGAAGGGCGCGAACGCGGGGACCGCCGGCGCGTCGGGCGTCACCGCTTCCGGCTCGGTGTTGATCGTCAGGGCTTCGACTTCCGCGCGGATCGGGTCCACGTCCCCGCCGCGATGCTCCACCAGGTCCGCCATATCGCCGCCTTCGGGCAGGTCTGCCCACAGTTCAACCAATCGCACCACCCGCACCGACTTCGCGCCCGCAGCCGTCGCCAGCCGCGCCACGTCGTCGGCGTACCGCTCGCCGGCGTCGTCATGGTCGGGCAGGATCACAACTTCGCGCCCCGCCACCGGGGACCAATCCGCCTTGCCCGCCGACTTGGAACCGTGCGGGCTTGTCGTCGCCACCAGCCCGACCGCGCGGGCCGCGTCCGCCGCTTTCTCGCCTTCGGTGACGTGCACCCGCGATCCCGCCGGCGTCGCCAGCAGGTCGGGCAGCCCGTACAACGGGCGGGGCGTGGGCATCCCGCCGATGATCCAGCCCGATCCGTCCGCCTTCCGCGACACCGGGCGCACGTCTTTCCCGGTGGGCGTGTTCCACCGCACCACCAGCCCCACCGGCTCGCCTGCCGCGTTGTGGTACGTCCAGGTCGTCGATCGCGGGCCGTGCCGCCGCTCCAACTCGGCCACCGCGTCGCGGGCCGTGGGGAACGTCTTGGCGTCACCGTCACCGATACCCGCGTTTCGTGCGGGCTTCCGTGGGGTTGTGGTGACGGTGACACTCTGGCGGGTCCGTGGCGCGTGTCCGTTCCGCCGGCTCGGGTCCGGCTCGAACAGGTCCGACGCCCGCAGCCCGATCGCGCCGCACACCGCATCGACGGTACAACCGGCGTGGCAGTTCACCAGCGCCCGCCCGTCGTCGCCGGCGCGGATCGACAGGGAAGGGTCCCGATCATCGTGGGCCGGACACTTGCAGCACCAGCCCGCGCCGGCCTTGCGGGGTTCGTGTCCGTGTTCGCGTAGGGCCGTCAGGATTCGTTCTACGGGGCCGCTCATGCCGCACCCCCTTCCGGCTTCGGCGTGGGGGGGGCGTGGTTGGGCGTCACCCACACCGCCGCCGGGCGACCGCTCACCGTGTTCCGCCGGCGTCCCGAATCGACCACCAGCCCCAGGGCGACAAGTTCACCGCGCCGGGGCGTGTACGTCTGACACTTGATCCCCAGCGCCGCTTCCCCTTCGTCGTCGGTTGCGCCGTGCGGGCCTTGGCCGACGATGAACGCCAGGACGCGGGCGCGCAGGTCTTTCGCGTGGACGGCGATCCGATCCGCCGCGACGCCGGACGTACCCGCCGGCGCGTTGTGCCGCGCGGGTGGGGTCAGGGGCAGCCGGGCCAACGTAGAATCGGGTGAAGTGTTCGACCGATTGGCGCTCGCCCCGTTGCCAGACGGGGCCGCGTCGTTTCTTGGGGGCGTGTTCATTGCTCGCCCCCCTTGGCCGCTTGCTCGGCCAGCCATGCTTGCAGCAGGGCGTAGGGGTACAGCACACAACAGCCGATGCGAACGCACGGGATCGGCCCGCGTGGTTGGGAGAGTTCCCACAACTTGCGTTGCCCGATGCCCAGTGCCTTCGCCGCGTCTTTCGGGCGCATCGCCAACGGGGCCGCGCCCGGAATGTTCGGGAGTTCAGCCACGCGACACCCCCTTCGCCGGCGTGGACGATTCGCGCAGCCGATCGAAAACGATCCGCTCCACTACTTCGGGATCGAACAGCAGCGCACTACCCGCGCGCAGGTGCGGGATTCGTCCCGCTTCGGCTTCGGCCCGCAGCCACGTCGCGGGGACGCGCAACCGGCGGGCCATCGCTCCCAGGTACAACGGTTTCTTGTTTTCTTCGATCATGCCCACACGAAAGGGCGTGGGCGTTTCTACCGTGGGGATTCTGCGCGGCAGGAAGGGGGCATTAGCGGGGCGTCGGCGCGGTCGCTCGCTTCAACGCTTCCGACCCAGCGGGCAGTATCACCACGCCCGACCGTCCATCCTTCGGGTAGTCCACTAGCGGGGGCGTTCGATCGGCCAACTTCCGCAGTCGCTTCGCTACCGCCTTTCGGTCTTGTGGTCCTTTGTCGGGCAGCACGTCCGAAACCTTGCGCCGCAGACTTGGGTTTCGATTGAGAAACGCCAGTAGCGCCGCGTCGTGTTCGTCGATCGCCTCCACACCAGCGGACAGGGCCGGGGGCTTCGCGTCGCCGTTGTTGTCATCCTGTGTGCCCAGGGATTCGATCACGCGCCCGACCCGCGCCATGCCAGCATCGAAGTTGCTCCCGATGGAATGAACCGCCGCGATGCCGGCTTCCAGCCGTTGCAGTAGTTCGGGGTCGATTGTCGGGGCGCGGGGCTTGTTCGCCGACGCGATCACCGCTTCGGCTTCGCGCACCAGTTGCATCCGCAGGTCCGCGAAGTTGATCCCATCGCACCGCAGCAGCCAAAGCGCCGATTCACCCCGCGCCCGGTCTTGGCCGGTCCATTCGCGCATCATCAGGTCTTGACCGTCGCCGTAGGTCTTGACCCCCAGCCGTTCCCGCACCACCGCGCGGGTTTCCTTCGCCCTCAGTTCGTCTAGGTCCGCGCGCCACCCCATCGGTTCCGCCGGTTTGCCTTGGGCGACTTGCCGCGCCGTTGCGCGGGCCTTCGCTTCGCCGATCAATCGGTCTAGGTCGGGTTCCAGAGGATGCCGCCGCCCGGTGTAGACCGCGTTTCGGAAGTAGACCCCCAACTCATCGGCCACCGCTTCGATCACCGTGGGGTAGGGCGTCGCGCCCAGCGTCACCCGTCGATACACCGCCAACCCGTTTACCACGCTCGCCGGCATGGCCGGTACAACCGGGGCCGTTTCGTTGCTCGCTCGCAACTTGATCGACGCCGCGCCGGGCGGATACACCCGCCGGGCTTCGGTGCAAACCGCCGGCGTCAGCAGGTGCGTCAGGTCAAACCACGCGATGAACGCTTCGGCGAAGTTGAACGCCACGTCTTGCCATGCGTCGGGTTTGTCGGGGCTTGGGCGATACTCGCGGGCGCGTTGCGCCACCATCGCCAGGTATTCAACGAACGCGCGGGCCGCGCCGAATGCTTGATCGGCGGGGCTTTCGTTGCGAGCACGCGCGCAATCTTCGCACCAGCGGATAAGGGCCGCGTACCGCTCTCTCCCCGCGTCGGGCTTAGCGGGCAACTCGGGGAGAAAGGGATCGCGCTTCCGCAGCCCTTCCGCATCCTGCCAGAGAAGTTCACTCGGGCGGGGCAGGTTTGCGGTTTCTTGCAGGTCAAACCACCAGTTGAGTTCGACCCGCTTCAACCGTGCCAGCAGGTCAGCGGGCGACTTGGGGGCCGTCGTTTGCTGGAAACCATGCGCCGCGTATGCCTTCGTTTCCGCGTCTTGAATCGCCCACTTGAGCGCGTCGAAGCGCCGTGCCGTCTCCGACTCGGGCGCGTACCCGTGCGGATGATCCGCGATCAGTTTGTCCACTTCCGCCCGGAACGGCGCGGCCGCGTCCGCCGCCGCGCGTTGTGCCAACTCCCATCGCTTGCCGTGTTCAGCAGCAGCACGGAACACCGGATCGGCGAGTAGTTTCGCTTCGTCCGCTTTCCTCTGCGCTTCGTGGCGGGTCAGGGCGTCAGAGACAGGATCACCGGGACCGGCTCCCGCGATCGCATGATCGGTCGTCGTCGCCGGGACCGGCGTCGGGGGCGATGCCTTCGGTTTCTTCGCCTTCGCCGGCGTGGGCTTCCGTGCCATTGGTTCACTCGCCTTTCTCGGGCCGGTCGGGCGGGGTCTTGGGGCGAGTGAGCGCCAAAGACCCCAGCCCGATCCGTTCATCGGGGGATCAATCCCGATGCCCGTTTGCCGCCCAGTCTACCCACGCCCGCGCAGAACGTGGCGGGAGAATCCGCACCACCACCGGCACCGCGCCGCACGCCGCGCAGGGCGTGGGTGGCGCGCTGGCAGGGACCGGATCACGGATGCGCCGTACAACCGGCGGGGGCGTCGCGGTCAGCGTGGCCGCAGCGCACGCCGGACAAACGCGACCGTGGCGGATGATCGCACGCTCCAGCCTCAGCAGCCGATTCCGTGGCGCGGTCATCGGTCCGCCTTCCGCTCGGCGAGTTCCGCGAGTTCGCGCCACTCTTGATCCCGGACGCGCTCGCCCTTGCCGAGTCTGTCCGAGAGGGCCGCGAACCGCGCCCACGTGGCAGGGTCCGCCGCCAAGGTCTGAAGGGCCGCGACGTTGACCGCGCACGCCGGCCCGCGCCGACGCGACGTGGCGAGTTCCAGCCGGCGGATTCGTTCTTTGGCGTCTGTCATTGGAAAGCCTCCCCGAAACTGCCCGTACCCGCGATCCTCGATTCGAGTTCGTCAAGCCGCGCCAGCAGGTCCGCGGCGTCGCCCGCCTTGCCCAGCGTGCGGTCTAGCAGTTCACGCGCCGCGGCCGTGTCGCCCGTGCGCGCACGCTCCACCAGAGCGCGGATCACGTCGCGTACATCGTCGGCGGATACCGCCCCCAGCATCGCGGCCCGGAGTTCGGCCGTCCGCCGGGCGTGCGGATTGCCCGGCCCGCCGCGATTGCCCTCTGCGAACCGCCCGCGTCCATCGCGGCCGAACGTTGGCGGGTGGCCGTTCGATCCGTTTGGTGACGGTGTACCGGTCATCGCTCGCCCCTCCCGCCCTTGGCCGGGCCGCTCGCCTTCGCCATCGCCACGATGGCCGCCCGCACCGCCGGGGGGATCGTCGGCCATGCCGCGACCACCGCCGCCAACTCGGGATCGGTGGGCGTCGCCGGGGTCGGTGTTGGGGCAGAATCGCCGCCAAGTGCGCCGCATTTTGCGCCGCTTGAAAGTGAAACACCCTTGTTTCCCGGCGATTCCCGGGGGTGTTCAAGTCCGGCCCTGCCCATTGCTTGTCTCGCCGCTTCGGCCGGAATCCTTGAACGCCCCTGCGAAGTCGATTGAGTCGCGGGGGTTTGTGCTTTTTGAGGCGGCGGGTTGGGGGGGAGAGGCGGGGGATCAAGTTCCGGTTCGCGGCGGAAGTCTCTGCCAGTATGTGGCTTGAGTGGCCGCTGAGGCTCAGAGTGCGCGCTCGGTCTGCTTGTCCCTGCCGGTTCAGGGGCGGCGGGGGGTGGCCGGGAGGCGGGGTGGGTGGAAGGGGGGCGAGGGGGGGGGCGGAGGACGGGGAGGAGGGCTGGGGGCAAAAGAAATCCGCGGAAATTTCTCGGGCACCTGTCCAATCGCCGCCGCGGCGGGGGTAGTCCATACGGCGTTGCGGTCAAGGTCCGGGGTCTCTCGGGGTCCGCGATGGCGGCGGCACGGGGCAGATCGGAAGCGAAAGGGCGTGCATCATGTTGAAGTCGATGTTCGCGGCAGCGGTTCTGCTGTGTGGGTCGATGGCTTGTGCACAGACCATCAACGCCTTCGCGGGCGGTGGCGCGAGTCTGGGCGATGGCGGGCCGGCTTCGGCAGCGCAACTCGCAGCGCCACAAGGCGTCGCGGTCGATGCGAGCGGCAATGTGTTCATCGCCGACAACACCCACTTCCGCATTCGCCGTGTGGATGGCGCGACGGGCATCATCACCACCATCGCGGGAACGGGAACATTCGGATACTCCGGCGATGGCGGACCGGGGACGGCGGCCATGATCTCGGGAACGATCGGCATCGCCGTCGATGGCGTGGGGAATGTCTACTTTTGCGACTTCTCCAACAACCGCATCCGCCGCATTGACCGCAACACCGGCATCATCACGACCGTTGCGGGCAACGGCCTGTTCGGCTACACGGGCGATGGCGGTCCGGCGACTTCCGCGCGGCTTGCACTTCCTCAAGGTGTCGCCATCGCGCCGGATGGGGATATCTACATCGCCGATACGCAGAACTTCGCCCTCCGCCGCGTCGATGCCGTCACCGGGATCATCACATCGCTGTCTGACGTTTTTCTCGATCCGCGCCGAGTCGCGGTCGATGCGGCCGAGAACGTCTACGTGATGGACCGCAGCAGTTCTTCGCGCATCCACCGCTACAGCACCGCCACTTCCACCTGGTCGATCGTCGCCGGCGGGGGCGGCGGGAGCGGTGCGAGCGGGTCGCCGAACACGGCGAATCTCGGTGTCGCCCGCGACATCGCTGTGGATGGCCAGGGCCGCTTGCTCATTGCCGGTACTCGGCGCGTGTGGCGCGCCGACCTCGCGCTCGACGAGATTTCCTTCTTTGCCGGAACCGGCGCGGAGGGGGATGATGGCGATGGCGGACCAGCGCTCGATGCGACCTTTGTGCTGCTCGGGGGTGTCGGGAGCGGACCCGATGGCGCGGTGTACATCTCGGATTCGGGGCTTGGCGTCAACCGCATCCGACGCGTGGCGCCGCCACCGCCGCCGCCGCCCCCTCTGATCATCAACGCCTTCGCGGGCGGTGGCGCGAGTCTGGGCGATGGCGGGCCAGCGTCGGCAGCGCAACTCGCAGCGCCACAGGGCGTCGCGGTCGATGCGAGCGGCAATGTGTTCATCGTCGACAACACCCATTTCCGCATTCGCCGTGTGGATGCCGCGACGGGCATTATCACAACCATCGCGGGCACGGGCTCATTGGGATACTCCGGCGATGGCGGGCCGGGCACCGCGGCACAGATTGCTGCCTCGCTCGGAATCGCCGTTGACAGCGCTGGCAATGTGTTCTTCTGCGACGCCTCCAACCACCGCATCCGCCGCATTGACCGCAACACCGGCATCATCACGACCGTTGCGGGCAACGGGTTGATCGGCTACACGGGCGATGGCGGTCCGGCGACTTCTGCACGATTGGCGGTCCCGGAAGGTGTCGCTGTCGCGCCCGATGGCGATATCTATATTGCCGACACGAGCAATTTCGCCCTCCGCCGCGTCGATGCTGTCACCGGGATCATCACATCGCTGTCGGACGTGTTTATCGATCCGCGCCGAGTCGCGGTCGATGCGGCCGAGAATGTGTATGTACTCGACCGTACTGGAAACTCGCGCATCCACCGCTACAACACCGCCACTTCCACCTGGTCGATCGTCGCCGGCGGGGGCGGCGGGAGCGGTGCGAGCGGGTCGCCGAACACGGCGAATCTCGGTTTCGCCGTCGATGTCGCGGTCGATGGTCAGGGCCGTCTGCTCATCGGTGGCGCGCATCGCGTGTGGCGCGCTGACCTCGCGCTCGGCGAGATCTCCTTCTTTGCCGGTACCGGCGCAATCGGCAACACCGGCGATGGCGGGCCCGCGCTCGATGCGACCTTCACCCAACTCGGCGGCGTGGGCGTCGGCCCCGATGGCGCGGTGTACATCTCGGATGCGGGGCTTGGCGTCAACCGTATCCGCCGCGTGGCCTTGCCGGCCGAGCCGCCGCCACCGGGTCCGGAGATCACGGTCGAGTCCTTTACCTCGCCGCGGAGCACGCCCGTTCAACTCGGGCCGCCCTCGGGCGCTGCGAACGACCGCTACGGTGGCGCGGTGGCGATCGATGGCGACACGCTGGTGGTGGGCTCTGATGGAGATGATGTCGGCGCCAATGCCAACCAGGGCTCGGCCCACGTGTACCGATGGACCGGGTCGGGCTGGGTGCACGAGGCCGTGTTGACCGCGGCCGATGGTGCCGCGGACGACAACTTCGGCTCATCGGTGGCCATTGATGGGGACACCATCGTTGTCGGCGCGCCGGGGGACGATACCGGCGGTGTGAACAACCACGGCTCGGCGTACATCTTCACGCGCATGGGCACGACCTGGACGCAGCAGGCCAGGGTCATCGCCGAGGATGGCGCTGCGCAGGATGCCTTCGGGCGCGCGGTGTCGATCTGGGCGGACACGGTGGTGGTGGGCGCGCTGCTGGCCGACATCGGCGGCAACAGCGACCAGGGCGCGGCGTACGTGTTCACGCGCACGGGCACATCGTGGAGCCAGCAGGCGAAGTTGGAGGCCGCGGCCGGTGCGGAGGATGATCGGTTCGGCAACGCCGTCGCGGTCTGGGGCGATTGGGCGGTGGTGGGAGCGGCGCTGGACGATGTGGGCGCAGCAACCGACCGGGGCTCGGTCCATGTCTTTGCCCGCAACGGCTCATCGTGGTCGCAGCAGGCGCACCTCACGGCATTCGATGGCGCGGCCGCGGACCTTTTCGGCCAATCGGTGAGCATCTGGGGCGACACGCTCGCCGTCGGCGCGCCGGGCGGCGACATCGGCGCGAACGCGAACCAGGGCTCGGTCTACGTGTATGTGCGGACGGGCGCGGCGTGGAATCCGCAGGCCAAGGTCACGGCATCGCCCGGGACGGCCAACGCCAACCTGGGCCATTCCGTGGCATTGCACGGCGACACGCTGGCCGCGGGGGCATGGCTGGAGACGATCGACGGCGCTTCGAACCGCGGCGCGATGTACATCTTCGCGCGGAGCGGCGCGGCGTGGATGCAGCAGGCCCGACTCGCCGCGCCCGATGGGACTGCGATGGACCAGTTCGGCGCGGCGGTCGCGCTGTGGGGCGATACGGCCGTGGGCGGCGCGCCCTTCGATGATGTCGAAGGGAACACCGATCAGGGCTCGGCGTGGGTGTTCTCGCGGCTGGGGACGAAGTGGATCGGACCGGATCTGATGCTGCTGGCATCGGATGGGGCGGCGAATGACGAGTTCGGAACCGTGGTGGCCATCGATGGGGACACCATTGTTGTCGGATCGCCACGCAGCGATGTCGGCGGCGACCTGGATCGTGGCGCAGCGTATGTGTTCGTGCGGTCCGGGCTGTCGTGGGTGCAGCAGGCCAAACTCACGGCGGCCGATGGCGCGGCGTCGGATAGGTTTGGCGCGGCCGTGGCCATCAAGGGCGACACGATCGTTGTCGGAGCGCCGAATCACGACGTGGATGCGTTTACAGACACGGGCGCGGCGTATGTTTTCGTCCGCTCCAGCGCCACATGGACGCAGCAGGCCAAACTGACGACTTCGACAGGCGTGGGTTTGCAGGCAAGCCAGCGGTTCGGGAGCGCCGTGGCTCTGGTTTCGGAGAGCATTGCGTTCATCGGTGCACCGGGCCGGACAGTTGGGGACGCTTTCGCTCGCGGGCTTGCGTTCCGTTACACCCGTTCGGGTTCGACCTGGAGCCAAGCCTCGTTCGGCCCATTCGATTGCGGCGACTGCTTTGGGTATGGGTACGGCGGCCGCATCATTGCCTCAGCGAATCGAGTGGTCGTGGTCACCGTGCCTCAGTTCACTGGTTCGAACGGAGAGGTGTATGCCCTTGTCCCGGGCCAGTTCGGCGGTTGGGAATCCGATGGCCGCATCGGAACCGGAGTTCCTGGACAAGATGACAACTTTGCTTTCTCGGTTGCTCTTCAAGGCACGACTGTCCTGGTGGGAGCGCCCGGCAAGAGCATGCAGGGATTGTTGAACGTGGGGTTGGTCTATGTCTTCGAACGTACATCCGGAGGTTGGGTTGAGCAGGCACAGTTGGTCGCGCCGGATGCCAGGGTCAACGGCTTCTTTGGACGGTCTGTCGCGCTGGATGGTGACCGGGCGTACATCGGGGCTTTGAACGACACGGAGAGCACCCTCAGCAATCGCGGGCTCGTCTACGTGTTCTCGCGCAACGGTACGACCTGGACCGAGCAGGGCAAACTGGTGGTCGCCGATGCCGCGGCACAGGATCAGTTGGCATGGTCGCTCGCCGCCGCTGAAGGGACCGTGTTTGCAGGAGCGTACTTGGATGATGTGGGGTCCAACAGCAATCAAGGCTCCGTACGGCTGTTTGAAGTGCCGCGCGACGGCCTTGCGTTTGCCGCGAACAACTCGCTTGGCACGGCGCACGCCTCGCTGGCCGCGGCGCTGCTCGGGGCGCAGAGCGGGCATCAGATCACCGCGACGCAGCAGGCCTGGGCGGATATCGGATCGCTGGACACGCTGGGCCGTTCGCTGGGCCTGAACTCCACGGGCGACCTGCGGACGCCCTCGACCTCGATCCTGACGCTGGGGGGCTCTTCGTTCCTCGCCGCGGCCCCGGGTCAGTCGCTGGACATCTTCGGGCAGGTGCGCTCCTCGGCGGGGTCATCGGTCGATCTGATCGGGGAGATGTTCAGCCTCGGCTCCCGCGGGACACTCACAGCGCGAATCAACTCGTCGCTGACGATCAACGCGGCGGAGGTCTGCTTCGACGGGCCGGTGCGCGTCGAGCAGGGCGCGGCGTTGAACCTGATCGGCGGGAGCGGCGCGACGGTGATCGCCCCGACCACGTTCCTGTCCAACTCGTCGATGATCGCCGATGGGCCGTTCGTCAACCTCGACACGTTCAACATGTCGGGGGGTGGCCTGGCCGCGCCGCTGTTCTGGAACCGCAGCGCGGTCAACATCTTCGGCTCGACAGCGCAGTTCGGCGACTACCGCAACGAATCGGGCGCGACGACGACCATCCGCTCGGGCACGCTGTACATCTTCGGCACGCTGGTGAACAACGGGACCATCATCGGCCCGGTGTGCTCGGGGTGCCTGGGCGGGCCGCCGGCAGTTGAAGTCAGTGGGAACCTGATCATCGGGCCCGATGCCGACCTGCGGATGACCGCGGACGACGCGGCGGTGCTCGTCGGCGGGAACTTCGATTGCGCCATCAACAGCCATACGCGGTTCAACCTCGCCGCGGCGACGCTGCGCATGGAAGGCCCCGGCGGGGAGCGCACGCTGGAGGTGATGTCGCGCGACATGGGCCCGGTCGCGAGCGGCCTGGACAGCGCGGTCGCGGGGCAGTACCCGCTCGGCCAACTGGTCATCGGCCCTGCGCCGACGATCGTCCGGCTGGTCGATCAGCACGACAATGACAACCTCGGGCAGGGCGCGTGCGAGGCGGTGTACGTCGACACGCTGCGCATCCACGCGGGGAGCCGGCTCATCAACCCCGCGTGCAAAGTGTACTACAACACGCTCATCAACCACGGTGTCGTGGACGTGCCGGGCAACCTCGTGCAGATCGCCCCGCCGTGCCCGGCCGACTTCGATGGCGACGGCGTCGTCGGGGTGCCGGACATCTTCGCGTTCCTCGCGGCATGGTTTGCCTATGAACCGCGTGCCGATTTCGACAACAACGGCGTGCTCGCGGTCCCCGACATCTTCGCGTTCCTCAGCGCGTGGTTTGCCGGGTGCCCGTGAGTTTCTGCTGCGCAGCGTGATACGCGGCGCGACACCAGGGTGGTGCGCGCCGCGTGCTGCGCGGCCCCGGGTCCTGCTTTCTCCATCGCCCGACCGAGGCGCGATGCGCTTCGACATCGGAGCGAGCGCGACGCGGAAGATGCAGCGGTGGTCGAAGGATCGGGCGCGGGCTCATCGGCCCGCGATTGTCCGCGACCAGGCTTCGTCGGCCTTGCGCGTCAGGCCCGGCTCGTCCTTGTTCCAGTCCTTGAGCGCATCGCCCCACGCGCCCTTGTAGAACAGCATCAGACGTCCACCAACGATCTTGAAACTTCGCGGGTTCACCTCGACCTTTCGGCCCTCGGCCATGGCGGTCGCGCACCAGCCGCCGTAGGCGGGCGCATACTTCTCCGGCGCATCGTTGAACAGGGCGCGATGACGGGCCGACGAGAACCGGTACGTCAGGCCGCGGTGCATCGAGACGATCTTCGGATCACCCGGGGTCGCGGCGCTCTGGTCGACGTAGGCGACCGGGTCAAAGCCCGCGAGCGCGAGCCCCTTCTCGGCGTTGGCGTGCGAGACCGCGGGATCGCGCGACAGGTCGGCAATCCTGGCCGCGAACTGCTCGAAGGGCAGCCGATCGGCGTTGCTGGCGCCGATGTGGCGGAAGACCTCGCGGCCCTCGCCATCGAGCACGACCAGCGCGGGATAGGCCATGGTCATGCCGTGGAAGCGGTATCCGCCCGGAATCTTGAACATTTCCGCCAGCCGCCCGTCCGCATCACGATACAGGTTCCGCGTTCCTTCGGGATTGGCGCGCACGGCGGCATCGAAGGCCTCGGGAGGGATGTTCTGCACGAAGATCTGCCGCACGCCCGCGACGGTCGGCAGTTTCTCCTCGTACTCGCGCATCATCCGCGTGCAGAAGGGGCACTCGTCGCCGAGGAGGAAGTGGATCGCGAGGTAGCGGCCGCGCGCAGTGGAGGAGTCGAAGCGCCGATCGCCCTCGCCGACGGTGAATGTGCGCATCGCCGCGCTTTCGGCTTCCGCGGGTGGAGTGGGCGCGCCCTTGGCGGGGTCGTGTGGTGCCGACAGTGAGGCCAGCGAGAGTATCGATGAGACAAAGACAGCCATCATGGTGTGTTCTCCGAGTTGGTGTGTGGGGACGCGCGTGAACGGATTGGTTGCAACGACGCTGCTCGGATGCCGCGGCGTGCCGCGCGGTTTCAGTTTGCGCGCCGAACACCCGAGGGCTCGATGCGCACCGCGCGCAGGCCGTTCCAGTCGATCAGTTCGCCGCGGATCTCAACGAGATCGGCGATGAGCGGATGGATGGATGCGTCGATGGGCCCGTCGTCCATCGCGGTGAGAATGTGATACACGGGCGCTCCGTCCGCGCCATGGGAGACAAGCATCGCGGGAATGCCGCCGCGAATGCACAGCGTGGCGCACTCCTTGTGCGTCTTGCCGTCTCCCGGCTTCATCGCGCCCAGGAAGCACTTGGCATCGACGATCTCGCCGCGGAGCATGACCGGCCCGAGCACTCGCGGCCCGTCCAGTGGCCGCGGCGGCGTTGCGGCTTCGACACGAACCGCGTTGTCGCCGGGTTCCAGTTCGAGCATGCGCCGGCCGTCACGTCGAAGCGGCCAGCCGGAAGCGGCGCACATCGCGCCCTCGAACGCGCCAAGTCGGCGAGGGCCGTGCTTGCCGACCTCGACAAGCAGGACGGGACCTTCGTCGGTGTGCAGCACGGCGCAGGGGCGGGTGCTCAGCACGCCGCGGATCTGGACGGGTCTGCCGTCGTCCCACACCGCGCCGCCCGGGTCGCGCTGTGTCAGAGCCCACGCGAGCGCAGCGCCGACCAGCAGCCACAGGGCCGCGGGCAGCGCGACTCGCAGGAACCGAGCGTGCCGCCGGGGCATCGGCAGGTAGTTGACGTACAGATCGTTGGTCGATGGATGGTTCTCAGTCCGCTCGGACATCGGCGTGCTCCTCGATCCGCGCGGGCGGGACAGGGGACCCCGGCGGCAGTGCGCGCGAGGAAACGTGCGCTCGCCCCGCAACGATGCGGACCTGGTAGGTGGCGATCTTCTCCGCGAACGGCGGCGGGGCGCAGCCATCGTGCGCGCGGTACTGCCAGCCGTGCCAGGGGCAGGTGATGCACCCGTCGATCACTGCGCCCTCGCCAAGCGGTCCGCCCTGGTGCGCGCAGCGGTTGGTCACGGCGGAGACGCCGCCATCGTGGCGGAACACCGCGATGCGGTCGCCTCGGGGCGTGCACACTGTTCGCGCGCGGTCCAGGGGAATCTCCATCGCCGGGCCGACATCGAACCACTCCTCGCCGTCGTCGCCACGAACGCGCGCGTCGGCGCGGTCCCGGGCCGACTCGCGCAGCCCTGCCGCGATGTGCAAGCCGCAGACAATCGCCGCGCCGCCGATGACCAGTGCGGGCAGGAGCACGCCGCGGTCGGTCTGCATCGCCCCGAGCGCGACATGGCCGACCAGCATCGCGTACGCGGCATACACGAGCATGTGGAGCGACTTCCACACGCGCGCTGAGAGGTTCTTGAGCCAGAAGTCGTGGCTGGTCGCGGCGAGCAGAAACAGAATCAGCAATCCGCCGGCACCGAGCAGTTGGAAGGGAAACGCCCCGAGCGAACCGAAGTTGGTGTTGCTCGTCAGCAGAGAGAGGAGGGGGTTGGCCGAGCCGAAGCCGTGGTAGTAGCCGATCGCCACAACGCCGTGTGCCAGTGCAACGAGGAAGGTCAGCACGCCAAGGTGGCGGCGGTTGAACAGCACGGGCAGGAACCGCGAGTCAAAGCGGGCCAAGGGCCCGATGCAGAGGACCACGTGCAGCAGCGCCAGCGCGCATGCGCCCGTCGCCCGCAGGAACAGCACCTCGTCGCTCACGGCGTGCTCTCCGCGCCACGCGGCCTTGCCCACCGCGATGAACACGACGATGAACGAGGCCGCGGCGCCCGCCGCGATCAGGTCATAGACGCGCTTGGAGCGACTCCACTGCACGGCACGGTAACCGATGCTCATGGCTGCATGCTCCGGGCATCGGCGAAGGGCTGGCGGCTTCGCGCGTGCAGAGCGCCGGCCAGAAGCAGTGCGATTGCCGGGACAATCACGAGCCAGATGACCGTGTGCGCGCGGCGTTGGGATCGGGTCAAGAGTGTCTCCCTTTCCGCAGGAGCAGGGCGAAGAGCATCGGCCAGAGCGCGATGCAGCCCGGCAGGATGCACAGCCGGAAGGTCCATAGCGCGCTGCGGGTCGCGGCATCGAGCCGCGAAACGAGCGCCCAGACAAACATCACGCCGAACACGAACCCGGCCACCAGGTACAACCCGCACGCAACGAGTACCGCCGATGCGATCAGCATGGCCCTTGGATGCCCGCCGTGCAATCGGGTTACACCGGCTGCGCCGCGCCGCTCCCGGGCAAGGACTCCCTGATACCAAGTCCGAGCATCGCCGCGGCGGCTGCCCACACCGCCGAGAGCCCCGGGGCCGGCGGATCGGCGGCGTTGTGCCGGATGGCAATCACGGTCGCATCGTCGTCGATGCCGTCAGGAGTCCGCGCTCGAACCGCTGACAGCACACGCTCGGCAATGTCGGGTGAGGTGGGATCGACCCGCGCTGCCTCGGCGAGCAGGCCAGACTCGCCCAGCATCGCTCCATCCACGCCCCGCGCCTCGGTGAGTGCGTCGCTGTAGACCAGCACGACGTCATTTCGTCCGAGCCGAACGGCGAACTGCTCATAGTTGGTCGGCTCGATGATGCCCAGCGGCAGGTTGGCGATGCCGGCCTTCCGACCTGTCGATGCGTCGCGGGACTGGCCGTCGAGAACGCGCCACTCGCCGCTCTCGGCGGACAAGTGCAGCGGACGCGGGTGCCCCGCGTTGCAGATGACCAGGTGATCGGTCGGGGCGAAGTAGGTCGCGAGCAGGGCGGTGGCGAACCGCGCTCCATCGGCCGCGGCGAGGAACGCGCGGTTCAGTTCGAGCGCAAAGCGCGTCTGGTTCGCCGTGTTGATGCGCCTGCGCATCAGGTCGCGCAGCATTCGCGCAATGCCCGCCGCCTCGACGCCGTGTCCGGAGATGTCGGCGAGCACGAAGCGCGTGATCGAACCCGCGGCACAGTTGGAGAGGTAGTACACGTCGCCGCCCTCGGCGCCGCCGGCGTGAGGCTCGCTCACGACGGAAACATCGTTGCCGGGCATCGAGAGCAGCCCCGAGAATCGGCCGCTTCCTCCCCAGACTTCCATGCACGCCACGGCGCGGGGCTCGCGGGTGCTCGACGGACCGTGTGCGGCGCTCATGCGCTCCCGCTCCGCTTTCGCGCAGCGCCGATGGCCTTCAGCAGACTCGCGGGCACATCGTCCGTGTTGCCGCGGTGCGTCTCTCGCCCGAGTGTGACTGTGCGCTGGTATGAGTCGAGGTAGTTCACGCATGAAGGACAGACAGAGAGGTGACGCTCGAACTCGTGCCGCTGTTCCATCGGCAGTTCGTTGTCGAGATAGGCCATGATGAAGTCGATGGCCTCGCGGCAGGTGATGCCGCTCCCGGTCGCAGGGGCCTGACGGGGTGTGGGTTCGCTCACTTGGAAGACTCCTCGAGAAAGTACGGATCGAGGAGCGCACGCAGCGCCTGCCTCGCGCGGTGAAGCCGGGTCTTGACCGCGTTGACCGACATGTCCATGGCCTCGGCGGTCTCTTCGGTGCTCAGTTCCTCCAGGTCGCGCAGTACGAGCACCACCCGGTACTGCTCCGGCAGTTCATCGATCTTGGTCCGGACCAGTTCGCGGACTTCGGTCGAATCGGCCGAGCAGGTCGCCTCTTCTCGCCACGGGCGCGAGGGCATGGCCTGGTGCCCGTCCTCGGCAAACTTCGGCAGCAGGTCTTCGATGGCCCGTTCGGGCCGGCGTCGCTGCGAGCGGAGTTTCATCAGGCAGGCATTGACCGTGATGCGGTGCAGCCAAGTGGTCAGTCGTGATCGACCATCGAATCGGTCCAGCGAGCGGAACGCGCTGAGGAACGCCTCCTGAACGGCGTCCTGCGCATCCTCCTCGCGGTGAAGCATTCGACGTGCTACGGCGAGCATCCGGCCCGCCGCGAGGCGGACCAGATCGTCGAACGCACGGTCCTCGCCGGCGCGGAGCCGGCTCAGCAAAAGATGTTCTTCGTCACCGGTCGGCTCCGGGCGCGTTTCGGACGTGTGGACGCCGCTGATCGGTGAAGTAGTCATGGAGACCTCGGTTCCCCCGTGGTTCCGCCGAAGGGGCGTTCGGGGTGCGTCGGCGGTCGGCGGCGGCGCGTGTGCTGGCACGCACATTGGATGCCGCTGCGCCCAGTGGGTTACGGCGGTTTGCGCAGTGTACACCAGCGACTCCGCGGCGAAACCGCGGCACTGGAGCGGCATCTCAACCGAGCCCCGGTGGCTGTACCGGTCGCGGGGCCACACGAACCACGCACAGGAGCACGCATGTCCACCGCACAGATCATGAACAGCGCTCACATCCGTGACCTGCTGCCAGACGACCTGCCCCAGGTCGTGATGCCCGCATGCGAGGCGAGGCCCGTTCTCAAGGGGCAGACGGCGATCGTCACCGGGGCCTCGTCGGGAATCGGGCGCGGGATCGCGCATGCCCTGTGCGCTGCGGGCGCAAACGTGGTCGTGAACTACATCGGACCCGACGCCGACGCGCTCGCGGCCGTGCACGAAGCGACGCACTGCGGATGCGCACACCGTGGGCGCGCGGTCGCCGTGTCCGCCGATGTCTCCGACGAGAAGCAGGTCGAGGCGATGTTTCGGCGAACTGTCGACGAGTTCGGCGCGGTCGACATCCTCGTGAACAACGCCGGTATCCAGCAGGATGCGCCCATCGAGGACATGTCGCTCGCGCAGTGGCGCAGGGTGCTGGAGGTGAACCTCACCGGGCAGTTCCTCTGTGCGCGGGCCGCGGTCCGAGAGTTCAAACGCCGCGGCGTCCGGTCAGGCGTCTCGTGCGCGGCGGGGAAGATCGTGTGCGTGTCGAGCGTACACGAGGTCATTCCGTGGGCCGGGCACGTGAACTACGCCGCGAGCAAGGGCGGCGTGATGCTCATGATGAAGAGCATCGCGCAGGAGGTGGCCCCGTGGCGGATCCGCGTGAACAGCATTTGCCCGGGAGCGGTCCGCACGCCGATCAACCGTGCCGCGTGGGAAACGCACGAGGCGTACAACGAACTTCTGAAACTCATTCCCTACAAGCGCATCGGCGAAGTCGAAGACGTCGCCCGGCTTGCGGTGTGGCTCTGCTCCGACGAGGCCGACTACATCACCGGGGCCAGCCTGTTCGTGGACGGCGGCATGACGTTGTATCCGGGGTTCGAGACCGGCGGCTGAAGCGTCCGACCGCTCGGGCAAGGCGACACGCTCATGCTCCACACGTTCGGTCGGCATTGGCCGCTCTATCTGATCGAGGCCACGCTGCTGGGCATCTTCATGCTCTCGGCGAGCATCGCGGTGGCCCTTGTGCAGCACCCCGACTCGCGATTGAGCCGGCGCATCCGATCGCCCTTCGCGCGGCGGGCGACCATCGGCGCGGCGATGGGGTTGACAGCCGTCGCACTGATCTACTCGCCCTGGGGTCAGCGCTCGGGCGCGCACATGAACCCCGCGGTCACGCTTTCGTTCGCCGCGATGGGTCGGATCGCAACGCACGACGCGGCGTTCTACGTGGCGGCGCAGTTCGGCGGGGGCATTCTCGGGATGCTCGCGGCCGGCCTCCTGCTCGGCCCGCGCATTGCTCACCCCAGCGTGAGCCACGTGCGGACCGTCCCCGGCTCGCGCGGCACGGCCGCGGCGCTGTTGGCTGAAGCGGTGATCTCGTTTGCACTCCTCTCCGCCGTGCTGGCGCTGGGCAGATCCGGCGCCGCGCCGTACACCGGCTTTGCCGCGGGCGGGATGGTTGCGCTGTTCATCACGTTCGAGGCGCCACTCTCGGGCATGAGCATGAACCCCGCCCGCACAGTCGCTTCCGCCTTTGCTGCGCGGAGCGCCGACTCCATCTGGGTCTACTTGGTCGCGCCCACAACGGCGATGTTGCTCGCCGCCGCCGCCCACACCGCTGCGTACGGCCGCGCCGACGCCGCACCGACCCTGACGCCGCATGCCGCGCACCGGTGCGGGCTGCATTGTCGCGGCGTCAATCGCAACGGCAACCGCGACGTCGTCGTCGGCATCGAACACGGCGAGGCAGCGATGCACCCAATGCCGCGCCGCGGCGAAGCAACACCGAGCACCATTCCATGAGCGACAAGCACGACATTGTGATCATCGGGTCCGGTGCGGGAGGGGCGACGCTGGCGCACCGGCTTGCGCCGTCAGGCCTTCGCGTGCTGGTGCTCGAGCGCGGGGATTATGTCCCGCGAGAGCAGGAGAACACCGATCCGCGCGAGGTGTTCGAGTGCAAGCGCTACCAGGCGGCCGAGACGTGGCACGACCGACACGGGCAGCCCTTCTCGCCCTACACGCATTACTGCGTCGGCGGCAACACCAAGTTCTACGGCGCAGCGCTGCTGCGGATGCGCGAGCACGACTTCGCAGAGGTCCGGCACTACGGCGGCGTCTCCCCCGCATGGCCAATCACCTACAACGAACTCGAACCGTACTACACCGAGGCTGAACATCTCTACAGCGTGCGCGGGCTCCGCGGGAGCGATCCGTGCGAACCCTGGGCCAGCGCGCCCTTTGACGATGCCCCCCTCGAACCCGAGCCGCGCATCGCCGAACTGATGCAGCAACTCCGGGCGACCGGCCTGCGGCCCTTCCCGATCCCACTGGGCATCCGCTCCGACATGGCCGGGCCCGCGACCGCCCCGGTCCGTCTGGGAAACTTCGACGGCTACCCCGATCCCACCGAGACCAAGGCCGATGCGCACGTCTCCGCGCTCCGGCCCGCGTTGCTCCGGCCCACCATGACGCTTGTGACCCGCGCGCGGGCGATCCGGCTCGAGACCGACTCCGCCGGCGACTCGATCGAGCGCGTCATTGTCGAGCGCGATGGCGAGCGGCACGAGTTCCGGGCCCGCGCGTTTGTCCTCGCGTGCGGCGCGATCAACTCCGCCGCGCTGCTCCTGCGGTCTGCCTGCGCGGGCCATCCGCGCGGACTGGCAAACTCCTCCGGCATGGTCGGCCGATGCTACATGAGCCATCAGAACGGCTGTTTCATTGCGGTCTATGACCGTCCGAACCCGTCGCGATTCCAGAAGCACTTCGGACTGACGGACTTCTACTCCGGCGATCCCGATGATGGCCACGGAGCGCTCCCCCTCGGGACCATCCAACTCATGGGCAGATCCGACCGCGGGACGCTCGAGTGGATCAAGGGCGACGCATTGCCCGACCAGAGTGTGGACAGCATCAAGTCCCGCACGGTGGACTTCTTTCTGACGGCCGAGGACCTGCCCGACCCGGCGAACCGCGTGGAACTGATGCCCGATGGCGCGGTCCGCCTGTCGTACACGCCCAACAACACCGAGGCCTACGACCGCCTTGTTCATCGCTTCACTCGCGCCCTGCAGGAGGCCGCCAGGCGAGCCGGACACCAACCGCCGGCCTGTCTGACCGCACGGCTGGGCATCAGCGGCGTCAGCCATCAGAGCGGCACGCTTCGGTTCGGGCGCGACCCGCGCGACAGCGTGCTCGATGTGAACTGCAAGGCGCACGACCTCGACAACCTGTACGCCGTCGATGCTTCGTTCTTCCCATCGTCGGCGGCGGTGAACCCATCGCTCACGATCATGGCCAATGCGCTCCGCGTCGGCGATCACCTCATCGAGCGGCTGGGCGCTCGCGCCGTCGCCTGTGCAGCCCAGGAGGTCGCATCATGACAGGAACCGTCGGAAGCGCACTCGAGCGAATGATCCGAAGCGCCATCGACGCCGCGCTGGTGCTCGCCGCCGCCGCGGCGATCCTCTTCGGCGGGCCGTCGTCCGCTGGTTCAGCCCCCTCCCGCGGCATCGTGGCCGCTCGTTCGATCATCGCGCTTGAGCCGCCTGTCGATTCCGTGCGGAGTGTCGGGCTCACCGTTGCCGACCTCGAACGGAACATCGAGTTCTTCACGGGCGTCCTTGAGTTTCGGCTGGTCGCAGTCGATGAACGGCACGGGCCCGAGGTCGAGCGCACCACCGGCGTTTTCGGCGCGCGGATCCGCGAGGCGACGCTGGCTCTCGGCGATGAACAGTTGCGCCTCACCCAGTTCATCGCGCCGGAGGGCCGGCCGATCCCGATCGACTCTCGCAGCAACGACTGCTGGTTCCAACACGCCGCGATCGTCGTGTCGGACATCGACCTGGCCTATGCGCACCTGCGCCGCTGCAACGTTCGGCACGCTTCGCCCGCGCCGCAGACGCTCCCTGAGAGCATCCCTGCCGCGGCGGGAATCTCTGCCTTCTACTTCAAAGCGCCCGAGGGGCACGTCCTGGAGATCATCCGCTTTCCCGAGGGCAAGGGCGATCCGCGCTGGCAGGGCCGCGCCGACAGCCTGTTCCTTGGAGTCGACCACACCGCCATCGTCGTGCGTGATACCGAGCGCGCCCTGGGGTTCTACCGCGACCTGCTGGGCATGCGGGTCGTGGGCCAGAGCGAGAACCACGGCCCCGAGCAGGCGCGCCTGAACAACGTCGAGGGCGCAAGGCTGCGCATCACCACGCTCCGTGCCCAGCACGGGCCGGGCGTCGAACTACTCGAGTATCTCTCGCCGCGGAACGGGCGCGACACGCCGGCCGATGCGGTGCCCAACGACGCGCTGGCATGGACAACGCGGCTCTCGGCAGCCGATGCGGCCGGACTTCTGGTCGCGATGGAAGCCGCGGGCACGCCTGTGGTATCGCGCGGCTGCCGTGCCGACGGGCGGGTGTCGCCGTTCCTCGTGCGCGACCCGGACCGCCACCTCGTGCTGCTCGAGCCCGCCTGCGCGCCCGGCAGGGAGCGTCCATGAAGCGGCGGTACGGCGGAGGCTCGCCGGCGTTGCCGCGAGACGGGGATTCTGAACCAAAGATCACACAACCGCGACGCGGCGAAGGAATGCGAATGCTCACGCCGACAGTTGAACCGAAGTCCGCCCCCGTCCTTGATGCAAGTGCCGGTGCCGAGACCAGGCGGCTGCAGGAGGCGGACGCGGGGCTTGCGCCGTGGAGGAAGTGGGGGCCCTATCTGGCTGAGCGGCAGTGGGGCACCGTCCGCGAGGACTACTCGCACGATGGCGACTGCTGGAACTCGTTCCCGCACGACCATGCGCGCAGCCGCGCCTATCGCTGGGGTGAAGACGGCCTTCTGGGCATCTGCGACGACCAGTCGCGGCTGTGCCTGGCGCTGGCGATGTGGAACGGGCGCGACCCGATTCTGAAGGAACGCCTGTTCGGACTGACGGGCCCCGAGGGCAACCATGGCGAGGACGTCAAAGAGCACTACTTCTATCTGGATTCAACACCGACACATTCCTACATGAAGGCCCTGTACAAGTACCCGCAGCAGGAGTTCCCGTACGCCCGGCTCGTCGAGGAGAACCGGCGTCGCACCCGGCACGAGTGCGAGTTCGAACTCGCCGACACCGGCGCACTGGATGGCGGGCGCGTGTTCGACGTGCAGGTTGAGTATGCCAAGGCCTCGCCGGAGGACATCCTCGTGCGCATCACGGTGCACAATCGAGGGCCCGAGAGGGCAACGCTCCATCTGCTGCCGACGCTCTGGTTTCGCAACACATGGTCATGGAGCGAGGGCTCGCCCCGCCCGCTCCTCGAACTTCGGCGCGGGGGCACCGTAGCGTGCGAATCCGATCTCGGCCGACATCGCTTCGTTGCCGCCGCGGCATCGGGCGGCGAGCATCCGCGCTGGCTGTTCACGGAGAACGAGAGCAACGCACAGCGGCTCTGGGGCGCGGCGAACGACTCGCCCCATGTCAAGGACGCGTTCCACGAACGCGTGATCGACGGTCGCGAGGAGGCGGTGAACCCCGCGGGTCGCGGCACCAAGTGCGCGCCGTGGTACGTTCTCGACCTGGAGGCGGGCGGATCGAGCGTCGTGCGGTTGCGCCTCTCGCGCGAAGACGGCAAGGCCGCGCCGCGCGGCCCGGGGTTCGGCCCCTCGTTCGATCAGGTGTTCGAGCAGCGGCAGCGCGAGGCCGATGACTTCTACGACGCTCCGCCTCGCAACTTCGGCGAGGTTGATGATGAGGCGAGAAACGTTGCGCGGCAGGCCGCGGCGGGGCTGCTGTGGAGCAAGCAGTTCTACCACATCGACATTCCCGCATGGCTCCGCGGCGACCCGAAGCCCCCGGCGCCGCCGATCGAACGAACCCGAGGCAGGAACGCCGACTGGTCGCACCTCAACAACGCAGACATCATTTCGATGCCCGACAAGTGGGAGTACCCGTGGTATGCCGCTTGGGACCTTGCCTTTCAGATGATCCCGTTTGCACGCCTCGACCCCGGCTTCGCCAAGGACCAGTTGGTGCTGCTGCTCCGCGAGTGGTACATGCACCCCAATGGGCAGATCCCGGCCTACGAGTTCGCGTTCGGCGATGTGAATCCCCCCGTGCACGCGTGGGCGGTCTGGCGCGTGTACAAGATGACCGGCGTACGCGGCAGCCGCGACCGCGTGTTCCTTGCGCGCTGCTTCCAGAAGTTGCTGCTCAACTTCACGTGGTGGGTCAACCGGAAGGACCCGGGCGGCCGGAATCTGTTCGCGGGCGGGTTCCTCGGCCTCGACAACATCGGCGTGTTCGATCGTTCGCGCCCGTTGCCCACGGGCGGGCACCTCGAGCAGGCCGATGGCACGGCGTGGATGGCCTTCTACTGCGGCACCATGCTGAGCATGGCCCTGGAACTCGCCGCGGGCGATCCGGCGTACGAGGACATCGCGACCAAGTTCTTCGAGCATTTCATCGCGATCACGGACGCCATGAACACGCTCGGCGGGACGGGGCTCTGGGACGAGGCCGACGGGCTGTACTACGACCAGATCAGCCTGGGCGACAAGGCGACCAGGCTTCCGATTCGCTCGCTCGTCTGCCTGATCCCAATCCTGGCCGTCGAGGTGCTCGACTCGGCGACCATCGATCGCCTGCCCGATTTCAAGCGTCGCATGGAGTGGTTCCTGAAGAACAGGACCGATCTGTCATGGCATACGACCTGCGCGTGTGCGCACGCTGGGCAGCACGCCGGGGCGAGATTGCTCTCCATCCCGTCGCGCGCGCGGCTCGAGCGCGTCCTTTCGCACATGTTCGACGAGTCCGGGTTTCTCTCCCCCTTCGGCGTGAGATCGGTGAGCAAGCACCACGAGCGCGAGCCCTTTGTCCTTCATGCCGGCGGAGAGGAGTTCCGCGTGGACTACTCGCCGGGCGAATCGACCACCGGTCTGTTCGGCGGCAACTCCAACTGGCGCGGGCCGATCTGGTTCCCGATCAACTACCTGCTGATCGAAGCGATCGAACGCTACCACCACTTCTACGGCGACAGCATCACCATCGAGTTCCCGCAAGGCTCGGGACGGCGCATCACCCTTGCCCGAGCCGCCGACGAGTTGCGGTCGCGACTGTCCTCGCTGGTCCTCCCCGATGGCGCGGGCCGCAGGCCCTGCCATGGCGATGATGACCGCTTCGCCCTCGACCCGCACTGGAAGAACCTGGTGTACTTCCACGAGTACTTCCACGGCGACACGGGGCGCGGTCTGGGCGCGACTCACCAGACAGGCTGGACCGCGCTGGTCATTGAAACTCTGTGCGCCCCCGGCAGGAGGGCAGCCGGCAACACGCACGCGCCGTGACCTTTGCGACTTTCCGACCTGCGCGGGCGCGTTCCGGGCTCGGGTGCGGCCCGGCCGCTACTGCACCACGCCCTTGGTCAGACGCATGAACGCTGTCTCGAGGTTTACCGCCTCTTCGGTGAACTGCAGGATGCGGAAGCCCTGGTTGATCAGCAGGTTCGGCACGTCGGTGACATCGGCCTTGGCACCCGCGTCAAAGTGCACGTGGATGATCCGCCCGTCCCAGTGCGCAGCCGAGCCGTTGAGGCCCTTGGGCGTCGGCTGGCCCTCGACGACGCTGATTTTGGCAACGCCGGGCATGGCCTGAAGGACTTTGACCGCCGCGGCAGTGCGGTCGGCGACGGCGACGTGCACGACGTTGCCCACCCTGGCGCGCTGCATGGCCTGCTGTACCGAGCCTGAGAACAACAGTTGTCCGCGTTCGATGATGCCGACGACGTTGCACAACTCGCCGAGTTCGGGCAGGATGTGCGACGAGATGATGATGGTCTTGCCCATCCGCTTGAGTTCTTTGAGCAGTTCGCGAATCTCGATGCGGGCACGCGGGTCGAGGCCCGAGGCGGGCTCGTCCATGAGCAGGACCTTGGGATCGTGCAGCAGGACGCGTGCAATCGAGAGCCGCTGCTGCATCCCGCGGGAGAGCGAGTTGACCTCGGCCGTGGCCTTGTAGTTCAGGTCCGTCAGGTCGAGCACATCCGCCACGACCTTCTTGCGCTGCTGGCCGTGGATGTTGTAGCAGGCCGAGAAGAACTCGAGGTACTCGGTGACAACCATGTCCTCGTACGCGCCCATGAAGTCGGGCACGTAGCCGATGAGCGGGCGGATCTGGCGGTTCTGGTAACCGACCGTCAGGCCGTCGATCATCGCCTGACCGCTTGATGGCTTCAGCAGCGTGGCGAGGATCTTGATGGTGGTCGTCTTGCCCGCGCCGTTGGGGCCGATGAACCCGAAGCAGTCGCCCTGCTCGATCGACAGGTTCAGCGAGTCGAGCGCGACCAGGTCGCCGTAGCGCTTTGTCAGGTTGATCGTTTCGATCATCGGCACGGTCGGGTACTCCGGGTCGGCCGCTCGCGGCGGCGAGAACAAGTCGATCTCATTCTTCTCGATGCTCAGAAACTCAAGGCGTCGGTTCCGCCTGCGGAGGCGTGATGGGCTGCTCGTCCCCCGGCGCATCCTCGAAGGCCATACGCCGCTCCATGGCCGGCGGCGCAGGCACCAAGGGGTAGACCCACCGCACCATCGTGCGGCCGAGGATCCCCTTCCGCGTGAAGTCGGGGTCGGAGTTGTCAACCGAGATCGGCATCGGGCATTCCGTGGGCTTGCCGGTGCCGTCGTCGGTCAGGTGGCCGATGACGATGATGCACGGCTGGGTGAACCACCGCGACAGGTCCCAGCCGTGCGTGGAATGACGACGCGCAACAGTCTGTGTCGCGGACAGGTCCGGATCGGGCGGCGCCAGAACGCTGAAGAAGGCCAGCGCGTTCAGCGACGATGTCACATCGCGCAGGGCACGCTCGTTGGGCGAAAGGCCGATGCCTGTGGACGCCTGGGGAACGAGGCTGCGCAACCACATCGTGGCATCCTGGATCGGCGCGCGAGCATCGCCGCCGGTGATGGCCCCGAGGTCGATCACCTCGCCGGGCTTCCACGACCCGCCGCCCGGCTTGCTGAAAGCCACGACCCGTGCCTGCAGTTCGCCGCTGCTGTATGCCAGCGATGTCGGCGTCGGCGTGCGCAGATTCGTCTGCCCGAGAACGACGATGACATCCACCGCCTGCAGTTCGCCCGGGAGATCATGCGTGATCGCGCCCTCCAGCCGCCAGGTGCGCCCCGGCCCCTCGTTGGGCACCACGCGAATCTCCCGGCCGATCGGCGTGTTCTCCGCGGCGACGGGACGGATCATCCGCCAGTTCGCGGGCAGGCCGCCGGCCCAATCCGCCTGGAAGGTCTTGGTCGTCGCACGAGCCGGAACCTCCAGGGCCCACGGCGCGCGGCTGTCCACAACGTAACTCCGCGCATCGGGGAACGAGGCCAGCCCCGCGCCGCCGCTTCCTCCGATGGCCTCCCACGCTGCGACGGTGTGCCGCCAGCGTTCAAGGTCCTGTTGCGTGCCGATGGCGACGCGCTGCTCGCCGTATCGTGGCAGCAGCACCGTGAACCACGAGCGCATGCGCTGGTTGCTCTGGCCGTACACGTGGTCGACCAGCGTGACATGCTGCCCCTCGATCTTGCGAGTACGCAGCACGCTCGCGCCGCCCCACGAAATCGCCGTAAACAGCGCCGCGGCACCGACAAACGCAACCCATGCGTGGTGCTTCCAGTTCCGCTCCTTGAGCAAGAAGTAGCCCACAGGACCCGCCGCGAGCCAGTACATGACGAAGACGACAAACGCCATGAGCAGCCCCGCGGCGGCACGGGCCGAGCGCGTCACGAGTCCGCCGATCGCGCCGTCGAGGTCGGCGTCCTGGCGCGCAAACTGCCACTTGGGCCGCTTGCCCGCGGCCATGTCGCCGATCGTCTCACGCTCGAGATCAGCGGGGCTGAGCAGGGGCAATCGCTTGCCAAGCACCCGGTGCCAGAACAAGTCGGCCTGCAGCGCGCCGGCGACATCCGCGATCGGCCGCGTCGTCAGGTCCAGGCCGATGAGTGTCACGGCACCCGTGCCGACGAGCCGTCGCACCACGACGGGCGTGCCATCGGGTCCATTGATGATGGGCAACGCATCGGTCGGCGCCGCATCCGGGCGCGGGCGAAAGAAGTTGACGACCGCGCTGGCAGGGAGCGCCACATTGGCCCGGCGCGTCAGCATGGGCCGGAAGTGGTCCAGGTCCTCGCCCTCGCGCCGGTCCAGTGCGACGACCGGCAGGATTGACTCCAGCGGATTCGCGGGCACCCCGACCCACCCCTGCGCCGCCGGAGGGACGATCACGATCAAATGCCCGCCGCGGCGGACCCACTCGCGCAACGCCTCAGCCTGCGTCTCAGACAGAAGCGACGGCTGCTCGGTGCTCGCCGCGCCGGTCCACACCACGGCTTCGAAGGGCGCATACGCCATCCAGCGGTCGGGCATTCGCGCCGGCTCGATCCCGTCCAGGATTTCCGTGATCTCGTGCCCGGTCGGCGAGTACGAAGAGCCGGATCGCCGGTTCGCCTGATACTGGTCGAGCCCCGCCTTCCGCCTGCCCACAATGGCGATCAGCCCGTTGGCGGTCGGGGCCACCTGATTGGGCGTGGTTTGCACAGGGAGTACGGCCTGCAGCACACCCGGCTCATGCCCGATCACTTCGCCGAGCCCGTTCTTGATCTCGACCGCTTCGTGCGCTGTGAACTCGATGAGACCGCCGGAGGCGAGCGTTGCGGGCAGCCGCGCATAGAGCCAGACCGACTGGCGGATGCCCGGGTTCAACGTGACGACCCGCTGCATCAACGGTCGGTCGCCATCGGGGTCTCGCAAACGAATCCGGAAAAGGACGTTTCGGGGTTTGTTCGATGAGTCGGTGGCGAGCAGTTCGATACCGGCCCAATCGCCTGGCCGCGCCGCGCCGCCGACACCAAACTGCCCGATCTGCAACTGAATGTCGCCGGTGCCGGTCGCGGCCGTCGCGCGGCCCTGGGCCCGCGCGGCATCCGATGGCAGGACGAGTGCCAGCACCAAGGCCAGGGCGATGAAGAGGGCTTGAGGGTTCACTCGGGGATTGTAACGGTAATGGACGCGTCCGTGGTGGTCGATGTTCGGTCCATGGTTCCCTTTGAGGCCGAAGTCTGGATAGCGATCGGCCTGGTCGCTGCGGCCACGGTGCTGGCCATACTCGGGACCACGGCCCAAGCACGCCGCGAGGAACTCCGCCGACACGACCTCAAGGTCCGGGTCCACGAACTGCGGGCCGCGTATCAGAGGCGGCTGGCGGAGATTCGTCGGGGTGCGGCGGAATCCGCGATTCCAGTGGCCGAAGTCGAGTCTGAGCCGCCGCTTCAGCAGGCCGCCTGACCGCCCAACATCGACGCTCGATTTGCGCATCTCGTCGTTCAACGTGCGCGATTCTGAATCCGGCAATGCTGGACTCAGCGAAGTGCTTCGGACGCGAGGCCGCGTACGGAATCGGTTCCGATGCGCCACGGTTGGCCTCGTATGTACGCGAAGGGAACGCTCCGGACATGCAGAGTCACTTGTCGCCAAAGGATCTGGCCCTCTTGATCGGTGTGAGCGAATCATCGCTCAAGAGATGGGTGGACGATGGACGCCTGCGGGCCGAACGCACCGCCGGCGGGCACCGGCGCATTGCCATGGCCGAGGCCGTCAGGTTCATTCGCGAAACCTCGGCCCCGATTGCGGACCCGGCGCTCTTCAGTTTGCCGGAACTGGACCAGGCCGCGGTCGATGCGGCGCAGAACGGCGAGGCGGAACTCGCGATTCTGTCTGCCGCACGAGACCGGAACACGGCCCGCGCGACCGGTGTCCTGATCGCGGAGTTTCTGCGGTCGCGCACCGTCGCTTCCGTGTGCGATGGCCCGATGACGATGCTGCTCAATCAGGCAGAGCAGGACGGCCACGGAGCCGCGGCTTCCGGCTCAAACGTGCACCCTGGCACGGCCGCAGCCATTTGCAAAGAGACGACCCATCGCATTTCGGTGCTGCTGGCCGAGCCTCGGGCCGATGGGCCTGTCGCAGTGGTTTCGGCGGTCGGTTCGGAAGGAGCCGGGGCACGGGCGCTCATGGCCGGGGCGGTCTTGCGCGAGTGCAACTACCGCGTCGTCGGCGCGGAACTTGCCTCGGGCAATGGTCAAGCCGGACGCGAATCGCTCGTGTGCACGGTGTTTGATCGCGGCGCGACCCTGCCAGCCGACCAGCGCCGGCACTCGACCGATGCTGGCGTTGAGACGGTCTGGTTCGGGCCGGGAATCGCGGGTCTGCCGCCGCGGACAGGCGTGCGGATTGTCCACAGTTTGTGCGAACTGGCGTGCGTAGCCCGCGCAGCGCGACCTGCATCGGTACGCGATATGACAACGGTCAAAACGACGCGTTTGCGCGCGACAACCTGACAAGCCGCCCGCCGACGATGGCCTCTCGCACGGGGTTGTCGCCAAACTCGTAGGCGAGCATCCGTTCGTCGCGGTGCTCGAGCAGGAGCAAGTCTGCGCGCATACCCGGGGCGATCGCCCCGCGATCGTGCAGGCCGAGCGCGGCTGCGCCGTTGATGGTCGCGGCGGCGATGGCCTCGTTCACACTGAGTTTGTTGAACCGGACCGCCAACGCGATGGCCATCGGCATCGAGGGGCAGGGCGAGGTGCCGGGGTTGTTGTTGGTCGCGAGCGCGGCCGCCCCGCCGGCATCAACCAGAGCACGCCCGTCGGCGTAGCGGCCATCGGTGTGAAAGCCCGTGCAGGGCAACAGAACGCCGATGGTCGGCGTCGCGGCGAGCGCCCCGAGATCGGCGGGGGGGGTGGCTTCAAGATGGTCGATGGAGCGCATGGCGTGGCCACGGGCCGACCACTCGGTGTTGATCGCGATCATGCCGAGGCTGTTGAACTGGTCGGCGTGCACGCGGATCGGGTGGCCGCGCTGCATGGCGATTTCGAACAGCACCCGGCAATCATCAAGACCCCACGCGCCCTGCTCGCAGTACGCATCGACCGCGATGCCGGGGAACTTCGCTGACACGGCGGGCAGCGTGCTGTCGATCGTCTCTCGCACAAACGCCTCGCCGTCGGGCGCATCGGCATCGATCGCATGACCGAGCAGCGCGGTGAGCACGACTGTTCCGGCGAAGCCGACCGCCCCTTGAGCGATGGCGTTGAGCATCTTCATCTCGGCGGCCTTGGAGAGGCCATAGCCGGACTTGACCTCGATCGTCGTCGAGCCCAGCGCGAGCATGCGCTCCAGACGCGCCCGCAGCATCGCCGCGAGCAGAGCGGGCGCGGCGGCACGGACCGCCCGCACGGTGGACATGATCCCGCCGCCACGGGCCAGAATGTCGAGGTACGGCGTCCCGGCGCGCTTTTGGTCCCACTCGTCGAGCCGGTCGCCCGCCCAGCAGGCGTGCGTGTGGCAATCGGTGAAACCGGGCATGAGGACGCGCCCCGCGGCATCGATCTCTGCCGCGCCGCGAAAGGGCTTCAGGCCTCGGCCCACTTTCGAGATCGTGCCGCCCTCGACCAGCACATCCGCGCCCATGAGCACGGGCCAGTCGCCCATGGCGCGCCCGCGGAGCGCGCAGCCCGGCGGCGATTCGAACGCGAGCAGCACGCGGGCATTGCGGATGAGCAGGCTCATGAGCCGACCCGCTCCTCGCGGAAGCGCTCACCGATGCCGCGGAGGAATCGCAGGAACATGTGCGCTGCGAGACGTGCCGTCCGACCGTCCGCATCATGCGAGGGGTTGAGTTCCATGATGTCGAAGCATCGGACCGATGGGTCACGTGAAACCGCGTCGATCCACGCGCCGACCTGTCGCGGGTTCATGCCGCACGGGTTCAGCGCGCTCACGCCCGGAGCGTGCGCAGCATCAAGCACATCCAGATCCAGCGAAACAAATGCCGGCTGCGCCGCGGGCCCGGGCACGCACGCCGGCGCGGCATCGTTCCCCAGCGCGGCGCCGCCATGAGCAAGGAACCAGGCCAGATGCTCGGAGGTGTTGGCCATCGGATCCAGCCCCAGAACGCTCACACGGTCGGCCAGCCGCTCGCCGAGCAACGCGTGGAACGGCATGCCCGAGCCGACCTCGGGCCGAACGTCCAGGTGTGCGTCGAAGTACAGGCCCTTCATGACGCCGTGGGCACGCGCGACCGCGCGCACAAGCGGGAATGTCAGGTCGTGCCCGCCGCCGATCCCCACGGGGAACAGGCCCAGTTCCAGCAGCGCGAGCACGGCCTCCGTCACCCGCGCATGAGTCTCGTGGATGTCGGCGCCGATCACAATGTCGCCCGCATCGAACACACGCGGGTAGGCCGGCGCATCGATGGGCTCGTCCATCGGTGCGGCCACGCCGTACCGCGACAGCGCAGCGCGGAAAGCGTGAGGGCCCGCGCGGGCCCCGTCGCGACCGTTGTTCATTACCACGCCCGTGTCGTCGGCCAGACCCAGCAGCGCGATGCGGCACTTGCTCGCCTCCGCCATCGCCCCGGAATCCTCGACCAGTTCCGGCGAACTTCGCACGATCGACGCCGCGAAACGACCCGGCGCGGGGCGCCTCTCAGGCCAGACGGGTGGAGCAGTGTGCGGGATCACGCCAGCAGGTTAGCGACGGTCAATCGCCGACGCGCGAGGCACGGGTCTTGGTCTCATGCTTGAAGAAGACACGGGCGACCGCCCGGCCGAGTTCTTCGGCGAGTTGGTGCTCGGCCGCCTGGATCTGCGCCGGCGAATCCGGCACCGAGCCCTGGCGTGTCGGCAGGTCGTAGCGCACGGTGTGCCACTGGGCCGCTGGGTCCGCGCTGTCGGGCGCGGGCCAGAGGCGTCTGCCGTTGCTCGCGTCCACGACCTTGATGCGTGCGCTGCCGGAGGGCGCGAACTGCGCGCCATCCGGCGAGAGCGCGAATGTCTCGGGCCGGACATACACCACCACCTCAGCGCCGACCTTCTGCCCGATCTGCGCGATCGTCTGGCGCTGGCCAAAGCGGTCGATCGCGCTCGCGGCGACGGCCGCATCCGACGAGACTATCTCGGCGTCCCGCACGCACTTGTTGTCCAGCAGTTCGCGCTCCGCGGCCTTGCCCATGCGCTGACGAACGATGCGACTGGGCAGACGCGAGTCCGGGTCATCGACGAACACGACCGCGGGGCGGTTGTCCGGCAGCGTGTACAGGGCATCGGTCTTTTCTGGACCGCCGACGATGTACCCCAGCGGACCCACGATGTTGCACCCCTGCGCGCCCAGCAGTCCGAAGGCGAGCATCGCAACAAGGTACGGCAGGATTCGTCTGTTCATGCTCTCTTTCCCGCTTTGTTCGCGGCCCCGTGCAACCGCTCAGTACTCCATCACGTTCTTCTCGGTGTGATCGAAGAAAAGCCACGTGGCCCGTTGCACGAACCGCGATGTCAGCGCGATCTTCACTGTGTCCCGCGGTTGCTCCAATGGGCTCACGCCTTCCAGATCGGGGTACGTCACGCGTACGTTCTCTCGGAACGCGAACAGACTCGGCATCGACCCGTCCGCCTCCGTAACGCTCACGGTGCCGATCGCCACGCCCTTCCACACATACGGGTTGCCGGGGTCGGTCAGCCGATACTCGGCCAGGTCGACATACACCAGCCGCTGCACGCCGAACTCCTCGGCCAGTTGCTGCGGCGTCATCGCCACCCAGTTGGGCCGCTGAAACTGGAACGCCAGCACATCGTTCGCCGGAACGTACCCGCTCGCGGCCGCATCGGCCGCGAGACGCCGGGAAATCTCACGCGTCAACGTCACAACAATGTCCGGATGATCGGCCTGGATCGACCGATCCGCGCTCACCACCACCGCGAAAGTCCTGTCCTCGAGCCCACGATACTTGGCCTTCACCTCGTGCGAACCCGAACGGTGCGCCGACGCGGCCATGACGCCCACAAGTTGGCACCCCGAACCGGCCACCGCCGCCAGGAGCAGCACGACGCAGGCCGCGGCCGCGTGTCCGATGTTCCGTGCCTTCATTCGCCGTTCCTCACTTGCCCCCGCATCGCCATCCATACGCCCGAGGGTCGCGGCAGTTGCATGCACGCTAGCCCGCGCCGCCCGCGTACGACACCACTTTGTAGACCCACGAAGCCGCCCACGCCACACCCACCGGCCATAGCACCCGCGGCCGAAGGACCAGCCGACCCGCCAGCAGACCAAGACACGATCCGAACACCGCCACGTGCGCAGCACCCCAGAACGCCGCCGCGGCCACGACTGCCGCGACCGCCGCGAAGGGCTGGGCCCGGAGCGAATCCAACGGCCGCCGGTTCGCAGCGCAGGAGAACGCGGTCGTCATGCCGCAGGTGGGGCAGGGCCTGTCGATCGTCGCAATCCACCCGCACACCGACATGCCCAGTTGCCTGTGCGTGCCCACGCCCGTGGGCGAGGGCCGCAAACTGGCCGCCGTGACGAGAACAGCCAGGATCATGGCCGCCACCGCCGCCGCGGCGATGCGCTCGCCGATTGTCGCCCGGGCCCTCGCCGCGACGGAGCGACGCCGACCTGTGAGACCCGCCGTGATGCCGGTGGGGGGGACGAGGGGGGGGTGGGTGGCCTGACCAAGCACGCACAGAGGTTACGCCGCGCCCGCTGGGTGGCGGCTTTTGATAGGCTGTTGCTCCGGAAACCACAGGAGTTGCCCCATGGACGAGCCGCGGCCTCGGACAGACCTGTTCGGCGGATTGGTCAACGTGCTTCTGGTGGTCGCGGCGGTGGCGTTGTGCGCCTACGGCGTGTACATGATCGTAGTGAACAAGAGCCGTCAGATCGGCCCGTTCTTTGTGGGCCTGGGGCTGATCTTTGTGCCCGTGCCCGTGATATCGATGCTTGGCGCGCTCATCGCCATCGGCGTCGGCGTGTACTGCATCACGGTCGGCGCGACGTTGAACGGCATCGTGTTCACACTTCTCGGCCTGGTGACGCTCGCCGATCGCGGCCGCGGCTTCGGGCGCCGTGACTGAGCGCGTGGGCCGCGCACGCGCGGCATACGATCGGCCCCTATGCCCACGACCGCTGTTTCCGATGTTCGTTCCGACCGCCTCAAGGCCCTGCCACCGTTCCTCTTTGACGAGATCGACCGCAAGAAGCGCGAGCGCATCGCCGCGGGCGCGGATGTGATCAACCTCGGCGTTGGAGACCCCGACAAGCAGACGCCCGAGTTCATCGTGCAGGCGATGGACCGGTCGATGCGTGAACTGGTGAATCAGCAATACCCGGCGGTGGGCGGCGGGCTGGGGGTGTTCCGGCAATCGTGCGCGAGGTTCATGCAGCGGCGATTCGGCGTGACGGTCGACCCGATGAAGCACATTGTCTGCTGCATCGGCTCGAAGGACGGCATCGCGCACCTGCCATGGGCGGTGACCAATCCCGGCGATCTGGTGCTCGTGCCCGATCCGGCGTACCCGGTGTACGAGATTGGTTCGGTGCTGGCGCACTGCCGCGTGCACAAGTTGCCCGCCGGGCGGGAGAGCGGGTGGAAGCCGGACTTTGCATCGATCCCCGGGGCGGTGTCGCAGGCGGCGCGCATCTGCTGGGTGAACTACCCGAGCAACCCGACGGCGGCGAGCGCGGATGTCGGTTTCTATGAGCGGCTCCTCGAGTGGAACGGCTCGACATGGCGTGCCGACGGCTCGCGCGGGTGCGTCGCCGCATCCGATGTCGCGTACAGCGAGTTGTACTTCGAAGACAAACCCGTCTCGATGTGGCAGGCGCGGAACGCATCGATCGACGAGACGATGGGGATTGAGTTCCACTCGCTCTCCAAGACCTTCAACATGACGGGGTGGCGCATCGGGTTTGCCGTCGGGCACCCGGCAATCATCAGTGCGCTGGCGGGGATCAAGGCCAACGTTGATTCAGGTGTGTTCAACGCGATCCAGGTCGCCGGAGCGGCCGCGCTCGATCGGTTCGACGACGCTGCGGTGCAGGCGATGCGGGACTTGTACCGCAAGCGGCGCGACGTGATCGTGCCCGCCCTGCGGGCCATCGGGTGCGAGGTCGACAACCCGGGCGCGGGGTTCTTCGTCTGGGCTCGAACGCCGTTGGGCAAGGATGGCCGCCCGATGGACTCGATGGCCTTTGCGGCCAAACTGCTTGAGCAGGGCGACACCGTCGTCGTGCCCGGAGCCGGCTTCAGCCCGGCCGGGCGGGACTACTTCCGAATCGCCCTGACCGTCGAGGCCGAACGGATGGCCGAAGCGGCCGACCGCATCCGGCGAATCAACTGGTAGTCCTGCCCGGGAGGGGTGGACCGACACAGCCTGTGCAGAAAATCTGTCGATTTCCGGCCGGGGCCAGTACCTTGCTTCGTATTGAACTCGTGAGGGCCGATGTCCGAACGGCCCTCGCGTTGGAAAGTGTTCTCACGCCCGACAAGACTGGAGTTGGGGTGGGGGCGGATTCGTCCGATCAGGACTCGGTCATGGCCGCATGGATCCTCGGAATCCTCGGGGTCGCTGTGTTCGTCGCGGCGGTCTATACCGTCGCAACGTCCGGGCCCAAGGCCCGCGCCCGCGAGATGAGGCGCAAGCGGTTCCACCTTCCCGAGTCCGACGAACGCGTCGAACTGGCCCCGGAGCGCACGGCCGAAGGGCCGATTGCGCGAGCGATTGCCGAGGAGCCCGCCGTTTCACGACCCGCGCCGCGAGCCGAGAACTCGGCCGATCGGGTCGAAACAGTCGCAGAGACTCAGGACCCGCGTCCTGTTGGCGGTGCGATGGGACGGCTGGTCGAGACTCCGGATGGCGAGTCGATTCTGACTACGCCGCCGTTTGTGCTGCGAGATGCGATCTTCTCGCACAAGTCGGGCCGCTATGTCGCCGCGATCTACCGGCGCGTCCCGCCGTGGGTCATCGTGTGCCCGAAGGTCCGGCTCGATGCACTGCTGACGCCAACGCCGCCCGATGGCCGTGAGGCCGACGACTGGCGGACCTGGCGGCAGCGCGTGCGCATGCGGTCGGTGGACCTTGTACTCTGCGATCGTCGCACATGGCGGCCGCTTCTGGCGATACTGATCGATCACGCCGCGCCCGATGCGCGGGTGCTCGGCGGCGGCAAGGACCGCATCATCGACGAAGTGCTTGGTGCGGTGGGCCTGCCGTTTGTCCGAGGAATCGGCCGCTTTGCCGACGATTGGCCGCGGATCCGCCCGTACATCGAGCAGGCGATCCTTCCCGCCGCCGAAGATGCCGCGGACACTCCCGATGAAGCCCGCCGCGCGCGGCCCAACGGGGCGGTCGCGTTGCTTCGCATGGACGACAAGAAGGGCTGGCTGCTGGAGTAGTTCAGGGCACGGCCTGTATCGGAGCATCGTCGGGCGTCGCCGGCGGGGTCGAGATGCGCTCGACAGGCCCCGCGGCAGCCGGGTCCACGCCTTGCCCGGTCCGGAGATCGAAACCCCAGCGATCCGCCAGGATGTGCGTCCGCGCCCCCCGGAACGAAGCGACCTGTCGCGCCGTCGGCGCTCTCGCTCCGGGCCAAAACTGCTCGGTCGCGGCGATCACCGCCGCGGACATGGGCGCACCAAGTCGGCCGAACGGCAGGTATGCGCGCACGACGCCATCGGGGTCGAGCATGATCGCCGATGCGTTGTCGAGCAACACGCCCCAGCGAGCGCGGCCCGTACCCATCGCCCAGCAGATGCCGCCCGCGGCGTTGTGCCGGGCCGATGGCGCGCCCAGCGCCCGCACGACCACGAGCCCGTCGGTGAACAAGCCCTCACCGTCGGTCAGTTCCAGCGTGCCCTCGAAGACCGCGTTCTCCGCCTGGTTCGGCGCGATGCGCACACTCCCGCGCGAAGTGTGCAAGGGCGCATCCCCGCGTGCGTGCGGCCGGTCGAGCGGATCCACCTGCCGCGTGATCTCCGGCTGTGCCAGCGGAGTCGGCGCAACCCCTGCCGCATCGGCGACGAGCGCCCGCAGGTCGAACTCCTCGCCCGCGACGTACTGATCGGTTGCGAGGTCGGTGATGGATGGGGCAACGCCGCGTGCGATGTGCAGCCGGGTATCGGGTGTCATTCGCATGACCGTCGCCGCGCCCGTGCCCAGCACCAGGGCGCGGCCGTCGGGCGACACGCACAGCGCGGTCCGCGCATCAAGCCCGATGCCCACGACCCGCCGGTCGTAGTCGGCGTGGATGCGCCCCAGGAACACGGCCAGCCGCGTGAACCGCGCACGCTCGGCGAAGTGCGAGTCAAAGATCACGCCGGGCGTCAGCCGCAGAAAATCGGACGTGAACGAGATCGTGTCGGCGTACGGGTTCCGCAGCGCATCCATCGGCGGGCACGAGCCATCGGCTGCGTCGTAGATGAACTCGCCGAGAACCGCGCACCCCGCGGATGTCCCGCCGACAACGCCTCCGCGTTCGAACACCGCGCGTATCGCCGACTCGATCGGCGTGCCCTTCCAGAACTGCACGTAGCGCGTCTGCGAGCCGCCCCGCATCCACACGATGTGCGCTGCGCCGATGATCGCGGCGATCTTCTCTTCGTTGGCGTTGGTCGAGTTCACCCAGAACTGAGTCACCACCGCCGCGCCCGCATCCCTGAAGCACGCCGACGTCGGATCGGGCGGCTCGCTCGGGTCGACCTCTGCCGGGTCCAGCGGCATGCCCACCTCGCGGCTGCCGATCACCACGACCCGCACACCGGTACCGTCCCTTTCCGCAAGTGGCTTTGCACTGTCCACCATCCAACTGAACACCGGCCCGGACCACTCTCCGCGCAAGACGGACCCGCCGCCCTCCGCGCAGAGGTACCCCTGGCCCGCGGCCCGCTCGACGAAGCCGAGCAGGGCGAACGCGAGAAGCGAGCCTGCCAAGAGCCGCATTCTGCCCGGGATCCACCTTGCCCATACGATCTTCATGCCCTCTCCTTACCGGTACAAGGGCCAACCGTTGGCCTTGCGCCTCCATCGGGTGCGAACGGCCCCCGAATAAATGCAACCAGCATGTCCGCATTGTCGAATAATGGGTGTCCGCTCGGTATCCGGTGGTACACTGAACCTGTGATTCCTGGGTCGATCGGTGGAACGCGGAGACGAAACGCGATGGTCTATACATCGGTCAAACGGGGAATTGGTTCCTGGATAACTGGTGCCGTGATCGCCGCCGGGTTCGCCGGTGGCGCAGCCGCGGACGTGGTGCACGTGAAGCACGATGCGACCGGCGCGGGGACTGGGCAATCTTGGGCCGATGCATTCACGGACCTGCACGCCGCGCTTGCCGCGGCGCAGCCGGGCGACGAACTCTGGGTTGCCCGCGGAACATACCGGCCCGCGGCCCCGGGTGGTGATCGCGCGGCATCGTTCGTGCTCAAGGGTGGTGTCCCGCTCTACGGCGGATTTGCCGGCATGGAGGCGGTGCGATCGCAGCGGAACGTGGCGGCGAACCCAACCGTTCTCTCCGGGGATTTGAACGGGGACGATGGCCCCGAGTTCGCCAATACCTCCGACAACTCGTTCCGCATTGTGACGGCGATCGGCGTGGGCGAGGGCCTGGTGCTCGACGGGTTTGTGATTCGCGGCGGACGGGCCGATGGCGAGGCCGGCGGCGACCCCGGCCAATCGAAAGACCGCGGCGCAGCCCTGATGATCCACGGCGGCACGCTGCATGCGGTGGACTGTCTGTTCGAGCGCAACTGGACGGCCGACTTCGGCGCGGTCGCGGATTGCGGTGATGGCTCGACGTTCACACGCTGCGTATTCGCGGACAACTACAGCGAGTCCGGGGCCGCCGGGCTCCTGATCGACGTCGGGGCCGCGACGGTTGTGCTGCAGAGTCGCTTCGAGCGCAACACCACTCCGGGCGAGGGCGCAGGCGCGCTGGTGCGGTCCGATGCCGGCGCCCGGTTCGAGGAAAGCCACTTCTACCACAACACCGCCAATCGCGGCGGCGGGCTGGCGTTTGTCACCGACTCGGGCGGGCTCGTGATCGCGTGCGAGTTCGAACACAACCACGCCTACGAGGGCGGCGGCGCATCGGCGTTCGGGTGCGCGCCGCGGTTCGAGTACTGCAACTTCCACTTCAACTCCGCCGAGATCTCCGGCGGCGGGCTGTTCGGCGAGGCCGCATCGCCGGTGGTCATCACGTGCACATTCGGGCAGTGCACCTCGGCCGTCGGCGTGACCGAAGGCGGGGGCGGCCAGGGCGGCTTTGGCGGCGGCGGAATGTGGCTGCGCGGCGGGGGTGGCCTTCTGGTCGACATCTGCTACAACAGCAACTTCGGAGCCTTCGGCGGCGGGCTCTACATCATCGAGGGAAACACGGCCGAGATCATCGGCTGCATGTTCATCAACAACACGGCGAACGAGGGCGCGGGCTTCTACAACCTGTCAAGCACGCCTCGGCTGACCGGCGGGCTCTTTACGGGGAACCACGCCTCGGTTGGCAGTTTCGCCGTGGGCGGGGCGATCTCAAACTACTTCTCGCCGGGCACCGTGATTGCGAACTCCTACTTCGCCCACAACCTCGCCGAACTCGGCGGCGGCGCCATCTACAACGAGGGCGAAGATCCGCTGATCATCAACTGCGTCTTCCATCGCAACGAGGCCTACGCCGACTACGCCGGGTGGGGCGGCGGCGTGCTGAATGGTTTCTTCACGCACGGACAGACTGTCAACTGCGTGTTCATCGCCAACCGCGCCCGCTTTGGCGGGGCGTTCATGGACCTGTACGGCACGGAGGCCCGCATCATCAACTGCTCGCTGGTCGGCAACCATGCCGATGTCGAGGGCGGGGCGATCTACGGCTACATCGGTCACGCGTCGGAGTATGTCAACTGCGTCATCGTCGGCAACACGCCGACCCAGATCGAAGGCGTCGTCCTGCCCGAGGTGACGTGGTCGCTGGTGCAGGGCGGCTACCCCGGTCTGGGCGTGTTCGACGCATCGCCCGGCTTTGTCCGGATGCCCACCCCCGGGCCGGACGGCGAGTGGGACACGCTCGACGACGACTTCGGCGATCTCACCCCCGCGCCCAACTCGCTGCTGATCGATGCCGGCAACCCCGGCGCACTGCCCGAAGGATTGGAGACCGATCTCGCCGGGGCTGCGCGCGACCACGACGACACCGGCACACCCTTTGCGGGCCCGGCCGAATGGGCCGGGCTGGGGTCGGTGGATATCGGCGCGTTCGAGTTCCAGGGCGTCAGTTGCATCGCCGACTTCGATGGAATCGGCGGCGTACAGGTTGGCGACATCTTCACGTTCCTGTCCGCTTGGTTCGCCGGAGACCTTCGGGCCGACATGGACCGCTCTCGCTCACTCGGCGTGAACGACAATTTCGCGTTCCTGGCGGCGTGGTTCGCGGGCTGCCCATAACCCGGGCCGCTCCGCTGAAACCCGCGCGCAAACGTCAATCCGGGCAACTTCCGGGTGTTCTTCGCGCAACCTGAGCGCGGCCTGGTGCTGTTGCGCAGGCAAGATGATCGATCTGATCAACGTGCCGCGTGCGCGGCCGCATTCCCGCACATGCTCCGGAGGACCTTCATGGCGACTCGACTGCCGTACCGCGCCGTGTTCATCAGCGACCTGCACCTTGGCAGTTCCGCGTCGCGTGCGGCGGACATCGCCGCGTTTCTCAAGCACGTCGAGTGCCGGACACTCTATCTCGTCGGCGACGTGATCGACATGTGGCGGCTGCGCTCTCGGTGGTACTGGCCCGAGGAGCACAACCGGGTCGTGCACCGGATCCTGAAGATCGCCAAGCGCGGCACTCGCGTCGTGCTCATTCCCGGCAATCACGACGAGCATGCACGCCAGTTTGTGGGATTGAACTTCGGCGGGGTCGAGTTGTCGCGCGACGCGGTCCACGTGACCGCCGATGGCCGCCGCCTCCTGGTCACGCACGGCGACGAGGTGGACGTGGTTATCCGCCACGCGCGGCTCCTCAGCGTTCTCGGCGGCGTCGCCTATGAACGGCTGGTGACGATCAGCCGGTGGCACAACCGGCTCCAGCGGGCGCTTGGGCGGCCTGAATGGTCGCTCTCGCAGTATCTCAAACTCCGCGTCAAGTCCGCCTGCAAGCACATCGCCCGGTTCGAGCAGGCGCTCGAGGCCGAGGCACGCCGGCGCGGGCTCGACGGTGTTGTGTGCGGCCACATCCACAAGGCCGAGATCCGTCGCGAGGGCGGGATCGACTACTTCAACTGCGGCGACTGGGTCGAGAGTTGCACGGCATTGGTCGAGCACGACGACGGGACCATGCGCATCGTGCACGGGCCTTCCGTCGTCGAGCAACTGGAGCCCGACACCGCGGCGGACGAGCCGACCCGCGAGGCACCTCGGGGCTTCGCTTTGGCCAGTCACTGAATCGAGTTTTCCACCGTCGATTGCGCCTTGCCTTCGCCACGCCGCGTGGTATCTTGAGAGTACAAGACGAGCGCACCGCGAAGGTCGCGCACGATGCGGATCGGGAGCCGATGGGGCGGGGCGATGCGGACTCCCAGGGCCTGCGAAACGCCCTTTTCCGCCACTCGCGCGTGACATCATCGCGGTGCGTTTGTCATAGCGGCGCATGCCGCGCCGACATCGCCGGCCGCACGGTCACGCGGCTTGCTTCCTTCGGTTCGCCACCACGACGCGCGGCAAACCATCAAGATCATTCAAAACGCGGACGCGTTCGAGATCCGGCTGCGCTGATGCCAGCGCTGCGGCCTGCTCCGCCGTGCACGCCGCGACCTCGACCATCAGCACGCCCCCGGGCCGCAGGAAACCCGCCGCGCCCTCGATCAACGGCCGCACGAACATCATCCCATCGGACCCGCCGCGAAGTGCCGAATGCGGTTCGTGGTCCTTCACGTTTGGCGGGACGGCATCCCATTCGTGATCGGGGATGTACGGCGGATTCGCAAGCAGGTAGTGCAGGTCGGTCGTCGTGGCGGTGCTTACGCCCGCGGCATCGTTCAGCGGTGCGAGCAGGTCGCCTTGCAGAAACTCGATCCGGCCACGCACGCCGTGCCGGTCGGCGTTGCGCTGCGCGATGGCCAGGGCATCGGCGCTGATATCCGTCGCCACGGCGTTTGCCGCGGACAGGTGCTTGAGCAGCGCGACGGCGATGCAGCCCGATCCCGTGCAGACATCCGCAAGGCGCACACCCTCACCGGTCTTGCCGCCAAAGCCCGGCTCCGCTCGCGCGTGCAGCAGGACGTTCTCGACGATCGTCTCTGTCGAGGGTCGCGGCACAAGCACCGCCGGCGAGACATGGAACGGCATCCCGAAGAACCATTTCTCGCCGACGAGGTAGTCGATCGGTTCGTGCTTCAGCGCACGGCCGACAAGGTCGCGTAGCGTGTCGCGCTCGAGCGGCGCGGCGGGCCGATCGGCGTCCATATACAGTCGCAGCCGGTCGCACCCCAGTACGTGCGTGAGCAGAAGTTCCGCGGAAAGTCGCGGCGAGTCCAAGCCCTTCTTTGTGAACGCTTCCGTCATCCAGTTCAGGAGGCGGCGGGTCGTCCAGGATTCGGCGTGTGCGGCGGGCGTGGACACGGCCGGAGTGTATCACAACGCCGCCGCCGCGCGGCGAACGATCCGCGGAGATCGACTCCGATGCGCCCGCAAAGTCGAGCACAAGCCGATAGACTCCGCGGTCCCACGCTCCGTGCCCGGCGGCACGACCAGGCCGGATGGACGGGTCACCCGTGCCCCTCGTTCGGCCATCGCGGATCCTGAACGATGCAGAACGCCAGTCTCTTGTCATCCCTGCTCTTCTGCCTGTTCGGCACCGCGTGGGCCGCGCTATATGCATGGGCCCCGGTCCGGCGCTTTGTCTCCGTGCAGGCGTGGGGGTGGATGCTGGCGGCGTGGTCGGGCCTGGCTGCGGCCACATTGTTCTACGTGGGCTGGGGGCCCGCGGGGCTGATGCAGTCCGACGGCGCGGTGATGCGTTCGTCATGGCCGTGGGCGCCGGGCATGGGCATGGCCTTCACGATCCACATCGACGGGCTGAGCCTCCTGATGGGCCTGCTCGTGACCGGGATCGGCGCGCTGGTGTTCGGCTACGCGGGCCACTACATGGCCGCGAAGGAAGGCGTCTGGCGGTTCTTTCTCTATCTCGCGCTGTTTCAGGTCTCGATGCTGGGATTGGTCCTTGCGGGCGACCTGTTCATGCTCTTTGTCTTCTGGGAACTGACGACTGTCACATCGTACCTGCTGATCGCCTACGACACGCGCGATGCCGCGGCCCGGCACGGGGCGTTCAAGGCGATGGTCGTCACCGCGGGCGGCGGTGTCGCGCTGCTGCTGGGGTTCATCATCATCTCGATGATCGTCGGTTCGAGCGACCTCGCCGCGATCCTGTCTTCGGGCGAAGCGGTCCGCGGCCATGGTCTGTACGTCGCGGCGCTGGTGCTGGTCGCCATCGGCGCGTTCACCAAGAGCGCGCAGGTCCCGTTCTACAGTTGGTTGCCCGACGGCATGACCGCGCCGACGCCCGCCTCTGCCTATCTTCACTCGGCCACGATGGTGAAGGCGGGCGTGTACCTGCTCGCGCGGCTCAACCCCGCGATGGGGTTCACCGATGCGTGGTTCTACCTGCTGACGTGCGTCGGCATGGCCACGATGCTTCTGGGCGCGATCATCGGCCTGCGCGCCACCGACCTCAAGGCGCTGCTTGCCGCGTCCACCATCAGCCAACTCGGCGCGCTCACGATGCTCGCCGGGCAAAGCACGCCGGGCGCATACAAGGCACTGGCCGTCGGCCTGCTGGCACACGGCCTCTACAAGAGCGCGCTGTTCATGGTCGCGGGAATCGTTGATCACGAAACCGGCACGCGCGACTTGCGCCGGCTCGGCGGACTGGCCCGCGCCATGCCCGCGACGCTGGCGGTCGGCGTGATCGCCGGGCTTTCCATGGCCGGCCTCCCGCCGTTGTTCGGCTACCTGGCCAAGGACGCCCTCATTGCTTCGGCCACGCACCCGTCGCTGCCCACCCCGGTGGCATGGATCATGGCCGCGGCGGTCGTGCTCAGCGGAGCGTGCATCGCCGCGCAGGCGGGCATTCTGGTGTGGGACACGTTTATCGCCAAGCCGCGCGGCCCACGCCCACACGGGCACGACCCCTCTTGGGGGATGCTCCTTGGGCCCGGAATCCCCGCCGCGCTGAGCATCGCCGTCGCGCTCCTTGCCCTTCCTGCCGCGTCGCGGTTTGCATCGGCGGCGGCATCGGCCGCCTACGGCGCGCCCGTCGGTGCAGCGCTCACACTGTGGAAGGGGCTGGATGTCAACAAGGCCCTGGGCCTGCTGGCGATGGGCGGCGGGCTGGCGGTGTTCCTCGGCCGCCGCCTTGTCTCGCGTGGCATCCCGAAGGGGCGCGAGGTGCTGCTGCCCGGCCTTCTGGGCGCGATGGATGGAGCCGCCCTTCGCACCGTGCGCACGCAGACCGGCATGCTTCATACGTACCTGCTGGTAATCCTGTGTGCCGGCGCGGCCGCGGTCGTCTGGCACGGCCTGCCGTCCGCGCCTTCGCTCTCCGCGCTCCGGTGGGACGAGCCCTGGCCCGCCTTGCGCATCGCGGGGTGCGTGCTCGCCGGCGCGGCCGCGCTGGCGATGGTCTTCATGAAGAAAGACATCCACGCCATCCTCGCTCTCGGTGCGACGGGCTTGGGCGTCTCGCTGTTGTTCCTGGTGCAGCCCGCACCGGATGTTGCCCTGGTGATGATCGTCGCCGACGTGCTGACAATCGTCATCCTTATTCTCGCGCTCCAGCGCATCCCCGCGGTCTGCCGGCTCGAGGCCGACCGTCTGGACTATGTTGAATCCCGCAGCGCGTACCGGCGCGACGGCATGATCGCCGTCGCCGCGGGCCTTCTGTTCGCTTTCATCGCGCTGGTCGTCCTCATCGACCGCCCGCGAGACAGTGTTACCGCCGCGTGGTACGCGCTGAATGCCAAGGCCGCCGCCGGTGCGAGCGACATCGTCGGCGCGATTCTCATCGACTTTCGCGCTCTCGACACCCTGATCGAGATTGCCGTGTTCGCCCTCGCCGGCGTCGGCGTTTATACGTTGATGCGCTACGCCTCGCCCGCCGCGGGCGATGCCGACACGCCTTCACCCGGCGAGGCCACCACTGACCTGCTCCACACCGAACTGGTCCGCCTTCTGGCCAAGGGCATTCTGCCGCTGGCGATCACGGTCGCGGCGACCCATGTGATCTACGGCCACGCGCAGCCCGGCGACGGCTTCACCGCCGGAGTCATCCTCACGCTGGCTGTCGCGTTCCGGCACGTCGCCTTCGGCTGGGAACGGTCGAGGAACAGCAAGGCCTGGATGCGTCCCATGCCGCTCGTGGCGCTCGGGCTTTCCCTGGCGATCGCCTCCGCAAGCATCTCCTACATCCAGACCGGCTCGTTCTTCGGATACGTGGACTACGGCGCGGCCATCGGCCTTCCGTTGCCGATGGACGCCGCGCTGAGTTCAAGTTTCATCTTCGAACTCTCCATCGCCCTGGCAGTTCTCGGCGGAGGAACGCTCGTCATCGACACGCTCAGCCGTCCGCGCGATGCCATCGCCGCCGAAGGGAGGCCAAAGACATGGAACTCGTAATCGCGCTGACGCTCGGACTGATCTTCGGCGTCGGCGTGCACCAGATGCTCCGCCGCAACGTCATCCGCTCGGCCATGGGTCTCGTGCTCGTCAGCAACGCCGTCAATCTCTTCCTGATCCACTGCGGGGCGTACCGCGGCATCACCCCGCCCTACACGACGATCGAAGGCCAGTCGAGCGACCCGCTTCCGCAGGCCCTGGTGCTCACGGCCATCGTCATCGGCATGGGCGGGTTCTCCTTCGTCCTGGCGATGCTCTACGTCTTTGCCCTGCGCGACCGTACCGGCGACATGGCCAACGTCTCACAACTCAAGCACTGACACATGATCGTTGAACCCGTCAACTCGCACCTGGTCCTGCTGCCCGTGGCGATCCCGTTCGCCGCCGCGGCGGCTGGGTTGCTGCTGCTGCGGCATCGGCCTCGCGCGATGTCCTTGCTTGCTCTGTCGGCGATGGCCGCGGGGGTGTGGGCGAGCGCAACGCTGGCCTTTGATGTCATGTCCAGCGGCGCCCCCGTGGTGTTGCACGTGGGCGGGTGGCGAGCGCCCTTCGGCATCAACCTCGTCGCCGACCACCTTGGCGCGCTGATGGCCCTGATGTGCCAGGCGGTGCTCTTTGCCGGCGTGCTCTACGCGCTGGGCAGCCGAGACAAGTGTGTGCGGTTCCCGGTCTTCTACCCGCTCCTGCTCACGCTCGCCGCGGGGCTCACCGGCGCCATGCTGACCGGCGATCTCTTCAACTTCTTCGTCTTCGCCGAACTGGTCGTCATCTCCGGCACCGTGCTCACGGCGTGCTCCGACCACCGGCGCGGCGTCGAGGCGGCGTACAAGTACTTCTACATCGCCCTCGTCGCGGCGATGGCGCTCCTCCTTGCGAACGGTTGTCTCTATGCCGAGTACGGCACGCTGAACATGGCCGACCTGGCCTCGCGCATCGCCGACCACCCCGATGCCCCGCTCGCCGGCGTTGCCCTCGGACTGCTGCTGGTCAGCCTCGGCATCAAGTGCGCGGCGGTGCCGTTCCACTTCTGGCAGCCCGACTTCCACACCACCTCGCCGACCGCAGTCAGCGCGATGCTCTCATCGGTCGTCGTCAAACTCGGCGTGTACGGGTTGATCCGCGTGTCGATGCTCCTGTTCCCCCACGCGGACTCGCTTGCACCGCTGCTCATCGGCGCGGGCATCGCGGGCGTCGCCGTCGGCGGCCTTGGCGCGGTGGGCACGCACGACCTCAAGCGCATGCTCGCCTATTCCACGCTCGCACAGGTTGGCTTCATGCTCGTCGCCATCGGCTGGCGATCGGAAGCGGCCATTGCCGCGGCGCTGGTCTTCGCGTTCAATCACGCTTTCGTCAAGGCGGCGATGCTCATGCTGGCCGGCGTGGTGGCGAGCCGTGCGTCCGTGAAGTCCTCGTCCTTCGACGTCGTCACCGGCATCGGCCGTGCGTTGCCGGGGGCGGGCGTGCTGTTCCTGCTCGGGGGCATGTCGCTCGCGGGTCTTCCGCCCATGAACGGCTTTGTCTCCAAGTTCGGCGTCTTCCGCGCGGGCGTTGATCACTCCGCATGGCTCGTGCTCGCCGCGCTTGCCATCGGCAGCCTCTGCACGTTCGTCTACGTCGCACGGTCCTTCCAGCGTGTGTGGTGGGAGTCGCCCGAAGCCGCCGAGCACGTCAAGCCCACCGGAGACAGCCTCGCCGCGCCGATGCTGCTCATCGCCTTCTGCGTCGCCATGGGCGTTGCCCCGCAGCCGCTGCTCACATTCGCGGCCGACACGGCCGCATGGCTCGCCGATCCCACTGCGTACATCGCCGCCTCCCTCGGAGGGTCGCCATGATCCAGGCTGTCAAAAATGCCGTCTTCGGCCGCGTCCCGCTTGCCGCGGGGCTCACCGCGCTGTACCTGCTCATTACCGGAAACGCCGAGCCGAGCAACTTCGCCGTCGCGGTGGTACTGGGCGTCGGCCTCTCGCTGCTGCTCCCGCCGCCCGACACGCGCCGCAGCGCCCGCGACTGGCCGCGCATCATCACCGCCTTTGTTGTGCACAGCATCACGGTCGCGTGGGACGTGCTCGTGAACGGCCTGCTCGTCGCATCGCTGGTCCTGTGGCGCAGGTCACGTGTCAGGCCCGGGCTTGTCGGCATCCGCAATGGGCACAGCACCGAGATGGCCGCCGCACTCGATGCGCACGCCGTGTCCCTCTCGCCCGGCCAACTGGTTCTGAAGATCGAGTCGGACAGTTACTCCACGCACTGCCTGCTCGCGCCCGAAGTGCGCGCCCATGGTCCCGATGCCGGCGCGGCCCGCCGCGCACGGATCGAGAGATTCGCCGGGAACCGGGGCGCAGCCGAGAAGGAGGCGACTTGACCATGCCCGCGTTCCTCCAGTTCACACTCGACGCCGCGATCCTTGCGCACCTCGTGCTCCTCGCCGCGTGCATCGTCCGACTCTGCCGCGGCGAGAGCGCGTTCGACCGCCTCCTCGCGGTCGACCTCATCGGCACGCTGCTGCTCGCCATCGCCGTGCTCTTTGCGATTCGTGAGCGCCAGAGCATTGTCCTCGATGTGGCCCTCGGCCTCGCCGCGGTCGGCTTCACGGGCAGCATCCTGCTGGCCAAGTACGTGGCCGACGACGCCGTCATCACCAGTGCCGGCGGCGCGGACCCCGCCCGCCCGGAGGACGAACGATGACACATGCAACCGCCACCCTCGCCGCCGCGGCGGTCATCCTCGGCACGCTCTTCTCCATCGTCGGCGTGCTCGGGCTCGTGCGACTGCCCGATGTCTACAGCAGGCTGCACGCCACCGGCAAGGTCAGCGTCTTCGGCGTGACGATCCTGCTCCTCGCGGCGATCGCCCTCGACATCGCCGGAATCGGCAAGGCCATGGTCCTTATCGGCTATCTCATTCTCGCGGGCCCCGTGCTCTCCCATGCCCTCGCCGCGGCGGCTCGCTCCGCGGGCGTGAGAATGGAAGGCGAAGACCAAACCCAGGGCGAGTAGTACACTGCGTCAGGCGTGCGCACCCTCGTGCAGACTCATCTGCGAGTGCGTGCCAAGAGCCAGAGCAAGCGCCAATGTGGGGCATCGCGGACGCGCTCACGCTTCGCAACGGCAGCGCGTGTTGGGTTCGCAAGTTCGGGGATGAACAAGCACTGCGAGGCTCGAGTCGGTCAGGACCTCGGGGTGGCCTCGGTTCGATTGTCCCGTCGGACTGATCCCGCCGCGACTCTGGGCGGGCCCTTGGGAGATTGCTCGCGAGATCAGCAGGTGAAACCTGCCCATCCGGGACGCTTGGAGGCCTGCTTGATCCACGCGGCGAGTTGCTTCTCATCGAGTGCGCCGGTGTCGGTCCAGTCGGTCTCGTGGATGTGGAAGTAGCGCGTGGTGGCGTGCTTGGATTCGACGGGCGGCAGAGGCTTGAGGGATGTGCCGTTGAAGAAGGCGACCTTGATGTAGCGCGTGATGCAGTGGAAACCGAGGAACCAGCCGTTGGCCTTGGTGCCATAGAAGGGCGAGTTCCAGCGGACAGCCTTCCGCACGTTGGGAACCGTGCGGGTAATGAGTGCATCGAGTTTGCGGCCGACATCCTGCTTCCAGCCGGGCATGGCGGCGAGATAGGCCTCGACCGCGGCATCGCCATCGGCCTTGGCGATCTGGGGGTTGCCGCCGGAAAGGAGTTTGACGGGCTTGTTTGTGCGCGGCCGCGCGGCGCCGGAGCGCGGGGCGGGTCTTCGGGCGGTCTTCTGTTTGGGGGAGCGCGCGGGCATGGGGTGTCTCTTGGCGGGATGCGCAAGCGTACTCGAACGCGTGGGAGAATGGAAGACCGATGAACCGCCTGGCGGGCGCGGCTATGCTGGAAGCGGCGGGCACTCGACACGTGTGAGGGCGCACTCATGTTCAAGGAGAAGAGCCATGGCCGATGCTGACCGGACGATTCGACTGCACCGGGTGTTGAAGGCCCCGCCCGAGCGTGTGTATCGCGCGTTCACGGATCCGGATGCGCTGGTGAAGTGGATGGCACCCAACGGTTTCACGGCGAAGGTGCACGAGATTGATGTTCGCGTGGGCGGCGGGTATCGGATGTCGTTCACCAACTTCTGCTCGGGGGGGAGCCATTCGTTTGGCGGGCGGTACCAGAAGGTGGTGCCGAATGAACTGATCGAGTACACCGACAAGTTCGATGACCCCAGCATGCCGGGGGAGATGTCGATGCGGGTGATGTTCCGCGCGGTGATGGGAGGCACGGAACTGCTGATCGAGCAGGGCAACCTGCCGCCGATGATCCCGGTGGAGATGTGCTACTTGGGCTGGCAGGAGTCGCTCATGCTGCTGTCCAAACTGGTGGAGGCGGAGATTCCGGCGGGGATGTGAGGTGGAATCGCCAGAGACAGCAGCAGCGCGAACAACGCGGGCTCGGCGTGCGTTGAGTGTGCGGGCGCCGGAGACTGATGGGCGGGGGCAGAGCGCCGCTGGAAGTCCTATGGATGTCGTCGATCGCACAGCGCCCGCCGAAGCGGCGCGGGATATGGAAGCGGAGGTGGTGGCGTTCGTGCGCGGGCGGTCGGCGCCGTGCCCGCGGTGCGGGTATGACCTGCGGGACATCGAGCGTGCCAAATGCCCTGAGTGCGGCGAGGCGCTGGTGCTGACGGTCGGAACGCAGCGGGTGCGGTTCGGGTGGCTGGTGCTGGCGATGGCGCCGGGGTGCTTCTCGGGGGTCGCGGCGGTGTTCGTGGCGGTTCCGGTGGCGGTCAGCCTGTGGCAACGGCTGCCGCTGGGACAGGGCGCGCCGTGGCCGGTGATCGTCGGCGATGCGTTCGGTTTCCTGAGCGCGGCCTCGGTCGCGGTCATGTATCGGTATCGGCACTCGATCCTGTCGTGGCCTGCGCGGCGGCAGGGCGTGTTCGCGGCGGTGGTGTGGGGCGTGCACGTGGCGATGTTCGCGATCCTGGTGACGGCGCTGGCGATGCTGTAGACCGGGCGCGCCGGCGGGGCGTGTGGCGCGCTACTCTGAGGTCATGTCGAGCGCATTCTGGAACGAGCGGTACGCGGCGGCGGGCCTTGCCTATGGCGATGCGCCCAACGAGTTTCTGGCGCATGTGGCGGAACGACTGCCGCGGACGGGGCGGGCGATCGACCTCGGCGCTGGGCAGGGGCGCAACGCGCTGTACTTGGCCTCGCTGGGGCTGGATGTTCTGGCGGTTGACCAGAGCGAGGTGGGGATGCGGCGGGCCGGTGGGCTCGCGAAAGAGCGGGGGCTGAAGTTGGGCACGGTCGCGGCGGACCTGCGGGACTTTGACGCGGAGGCGGGCGCGTTTGCGGTGGTGAGTTCGATCTTCGTGCATCTTCCGGCGGAGCTTCGCGCATTGGTGCACGCGCGGGTGGCGCGATGGCTGGCGCCGGGGGGCGTGTTCGTGCTGGAGGCGTATGCGCCGGCGCAGATCGAACGGGCCACCGGCGGGCCGAAGGACCCGACGATAATCGCATCGCTTGCGCAGATTCTGAGCGAGTTGAGCGGGCTGACCATCGAACACCAAGCGGAAGCGGTGCGGAACGTCAACGAAGGGAGTTATCACAGCGGCGAGGCGAGCGTGGTGCAGGTGGTGGCGCGGAAGCCGTGAGCAATTCGCGCGAAGGGCCGGCATGGCCGTTGGTGCGGTTCAGGACTTGATGGGTCCCAGATGCTGGTCGAGCCATGCGAGGGTCTCGCGGATGAGTTCGACCTTGGGCACAGAGTGGCCGCGGACGTAGGTCTTCCATTTCTTGAGATTGGGCGGCGTGCCGAGCATCTCGAACATGGGGCGCTGGGAGGTTTCGAGGGGGAAGTAGTAGTCGATCTCGCCGTTGATCATGAGGGTGGGCTGGCGGACGCGGGGCGCGAAGTTGATCTGGTCGCACTCGGGGAAGGGCTTCTGCATGGCGAAGCCTGCGATGTAGAGGATAACGACGCGCAGGCGCGGCTCGACGGCGGGCATGATGGCGCCCAGCGCGCCGCCCCAACTCACGCCGAAGAGGGCGAGTTTCGAGGCGTCGAGGTCGGGGAGAGTTTCGATGAGGTCCACGGTCCGGCCGACATCGCGGCCCCACATGATGACGTGGTCTCGGTAGATCGCTGTGGGCTGAGGCCAATCGGACTGCAAGTCGGTGCCGCGTTCGTAGGTGCCCTTGTAGACGGGCAGGACGAGCGCACGCCCGCTCTTGATGATGTAGTCGATGCGGTTGACCTCGTAGGTGCTGAAGGCGCGGGTGTGGAGCGCGAGCGAGCCTGGGAACAGGAGCACCGTTTGGAAGGGCGGCTTGGCGCGGTCGGGGAGGAAGATGTGCACGCGCATGCGCTCGCCGCCATACGCCGCATTGATCTCGTAGGTCTGCCAGCGGGCGTTGCCGTAGGGCTGCTCAGATTCGAGCACGGCGTTGAGCGGGCCGGGGTCGTAGCGATATTGCCGGAGGAGGATGTCGAACACCTCGTCGCCGACGGGCTTCTCGTTCCTGTAGTCGCGGAATGCAACACGCTGATCGGCGGCAAGGTTCGAGCCCGGCGGATCGGGCTCAAGGGCGCGGATGCAGCGGAACCCATTGGCCGCGGAACGGTCGAAGGCGGGCTGGGCGTAGGAATCGATGAAGGCGTAGTTGGGGTCGTTCCATCCGCCGCCGAGGATGAAGCGCTGGCCGGGAAGAGAGGGCGCGTTGAGCATCCACTCGCGGACGTTCCCGGCCAGGTCGTGGATGCCGAAGCGGTTGACGCTGCGCGTGCTGCCTACGGGAACCGTGCCGCGGCCGGAGAAGTTGGCAGGCGTGGCGATTTGCCCGCTGGCGTGTGTGAAGGCGACACGGTTCCAATGGAAAATGGTGGGAAGCGACTTGCCGGCCCACGCGGCGTAGGCCGCGGCCTCGTGCCAGCAGATGCCGGAGACAGGGTGGTCGTTCTCTCCGGCGGGGTACTCGCCCAGTTCCCAGTTGGCGGGGCCGGGGTGGCCGATGGTGTCGATGAGCCTGGCCATCGCTTCTTCGCGCGAGATGACTTGCTCGCCGAGGGCGAAGGGGCCGGGCCAGAACTCGGCGCGGGAGTAGCCGTTGTCGTCGATGAACGCCTTGAACTGACGGTTCGTGACGGGGTGACGGTCCATGAGGAACGCGCCGGTGGCGATGGTGCCGACCTCGTCGAGCCCGGTCAGGAGCACCGGGTAGCCGCCGGCGGGGACAAGTTCCATCTCGTCGGGGATCTCGCCGGGCTTGTGGAGTCGATAGTGCCAGGTGCAGTTGGCCGGGTCGGTCGCGTTGGTGGAGACGGTCTTGATGCTCCAGACGAGGTCGAACGCCGGGCGGTGGCCGGGCAGTTCGAGTCGGATGCGGGAGAGGCCGCGGGGGAAGGGGATCTGGCGCAGGGGCGTGAGGCCGAGGTCGATCTCCTTGTCGTCGCCATCGGCGTAGTAGGCCGCGAACACGCGGGCACCAGGCGGGTCGGAGGTGATGGAGACGGGGCTTGAGAACTCGGGGCGCAGTCGATCGACGACGGGCTCGCCGGGGGTGATGCGGTCGATCTCCGCGGCGAGTTCGAAGGCCGTCCACGACTCGCGGCCTTCTTCCCACACGAGGATGCGCTCGCACTGGCTGACGAGTTGAGGAATGGCGACATCGCGGGCCCAGCGGTGCATGCCCGCGAGTTCTCGCGCGATGGCGGAAGCCGAATCGCAGCGGTGGGCGGGGTCGCGCTCGAGGCAGTGCTGCAGCAGGTCGCGCACCGGGCCGGGGACGGCGGCGGGGACGCGCGAGAAGTCGATCGGCTTGTGAAGCGTCGCGCCGATGATCTCGGTGATGGTGTCGCCGACAAACGGCGGGCGGCCGGTGAGCAGTTCATAGAGCACGCAGCCGAAGGAGAAGACGTCAGAGCGTTGATCGACTTGGCGGCCGCGGGCCTGCTCCGGGCTCATGTATCCGCCGGTGCCCATGATCTCGCCGATCATGGTGGGGGAGTCGTTGCACTTGGGCGCGGCGACGGTGGGCGTGATCGAGGCGGCTACGTGCCGCGCATCGGAGCCGGGATCGGGCGCATCGATGGTGCGGGCGAGGCCGAAGTCGAGGACCTTCACGCGACCCTCGGAGGTGAGCATGATGTTGCCGGGCTTGAGGTCGCGGTGGACCACGCCCTTCTCGTGTGCGACGGCGAGCGCCGCGGCGATCTGCCCGGCGATCGAGACGGCCTCTGAGACCGGCAGCGGGCCGCGGGCGAGCATCGCGGCGAGCGACTGGCCCTCGATGTACTCGAGCACGAGGTACTGGCTGCCATCGCGCTCCTCAAAGCCGTAGATCGCGCCGATGCCCGGGTGGTTGAGCGAGGCGAGAACGCGGGCCTCGCGCTGGAAGCGGGCCAGACGCTCGGGGCTCGCAGCGACATGGGCCGGCAGGGCCTTGATGGCGACGAAACGGTCGAGGCGGGGATCGCGGGCGAGGAAGACCTCGCCCATTCCGCCGCGACCGAGTTCTCGTTCCACAATGTAGGGACCGACACACGAGGGGGGCATGGGTGGCAGTATACTGGATGGCCAGCCATTCTCGCACGCTCAGGATGGAAATGTGGGGGCCAAGTGCGACCGGCTGGAACCGAGCATTCCCATGCTGAAACTTCACGCGCATAAGCGGATTGTCGGGCGCACCGGAGCGCTGGCATTGATTGCTCTGTCGGCCCTTTGTGCCGCGGGCTGCTCGGGCGAGAGAGAGATCGCGCAAGACAATCGGGCCATTGTAAAGGAGGAGCCGAACATGCAACTCGGCAACTTTTCGATCAGCCTCGCGGTGAAGGACCTCGCGGCGTCGAAGGCGTTCTACGAGAAACTCGGGTTCAAGGCATTCGGGGGCGACCCGAGCGCGAACTGGCTGATCATGCAGAACGACACGTGCACGATCGGGCTGTTCCAGGGGATGTTCGAGAAGAACACGCTGACCTTCAACCCCGGGTGGGACCGCAAGGCGCAGACGCTGGAGAAGTTCGAGGATGTGCGCGATCTGCAAAAGCGGCTGCTGGCCCAGGGTGTGGCACTGAACCTGAAGGCCGATGAGAACTCGACGGGCCCGGCGGCGTTCTTTCTGTTCGACCCGGATGGAAACCCGATCCTGATCGATCAGCACGTGCCGCGGCCGAAGTAATCGCCGAAGGCATAGGTTGGCGGCTCTCTGCCTGCCCAAGCCCATGGGCCGTTGAATCTTGAACGGCCTCAAGCCTCTGCGCGGAGAGTCTCTCAGGCGCGGCGGACCCAGCGGAGTTTGGCCGATCGGGCGCGCGGGTTGGCTCGCTGCTCGGCATCGGTCGCGATGATCGGATCGCGCGTCTCCTCGGAATAGATGCCGTTGCGCAGACCTTCGCGGAAGGCGTTCTTCACGCGGCGGTCTTCGCCGGAGTGGAAGGTGATGATCGCACCAACGCCGCCGGGCTTGAGGACCTCGGGCAGGATGGCGAGCAGGCGGTCGAGGTTGGCCAGTTCGCGGTTGACGAGGATGCGCAGTGCCTGAAATGTGCGTGCTGCGGGATGCAGTTTGGCGTGCGAGGCTCGCTCGATGGTGAAGTCGCGGGCTTCGCAGATGATGGCCATCAGTTCGTTCGTTGTCGTGATGGGCTGGCGCGAGCGACGCTCGACGATGAGGCGGGCGATCTGCGGGGCATCGGTCTCATCGCCGAGTTCAAGGAACACGGCGGCGAGTTCGGACTCGCTCAAGCGGTTGAGGAGCGCCGAGGCAGGCTGGCCGCGTGTCGGGTCCATGCGCATGTCGAGCGGCCCATCACGCCGGTAAGAGAAGCCGCGGTCGGGATCATCAATCTGCGTGCTGGCGACGCCGATATCGGCCAGGAGGGCATCGACGCGGCCATGTTCGACACCGGCTTGGGCGAGAACCCTCGGAAGCGCGGCGAAGTTCGAGTGGAAAAGATCGAACCGGCCGCCGACCCATTGCAGCCGCTCGCGGGCCTTGGCGATGTTGGCTGGGTCGAGATCGAGGCCGATGAGGCGGCCGCCGGGGTGGATACGGGGCAGCATCGCGGCGGAGTGCCCGCCGAGCCCGAGCGTGCAGTCTACGACGATTGCACCGGGCCGGAGCGCCAGCGCGCGGACCGTCTCGTGCAGGAGCACGGGGGCGTGCTCATCTGCGTGAGGGGGAAGATCTCGCGCGGGGTCATTGGTGGGCACGTGTGAAAGACCATGACGCGGTTGATGCGGGGACTCCGCCCGCCCCGCGCCCGGCAGATGCCGAGCGCCGGAGGGAGCACGGGGCACTTCGCGCGGGACCCGCTGTCAGCGTGTTGTCCGCCGCAACGGCAGCAGCGAACGGACACGCGGATCGCGCATGAACAGGGCGAGCCAGACGACGACGCCGACGATGACCGGCGCGATGAACTGATCGCCGATGCGGACGTGGGTGGCGATGGCCCCGCCGAGATAGCCGGTGAGCAGGACCGCGCCGAGCGCGGCGGTGCGGGGAATGATGAACAGCACGACACAGAGCAGTTCGACCATGCCGATGGGCACAGCGAGGCGCGCGGGATAGCCGAGCACGCCCTCGAACTGCTCGATCATCTCGGGCGGGCGGAGGAACTTCATGACCGCGCTGAACGTGAGCAAAAGCGCGACCAGCGCGGTCAGGACGAGGCCGACGACGGTCAGACCTTTGGGGTTGGCATGCATGGCTGGACTCGGCGGGCCCCTGCCCCGGCTCGCCATGATGGCGCGCCCGGGCCGGGCGGCGGATCGTGATTCGGGTCGGATGTGCGAAGGACCGCATTCGCGGCGGCGGTCGTCCGGTGCAGCGTGCTTCAAGCCCCGACAAGGACCTTGAACCCGCCCCACGACATCTTCTTCACGTCGAATGGCATGTTCCCGGGATCGCACGCCGCGGCCATGCGCGGGTCCTTCATGACCTTGGCGTTGACTCGATTGCGGTCGGCCTTGGACTTGTAGACGATCCACGAGAAGACCACGGTCTCACCGGCCTTGGCCTTGGTGAGTTTGGGAAACTGCAGGCCGAACGGGACCTTCAAGTCGTCGCCGACGCACTCGCGATACTCGAGCGCGCCGTGGTCCTTCCACACCTTCGCGCCGAGCGTGGCCAGTTTCTTGTACGCCTTGATGTTCTTGGTGGGGACAACGAGAACGAAGCCGTCGACGTATGGCATGGTGTTGATCCTGAAGTGTGGTGATGGTGTGAGACCGATTGAGGAGTGTAACCGCGTTCAGCGCTCGCGGCGTTCGGCGATCATCTTGATTCGGTCGAGCCCGTGCTGCCAGCCCTCGTGCACGCCGGCGGCATCCTGCTCGGGGATGAGGCCGATGGCGCGGTGGGTGATGCGGAGTGTTGTGCCGCGGGCGTGGGGGATGAGGCGGTACTGCACGTGCGAAACGGCCGGGTACGACATGAACATGGGGCCGCTGACTTCGAGCACGGGGTAGGGGTGCGGGGGCGGCTTGATGACCTGCACGTGGGCCCAGAAGTGGCCGGTGTTGTTGCCGGTGTCGCGGTACCAGCGGCCGCCGGGCCAAGGTTCGAGTTTCATGTGGAAGGGCGTGCCATCGGGCATCTCGCTTCCCGGGCCCATCTCCTCGAGCAAGCCCTCAAAGACGATCTCCGGCGTCGCGGCGATGTCGATCTCCTTGATCACGTTGATCGATTGAACCGACTTGCTGATCGTCGGGGGCGACGGGGCGGAGGTGAGTGGGGGGGTGAGTGGGGGGGTGAGTGGGGGGGTGGTCATGATGCACGGTCCTTTCTCGCCGCGGCGGCGGCGATAGCGAATGGATGGCCCTGCGCGCGGGCCCGGGCCTCGGCGCGGTGCTTGATCCGATCCAGTTTGTGCGTCCAGAAGCGTTCGAAGGTTCGGGTCCATTCGTGCACGGCCTGGATCTCCTTGGCGTTGAGCTGGTAGACGCGGCTCTGGCCGTGCTTCTCGACGGAGACGAGGCCGACTTCGCGCAGCACGCCGAGGTGCTTGGAAACGGCGGGCTGCGGCAGGCCGAGGGCGATGACGATCGCGCCGACGGCGCACGGCCCTGCCGCGGCGAGCAGGTCGAGTATCTGACGGCGGCGCGGCTCGGCGACCGCGTTGAAGACGTCGGTGGTGGTGGCGGCTCGTGCCATGCGCTGAGTATATGCCGATATGGGCATATGTCAAGGAGCGGGTTTGGAATTCCGAGGGCGCTTCGACCGGCGCGTCAGCGTGTTGTCGGCGTGCGTACGGGCTTCAGGAGATCAACCCGGAAGGCGTACTCGCCTGAGCGCACGAGCAAATCGGAAGTGCCGCCGTCGTTGAGCAAGACCGCAACGCCCTCGGCATTCTTGACCGGCACACCGGATTCTCGCACATCGGCGATGCCACCGCCCGGGATCCGGAGCAAGGCGGTGGTGTTCGGCGGCACGCGCAGGTGCAGCAGGAACTCGGAGTCACTCTTGGACCAACGGCACGCGACCGTGCCGCGGATGGAGCGATACTCGGCGCCGGCGGATGTGAGGGGACCGTGGTAGAGCGGCCGGATGAGCCAGTCGGCTCGCGTACGCGGATCTTGCGACTCGCGGATCCCCGCAACATCGCTGAACATCCACTGCCCGCACGAGCCGAGGGCGTAGTGGTTGAAGGAGTTCATGCCGATGTCTGGGTGCGGGCCGGTCTCGGGCGTGTAGCCGTTCCATCGCTCCCAGATGGTGGTTGCGCCGTGCTTGACGCTGTAGAGCCAGGAGGGGAACTCGTCCTGCAGCAGAAGTTTGTAGGCGACATCGGGCTTGCCGTTGCCCGAGAGCACGGGCAGCAGGTGGCTGACGCCGACAAAGCCGGTGGAGAGGCGGTTGCCCTTGGATTCGATGTCGGCGACGAGGTACTCCATCGCGCGCTTGCGGTGATCATCAGACAGCAAGTTGAAGCGCAGGCCAAGGATGTACACCGTCTGCGTGTCGCCCTTGATGCGGCCATCGGCCGCTACGTACGCGGCGTTGAACGCCGCCTTGATGTCCTCGAACAATCGCTCGTACCTCTCCGCTTCTTCGACACGGCCGAGCACGCGAAGGCTGCGCGCGACGAGATCGGCCGAGTGCGCGAAGTACGCGGTGCCGAGGACATCCTTGGGCGTGTCGGCGCTAATGCTCAGCCAGTCGCCGTAATCGTTGCCGCGATCGCGGTCGCGAAGCAGATTGGTGCTGTGCGTGCGGCACCACTCCACCCACTTGATCATCGAGTCGATGCAGCGTTCCAGCAGTCGCTTGTCCGCGTAGATCTCGTACATGAGCCAGGGGACGATGGTCCCGGCATCGGCCCATGCGGGCGTGCCGTACGTCAGGCCGCGGGTGACGGGGGCGACATCGGAGTGCGCACCATCTTCGCGCTGGGCATCGATAACGTCGGTCATCCACTTGGTCATGAACGCGGCGATGTCGGCGTTGTACGCCGCGGTGGGGACGAAGACCTGGGTGTCGGCCATCCACCCCATGCGCTCATCGCGCTGCGGGCAGTCGGTGGGGATGCTGAGATAGTTGCCGCGAAGACCCCAGACGATGTTGGACTGGAGCCGGTTGAGGCGCGGGTCGGAGCATTCGAACGTGCCGGCATCGGGCATGTCGGAAGAAAGCGCGAGGCCGGTGACGGCGTCGAGATCGGGGCGCGAATCGAGGCCGGTGAGTTCGACGTATCGGAATCCGTGAAACGTGAATCGAGGCTGCCAGGTGAACTCGGCATCGGAAGCGGGCGTGTAGGTGTCGATGGAGGGCGCGCCGCGGAGGTTGGCGGTGTAGAGCGTGCCATCGGGGTTGAGCATCTCGCCGTGGCGGATGGTGATGGGCCGGCCTGCGCGGCCGCGAAGCGTGAGTCGAACGACGCCGACCATGTTCTGCTCGAGGTCGAAGATGAATGCGCCCGGCGTGGGCTCGGTCACAGTCTGGGCGGGGAGTTCCTCGATGATGCGGACGGGCTCGGCAACCTCGGCCTGGAGGTTGCGACTCTCGGCGCGCGTTTGTGCAGTGGCCCACTCTGAATCATCGAACGTCGCGGCGTTCCAGCCCGGGATTTCATGCCGCGCGTCGTAGGTCTCGCCCTTCATCATGTCGGCCATCAGCAAAGGACCTGCGTGGACCTTCCACGAGGAATCGGTGATGATGCGCTCCGTCGAGCCATCGGTGTAGGAGACTTCGAGTTGCGCGAGCAGCGCAGGGGAATCGCCGTAGAATCGGCTGATGCCAAAGAGGCCGACTCGGCCGGAGAACCAGCCCGGCCCGACCATCGCGCCCAGCGCGTTGGGACCGCGCGAGAGGAGCGCGGTGACATCGTGGGCCCGGTAGCGCACGCGCTTGCGATAGTCGGTCCAGCCCGGGGAGAGGTGATCATCGCCGATGCGATGGCCGTTGAGCGTGATTTCGTGCACGCCGAGCGCGGTGGTGTAGAGCCGGGCACGGGCGATGGGCTTGCTGACGGTAAAGCCGCGGCGGAGATAGGGGATCCGACCCGTCGGTAGCGAGACGGTCTGGTTCTCCGCAGCCTCGGCGGTGTGGGCTGCGCCCTCGTGGGTGTACTCGATGCGGAGGCGCTTCTTCTTTCCGTAGGCCGGGTCGCCGCCGAGGTTCTCGTTGGTGATAGCGAGATCGCCGCCGCGATTGTTGAGAAGCGCGGCGAGATGCGAGGTGACATCCTTCGAGGTCGCGCCATCCTCGGTGGAGTACACCGCGCGGGTGATGGTGAGATCGACGGGGCCGGGGCCGGCTTCGATCCACTGGGCGGTCCAGTCCTCGGGCGCGAGCAGGCCCATCTCCCACACCGCCGGCTCGCTCCACGGGCCGGCCCGGCCATCGCGGTCCCAGGCGCGGACCTTCCAGTGGCAGGGTTGGCGCGAGGCGAGCGGCTTGCCGGCGTACTCGATGTGCGCGATCTGGCGGGATTCGACGCGGCCCGAGTCCCACAGATCGGCACGGTGTTGGGCGAGCAGGTCGGGCGTGGAGGCAACGAGTACCTGATAGGCGGACTGGTGCTCGGCGCGGCGGCTCGCATCGAGCAGCCAGTAGAGGCGCGGGTGGGGCTCCTCGATGGCGAGCGGATTGGTGAGATACTCGCAGCGGAGCGAGTGGGGAGTGAGCGCGCCGATGTCGGCACGGGCGGGTGCGAGAGTACAGAGTGCAAAGACCAGACTGGTGAAAACGAATTTGATTCGGTGCATCAGAGTCTCCCGACTCACAGTGTACAGAGGGGTTGTGAGCAGTGAATCAGGATTGACCGGCACGGAGTGCCGGCCCACCTTGAGTCACTCAATACCCCGCCGCGTGGCCATCTTTGCGGGATTCAGATGCGCCGGTGTACACACCCGTCTTCAAGTCGCGCAGAATGGCCTGATAGCCGCCGAAGTATGGCGTCGCGAGCGGCTTGATGGTGTGGCCGCGGCGTTCAAGCTCGCGGACGGTCTCAACCGGGAAGCCGGGTTCGAGGCTCAGCACGCCGCCATCGGCCATGGGTTTGAGCGCGATGCCGACGGGCTCGGTCGAGCCATCGTGGTGGATGCGCGGGGCATCGCCGGCCTGCTGGAGCGTCATGCCGAAGTCGATGAGGTTGATGACGATCTGCGCGTGTCCCTGCGGCTGCATCGCGCCGCCCATGACGCCGAAACTGATCCACGGCGCGCCCTCTTTCGTGATGAACGCGGGGATGATGGTGTGGAAGGGACGCTTGCCGGGCACGAGCGCATTCGGGTGCGCGGGGTCGAGCGAGAACTGCTCGCCGCGGTTCTGGAGCATGAAGCCCAAGGCCGGCGGGACCATGCCGCTGCCCATACCGCGGTAGTTGGACTGGATGAGCGACACCATCATGCCGGATGAATCGGCGGTGGTGAGGTAGATGGTGTCGGCGCCGGTGGGGATCTTGCCGGGCTCGAAGGCCTTGGCCGCGGCGGACATGTCGATGAGGGCTCGCCGATCGGCCGCGTATTCCGCGCTGATGAGTCGCGCGACGGGCGCGGGGTGGAAAGCCGGGTCTGCGTAAAAACGGGCGCGGTCCTCGAATGCCAGTTTCTTGGCCTCCGTGAAGGCGTGAACATGGTCCGCGCTGCCGAACCCCATGCTCTTGAGATCAAGCCCCTCGAGAATCTTGAGGATCTGCAGCGCGGCGATGCCCTGGCCGTTGGGCGGGAGTTCCCACACGTCGTAGCCGCGGTAGTTCGCGCTGACTGGGTCGGTCCACTCGCCCTGGTGCGCAGCAAAGTCCGCCGCGGCGAGCACGCCGCCTTGTTCGGCAATGAACTTCTCCACCGTCTGGGGCACGTGGCCTATGTAGAAGCCATCGCGGCCGGCGTCGGCGATGCGCTGAAGCGTGGCTGCAAGATTGGGGTTGGTCCAGATCTCACCCGCGCGCGGGGCGCGGCCATCGATTGTGAACTGTTCTCTGAAGTTCGGCATGCGCGCAAACACGCGGACGTTGGCCGACCAGCCATCTGCGATAACCGGGGAAATGGGGAAGCCCTCTCGCGCGTAGGCGATGGCGGGTGCGAGGTTGTCGCGCATCGGCCGCTTGCCGAACTTTGCGTGCAGCGCGAACCAGCCATCGACAGTGCCGGGCACGGTGACGGGGAGCGGGCCGCTTCGAGGGATCTCGGTGAGGCCGCGCGAGGTGACGAGGTCGATGGTGAGTCTCGCCGGGGCGCGGCCCGAGCCGTTATAGCCGTGAAGTCTCTTTGTTGTCGGGTCCCACACGATGGCGAAGAGGTCGCCGCCGATGCCGCAGCCGGTCGGCTCCATGAGCCCGAGCGCGGCGTTGGCGGCGATCGCGGCATCGACCGCCGAGCCACCGACCTTCAGCACGTCGAGCGCGATCTGTGTCGCCAATGGGTGGCTCGTCGCGGCCATGCCGCGGGTCGCGTAGACCTCTGAACGCGTGGCTCGCGGCGGTTGGCTCTTGTCGGTATCGGTCATGAGAATCGCCAGCATCGATGCGCACGCGACAGCGAGCATGGTGCACCCCTTGTGGCCGCGCTGGTTCCGGCGCGCGGGCATGCGCAGAGTGTACCGCTGGCGATCGAAGTGGGGGGGTCTCCATCCGCGGCGTGACGCCCGGTGAACCGTCACGCCGCGGCGCGGCGTCCGGACTCCATCCACTGCTGGCAGACCCTGTACAGCCGGGAACGGTCGATCGGTTTGGCGGCGTAGTCATCGCAGCCGGCGTCGAGGCACTTCTGCCGGTCATCGGCCATCGCATGGGCCGTGAGCGCGATGATGGGCGTGCGGATACCGAGTGTTCGCAGTTGCGCCGCCGCGCCGTAGCCGTCGAGAACGGGCATCTGCATGTCGAGGATGATCAGGTCGAACGCACGGCCCTCGTTGGCGGCGGCAGTTGCTGCATCGACCGCTTCGCGGCCGTTGTTGACGACCGTGACACTCGCGCCGTACCGCCGGAGAAGCGTGGCGATGAGGCGGCGGTTGTCGGCTCCATCGTCGGCGACGAGGATGTGCCCCAGCAGGGCGGCGCTCGATTCTGCGGCATCCTGAGCGCCCGCCGGCGAGGCGTGCGCCGCTTCATGGGCGTCGTGCAGCAGCGGAACGCCGTGCAGGTCGCCGGTGGCGAGCGTCACGGTGAATGTGCTGCCGCGGCCGAACTCGCTCCGTACGGTGATCTCGCCCCCGAGCGCGTTCGCCAGACGCCGCGAGATCGCCAGCCCGAGCCCGCTTCCGCCGAACTTTCGCGTGGTGGAGCCATCGGCCTGTGCGAACGGTCGGAAGAGGTGATCGATGTGCTCGGGGCGAATGCCGATGCCGGAATCGCGCACATCGATCAGCAGACGCGGCTCGGCCGAAGCGGCATCGGCGCACCGAACGACGATCTCGACCTGCCCCTGTTGTGTGAACTTGATGGCGTTGCCGACGAGGTTGAGCAGGATCTGCCGGATTCTGGGCGGGTCGGAGCGGATGCGCTCGGGGATCGGTCCGTCGAACGAGACACAGAGCCGGAGGCCCTTCTCCTCTGCTCGGAGCCGCATGGTCGTTGCGATCTCGGCGATCAGGCGAACGATCGAGCACTCGGTGCGCTCGACCTTCAGCATCCCGGCCTCGATCTTGGAGAAGTCGAGAATGTCGTTGATGACCGCGAGCAGGTGCTCGCCATTCCGGCGGATCACGTCGAGGTGCTCGGCCCGCACCGCCGCGGGGAGATCGTCCGTCCTGAGAAACTCCGCGAAACCGAGAATCGCGGTCATGGGCGTGCGGATCTCGTGACTCATGTTCGCAAGGAACGCGCTCTTGGCCTGGTTGGCGACCCGTGCCGCGGAGATCGCCGCGGCGAGTTCGCCGCTCCGATGCGCAAGAAGGGCGTTCTGCTCGTCGAGCGCACTGGCCTGCTTGCGCAGCACCTCACCGATGCGTACGCTCTCGTCAAACCGCCGTAACGAAGAGATCTGGAGCAGCCCGCCCGCGGTCAACGTGATGATGATCACGGCGATGTACGTGATCGCGCTGATCCTCGCCGTGGCGATGGCCGCGTTCCACGACGCCGCGGGGAAATCGACGCCCAGGACCGCCTCGATCTCGCCCTCGGCGTTCCGCATCGGCACAAAGGCCGATACCCAGGTTCCCCAGCGGTCGGAGTCCGGCACATCCATGAACACATGCTCGCCCCGCAGGGCTCGGTTCAGTTCGTCGTTGGCCTTGTCGTACGGCTCGCCGATCGCCGTGCGCTGCTCCCGTTCCCCTTCATACTCACCGTCCCGGTTGTAGTCGGTCTCGGAGTCGACGATCAGCCGCCAACGGCCTTCCTCATCGCGCCGAAAGGTGTAGATGTCCGCGACCGCCGGGTTGACTCGGAGCCAGCGCTTCTGCGTCTCGATCATGCGGAGATAGAGCGGGTCGTCGGGCGACGCATCCGATGGCAGTGCCCAGTGCTGGAGATTCTCCAGCCCCGATGCGTAGGACGGCGCAATGCCCTCAACCGCCTGCCGCAACGCCCGGGTCGCCTTGCGACCGTAGGCATTCACGAACAGCGAGCCGGATGCCATGGTGCCAAGAATCAACGCGGCGACAACAAGCGCCGTGCGCCTGCCGGACCCGCTCTTGCCGGAAACCGCAAGCACCCATCCGATGCAGCCCAGCGCCCCAACCCACGCGATCACAAGATCAACGTGATACTGCGCAACCGCGGCCCACCAATCCGCGGCCGTCGTCTCGGACGAAAGGCCCCAAAGCAATGCCGACACAGCCGCGACACAAAGCAAGGCCGTCACGAGCGGACGGGAGGACCGCGCCGCGCGCGAACTGACGCCCGCATCCGGCGCGGAAAAGTCGCTCACCGTACGTGCGTCTGGATCGAGCCTTGATGGGTCTGCAGGCATCACTGTGTATCCGATGTGACTGGCATCGAGGGCGGCGAACGCTTCGAAGTGGTTGGCGTCTCAGAACTCCATGACGAGGCCGATTGAACCGACGAGCACCGAGCGTTCTCCATCATTGAACGAGGCGGCCGCGCCGCCGAGCATGAGGGCTTCGATGCCCAGCGACAGGCTCCAGTTCGCCGGCCCTGTCCGACCGAGCGGGATGGTCGCGCCGGCGCCAAGGCTCACGTAGCCGAACGCGTCGTTCCTTCCTTCATCGTCCTCGTAGTAGTTGCTCAGGCTCAGGCCGAGGGCGATGGGGAAACTCAGCATGACTCCTGCGCAGGGACCATCGGTGAACTCGTACGTTGGAGAGACCCCGAGTTCAAGGAACACGCCATTGCGCATGCCGTCGTTGGCCGCTGGGCCGACCTCGAACGCCAGCAGCGCGTGCGGGTTCAGCGACCAGCCCGCGGGCAGCCAGTCGTCGGCGTATGAGAGATTGAACGAGACTTCCTGCATGGTCGGCCATGCGTCGGAAGGGCTCGTGTACACGTTGTACTGCGCTGTCACATTCCACGGGCCGAGGTCCGCGCCGATACCCGCGCTGGCATCCGCCTCGAACCAATGCCTGCGAAACCCGTCTTGCGACTCCGCATCCGTCGCCTGGCCATGGAACGAGTGCCACGTGCTGAGCAGCAGCCGGATCGCGGCAGAGTCCGTTTCCAGAACAGTCAGATCGACCTCGGCCCACGGCTGGACGATCGGCCCGGAGTCCTCGTACACAAACCCGCGGAACTGATACACGGTGACCGCGTCAATACCGACGGTCAACCAGTGCGCGGGCCGGCTTTCGTGCAGCGGAATCTCCGGGGCCTCCACAGGCGGCACTTGGCCCGGGCACGCGCCGTTCGATGCGGCCGCGCCGATCACCGCGCATGCGGCCATGCCGGCAACGCAGATCTGCGGCATTCCGCGGCGTGAATGAAGCGCGACGGGCATGGTCGGCCTTCAGGAGTGTCCACGGCGAGCGTGTATTGCTGCGGGTATCGGTCGATGTCGGAGTACCCATGAGGACTTCGGACCCTCATCGCGGGAAAGTCCCACCGCGCTCGTGGCCGGATAACGCGCATCCAAGGGTGCGACCGGCGACTCAGGCAGCGGCTCGGCCGGGCACACCGATCCAGCGTTCGCACATTCTCACGAGCGCATCGCGGTCGATCGGCTTCGCGGCGTAGTCGTCGCACCCGGCGTCGAGGCATTTCTGCCGATCGTCCGCCATGGCGTGCGCCGTGAGCGCGATGATGGGTGTTCGAACACCGTTCTTTCGCAGCCTCGCCGCGGCCTGGTAACCATCCAGCACCGGCATCTGCATGTCGAGAAGAACCAGGTCGAAGGGACGTCCGGAAGACATGGCTTCGGTAGCCGCGCGAACCGCCTCGACCCCGTCGTGCACGACGTGCATTTCTGCGCCGTGCCGGCGCAGGATCGCGGTGATCAACCGGGAGTTGTCCGCTCCATCCTCGGCCAGAAGAACGCGTCCGCTCACCTCCGCCGGCGCCGCGTGCTGGGTCTCCGACGGGGCCGACACGACCGCCTCCCGCGCGTCGGCGATCATGCGGACACCCGACAGGTCGCCGGTGCCCAGCGTCACCGAGAACGTGCTGCCGCGGCCTGGCGCGCTGCTTACGGCGATGTCTCCGCCCAGCGCCTTGGCAAGTCTGCGCGAGATGTTCAGGCCAAGGCCCGTGCCGCCGAAGCGCCGGGTGATGGACTCGTCGGCCTGAGTGAACGGCCTGAACAGCCGCTCCAGCTGCTCCGGCTCGAGCCCGATCCCGGTATCGACGACGTCGATAGCAATCTGCGATTTCGCAAGGAGTTCCGCGTCCGATCGCACACGAATGGTCACCCCGCCGCGATCCGTGAACTTCACGGCGTTGCCCACGAGATTCACTAGAATCTGCCGGATCCGAATCGGGTCGCTGATGATGGCCTCGGGAACCGGGAAGACGTACTCGACCTCGAGCGACAGGCCCTTCTCGGCCGCGCGGACACGCAGTGTCGCCGCGACTTCCGCGACCAGCGCACACAGCCGAACCTGATTGCGTTCAACCGTCAGCATCTGGGCCTCAATCTTCGAGAGGTCGAGGATGTCGTTGATGACCGACAGCAGGTGCTCGCCGTTTCGCCGAATGATGGACACGTACTCCTGGCCCTCCCCCGGCGAGATCCCGCCGACGCGGAGCAGGTCCGTGTAGCCAAGAATGGCGGTCATCGGCGTTCGGATCTCATGGCTCATGTTGGCGAGGAACACGCTCTTGGCGCGGTTGGCCGTTTCAGCCGATGCACGCGCGACCTCCAGTTCGGCGGTGCGATGCTGCACCTCCTTTTCCACCGCGTCGCGCTGCGCCTCGATCAGCGCGCGGTCCGCCGCCATGGTTCGCATCTCCTTGATCCCACGCACACACGCCGCGATCAGGAAGATGTCCAGGAACACCACCCATGCGGCGTGCTCGAACCACCGCCACGAGCCCGCACTCGCCGTGCCGAACACCGACTGGGGCCAGAACACGCCGCGCCACCAATGGTCCGCCGCGACCACGACCGACGCCGTGATCAGCACCTTCCAATCTCGGTAGAATGCCAGGAACGCCAACGATCCAAACACGTGGAAGTGCGTCTCGATGCGTCCGCCCGTCAGGTGGATGAGCAACGCCGAAAACAACATCTGCGCCACCGCGATCGTGTGCCGCGTCAGCGCCTGCGCCGGGCGCACCAGGGCAAGCACGATCGGCAGCGATGCCAGCGCCGGGCCGAACAGCAGCGCGATCCACACGTGCTGGTGCACAAGCGACTGCTCGCCGATCCATGTACGCGGCGATACCCACGCCGCGGCGGCCAGTCCTCCCAGCACCTGCACGACCATCAGGATGGCGAACATCCGATCGGTGCGCCGCTGCGCGTCCTCGAGGTACGATCGGAACAGTTCGCCCGCGCGGCCCGGGTTGTGATTCATTGCGCTCATGGACGCTCCCCGACCGGCGGTCCGCAAAGGTCATCCGGTCCGAACAGCGCGCACCCGAAGACCGGAGCCGAGTTCGCCGCCTCCCCACCACGGATCAACACGTCCACCGCCGCGGCACCGGGGCCCACGCCTTCGTGCGCCCGCGACAGAGTCAGGCCGCCGCTGAACATCAGCCGCCCATCGCGGCCGAACAGCACGGCATGCCCGGACGTGCGAGCGCCAAAGGCCCCCGCGATGCCGCCCAGTGCATCGGCGACGACTTCAACGCCTGCGATGCTCCTCGCGGCTCTCCACGCGGGGGCGTTCGTCCATGCCGGATCATCGACCGAAGGCGCGAGCATGAGCACGATCAACCGGCACTCCGCGGCGTGACGCTCCGCAAGCGCCTCAACCTGCGTCAGCGTCGCTGCGCTGCACGGGCAGCGCGGGTGAATCGCGACAACCAGTGTCGGCCGATTGAAGTCATGCTTGATCGCGCATGCCGGCGGCCAGGTGCGCGGCGCAGGACCGGCGCTGCCGGGCGTCCAATCGAATCGCGCCATCGTGCCGATCCCGGCTGCGATCGACCCCAGCCACGCGCACACCAACGCGGACCAGAACGCGCGTGATGCTGGCGTGCGGCGGATGATCCCGAAGATTGACATTGGCGTCGCGCGCTCCCGAATCTGGCGAAGACTCTCGGACCCCACAGGTCCCTCTAGTGGTCGGCGGTCTTCCGGCTCAGAATCAGCCCGCGCAGCACGAGCGCACCGCGAATCGGCCCGAATCGACCGGCCCTTGACGTTTCCTGACCGATAACCAGCCGATACCTCTGACTACACGCGCTTCGTCAGCCAACCGCCGTGCAGGTAACGCCCGCCAAAGATCGCCGCGCGAAACAGGATCTCCGCGCACAGCCCGACCCACAACAGCCAAAGGCTCGGCGAATCGTGGAACGGGTTCTCGATCACGCCTCCGCCCATCCAGCGCGGCAGCGGGATATCGACCCCCGAGCACGCGTACGCAAGCGGCAGGCGGATCGCGTAGGTCGTGATCCACGTGATCCACATGACGACCTTCGCATCGCCCGCGCCGCGCAAGGCCGACCGCAACACGATGCTGATGCCGAACGGGATCTGCACCAGCCCGGAGATGAAGATCAGCCGCGGCACGATCTCCAGGTGCGTCGGCTGACCGGTGATCAATACCGTGACCTCGCGCGGAGCGATCAGAAAGAGAAACCCCGCCGCGCCCATTACGCACACCGTCACGATCACGCACCGCTTGACAGCGCGGCGCGCGCTCGTCGGGCTGCCCGCGCCGATGTACTGCCCCGCCAGTGTCGCGGCGGCCGCGCCCATCGCGAACCCCGGCATGAAACTGAACGCCTCGATGCGAATGGCGACGATGTGCGCGCCCATCAGCCCGCCCGCCGCGGCGGTGCCATCGGCGGCAAGCCCAGCGCCGGCGGTGACCGTCAACCATCCGACCATGAGAATGATCAGGAAGTTCCCGGCCCACATCCCGAGCGTCTCAAGAAAGTTCGGAAACCCGACCGCCACCAGTCGTCGCATCGTGTGCCAGTGCGGACGCAGCCGGTGCCGCTTCAGTCGCACCACCGATGAACCCCGAACGAGCAGTCCCAGCACGATCGCCGCGCCCACAAACTCGCCGATCACCGTGCCCCATGCGATTCCGGCGATGCCAAGGTTGGCGCCGAACGGATTGGCATAGACCAACTCCGAGACGGCTTCGCCCCCCACGATCCGCGTCCGGACAAGATCGACGCCCGACATCGCCCACGACGCAAGAACGTTCACCACGTTCACCACCGCCATCGCCACCAGCGGCCGGACCGAGTCGCCCGCGCCGCGCGCGCAGGCGATGCCCGCGGCGAGAATCGAAAGCGGCGGAACCCCGATCGCGCAGATCCTCAGGTACGTGCGGAACGCCTCCGCTGCTTCGCCGGTCAGGTTCATCACCCGCGACATCGGACCCGCCGCCAGCGCAATCAGGATCGCCGTCACGATGCCCGTCCCGAGCGCGAGGAGCATGGTCTGGCCGGTCGCGGCGTGAGCAACGGCCAAACGCGAACCGCCCACCGCCCGGCTCACCAGCGCGGTCGCCCCGACACTCACGGCCATCGCCACAAGGCCCACAAACCACAGAATGTACGATGCGCCGCCGATCGCGTCGGTCGCCGCCTCCGACAGTTGCGCAGAAAGAAACGTGTCCGTCAATCCGACGAACGACTGCAACGAACTCTCCGCGAGGATCGGCCACGACAACACCCAGATCGCGCGGTTCATCGTCAGGCCCGCGAGTTTGCCGCTGCGGAGCGATCCATCCGCATTCAGGCCGATCGCCGTTCGCACGATCGGCCTGCGTGACGGCGCAACATCCGGCGCGGCCAATCCCGAGCCCGAAAGCGCTGGACCCGCCATGGGGTCCGTCGCATCGGGGTTCGGTCGGTCGCGGGCGATGTCGAGCGGGGGCGTCACTGGCTGGCATCCTTGCCTGCGACTGTCCTGCCGCGGCAACCGCGATTGTTGGCCCAGGCAGCGCCGCTCTCCAGAGCCAGGGGCCGAAGTGCGGCAGCACGCGTCAGCGCGGGGGCTCCACGGCAACCGAAGGGTTCCTGTTCCACCGCCCGCAACCTACACTCCCGCCCTATGTCGAATCTCCAGAATGAGCGTGCAGAGCGTGCGGGTCGCGGCGTGATTCACCGGTGGGGATCAACGCTGATTCCCACCACGCGCGAGGCCCCGGCCGATGCGGAGAGCCCGTCGCACATCCTGCTGTCGCGCGCGGGGTTCATCCGAAAACTCGGCTCGGGCATCTACGACTACCTGCCGCTGGCGTGCCGGACGCTGCGCAAGGTCTCGCAGATCGTGCGCGAGGAAATGGATGCGGCGGGGGCGAGCGAGTTGCTGCTGCCGGCGATGCTGCCCATCGAGTTGTACAAGGACACCAGGCGCGATGTCGATTACGGCGACCTGCTCTTCAAGGTGACCGACCGCAAGGGCGCGGTGAGCGCGCTGGGACCGACGCACGAGGAGCCGATCACCGAACTGGTCAAGGGCTCGATCCAGTCGTACAAGCAGCTGCCGTTGAGTCTGTACCAGGTGCAGACGAAGTATCGCGATGAGGCGCGGCCGCGTTCGGGGCTGCTGCGCTGCCGCGAGTTCATCATGAAGGATGCGTACTCTTTCCACGTTTCCGTGGAAGGAGCGGGGGGGCTGAACGAGGTCTACGACGCGATGTACCGCGCGTACAACAACGTGTTCACACGCTGCGGGCTGGACTTTACGGTGGTGGAGGCCGAGAGCGGGCCGATCGGCGGCTCGGCGAGCCACGAGTTCATGGTGAACGCGGCCAGCGGCGAGGACACGATCCTGAAGTGCCCGGTCTCGGGCTACGCGGCGAACGTGGAGAAGTGCGAGATCGGCGAGCGCATGGTCGAAGGCGGCGCGTTCAACGGCGCGGCGACGGGCGAACTCTCCGAGGTGCACACGCCGGGGCTACCTGGCATCGATGAAGTCGGCAAGTTCATGAAGGTCAAGCCCGACCGCATGCTCAAGACCATCGTGTTCCGGCCGGTCGAGTCCGTGGGCGGGAGTGGGGGGGCGGCGGCCGGAAGCGGACCGAAGTGGATCATCGCGGTTGTTCGCGGCGATCATGATGTGAACGAAGGGAAAGTCAAGACCGCGAGCGGGTGGAAAGTCGAACTCGCGCCCGAGAAGGATGCCCGCGCGGCGGGGTTCGCGATCGGATACGTCAGCCCGAAGATCATCGCTGGGCGTACCGACATCCTGATGCTCGTTGATCCCGATGCCGCGGGAGGGGGCTTCTGGGCTTCGGGCGCGGACAAGGCGGATCACCACGTGAAGCACTTCAACTGGCGTCGGGAGGTGGGGGCGATCCTGGACGACTCGCGTTATGTAAAACTGGCCGACATCCGCAACGCCATCGAGGGCGACCCTTCGCCGCGTGCAGCGGGGGCGAAACTCACCACCGGTCGCGGCATCGAGGTCGGGCACATCTTCAAACTCGGCACCAAGTACTCCGATGCGATGGGGCTCTCGGTGCTCGATGACAAGCAGCAGAAGCGCAGCGTCATCATGGGCTGCTACGGCATCGGCGTGTCGAGAACCATGGCCGCGAGCGTGGAGCAGAACCACGATGAGAACGGCATCATCTGGCCCGCGGCGATCGCACCGTACCACGTGCTGGTCACGCTGATGAAGCCCGATGATGCCGCGCACGTGCAGGCGGCGAACAAACTCGCGGCCGATCTCGCCGCGGCGGGGCTCGATGTGCTGATCGATGACCGCGATGAGCGGCCGGGCGTGAAGTTCAAGGATGCGGACCTGATCGGCATCCCGGTTCGGCTGACCATCGGCGACAAAGCGCTGGCCGAGGGCGGCGTCGAGTTCAAGGCTCGGCGCGACACCGGCAAGGGCGAGGTCGTGAAACTCGGCGAGGCCGCTGACAGGTGCGCTGCGGCCATGGGGGGTTGACCCCCCGCGCATGCGGAGGTGCGTGCGATGCAGGTCAGAGTTCGCGCCGCAGCGGGCGATGAGGACAACGCGGCATTCCGCGTGCTTTGCGCCGAGTATGTGCACTCGGTTGCATACACGACCGACTGCGCCAGCCTCGAGCACCAGAGAATCGACGATGAACTTGCCACTCTGCCCGGCCAGTTTGGCCCGCCCCGGGGCGCGATGTTCCTGGCATTTGCTGGCGCGATACCGGTCGGATGCGTCGCCCTTCGTCCGCTGACGGACACCATCTGCGAGATGAAGCGGATGTACGTGGTTCGCTCCGCACGGGGCCGCGGCGTGGGTCGAAGGCTTGCCGAGGCGGTCCTCGAGGCAGCACGCGCGCGGGGATATGCAGCAATACGACTTGATACCGGCGCTTCGATGAAGGCCGCGGCGAGTCTGTACGAGTCCCTCGGGTTTCGAGACATCCCGGCGTACAACAGGGATCCGACTCCGGGCACACGGTGGATGGAACTGCAACTGCAACCCATCCGCCGGTTCATGTCAGGCACCACTTTCTGATATGCTCCGCACATGCCTTGGCTGCTTTTCCAGTTTGGCATCGCCCTGGTGCTGCTGACACTGGGGTTCATCATCCTCCGTCGGACGCTTCGCCTGCGCCGCAGATTGAAGTGGCTCCGATACTCGGATCGGATACAGCAAGCCAACTCGCAGGTCCAGGCCACCCACACCGCTGAACAAGGATCGACAGAGCCCTATCAACTTGAAGAGGAGTACGAGCCGGACATCGGCCTGTGGATCAGCGGTCCGGAGGAGAGCGGCGCGGCCTCGGCACCAACGGCGTCGGATTCGAGTGAACCCGGCAAGCCCGCCGCACCCAATGACGCCCGAACGCCGGGAAGAGCATCCAGTTTAACATAACTGCTCTTATAGGACGCTCATCGCGCGTGGCGGTGGCGGCGGGGGGCCTTCCTTGCCGCACCACCCGCGGGCACTACCCCCCAGCGCCTTCGCCTCGCGCGTGGTGCGGTTGTGATGCGGCGCGGTCCAGCCAGTCGGCGATTCGGCGGGCCTGCCCCCCGAGCGTGAAGAAGAGCAGTCGGTGACCGACATACGACGTCAGCCGGTCGGGCCTGCCCAACCGCAAGTACAACTCGTGGCACGACTCGGCCGGCACCGTCGAATCAAACTCCGCGTGCACGAACAGCACCGGTTTGTCGCGTAGGAATCGCGCGGTGTGGTACGGGTCCAGCACCGAGTGCTTCAGGTAGCGATCAAACAATCGCGACCTCAGACCGCCCACGGGCAGGTCCGGCCCCCACCGCAGTTTCACGCCGCCATCCGTCAGATCGCTGGTCTGGCTGATGCGCAGCAGGTTTGCGCCGGTGCCGACAAGCACCGCGGCATCAAAGCGCTCCGGCATCCGCGCCACCACCGCCGGCGCCACCAGCCCGCCCGCGCTGCACGCGAGAATCGCCAGCGGACGCTGCGGAAGATCGGGCCGCTCCGCCGCGAGCCAGTCCAGCGCGGCCTCCGCGGCATAGGCCGATTCGGCCAGCAGGTCGTCGAACGCCGCGGCGATGCGCCGAGCGGTCGGGTCAACATCGCTCGGCGAGTCGATCCGGAACTCACTCGACTCGTACCACCACACGCGCGGGGTGGCGATCCGCAGAACCGCCCATCCCCGCGCGAGCAACTCGTTCAGCACCGGCTCTTCATACTGGATCGAGCCAAGTCCGGCGATGTGCACCAACGTCCCGCGGCACTCGACACCCTTGGCCGGCTCGATGAGCCGGATGCGAGTGCCCTCGGCCAGCATCATCAGCACCTCAGGTTCGTTGACCTTGATCCCCGCCGCACGATCGGCGAAGTACTTGTCCTGAATGGCGGAGGTCATCTTGAGGAACCGCTCGTACCGCCGGTCGCCGGGGGTTTCATCGAGCGGCGAATAGGACACGAACCGCACCGAACTGAAGAAGTCGCGCAGCAGCAGGTCCGCCGACCCTGCGCGCGCCGGCTCATCGGCGTGCGTGGGCGCCGCGCTTCGCTGGTCCGGCGGCTGCAGCGCGGCCTGCATCGATTCGTCCATCGGTCGGATCGCCCGCGCCGGCCCCGGGCCGCCGCGCACAACCCGGATGATCCCCTGCCCAAACGCCCGCGAGTACGGAATCCTCGCATCCGCCCGCCGAAGCGCTTCGCGGAACTGCGGCTCCAGTTCATCCTCCCCCTTCGTGCCGTCCAGCACGTAGCGATAGATCCGCGGCGGCGTGTCGCGGGCGATGCGCTCAAGGTCCTCGACTCTCCTCGCCGGCCAGGCCTCCGGCGGGATCGGTTCGACCCGCTCGATCGCCCCTCGGTCAAACTCAGCGGCCTCGTACGAAACACACGCAGGAACCACAGTAGCCAGCGCGGCCAGCACGGGAAAAATCGCGGCCATGTGTACCAGTCGACGCATCGTCATCAACATTGTCGGAAGGATTCGCGCCCGGGATGACCGCGACAACCGGCCAACCACGAATCGGTTGCATTCGTCCGCCTTCAGAAAGGTCCATCTTCGCGCCCAGTTGCCCGCGATGCCCGGACACGCGACCATGTAGGCGATGCCACCCCCCCCTGCCCCCCCTCCCCCCCCCACCCCCCCGCCCGCTCCCAATCCATCGTCCCGTTCGGCACACTCGCCATCGGGATCGGCGGCCAACGAGCCGACGCGTGCCATCGCGCTGGACGCCAGCCCGCTGACACTCGCGCAGGTCGAGGCTGTTTGTCGGCACGATGCACGCATCGAGATCGCCCCCGAAGCGCGACGAAGGCTCGACTCAGGTCGCCGCGCACTGCTCGCGGCGATGAGCGATGGCGAGCCGCACTACGGCGTGAACACCGGGTTCGGGTCGTTTTCGCGGCAACGGATCAGCGAGGCCGACCTGCGCGATCTGCAACGGAACCTCGTCCGCAGCCATGCCGCGGGAGTTGGCGAGTGCCTCGGCCGCGACGTCGTTCGCGGCATGATGCTGCTTCTCGCGGCATCGCTCTCGCGCGGGTTGTCGGGGGTGCGGTCGCAGGTTGTCGAGCAGATCGTCGCGCTCCTGAACGCGGGCATCACGCCCGTCGTCCCGGGGGTCGGCTCGTGTGGGGCATCGGGCGACCTCGCGCCGTTGGCGCATGTCGCGCTGGTGCTCATCGGCGAGGGCGAGGCCGATGCGAAGGGCCGCATCATCGGCGGTGCAGAAGCGCTGCGCGGCGCCGGCATCGCGCCGCTGACGCTCGAAGCCAAGGAAGGACTGGCGCTCATCAACGGCACGCACCTCATGGCCGCTCAGGGCGTCCTGCTGGTGCGCGACTTTGAGCGACTGTTCGCCGCAGCGTTGTCCGCCGCGGCGATGTCCATCGATGCCTGCCGCGCAACCGATGCGTTTCTCGATCCACGTGTCCACGAGGCTCGCTGCCAGCCGGGGCAGCAGCGCGTCGCCGCGGCGATCCGGTCGATGCTCGAAGGCAGCCAGATCATCCCCTCGCACGCGCTGAACGACCCGCGCGTGCAGGACCCCTACTCGCTCCGCTGCGTGCCGCAGGTGCTCGGCGCGGCGTGGGACGCCTTCGAGCACGTCCGCGGCGCGGTCGAGCGAGAACTGGGCGCTGTGACCGACAACCCGTTGGTCTTTGCAGGCGCCTCCGCCGACCACCCCGCCCAGATCGTCTCGGCGGGCAACTTCCACGGCATGCCGCTGGCGATCGCGCTCGACCTGCTCGCCATCTGCATCTGCCACGTCGCCGGAATCGCCGAACGCCGGGTCTACCACATGCTCTCGGCCTTTGACCCCGAGGCGAAACTGCCCCCCTACCTCTCACCCGGGCCGGGTCTGCACTCGGGGCTGATGATCGCCCAGTACACCGCCGCGGCGTGTTGCAACGAGTTGATCGGCCTTTCAACTCCTGCGAGTGTCGCCAACCTCAGCACGAGCGCGGGGATGGAGGACTACAACTCGTTCGGCCCGCGCGCGGCGGCGAAGGCGCGGCGCGCTCTGCAACTGGCCGGGTCGGTTATCGCGATCGAGTTGATCTGCGGGTCCGAAGCGCTGGACCACCACCGACCCCTGCACAGCGGACCCGCGGTTGAACGTGCTCACGATCTGGTGCGGGCAGTCGTGCCGAGGCTCGCGGCCGACCGCCCGCCCGCGCCGGACATCGCACAAGTGGAAGGACTCATCACGCGCGGCGAGTTCGAGTTTGGATTCTAGGTGCTTCCCGCTCCCCGTCGCCCAGGCTCTTCCGCACTTGACGCACGGATGTTCCTCCTTGACACTTTGACAGTCCGTGCCGCGCCGCGTCCGGCAACGCACGCGTACCCGGGCGACCGATCCACAAAGGACAAGCCATGTTCCCTCCCACGCCCGCCCAATCCGCCGGATCAAACGTCAAGCCGTCGGTCCCCCGCGCCCGCGAAGTCCGCGCTCCACGCGGCAACCAGCGCACGTGCAAGACCTGGCAGGCCGAGGCCGCGATGCGCATGCTCATGAACAACCTCGACCCCGATGTGGCCGAACGCCCGGCCGACCTGGTGGTCTACGGCGGCCGCGGGCAGGCCGCGCGGTCGTGGGAGGCCTTTGATGCGATTGTCGCGACGCTCCGGCGGCTCGAGCCCGATGAGACTCTGCTCGTGCAGAGCGGCAAGCCGGTGGGAGTCGTGAAGACCACGGCCGATGCGCCGCGCGTGCTCATCGCCAACTCAAACCTCGTCCCGCACTGGGCGACACAGGACCACTTCGACGAACTGGCCCGCAAGGGCCTGATCATGTACGGCCAGATGACGGCCGGATCGTGGATCTACATCGGCACGCAGGGCATCCTGCAGGGCACGTACGAGACCTTCGCCGAGTGCGCCCGACAGCACTTCGGAGGAGCGGGCGCAACGCTCAGGGGCCGCCTGTGCGTCACCGCCGGGTGCGGCGGCATGGGCGGCGCGCAGCCGCTCGCCGTCACGATGAACGACGGAGTCTGCCTGATCGCCGATGTCGACCACACCCGCCTGGCCCGGCGCATCCGCGAGCGATACCTCGACGAGATTGTCGAGGGCCTCGACGAGGCGATCGACGCCGCGGTTCGCGCCGCCGAGCAGGGCATCGCACGGTCTATCGGCGTCAACTGCAACGCGGTCGAACTGCTCGAGCGACTGCTGGCCCGCGGCATCACTCCCGATGTTCTCACCGACCAGACCAGCGCGCACGACCCCCTCACCGGCTACGTGCCCATCGAGATGACCCAGCACGAGGCCGACGTGATGCGGATGGCCCTGCCGCGGCAGTACGTCAATCTGAGCCTGGCAAGCATGGAGCGGCACGTGCGCGCGATGGTGGAGTTGCAGCGCCGCGGCGCGGTGACGTTCGATTACGGCAACAACATCCGCCAGCGCGCATTCGAGCACGGGTACAAGGACGCCTTCGCCTTCCCCGGCTTTGTGCCGGCCTACATCCGTCCGCAGTTCTGCCTCGGGCGCGGACCGTTCCGCTGGTGCGCGCTCTCGGGCGATGAACGAGACATCCGCACGACCGATGACGCCCTCATGGAAGCGTTCCCGAACGATGCCTCGCTGCACCGCTGGCTGCGAATGGCCCGGCAGCGTGTCGCGTTCCAGGGTCTGCCCGCGCGCATCTGCTGGTTCGGTCTCGGCGAGCGGGCAAGGGCCGGGCTGATCCTCAATGATCTTGTCGCGCAGGGCAAGGTCGGCGCGCCGATCGTCATCGGCCGCGACCACCTCGACTGCGGCTCCGTCGCCAGCCCCAACCGCGAGACCGAGAAGATGCTCGACGGGTCGGACGCGATCAGCGACTGGGCCATCCTCAATGCGATGGTGAACATCGCCAGCGGCGCATCGTGGGTCAGTTTCCACCACGGCGGCGGCGTCGGCATCGGCTACAGCCAGCACGCCGGTCAGGTCATCGTCGCCGACGGCACCCCGGAAGCCGCCAAGCGCATCGAACGCGTGCTGACCAACGACCCCGCCATGGGGGTCTTCCGCCACGCCGACGCGGGGTACGCCGACGCCCGAAAGTGCGCCGACCGGCTGCACGTGGACATCCCCATGCGCGACTGGTAGACCGCGCCGGATCGCCCGCCCGCCCCTACGCTTGGTCCGCATGGCCAAAGCGATCTCCACCGCCACCACCGAGTTCGAGAAACTCGACCGCTGCGCAGACCTCGACCACCGCCCCCGCGTCCTGCTGGGCAAGATGGGGCTCGATGGTCACGACCGCGGCGTGAAAGTCATCGCCCGCGCGCTGCGAGACTCGGGTGTGCACGTCATCTACTCCGGCCTGTGGCAGACGCCGCGGTCGCTCGCCATTTCCGCACGCGATGAAGACGTGGACGTGATCGCCGCGTCGATGATGTCCAACTCGCACCTGGTGCTCGGGCCGCGCCTGGTCGAGTCACTGAAGGAGATGGGCCGGCCCGACATCCCCGTCTACATGGGCGGAATCCTCCCGCAGGAAGACCTGCCGCAACTCGCCGCCCAGGGCATCGCCAAGTGCTTCACCACCGGCACCGGCCTGCTGGAGATCGTCGAGGCGGTCCGTGGCGCGGTGAAGCCCTACATGTCTTTGGTGGGGTCTTTGGTGGGCCGGCACTCCGCGCCGGCTTCCGAGAGGGAGTCTACATCCCCCGCCGCGCAACTCGCCCGCGATATCTCGCTCATCCACGCCGGCCGCACAGGCGCATTCGGGCCAAGGCCCGATGCGAGGCGTCGCCGGCCGCGCCGCGTCATCGGCATCACCGGGTCGCCCGGCGCGGGCAAGAGCACGCTCGTCGCCCAACTCGTCGGCGAGTACACGCGCCGCGCCAAGGACAACAAGGGGGGCGACATGGGCCGCTGCGCCGTCCTCGCCTTCGACCCCATGAGCCCCATCACGTCCGGCGCCCTCCTCGGCGACCGCCTCCGCGTCGATTTCAACAACCTCGATGAATCCGTCTACTACCGATCTCTGGCGATCAGCGGCGAGGACTACCACGCCGTCAACGAGATTGTCGAACTTATCGGCGGCGCGGAGAGCAACCCCGCGAAAGCCTACGACACGCTGTTTATCGAGACCGTCGGCGCGGGGCAGAACGAAACGAAGATCCGCCAGCACGTCGACCGCACCATCGTCGTCCTCACGCCCGGCATGGGCGATGCCGTGCAGATGGACAAGGCCGGCATCCTCGAAATCGCCGACGTCTTTGTCTGCAACAAGGCCGACCACCCCGGAGAGAACGAACTGGTCCGCGATCTGCGCGATGTCGCCGGCAGGCGACCCGTCTTCGAGACCGTCGCCACCCGCGGCCAGGGCGTGCCGCAGTTGCTCGACCAGATCCTCGCCCTCTGAGCCTGCCCGGCACCCTCCCCCACCCCTCGTCGCCGTCCGCGGGCGTCGTGCGTTCTCGGACCTCGGCACGTTGCCCATGTTGCCGCACTCGTGCGACCGCCCCCGTACCCGCCCGCCGTGAGTCGACACGCTGGCGGCGCCCGCGACGTGGTGTAGGTTGTGAAGTCCCCGGCCGCGGCAGTCGCCCCGGACAGGAGTCTCACCCACGCCATGAATCAGGTCGCATTCACCCGGGTCTCCGCTGTCGCGCTTGCCGCCATCTCGCTTCTGGCAATGCTCTGCTCCGCGTTCCTGCCGAACTCGGCACCCGGCACCGCGGCGTTGCTGAGCCTTGGCTCGATCCTGTTGGCCAGCGGCCCCCTCGCGCAGTCGCCCTGACACTGCTCGACGTTCACCTCCGAATCCATCCGCCATGACCCCGGCTCCCACAACGTGGTGCCGGGGTGATGGTTTTTGCGGCCGCCGCGGCTTGCTCGCGTCTACACGCTCGAACTCACCGCGCCGCTTCGGCTCGGTACAACCGCCTGCCCCAGATTGAACGCCGCGTGAACCGCGCGCAGACCGGACTTCCCATCCGCCTCATCCACGAGGCACGAAATCTTGATCTCGCTGGTCGTGATGTTCGCAATGCGAATTCCCGCATCGGCCAGGGCCTTGAACATCCTCGCCGCGACGCCCGGCTGGCTCTGCATCCCGACGCCGACGGCCGAGACCTTGGAGAGCCCAAGGTCCTCGTGGACCGTGCCCTGACCGATCGAGGCAACCGCCGCCTCAACGATCTGCCGGACCTCGGCCAGATCGGTCTGATCGACGGTAAACACGATCGTGCACGTGCCCGCGCCGTCGTCGGCGTCGTTCTGGATGATGTCGTCCACGCTGATCCCCGCCGCGCCGATACGCTCGAAGATGTCGCGCTGGATGCCCGGACGGTTCGGAAGCCCGGCGATGGTAAGGCGGCCGATGTCGGCCTTGAGCGCGACGGTCGTGACGGCTTGCTGCGTTTCCATGGAGTCACTCGCTTCACAGATAAGGGTTCCCGGCCCGTGCCGCATCGCGTGCAACACCCGGATCGGGACGCCAGACTTCCTTCCCAGTTCCACAGCGCGCAGGTGCATCACCCGCGCCCCCTGCGACGCCGCCTCCATCATCTCCTCGTACGAGATGCGGTCCAGCAGTCGCGCATCTTCAACAACGCGCGGGTCCGCCGTGTACACCCCATCCACGTCCGTGTAGATCTCGCACTCATCCGCCCCCAGCGCAGCGGCCAGTGCCACCGCCGTCGTGTCCGATCCGCCGCGGCCAAGCGTCATCGTTTCGACAAAGCCCGTGTCCGCCGCCGCGTGCACGCCCTGAAAACCCGCTACCACCGGCACCCGCAACCTCTCGAACTCGTGCACCGCGCGGCGGTTGTCAATCCCCGTGATCCGCGCTCGCGAATGCACGCCCTCGGTCCGGATGCCGCACTGCACGCCCGTCAGGCTCACCGCGGGCACGCCCATCGCCTGCAACGCCATTGCCAGCAGCGCGATGCTCACCTGCTCACCCGTTGCCAGCAACTGGTCCATCTCGCGACGGTCCGGAGCCTGCGACACCTGCGCGGCCAGTTCGATGAGGTCGTCGGTCGTGTCGCCCATCGCCGACACCACCACCGCCACGCGCTTGCCCGCGCGCACCGCATCGGCCACGCGCGTGGCGCAGTGCTTGATCCTCGCCGCGTCAGCAACGCTCGAGCCCCCGAACTTCTGCACAACCGTCGTCACGTCGTGGTTCTCCCGCTGCGGGCCGATCGTATCCGCCAGCGCCGTTCACGTCCCGCCATCCATCAGCAACCCGGCCGGATCGATCGCCATCCATGCCGCGCGCCAACGTTCGCACGAGGGACATGCCCCGCACATCGACGCCTTACCCGCCGATGTTCCTTCGCACCACCAGCACGACCCGCCCGCCGCTTCAAGGCCCGAAACCGCATCCCGCAGCCGCGGCAGCGGAACATCCAGGTCCAGCGCGAGTTCGAGCACCTGCGCATCCGACAGGTCCAGCAACGGCGTTTCAATCTCCAGCGTCCTCGGCCCGCCCGCCCGCGGCAGGTCAAGCAGGGCAAGTTGGGAGACCTGCGCGGCCCGATCGGCGGCGGTGGTCATGGCCGCAGACGACGTCCCGCCGCCCAGGTGCACCGGCCAGACAATCCTCGACAGTCCGCGGGCAGCCCCAATCTCCGCAGCGCGAAGCAGTGCCGCGCTCGAGAGCGATTCCATGATGCCGCATTCGACAGATTGCACGAACGGCACGCCCGCAAGTTCGGCCTGTCGCGCAGCCGCGGCGGCGCGCGGCGTGCCCGGCGGCGAAGTGCCCAGCAACACCGAAGCGCTCGCCGCCTCTCCACGGATCACCGTGCGAAGTGCCGCACGAATGTCCGTTCCGCCGCGCACGGTCGGCCGCGAGACCCACTCGCGCCACACCGCCACGAGCGAACCAACCCCGCCATCCGAGAGGATCAACGCGTTTGGATTCGTTGCCGACGACATGGCCCATGCATCGACCGTTGACGGCACGAACCTGCAATGTACGGATTCAGTCTGGTTCTCGTGATT
>JAHBXL010000013.1 GCA_019636495.1 Phycisphaeraceae bacterium | reverse complement strand
GCCCCGCCGGGGACGAGCACCCGCGCGATGTTCCCGAACCACGCATCGAGCATCACATCAAACGCCTCATCGGTCACGAAGTCGTTGGCCAGCGGCCGGTCCTTGGCGCGGAGTTTCTTGTGTGTGCCCTTGGCCTTCTCGGGGTGCCGCTCCACATCGAACTTCTGGTGGTGCGTCGCCGCGGCCTTGCGCGCCAGTCGCTCGCGGTCCTGCTTGCCGCGCTCCGTAGTCGAGCGCCCGCATTGCAGGTCCTCCCGCCGCGAGAACGATGTCAACCCCGCCGCGATCGCGTTGTTGCTCCTCGGCTCGACCTTCACGTTGTACGGCGGATCGGTGTTGCACAGGTGGATCTTCTCGCCATCGAGCAGCCGGTCGAGGTCCGCCGCGCTCCCGCTGTCGCCACAAAGGAGTCTGTGGTTGCCGAGCACGATCAGCTCGCCCGGCTGTGTCGTCGCCGCATCCGGCGGCGCGGGAACATCATCGGGATCAACGAGCCCCTCGTTGCCCTTGGGCGCGAGCAGTTCCGTGAGCTCCGAGTCGTCCCAGCCCAAGAGGCCCAGGTCGTAGTCAAGCGCCTTGAGCGCGGCGATCTCGGCGCACAGCAGGTCGGGGTCGAACTCGCTGAGCGTGGCCAGTTGGTTGTCGGCCAGGCGGTACGCCCGCGCCTGCTCGGGCGTGAGTTCCTGCGCGACGTGCACCGGCACCTCGGTCAGGCCCAGGTGCAGCGCGGCCTTCAGCCGCGTGTGCCCGACGACGATGACGCCGTCCTTGTCAACGACGATCGGCTGGCGGAATCCGTATTCGCGGATGCTCCGCGCCACCGCCTCCACCGCGCCGTCGTTGCGGCGGGGGTTGGATTCGTAGGGCTTCACACGATCAACAGTCCATTGCTCGATCTTCATCGGACGAGTCCTTTCGTCGAACGCGGCTCTGCTTGATCGCTTCCTGTAGGTCGTCCACGGCGTAGCGCACGACCGATCGGATCTTCACATAGGGGATGGGTCCGTTGGGTACTCGCCAGTTGAGCAGCGTGCCGTGGCTGACACCGAGCATTGCGGCCGCTTCGAGTCCGGTCAGAAGCAACCGCTCCCGACCAGCGTCGGGGCCAGCGGGAGCGGGCGCACGCAATGGCTCGGGCTTCGTCGGTCGGCGCTCGTCGCGCCCGGCTTCGACAGCCAAGGCGAACTCCAACAGTGCATGAGACAGCGCGGTCGCGGCAGCAAACTCTCGGGCGGTGGGCTTCATGGGGACCTCCTTTGCCTGGAGCATCCCCGGTCACGCCGCCTCGCGTCGGGCGCACCGCGCCCACGGCTCGCATTTCGATCTTCACTTGTTCCCCTGACCCGCCCCGAGGGCGCTGCGATGACTCCTGACCGGCCGGGCCGGTTCTAAACCTGATTACAAAGTGTAGCCATCTCTACATACGCGCGACGATGGGCGGAAGTTGCCATTTCGGGCGACGGGCGGCCGAGCCCTCTGAGCGTTTGAACATGTCCCCGCATACCGTCACAGGTCGCAGGAACGAATCAAAGACCACTTGGGCCGCCAGCGCCATGAATGAGGTTCCCCTGAAGGCGTTGCTAGACAGGATCGTTCCCGATCCCTGGCGTACCGCCAATCCGTACAGCGAAGCGTTCGCATCGGCGACCAGCCAGGTGCTAAACGCCGCGAGCGACGCTGACCGCAGCGAAGTGTTGAGTGCCTGGCTTGAAGCGAATCAGCCTTGCCTCTTCGGACGGACCGCGGCGAAGTTGCGTCGGATCGAGTTTTGCTTTCTCTCTGAAGCGGATCTCTACGCTGGAGACGACCATGTCACGGGCCGGATTGCAAAGCACCGCCTGCAATGGCGACGGCGCGCGTTCAAGGGTGAGTCCAGCGCGTTCATCATCTTGGCCTACTCCGAGTTGTTCGCGTCGGCCGAGCCGAATGACGACCTGTTCTTGCTTGCCCAGAAGCTTGCCGAGCTCTATCTGATGCAGGAGGTGCCGGAGGACGCTATCCGGCACGATACGGTCATGCTCAAGACGCCCACCGAGCGACTGAGCTGGAAGGTCGGGGCAAACTTCTTTGGGGCCCAAGGAGAGGGAAGGTGGTGGGCAGACCATCGAATACCGGCCGGCTTCGGCCTATCCATGAACTCAGTCGGTCACTTCGCCTGCGTCAATCGCATGGAGAGGGGCGGTGCCGAAGGGGACCAGCGATACGGGCTTGACTCCGCCCTTCGCATAGCGATGCAACTCCTGAACAGCACCCTTCCTGGCCCCGACGGCCGAAACACATGGCTACTTGAGGTCGCCGACAAGCCAGAACCCGTCGCGGTACGCTGTCCGGTAGCTCTTCCAAAGGCCTTGAACGGAAAGAACCGATGCGAGTACGCGGGTCTCTACCACACAGATCAGACCCTGCCGCGGGCGTATTTTCTGCCTGATCCCCGCCGACCGGAGGGTCCGCACGTTGACGGACTCGACCTGACCTACCTGTTTCATGACAGTCCTGACAATCCCGACTACCGCTGGATGGGTGTCGGGGTCCCTGAGTAGCCCTAGGATCGCTCCCAAATGCCCGGCATGACCACAATTCAGGACAGAGTCCAACCCGCTCTTCCCGCCGATCGAGAGGTTCGCTTCGGCGACCTACGGACATTGCACGCATCGGATGCCGAGGCGGTCTACGAGCTCGCATTGGCCGAACTCCCCACCGATGCTCCTCCCGCGCTGCGCGGGCTCCAAGTGTTGGCCCGCACACTCTCGTTGCTGATGCGCGAGTCGTTTGTGATCGGCAGCGCAGCAAATCAGCACTTTGCCTCAACACCCCAGCGTCACGGGCTTCTCGCACTCGATGACGGGGCTGACGATGTCGCGTTTCTTCGTAGCTTGTACAGCGGCGGAAGCGACAGAGCAGACCACAAAATGCAGTCGCAGAAGCGTTCCGAGGCTTACACATCCTTCTTCCTTGACGAACATGCTTGGGATGCGAACGTGCGCTCTACGCGCCTACTTCGGGTGGACCATCAGGATACCAAAGCGGTAGTGAACGGCTCCCCGGCCTACCACTTCGGCTCTCTCCTCGACAGCGCGCGCGAAGTTGTTCGATGCCCCACTGCGGTGTACGAAGGACTACGCACCGACGGTGATCTCAAGGGTGGCTTGGCATTCTGCGGCAAGGCGTCTCGCCGATGGACAAACGTGGGGCATGAACCCCCGCCGTCGAACTTTGTATTCATGGTGTTTGCCAGCAGCGACGGGTGTGTGTTCGACTGGGATTGGGTCCCCGAGTGCAAGGAGAATCCAGGAAGGCCGCGCAACGCGGCTGAGCGGTTCCCACACGGAGAAGTGAAGGCTCCTGTGTGCGGCGAGCTGCTGCTCGGTAATGTCCGCGGACTAAGCCCTGCGCCATTCAAGCCTGAGCACGCCTGGTACTCCACCAAGGGTGATTGTGTCTTCTGGTACTTGTCCGACCACCCCGCTTACGCGGACCGCTACGACGATTATCTTACAGCCTTCTTCGACGCCGAAACAGGCGCGAACCTGGAGACTAGGTGCGTGGGCTTCAAGCTCAAGTCGGTGAGCCGCCTTATTAAGACGATCCGCGAGTGGTCAATGCCAGGGTCGGGCGAAGGGATTAAAGTCCTCTTCGATCCGGTGAAGCCACAAATCACCTTGTCGTACCTCATGCGCGCGTGGCAGGCCGCTGCACTCCCGCAATCCCAGGACCTGTTCCCGGCGATGATCCTTATGCGGAAGCTGGGTGACGAAGGAGTCCGAGCGATTCAGCACGCCCAGCCCATTGCCCTGCCTGCGGAGATGCAAGCCGCCGAGGCCTTTTCGACCTAGAAAGATCACGGCCTGCGGGGACGCGCGGTACTGCGGTGAGCACCGGTGACCCGAAGCGAACAACCGAGCATGCTCCCGGTTGGCGCAGTTGTTGAAGACCACAGTCATGCGGCGCGGCAGTGTAACAGGAATGAACACCGCTCAACCTGATCGCACAGCGACCCCGCCCCTAGGGGATCGGACATCGCAATCAATGTGCTGGCTTCGGTCTTCGCGAGCGTAAGTTGCCCCGCCGTGACTACTTATGTCCCGTGCGTGGCACCCCGGGTGGCACTACCTCAAACAGGGTCCCCATAAGGTTCGTATTTTCACGTACTTGCGCGCAGGGGTCGGCAGGTTCGATTCCTGTCGCCCGCATTGGACGGCGCGTGGGCGGTCAGATCGCCGCGGCGGGGGCGGTTTCGAGTGTCCGAAGGACTCTCGAACCGACCACCGGCGCGAATCGCGACTGGAAGAACCGCAGGTACTTCGGCTCATGCGTGAACTTCAGACCGACCACGGCGTGGGCACTCTCCATCAGCGCGATGACCGACTCGGCGGTGACATCCATGTGCGCCTGCGTGTAGACGCGGCGCGGGATGGTGAGCCGGACCAGTTCGAGACTGGGGAAGATGTTCTCGCCCGTGTCGGGGTCTCGCCCGGCGGAGACCGCGCCGCGCTCCATCGCGCGAACGCCCGACTCGACGTACAGCGCGGCCGAGAGCGCCTGCGAGGGGAACTGATCGCGCGGGATGTGGGGCAGCATCTTCGCGGCATTGAGGAAGATGCCGTGGCCGCCGATGGGACGAACGATGGGCACGCCCGCGGCGATGAGCCGTTCGCCGAGATACTCGACCTGCCCGATGCGGGCGCGGATGTGATCCTGCTGCACCGATTCCTCGATGCCGATCGCCATGGCCTCCATGTCGCGCCCGGCAAGGCCGCCGTAGGTGTGCAGGCCCTCGTAGAGGACGACCATGTTGCGGGCTTCCTCGGCGAGTTCGTCGTCGTTGAGCGCGAGGAAGCCGCCGATGTTCACCAAGCAGTCCTTCTTGGCGGAGTTGGTGCAGCCATCGGTGCAGGAGCAGATCTCGCGGAGAATCTCGGGGATGGAGCGGTCCTGCTGTCCGGGCTCGCGCTGCTGGATGAAGTAGGCGTTCTCGACCGCGCGGGTCGCATCGAGGAAGACGCGGACGCCGTGCTTGCGGCACAGGGCCGAGACCTCGCGAAGATTGGCGAGGCTGACAGGCTGACCGCCCGCCATGTTCACGTTCATCTGCAGGCAGAGGTAGGCGATGCGACTCGCGCCGACGCGGTCGATCAGCGCGGCGAGTCTGGCGAGATCAACGTTGCCCTTGAAGGGCGAGAGGTCGTCGGGATCGTGCGCCGCATCGCAGATGACATCGACAAAGCGGCCGCCGGCGAGTTCCTGGTGCGCCTTGGTGGTCGTGAAGTACATGTTGCCCGCGACGATGTCGCCGGGCTTGATGCACATGCGGCTGAGCAGGTGCTCGGCGCCGCGGCCCTGGTGCGTGGGGATGATGTGGGTGTAGCCGTAGTAGCGGCGGATCACGTCCTCAAGGTGATAGAAGTTCTCGCTCCCGGCGTAAGCCTCATCGCCGAGCATCATGCCCGCCCACTGGCGGTCGCTCATGGCGGAGGTGCCCGAATCGGTCAGCAGGTCGATGTAGACATCGCGGCTCCGCAGCAGGAACGTGTTGAAGCCCGCGTCGGCGATTGCGCGCTCGCGTTCGGCTCGCGTGGTCATGCGGAGCGGCTCGACCATCTTGATTTTGTAGGGCTCGGCCCAGGATCGGCGGTTCATGTGCGGGTCCTCGGTAGGTGACGGTCTCTCAGGGCTGGATGCGCGTGACATTCCACGCCGGGCCACCGGTCCCTGCTTCTCGCTTCCAGACGGCGCGGTCGTTCAGCCGACCACCGCCGCCAAGCCAGAGTTCGACCGCCGCGGCGTGCACGCGGTAGCCGCCCCAGTGCGGCGGCCGCGGAACCTCGGGACAGCCGCGCGACACGGCGAAGTGGTGCAGCCCGACACCGAAGCGCTTCATGACGGCGCGGACGCGGTCGACCAGGTCGGCGCGACGGTCCAGCGGGCGGCCCTGCTCGCTGGCCCACGCGCCGAGGCGAGAGAGCAGCGGGCGCGAGCGGAAGTATGCATCGCTCTCGGCCTCGGACACGCGCTCGGCGCGCCCCTCAAGCCGCGCCTGCCGACCCGCGCTGTCCCAATGGAACACGCACGCGACGCGCGGGTTGGCCTCGATCTCGCACGCCTTGCGGCTGGTGTAGTTGGTATAGAAGACGAGCGAAGCGGAATCGGTCTCGATCGCCTTGCAGAGCACCACGCGTGCCGACGGCACGGCCGAGGCAGTCGCCGTGGCGAGGATCATGGCGTTGGTGTTCGGCTGGTCTTTGGTGCGCTGCGCATCTTCGAACCACGCCGCGAGGAGCGGCATCGGGGTCGCGGGCAGCGGCGTGGGCAGGCCGATGCGGGATCGGAGTTCGGCGAGAGGATCGGCGAGTGTGATCATCGTCTGGCTCCTGGTGCTCCGGAGAGGTCAACGCGTCAACACGGGCAGCGGGCCTGACCTGCTCGCGGCGGCCGGCAGCGGCGAGCCGGGCTCGGGCAGGCGCAGCACGCGGACCATCTCGGCCGCCCACATTGCCAGCGCGGCCAACTCGATGAGCCCGCTGGCGGTGACGAGCGGGAAGAACGTGGCGGTGAACTCGGTGACGGGTTGCGCGAACACGCGGAGTGCGCAGCCGAGATTCAAGAGGACGAACACCGGCATGAGGGACGGCAGGTGCGGGCCATCGACGCCGCGGAGGCGCGGCCCGATGCGCGAGGCCATGCCGACGATCATCATGGAGATGAACCCGACGGCCATGGCGTGGCGCGTCGCGCCATACCAGGCGTGGCTGAAGTAGACGCCGGCGATCGCGTGGAAGACCGGCGTGAGCAGGAGCATCGCCATCGACACGGCGAGCCAGGCGAATGCGACGCGGACGAACTTGTTCGACCGGTGCGGCTGCGGGAACGGCCACCAGAGTTTCCACGGCAGCGCGACCAGCAGCACCCCCACGGGCAGCAGCAGCCAACCTGCGAACATGGGCGCGGCGAAGCGGTGATCGCCCGTGCGGCGCATCAGGATGAACGAGATCGCATCGAGCAGCACCGCCGCGAGCAGGACCGCGAACGCGGCCCACGCGCGGCGCTCGCTCACCGCGGGCAGGCCGAACAGCCCGCGCAGCACCCGCAGGCACACGCCCAGGATGATGAACAGGCCGAACCCGCGGAGTTGCAGGCTGCGGAGCGCGGGCTGATACGTCGAGACGATGTGGATCACCTCGCCCCGATCCGCCGCGGCGAGCGTCGCCCACGTGTACCACGCGTTGAACTCGGCCATGGCCAGCGCCCAGAAGAGCGCGGCGAAGATGAAGGCGGTCGCGGCGTCGAATCGCGACCGCCCGCGCGCGAACGTGAAGACCATCTGGATGATGAACAGAACAACCGCCAGTTGCTCCAGCCCTGCGCCGAAGAGCCCCAGGCCGATGGCAACATCTTGCGGCCCGTTGAGCAGGTGCGCGGCGAGGCTCAGGAGCAGGCCGGCAACCATCGCGCCAAGCACGGCGGGCGCGAGTCCGGCGAACGCGAGAGGCGCGCTCCAGAACCGCGGGAACATGCGGTAGCCCGCGCCGATGACGAACAGCAGCATCCAGCCGAAGACCTGGGCGTGGCCGTGCGCGTTGACGTGCTGGATCGAGACGCCGGTGAACTTGCCCGCCTGGCCGATCTGCCACAGCAGCGCCGCACCCCACGAGGCCCCCGCGGTCAGCACGACCGCGATCGCCGCGAGGAAGAACCCCTTCTCGATCGACCGCGGCTTGATGGAGCGATCGCCCAGCCCGATCGCCGCGGCCAAGGCGCGGAGCGGGCACGAGCATCCGGGTGTTTCGGCGTTCTGGGTTGCAGCGGACATGGTGTTCCTTCCCGCCCTCACAGTCGCAGGCGCGGCCGCGAACCGGGTCGATCGCGCTCGATCGCGGCGGCATCGGCGGCCAGGCGCTGGAGGTCGCCATCGGTGGCGGCGCGTTCCGCCTCGTTGAACGCCTCACGCTCCTCCCACCTGATGTGATCGTGGAGGGCAACACCCAACACACGCATCAGGTCCGCATCCGGATCCGCCGACATGGCCTGGGCGATGGCACGCTCGGCCAGCAGGCGGAGTTGGCGGTGCTCGGCCAAGAGGCGCGACATGGACTCTGTCGAGAGCAACGGGGCGAGCATCCGTTCCTCGTCGAGGAAGTGCTCGACAATCTCCTCGTCCCATACCGAGGCGAACCGGGCCAGCGCGGCCCGGCGCTCGATGGGCGGCTCGTTGGCCGCGGCGGCGAGGCTGCGGGCCTGCACCAATCCGCTCATGTGCTCGCGCGACAGGGGCTGCAGCACGGGGTGACGCCTGATGGGTGGGGTGATGGTCATGGCGGCTGATACCTGAGTAGTCTATCTTTATGTCTAGTATATCGTCTTCAGGAGCCGGATCAATGAACCACGCACGGACAATCGAGCGTGTTGGGGTGATCGGGGCAGGGGCGATCGGGACGGTCCTTGCGGCCCTTCTTGGACGGGTTGTGCCGACCGTCGTCGTGTGCCGCAACCCTGTGCGAGCGGGGCAGTTGTTTGCGCACGGGGCAGTCTGCCGCGGCGGGCTTGAGGCCGCTTCGCGACCGATCATTGTGCGAACGGTGGCCGACTTGTGTGCTGTGGGCGGGGTGGCCGCGGTGTTCGTCACGACCAAGACGACCGCCATTGCCGACATCGCGGCGGACCTTGCCCCCATGTGCAGCGGCGCGAACGGGCCGGTGATTGTGAGTTGTCAGAACGGGATCGATCCGGGACGGCAGTTGGCGGAACGGCTGCCCGGCGGACGGGTGGCGCGGATGGTACTGAACCTGGGCGCGACGTGCGATGCCGGCTCGGGCGAGACGAAGGTGACCTTGAACGCGCCCCCACACGCGATCGGCTCGCCGGATGCGCGGCTGGGCGACCCGTGCGAGCGGCTGGCCGCGATTCTGTCCGGCGCGGGCCTTGAGACGTGTGCCGCGCCGGATATCGAGGCGCGCGTGTGGGCCAAGAGCCTGATGAACGCCGCGGTGAACCCCGTGGCCGCGCTGTGCAACATGACGGTGGGCGAGGTGATGGCGTCGCCGGCGCGCCCGATCGTGGACCGATTGCTGCACGAGGGGTTCGAGGTGGCGTGTGCGGAGGGGATCGACCTTGGCACGGGCTACCTCGAGCGCGCCGCGGCGACGCTGAGCAGGGCGGCCGACCACACGCCGAGCATGGTTGAGGATGTGCGCTCGGGGCGCGAGAGCGAGATCGGCCAGTTGAACAGGCCGATCATGGACCGTGGCGCTGCGCGGGGCGTACCGACGCCGACACATGAAGTGGTGGACTCCCTGATCGAGGCGCTCGATTGGGCGGTCAGCGGGCGCGGAACGGGCGGGTTTGCAGTGCGGAGCCGTCCCCGCTAGTCTCCGCAGATACGGCGCTGGCTGGTGCGCATCGGGAGGTCGGTCGGATGAGCAGGGCTGCCAAGGGATTCGCGGAAATGAGCGCGGCGGGCGTACTGCTGGCCGCGCTGGTGGGCCTGTTCATCGGCGTTTCCCTCGGAACGTTCGACTACGCGGAGGGAACCAGTTACCTGTCGAATGATCCGGCGGCGTGCGTGAACTGCCACATCATGCGCGACCAGCACGATAGTTGGATGAAGGGTCCGCACCACGCGGTGGCGACGTGCAACGACTGCCACGTGCCGGTGGACCTGATCGGCAAGTACTGGGTGAAGGCCGAGCACGGCTTCCGCCACAGCAAGGGGTTCACGTTTCAGGATTTTCACGAGCCGATCCAGATCAAGGGGTCGAGCCTGGAGGTCGTGCAGAACAACTGCGTGCGCTGCCATCAGGAGATGGTCGGGCAGATTTCGGCACACATGGGGGAGCATGAGCCATACAACTGCGTGCACTGCCACGCGGGGATCGGTCACGGGCCGCGGAGGTAATGATGGGCAAGTCCTGGGTGGCATACGGCGTAACGGTCGCGGTTGTGGCGGGGGCCACGGTCACGGTGATGCTGCTGCGCGAGAACATCTCGCAGCGCAAGCGCGAGGCCCGCGAAACGGTCTTCCGCGTTGTGGACATCGACGAGACCACGGAAGACGCTTCGGTGTGGGGGAAGAACTACCCGCGCCAGCACGACAGTTACATCCGCACGGTGGACATCGAAAGGACGCGGCACGGGGGGAGCGACGCGTTCCAGCACCTGGACGAACTGCCGGTGTGGCGGACGATCTTCAATGGGTACGCGTTTTCGCTCGACTACCGCGAGGAGCGCGGGCACGCGTACATGCTCAGCGACCAGCGCGAGACGGAGCGCGTGCTGCTGCGCGAGCAGCCCGGCTCGTGCCTGCACTGCCACGCGAGCAACGTGGTGGCGTACCGCGAAGCGGGCATCCGGGCCGGCGCGCCGGGGACGATCCACGAGCCGGCGACGAGCCCCAACGGCTACGCGCAGTTGTTCAAGGGTTTCGAGGAGGTCTGCCCGATGCCGTACTCGGAGGCGACCAAACTCGTCAGCCACCCGGTGTCGTGCGTCGACTGCCACGACCCGAACACGCTCGCGCTGCGCGTGACCAAGCCGGCGTTCATCACGGGCGTTCGCGCGCTGGCAAGGTCCGATGCACCGGTGCCGCATCTGCCGAGCATTGCGCGGTGGCGCGCGGGCAACCGCGCCCGCGAGTACGACCCCAACATCGACGCTTCCCGCCAGGAGATGCGGAGCATGTCCTGCGGGCAATGCCATGTCGAGTATTACTTCGCCGGCGAGCAGAAACTCGTGACCTATCCGTGGCACAAGGGGCTGAAGGTCGAGCAGATCGAGGCGTACTACGACGAGGTCGGGTGGAAGGACTGGACGCACCCGGACACCGGCGCCGACGTGCTCAAGGCCCAGCACCCCGAGTTCGAGATGTGGAGCCAGGGCATTCATGCGCGCAGCGGCGTTTCGTGCGCCGACTGCCACATGCCCTACAAGCGAGAGGGGGCGATCAAGATCAGCGACCACCACGTCCGCAGCCCCATGCTCAACATTGCGCGGGCCTGCCAGACCTGCCACAACTACACCGAGACCGAGATCAAGGGGCGCGTCGAGGCCATCCAGGACCGAACCGCTGCCCTGCTTCGGCGCGGGGAGGAGGCCGTGTTCGAACTGATCCAGGCACTCAAGGCCGCTCGCGAACTGGGCGCGAGCGATGAGACCCTGCGCGCCGCGCAGAACCTCCATCGCCGTGCGCAGTGGCGGCTGGACTTCGTCGCGGCGGAGAACTCGATGGGCTTCCACGCGCCGCAGGAGTCGGCCCGCATCCTGGGCGAGGCCATCGACTTCGCACGGCAGGGCATTGCGGATGTGTTTGCCGCGGTGCCCGGCGCGGCGGAGAAGGCCCGGAGTGTTCCCACCCCGCCGGCGCACAAGCCGTACATGCAGGGCGGCAACTAGGCCGCGTCGCTCGCGCCAAAGGCGGACGCCGGAGGAACCGTTGGCGGCGGCGGAACCTTGCGGAGCCGCTCGCACACGCGCTCATCGCGCTGCTCGGCGACGACTTGCGCGAGCGTAGTCGCGCGAAGCGCCGCTTCGATGATCGCCATGGCCTCGTCGAGCCGGGCGTGCAGCGAGCAGAGGCCGAGGTGCTGCGGGTTGCCCGCCGGGCACGTGCGGATGCGCTGCACAGGATCGACGGCGTTGACGATGTCGAGCACGCTGATGCGCTCGGCGGGGAGGGCCAGCAGGAAGCCGCCGTTGGGCCCGCGCTGCGAGGTCACGAGGTGCGCGACGACCAGGTCGCGCATCACCTTCGCGAGGTAGCCCGCGGGGATTCGCGCCTGCTGCGCGATGGCCTCGGTGGTGCTGGGCGCGCCCGTGCGCGAACCCAGGCACGTCATGGCGCGGAGCGCGTACTCGGCGGTTTGTGAGAACATGGTTGGGCCCATCAACGGGCGCGGCCTCAGGGCTCGCGCTTGCCGTAACGCTCCTCCATCCATGCCGCACGACGCGCCACCAGTTGCTCGAAGGTCAGCACGTCCCCGCCGTACACCGCCTGCGCCGCCGCGGCGTCCGCCGGCGCGGCGTACGCCGCGATCCACGATCCCATCGGCGTGTGGATCCTCTCCGAGAACACGTACGTGGCGGTCTCGGCCTGCGTCCAGGCACGCGATCCGTAATCGCGGGTCCAGCGTTCGGTCACCTGCGTCTGCGGCTTCCAGCGCTCCAGGTCGAGCAGGCAGCCGATGTCGTCGAACATCAGCGCCTCGGTCCCGTGTGAAGTTCGGATCCGCGCCGCCGCGGCGGACTTCTCATCGACGATGCTCATCTTGCACTCGGCGCACTCGTCGCGTCCGAAGCGCAGGTTGGGCGGGCCGGTTTCCTCGGCACGGTCGCATGCGGACAGCGCGCCCACGAGCACAATCGACAGCGCGATGATGGGTGTGCGCTTCATACGGGGGCCCTTCGAGAGAAGATCACCGCGGCGATGGCCAGCGGCACGACCGCCCACGCCGCGAGCACCGAGGTGAACAGCCACACGACATGGTCGCCGAAGGTGTCCACGGCGTACAGACCGGCGGGCCCGAGCACGTCGAGCGTCGCATCGGCCGAGTGGAGGGACCAGAACTTGAAGACCTGCAGCGGGTTGGCTGTGGCGAGCGCGAAGAGGGTCTCGATGCGCAGCCTGAACGCCAGCGCACCGGCCATGAGGCCCAGGTCGGAGACAAAGACCAGCGCGAGCCAGAGGAAGATGGCCGTGCCCACCGCGACCGATGCCCGTCGCGCCAGAACGGAGACGAGCATGCCGAGGCTGAGCATGCCCAGCGACAGGCCGAAGGCCAGGCCGACGAGCCACAGCATCGCCGCGGGGCGCGTTGCCTCGCCCTTGAGCGCGAGAACCAGTGCGCATGCGCCGACGCCGAGGCAGAGGCAGGCGAGGAGCGCGCCGGCGAGACCGAAGTACTTTCCGAGCAGGACCTCGAAGCGCGAGACCGGCTGCGCGAGCAGGTACGCGAGTATGCCGCGCTCGCGGTCCGACGCGATGGAGCCGGCACCCGCGGTCAGGGCCATGAGCGGGACGACGAGCAGGACGAGATTGACAAGCCCGGCGGTCGTTCTGCCAAACCCGGACAGGCCCGCGCCGCCGGAGCCGAGGGCCGAGACATAGGACACGCCCAAGCCGAGTGCGGCGAACGCGAGCGTGTAAAGGAGGAACCACCTGCTGCGGACGGCGTCGCGCAGTTCGCGCAGGGCGATCGTGAGAACGTTCGCGGGCATGGCGGGCGGGCGGGCCGGGCGTGTGTCGAGGGCACGGGCGGTCGATGCGGCGTGCGCGGTCATGGCTGCGCCTCCTGGGTGTGCGCCGGAGCGCCCGCGGCGTCGGCGGCGATGAGTTCGAAGTCATCAATGGCGATTCGGGCTTCGGCCAGCACGCGGAAGGGCGCGGCCTTCTGCTCCCGCGCGACGGGCACGAGCAGGCCGACGCCGTTCATGCGGGCCGCGAAGCCGGATGCGCACAGATGCTCGAGTGCGAGTCGGCGCGTGGACTCGCGGATCGTCAGGTGCAGCATCGAGTGAAGACCGAGGGATTCGGCGAACGTCTCGGAATCGGTCTGCGCGCCGATTCGCCCCGCCTCGAGCACGACGACGCGCCGGGCCAGCGTTGTCACCTCCTCGATCCGGTGCGAGGCAAAGAGGATGGTGCGGCCTGCGCCCGAGAGGCGGGAGAGCAGGCCGACGAACTCGCCGCGCCCGCAGGCGTCGAGGCTGGCGGTCACCTCGTCGAGCACGAGCACCGGCGGGTTGCCGAGCATGGCGATCGCCAGCGCCAGGCGCTGTTTCATCCCGCCCGAGAGTTCGCGGACGCGTTTACCGCCGTGCCCTGCGAGGCCCACATCGTCCAGCACGCTCTCGGCGGAGCGCACGCGCAGCCCCCTGAGAAGCGCGAAGTACCGGACCGCCTCGGCGACGCCCAGTTCGTCGTGGAACCCGAGTTCCTGCGGCACATAGCCGATCAATGCGCGGGCCCGCTTGCCGCGCCGGCCGACATCGTGCCCGCCGACCTCGATCCGCCCGCTGAACCGGTACAGGCCCAGGACGCAGCGGATGAGCGTGGTCTTGCCCGCGCCGTTGACGCCCCACAGCGCGACGCTGTCGCCCGCGGGGATGTCGAGCGAGACGTTGTCCACGGCCGTTGCGCGGCCGAATCGCTTGGTGACCGAGTCGATGCGGATCATGCGACACCTCCGTTGGCTGGTTGGCCATCGCGCGGGGTGCGTGCCAGACCGAGCACGAGCCCCCCCACCAGCAGCAGCGCTGCGCCCACGCCCCCCAGGCGTACCAGCGCGCCGCGCTCCGGTCGGACGTTCAGCCCGACCTCGGCGGGCCGCATCAGCGGCACCTCGTCGACAAACTTGGGCTCGGGGCGAACCGAGGGCACAGCGCGACCGACAAACTCGACGGCTTGCTGCGCGGGGCTGAAGAGGAACAGCCGCAGTTTCGGCTCGCGGTCCATCATGTTCTCGAAGAGCGTCTGCGATTCGTGGACAAAGTCGCCGATGCCGTCGCGATTCTGGTCGTAGCCGGTGTAGTCGCTCCAGTAGTTGCCGCGCTCGCCGACCCAGAAGCGGTTGGCCGAGAGGTTTCCGCGCCCGGCGACCGAGACCTGCTCGATGTTGTCGATGAAGTTGTTGTCGACGAACTCGTTGTTGCGGGCCGAGGGCAGGAAAGTCACGCCGATGTCGTTGCAGGCCAGCGTGTTGCGCCGGAACATGCCGGGCATCTTGTTCGTGAAGGGCGAGCCGTCGATGTACACCCCGACGCGGTTGCCCGAGAGCACGTTGTCGGTGATCACGAACCGGTCGGTCTCCTTGAGACCAATGCCGTAGCCGCTGGGCCCGCGGTTGTTGACCAGCAGGTTGCGCCGCAGTTCCACGCCCGCGCTGTACATGAGGTACACGCCGACGGAGTTGCGCTCGAGGCGGTTGCCCTCGATCGTCACTTCGTCGCTGTACATCAGGTGCAGCCCGTAGCGGCAGTTGTGCGAGACGTTGCCGCGGACCACGACGCCCTTGGAGTACCACAGGATCGCGTCGCGCCCGTCGTGGATGGTGTTGCCCTCGACCAGCGTGCGGTCCGCGCGCCAGAGTCTCAGACCGTCGCCGCGCCGGGCCACGTCCAGCCGCTTGCCCCCGATGCGGTTGCTGCGGACCACGCTGTCGGGGGCATCGCGCAGGTCGATGCCGAAGAGGATGTCCTCCAGCACGCAGTCCTCGATGGTGGCCCGCGAGGCGAGCACGCGGACCGCGGCGTTCTCCTTGTCGAGGTCGATACCCGTGTTGCGGATGACAAAGCCGCGGAGCGTCACCTCGGGCGCGGCGATCTCGACGATGTCGCCGCTTCCGCCGCCATCGATGACCGGCATCCCGACCCCGACCAGCGTCACGGGGCGCGTGATGCGCAGGTGTTCGTGGTACACGCCTGGGCCGATCTCGACGACGGCGCCATCGGGCGCGGCGGCCAGAGCGCGGCCGATGGCGCCCAGCGGCCGCGGGGTGGCGGGCCGCGCGGCGAGCGGCGCGGGCACTTCGTGCTCCTGCGCCACAGCGCCGGAGATCGCCGCGCCCAGCACGAGTGCGAACACGGCACACCGGGATTGGAGCATGCGAGCGTTCATGCGGCATCCGTTTGCTGCCGGCCGACGGCGCGGTCGTACAGCGGCTTGTAAGCGCTGCGGTGGAAGTAGAAGCCGACGACGGTGAGCGCGGCGCACCCCACGGCGAGCCAGTAGCCATTCCCGAACTCGGCATAGGTGCGGAACTGCCCGATGCCGCCCTCGCCGATCACGGTCGGCACGAAGGGCTTGACGGACTTGGAGAGCGGCGCATCGGGGTCGAGGTTGAGCCCGAAGGTGCGCATCCAGAAGTAGAGGTCGGCGATGAAGCCGATGGGGAACGCGATCGCGGGCAGCGCGAGAAGCACCGCCCACCGGCTGTGCACGAACGCCGCGCCCTCGACCAGGAGCACCATCGCGATGATGGCCCAGACCGCCAGCGTTCGCTCGAACGCCGCGGCCTCGCCCAGGGGGCGCATGCCGATGTAGTGGTTGAGGCCGTCGATCTCCTTGACGTCGCCCGTCAGGTGGTTGACGTAGGCGGTGAGGTACAGACCCTTGGGGTACTGCGGGGCCTCGAGTTCCATGTGCCAGTAGGGCAGGAAGATGGAGACCAGCAGGAGGATGCGCGCGGCCATGAAGATCACCGTCGGCGTTGCGTAGCGGACACGGTGGGCGCGGAGTTCCTCAACCGGGATGCGCGGCCCGACAAGGTATTGCAGGATGGACGGCATGGCGGGGCTCCGATTCGCTGACGATCCGGTACAGGGCCGGTCAATGCCCGGCGGGGGCCTTCGCCCTCGCCGGACGGGAGTGGGATGTCACTTGCGCGATGCGACCGGTTCCTCCGCGGCGGGCGCGGCGGCGGCGGCCTTGGGCTTCACGTGGAAGTAGCCCATCATCTCCAGGTGGAGAGCCGAGCAGAACTCGGTGCAGTAGAACGGGTAGGTGCCGGCGCGATCGGCGGTGAAGGTGAACTCGATGAACTCGCCGGGCTCCAGTGAGAGGTTGATGTTGTAGCCGCCGATGCAGAATCCGTGGGTGGCGTCCTGCGTGGTCTCCATCGCGACGATGCGCCAGGTGACGCGGTCGCCCTCGTTGACCTCGACATGCTCTGGGAAGAAGTGGCTGCGGATGGCGGTCATCTTCACCAGCACGTTGTTCCCGTCGCGCGTCACGCCCTCCTCGCCCTTCTTGGGCGCGCGTGGGTCGAGTTTCTGCGTGTGCGGGTTCCAGCCGATCTCGGGATAGACCAGCCAGGTCTTGAGTTTGTCGGCCTTGATCATCTGGCAGTAGTGCGGCTCGCCGACGCCGATGGGCATGTCGAACAGCACCGGCATGGCGGTGCCCGGCGCGCCGATGTCCAGCAACTGGAAGTTCTGCGGCAGCAGCGGGCCTGTAGGCAGGAAGCGGTCGACCGACCACTTGGACATCGAGATGAGGTAGTTGCCATCGGGGCTGACGGTGTCGCCCTCGGCCGCGCAAAGGTGACCGATGTTGTACTGCACCGGCGTTTTGGCGACGAGCGTCCAGGGCTTCTCGGCGTTGAGCGCGGCGTATTCGCCGCCGAGGGTCCACCGTGCGACGGCCGAGTCGAGGAACAGCGAGGTGTAGGCGTAGCCCTTGTTGTCAAACTGGGTGTGCAAAGGCCCAAGGCCCAGTTCGACCTGCGCCTCTTTCACCGCATCGAAGTCGAGGATCGGCACGCCGTAGTCGTCGGTGCCCGAGTATTTGCGCTCGGCGATGGCGCGCTTGATGCGGTCGATCGAGTACACCGTCACGTGCGGATCGAGTTTGCCCGCCACCACCATGTACTGGCCGTTGGGCGAGACATCGACACCGTGCGGGCTCTTGGGCTCGGGGGCGAAGTAAAGGATGCCGTCGGCGATCAGCGTCTCGATCATCAGCACAGGGAAGCCATTGATCTTCTTGGCCTTTCCGGCCTTGAAGGCCGCTTCGGCCTTCTTCCAGTCGACGATGTGCAGGTAGTCCATGTCGCGCTTGCTGGCACCGGCCTCGAAGGGCGGGTTGCCCTTCTCGACGCCGCCGACCGCCATTTCGACGTTGAAGGAGTTGATGAAGAAGAAGCCGTCGCTGGCACCCTTGCCGGCGTCGGCCAGGTCCTGCCAGTAGGGCGGGAGTTCCAGGGCGAACGAGGCGGACTCGTCGATGCGGCCCTTGGACCGATCGAACTTCCACATCGTGACCATGCCGCGGTAGAGTTTCTTGTACTCTTCGGGCGGCGCGTAGCCGTAGCCGAGCACCGTGGCGTACTGCCCGCCCTCGATCACGTACTCGGTGTTGGGCGTGACAAACGCCGCGCCGTGGTCGCTGATCGTCAGCGGGTTCTTCACGATCTGCTTGGTCTCCCAGTCGCGCAGGTCGATCACCGCGACGCGGGCGTTGGCCTTGTCGCCGATGAACAGGAACTGCCCGTCGTAGTCGCCGGCCGTCTCCGACAGCGCGGGGTGGTGGGTGTCGCCCCACAGGACCGGTTTGCCGTTGATGTCCAACTGCTTCAGCACGGGGTCATCGTCGCCGGCGAAGCCGTAGCCCTGCCACGACTCGGGCGTGAACACCGCGATCGAGCGCAGCAGCCGCATGCTCGGCACGCCGATCGCGAACACCTGCCCGCTCTGCCCGCCCGAACTGAACAGCACGTACTCGTCGTGCCGGCCGCTGGGCATGAAGGTCTTGGCCGCGGCGAGCAGGTCGTCGACATTGAGTTTGCGCTCGTTGGCGACGCGGTTCAGTTGCGCGACCTGATCGGGCGTGAGTTCGACCGGGCGAGCATCGGCGGCGGCGCGTCGACGTCGGCCCTCCTGCTGGGCCATCGCCGCGGGCACGCTGGATTCCAGCAGCACACCCCCCGCCAGGATGGTGATGAACGCGGCGGTCGCCGCTCGGACTCGGATCTGGGGTCTCATGGTCGTTCTCCCTTTCGCGGCCCCGCCGCCGCGCCCACGCGGGCACGGACCGGGCGCCGCCGTGCGGTCACTTTCCTGTTGTGGCGACGGGCTTGTCGGGTTGGAGCGTGCGCAGATAGCAGACGATGTCGAGAATGTCGTCGTCGGACAGCGCCGGGTTGCCGCCCTTGGACGGCATGCCCACGCCCGTCGTGTTCCTGGGGTCGCTCGGGTCGCGCCCTCGCTTGATGAACGCGAGCAGGCCGTCATCGTCCAGCCCCTGGATGAACTCGTTGTTCACCAGCGCCTTGCCGTTGCCCTTCATGCCCACGCCCGCCGCACCGTGGCATGCGATGCAACTGCTCGCGTACAACTTCGTGCCGCTGGCGATGTACTCGGCCAGTTCCTCATCGCCGCCCGCCGCGGCCAAGGCCATTTCCGCCGCGGCCGCAATCTCGGCCTCGGTCGGCGCGGCGGGGCGGGCGACAAGCGATACCCCGCGCGCGACGCGCGCCGGCTCCTGCAGCGCCCGCACGAACATCACCACGTCGCGCAGATCCGCTTCCGAGAGTGTGTCGTTGCCGCCGCGCGGCGGCATGGCGACCTTCGTGATGTTCAGCGGGTCGTCGGCGGCGCGGCCATCGGCGATCATGCGCGCCAGGCGGTCATCGGTCGCGGCACGGACGAACGCGCTGTTGGTCAGGTCTCGCCCGAGGCCCGGTCGGCCCTTGCCGTCCTCGTTGTGACACGCGGTGCACGTGGTTGCGAAGGCCTCGCGCCCGCGCGACACCGCTCCGCTGTCAAGCCACGCCACCGGCTGCACGTTCGCAAAGTCCACCGCGATCTGCCGCTGGCTCCAGCCCACGGCGATGCCCAGTGCGCCCATCCCGGCAAGAGAGGCGAGGCTGACGGCCGCGGCGACGGCGAGGGCGAAGCGCTCCCGCGAGGGTGAGGGGATCGGGGTGCTGGGTGTCGCGTTCATGGCTGGCTGGCTCCGGGGCGCGGCCCTTTTCGAGAGTTCTAGAGTTTTATATCTTGATATCGACTACAAGACGGCAAGTCAAGCACTCATCATGGAAATTCTGAGAACATGACGTGGCCGGGCCGACCGCCCCGCCGGCACGGGTTCCGAACTTTGCCCTTACACGCACCCTGCGAACCAGGCGTTCAGGAACGCGAAGATGTCGGCGACCTGGACCTGCCCATTGCCGTCGAAGTCCGCCGCGGCGTTGCCGGCGAACCACAGGCCGAGGAACTCGAAGATGTCCGGCACGTCCGCCGCGCCGCTGCCGTTGTAGTCGGCGTTGCAGCCGTTGAGTTCGATCGATGCGCTGGTCATCCGGATCGGCGCGCCGCGGCCCGTGGCCTGCCACAGGTCGAAGAGCGTGTCGCCCCAGTGATCGGTATGGTTGTGGTCGCGCAGGTGCTCGATGTAGCCTCGCGGCGTCTGTTGGTAGTAGACGGCCACCTCGGCGCGGCGCGCACGACCCGGGAGCGCGAACTCCAGATCGTCCCAGTACTGGCCATCGGCATACTGGTGCGCCACGACCGGCGCGCCCGCCGCCTCGAATGCCGCGTTATTGAAGCCGCGCGGCGGGATGCGGTTGTCCTTCACGATGGTGTCCGCCAGCGACATGCGCATCGTCTGGCCCGCCGGCAGGCCGGTGACCTGCGAGGCATAGAGGCTCAGGCCCAGGTGCATCTCGTAGACGGTCGTGGTCGACTCGTCGAGCAGCGCCTCGGCCTCGTCGTATCGGCCGTGCTCACGAACGATCCGCCCGTGCGCATCGAGGAAGCGCACGTTCACCCACACGCGCCGACCCTCGATGTGCCCCGTGGGCAGTTTGTGCCCGCTCTCGTTGATGACGCGCACGTCGAGACTGGCCGCGTCCGCGGCGAGTTCGAGCGTCGCAGCGCGCTGCAGCATCGACACCGCTGCGGCCCGCCCGGCGTGCAGCGGCGCCAGCCCCTCCTCGCCGTTGTCGCGCCGCCGCTGCTCGATGATCAGGTCCAGCACCTGCGCCGAGGCGCCGGCGAACTGGTGCCCGGCGCGATCGGGCCGCGTGGGCCCGAAGAAACAGGCCTGGTCAGCGGCCCCCGGCATGTGGCAATCCTGACAGGTGCTGACAACCGGGCCGCGGGTTCCGCCGAAGCGCCCGCCCATATCGACGCCGCCGTTGGCGAAGGCCGAGAGTTTCCATTCCGAGCCGGTGCGCTCCAGCGGGAACTGGGTGTGGGGGTTCTCATCGGGCACGCGCTGGTTGAGCGCGTTGTAGCGGAACGTGCCATCGGCCTGGCGCGAGACGGCGATGTTGCCGACCTCGTGGCAGGTCATGCAGAACTCGCCGCGCGTGTGGAACGGGGACTCGATGCGCCAGTGCAGGGCGGCGCTGTCGGCGCGCGTGCCGCGGCGGGTGCCATCGGGGTCGAGCACGAACTGCGAGTTGGCGTAGTACTGCGGCGGTCCGCCGGGCAGCGCGTTCAGGATCGCCTCGTCCTCCGGCGGGCTGACGCCGGCCTGGTACACCGGGTCGGCCATCGCGTGGCAGAAGTGGCAGTTGACCCCGTCGATATCGGTCTGGTCCAGGGCCGAACCGTCGGCCGGCATGGCGTGTCCGGTGACGAACGTCATCGGCACGTGGCATCGCATGCAGTAGTACCCGACGTTCTCGACGTCCTGGTTGGCCAGCGCCATCTGCGCAAAGAACAGCGGGTCGCGTCCGGCGTTGGCCATCAGGCTCCCCTCCCACTCCGAGAACAGGCTGGGCTCCTGGGCGTCCCAAGAAGTGTGGCAGTCCAGACACGAGTCGGAGTGGAAGATCACGTTTGCGCCGACCGCGCCCATCTGCGTGCCGCGCAGATGCATGTCCTCCAAAGTCAGCGTGATGATCGTGGCGTAGACGACCGTGGCCACGGTCAGCACGCCGAGGGCGAAGCCCGTGCCCATGAACCAGTACCTGTGTCGCGCGATGAACCGCATGGGCCGCTCCTTGTTCTGGAGTTTTGTATCCTGATATCCAGTCTACATCGGCATCGGCCCCTGTCAAGCACAACTTCCGAGGGAAGGGGCCTTGACGAACGCCGCGCGCGGCCATATTCTGTATATGTGTATCTACAACTCTGTCTTTAGCCGATGGAGTCGCCATGGACCGCACACCTCCCAACCGCCCCGGCGGATTCACGCTCGTCGAGACCCTCGCGGTCATCGGGATCGTCGCCCTGCTTGTCGGCCTGACCCTGCCCGCCCTGGCCGGGGCTCGGAACAGCGCCCGCGCCACCCTCTGCCTCGTCCGGCTCCGCACGCTGGGGCAGGTGACGTTCCTCTATGCCGCGGACTGGAAGGACCAGATGCCCCGCAGTTCGCACTCGGCCTTTTCGGCGGGGGTTACTGGATGGACCGCGGCATACCTGCCCGTGCTGGGCACTGAGTTCGACAACGGCCAACTCGCCTTGGCGCAGGCCACGCATTACCGGTGCCCGCTGGACCGTCGCGAGTTCGGGCAAACCTACGCGTACAACGTGTACTTCGAACTGGGCCCGCAGGAACTGGAGCCGGGCTCGCGCAACGGGTGGCGCCGCATCGACCAGACACCGCGCCCCTGTCGCACCGTGCTCTTCGGCGAGTTGCTCGGCGCGACCAACGCCGACCACGCGATGGCGCACTTCTGGCGGCAGTTCAGCGCTCCGCCCGAGATCGAACCGGCGCGGCACGCGCGTGCCGGCGGCTCGGGGTATGCGTTCCTCGACGGACAGGTCGGCACCGCGCACCTGCGCAAGACATTTGACATCGGCCTTGACGTGGACAACTGGAACCCCGTCACGGCTCGCTGACGGCCCGATACCTCAACGAACACAAGGAGGACAGACCATGATTCGCACGAACCAACTCGCAGCCATCGTCGCCGCCGCCGCGATGCTGGGCCTCCACTCCGCCGCGTCGGCGAATCAGCCGACGCTCGGCGGCCCGATGGTGCATCTGGAAGTGGGCTTCGACGGCTCGACACTGTCGGTCCACAAATCTTCGGCCGCGGCATTGGTTCTGCGTGCGTACCCGGGCGTGCAGTACGACCCGCCGGCGGACGTGCTGAACGAGACGATGTACAACGGGCAGTACGGATGGATGATCATGGGCACCTGGACCGCGCCGGAAGGTGCGAGCCTGTGGATCGAGTCGCTGGATGCGACGCCCGGGCTGAATGTCTATGCCGCGCGGATGTCGGCCACTCCCTACGCACCGATCTTCGGCACCGCGGACACCGGGCCCGCGATCCAGTGGAACGGCCTCATGGCCCACAACTGGTACTCCACGACAACGCAGGGCCGCTACCAGGCACGGTATCGCATCTACTTCGGCGACGGTCCCGGGCTGCCATGGACCGACTTCGGCGCAGCGGAGGTACGACTCGACTGGACCACCGGGCTCCCTTGCGCGGCGGATTTCGACGGCTCGGGGGACATCGCCGTGGGTGACATCTTCGCTTTCCTCGAGGCGTGGTTCGCCGGGGACTCACGGGCCGACTTGAGCGGTTCGCCCGGCAACGATGTGGCCGACATCTTCCAGTTCCTCACGTTGTGGTTCGGCGGCTGCGCCTAGGGCAGCCGTCAGCCGCCGATGCGCGGGCGCGCTGCCCCACCGGAGCAGCGTGCCCGCTTCTATTTTCTCGCGCTCTCGGCGGCCATTTCTTGCGCGATGTGCAGCAACTCCAGGGTCTGGGGGTCGTTCCCCCCGTCGCGCATGACCCGCTCGAACTGCGCCGCCGCGCCGGCGGGGTCGCCAGTATTGAGCAGCAGCCACCCGAGCAATCGGCGCGACTCGCCGCGCGGCCGATTGTCGGCGCACGCGGCTCGCAGGGTTTCGAGAGCGGAGCGCACGTCGTCGCGGAGCAGGATGACGCGGGCCAGTTCGCCCGTCAGCGTGTCGTTGTCGGGAAAGCGACCCGCGGCGCATCGCAACAGTTGCTCGGCCCGCCGGTATTCGCCGGCGACCAGCGCCAGCCAGGCCATCCTCGGCTCGGTCTGGGGCGTCGGCAGCAGGGCGACCCCGCCCGCGCCCACCGGAGCGGCGACCGTGTACCACCAGAGCGCCCTCCTCGCGGTTGCGCGGTCCTCGTCGCGCACGCCCGATGGGTCCACGCCGAAGGCCTGTTCGCGCGTGGTGGACACGCGGCCATCGAGCACGCCCCCCCAACATTGCGCGCTGCGCACCGCGGCGCTGTGCGCCAACAGCACGCCGACCGCCGCGGCGAGCGCGACAAACGCAATGCCCCCGGGTCGCCATCGTCCTGCGCGCTTCAACTCCACGCCGACGAAGCGTGCATCGCGCGTTGTGGGCAGCGTCCACGCGCGCCACAGCACGAACGCCGAGAGCACCGAGATGGTCACGCTCATCAGCAGCGGGATGACGCCGTAGAGCCCGCGCGTCGCGGCGAGGCCGAGCACGAACACGGCCAGGATGGCCAGTTCGGCGCGGGTGCTCAGGTCGTAGCGCACCTTCGGCGGGAGGTCGGCGCCTGCGCTTGCGTTCTTCATGATCGCGGGGCGCGCCACACCGAGCCGCAACGCTTCCTGCGGGCACGCCGCGACGCAGTCGAGCGAGCGCATGCAGTTCCGATCGACCACCATTCCGTAGGCCCGGGTCTCCTCCAGCACGCGGACGCCCGCCGTGCATGCCGCGGTGCAGCGCCCGCACCCGTCGCACAGGTCGGCATTGACGACGACGCGGCCGACCGCGATCTGCTCGACCGGGAGGAAGAAACCGCCATATGGGCACCCATAACGGCACAGGCCCCGCGCGCCGAGGAAGTACACGGTCGCGAAACCGCACAGCAGCAGGAAGGGAATCGCCACGGCGGCCGATGGAAGCCCCGACCACAACTCCGTGGTCATGAACTTGGTGCTCCAGCCCGGGAAGGGCTGGACGGGCCCCAGATACGCCGCGCCGGCGGGCCACAACCGCTCGAGCGCGGGCAGCAGAGCCACGCGCTTGGCCGTGGGCCAGATGAACATATAGACCGCCAGGAACAATGGCACATACCCAAGCAGCCGCGCTCGGAACATCCGCGGGCGGACGCCCGCCTTGCCCAGCATCCACGCGCACAGGTCCTGCAATGCGCCCATGTGGCACGCCCAGCCGCAGAGGAATCGTCCGCACACCAGCGTGACAAGCAGCGCGGCGGCGAACAGCAGGAAGCCCGGGTTGACCTGCCCGAGTTCGAGCGTCTTCATCGCGTCCGAGAGCACGAACGGCGCGACGGAGCGTCCGGTGACGGCCCAGTGCGTGACGTGCGCGATCATCAGCAGCCACACGCCGGCAAGGACCGCCGCGCGGAAACGACGGCGACGACGCAGCCGCGCCTGCCCCAAGCCGACCGGATCTGCCAGCACGGGAAGCCGAACCGTTCGCGCTGAGCCGCTGGCTGCCGTGTGAGCCGTGGTCACGGGTTTCACAGGGCGCACTCCTTCTCGGATTCGCAGCCGCCACACGCAAAGCCGATCACGCGCGGGACGCGCACGCCGTCGCGCTCGCAGCCTGCTCGTGCAGGCGTCCGAGCAGTGTCACCAGTTGTGTCCACGACCCGCAGGCCTGCGCCGGGACGCGGAAGTGGTCGGTCAGTTCGCCGGCGCGGGCCAAGAGCGCCGCGGTGCGGCCTGCCGCGGCATCGCCGCCGTCGTTCGCGCCGGCCAGGCTCTCGATCACGCCGAGCAGTTCGCCCAGGCGGGCATCGCGGTGTGTGTGTGCCGCGGCGACGCGTTGCGCCAGTTCGAGCAGGCGCGGCGCCGCCGCGCGGAGGGAATGAACGTGGCCGCCGCGGAGCGGGGCCTGACCTTCGGTGACACAGGATGCGAGCCGTCCGAGCACCGCGTCGGGGTTGAGACGCAAGCGAAGGCAGTGCTCGCGCAGCGTGGCGTGGGCCCCGCAGCAGTTGTCGATGCCGAGATCCGCGAGCACGGCCTCGGCGTGCGGCGCCATGCTGACGATTCCGGCAATGGTGCAATCGGCGTTGAGTTCGGTCATGGCCTGCTCCTTCGGATGGGGGACAAGCGGTCTGCGCGGACCTATTATTGTACAGTTGTAGATACAGAAATCCACTATTCGGGCCCGACATGTTCTCAAGCACCTCCGAGTACGCCCTTCGCGCCGTCGTTCATCTGGCCTCGAACCCCGATAAACCGTGCACGACCGGCGAGATCGCCGAGGCGATGAAGGTCCCCGCGGGGTATCTCTCGAAGGTGCTGCAGAGCCTGGCGCGGGCGGGGATCGTCTCGGCCCAGCGCGGCCCGACGGGCGGGTTCACGCTCGATCGGCACGCCGACCGGATCAGCGTGCTGGACGTGATCAACGCGGTCGATCCCATCGAGCGCATCACCAAGTGCCCGATCGACCTGCCCGAACACGCGGCCAACCTGTGCCCGCTGCACGCGCGGCTGGACGAGGCCATCGCGCTCGTGCAGACCGCGCTCGGGGCATCAACCATCGCCGAGATGATCGAGAAGCGGCGGGGGATGACGACGCGTCCGGTCGCGCCCACCATCGGCCGAAGGCCCATCCGTCCGACGTCGGCCCGACCGGCCGAAGCGCCCAAGCGCGGGAGGAAGCCTGCCCGCTGACCGAACCGACGGCTACAAGGTCACGCCGTCGGCTTCGGCCTGCCAGCGCGCTGCCTCGTCTTCGCGCTGCAGCGCCCTGTACACCTCGACCAGCCGCTCGGCGCTCTGCTTGCGCAAGAGGCGCTCGGTCGGGCGGTCGCGGCTCACCTCGTGGCTTCGAAGCAGCAACGCCTCGGCCTGGGCATGACGTCCCAGACCGATAAGGGACCGCGCCTGGCCGTACCTGTATCGGGCCGGCTCGACGCTGTCCGCGGGGAGCGCGCGGTCCGCCGCGGGGACGATCCGCTCGTAGATCTCGAGTGCTTCGTCGAATCGGCGCATGTGGTTGAGCGCGTTGGCGAGGTTGTTGTACGCGCGGAGCGTGGTCGGGCTCTCGAGCCCGGCGCGCGGTTCGACCAGCGCCACCGCCTCGCGCAGCAGCGGTTCGGCCTCGGCGTAGCGCCCGGCGCGCGTCAGCAGCCAGCCGAGGTTGTTGATCGACGCCTGGGTCGCCCGGCTGCTTTCGCCCAGCGTGCGACGGCGCACATCGAGCACGTGCTGCGCCAGCGGCAGCGCCTCATCGAACTTGAACTGCGATGTCAGAATGCCGGCGAGCGCATCGGCAGCGGCGAACCAGCGCGGATGATCTTCGCCCAACACCCCCGAGGCGATGGCCACGGCGCGCCGCGCATACGGCTCGGCCCGGGCGTGCTCACGGGCCGCGCTGTACACGCGACCGACCGTCAGATACGCCTCGACAAGATCCGCGTCCTGCGGATCGGTCGATGCTTCGATCTCCGGCAGAACACGCTCGGCGATCGGGACCGCCTCGCCCGTCCGCCCGAGTTCGGCGAGGATGTTGATCAGCCGCACCTGGGCCCGTCGCCTGCGTGTTGCGAGCGTGGGGTCGTCGCCGATCACTTCGATCGTCCGTCTCGCAAAGTCGAGCGAACTCTCGAACCGGTCGCGTGCGGCCTCGACGGTGGAAAGGACGAACAGATACTCCGAACGGAGTTCGCGGTCGTCGGGGTGCGCCCGCATCACGTCGCTCAGCGCGGGCTCCAGCAGTTGGTGCGCGGCGGTGCTGTTCCCACCAAGATGCAGGGCCAGCGCGTACACGAGCAGCGTGATCAGCGTCTCCCGGTCGTCTCTCCCGAGACGCGCCGCTTTCTCCTCATAGGCCGACATGGCGAGTTCGGCCGCTATGGTGTATCGGCCGAGGCCGGTATAGAGGCGGGCCAGCGTGTCCTGGATGTCGCTGCGTACCTCCGCCTCGTCGGCCAGCACCGTGTCGAGCCGAACCGCCAGGCCGTCGGCGGCGTCGACGAGCGTCATGTCCTTCGAGCCTGCCCGGCTGGGGTTGGCGCGCGACAGCATGTCGTTCAGCACCGCGTTGACACGTCGCGTCGTTCGTGCCTGCGTCTCGGCCTTCTCCCGGGCCTCGTCGGCACGGCGGCGCGCCACTTCGGCCTGACGGCCCGCCTCGCGTGCATCATCCCGTTGTGCCAGCGCCACCGCCGCGAGGACCGCCAGGCCCGCCGATGCGAGCACGAGCACCGCCGCGGCAACGCCGAGACCGACCACCAGCCCGCGGTTGCGCTGCGCGAACTTGGCGAACTGGTACATCGCGCTGGGCGGGTGCGCGACGATCGGCTGGTCGGCCAGGTGCCGACGCAGGTCGTCGGCGAGGTCTGCGGCGGACTGGTAGCGGCGATCGGGGTTCTTCTCCAGGGCCTTTGCGACAATGGTCTCGACGTCGCCGCGGAAGGAGCGATCGATCGACGACAGCGTGGGCGGGTCGTCCTGGCGGATGGCCCGCACCGCCTCGGGCGCGGACATGCTGCGCGCATCGATCGGCAGGCGCCCGGCGAGCAGTTCGTAGAGCATCACCCCCAGCGCGTAGACGTCGGACCTTGCATCGACCGCCGCGGAGCCGCCCGAGACCTGCTCTGGGCTCATGTACGCGAGCGTGCCGATGAGTTGGCCGACGCTGGTCGCGGCGGTCATTGCGGCGTGGTCATCATCTGTCAGCCGCGCGACACCGAAGTCGAGCACCTTGGGCCGGCCGACGCCCCATTCGTGCGAACCATCGGACCGCGCGAGCGAGGAGCCGGACCCGGTGGCGGTGGGTTCGTCGATCACAAGCACGTTGGCGGGCTTGAGGTCGCGGTGCACGATGCCGCGCTCGTGTGCGTGCTGCACGGCATCGCAGACGCGGGCGACCAGTTCGAGTTTCTGGCGCGTGGAGAGCGCGTGCTCGCGCGCGTGCCGTGTGAGCGGCAGGCCCTCCACCAGTTCCATGGCCAGGAACGGCTGCGGGCCGCGGCCGGTATCGGCGGTACCGGTCTGGTAGACGTGCGCGATGCCGGGGTGCTGGAGTCGTGCCAGCGCGGCGGCCTCTCGCTCGAAGCGCCGCAGGATGGACCGCGACACCGCGCCCGCCCGGATGACCTTCAGCGCGACGCGCCGGCGGGGCTGGTCCTGCTCGGCAACGTACACGCGGCCCATGCCGCCCTCGCCCAGGAGGCCGAGCACGCGGTAGGGACCGATTGCCTGCGGCAGCGCGTCGAGATCGGTCTCGCCCTCGAGCATCGCGCCGGCCGCGGCGGTTCCGGACACGGCGCGGATGAACACCTCTGCCGCGGGGGTCTCCATGCGCCGAGCCGCGCCGTCGTGCGAAGAAAGGAGCGACTCGACCTCGGCGCGGAGCGCAGGGTCGTCGCCGCAGCGGTTGGCCAGCATCTGCTCGCGCGACGCGGCGTCCAGGTCCATGGTTTGGACGAAGATCTCTGCCGCGAGGTTGTGCCGATCGGTGCTCATGCGGCTCTGTGTCGGCCCATCATGCGCCGGCCATCTCGCGCAACAGCCACGCCCGAGCAAAGGCCCAGTCGTTCTTGACCGTAGCGGGCGACACGCCCAATGCCGCGGAAGTCTGTGCGACGGTCAGCCCGCCGAAGTACCTGAGGGTCACAACGCGTGCGCGTCGTTCATCAATGCTCTCGAGTTTGCGGAGCGCATCATCGAGTCCGATCAGGTCAAGGTCGTCGCCGACGGCCACGGCATCGTTGTCGGTCAGTTCCACACGCCGACCGCCGCCGCGCTTGAGGGCGTTGCGCTCGCGCGCGTGGTCGACGAGGATCCGTCGCATGGCGGTCGCGGCGGTGGCGAAGAAGTGCTGCCGGCCGTTGAAGGACCGGGCATCGTCGGGGGCGGGCCCGACCAGCCGCAGGTAGGCCTCGTGCACGAGGGCCGTGGGCTGGAGCGTGTGCCCGGCGCGTTCGCTGGCAAGGTGCGCTCGGGCCAGCGAACGCAGTTCTTCGTAGACGATCGGGAGCAGGTGTGCCGCCGCGGCGGAATCGCCCGCGGCGATCTCCTGCAGGATGAGGGTCACGTCCTGGCGTTCGGCGTCGCTCAAGGAAAGCCCCAAGACAAAAAACTCCCGCGCGGCTAGCCCCACAGGTCGGCGATTCCGCTTACCCGGTGAACGAACTTCGTGGTTCGCCCTTCCCCCGCAAACACTTGCCCCACAAAAAAGATACACACGAGGAGCCTTACCCATGATCGCACAATCAAATCCCGAACTGTTTACGAACTTCCCCAGAGCCAGGCGCGCTCCGGCATGCCTGGCGTCCCTCGCGGCTCTGGCGCTCGTCGCCGCGGCGCACGGCGCGGCCAACCCGGACCGCGACAACACTGCCAAGACCGCTTGGTGGTACTTCACCAACGCGACCCATGCCGACATCGCTTCAAAGGTGGGCGAGGGCTATCGGCCCATCGACCTGGAGCCGGTGGACGGCACCAGCCCGCAGCGGTTCTCCGCGGTGTTCGTGCGGGACACCGGCTCGTTCGCGAAGGACTTTGACTGGAACACCGGTCGCACCGAGGCGCAGGTGAACTCGGCGCTCTCGACCAACGGCCACCGACTCATCGACATCGAGCCCTACGAGGACGGGGGCGTGATCCGCTATGCCTACGTGAGCATCGCGAACACGGGCGATGACTTCTCGCCGTCCAACTGGTGGATCGCCGGGCGCACCGAGCAGCAGGTGCGCGACTTCGCGAGCAACAACAACGCCCGCATCATCGACGTGGACACCTACCTGGAGGGCGGCGTGCGCAAGTACGCCGCGGTGCTCGTGTCCAACAGCGGCGCGATGCAGCGGGCCCACACGTTCCTCGCCGATGCGACACCCGCGCAGATCAGTGCCGTCATCGGCCAGGGCCAGCGCGTCGTGCAGATCGAGCGCGAAGACTCCGGCACCTACTGCGTCCTGCTGGAGGCCTTCCCCCCGAGCGTCAATCACCACTGGTGGTTCTACGGCTGGAGTTCCGAGCAGATCTCCGCGTTCACCGGCCAGTATGGCGTGCGGCTCATCCACCTCGATCGGCAGCCCAACGCGGCCGGGCCCACGACGTACTCGGGCGCGTTTGTCAACAACCTGAACGCGCCCGAGACCCGGGCCCGTGACATCATGGACGCGGACATCGACGATGGTTTCTGGGGCTTCTACTGCAAGCGTGTCAACGGCGGCATCGTCTCGGCGCTGCAGCACGACCGGCCGTTCGAGCCCGCCAGCGCACTCAAGTTGCTGCACCATGTCCGGGCGATGCGCGCCATCGACAACACGGGCGGGGCCATCAACCTGCTGTCGCAGTACAACTACCTCGGCGGGGGCGGGATCGTGGGCGGTGTCAACCAGCCCGGCTACGACTCCTGCCCCAACCCCAACGACCCGTGGATCCAGCAGATCGCCCTTGGCACAGTCCTGGGGTGGATGATGGTGCAGTCCGACAACGAGGCGACGTGGACCATCACCACGAACTTCGGCGGTTTCAACGGACTCAACCAGACCGCGGCGCTCCTGGGCATGGACGACACGTTCGTGCAGCACCACATCGGCTGCGGAACCCCGCCCAACCAGGTGACGCTCGAGGACTTGGGGCGCATCCACGAGAACGTCAGCAACGGCTTCCTCTCCCCGCAGAGCCGCACCGCGTTCCGTAACATCATGATCAACAACTGGTCGCAGAACCTGCAGAACATCATCGACCAGGAGTTCGCCAGCGCCGGCATGCCAGGTTTCTACCGCCCGATGTTCCAGAACCAGATCCAGTACGCCACCAAGGGCGGCAACTACGGCCTCGGCGGGACGGCCTACCGGACCGGGTTCAACTGGATCTCGATCCCGCACAAGTCGGGGTGCCTGACCTCCCCGCGCGAGTTCGTCTACGGCGGGTACTTCAACCAGATCACCAACGACACGCCTGCGGGCAGCCAGACGGCGCTCTCCCGCGCGATCCACGAGCAGATGCGCGAGCAGATCCGGGCCGCCATCAACTCCTGGATGGGCGGGTGCATCGGCGACATCAATCAGAACGGCTCGGTCGGCGTTGACGATATCTTCGCGTTCCTCACCATGTGGTTCGCCGGCGACGGCGACTTCGACGGCGATGAGCGCACCGATGTCTCCGACATCTTCGCCTTCCTCGTCGCGTGGTTCAACAGTTAATCGCCGCACGCACTCTCACGCTTCGCGCCGCGCAAACCTCGCGGCGAACCTTCATGGGGCCGGCAGGCACGCGCCTGTCGGCCCCTTTCACATTCGCCCCGTTCATCGCTGCGCGCCGCGCACGCGGATGCCTCGGAACTCCACCCGCAGTTCGTCCTCTCGCGGGCCGACGCCGTGCACCTGCAGCGCGATGTGCCCGCTCGCGGCGAAGGCGTCGTGAACATCCGCCGCGGGAACGCCGTTGACCCACGTCCGGATGCGCGGCCCCTCGGCCAGCACGCGCATGGTGTTCCAGTCGTTGGGCCGGAACGCGCTCCGCGCGGCGGGACTGTCGATCAGCGGGTGCAGCCAGCCGCGCCGGGCCTCGTCGTACAGACCGCCGGTGTATGCGCGCTCAGCGGGATCGATCTCCACCTGGTAGCCCGACACGCGCCCCGCGCGGTTCTCCACTCCGCCTTCGACGGCGCTGCGGATCTGCACGCCGCTGTTGAGTTCCGCGTGCGTCCGGAACTCCAGCAGCAACTCGAAGTCGCCGAACTCCTCGCGCGTGACAAGGAACGTGTTGCCCGTGTTCGGACGCGTCGAGCCCACGATGACACCCTCGCGGACCGAGAACTCCGCCGCGCCGCCGCAGACCCGCCACCCGTCGAGTGTTCGACCGTCGAAGAGGTCGCGCCACGGGCCGTCGATCCCGCGCGACTTCTCCAGCGGCGCGATCCACACGTTGCGGTACCGCACCGGGCCCTCGGCATGCGACGCATGATCCTGGAATCGCACCGGGCCGATTTGTCGGTCGGTGCCGGGGTGCGCCCGCTCACCGCCCGCCGCGGCGGCACCTGTGGGCGAGGGCACCTCCACATCGTTGTGGACGAGAATGCCGTTCCAGAACACCGTCATGCGGGCGTTCTCGGTCTTGTTGCCATCCACGAACCGGGGCGATCGAAAGAAGATGTCGTACGCCTGCCACGTGCCCGGACCGGTAGAGGCGTTCACATCCGCGGCCTTCACACCGTAGATCGCGCCCGCTTCGTTGTTCTGCGGCGGGCCATCGCCTGCAAGCGTGCCCAGGACCTGTACCTCGTAGCGCTCGTGCAGGTACACCCCGCTGTTGCCCGCCATCTGTCCCTGCCCCCCGGGCGGGCTGAACCACTCGACGTGCAGGCGGCAGTCGGCAAAGGAAGCCCGCGACACCAGGTCGCCGCTCCCGCCTCCCACTTCCACGTATCCCGGCGCGGCGAGGATCTCCTTCTGCGTCCGACCCTCCGTCGGCCGCTCGTTCCGCCGCGGCACGAACACGCACGCGTTGCCCGCCGTGCGGCCGACGAGGACGCTTGCGTGCGCCGGCGCCGGCGCGCCGACACCCAGCGACTCGCGAGAGAGGTCGAGCGCGGGACCGATCAGCCGCGCTCCCTTAAACTTCTGCCGCGGCACGAAGTTCAGCGTGTACCACGCCTCGGTGCTCCAGATCTCCTCGCCATCGCGCGAGCGAGGATCGGTGCGGATGTAGATCACGGAACCGCCCTCGTCGGCGCGCAACCCGGGGATCGTCAGCCGCACGCGCCGCGCGTCGGCGTTCACGGCCGAAGCGCCGACGGTCAGGGTTCGCACATCGATCTTGGGCCCGCCGTACTCCGCCGTCGGGGCGTAGCGCCACTGCCGCACCTCGTAGTTGCGCGGATCCGCCGCGAACGCGCCGTCCACCGGCTTGGTGAACTCGATCTCGAACCCATCGGGCATCGCGCGTACGGCCAGCATCTCGAACGGGGTGATGCCGGTGGGAGTCAGTCGATCGAGCCCCGCGCGGGTGTCGTTCCACGACCAGTTGCCGCTTGCGCCGATGCCTCCTGCGTACAGCGCGCCATCGGGCGCCCACGCCAGGCGGTTGATGCCGCACATAAGACCCTGTGTGAATCGGAACGCCGCGCCCTGCCACTCGCCGTTCACGCGCTCGAAGAACACGCGGCGGATGCCCCCCGCGGTGATCTCGCCGACGAGCATCTGCCCCGCGTAGGGGCCGCGATCGATCATGATCTGCTCGCTCGGCGAGTTGGCCAGTTCGTTCTGCGGGAGGTAGATCGCCGCGGGCGCGCGGGCACGGTCGCACAGCGCGCTGGCCAGCCCCGGTCCCGGCAACCACTGCGCCAACTTCGGCACGATGTTGGTGTTGTTGTAGTGGCCGAAGAACCTGCCGGGGACGATCTCGGCCACCTGCGAGGTGGGCATCCACACGCCCTGGTTGTCGCTGTAGAACATGGAGCCCTCGGGCCCCCAGCCAAGGCCGTTGGGCGTGCGCGTGCCGCCCGCAATGACACTGACCGACCCCGAGGCGATGTCCACTTCGATGATCCCGCCGCGGAGCGCGCCGTTGGGCGCGGCGTTCGTGTTGTTCATGCCCTCCCACCCCGGGGGCGACATGGCCGTCGAGAGCGCGGCGTAGAGCCTGCCATCGCGGTGCAGCAGGCCGAATGTGAACTGGTGGTAGTTCCAGCATTCCCAGCCGCGAGCGACATCGCGCCGGGTCTCGTAGAACCCGTCGCCGTCGAGATCGCGCAACTCCGTGATCGCGCAGCGGTGCGAGACGTACAGCGCATCGCCGACCGCGACCAGCCCGCAGGGCTCGAACAGACCATCGGCGACCACCTCGATGCGTACGCGCGCGGGGTCGTGATGCTCCACGCCGCTGATCGCGTACAACTTGTCGGGCGTCTTGGACTGAATGTCGGGCAGTGCGGTGTCGGTCCGCTGCAGCGGATTGAACGTGCCGACGATGAGCCGCCCATCGGGCGCGAAGCACATCGCGCCGATCTGCGGCGCAAACCCCTTCATGCTTTCCGGCAGCACCGCGGAGTGCGCAAACGCGGGGTGCACGCCCTCGGGCTCGCGCCGGTCGCCGGCGCGCGTGTCGAAGTGCAGGCGCTTCACACCCGGCGAGGTGACGCGCGCGTTGTCGGCGAAGGTCCGCAGCGCCTCCGCGGGCACCAGCGAAAAGCCCGCCGCGCCCGGCGGCTTCCATTCCAGGCGCAGCGAGCGGTTGCCGCCGCCGTCGAAGTGCTCGATGCGCAACTCGCGCCTTCCGCGCTCCAGGTGCATCGGCGGTCCCGCCTTGGGCGTTGCGCCGTGACGGCCATCGTGATCGACCGCCAGCGCGCCGTCGATCCACAACTTCGAGCCGTCATCGCTGATCAGGCGGAACACGTGCTCCCCCGATGCGCCCACGTCCAGCCATCCCAGCACGTGCGTGACGAACGGCGCATCCACGCCGCGGAACGCCGCGGCGTTCGGCAGGTCGATCGTCGGCAGCACCCAGTCGGCGTTGGGCGTCTGCCCCGCGGCCAGCCTCGGAAGCCTCTCGAAACCCCCGACCAGTTGGAAGACGCGGACGGTCACGCCCGGCGTGAGTTCATCATCGGGCGGGGCCGCGCACAGCCGCGGGCCGCCGGAGAACAACGGGAGTAGAAACGCCCCGAGCATCGCCAGCCGACAGGTGGTTCTCATGCCCGCACTATACCGCCCAACGGGTTCGGCCCGGCCACCCCACGCCGCGCCGCCGACCGGGCAACAATCCTCCATGAAGACCACCCTGCATCTGCCGACCGCGCCCGGCCCGCGCTCCGCTCTGTTCCTCGTGGCGATGTTGCTCGGCGTTCTGCTCGTCCCCGCGGCGGCGCTGGCCGATGGCGCGAAGGTCCGCGCGGCCGTGGAATCGGTGCTCGCCGAGATGGAGCGCGCGGTGCTCGCGGGCGACGCCGACGCGTACCTCCGGCACGTGGCGACCGAGGACGCCGTGTTCCTGCAGGAGAAGAAGATGTGGGCCGCGGACCTGAGGCGGCACGTGCCGGAGACGTTCCGTCTTCGGATCGTGGACCCCGCGGAGCGCGCCGCCAACGAGGCCGCCTCGCGCGGTGCGGGGCGCGATGGCGCACCCGCTGCCGATGCACCGGCGCCAGATGCGCCGAAGGCCGAGGCCGATCGCCCGCACGAGTTCGGCCCGACCCGCGCGGTCTTCGAACTGGAGATGAAGTGGAAGATGACCGTGCCCCGTGCCGAGGGCGAAGCGGGGGACCCGCGCGTCATCGACCGCACGGTCTCCTATCCCGTGGTGTTCGCGCTCCTGCCGACCGAGGACGCCCCGGGCGGTCGCTGGCTCTACAAGGGCGAGCACTGGATCGAAGTCCGTGCCGAACCGGGCGACGACGCGGAAACCAACCACGCACACCGTGGCGAGAACGTGGCGATGTGCTTTGCGGGATACGAGGATGTTTCGCGCCGAGTGGTGGAGATGCTCCCTGAGATCCGCGCGCACGTCGACACCGGCTTCGAACAGGATGTGCCGCACGAGCAGGTTGTCAAGATCTACCCGACGATGCAGCACCTGCAAGCATCGATCTACCTCTCCTATTGGGACGGTCTCTCGGGCTGGAACGAGCCCAAGGAGTCCATCAAGATCATCGTGCGGCCCAACGCACGCCGGCAGCAACTCCAGCCGCTGCTCGCCCACGAGTACGGCCATGTCGTCACCTTCGAAATGGGCCCGCAGGCGACCGACATCGACTGGTGGGTGCTCGAGGGCGTCGCCGAACTGGCCGCCGAGGCCTACTCGTCCAACTCGGCCGCCCGGACCGAGCAGCAGGTGCTGCGCTGGGCCGCGGCGGACAAACTCGCCGAGTTCTCGCAGATCTCCGACTTCCGCAACACGCACAAGGAGGTCATGGGCCACGTCTACCGTCAGGGCCAGCACATGTCGGCCTACATCACGCAGCGATTCGGACGGACCAATCGCAACAACTGGCTCCGCGCCATGGCCAACGGCGCATCGATCGACGAGGCAAGCGTGAAGGAACTTGGCGTGCCGGGCGGCTTCGCCGAGATCGACCGCGATTGGCGGAGCGACGTGATGAGCAGGGTGAGGGAAGAAGAGCCGTGAGCAGCGTGGGCTCCGCACTCCGCCCTCCGCACTTCCCTACAGGATCGTGCCCGTCAGCAGCAGCACCGCGACGCCGAGGTAGATCAGCGTTCCCGATGCATCCATGAGCGTCGCCACCATCGGCGTCGACGCGGTGGCCGGGTCGAGCCCCGCGCGCCGGAGCAGCAGCGGCAGCATCGACCCCAGCACGGTGCCCCACGTCACGACGAACGCCACGGCCATGCTGATCGTCACGGCCAGCGGGAAGACGTGCGAAGTCTTCACGATCCCTGCACCGACGAACGCCTCCACGCACACGAAGCCCATCGCGGCCAGCGCGCCGGCCAGCAGCAGCGCCGAGAGCAGTTCGCGCCGCGCGATCCGCCACCAGTCGCGCGGGCCCACCTCGCCCAGCGCCAGGGCACGGGTGATCAGCGTCGCGGCCTGCGAGCCCGAGTTGCCGCCGCAACTCATCACCAGCGGCATGAACAGCGACAGCACCACCGCCTTGTCGAGTTGGTCCTGGAAGCGACCGAGCACGAGGATGGTGATCGTCTGCCCGATGAAGAGCGCGCTGAGCCAGACGCCGCGCTTTCGGAACATCTCCATCGCGCCGGTCTGGATGTACGCCTGCTCGAGCGCGCCGACGCCGCCGAGTTTCTGGATGTCCTCGGTCGCCTCTTCCTCGGCCACGTCGGCGATGTCGTCGCTGGTGACGATGCCCAGAAGCACGCCGCGGGAATCGATCACCGGCATCGCGATGCGGTCGTAGCGCGCCATCATCCGGACCGCCTCTTCCTGGTCCTGGTCGGCGCGCAGCGCGACATAGTTGCGGTTCATCAGCGACTCAACCGCCGCGTCCGGGTCCGCCAGGAAGAGCGACCGCAGGCGGATGTCGTCGATGAGCACGCCGTTGTCATCGACAACGTAGACCACGTTGATGGTCTCGGCATCGTGCCCATACTTGCGGATGTGGTCGAGCGCGTGCCCAATGGTCCAATCGGGCTTGAGGCGGATGTAGTCGGGGTTCATCAAGCGCCCGACGCTCTCGGGCGGGTACCCCAGGATCGCCTGCGTCTGCTTGCGGTCCTCCGGCGAGAGGCTGCCGATCAGCCGCTGCGCGACCTCGGTCGGGAGTTCGTCCAGCAGGCGGACCCGGTCATCGGGGTCCATGCCCTCGACCACACGAAGCGCCGCATCGCCGAGTTTCAGGATCAGTTCCTCCTGAACTTCAGCATCGAGGTAACTGAAGACCTCGCCCGCATCATCCCGCGGCAGAAAACGGAAGCACACAGCCCGATGATCGGGCTCAAGGCTGGTGATGATGTCGGCGATATCCGCCGCGGGGAGACCGCGCAGCGCCGCCCGCAACTCGCTGTACGCGCCTTCGCGCACGAGTTCGGCGACCTCGGGCTGGATCAGCGCGGCGGTGGGTGTCAACGGCGGCTCCGATGGGTGTGCGACGGCGCAAAGCGTACGCCCGGCCACCCGCGCGCGCCGGGCTCTCACACCGCCAGCGAAACCAACGACGCCAGTCCCAACGGCTCGCGCGCAAAGAACGGCTCCCCCGCCGCGGCGTTGATCCGCGAGCCAAAGTACCCCCCCTGCTGCTCCACCCACTCCACCACGCGCCTGTTCGCGGCGTTCTTCACAAACTGCGATTCGTACGCCAGGACCGCCGCTCGCTTGGCCGCGGCGAAGGCCGACGTGTCGATGATGAAACTCGGCGCGGGCACGATCCGCAGGTGCGTGGCGTAGTAGTGAAACAGCCACTTGGGATTGAGCGGCGGCCGGCCCTCATCGCCGGGCATGTCCACCTTGGTGAGTTTGGCATCGAAGCGCGCATCCTCGGCGATCCGCGTCACCGCGACGTGATCGGGGTGCGCATCTTCGAAGTACGGCACGAAGACGATCTGCGCCTGCGTGGCGCGGATGACCCCCGCAACCATGTGCCGCGCTTCGAGCGTGTGCGCAACCTCGCGGTTCTTGAGTCCCAACTGGATTCGGCGCACCGGGTTCGTGCCATCGGCCGGCGAAAGCCGCCGCGCCGCTTCCGCCGCCTCGCGAGCGCGTGTGGCCGGATCGCCGAACGGCGTGGGCTCGCCATCGGTCATGTCGAGCAGCGTGACGGCGTGACCCTGCGCGGCGAGCAGCGCGATCGTGCCGCCCATGCCCAGTTCCTGATCATCCGGATGCGGACCGACAACGAGGATGTTCATGACGGAAGGGTACGGAGCGAGCCGCGAGCGGAGGTCCGTGTCAGTCGTCCCCGCGAACCACCACGACCAGCCCGATGAGTTCCCGCGTCTCCGCTTCCAGCGGTTCAATCTGCGCCAGCACCAGCCGCTCGGGCCGGCGCGTGGCCCAGAACCCGCCCGCGCGGAAAGGTGTTCCATAGCGGTCCTTGAAATCGTGCAGACTCAGGTTCAGCGTCTGCCCGACGCCGAACTGCTCGATCTCGGCGCTGTACCAGGCATTCACCCAAAGCCGCGACCGTCCGAACCCGCGCGCGGTCGTGTTCGTCAACGTGATCTGTGTCTCATCGCGCACCACCTGCACATCCAGCACGCGTGACTGCAGCACGGCATCGGGGTAGACCGCGCCCGACGCCTCCACATCGCTGCCGGAGCGACACCCGCTCAAGCCCGCGAGCATCGCCGCGGCAAGAACCATCGCGATGCCGCTCCTTGTGCCTCGTGACTCGTGCTTCATGCCATCTTCCCTTCAAACCTAAACTTGCCGCGATGGGCTGCACCGACTCCAACAACGCCACGCCCCCCGCGCCCGCGATCGCGCCCGGGTTGGAGGCGATCAGCGTATCCGCAGCCGCGGCGGAGTTCGCCGCACGCGGGCTCGATCCGCGAATCCGCGCGGCGGTGCCGGGGTGGACAGCCGATGCGCCCTTCTTCCAGGCGGGCCTGGCCGGCTACTCCGATGCCGCGATGCGCATCGTAGCAAGAAGGCTCGGCTGCCCGTTCTGCGTGACCGAGGCTCTGCTCGACCGCGCGCTCCTCGGCGGTGGACACGGGTTCGACAAGGCCGACCTGCAAGCGCTGCGCGACAATGTCCCCGGCGGCGAAGAGGACCACCCGCTGTGCGGGCAGATCATGGGGAGCGACCCCGACGAGATGGCCGCCGCGGCGGTGAAGATGATCGAGCAAGGCTCGCGCGGGCGGCGGGCGTATCGAGAGATGGCCTACGGAGAGGGAGGTCTGTTTCCGAAGGCGGGGGACTTTCTTGGGGAATCCGAGCACCCGCTGTGCGGGGAGGATGAGGAACAACAGCAGAGCAGCAAAGCAGCACACCAGCAAATGAAGAAGGGCGAGGCGACGAACGGGGCATTGGCTGACGAACTTTCCAAACACCAGGGATTCAACACTCCACACTCCGTACTCCGCATTCCGCACTCGCCCTCCGATCCCCGATCCAGCATCCCCAATCCACACTCGCCCTCCCCACATCCGACATCCGACATCCGACATCCCACATCGTTCGCCACCATCGACGTCAACCTCGCCTGCCCGGTGAAGAAGATCCGCAGCAAGGCTCGCGGCGGGCATTGGCTGGCCGAGCCCGAGGGCGCGATCATCATCCTGCGCGCGGTGCGCGAGGCCGTGCCGCGCGAGATCCCGTGCACCGTGAAACTCCGCCGCGGATATGACGACACGCCGGAGATGGCGCGGAACTTCGAGCGCATCTTCGATGCGGCGTACGAACTGGGCTATGCGTGGGCGACGGTGCACGCGCGGACGGTCGAGCAGAAGTATGTCGGCCCGTCGCGTTGGACCTACCTGCGCGACCTGATCTCGCGCCGGCCCGACCGCGTGGTGTTCGGAAGCGGGGACATCTGGGAGGTCGGCGACATCTTCCGCATGATCGCGTACACAGGTGTGCACGGCGTGAGCGTGGCGCGCGGGTGCATCGGCAACCCGTGGATCTTCCGGCAGGCCAATCGCCTCATCGCCGGCGATCCGGAGTGGGCCAGCCCGCCGACCATTGCCGAGCAGCGCGATGTTCTCGAGCAGCACTTCCGCCTGAGCGTTGCGGTGAACGGGGAACTGGTCGCCTCGCGGATGATGCGGAAGTTCGGCATCCGCTTCGCCGCGCACCACCCGCGCGGAGAGGAGGTGCGCAAGCGGATGATCGGGATCAACAGCGTTTCGGACTGGCAGGAGGTGCTGGGGGAGTTCTATGGTGCGGATGCGGTCAGGCTTGCTTCGCGCGATCACACCAGTCAATGACTGAAGAGACAAAGGCAGCAATGTTCGGCCATTCTTCGGAAACAGAAAGCGTCTCGTGGTCCCAGTGCCTGACCCGGGCGTCGTCGGGAAGGAGCGGATCGCCCTTCCGCACGCAATACCAATCGCCCCACATCGTTCGTGCGATCACCAAGTCCTTTTGGCTCGGGCGTTCATCCGCATCGCGATCATCTTCCGAATCACTCAGCCAGTCATTCCACCTCGGCTCGGCAAGGGCGAATCCGATGAGTTCACTGTTCGCATGATCATGAAACTCGAACTCCAATGGGAGCAGCCCGGCGACCTGCTGCCAAGCACGTGGCGTCCGCTTCCAAAGTCGCGTCTTGGTCATGGCCACGAACTCCGGATCATCTGCAGCAGGTGACCATGATGCTGTCCCATTTGACAGGCGATTCTTCAGATGTTCCGAGGCCTCGGCGAACGTTCGAAGCGTGAGCGACGATTCGACAGTTTGGTGTGCGATGAGCGCCTCGCGCCGGGACCGCTCCCGTGCTGCCTCGTCTGGCAGGTACACCGGAGGGGGAATCGGCCCCTCGATCGTGAGATCGAGGATCTCAGCTTGGGCCTGACTGGAGTCCACCACATTGAGCGGGACAAGCAGAGACTTCTTCATGAGTCCTGCCCGCATCAGTATGTCGCACGTAGACCGGTCGCAACAGAGAGCGCGAATCGGTCTGCCCTCAAAGCCGTAGCCCTTGTCGCGATTGAAGCCCCAGCCCGTGTACGCGAAGTTCGTCATCGGCAGATGCTCGCGTACGAATCGCCGCTTTCCTGCGATTCGGAAGTACGGCGGCGAGACAGCGAGCAGTGAGCGAATGAACGGGTCTGCGAAGTGGGCATCCTCTCGAATGAAACTCTGCCACACGATCGGCTCGCCCCACCGTCTGGTCAGTTCGAACTTGCCGCTGATGAGCTTTGCCGTGTGCTTCACGCTGTCGAGAAGCGGAAGGTCAAGTCCGCGGCCGATGGGTTGCGTCGCATAGACCTCAAACCAAGGATCGACATCGGCGTACGGCTTGTCCCCAAGGGGGAGAAACTCTAACCCCGTGAGACCGTGTTCACGAACAACCTCGACAAAGCGGCGCGAGCATACTTGTTGCCCGTCCCGCCACCCATAGTGCTGCCCCGGGCGGGCTCGCTTGGCCGACTTCCACTCGCTTGTCCCTGAATGCAATTCGTACCAATCGGCAAGGTCGAACTGAGGATCCGGTTCTTCGACCCAAGCGGACCGCAGACGAGCCACGCGTTCCTCCTGCAGCGCGGAAATCTCCTTGACGAGGGACGGGCCACGTGGATCGGCCACCGGCAGCCTCGCGAAGGTGTTGGACCTCTTCAGTCCATAGCGCTCCATGAGTTCGCCAAGCGGCGGACTGGGCGCCTCGACCACCGGCCCATCTGGCGATCTGATGTACTTGGGCTCAAACGACTCAATGGCAAGCACGACTTTGCTGCGCGGCGGAGCGGTCCAAGTGAACATAGGACCAGTCTAACCTCACTCCCCCCGCGTGCGCCGGACCGCGCTCCCACCCACTCCCCCCGTCACCCCCTGCACCGGGCTCATCGCGCCCGCGGGCAGGCGCGTCGTCGGGATCGCCGCCGAGCCCGAAGCGCCCGGCATTTCGCTGCGTCCGCCACCGTTGCCGCCCGCCGCACCCGCCGCGGCCGCTCCGGTCGATGTTCGCGGCCCCGGCACGTCGCCCGTCCGCGGCCTCTCGCCCTCGCCGCCCGCCGGGCCGGTCGGGTAGGCGATGCGCCCGTGGTAGATGCTCGCCAGCGTCTTGCTCACCGCCTCGACGATCGTGTTCAACTCGCGCAGCGTCAGGTCGCACTCATCAAACTGTCCATCGAGCAGGCGTTTGGTCGCGATGGCCCGCACCATCGCCTCGATGCGGCTGGGGGTCGGGTCGGCCATCGCGCGCGATGCGCTCTCCACCGCGTCGCACAGCATCACGATCGCCGCTTCCTTGATGCGCGGCTTCGGACCCGGGTACCGATACTCCAGTTCCGCCGGCGGTGCGATGCTCTCGGCCGCGCTTTCTCCCGCTCCCGCGCCGCCGCCCAGTGCCAGCGCCGCCGCGGCCTCGGCCTGCCGGCGCGCGCGGTGGTAGAAATACTCCACCAGCGTCGTGCCGTGGTGGCTCTCGATGAAGTGCCACAGCGGCCGCGGCAGGGTGAACTCGCGGGCCAGTTCCATGCCGTCCTTCACGTGGCCGACGATGACGAGCAAACTCATCGCGGGGCTGAGTTTGTCGTGCTTGTTGATGCCCGGCGTCTGGTTCTCCACGAAGTACTCGGGTTTGTTCATCTTCCCGATGTCGTGGTAGAGCGCGCCGACGTAGGCCAAAAGCGAGTCGGCGCCGATGGCATCGGCCGCGGCCTCGGCCAGGCTGGCCAGGTTCAGCGAGTGGTTATAGGTTCCCGGGGCGCGCTGCTGGAGTTGCCGCAGCAGCGGCTGCTTGGGGTCGCGCAGTTCGATGAGCGTCATGCCGGTCATGATGTCGAACATGCGTTCGACGGTCGGCAGAATGAACAGCGTGACCCCCGCGACCAGCAGCCCGCCGAAGCCCGCAAGCCCCGCGTCCCACGCGGCCTGTCGCAGCGCCTCGGGCGTGCCCGGAAGTTCGAGAATGCTCACCAGGCACGTGCCGCCCGCCAGCGCGATCGCCTCGAGCACACCCGTGCGGATCAGTGCATCGCGCTCGCGCACTTCCTTGAGTTGCCAGACCGCCACGCCGATGCCCACGACCATGATCGCGTACAGACTCACGCTCTGATCCAGCGCGAGGCACACCAGCACGCCGTGCAGCGCGCCGAAGGCGAGGGCCACGCGCCGGTCGTACGCGATGGCCAGCAGCACCGTCACGAACACCGTCGGCGCGACACCCGTCAGCGCGATCAGCGACGGCTCAAGCACCGTCGTCCAGCACGCAAGGCCCATCGTGCCGACCATCAGCCCGGCCAGCGCGCCCATCCGCACCGGGTTGCGCCGCACAGCGTGGCAGAACAACGCGACGTACCCCGCCAGCGCAAGGCTCACCGCCAGCACCACGCCCACCACGGCGACCCGCGGCAGCCACAGTTGCAGCGCGCCCTGCGCATTGCGCTCTTCCTTCATCGCCGCGCGCAACACCGACAGCCGCGTCGGCGTCAGCACGTCGCCGCGACGGTAGATCACCTCGCGGTCGGGGTAACTCACACGCTGCTCGGACACCGCGCGGGCGGAAAGGTCCTGCGCCGTCGCCGTCGCCGGACCGTCGAACATGAACGTCGGCTTGGGCTGGTGCGACAGCCGCGCCGCGGCGACGTCCAGCGCGGCCCCGGTGAACCCGCTGGCCGCGGCGAGCGTGCGCATCGCATCCGCCAGATTGCGGTCCTCAACGTTGAGCACCACGTTGGACCGCACCAACGCGGCCGAACGACCCGGCACGCGCAGTTCGATCTCCTCGTTCTGGCTGATCAGTTCGACCTGGAATGCCAGGCGGTCCAGGATCGGCGTCCGCGCCAGCGCCTCGCCCAACTGCCGCACACGCTGCTGCCAGCGGTCCGCCGCGGCGCCCTCCGCGGCCGCCCGCACCGCCGCGAGCCGCTCGTCGTTCAGATCAAACTGCTGTCGCAGGCCGGCCTCAACCCCGGCGAGGTCCTGCACGTCCTTGAGCGCGCGGGGGAGATTCTCAAGCGAGGTGCGGATCTCGTCGAGCAGACTGGCATCGGCCACGTACACGCGCGGCGTCTGCTGCCGGGCCGTCTGCCGCGCCTGTTCGGTCGCCGCCTCGTCCACGATCTCGAAACTGGTCCGCACGGTGCGTGTCTGCCGCATTACACGGTCGACCGCGACCAGCGGCTGCTCACGCGTCCACACCGCCAGCACGCCCGTTCCGGCGACAAACGCCGCCCAGATCAGCACCCCGAGTATGAACGCCCGCGATCGCAGCGGCCGACGCCAGCCGGCCTCGGTCAGCGCGATCTCGCGGCGGAGTTCCTCCGTTCGCGCACGCGTGGTCGACCTGGAAGCGTCTCGTGCCATGGTCCGGTCCGCCCCCCACCCCCCCACCCCCACACTCCCCCGCCCCCCCGCCCCCCCGCCTCAAGGCTCCCGCGCGTCTCCTGCCGGGCCTGTGCCCGTTATCAAACGGTGCGCCCGAGCGGACCGAGGTGATCCATCGGTCCGGGGCGTCGGCTGTTCAATCTCCGCCTCCGGTTATCGGTCCTTGCTCGGGCGATGGGCCGCTCTCGGCCGATTCCGCGACCCGCCCGGCCACGCCCCCCGTCCCGCCATAGGCCTCGACGATCCGCTGCACCAGCGAGTGCCGCACGATGTCCTCCTGTCCGAGTTGCACCATGCCGATCCCGCGCACGCGACGCAGGCGACGCGCCGCATCGATCAGCCCGCTCTCGGTCGGCTCGGGCAGATCGATCTGCGTCACATCGCCGGTGACGATCATCTTTGAACGATGCCCCATGCGCGTCAGGAACATCTGCATCTGGCCGCGGGTCGTATTCTGCGCCTCGTCGAGAATGATCGCGGCGTTGTTCAGCGTGCGCCCGCGCATGTAGGCCAGCGGGATCACTTCCACCACGTCGTTGAACATGAAGCGCTTGATGGTCGCGAAATCCATCATGTCGTGCAGCGCGTCGAGAAGCGGCCGCAGATATGGGTTCACCTTCGCCTGCAGGTCGCCGGGCAGGAACCCCAGCCGCTCGCCCGCTTCCACGGCGGGCCGGCACAGAATCACCTTGCGCACGCGCTCGGCGCGCAGCAGATGCACCGCCGCGGCGACGGCGAGGTACGTCTTGCCCGTGCCCGCGGGCCCGATGCCGAAGGTGAGATCATGATCGCGGACGGTGTCGAGATACACCTGCTGGTTCGGCGTCTTGGCGCGGACCTGGCGGCCATCGACGTACACGTCGAGGTGGTCCCCCCACGCCGGGCCCGAAAGCAGGTCCGTTTCGTCGTTGTCCCGGCGGGCGCGACGGTCCTCGAGGGTTCCCGACATCGCGCGGGTCAGGAGGTCCATGACCTGCTGTCGCGACAGGTGCTCGTGCCTCCCCGCCGCGGCCGCCATGCGCTCCAGCACCGACCTTGCCGCGGCCACCGCCTCGCGCTCCCCCTCGACCGACACACGGCCCTCGCGCGCCGACACCCGAACCCCCAGCGCCTCGCGCAGCATCTTGAGGTTGCGGTCGCCCAGACCCAGCATGGTCACCCGCTCGGCGCCTTGCGGAACTTGTATGCTGAACTCCACGCCGAGCCGTCTCCTGAACCCACGCCCCCGCAAGAGCCCCGATCCGCACGCACTCGTGAAAGAGCGCACATGATCAATTGTACACCATCCCGCTTGCGCGACCGCGGTCTCTTGCTATCTTTGCTCGCATTTTGTACGGATGTTCGCGGCGCTGTGGCTGCCGCGGCGTGCGCCTTCGGACTCGTTGCGTGCCAATCCACCCCGGAAACGACCTCCGCCTTTCCCGATTCGGCCTATCGCGCCACGGCAGAGGGCGACTGGGACGACATCGATGCGGCGGTCGAGATCGGCGGGGGTCAGGCCGAGTGGGTCATCTCGCACTGGTGGTTTGAGAGCCCCTTCGTTCGGCAGTACCGCCTTCGGGATTCCCTTGGAACCGAGGCTCGGCTCCGTATCGTCCGCACCGATGACAGCGGACCGCTGCAGATCACCGCGACGGTCGGACCGCTGGGCGACGCCGCGGCGGAGAAGCGGCTCGTTGATCGAGTCGCGCGACGGCTCGGGCAGTTGCACGGGGTCGGCGCGGCGGAAGTCCGCTGATCGATCGGTGGTCTTCACTCGCCCGAGGGTATTGAGTCCGGAGCGAACTCGACCGGCACTTCGGCCCACACACGCGTGCCCTCGCCCCATTTGGACTCGAGACCGACGCGACCCTTGAGCGCGCGGGCGGCGTGCTTGACGATCGCCAGACCCAGTCCCGTGCCGCGCTTGGCGGGCGAGCCTGTCCGCGCCGTATCCACCTGATAGAACCGCTCGAAGACGCGTTCCTGCTGCGCAAGCGGGATGCCGACGCCGCGATCGATGATCTCGAACCGCGCCACGCCGCGGGTTCTTGATGCGCCGGCTTCGAGACCGGACTCTTCTTCTTCGAGCGTGCCGATGATGCGCACGGTCGTGCCCTCGTGCGCGAACTTGCAGGCGTTCTCGACGAGATTCCGCAGGATGAGCATGAGCAACCGCGCATCGGTGCGCATGCCGGTCAGTTCGTCCTCAAACCCGAAGGACAACTCCAGCCGACGCGCGGCGAGGTCGTCTGCGAACGCGCTGCGGAGTTCTTCCGCCAGCGCGACAAGGTCCACTTCGCCCACGCTCAACTGCACATCCGGCGACTCGAGTCTGGAAAGATCGAGCAGGTCGCGCAGCAGGTCTTCCAGCCGCAGCGCGTGCGAGAGCACGATCCCCGCGAGTCGCTCGGCCATCGCCGGGTCTTCCTTCACAGCGTCCTTGAGCGTCTCGGCCGACATGCGGATGGCCGACACCGGCGTGCGCAACTCGTGCGAGGCGTTGGCGACGAAGTCCGCTTTCACCTGCACGGCCTGGTCGATCTCGGTCACATCGCGCAGGATCATGACCGCGCCGAACACGCCCTGGCCCCACGCCGCGGGCACCGGCAGCGCCGACACCTGCAGCGTCCGCTTGCCCAGCGTCGTGGTCACGCGCACTCGTCGGCGGCGTGTATGTCCCTGCCGCGCCGCGGCGTGGAGTTCCAGCAGGTCGGCCTGGGTGAACACCTCCGACACCGCGCGCCCGACCAGCCCCCCGCCAACGCCGCCGCCGGTCGCGCCCAACAGAGCCTCGGCCGAGCGGTTGCACAGCAGCACGCGCTCGGCGTTGTCGGTCGCGAGGAGCGGCTCGTCCATCGCGTCGATGACTGCTTCGAGGTTGCGCGACTTCTTCGCCACTTCCTTCAGTTGCCGTTCCACGCGCACCGCCAGTTCATCCAGCGCGTCGTACACCGGCGCGAACTCGCCCGCGTCCTCGCCGCGCTCGTGCGCAACGCCCACACTCGGCCGATCGCCGGGACGCGCGATGTCCGCCGCGGCGATCGCGCGGGCCACCCGCTCGACGTCCGCGATCCGCGCCGATCGGCGTGCCAGCACCGCGATGATCACCGCGGTCGCCGCGAGGCCCGTCGCCGAGAGAACGGCAACGCGGCCCCACGCGCTCCCGCCGATCGATGGAACCAGTTCGAGCGCGATCCCCGCGCCAACCACCGCCCACACTCCCGCCGCGGCCGTGGCCATGGTGCGCAGCATGGGCGGTCGGAGCGGCATCGGCCCTTCCTCCCCGCCCGACCCCATGGAGAGTTTAGTGCAAGTCGGCCCCGGCACGGGCCGCGTCGGCCTCGTCGGTTTCGTCGGTGCTTGTCGCCGGCTCGCGCGTGATGAGGTAGCCCACGCCGCGGACCGTGCGGATCATCGCGCCCGCATCCCCGAGTTTCTTGCGGATCGCGGCCATGTGCACGTCGATCGTGCGCGCGGTCACCAGCACGCCCGGACCCATCGCGCTGTACATCAGGTCGGCGCGACGGATCGCCTTGCCCGGCTTGCGCAGCAGCGCGGCGAGCAACCGGAACTCGGTCAGCGTCAGTTTCACCGTGCGCCCGGCCGTCCACGCGTCGTGGTTGGTCAGGTCGAGTTTCACCGGCCCGAGTTCGAGAATGTCTTCGGTCGCCGCGGCCGTCGTGCCGCGCTGGCGTCGCAGCATCGCTTCGACTCGGGCCAGCAGCACCTTCATGCTGAAGGGCTTGGTCACGTAGTCGTCGGCGCCGACCTGAAGGCCCGCGACCTGGTCCGCCTCTTCGCCTTTGGCCGTGAGCATGAGGATGGGAATTGACGAGGTCTTGGGATTCGTGCGGAGCAGCCTGGCCACCTGCAAGCCCGATAACTGCGGCATCATCACGTCGAGGATGATCAGGTCCGGGCGTTCATCGGTGGCCTTCTGCAAACCGATGTGACCGTCGGCCGCGACATCGGTCCGATAGCCAGCGCGCCGGAGGTTGTACCCGAGCACGTCCGCCAGGTCGGCTTCATCCTCGATGATCAAGATGGTCTTCGCATCATCCATGTACTTGTCCGCCTTGGACTTAGAGTCGATTGCGCCAGTGTGCGCGGGGCCTACGCAGGGCCCGCAGCCGGGATTGCAGGGCCTCCCTGGCCATACAGACAAGTGTCTGTCGTGCGGGTTACAAGGTCTGTGCAGTCTGTGTAAATCTCCGGCAAATGTTCACGTGGGGGGGGCCGGAGAGCCGACGGCCATGAAGCGAGTTTGCGTTCGCTAAGTCTGCGTGCTAGCCTACGCGGCCCTGAATGAACGCCAACAGGCAGGAATGCGGGCCCCGGCCGGTCAAGGCCGCGGGCGAGAAGGAAGGACACACCGCCTATTCGACCGGGGTTTGGGGAATGATCAGGCCGCCAAGGCCCCGGCAGGAAGAAGGCAGGAGTCCGGTCTCGCAGGGTCCAAGTTCTGATGTGCGCAAGACTTGCGCTACTTTTCAACATTGATTCAAAGACCGGATGACAATTTCGCGGGGTGGGTGGAAAGCGCGAGTGAGAACTCGCTAACATGCGGCCCTCGTTCTCGGCCCTGTTTCTGACGAGAAGCGTATGCGAGGGCCGAGATTCAAGGCAGTTCCCCTGATCAGGACCTAGGTGAAAGGAGACAGGATGACGAAGGTGACGACTCTGATGTTGGCTGCTGGCCTCGCGGCGGCGGCCCCGGCGTTTGCGCAGACGAGCACCGACACGGTGCGTGCGCAGGTTGCCGAAATGATGGCGGACGCGGAGACGCGCTCCAGCCTGCTGGCCGCGGGCGATGCCGGTCACGACGGCCGGTTCTTCATTGCGGGTGACGGCTTCCGCCTGAACATCGGCGGCCAGATCCAGTTCCGGTACATCCTCAACTTCCGGGACGATGAGAACAACGGCGACGACTTCAGCAACGGCTTCCAGACCCGTCGCACGAAACTCGACTTCAACGGCGAGATTCGGAACGACTGGTTCTTCCGCGTGCTGGGCTCGTTCGACCGCGAGGGCGGCAGTTTCGGCCTCGAGGAGGCCTACGCCGGCTACAAGTTCTCCAACGGCTGGAAGGCTCGTTGGGGTCAGTTCAAGTTGCCCCTCATGCGCGAGGAACTCGTCAGCAGCGCCCGCCAACTGGCGGTCGAGCGCTCGCTCATGAACGAGGCCTTCACGCAGGACCGCTCGCAGGGCATCGAACTGTCCTACGCCACTGAGAACTGGCGCTTCGCCGCGGCGTTCAGCGATGGTCTCGACTCCGAGAACACCGACTTCAACGACGCCGGCCCGACCTCCGGCTCGCCCTTCATCGTCCGCGGCGAGGCCGAGTACGCCTTCACCGCCCGCGCCGAGTTCATGATCTCGGGCAACGACTGGAAGGTGTGGGATGACTTCACCTCCCAGAAGGGTCAGGACTTCGGCTTCCTGCTCGGCGTTGCGGCGCACTACCAGCAGAGCACCCAGACCCCCAGCCCGACCGACGTCGACACCGACACCCTCCAGGTGACGGCCGACATCTCGCTCGAGGGCGATTCCTGGAACCTGTTCGCGGCGGGCGTGCTGCGTTGGCAGGAGCAGTCGTCTCTGGGCGCCAGCGACACCGACGTGACCGACTACGGCTTCGTCATCCAGGGCGGCTGGCGCTTCGCCGAGAACACCGAAGTCTTCGCTCGCTGGGACGCGATCTTCGCCGACAGCGATCGCCCGGGCTTCACCAGCGGTGAGGACAACTTCAACTTCCTCACCATCGGCCTGAACCAGTACTACGCCGGTCACGCCGCGAAGGCGTCGATCGACCTGGTCTGGTCCTTCCAGGACACCACCAACCTCGTCGGCTCGGGCCTGCTGCCCAACACCGGCACCGGTCTGCTGGGCGATCAGGAAGAGAACGAGGTCGCGATCCGCGCTCAGTTCCAGTTGCTCTTCTGATTCTTCGCGATCAGAAGTCAACAACTCTACATGTGCACAACCCCGGGCTTCGGCCCGGGGTTGTTCTTTTTGTCCACACCGATTGAACCGGTGCCATGTTCTGCCAGCACCTCCTTCCTTGCATCGTGGAGCCAGTGCAACTTCATGTCTGACAGAGATTTACACGTACAGCCCTCGATCGAAGCATCGGGTCGATTCCATGCTGATCGGAAATTCTGCGATACGACAGTAACGAGATAGATCTATCCGATATACTCCCGGGGCCGGTCATTTGGCCGGTTTCGAGCCATGCCGCGGCACGGGTCCGATGGTCGGGCCGATCGCGCGCAGGCACAGGATCAGGAGGCTTGCCATGAACAGGAGCGATCGAAGGGTGACCGGCGCGTTCGCCGCGGCGGCGGGACTGGCGATGTCGGCGGGCGCGCTGGCGCAATCGGCCGACCAGGTCCGCGCGGCGGTCGCGGAGATGATGGCGGATGCGGAGACGCGCTCGAGCCTGCTGAGCGCGGGCGATGCGGGACACGACGGCGCGTTCTTCATCGCCGGCGACAACTTCCGCCTCAACATCGGCGGCGCGTTGCAGTTCCGCTACATCGTCAGCCTGCGCGACGACAACAACGCGCCGGATGACGACTTCAGCAACGGCTTCCAGGCCAACGACACCCGCATCAACTTCGGCGGGACCGTGCACAAGGACTGGGCTTTCTTCGTCGAGGGCAAGTTCGACAAGGAGGGCGGAGGCTTCACGCTTCTGGACGCCTACGCGGCGTACACGTTTGCAAACGGCGTGGGCCTGGGCTGGGGCCAGGTGAAGGCTCCCATCCTGCGCGAGGACATGACCAGCGACTTCAAGCAACTCGCGGTCGATCGCGCGCCAAGCACCGACTTCATGCGGCACGACCGCGTGAAGGCGATCTGGCTCAGTTACGCGGCGGAGAACTGGCGGACTTGGGTCACCTTCAACTCCGGCGCGAACACCGACAACACCGACTTCAACGCGATGAGCAACGCCGACTACGCGTTCTCGGCGCGTGTCGAGTTCCTCTTCGACGGCGCGTGGTCGCAGTTCGCCGATTTCACCTCGCCGCGCGGCAGCGACTTTGGCGCAATGCTCGGGCTCGCCGCGCACTACCAGGGCCCGCACAACACGCCCGCCTTCGCCGACGTGGACACCTCGGTCTTCCTCTACTCGGCCGATCTGGGCCTCGAGGGCGACGGGTGGAACTTCTTCGGGTCGTTCATCGGCCGCCACATCGACGCCGACTCCTTCGCCGGCGATGCCGAGTTCGACGACTTCTCCTTCGTGCTGCAGGGCGGCGTCATGCTCACCGATGCGTGGGAACTCTTCGGGCGCTTCGATGCGCTGATGCTCGACGACGACCGCGGCACCTCCGAGGACTTCTTCCCGTTCCTCACGGTCGGCGTCAACCACTACTTCGCCGGTCACGCGGCCAAGGCCACGCTCGACCTGGTGTACTCCTTCGAGAAGACCGGCGACCTGACAGGGCTGGGCCTGCTGCCCAACACCGACCAGGGCCTGCTGGGCGACACCGAGGAAGGCGAGGTCGTTCTCCGCGCCCAGTTCCAGTTGCTGTTCTGACCCCCGCCTTCCTTTCTGACTTTTCACCCTGATCCCGCCGCGTATGTCCGTCGCGGCGAGGGAACCCGGCCCCGGGCGCGCATCCGCCCGGGGCTCTTTTTGTTCCGCGAGCGAGCGTGCCGGTTATCGGCAGCGCCATGCCCGAGCGATCCGTGCGCACCGGGCCGATACGATCTGCACCCATGCCGCCACCCGCCCCAACCGCACACACATCGGTCCTTCGGATCTACAACACGCTCACGCGGCGGGTCGAGCCGCTCATCGCGCGCGACCCCGCGCACGTCACCTTCTACACCTGCGGGCCGACGGTCTACGACGATGCGCACATCGGGAACTTCCGCTCGTTCCTCGCGGCGGATGTTCTGCGGCGGTGGATCGAGTCGCCGCTGTGCGCGCTGGCGACCCGCGCGGGCGGCACACACGGCGGGCCGCGCCGCGTCACGCACGTGATGAACATCACCGATGTCGGCCACATGACCGACGATGCCGAGGGTGGCGAGCACGGCGAGGACCGCATGGTCGTCGCGGGCCGGCGCATCGCCGAGGCCAAGAAGAGCGGCAAACTTCCGGCGGGCACGGAGATCGACCCTTCGAACCCGTGGCAGATCGCGCGGTTCTACGAGGGCCGCTTCAAGGATGATGCGCGCCGGCTGGGGCTGAGGGTCGCGCTCGAGGCGCAGCAGGACCCGACGCTGATGCCGCGGGCGACGGAGAGCATCGAGGGCATGAAGGCGCTGATCGCGCGGCTCATCGCGCGCGGGCACGCGTACGTGGTGGGGCAACCGGGGGGGCGGGTGGTGTACTTCGATGTGCGGTCGTACGCGCCCTACGGCCGTCTGAGCGGCAACACGCTCGATGCGCTCAAGGAGGGCGAGGGCGGGCGCATCAGCGCGGAGAACCAGGCGGGCAAGCGGCACCCGGCCGACTTCCTGCTGTGGAAGGAGGACGCCGGGCACATCATGAAGTGGGACTCGCCATGGGGCGCGGGGTACCCGGGCTGGCACATCGAGTGCTCGGTCATGAGCGCATCGCGATTGCGTGCCGAGAAGGGCAAGCCGCTGGGCGCCGATGCGCTCGCCGCGATGACGCTCGATAATGGCGACGCGGTGATCGATGTGCACTCGGGCGGCGAGGACAACATCTTCCCGCACCACGAATGCGAGATCGCACAGAGTTGCTGCGCCTTCAACGCGGCGCCCGAGCAGGGCTCGTTCAGCGCGACGTGGTTCCACCCCCGCTTTCTCATGGTCGAAGGCGACAAGATGAGCAAGAGCAAGGGGAACTTCTTCACCGCGCGGGACCTGTTCGGCCCGCCGCACAACATCGAGCCCGGCGCGCTGCGGCTGGAACTCATCAAGACGCACTACCGCACCAACGCGAACTTCACCATGCAGGGGCTGAAGGACAGCCAGCGCACGGTGGAGCGGTGGCGGCGGTTCCTCGAAACCGCGGGCGCGCCTGCCCCTGCCGGCGGCGCGGCCACGGGCGTCGAGCGCGCGTTCGCCGCGGCGATGAACGAGGACCTCAACATCGCCGGCGCGATCGGCGAGGTGAACAAGTGGATCGGCGAAACCCCTGCGCCGACGGCCGCGGACGCCCGCGCGCTGCTGAACATCGACGCCGTGCTCGGCGTGCTGTCGCTGGAGAAGCCCCAGGCGGCGCAGACGAACATCGGCGTGTTCATCGGCTGCGAGGCCGACCCTGCCGTGCTGGCCAAACTGGAAGCACGCCTCGCCGCGCGCCAGGCCAAGGACTTCGCCTCATCCGACCGCATCCGCGACGAACTCGCGGCGATGGGCTACGCGATCAAGGACGTTGCGGGCGGGAAAGTGGAAGTACGGAAAGGCTGAAGCGGCCGACTCGGTCGTCGGCACTTTCCGCCCGAACCCGCGACCGGGACGGCCGCAACACGGTCTTACCGCACGGCCAGCACGCTCCGCCCCGCGCTGCGGATGACGCGCTCGGCGGTGCTGCCCAGCAGCAGTTCCTTGAGGTTGGTGCGCCCGCGCGTGCCGAGGACGATCAGGTCGGCGTTCTCTCGCTGCGCATACTCCACGATGCCGCGGCCGTGGCTGGTGTGCTCGACAACCTCGGCCCGCGGCTTGAGGTAACTGAACTCCTCGCCCAGACCGGCCCACAGCGACTCGATCTTCTCGCGCAGCGCTTCGCGGTAGCGGGCCTGCCCCTCGGCCGAAACGGGCGGGAGCATGAGCAGCCGGTTGTCGCGCCACGGCGCGCGGAAGACGTGCAGCACCCGCAGCGCGCTGCCGTCCTGCAGGGCGACTCTCGCCGCGGCCTCCAGCGCGCGGCGCGAAGTTTCCGAAAAGTCAACGCATGCGACGATGGTCCGGTACGGCCCGCTCTGTCCCTCCTGGGCCAGGAGGACCGGGCACCTGGCCCGATGCATGCAGGCCGTCGCCAGCGGCCCCGGCCCCTTGCCGCCGGTATCGTCGCCGCGAACGCCCAGCACCATCAGGTCGGCGCTCAACTGCTCCGCCAGCCCCAGCAGCGCGTGCCGCGCATCGTTGACGACCACGTGAAACCGGCAGTCGGAGCGGCCGGGAAGGCCCGGCAAGAAAGCCGCCCATCGCTGCGCGGCTTCGGCCTGGAGCGCGCTCTGGATGTCGGCCTGCAGCATGGACATTGCTTCCTGCGTTTCCAGCAACACGCCGGTGTCGACCACGTGCACACCGTGCACTGTCGCGCGGCTCCACGCGCCGATGCGCAGGGCCTGGGCGAGCGCCGCCTCCGACGCCTTCCCGAAGTCCACCGCCGCGACGATCGTCCGAATGCTGTTCATGGCCGATTCTCCAAGTGCGCGTTCGCGCCTTGATGATAGATCCCGCGCGCGGCCGCTATGCTCGGAGGAGATGATGCGGCCGTTTCTCACTGCCCGCTGGCGATCGCTGGCGATTGTCACCTACGCGGTCGACCCGGCGCGACTGACGCCATTCCTGCCGCGAGGCAAGGGCTTCACGCTTGATACGCGGGACGACCTGGCCGATCGCGGCGGACCTCGCGGCGAGTCAGCGATGGTCTCGCTGGTCGCCTTCGAGTTCCTGGATACGCGCGTGTTCGGCATCCGCTGGCCGACACTCGTGAACTTCCCGGAGATCAACCTGCGGTTCTATGTCCGCCGCGGCGATCAACGCGGCGTGATGTTCCTTCGCGAGATCGTGCCGCGGGCAGCGATTTCGTTCGTCGCCCGCCGTTTCTACGGCGAGCCGTACGTAACCGCGCCGATCGAGGCGGCGATCACCCAAAACGACCGACACATTTGGGCCGAGTATGCCCTGACATAGCCCGATGGGGCTTCCCCGAAGGACCGGCGACGGCACGTTTTGCGCATCGTGGCCGATCAGCCGCCGGTCGTTCCATCACCGGACTCGTTCGACCATTGGCTCAAGGAGCATCAGTGGGGCTTCACCGCCGATGCCCGCGGCGGCGCATGGGCCTATGAGGTCCGGCACCCAGTCTGGCGGATCTATCCCAACGCTGCGGCGGAGGTTGGGCTCGAGTTCGGGCGGGTTTATGGCCCTGCCTGGGCCGATCTGGAGGGGGCTCGTCCGGCCTCCGTGGTGCTGGCGGAGGGCTCCGGGGTCGAGGTCCACCCAAGACGTCGAGTCGGTTGAGGGCCCGACCCGTGCCCGGCCGGACGATGGCAGCGGGGTGGATGGACCGGGGCCCAGACAGGACTGTTTGGCTCGGCCCCCCACAACCGATCACCATGGCGGTGCGTAGGTTGAAGTGGGCGGGCGGGGTCGTTACGCTCCTGTCCGCTCCGAGCGTCCCCATGCGGGGCGTCGGGGCTGGTTCGCGAGTCTGCGCCTGGAGAGCCCGTCATGGCCAAGATGTTCTATTCGATCGAGGAAACCGCCGCGAAACTCGGTATGAGCACCGGCGAGGTGCAGCAGTTGGCGGCCTCGGGCAAACTGCAGGAGTTCCGCGACCGCGACAAACTGGTGTTCAAGGTCGAGCAGGTGGACCTGCTCGCGCACGGTAGCGAGCACATCCCCTTGGCCGATTCCAAGGGCGGATCGGGCCTGGAACTCGCGCTCGAGGACTCATCGGGCCTTTCGGGCTTTGGCAGCCCTGCCGGCAGCGGTTCGCAGCCAGGCTCGGGCTCGGGCATGGAGATCGACGACGGCGGAAAGGAACGCTCCGGCATCTCGATTTTCGACACCGAATCGACCGAAGAGGGCGACCCGTCCGCGGTCACCCGCATCACGCCCGCGGCGGGTGGTGGCGATGCGCTCACGCTCGAATCCGTCGGCTCGGGCTCGGGCCTTCTGGATCTGACTCGCGAGGGCGACGACACCTCGCTGGGCGCCGACCTGCTCGAAGACGTGTACAAGAGCGACGAGGATGCGGGCGGCTCGCAGACCACCGGCGCATCGGGCTTGTTCGAGCCCACCGCCGCGGCGTCGGACGTTTCGCCTGGTGTCGGCGGGGGCGTGCCCGCGCTGGCGATGGTCGCGATGGAGCCGTACGACGGCACGGGATCGGGCATCGCGGGCGGCGCGGCGTTCGCGGGCCTGGTGATCGCCGCGGCGACGATGTTCGCGACGATCGCCGGGATCATCGGCGCTCAGGACAACCCGATCGTCTCGATGGTTGCCAGCAACCCCATGATGTGGCTCGGCATCGGGGCGGGCGTGCTGGTGCTGAGCATCGTCGTCGGCCTGCTGATCGGTCGCAAGACCGGTTGAGTTTTCAAGAGAACCGCGGAACGACGCACGTGAACCGCTCTCAGGGCCCGGGGTGCCGGGCCCTGTTGCGTGTCAGATCGTGCCATCCGCGTCGAGCGAAGTGCGGACGATCATGAGCACCGCGGCGCTGGCGGCGGCACGGACTGCCTCGTTCTCGTCGCAGGTCGCCGCGAACAGCGCGGGCAGAACGGCCGCGGCGCGCACGCCGAACTCGGGCAGTTGGGCCGCGGTCCATTCTCGGAGCACGGGCGATGGATCGTCGAGGCCTTCTGCGAGTGCCGCGAGCGCGACCGAATCTCGCCGCGCAAAGTGGTGCAGCACCGTGAGCGCGGCCTCGCGCACGGATTCATCGCTGTCGCGCACCGATGCCGCGGCGGCGTCCAGGACGCGAGTCCACTCGCGGGGCGAACGGATGAGCGCGTAGAGCGCTCGTTGCCGCACGCGCGGCGGCCCATCCCGCACGGCGTGCGCCAGCGCCGAGACCGTCGCGGGCTCGAGCGGACCGGCCTGCCGCAACGCATCGACCGCGCGGGCGCGGACGCGCTCGCTCGGGTCGTGCGACACCATCGCCAGAAGTTGGGCACGCACGCCCTCATCATGGGCGGCCATCTTCGCCGCGCTGCCCAGCAACGCGTGCCGCGCGGGTTCATCACCGCCGGCCAGCGCACGGACCATCGCCGCGCCGGTCCCCGCGGAGCGACCGGCCGCATCGGCCAGCAGCCCGGCCGCGGCGGCGCGACGCTGTGGGTCCGGGTGCGAGACGATGGCCTTGGCGCAGCGTCCGGCGATCAACTCCGATTCCCACGCCGACAGCCGCCCCGCGCGGATGCGTGCCGACAGTTCTCCGTGCAGCGCGGCCGCCTCGCCCGGTGCGCACGGCAGTGCGAGCGCCAGTGCGCACGTCGGCGCGAGCGCAAGCGGCCCGCTCTGCACGATCGTCGGCACGCACGCGCCCGCCGCGGCGACAACGGCCGCAAGAACTCCCGGCCTCATCGCCCGCAGGGCCAGCCGCGCAGAATCCGTCGTCCCCGGACCATCCAGATCGAGCCCGCATTCCGGGCAGACCGGAGTCTCCAGGCCGTTCAGTGAATATGCGCACAGCGGGCAGCGGTCCTGGCACAGCCCGCGCGGCTTGCACGCCCGGCACCCCGCCGCCACCGCGTGCCACAGGCCCGCGACGCCCAGCAGGGACGCGGCCAGCATGATGATCCACTCCCAGCCGTCCATGTCTGCTGTTTCCGGATTACGCCGTGGTGGTTTCGCGCTGGCCATGCTCGGCCGGCGCACCCGCATCCCTCCGCCGCACGGGCCGATCCGCGCCGGTCCGCGCCACGCCCACGCACACACAGATGCGCGGGAGCGCTCGCTCCGTCACGGTGTTCGCGGCAGGGGTTGGGGCAGTTACCGTCGGTCGCGGCGTGTGTCGGTCATCCACGAAACCGCGCCGATGACGACCGCCAACAGCAGCGCTGCGCCCCCAATGGTCTGGATGACCGGGTCGCCCCGGTTGGTCCCGGCGGAGACCACCACGAGCCCGGCGAGCACCAGCAGCAGAACCGTCGTCCACGCGAACCGGCTCGATGGACGCTCGGCATCGAACTGCTCGCCGAGGTCGGTCGAGTCCCAATCCACCGCCGCGCCTTCGGAGCGGATCCGCCGCAGTTCGTCCCGCGCGGCATCGAGGTCCCGCTCGTACACCAGTACCTTCGCGCTGCCGATCGCCCCAGACCACACCTGCGCCGAAGCCGTGTCCACCGCCTGGGCGGCAAAGCCCCTGTGCCGCAACGCCGCGGCGATGGTCTCGGCCTCAAACGCGGTCCGTGTCGTCGCCAGGACGGCGGTGGATTGGTCGGACTCAAGAAACATGGTGCACGCTCCTGAAGCAGACCCATCGGACCCGCACACTGACCGTATCACCGCGCCGACCGTCTGGCGCGGCGAGGGCGGGAGAATCCCGCAAGCGTGCTGCCAAAGGACCCGCAACCCGAAGGCGCCGGCGAGCCGATAATCAGGCACGAGCATGAACGCGCCGACCGAGCCAGCACGAGAAGCAACCGACCCCGCACCGGCCGACAGCGCGCCCCCGCCACCACCGCCACCCTCCACGCCCAACGGCAACGGATCGCGCCCCTGGGGCAAGGCGACACGCAACATCGAAGAGGGGCAGTTCCTCGAGGGCCCGCGGCCGCGGCGGTTTGAGTTGTGGCGCATCATGCGGATCGCGGCCGAGTTCCTGCGCGGCTTCCGGCAACTGCACTTTGTCGGCCCGTGCGTGACGGTGTTCGGCTCGGCACGCTTCAAGGAGGACCACCGCTACTACGCGCTCACGCGCGATGTCTCGGCACGGCTCAGCCGGCTGGGCTTCACCATCATGACCGGCGGCGGGCCGGGCATCATGGAAGCGGCCAACCGCGGGGCGCGCGATGCGGGCGGGCGGTCCATCGGATGTAACATTATGTTGCCCATGGAGCAGCAGCCCAACCCGTACCTCGATGAGTTCGTCGAGTTCCGCTACTTCTTCGTGCGGAAGGTGATGCTCGTCAAGTACTCCTACGCGTTCGTGGTGATGCCCGGCGGCTTCGGCACGCTCGACGAGGTCTTCGAGACGCTGACGCTGGTGCAGACGGGCAAGATCCGCGACTTCCCCGTCATCCTGATGGGGCGCGACTACTGGGAACCGCTGCTGGCGTTCTTCCGCGAGCGGCTCGTGGCCGAGAAGACCATCGACCCGCGCGACCTCGATCTGCTCACCATCACCGACTCGCCCGAGGAAGCCGTCGACCGCATCGCCGAAGTCGCGCAGCAGCACTTCGGGTTCATCTGGACCAGCAGGCCCAAGCAGAGTTGGCTGCTGGGAGAACGGTGAACGGATGTGGGATGTGGGATGTGGGATGTGGGATGTGGGATGTGGGATGTGGGATGTGGGATGTGGGATCGTACGATTGAGGGCCCGCGACCTCTCCCTCTCTGCGCCCTTCGCGCCTCAACGTGAGGATTCCTGCAGAGGCGCGGAGCACGCGGCGGACTGGTTTGACCTTCCGAGTTTCCACATCTCTCCGGCGACCTCCCACTTCCTCCATGCTTTCTTTCTTCCGCAAACGCCGCCGCGGCAGGGTTCTCGGGCCCGAGGCCCGGTCGCGCATCGGCGCGATCCTTGCGGGCCAACTGGATGCCTGGCGCGGCCTGCGCGCGATCGAGCGCGACCGGCTGTGCGACCTGTCGCTCGTGCTCATCGCCGAGAAGCGCTGGGAAGGCTGCGCGGGGCTGGAACTGACCGAGGAGATGCAGGCGGTGATCGCCGCGCAGGCCGCGCTGCTGCTGCTGGGGTTTGATCTCGACCCGCTCGCCGCGCCGGTGTATCCGAACGTGCGCGACATCCTCGTCTATCCGAGCGGCTACTTCAACACCGTCAAGCGGCGCGATGCGCTGGGCATCGTGCACGAGGGCTCGCCCAATCTCGGCGAGGCGTGGTACGGCGGGCCGGTGATTGTCTCGTGGGAGCACGCCGCGCACGGCGCGCGCGATGGCGCTGATGGCCGCAACCTGGTGCTGCACGAGTTTGCCCACAAACTCGACATGCTCGACGGCGTGGTGGATGGCACGCCGCCGCTCCCCGGTGCCGCGGCGTACACCACATGGCGGCAGGTGATGAATGATGCCTTCGAGCGGCTCCGCGCTGCGCGGCCGGGCGCCTCGGTGCTGGTGCTGGATCGCTACGGCGCAACCAGCCCGGCGGAGTTCTTCGCCGTCGCCACCGAGGCGTTCTTCGAACGCTCTTGCGATCTGCGCGAACGCGAGCCCGCGCTGTATGACACGCTGGCGATGTACTACCGGCAGGACACGGCGTCGCGCGCGGCGTCGTGATGTGCCTCGGCGCGAGCCCCGAGCGCAAGCTCGGTGGATTCAAACACGGAGTCGCACGGGGGCGCGCGGAGATGTGGGAACTCGCTTCTACCCAATGCGTCTAATCTCGCATGTGCATGTCGCTTCCGTTTGGCGTTGATCCGCCTGAGCCCTTCTTCACGGTGTGGAGCAGCAGCGCTATGTTGATCGCCGCGGCGGGCTTCATGCTGTTTGCGTGGGCGCTCTTTGCCGACCGCTCACGCGGGCGATCACGCTGCCCGCGCTGCTGGTACGACATGCGCGGCACGCCCGCGGCCGATGATGGCCTGCGAACCTGCCCTGAATGCGGGCGCGAGAAGTTGACGGAGCGAAGGCTGCACCGCACTCGCCGGCGCTGGCGCATCGTGCCTGTTGCGCTGCTGGTCCTGCTCGCGGCCGACCAAGTCCGCCGCGTGCCGGCGCTGCGCGAGCGCGGCTGGATCGGCCTCGTGCCCACCACCCTCATCATCCCGCTCGCGCCCATCCAGTCGGAGCGCTGGGTGCGGCAAACGCTCGGCGATGGGAATCAGCCCCGCGACCGATGGTCGTGGCTTGACGATCTGCGTGAGAAACTCGGTAGACGCGATGGCTACGGCGAGAGCTGGCGCTGGCAGGGGAGCGCGTGGGCCATGCTCGCGGCGTGGAGGCCATTTGCCCATGACGATCGAGAGACCCGGAGCGTGTCGACCTCAGGGGTCTGGTGGGCAGACCCGTGTGAGTTGCAGCCCAACGTCTGGCATCGGCAGTCAGATCTTGCTGATCAACTGTTGGCTGTCGTCGACCCGCTCGGCTGGCTGGACAACGGAGGTGATACTGGCACGCTCTACTTCATGGGCGACCGCATCCTGATCATCAGCACCGCGGAAGTCATTGAAGAATGTCGAGCGCTGCTGCGCGAAATCCGTAAGCCGGTCAGCGTGGGCGCTGCCCACACGCCGTCGCCATCTTCGCTCAATCGGGAGAATGAGTGGGTTCGTGTCGTCTTCGACCTTCGACCCTTTATGCCGCCGTGTTCAGACAGCTCCCCAAGCTCGGAGATGGTCGGATGGGCAATGATGGACGAACTCATTCGCCGCACCTCACCCGACGACTGGGTGGACAACGGCGGCGACGGAATCGGATTCGGCTTGTTCGAGGGTCGTCTCATCCTGCGTGGCCAGCCCGACCTCGTCGCAGCCGCCGCGGCCAACCTTCGGTCGAGCATCGATGCCGCGGTCGCTGAACTGAACGCCCCACGCACCGACTTGGGCGACCAACCAAATCCGTGACCGCGCTTGCACGACGAAGTGGCAACGAACGAGCCCCGCGCACGGACCAGCACGTCGTTGATACGGCAAACAAAAAGGCCCCGGACTTCGTGTCCGGGGCCCTTGGTGTTGTGCACTCACTCCATCCCGACACCGCGCATCACGGCTGCGGCACGGGGCTTGTCGCATCGTAGAAGATCGGGTCGCCGCCGATGCCCGGCGCGGGGGGCGCGGGCGTGGCCGCGGCGGGCTGACCGAAGAAGAACTGCGGCACACCGCCGCCGCCGATCTTGTTGGCGTTGTAGATGAACTGCGCATCGAGGACCTTCTCGATGCGGAGGGCGGCCTCGGCGAGGTGGGCGCGGGAGTAGTCGTCGATCCGTCCCGCGCTGTCGCCGGCGTTGATGCGCTTGATCCGCTCCTGAAGTTCGCGCAGTTTGGCGGTGGCGAGGTTGGCGATGGGTTTGCCCGCCGCGCCGCGGATGGTGCCGGGCATGGAGAGATCGATGAGCCGCTCCATGTGCTCGCGCTGCAGGTTGCGGCGCAGGCTGGAGATGAACGGCTTGCGGTTGGTGTAGGACCCCGATGGTCCGGATTCGATCTCGGTCCACACCGCGCTGGAGACGGCGTTGATCAGTTCGGGGAGGGTGAGCATGTCCTGATCGGCGGGCACGCGGAACTCGTTGTCGTAGACGCGGCGCAGGACGGTGGGGTTCATGAGCATGGTGAGCGATGCGGCCTGCACGCCGAGGATGCGGTCGTGCACGGCCCATGTCGGGTCCTCCATGATCTCGTTGCGGCCGCCGTCGTCCCACCACTTGTCGACGGTCATGTATTGCAGCATCTCGGGCGTGAGGCCGAAGGACTCGTCGCGCAGGCTGTTGTCGATGACGAAGCGCAGCGCGGCCCGCTGCGTCTGCGCGGGGACGACCTGCACCGGGGCGCGGCCGTTGGGGTCGCCCTTGCGGTCGCGCGAGACGTGCGCGCCGCCGACCCACGCGGCCATCATGTTCACGGACTGCATCTGCTGGTTGAGCGTGAGGTTGTAGCCGCGCCGGGCCTTGGCCCAACTCTCGCCGTCCTTGACGAACCGGGCGAGCAGGCGGTCGCGGTAGTACTTCACCAGCCGCATCTGGTTCTGCGCGTAGTCGAGAGGATCGGCCGAGAAGTCGTACTGCCGGGCCAGCGGGTCGGGCCCGCCCACGTCCTCGTCGGTCAGGTACACCAGTTCGGGCTCGGCCACGCGGGCCAGAGCCTTCTTCGGGTCGCCGCCGTAGCCGTACTCGATGACCCACAGGTCGTACGGGCCGATGTCGATCATCGCGTAGTCGCCCTGCATCGGGCCCGATTCGCGGTTGATGTTCACCGGGGTGTAGTCCATCACCGAGCCGGTGAAGGGCTTCCTGCCCTTGATCGCCTCGGAGTTGATATCACTCAACTTATAAATCGACGAGGCCTTGAAGTTATGACGCAGGCCCAGCGTATGGCCGACCTCGTGCGCCACCAGGTCGGCGAGCATCGGGCCGACGAACCACTCGGGGATGCCGTCGATCAGTTCGTCGTCCTTCTTCTTCCGGGGCTGCTTCTCGTCGTCCTTCTTGGCGGGCTCGCCCTCGCCCTCGGCCGGCGGGTCGTCGAACTCGCCCATGAGGTCCTCGAGTTCCAGGTGCATGCGCATCATGGCCATGTCGAAGGCCTTGCCACGCGCCGCCAGGCACAGGCCGTTGAGTTGGCTGGTGCGGCCGACAAGGCCGTCAAACTCGTTGGTGCCGTAGAGGGTCGGATCGACCGAGCCGACGGGGTGCCCGCCGTAGCGGAGCACGCCGCGGTTGGCGCGCATGGCGAGCAGATAGTCGCGGTCGCCGGGGTTGGCCAGGCGGATGCGCGGGTCCCAATCGGGGTTGGCATCGAGGAAGGCGAGGGTCTCGGGGCTGAAGCCCTGCATGGCCATCTCGGGGAGCAACTGGTTGGCCTGGAACCAGAAGTGGCGGATCCAGCCATCGGTCAGCACGACGTCGGCGTCGAGAATCTGGCCGGTTCGCGGGTCGGTGCGGCTGGGGCCGATGGCGGTGCCCATGTCGTTGGAGAGCCAGCGGATGAAGTTGTACCGCACATCCTCCGGGTCCTTGTCCATGTGGTTGCCGGTGGCCTTGTCCTGGTACTCGACCTCGATGGCGTTGAGGATGCCGACCTTCTCGAAGGCCTTGTTCCAGTACTCGATGCCCTGCCGGACGTAGCGGCGGTAGCGGACGGGGACGGTGTGCTCGACATAGAAGACGATGGGGCGCTTCGCCGGGCTGAGCCGCGCGTTGGGTTCGCGCTTCTCGAGGTGCCAGCGGTTGATGTAGCGGACCCACTTCTGGTCGTCGCGGTACTTGCCGAGGTCGCGGTAACTGGTCGTGAAGTAGCCGACGCGCTCATCGGCCTCGCGCGGCTTGTAGCCGGTGTTCTCGGGCAGACGGCTGATCGAGTAGTGGAAGGTGCGCAACTGCCCGTTGCCCACCGGCATCTCGATCGTGATCTCGACGTTCTCGGGGAACGCCTTGACCTTCTTGATCGTCGCGAGGCGCGCATTGGCCCCCGCCGCCTGTCGGCCGAAGAACCGGCCCGCCTGGCCGACCAGCAGGGCGTCGAGGTCGATCACCGGCTGGCCCGAGGGGCCCATGCACACGATCGGCATGTCGAGGATGACGGTGTCGGTGAACTGCTGGCTGACGCCCGCCTTGGATTCCTCGTCGCCGGTGGTCCGCGTGTCGAAGTTCGGCGCGATCATCGCCAGCGTCTTGTCGTAGCGACGCCAGTAGAAGACGTTGTCCCCGCCCTGCAGGCCCGCCCAGATGTCGCCCCCCGCCACGGTCATGGCGATGAAGTGACGCTGGTTGGCGAAGTTCCGCGGCAGTTCTGCCAGCAACTGGTTGTCCCTGGTGCGCCGCCAGATGGTGTACAGGCTCTCGGCCCCATCGGCCGTCGAGACGACCTTCTCGTAGTCCTTGGAGACCTCGGCAAACGGCGGGAACTCCGGCCGCTGACCGCCGCCGGGCGCTCCTCCGGGGCCGCCGCCCTCCTGGGCCGATGCGCCGGTCATCATGACACCAAGGGCCACGACCGCCGAAACGGTCCGCCAGACTGCTTTGCTGCTCATGCCTGCTCCTTGCCGGAATGGACGGGACTTACCCGATGGGACGGGGACTGGATCGCTGTTCGGCTCGCCGCGGGACCGTGCACATTGGAAGGCGGACCGGGGCGGCGCTGAGAGGGTCGGAAGCGGACGTACGCACGTGCGCGGCGGGGGAAAAGCCATGGGCCGTCGGTCCGCGCCCGGACGGCGGCTTGAGTTTAGCCGAACCGCCGACCCAAAGGCCCGAAGCGCGGGCATTGCGCGTGCGCGCCGGATGGCCGATGGCCTGATACCGGCGTCGGGTCCGTCGGTGGCGGTTCGGCCGTCAGGCCTCGCCTCCCGCGCCGAGAAGACAGCGGATGGCCTTCTCGGCTTCGACGATCACCAGCACCGCCGCGCCCGCGGCGAAAATGCGTGTCCAGGCCTGTCCATCCAGCGGGGCGGAGTGGAACACGGCGTTCATGAACGGCGCGTGGACGAACGCCACCTGCAGCGCTGCCATGGCGGCGATGCCCGCCCACAGCCAGCCGTTGCTCAACAGGGGCACGGCCCATGCCGGACGGAGCAGGGCGCGGCTGCTGAACAGGTAGAACGCCTGCGCAACCACGATCGCCGTCACGGCCGCGGTGCGTGCCGAGGCCTCGCCCTCGCCCCGCGCCAGTTCCCAGTGGAACAGCCCCGCCGAGGCCACGCACAGCAGGATCGAAACCAGCCCGGACCGCATGAACAGTTCGAAAGTGAAGATCGGCCTGCGCGGGTCTCGCGGCGGGCGGGACATGACTTCCGGGTCCTTGGCCTCGAAGACCAGCGGGATGCCGAGCAACACCGCCGTGGCCATGTTCACATACAGCGCGTGCGTGGGCAAGATGGGCAGCGCGGTGCCCATCGCCACGCCCGAGATGATCACCAGTGCCTGCCCGCCGTTGGTCGGGAGCGTCCAGACGATGAACTTCACGAGATTGGCAAAGACCGCCCGCCCCTCCTCCACGGCCGCGGCGATCGACGCGAAGTTATCGTCGGCCAGCACCATGTCCGCCGCGTCCTTGGCCGCCTCGGTCCCTGCGATCCCCATCGCCACACCGATGTCGGCCTGCTTGAGGGCCGGCGCATCGTTCACGCCGTCGCCGGTCATGGCGACGATGTGCCCGCGGCTCTGCAGAGCCTTCACCAGCCGCAGTTTCTGCTCGGGGGTCATGCGCGCAAAGACCGCCGTCGACTCCGCCTCGTCGGGAAGGCGCTCGTCCGGAATCGCGGCCATCTGCGCGCCAGTGAGAACGCGCGGCGCAGCGCCCGGCCCGTCTCCGCTTGCGTCGATGCCCATCATGCCCGCGATCGACGCCGCGGTCGCCGCATGATCTCCCGTGATCATCTTGACCCGCACCCCCGCGGCGCGACACGCCGCGACGGCGCGAATCGCCTCCTCCCGCGGCGGATCGAGCATGCCGACAAGGCCAAGGAACACCAGGCCTCGCGAGCGTTCGAGTGTGTCCGCGTCAAGATCGCGCTCCCCGGGCACGGCATCGCGCTGCGCAAAGGCCAGCACGCGAAGACCCTGCGAGGCCAGCCGCGTCGCGGCGTCGTGCACAGCGTCGGGATCGACCGGACCGATCTGGCCATCGGTCGCGGCGGCATGGTCGCACATTCCGAGCACACGCTCGACCGAGCCCTTCACGCACACCAGAGGCGGGACGGCGCCACCGGCGTGCAGCGTCCCCATGTACTGCCGCTCGGACTCGAACGGAACGACGCCGACGCGGTGCGCGTGCGACTCCGCCGCGGCGGCATTGAGACGAGAATCGCCGAGTTTTCGTGCCGCGACCAGCAGCGCGGCCTCGGTCGGGTCACCCTCGATGCGCCAACCCGTCTGCGTGCCATCCTCGCGATGCAGCGCGGCGTCGTTGCACAGCACGGCGCACCGGAGCAGGTCCACCAACGTCGGATGCGACGAAGCATCGACCTGCCGATCTTCGGCGGCGGTGCGCACCTCCCCGGCCGGGTCGTACCCCGAGCCTGTGAAGACGTACTCCGATGCGCCGACCCGCGCGGCACGGACCGTCATCTGGTTCTGGGTCAGAGTGCCCGTCTTGTCCGAACAGATAACGGTGGTGCTGCCCAGCGCCTCGACCGCGGGAAGACGCCGGATGACCGCTCGTCGCGCCGCCATGTGCCCCACGCCGATGGCGAGCATCACCGTCACCGCAGCGGGCAGGCCTTCGGGGATCGCGCTGACGGCCAGCGCGACCGAGGCCATGAACATCTCCATCGCCTCTCGTCCGCGGACGATGCCCACGAGGAACGACGCCGCGGCCACCGCGAGAATGACCCACAGCAGGACCTTGCTGAACGACGCGATCTTGCGCGTCAGGGGCGTGGCGAGATCGTCAGCGGCGGCGATCAATCCGCTGATGCGGCCCACCTCGGTCCGGTCGGCGGTCTCGACCACCAGCCCGAGCGCGGTGCCGCGCGTGACCAGCGAACCGGCGTAGGCCATGTTGCGCCGATCGGCCAGCACGGTGGCATCGTCGAGCACATCGCACCGCTTGGAGACCGCCTTGCTCTCGCCCGTGAGCGCCGACTCATCGACGTGCAGTTCGCGCGCCAGCAGCAGCCGCAGGTCCGCCGGCACGCGGTCGCCGGCCTCGATGGCGACGATGTCGCCCACGACGAGGCCCGCGGCGTCGATCCGCGCGCGCCGGCCTTCGCGCACGACGACCGATTCCATCTTCATCGATCGCGCCAGCGCGTCGATGGCCTTGACGGCCCGGGCCTCCTGCACATAGCCGATGAGCGCGTTGACCAGCACCACGGCGAAGATCACCGCGCTGTCGAGCCGCTCGCCGAGCAGGAGCGTCACCAGCGAGGCCGCCAGAAGGATGTAGATCAGCGGGGCGTGGAACTGCAGGAGCAGGCGCACCCACCACGGGCGTTGGCGGCGCGTCGAAATCTGATTGGGCCCATCGCGCCGCAGCCGCTCCGCGGCCTCGGCGGCGCTCAGACCGCGCTGCGCATCGGACGACCGTTCGCGCACGGCATCGTCGGCGGTGAGCGCGTGCCATTGTCTGCTCGGTTCCGAGGACATGCAGGAGCGTAGAAATGCGCGGCCGCCGCGGCGATGGGGAATCAGACGGGCGATGCCTGCGGGAACCAGCCCGCGGTCCGCCTGCAGAATCCCACCAGCATGAGCATGACCGGCACTTCGATCAGCACGCCAACAACAGTGGCGAGCGCTGCGCCCGACGAAAGCCCGAAGAGCATGACGGCGGTCGCGATCGCGACCTCAAAGTGGTTCGATGCACCGATCATCGCGGCGGGCGCGGCATCCACATAGCGCAGCCTGATGAGCCTGGCGAGCCCATACCCCAGCGCAAACATCAGGACAGTCTGCAGGAACAACGGGATCGCGATCCACAGAATCGTCAGCGGATTGCCCGCGATGACCTCGCCCTTCAGGGAGAACAGAAGCACCAGTGTCATGAGCAGCGCGGCAATTGGCACCGGGCTGAGCAGCCGCAAGAACGTCTCCTTGAACCACCGCTCACCCTTCGCGGCGATGAGCCATCTGCGCGAGAAGTACCCCGCGACCAGCGGGAGCGCGACGTAGATCCCTATGGAGAGGAGCAGGGCCTGCCATGGCACAGGCAACCGCCCCACTCCCAGCAGGAAACCGCCCAGGACGCCATAGAGCACCAGCATGGCGAGCGAGTTGATCGCCACCATGACCAGCGTGAGCCCGTCATTCCCACGTGCCAGATTCCCCCAGACGAGGACCATCGCCGTACACGGCGCGATCCCGAGGAGGATGCATCCCGCGAGGTAACTGCGCCAAAGCGGCACTTCGAGCATCTTCACCCCCTCGTGCATCACGACCGTGCCCGCGCCGTGGGCCGCGCCCACCGGGAGGTCGAGGCCGAATGGGATCTTGACCCAGTCCACAGCCTCGGCGCCGATCGCGCCGCGCAGGAGCACGCCGAGGAACAGCAACGAGATCGCGTACATCGTGAAGGGCTTCACCGCCCAGTTAATGAAGAGCGTCAGCAGCACGGGCTTGCCGCTCCTGCCTGCACGCACGACGCTCGCGAAGTCGATCTTCACCATGATCGGATACATCATGAAGAAGAGGCACACCGCGATGGGAATGGACACGACCGGCGCGGTCCCGACATGCAGCGCGATTCCATCGAGCGTTGTCGCGATGCTCGGCGCGACTCTCCCGAGAACGATACCGAAGATGATGCACAGGCCGACGCTCAGCGTGAGGTGCCGTTCAAAGAGGCCCATGGGCGAGCCGGGCAGTTGTGATTGATCCATCGAAACTCCAAATCGCAAGAGTCCGCTTCTGACCGGATGCTTCCGCCGATGGCGCAGGTCGGCCGATCACCTCGGGCCGCCAGGACGCCTGCGGGCCTCAACCCTTCCGTGCCGCGATGTCCAGGCTCGTGATGTAATCGCCCGGCTTGGCGCCCGCGGGCAAGGCCTCGATGATCTTGCGGTAGAGCGGGTCCTGCCAGTCCGTCATCGCCTCGATGTACGACGGCTTGGGCGTCAGGACGATCTCCGTCAGACCCGCCGCGATCATCTGCGCACGCGTCTCCTCGACCAGCACCGCGCCGGCGATGCAGCCGATGAGCGCTTCGACGTCGGCCCGGACCGATTCCGGCAGAGGACGCAGCAGCGCAAGGTCCGACACCGCCACGCGCCCGCCCGGCTTGAGCACGCGCGCGATCTCCTTCCACACGCGCGGCTTGTCGGGCGAAAGGTTCAGCACGCAGTTGCTGATCACGACATCCGCCGTCGCATCCGCGACCGGGATGTTCTCGATCTCCCCCAGCCGGAACTCGACATTGCTCAGCCCGGACTGCTTCGTGTACGAGGCGATGTTCTTTCGCGCCTTGCTCAGCATGTCCGGCGTCATGTCGATGCCGATCACGCGACCCGTCGCGCCAACCTTCGGCCCGGCGACGAAGCAATCGAACCCGCCGCCGGAGCCGAGATCGATCACCACTTCGCCGGGCTTGAGCGCGGCGATCGCCGTCGGGTTCCCGCACGACAGGCCCATGTTCGCGCTCTCGGGCGTCGCCGCGAGGTCGCTCTGTGAATACCCGATCGCCGCGGCCAACTGCTCCGGCGAGAACGTCGCCGGGCCGCAACACCCACCCCCCCCGCCCGCCTTGGCGCCGGCGGCGGCCGCCGCCGATGACCCGCCGCAGCAGCCCGAGGACGACTTGGCGGGCTTCGCGGCCGGCGCAGCGGATGTGGAACAGCAGCCGGACACGGGCTGCGCCCCTTCCGAGGCATTCCACCCGCCGCTCCGCGCGATCTGCCCATACCCGGCGCGCACCTTCTCCCGCACCGCATCCGCCGCGGCAACATCGACCGGAGTTTGAGCCGCGCCGGCTGCCGTGGCCGCCTTGTTTCGCATTTCCTCGCCGCCGCAGCAACTCGGTCCGCACCCGCAGGAGGCATCATCGCGCTTCGTGTTTGTCGTGGTCGTGTTCATGTCCGTTTCCTTTCGTGTTCGAGGTGCGCTGCACGCAGCGCGGTAACAGTCAGAAGATCAGCACTCAACCCAGCCCCAGCACCCCCGGGAGCGATTCGACGTACGCGCGGATCTCATCCCGCACGCGCCGGTAATGCACCATTGCTTCCTCCTCGCTCGCCGCGTCCCGGGCCAGCCGCGGCGGGTCATCGAACCCTGCGTGCACGATCCGCGCGCCGGGAATCACCGGGCACGATTCGTGGGCCGAATCGCAGACGGTCACCACCACATCGAGCCGCACGCCCGCCGCGGCGAGATCCTGCGGGGTTTTGGAGGTGTGCGCCGAGATGTCGATGCCGACCTCGGCCATCGCCCTCACCGCCAGCGGGTTCAGCCCGTGCGGTTTCGTGCCGGCCGAGTGGGCTTCGAGTACGTCGCCGCGCAGCGCGCGGGCGAACCCCTCGGCCATCTGGCTGCGGCACGAGTTGCCTGTGCACAGGAACAGCACACCCGGTTTGCTTCGTGATTCAGCCACAACATCCTCCCGCTCCATCGCCGCCACAGCCTGTGCCGCACGCGCCATCCGGGCAGCACGAATCGATCGCGTCGGCCAGCGCCCGCAGTCTCGCGGAAAGGTCGGTGAAGCGCACGGCGTAGAGCACCGTTCGGCCCTGCCTGGTCGGCTCCAGCACGCCGGCTTCGGCCAGTTGCGACAGATGCCGCGACACGACCGACAGGTCGACACGGCAGCACTCGGCGACCTCGCCGACGGAGCACGCGCGGCCGCACTTGGCCAGGCAGGCCAGGAGGCTCACCCGCGTGGGGTCGCACAGGGCCTTGAAGAGTCCGGGGTCGAGGAGCGCATCCAGCGGCGACTTCCGTGCCGCGGCCTGCTTGGGGGAGGCTGGGCGACGAGCGGCCTTGCTGGCCCGGCGTGCGGCGGAGGATCCATTGCGTATTTGCACCATGATGCAAGTATTGCATCCGGCCCGCTCCATGTCAAGGGTCTTTTCTCCGGATTTTCGCGCTTGCACCGCGGCCTGTGCATCCATGCCTTCGCGCCGGCCTCACAAGCAGGCGATCACGCCCCCGCCAGCCAGCCCAGTTTCACGCCAACCAGCAGCGCGATGGTGAGCAGGCCGAACACCGCGCACGCCGCCTGGAAGGGCCGGTCGCGCGTGGCCAGTTCGGTCGGGTCGTCGTACACGCCGCGCTCGATGAGCACTATGCACCGCAGCAGGCCGTAGGTCGCGGGGAGGATCGTGAGCCACAGCAGGTTGAAGCCATAGGTGTAGGTCTCGCTCTGCGCCACGACGTAGTCTGAGTAACTCAGCAACGTCGCCACGCCGGTCACCACCACCGACATGCGCAGGAAGTCGTCGGTGTACAGCGCCTGCACGCCACGGGCCGCCGCGGCATCGGCGCCCAACGTCCGTCGCTCGCCCAGCCGCTTGCCCAGCGCAAGAAACATGGACACAAAGAACGTGCAACTCAGAAGCCATGCCGATGGGGCGATCCCCAACGCCGCGCACCCGCCCAGCACCCGCAGAACAAAGCCCATCGCAAGACTGACCACGTCAAGAACCGCGGCCCGCTTGAAGACCAGCGAGTACAGCAGCGTGTTCGCCGCGTAAAGCAGCACGCACAGCCCGAGCAGTGTTCGCGGCAGTGTCGAAAGGTCGTCGCCACTCTCTCCCCATGGACCCGCGCCGACCATCAGCACAGCGCCCAGCGAGAGAGCGGCCAGAACACCCGCATACACCCGGGCCGCGCTGATGCTCACCCTGCCCGCCGCGATGGGTCGCCGGCTCTTGCGCGGGTGCGCGAGATCCTGCTCGCGGTCGCGCAGATCGTTGACGACATACCCCGCGCTGGCGGCAAAGCCGAAGGCCAGCACCGCGCCGACCGCACCGAGCGCGACCACAGTCCAATCCGCCACGGACGTGTTCTCCCGCGCCAGGTCGGCCAGCCCATACATCGGGCCGATGAGCACGAACCCACTCTTGACCCATTGCTTGGGCCGCGCCAGACGCAGCAGGTCGCGCGCGAGCCCCTTCGGCCGCGGGGCGGCAAGGGCCGGGGAATGGACTTGCTCGGTTTCGGCGGCCATGGTCGGTCGCGAGTCTATCGGATGGATGCCCAACGGCGTCCATACGGCTTGATGGGGGCGCGGGATCGCGAGGAGGCCGGCACTGCGCACAAAGTGCGCATCGCCTGCGCGGACGGGTGCTGCACGGACGGCTCCGGCGAACTTCTTGGCGTGCGAACGCCCGCCGCACGGTGCGCGTAGTGCAGATCGGCCGATGGTTCTGGTCCTCCGGCTCCCCATCCAAGGCCCTCAACGGCCGTCCGCCTTCGGGCACTCTCAACGACCGCCATGCCGCTGCCCAGCGCACGCAACCCGAACATCAACCATGAACGTGCCGCGCATGCTGCGGTCATGGCCGCGGTTTGCGCTGCGGGCGTGTTTCTTGTGTTCGCATCGCCTCTGATCCTCTCCCAGAACCTGTTGGGACGCGGCGCGTTCGACCAGATCCACTTTCACGAGCCGGTGGTGCGGACGTTCGCCGAACAGTTGTCGCGCGGATGGTCAGCGCTCGATGTCCGCGACTACCGCTCGGCGACGACGCCTGGGTATCACCTGCTGCTTGCGATGGTGGCGCGGTACGTGCACCCGTCGCCCATGTTGCTGCAGGCGATCGGCTCGCTGTTCACCGCCGCGCTGCTCGCGCTGCTGGCGGGCGGGGCGACTGCACTCGCCGCGCGACGCGGCGCGCTGCGCCCCGCTCGGCTCGGCCTTGTGCTCGTAATTCCCGCGATGGCCTCGATGTACGTCCTGTTCCCCGGTGTGTGGCTGCTGCCCGACAACCTCGGTTGGCTGCTGGTGCTGAGCATCGGACTTGTCGCTCTGCAACTGATCGGGTCGCCGATCCGATCCATCGCCGGTCGCGCCGGGCTGTTGGCGCTCGGCGGCACGCTGCTGCTGGCGCTCGTGCTGGTTCGACAGAGTCACCTGTGGGCCGCGGCGATGCTGTGGGCCGCGGCGTGGATCGGCGGCGCACCGGGTGACCGCGTGCTCCACGACCTTGCACAACGCGGCCGCGCCGCGCTGCTCGCGCTGCTGGCGACACTGCCCGCCTTCGTCGCCGTTGGCGCGTTCGCCCTGCTGTGGGGCGGGCTGACGCCGCCAAGTTTCCGCGACCAGTACGGCGGAGGCATCAATCCCGCCGCCCCGGCGTTCATCCTCTCGCTCGCGGCGGTCTTCTCCATCTTCTTCGCTGGCACCATCGGACCCGCGGCAGTCATGCTTCTGCGCACATCGCCGCGGCTGGTGATTGTCGCCGCGACCTTCGGGCTGGCGCTCGCGGCGGCGCCCGAGACCACGTTCATCTACGAAGCACGGGCCACGGGATTGTGGAATCTCGTGAAGGTTGCGCCGGTCATCGCAGAACGTACATCGTTGCTGTTGCTGGTTCTCGCGCCGCTCGGCGCGGCCGCGCTGTGCGCGTGGGCCGCGGCGTTGCCCTTTCGTGAACGCTGGCTCTTCCTCGCCGCGCTCGCGGCGTTCGCCGCCGCGCAGACGGCCAGCCCCCTGTGCTGGCAACGCTATGTCGAGCCGTTCCTCCTCGGTCTGTTCGCGCTGGGCGCGGCGACGATCGTCGATGCGCCCGGCCGCGCGGTCGCGGCGGCGCGATGGGGCGGGCCCGCGCTTCTCGGCGCGGCGTGTGCATTGCTCACCGCGGCGATGCTCCACCGCGCCGAGATTCCCCCCGATACCGAGCCCACGCCCGATGGCCGGCGGAAGGTCCGCGAACTCCCGGCCGCTCCAGACCGCCCCGCCCCGCCTCCCGCTGACTGATCACCCGCCTTTCGGACCGATACACACCACCATGACCGCCCCCGCCTATCCAACTCCGCCGCGGCCGAAGGTCGCGCTCATCACCGGAATCACCGGGCAGGACGGCTCGTACCTGGCCGAGTTTCTCCTGGCCAAGGGATACGAGGTGCACGGGATCGTGCGGCGGGCATCGCTCTTCAACACGGCCCGGATCGATCACCTGTACACCGACCCGCACGCATCGGGCTCGGCAGGCCGCGGCCGGATGACGCTGCACCACGGCGACATCACCGATGCCAACATTCTCGAGCGGCTGGTGCGCTCGATCGGCCCCGACGAGGTGTACAACCTCGCCGCGCAGTCGCACGTGCGGGTGTCGTTCGAGATGCCCATCCACACGATGGAGAGCGCGGGTGGCGGGGCGCTGAAACTCCTGGAGGCCGTGCGCGACTATCAGCAGGTTTCCGGGCGAGCGGTCCGGTTCTATCAGGCGTCGAGCAGCGAGATGTTCGGCGCGGTGGCCGAGACGCCGCAGCGCGAGACCACCCCTTTCCGCCCGCGCTCGCCCTACGCCATCGCCAAACTCGCCGCGCACTTCGCCACCGTCAACTACCGCGAGGCCTATGGCCTGCACGCTTCGTGCGGGATCCTGTTCAACCACGAATCGCCGCGACGGGGCGAGACCTTCGTGACGCGCAAGATCACCCGCGCGGCGACGCGCATCAGCCTCGGTCTGCAGGATGCGCTCTACCTGGGCAACCTCGACGCCGAGCGCGACTGGGGCTTCGCGGGGGACTACGTCCGCGCCATGTGGCTGATGCTGCAGCAGGACACGCCCGACGATTACGTGATCGCGACCGGAACCTCGATGACGGTCCGGGAGTTCTCCGAGCGCGTCTTCGCGCGGCTGGGGCTTCGCGCGGCGGACTTCATCCGCATCGACCCGCGCTACCTGCGTCCGGCGGAGGTCGAGCGGCTGTGCGGCGATGCCTCCAGGGCGCGGCGAGTGCTGGGTTGGGTCCCCACGACCACGATCGACGACCTCATCGCGATGATGGTGGACAGCGATCTTGACCTGGCCCGGCGCGAGCGGACCCTGCGGGACGCCGGGCACGAGCCGCAACCCCCCGCCGCGCACGAGCGCTGATGAGACCGCCCATGCCGCCCGCCGGCGCGCCGACCACACCAGTCCCGCCGACACCCGCCGATGACGGCGCGGCGGCCTCGCGCGGCTTTGGCCGGCGCGCCGCCGTCGGGTTCATGCTCATGTCGCTGCAGAGCATGGCGACGCGCGGGCTGATCTTCGCGGCGCAGATCGCGCTGGCGGCGATCCTGCTGCCCGACGACTTCGGCCTCGCCGCGATCGCCATGACGGTCGGCGCGTTCGCCGCGCTGGTGCAGCAACTCGGCACGCGCGAGGTGCTGGTGTCGCGGCAGCACCGGTTCGGCGCGTGGGAGGCGGCGGCCCATCGCGCCGCGATCGGCGCGGGCGTGTTGATCGGCGCACTGGTCGCGCTGGCCGGGCCCGTGCTCGCGGCGGTCTACGGCGATGCGCGGCTCGTCGGCCTGGTCGCGGTCATCGCGCTCTCAGCGCCCATCAACGGCGTCTCCATCGTGCACGAAGCACGCCTCCAAGCAGACCTGCGCTTCAAGGCTTTGGCGGGGCTCAATCTCCTGCAGGGCTCGCTCCAGCCGCTGCTGGCCATCGTGTTCGCGCTGCTTGGCTTCGGGGCATACGCGTTCGTCCTGCCGCGGACGATCACCGCCTTCGCCCGCGCGGCGTATCTGCTGCCGCTGGTCACGATCCGCACCGGGGGCCGGCGCGCCCGGCGCTGGCGGGCCATCGCGTCGCTGGGCACGCCCGCGTTCGCCACCAACATCATGCACACGCTGGGCGCCGCCGCGCCCGCCGCCGCGCTCGGGCTGTTCGCCGAGAAGGCCGTCGTCGGCTTCTTCGCGTTCGCGTTCAACATCGCCGTGCAGAGCGTGCTGATGTTCGCCCAGACGCTCGACAGCATCCTCTTCCCCACGCTCGGGCGGCTCCGCAACGAACCCACGCGCCAGCGCGACGCCGTGCTGCGCTCGGCCCGGGCACTCGCGGCGAGCATCGTGCCCGTCTGCGCGCTGCAGGCCGTCGGCGCGCCCGCTGTGCTCGACCTGCTGTTCATCGACAAGTGGGATGATGCCGCGTTGCCCACGCAGATCCTCAGCGCGGGCATGGTCTTCTTCGCGCTCTACATCCCCGCGGGTAGCCTGCTGCAGGCCCACGGCCGATTCCGCGACCGGCTGGTCATTGCCTCCATCTGGAACATCGCCCTGGCCGTGTTCGCCGTGCCCGCTTCCGCACTCCACGGCGTGCCGGGCTTGTGCGCTGTGATGGCCGCCTGCTACGCGGGCGGCGCGGCCCACATCTGGATCGCCGCGATCCGGCCGCTTGGCGGCGGCGCGGCCGACGCGCTGCGCGTCGCCGCCCCATCGCTGGCGATCGGCCTCATCGCCGCCGCGGCAGGGTTCGCCGCAGACCGCTTCGCTTCCGGCGCACCGCTCTCGGGGCGCTGGCTCGCGTTCGCCCGGTGTGCGGCGATCGGCATCGCGGTCGCGCTGATGTACACGCTGCTCCTGCGATTCGCCATGCCCCGCACCTGGAACGACCTGCTGTTCGGGTTGACTCCGATCACGTCCCGTCTGCCCCTGGCGGCACGATTCCTCACGCCCCAACAATCTCCAATGGGCGCACCCTGAACCGCGCCGATACTCCCACACCACCGCCGTGTCCGACTCGCTTTACAACCCCGAGTTCTTCGCCGGCCACGAGGCCGGGAGCCTGTCTTCTGCGCGCGTTGCCGCGCCGATTATCCTCTCGCTTGTCCCCGCGCAGCGCGTGATTGATGTCGGCTGCGGCACCGGCGCGTGGCTCCGCATCTTCGCCGAACTCGGCGTTCCCGACATCCGCGGCGTCGATGGCCCGTGGGTGCAGCGCGAGCGGTTGCTCATCCCCCCGGACCGCTTCACCACCGCCGATGTCGGCGTGCCGCTGCGCGCAGAGGTCGGCACGGGCTTTGACCTGGCGTGCTGCCTGGAAGTCGGCGAGCACCTCTCCGCACTCGCCGCGGCGACACTCGTCGAGTCTCTCACGCGTCTTGCGCCGGTCATTGCGTTCTCCGCGGCGATCCCCGGTCAGGGCGGCACGGGGCACATCAATGAGCAGTGGCCCGCATACTGGGCCGCGCTGTTCGCCGCGCGCGGCTTTCGCGCCATCGACTGCCTTCGCCCGCGCCTGTGGAACGAGCCCGCGGTTCAGTGGTGGTATGCACAGAACCTGATCGTGTTTGCATCGGAAGAAGGTCGTGCGCGTCATCCCGCGCTCCGCGATGCCGCCGCTCGCCTCGGCGATGAGCCTCCTCATCCGCTCGTGCATCCGCGATGCTTCGAGTCGCGCCTGCGCGAGCCACTGGGCATGCGCAGGCTGCTGCGCGATGGACCGGGCGCGGTCGGGCGTGCGCTCGCCGCGCTCATCGGAAACGGGCGGACCGCCAACGGTGATGCCGCGTGAAGGTCTCGATCCTCATCCCCACACACAACCGCGCTGCGCTGCTTCGGCGAACGCTCGACAGCGTGTCGCGCCAGCGCATTCCCCCGGGCAGCGAGTGCGAGTGTGTGGTCGTCGCCAATGCCTGCACCGACGACACCGAATCCGTCGTCGCCGAACTCGGCGCGGCGTTTCCGATGCCGCTGCGCTGCACTGCCGAGCCGCGCCCCGGGCTCGGCGCTGCGCGCAACCGGGCTGTGCGCGAGGCCGCGGGCGATGTGCTCGCGCTGATCGACGACGATGTCGATCTCGACCAGGGATGGCTCGAGGCTCTCGCCAGTGGAGCGGCCGCGGGCGGCGCGGACCTCTTCGCCGGACGCATCACCCTGTGGTGGGAAGCGGTTCCGCGGCCCACGTGGCTCACGCCCGGCATGGAGATGCTGCTGAGTTGCCTGAACCGCGGGCCCGAGCCCATCGACCTGGCGCGGCCCGATGTCATCGGGGCCAACTTCGCATTCACGCGGCACGCGTACGAATGCTGCGGCCCCTTCCGCGAGGATATCGACCGCATCGGCTCCGCGCTCCTCGGCGGGGGCGAAACGTACTTTGCCCGCGCGGCGCAGCGGCGCGGGATGCGCATCCGCTATCTGCCCGGCATGTTTGTCCGCCACTGGGTCGCGCCGCACCGGGTCGAGCCGCCATACCTCTGCGCCGTCAGCATGGGCAACGCGATCTCCATCCTGCTGATGAAGCAACGCTACCCCCTGCTCGATGCCGCGCGCACAATGCTCATCGGGCTTGTGCGCATCGCGACGCACGCGCTGCTGCTCCCCTTCGCCCTGCTGGCCGGCCGTCCCGGCGCGGCGATGAACAGCCGCGTGCGCATGGCCATTGGACGCGGACAACTCCTCGGCGCGTGGCGACGATTCACGAGCGGGCCGCTGCGATAGTCACGCCGCGACCAGCCCGCGCCGCACCATCGCATCCAGCACGCGGTCATTCCCCGCGCGGTCCTTCACGCTGATCCGCACCGCCCGATCGCCCAGGCTCGGGCTGATCGTGGCGCAGTGCCGCACGAACACCCCGACTTCGCGGCAGCGTTCCACGATCTGTGCCGCGCCCGGCATGCCGTCGGCCAGCAGACACAGCACGCTGTTGATCTCGCCCTCGTGCACGTGCCAGGGCGCGAGCGCCCGCAACGCGCCCGCCAGTTCGCGACGCAGTTCGTGCGTCTGCCGGTACCGCGCCGCGTAATACTCCGGATCGCCCAGGGCGCGGATTGCGGCGACCTGCGCCGGCATGCTCACCGACCACGGCGGCGTGATGCGGCGGATGTCCGCCGCGAGATGCGCCGGGCCCACCAGGTAGGCCGCTCGCGCGCCGCTGAGCGCGTAGCCCTTGGAAAGCGACTTGCACACCACGATGTTCCCGCTGGTTGCTGCGAAGCGCTCCAGCGATTCCGCCGCGCCGATGTACTCGATGTACGCCTCGTCGATCCACACGCGCGTCCTTGGGTGCACCGCACGCAACTGCCACTCCAACTCGACCCGCGGCATGTGCACGCCCGTCGGGTTGTTGGGGTTCACCAGCGCGACCAGGTCATACTCGCCCGAGGCCAGCGCAGCCCGCAGCGCATCCCGCGGCACGGCAAACCCCGCCGCGGCGTCGAGTCTCAGGCGATCCACGCAGCAGCCGATCACGCGTTCCAGCACGTGCTCGTACTCGGCGTACATCGGATCGAGCACGAGGGCGCGGGAGCCCGGCTTGAGCCAGTGCCGCAGCGCGGTGAAGATCAACGCGCTCGACCCGCCGCCGACGGCGATCGCGCTCTCCGGCACACCGCGGCAGGCGGCGATGGCGCGAACCAGCCCCTGCGCGTGAGTCGGGGGCGAGGTGGTGAGCAGCCAGGGCAGGTGCTCGTGCAGCGCATCCATCACGCCGGGCGCGGGCGGGAACCACGCATCCAGCACATCGGCACTCACCACGCGGTGCCGGCGCGAGAGATCGTCGAACACCGGGCCAATGGCCTCGAAGAACGCGCCACCATGATCGCAGATCGCCTGCGCATGCGCGGCGGCATCGAAGGGCCGCAACGCGCCCTCGATCCGCGCCAGTGTTTCCGGCCGCGCGTTGGAGGCCTGCTCGAGTTCCTCGACACTCGCGAGCATGACCTCATACTCGCACGCGCCCGAGGAGAAGCGGATGCCCGTGCCGCGAAGCCCCAGCCGCGCGTAGAGCGGCGCGACCTCGCGCCGGCCCATGACCAGCACGCTCCGGCCGCCGGCCTCGCGGATGGCGCGGAGCGCGGCCCGCATGAGCATGAGCGCTGCGGGCCCGCGCCGGTGCTCGCGCGCCACCGTCAGCAGGCGCACCTCCCACAGCCCATCATCAAACCGCGCGGGGATCTGCTCCCGCCGCAGATACTTCTCCACCGAGTACGATGGCGCGGTGGGCGGCGTGAGACTGATGAACCCGATCATCCGCCCATCGGCCTCGGCCACGAGGTAGCGGTTGTGCTCATCGAGCGCATCGCGCAGCCGCCGCGCCGCGTTCAGGTCGTGCTGGCCGAGTTCGACGCCATAGACATCGTGCCGCATGGCATAGATGCCGTCGCGGTCCGCTCTGTCCGCGGCCTCGGGCCGGATCGCGATGCGAACCGAAGTCTGATTCTGGGCATGCATGGCCGAAACTCCTGTGGCGGCCCCCCCCATCCCCCCATCCCCCCCTTCCCGGCCAACGCCCGCCGGGGGATCCACACGGTGCCGCCATCATGTTTGTTAGTATAAACAAACTTGCAGTTTCGGCAAGCATCCACGCGCTCGGCCGTGGATAATCCCAGGACGAGTTCGTAATGCACTGTAAATAAAGAAGTTGCGCAATCTGGCGCGACCCTCTACGCGCCCCGTGCGGCTGACGTGACCATCAGCGCCTTCATCTCGCGCACCGCCGCACGCAGACCCGTGAAAACCGCGCGGCTCACGATCGCATGACCGATGTGCAGTTCCGCGATACCCGGCAGCGCGGCGATCGGCCCGACGTTGTGGTAGTTCAGGGCATGCCCCGCGTTGAAGCGCAGACCCGCTCCGCGGATGCGCCGCCCCGCCGCGGCGACTTTCTCCAGTTCCGTCGCGAGTTCGGCACGCCGAAAATCGCCGCCGCACGATGCGAACGCGTGCGCATAGGGGCCCGTGTGCACCTCGCACACATCGAAGCCCGACTGGATCGCCGCGGCGATCTGCGACTCCTCCGCGTCGATGAACGCGGAGACGATCAGGCCCGATGCCTTCAGTCGCGCCACGACCTCCTTGAGGCGGGGCAGATTCCGGGCCACGTCCAGCCCGCCCTCGGTCGTCACCTCCTGTCGGCCCTCGGGCACCAGCATCGCCGTGTGCGGCTGCACGCGACACGCGATGCCGACCATCTCGTCGGTGGCGGCCATCTCGAGATTCAGTTTCACGCGCACCAACCGTCGCAGCAGTTCGACGTCGCGGTCCTGGATATGCCGACGATCTTCACGCAAGTGGATGGTGATGCCGTCGGCCCCACCGAGTTCGGCCTCGTGCGCTGCCCGCACCGGGTCGGGCTCGCCGCCCACTGCCCCGCCGGCTCCCACCGCGGCGGCACTGCTTGCGCCCCCGCCCGCATCAAGCCCACCCGCGCCGGCCAGCGCGCCGCTGCCCGCCCCTGCGCGATACCGCGCCTGCCGAACCGTCGCCACGTGGTCGATGTTCACGCCGAGTTGGATCATGCGGACAGATTAGCCGCTGTCGTGCCCGCGCGCAAGAGCGGCCCGCTCAGTCGTTCTGTTCCATTGGCCGCCACCCCGTCTCCGCGATCAGCCGCGCCCGCAGGTCAGCCGCGATCTCCGCCGCTTTCGCATCCCGATACTCGAGCAGCGGCAGGAATCGCACCCGCGCCCGGCCCGGCAACACCAGACTTCCCCACGCGCTGCCCGTCTCCGCCGTGCCGTCGATCACTGCCTGTAACACCCTGGCGCCAGTGCGTGACACGAGCAACCCGACGCCGGGCAGAAACTCGCCCACCCGTCCGCGCCCGATGATCCGCCCTTCCGGAAACACGCCGATCACGCCTCCGGCCTGCAAGTGACGGATCGCCTCGCGCGCGGCGGTCGAATCGCTCCCGCGGCGCCCCCCGCTCGCGCCCTCTCCGCCCTCCGCGGCGTCAAGCCTCGAGACGCCGATCACGCCGGTGAACTCCCACAGCCACGCCAACGCCTGGTGCTGCATGTCACGGGCCATCATCCAGCGGACCTCAAAAGGCAGCGCGGCCTGCACCAGCAGCGGGTCCACGCCCGCGGTGTGATTCGCCACCACCACCAGAGGCCCGACGCGCCGGCCCTTGGGCGCGTGCTCCCGCCCCTCGATCCGCAGCCGCTGCACCAGCCGCGCATAGAGCACGATGAAAAGCATCGCCAAGCCCGCCCACAGGTCGGGCCGACCGTCGTCGTCTTCCCGCGGCGAGATCCTCGCCAGCGCGTGCACGAATGCGGCCCACACGACCCACGCCGCAAACCCGCCCACCGCCACAATCGCAAGGCCCATGGTCATCGCCCGATGTTAGCGTGTACAAACGCCCTTGCCATGCGGCTCCCCGCGCCGATGCGCGCCGCTCGACGATCTCGGTGCGCGAGCGATGTTGAGGGCACATCGATCAAACCGCGGCGTCCCTGGGTACTCTGCGTTCATGGCCGATGCACTGCGATATCGCTGGGAGCGCTTGTGCGAGCGCGTCGGCGCGTTCAAGAAGGCGGAGGAGTCGGACCTGACCTTCGAGATGCTCTCGACCATGTACGCCCACCCGCCGCGGGCGTATCACAACCTGGCGCACATCGCGCAACTCCTCGGCGTGCTGGACGCGGTGTCGATGCTCGCGGAGGATGTTGATGCGGTCGAGTTCGCCCTCTGGATGCACGACTGCGTGTTCTTCGCCGAGCGGCCGGACAACGAATCGCGTTCGGCCGACGCCGCGGCGATGATCGCGGGATTGCTGGGTTGCTCGGCCGAGTTCACGCAACGCGTGCGCGACCTCATCGCGGCGACGCGGCACAGCGCGGCGCCCGCCCGCGGCGATGCATCGCTCGTGGCGGACATCGACCTGACCATTCTCGCCGCGCCGCGCGAGGACTACGAACGCTACCGCGAGGCGATCCGCAGCGAGTACGAGTTCGCCGATGATGCCATGTTCCGCGAAGGCCGTGCCGCGTTTCTGCAGCGCATGCTCGACCGCGAGCACATCTACAACACCGCGTTCTTCCGCCGCGAGCACGAGCGCGCAGCGCGCGAGAACATGCAGAAGGAGTTGGACGAACTGTCCGACTCGGCACGTTGAGCCCGGGCCCTGGCGGATCGCCGCTCACACGCCGAAACTGGTTCCGACCGCGCGTGCCGCGCCGATGAGCGCGTGCTCCTCGCCGCGGCCGACGGGCACCAGACGCTGCTTGCCCGCGGGCACCCGCAGGTCGACGTCGGTCAGCATCCCGACCGAGAGGCCCTGCATCGCCACCATGCGCGAGCGCGCGCCCGACCGCAGCAGGCCCATGGCGTAGTGCCCGAATCGCGTGCCGAGAATCCGGTCGGCGGCGATGGGCGAGCCGCCTCGCTGCACGTGCCCGAGCACGACGAAGCGCGACTCGATCCCCGTCAGGTCTTCGACGCGGTCGGCAACGACCTTGCCGATGCCGCCCAGACGGATCGGGTCGGGCGAGGTGGGATCGATGCGTGCAACGACCTGTTCGCCGTCGCGCGGCCGCGCCCCTTCCGATACGACGATGATCGACGACCGCTTGCCGGCGCGACGCCGCTGCATCACCGCATCGGCCACGACGTCAAACGAGAACGGCAACTCGGGCAGCAGGATCACGTCGCCCCCGCCCGCCAGCCCCGCGTACAGCGAGATCCACCCCGCGTGGCGGCCCATGACCTCGACCACCATCACGCGGTGGTGGCTCGCGGCGGTCGTCTGCACGCGGTCGATCGCGTCGGTCGCGGTCTGCACGGCCGTCAGAAAGCCGAAGGTCAGGTCGGTGCCGAAGAGGTCGTTGTCGATGGTCTTGGGCACGCCGATGATGTTCACGCCGCGCTCGGCGATGTCCGCCGCGATCGTCATCGAGCCGTCGCCGCCGACGACCACCAGCGCATCAATGCCGCGCTGCGCGAGGTGATGCAGACAGTCGTCGGTGCAATCGACAAAGCATGGGGTCCCATCGGGGTTGGTGCCGCGTGCCAGGCGCGAGGGGTTGGCGCGGTTGTGCGTACCGAGGATGGTCCCGCCGGTGTGGAGGATGCCCGAGGTGTTCTCGTCGGTGAGTTCGGTGGCGCGGTTCTCGATCAGGCCAAGAAACCCGTCGTGAAAGCCGGTGACGGCGATGCCCGCGCGGAGCGCGTCCTTTGCAACCGCGCGGATCACCGCGTTCAGGCCGGGGCAGTCTCCCCCGCCGGTGAGCAGACCGATGCGCCGGATGGCTGATGTCATGCATCCATGCTACCACGACTGTGCAAACAAGGTCCGAGAACTCCGGCGCAGCAGAACTTCCGCCGCAACCGCCGATATCACCCGGAACCGTCGGGCCCCGGCGGCCGACCCGCCGAGTTCGATGATGCCATGGAGATCCGTATGACCCGCGACCTTCGCCGACTGTGCGCCGCGCTGATGTGTATTCCGTTCATGACGCTCGCGGCGGGCTGCCCACCCAAGGACGGGACCGCGCGCAACGACCGCGCCGGCGCGACCCCGGGCGAGACCGGCGGCGCCGAAACGCACCCCGAAGTGCGCGGGCTCGACCCCGCAGCGGTGCTGTCGCGGACCGAAATGGGCACAGGGCTGGTGATCGAGGAACTCAAACTCGGCGATGGCGACCCGGTGTGGCCCGGCGGCGTGGTCAAGGCGCACATCCGCGCGTGGGCCGTCGCCAACGCCAGGATGTTCGATGACACCTATGCGAAGAACGCGCCGGTCGACATCGCGCTGCGCAACGCCATCCAGGGCATCGCCGACGGGGTGCCGGGCATGCGCACCGGCGGGAAGCGCCGGCTCCACATCCCGCCGCTCATGGGCTACCGCTTCACGGCCATCCGGGGCGAGGACGACCAGGTCCTTGTGCCGCAGGCCTCGCCCCTGATCATCGAGATCGAGGTGGTGGAGATCCGCCCTGCGCGGTTCGTGACCAGTGAAGATTCGTCGGTTACCGACCGTCCGCCGGAGCAGGCGCCGCCTCGCTGAGTGCCGGGGCGTCGCGCTCGGATCGCGGCCACAACTCGCGGGGAACGAGCGTGAGCGTCGAGGTGGCCGGCACGCGTTCGAAGCGCAACTCGCCGCGGTGCCCGAAGACTCGCACAATGTACGGCTCCGGGGGGTTGAGTTCGAGCCAGTGGTGCACGACGCGCTTGAACGAGGCGCCGATCGGCTCGACCTGCATGCGGACGAACGACTCGGCCTCGGACCGGTACCCCGCATCGTCGTTGATGGCCTTGCGGACGCGCTGGCCGGGGCGGAGTTCCAGCACTTCGTCGCCGCGCACCGCCGCGGGATCGGCGTGACCGGGCCCGCGGTCGCCGACCCAGAACCGCACCTTGATCGTGCAGTCCGACTCGTTGTGCACGCCGATCGTGCGACCGGTCGCATCGCACCCCGCGCACGCCGACCAGGCCATCGCGGCAACAAGAACAAGAAGACGAAAACCCATGCCGGTGCTCCATCGCCGGTCGGCGCAACGCGCCGGGCCGAGCGCTACCGAGTGCTGCGCGGCGGTTCCGACTCGCCGCGCATCTCGACTTCCTCGATCACGGTCCGTCGCAGGATAACGGCGCGGCCATCGGCCGTGGTCGCGGGCTGTTCGACCGTCTCGGTGTGGGTGACCGTTCGCCGGTTCTGGCGCGGATCGGTCGCGACGGCGCGGGCGATGTGCCCGACAAACTCGCCCAGCGACCGCATGATTCCCTTGCCCTCAGCGCTCATCGAACTCCCTTCGGCTCGGTGGTCACTGCTCTCGCACCAGAACGCGGACGTTCCGCCGCCCATCTCCATCCCGCGGCCTCAGCCGCAGCGCGCCGCCGGCCCATCGCCGCAGCGTGTTGATCCCCACCACCGCGAACCCCACCACCGCCAACAGCACGACCACGGGCAGCAGAACGATGAGCATCAACAGTGCAAGGGCGGTCAACCCCGCCAGCGCGAACCACGCTCGCCACCCCACAGGCCGCGCCAGGCCATCCATGCCCGACTCGGTGCCACGGACGCCGCGAAAGAACACCACGCGCCGTCTCGCGGCGTGGACGCTCTGCCAGAACCCGGATGGCGGCACCTGCACGCACAATCCTACGGAAACCGCGTGGGCGGCGTTTGTCCCAAAAAAACAAGGACCCTTCGGATTGGACCGAAGGGTACTTGACGGGACGAGCGGGTCCCGGTTGGTTTGTCGGCGCGCCGTGGGACTGCACGCCGCGAATCGACGCGAATCCGGCCGATTTTCCGGCCAGCATTCCTTCCGCATCTTGGAGAGTTGTGAACTCCCCCAGATACGCGGCCATGCACCGCCAAACACATGGCCTAAGTCATGAGATTACATTGGTTTACGGGACACACAAGCCCCAGGTTCGGAAATATGCCCACATTCGGGGGTTCCACATCGCCCGGCGGTCTTTTATCGGACATGACCGGTGCCAGTGACCCCGAGCGGTTGCCCGTGCGCACTTGTCGCCTCTATCGCGCGGGACCCTCGCTTGGTACCATTCCCACCATGTGGCTTGGACGCACATGGTTGAACGGCGTGGCTGTGTGCTGTGCATCGCTCGCAGCCCAGGTCGCGGCGGGGCCCGTCGCGCTTGAATCAACCGGCACCTCGTTCCGCGCGATGGTCACGCTGGCCAATCAGACCGGGTCCTACACGATCCCCTCGGATCTACCGCAGCCGATCGAGGCCTCGCTGAGCGTGCTGCTGCAGACCGGCCCCGACGGCACGCCGACCGGCCTGGTGATCGAGAACGCACACGCCGCGTGGCCCGCATCGCTGAACATCGGCGTGCCGGTCAGTCCCTTCGGCTCGGTGCAAGTGCAGTTGACTCAGCCGTTCATCCTGGTTTCGACAGGCGCGGCGGGCATCGCGATTGGGCAGGACGGCGGATTGAACTCTGTTGTCGCGGGGGCGACGATCGGCAGCGGGCTGGCGTATTTCACATTCGGCACCCAGTGCGGGCAACTGGCCGCGTGGGGCACACCGTGCGAGTTCAATGGCGCGGTTGGTGCCGGGCCCGTGGCCGGGACGATCAGCGGGACGGTCTTGCGCGATGAACTGCAGCCATCGTGGAGGATTCAACTTCAGGTCATGGCCTCATCGCCAATCTGGCCAGACAACCCCGCAGCGGGCTCGTTGGCGCTGGTAGCCACGTTTCGCGGCTCGATTGATGACCAGATTCCCACCTGCCCACTCGACTGGAACGGCAACGCACAGGTTGATGTGGGGGACGTGTTCGTGTTTCTGACGGCGTGGTTTGCCGGGACTCCGTCCGCGGCGGGGTTCGGCGGAACGACCGGCGTTGCCGCGATCTTTGCGTATCTGAGCGCCTGGTTCGCACACGGCGTGGGCCCGTGTTGACTGGGAAAATGGCGAGTTTCGCAGGGATTTTGCTGGAAAGCGCACGGGACTCCCGGAAAACTCCTGAAGATCGGGTAGATTTGAGGGGTTCTGTCGGCCACGACCGCCGCGGAATTGCTGAACCACACGACCGGTCGATCAAAGGAGTCATGCCCATTCGCGGTACGGCACGAGCATCCGCGGCGCTTGCCGCGGCGGTGTTGGCCCACGCCGCGTGTGCCGACTCGCCGGGGGATTCGGCTGCGCGCTTGATGGCGACCCCCTCGCCGGAGGTCCTCGCGTTCGCGAGCGAGGCCGCCTCCGCGCGGCCGATTATCGCGACTGTTGAGGGCTTTGACGGCGGCCAGTTGGCACGCGGCCCGGGAGTGGTCGTGTACGACTCGATCAGCGGGTGTTCAAACTTCACGCGTTTCAACGCCGCGCCCGCGGGGATTCTGGACGACTGCAACTTCACGCCCGGTCCGGCCGCGTCCCTGGGCGCGACGGTCAGCGGCATGGACCTCATGATCCGGCCGTTTGTTGCGATGCCCATCATCCGCGTACGCGTGACGTTTTTCGACATCATCACGGTGGGCGGAACGGGCTCGCCGGCGATCGTGCAGAGCACCCCGCTGGGCACGGTCACGCTCGTGCTGCAAGGAACACCGGCGAACACGCTTTTGCAGCCGCACCTGGTCACCGCTGACGTGCCTTCGATCATGATCCCGAACAACACGTTCGGCATTGAACTTGCGTTTGTGGACGCCGCGAGCGAGATCCTGCCCAACGGATCGATCACCGGCATGTTCCCCGCGCCGGAGTGCGCATCGCTGCAGCCGGTTGTGGGATCGAGCCTCGCGCTGTTCTGGATCGACAACGACTTCGGCAACCTCACCGGCGACGGCATCCGGTACGAGCCGCCCAACCCGGCCGCGCCCGGAACAGATCAGGGCGACCAGTTGTTCTGGAACCCGGGCGGCGCGGACAACAACCTGGCGATCCGCCTTCGCGGCACGCCGGTCACGGTCTCGGTCGGCGCGTGCTGCCAGACCGCTCCGCCGTACACGTGCACCGTCGTCGCGCAGAGCCTGTGCTCCGGCGCGAGCCAGTTGTTCATCGGGCCGGGGACATCGTGCGAGACCGCCCACTGTCTCCCGCCGCCGCCCAACGACCTCTGCTCGAGCGCCGAGTTCATCGTGGGATTTGGCGAATTCTTCTATGACAATCTCGGAGCCACCGGCGAAGGCCCGGCCGACTGCCCCGACAGCGTCTCGGCGGACATCGCGCGCGATGTGTGGTTCCGATGGACCGCGCCGTGCGACGGGTCAATGCAACTGGAGACCTGCCGCGCCAACGTGACCGACGACAAGGCCGCGGTCTACCAGACCGGGGCGTGCTCGGCCCTGGCGGGCTCACAGATCGCCTGCGGCGACGGCGGCTGCAGCGGCGATTCGTTTCAGGTGCGGCTGTTCTTCACGGCCAGCGCGGGGAACACGTACCTGTTCCGCATCGGGACCCACAACAACTCCCCCGGCGCGGCAGGCAACTTTTTCCGGCTCGAGCGGCTCGATGGTCCCTGCCCGAACCCCTGCCCGGCCGATTGGAACGGCAACGGTGTCGTCGAGATTGCCGACGTGATGGACTTCATCAACGCGTGGTTCGCCAACGACCCCGCCGCGATCACGTTCGGAGGTCAGTTCGGCATTCCCGCGCTCTTCGCGTTCCTGACCGCGTGGTTCGCGCAAGGCGTGGGGCCGTGCTGAATCACCGTGCGCGTTCGCTTCGACGCCTGCGCGCCGCCGCGAGACCGAGCACGGCCAACACTGCACCGGTTCCGGGAGCAGGGATGATGAAGAACACGTTGTCCTGAATCGACTGCGCATCGGTATTGAGACGGATGATGTCCGCGAGCGTGAGCCCTTCGAGGAACGACAGTTCGAACGCGCCCAGTTCACCATCGTTCAGATAGAAGAACCGGTCGCCGTCGCGAAGACGGCCAAACTGGTCGCGGAAGATCGCGGCCATCGTTGCCCCGACGCTGGCGCCGGGCAGGTGGTCCTCGGCCATCAGGCCGATCCACGGATCGATGCTGTCAACATCGCCGTAGACCCCCGCCAATGCGGCCGCGAGCACTGGGTCTGAAGTGATATCCGAGAAGTCTGCGACGCGCACCAAGCCGTTGTCCTCGCGCAGCGTGTTGTAGTCGGGCAGGCCGTGGTCGCGCCCTCGTTGAAGGTTCAGCGCAATCAGATCGCGCCCCATGCCGGGACCGAACAGCAGGTTGCGGACGCCGTCGATCGCCTGTGTGTCAATCTCGTTGGCCTCCTGCGCGGCCAACCCGCGGATCACCGCCGCAAGATCGGCCGATGTCGCCATCGTCGCCGGATTGAAGAACGCCTGGAAGAGGTTCAGGTGCCCGCCTGCATACGGCGTTCCATCCTCGTTGAAGCGCAGCAATTGGTCGTTGAGCATCGTGTGCCCGAAGCGGAACGCCGCGGTGCTGAACGCCGTGTTGATCGACGGGTTCACCTGGTCGTCGTACCCAGCGTAGGACCCCAGCCCGTGCCCGCCGAGCAGCGACGGCAGCCACTCGTTGTACGTGATGGCCTGCACCTCCGCCGCGACGATTCGTCGCGCGTGCTGATAGATCTGCTCGTCGTTCCAACCCGGGTTGTTCGCGGCGATGATGTCCGCCAGCCGGTTGTGCTCGCGCACAAAGAGCGTGTGCATCGCGGTCAGGCCCGTCTGCTCATTGGCGCGGATGTCGCCGGCGAGGTAGCCCGCGGCTCCAAGGTCGCCGCCGTTGGGCAGGCCGGCGGTGTTGAAGGGGAGCATGTCTCCAGCGCTGGTCGCCAGTCGGCCGTTCATGCCGCTGCGCAATGCCGCTGCGCGGGTCGCATCAGACCCGTACACCATGCTCGCATCGATCCAGTGGGTCAACGCGTTCGTGTGCTGGCGCGGGCTCATCACGCCCTCGATGCAGGCCGATCGATGAAAGGGCATGGTCGCCGTGCCGGTGTTGAACGGATCAAAGACCGGGTCGCCGGCGGGGATCGTGATGGGCGCGAACTCGCTCCCCTCATCAACCAGCGCAAAGTCGTGATCAATGAACTGGCCCCATTGCCAGAACATGCTCGACAGCCCGCGCGAGTTGCCCAGTCCCGCCGGCGTCTGCGCGCTCAGCGCGTTGCTCGCCAGTCGCGGGTTGGCCCGCGGCATCATCATGCCCAGCCCATCCATGTAGTGTGCGCCGCTCGCACCGCGGATCAGCGGGCTGTCAAGGCAACCCCACGCAGGGTTCAGCACGTTGTTGCCGGTGCCGTCGAACGTCCGAACATCCGCGCCCGCCGTGCCCGCCGCGGCAAGAAGAACACACGCACACCCAAAACGCACAGAAAGAACAGCCATACGGCACCTCCCGGGCACTGCCCGAAGTTGCGGACCATCCCGCGGGTCTCCAGCCGCGCGGGCTCTCTCTTCTCTCCGAGGTCTTTGTCCAGAATACGGATGGGCACGCCGAGGTCAACCGAAATCAGCGGCAGATCAACAGAAACTTTCGGGGTTTTTCTATCTTCACAGCCGCAGCGAAATCGCGAGCCGCTGCGGCCTCGACAGTGCTCGCCCCGTGTGGGTCGCTGCCATCCCACATCCGCCTCCCGACATCCCCCATACACTCCCCACCCATGACCTGGTCCCCCAAAACCACTGCCCCCGTCCTCACCGCACGCATCCCGTCGTGGCCATTCGCCGACCCCAAGGGCCGGCACATCGTCTCCTACGACGAGTACACCAAGACCACCTCCGGCGGAATCCACGGCTACGAAGCGCTCCGCAAGGCGCTCACCATGACCCCCGAGCAGGTCACCGAAGAAGTCAAAAGGTCCCAACTTCGCGGCCGCGGCGGGGCAGGTTTCCCCACAGGCCTCAAATGGACCTTCCTCCCCAAGCCCGCCGAAAACGGCGATGGCGGCGTGCGCTATCTGGCGATCAACGCCGATGAATCGGAGCCCGGCACCTTCAAGGACCGGCTCCTGTGCGACTTTGACCCGCACCTGGTGCTCGAGGGCATCGCGATCTGCTGCTATGCCTGCCGCATTTCGACCGCCTACTTCTACATCCGCGGCGAGTATCACCACCAGGCCCGCGTGATGGAGAACGCCATCAAGGAGGCTTACGCCGCGGGCATCTTCGGCAAGCAGGGCCTCTTCAAAGGCACCGAAACCAAGAACCCCTTCTCGAATGCGAGCGGCGGTAAGGGCTGGGCCGTCGAGTGCTACCTCCACCGCGGCGCGGGCGCGTACATCTGCGGCGAGGAAACCGCACTGCTCGAAGGCCTCGAGGGCAAGCGCGGCTGGCCGCGGAACAAGCCGCCCTTCCCGGCGATCAAGGGCCTCTTCGGCAAGCCGACGATCATCAACAACGTTGAGACGCTGGCGCACCTGCCGCTGATCATCGGCGCGGGCGCGGAAGCGTTCATGAAGCAGGGCACCGAGTCGAGCATCAAGGGCGCGCCGGCGAGTTACGGCACCAAACTCATGGGCATGAGCGGCCACGTCAACAAGCCCGGCGTGTTTGAGTTTGATCTCGGCATCCCGCTGCGCGTGTTTGTCGAGAAGTACTGCGGCGGCATGCGCAACGGCAAGAAGTTCAAGGGCGCAATCCCCGGCGGCGTGTCCATGGGCATTCTGGGCCCGGATCAGTTCGATGCCGAACTGGATTTCGACATCGGCCGCAAGTACAACGTGCTGGGCCTGGGCACGGCCTGCCCGACGGTGTTTGATGAGGACACCGACATGGTCGCCGTCGCCCGCAACATCGCGCGGTTCTTCAAGCACGAGTCCTGCGGCCAGTGCACACCCTGCCGCGAGGGCAGCGGGTGGCTCTACCAGTTGCTCAGCCGCATCGAGGAAGGCAACGCGCGGACCAAGGACCTCGATCTGGCGCTGGAGATCGCCACCAGCATGGGCACGATGCCCGGCACCACCATCTGCGGGCTGGCCGATGGGAACAACTGGGCGGTGCGGACCATCATGAACAAGTTCCGCGACGAGTTTGAGAGCCGCGTGAAGCCGACATTCGTCCCCGTCAAGATGACGGTGGGCGCCGCGGCGAGGTGATGTGAGCTTCTGAGAGAATCCTGTCTCTCGCCCCAACGGGGCGCCTGGTTGTAGCCACGGTCAAGGTTCGCGAAGCGAACCGCAGACCGTGGAAAGCAGAAGAACAGAAGAACTCTCTTGTATTCTGCTCTTCGCCCCGGATGGGGCGAAGGAGATACATCGATGCCCGGAACCTACTCGCAGATCCTGTTGCACGTCGTCTTCTCAACAAAGAACCGCGCACCGCTGATCACGCCCGCGCTCGCCGAGCGACTCTACCCATACATGGGTGGCATCGTCCGCACCGAGAAGGGAGTGCTGTTCGACATCAACGGCATCGAAGACCACGTTCACATGTACCTGCGCTGGCGTCACGATGCCGCAATCTCGGATCTCATGCGGGTCGTGAAGGGTCAGGCTTCGCGCTGGGTCCACGACACCTTCCCGGAGCATCGCGCGTTCGCCTGGCAGGAGGGCTACTCAGCATTCACAGTGAGCAAGTCGCAGGAGCCGGTCCTGAAGGCCTACATCGCGGGCCAGCGCGAGCACCACAAGAAGGAAGACTTCAAGTCGGAGTTGCTTCGGTTGCTGACCCTGCACGAGATCGAGTTCGATCCGCGGGCTTTCCACGGTCCGCGGCTCGCACCTGCGGTGCGGCCTTGACCGTGGCTACAACCCGACGCCCCGTTGGGGCGAAAGACCCGAATCGGCTGCCGCCTTCCTTGTCTTTGCCTTCCGCCCCGAAGGGATGCCGTGCGGTGCGCTGCATGTGCATCTGGAACGCCCTTCCCATGCATGCCTTCCGTCCCGAAGGGACGCCGGAATGTAGCCACGGTCAAGGTTCGCGAAGCGAACCGCCGACCGTGGAAAGCGAACATCTCTCCCTCTCCTCGCCCCGGCAGGGGCGGAGGTACTACTCGTCCTCGCGCGAGTTGATCGACGCACGTCCTACAGCAACGCGGACGATGCGCTCTGTGTCGCTCGATTCGTACTCGTGCCAGAGCGCCTCGGCGATCTATTGCCACACGTCGTACACATGCGGCAGAGCCCCGCCCCACTCCGCATCCTCGCCGTGCTCAGCCCGGATGCTCTCCACAAGTACACCAACTGCACCAAGCCGCGATGCCACGCCGATCCATCCTCCGGCAAGGTCCATGATGTCGCGGAGGCGGCTGTCGCCATCTTCATCCGCGAGTTGCATCAGCCGGAACTGGTCCGCGATCCCGGCCGCGTGCATCGCACTCGCATGGACCTGCTTCTCATTCATGCCTCTTGCCCCTTCGCTCTCGCCGCCTCCGGCCACGCCGCCGCGGCCTCCTCGTAGCTGCGGTACGCGCTGTCCACAATCTCGGCCCGCCCATCCGCATCAACGCCCACCACCGCGAACAGATGGTCCTGCTCGCCGTTGCCGCAATGCAGGAACGTGTCGCGGCCGTCGAAACTCTCGATTCTGACGATGAAGTGCATGTCCATCTCCCCTTCGCCCAGTCCCAACCTGACCGATCCTGGGATAGGACGGGATCAGTGTCAAGTAACACCGAGGACCGCGTCATTGAGTTAGCCCACGTCTCCTGGTACGCTCGGCCGCTGAATCTCTGGAGCCGCCCTTGCCCGAACGGTCGTACTACTCCGATACCATCGCCGCCTTTCTCGCTCGGAACGAGGACGAGATACTCGGTACGCTGTCGCGCAACAGCACCTTTGCCGATGAACCGACCCAGAAGTCGGCATGGATCGAGCAGATTCGTATTCTGAAAGAAGTGCTTACGCGACATCGCGGCGACTGGGGTAGCGGCAAGGTCTACTTTGAGTACGACGTGCCGCGCATAGGCAAGCGCATCGACGTGGTCGCCGCGATCGGACACGCCCTCTTCGTGTTGGAGTTCAAAGTCGGCGAAACCGAGTTTCGCCCCGGCGCAGTTGACCAAGTGTACGACTACGCCCTCGATCTGAAGCACTTCCATGAAACGAGTCACGGACAGTTCATTGCTCCGGTTCTGGTGGCAACCAAAGCTCGCGCAGGACCTTTCGCGATCGCCGCGACATCGCATGACGATGGCTTGCTCGCACCAATCCGGGCTACACCAGAGAACCTCAGCAGTGTCATAGTGCAAGTACTGGCCTTGCGAGACGGTCCGGTGATCAATGCCGTTGAGTGGGAACAAGGTCGATACTGCCCTACCCCGACGATTGTTGAGGCGGCACTCGCCCTCTACGGTGGTCACTCGGTCGAATCGATCTCGCGAAGTGATGCTGGCGCAATCAACCTGACTCACACATCTGAGTCGATATCGATCGTTATCCGAGATGCCCAAGCGAACAGGCGAAAGGCCATCTGCTTCGTCACCGGCGTACCTGGCGCAGGCAAGACGCTTGTTGGCCTGAACATCGCGACGAAGCACAGCGATAGGGCCAGCGCACAGCACAGCGTCTTTCTCTCAGGCAATGGGCCGCTGGTACGAATCCTCTGCGAAGCACTGGCGCGAGACAAAGTGCGCCGCCTCTCGATCAGCGGCACAAAGGGGAGGCTCGGAGTCGCACGCAGTGAAGTGCGGGCGTTCATTCAGAACGTACACCACTTCCGTGATGAGTGCCTCCGCAGCGACCGCCCGCCGGTTGACCGCGTCGTGCTGTTCGATGAGGCTCAGCGCGCGTGGAACCGCAAGCAAACGGCCTCGTTCATGCAGCGGAAGCGAGGGCATGCCGATTTCACCATGTCAGAGCCGGAGTTCTTGATCTCCTGCATGGACCGGCACCCCGACTGGGCAGTGATTGTCTGTCTTGTCGGTGGTGGACAAGAGATCAACACCGGTGAGGCCGGCATCGGGGAGTGGATTGAGTCCCTGAATCGATCGTTCCCGCATTGGGACATTCACATTTCGCCCCGCCTGCACGATTCCGAGTACGGCGCTGGTGGAGTGTTGGCACAACTGGATGCTCGCCCCAATGTGGCGTGGAACAACCACATGCACTTGTCTGTATCGATGCGGTCGTTTCGGGCCGAGAACGTGTCGGCGTTCGTCAAAGCGGTGTTGGATCGAGAGCGTTCCGAGGCGCAGCGACTGCTCGACGAAATCAACGCAAAGTTCCCGATCGTGTTGACGCGAGATCTGAAGCAGGCAAAGGGCTGGCTGAGGGATCAGGCGCGAGGAACCGAGCGATATGGTCTCGTTGTGTCCTCGCAGGCGTTGAGACTGAAGCCCCACGCGATCGATGTGCGATCTCCGACTGACCCTGTACATTGGTTCCTTGATCCGAAGGATGACGTTCGGTCTTCCTACTACCTCGAAGATGCGGCGACGGAGTTCGACGTGCAGGGGCTCGAGCTTGACTGGACTGGTGTAGTCTGGGACGGCGATTTCCGGCCGACCTCGAATGGCTCCGGCTGGTCGCACCATTCGTTCGTTGGAGCCCGATGGAACAGGATCAACAAGCCCGAGATTCAGACCTACCTCAAGAACGCTTACCGAGTCCTCTTGACGCGAGCGCGGCAGGGAATGGTCATCGTCGTGCCCGAGAGTGATCCCGACGATCCGACGCGCGCAGCAGAGATTTACGACCCCACCTTCGAGTACCTCCGGTCCATAGGCATCAAACAGTTGTAGTCTGGGCCATCCACTCCGCGGCCATCCCCGTAGACAATCCAACTCTCGCGCCTCCGCCCGCGCCCGCCCCGTTCCTGTGTGTGCCATGCCCTGCCCTCCTCCAACCTCCTCCGTTCCCGCTCGCTGGCCCCGTCGTGTCCGCCGCGGCGGGCTGTGGGTCGGCGGCGTGCTGGTGCTCGCGTGGGTGGCGAGTCTCTTCGGCATGTTCACGTGGCAGCACGGCAACGGGTTGATCGTCGGGTACATTCGCGGCAGGACGGGCGTGACGATGAACAAGTTCGGCTGGGGCAGCCAGTTCAAGCGCGGCTGGACCATCCAATCGAGCGGACGGCTCGACCAGGTGCGATGGCTGCCCGAGTGGCACTTCGGGTCGGCGAAGCAGTGGTGGGTGTGGGTTCCGCTGTGGGTTCCCGCCGCGGCGGCGTTTGCCGGTGCCGGCGCGGGCTGGGGGCTCGAGATTCTCGCGCGGCGGCGAGCGGGCTTGTGCCCGCGCTGCGGATACAGCCGCGAAGGACTGCCGCGAGGCGCGGTGTGTCCGGAGTGCGGCAGCGCGGCAGCGTGAACCAAAACGACCAGGGGCTCATCTTTCGCGCCGGGAGGCGAAGCGCGTGACCGGTGCGCATCGACGAGCCTTCGCGGCGTGAAACGCTTCGAGTTCGCGTGGCGGGCGCGCGACTGCGCAGCGGCGAGTCTGGAATCAGCGGACCAGTTCATCCAATCTGCCCGATTATGCGGCCGCGAGCGGGCAGGAGGAGGCCTTACGGCTCGCGCGGCGCCTCGGTGCGTTGCATGCAAGACGGCTGAGGACGAACGGTTCGGGCCGGCGATGGCGCACGCGGCGAGTGGCGCGGCCCGCGCCGGAATTGCTTGAGAAACGCGGGATTTCCGCGTTTGACATGCGGGCGCGAATCTGCCGATAATCGGCCTTGCTCGTCGCGATCGGTCTTTGTGCCTTTTCGTGTGCCCATGCCGGCACAAGGCATGCCGAGCGCGGCGAGCCGGCAAGGATCACCCTCTCCATGGGCGCTTCCGAACAGCACCGTGAGTCACCGATCGAAGCGGGCCTGCGCATTCTCGTCGCCGATGACGACACGCTCGCGGCGACAGGGATCGCCGCGCTGCTGATGCGCAGCGGGTTCGAAGTGCTCGGGCCGGTGGGGGATGGCCACGCCGCGATCGAACTCGCGCGAGCGCAACGCCCGGCTGTGTGCATGCTGGACATCGACATGCCGGGGGTCGACGGTCTGGCCGCGGCGCGCCGGATCCTCGACGAACTGGACATCCCGGTCATCATGCTCTCGGCGCATTCCGATGCCGAGCACGTGAACGCCGCGGCGGAGGCGGGCGTGTTCGGCTACATGGTCAAGCCCAGCAGCCAGAACCAACTTCGCGCTGCGATCAGTGTCGCGATGAGCATGCACGCGGCCCGCCGCGACGATCGGGCACACGCCCTGCGCCTGCAGCGGCAGATCGACTCTCGACGGCTCATCGAGCAGGCGAAGTGGAAACTTGTCAGCGAGCGGGGCATCTCCGAGCCCGCCGCGCACACGCTGCTGCAGGACCGTGCGCGCGATGAACGGCGCAAGATCGAGGACATCGCCCGCGACGTGCTGGGCGAGCAGCCGGCGAATGACCACGATCGGCGTGATCGTTCCACGGTCCGACGATGAGGCGCAGCGAGCGGCGGGCCCACGCCCGGCCGTTGTCGGGCGGCGCAGAGACCGGCCGATACACCGAGCGAAGGCCCGCGGCGATCACCCGCCGGGCATGTGCTTCTCGATCCAATCGTCGTGACGCAGCACGTCGGTGCGCATGCGTCTGCCTCGGGCCTCGGCGCGGCGCTGGGCGATGCGGAAGACCGCCAGCGCCTGCCGGCGCGCAACGCCGGAGAGTTCATCCGACCCGGCGATGGCCCGCAGGTAGCCGAGCAGCCCGGGCGCCTGGTGCCGCACAAGTTCGTCCTCCAGAGACATGAAGACCTGCGACGAGCCCGGGTCGCCCTGTCGGCCGGCGCGGCCAATGAACTGGCGGTCGATGCGTTTGGCCGAGTGCATCTCGGTGAGCATGACGTGCAGGCCGCCGTGCTCGCGCGATTCTCGATCGAGTTTGATGTCGGTGCCGCGCCCGGCCATGTTGGTGGCGACGGTGATGGTGCCGTGCCGGCCGGCCTGCGCGACGATGTCGGCCTCGTCTTTATCAAACGAAGCGTTGAGCACGCGGTGCACGAGGCCGCGGGCGGTCAGCCGCGCGGCGAGCAGTTCCGAGGCTTCGATCGACCGCGTGCCGACGAGCACGGGCCGGCGCTGGCGGTGCAAGTCGGCGATGGAATCGACCACGGCGTTCCATCGCGCCTCGCTGGAGCGGAAGACGCGCGTCGGCATCTTCAGGCGTGCCAGCGGTCTGTTGGTCGGCACAACGGTGACCGGCCGCTCGTAGACGCGCTGCATCTCGCCCGAGGCATCGGCCGCGGTGCCGGTCATTCCGCAGAGGAACGGGTACGTGCGGAAGAACCGCTGGAAACTCATGCGGGCGAGCGTCTCTCGGTCGGCGGTGATCTCGAGATTCTCCTTGGCCTCGACGGCCTGGTGCAGGCCGTGCTCCCACGAGCGGTCGGGCAGGAAGCGTCCGGTGTACTCGTCGACGATGACGACGCGGCCGTCGACGATCTGGTACTGATGTCCGTTGAGGTAGCAGTGCCGCGCGACCAGCGCCTGCCGGACCAGTTCCTGGGCGCGGCGCGTGGCGCGCCAGATGGGATCCTCGAGGCGCTCGGAGAGTTGCGCGGTGCGGTGCTCGCCCCGTCGCGTCAGGTCGGCGCGGCGGCGCAAGTGGTCGATGGTGAAGTCGGCCTTGGCGTCGAGTTTCCGGGCAATCTCGGCGGCGTCCTTGTAGATCGCGGCCATGTCGTCCTCGCGCCGGGCGCGGGCGATGATGAGGGGGACCACGCCTTCGTCGATGAGCACGGCGTCGGCTTCGTCGACGAGGCAGGCGTGCAGGCCGGGGATGAGCGGCCCGCCCGCGCCGGGGTGCGTCGCGCCGGCGCCGCCGCGCGAGAGCAGCGCGCGGCCTGTCCACGCCGTCGAGAGTTGGCCCAGGCGAATCTGGTCGCGCAACCAGTCGGCGGTGATCTGTTTGGGCGTGCCGTAAACGATGGCGCGCGCGTAGATGGCGGCGCGCTCGCGCTCTTCGACGCTTTGCGTGATTGCGCCGACCTCGCACGCGCATCGGCGGTAGATCCCGGCGCGGGATTCGGCATCGCGCGCGGCGAGGTAGTCGTTGACCGTGAACACGTGCACATGCTTGTGCCGCCAGGCCAGGGGCACCGCCGCGATCGACCCCGTGAGCGTCTTGCCCTCGCCGGTGACCATCTCGACGATACGACCCTTGTACAGCGCGACCGCGCCCATGAGTTGAACGATGTACGCCTCTTCGCCGGTCTCGCGCCGGGCGACTTCGCGCACGCACGCGAACGCGCGCCGCACCAGTGCGACCTCGGCCCGGCCGCGGACAAACGACTCGCGGACCGTGCGGACAACGTCGTCGAGCGCGCGGTCCGAGTGCTTCTTCAGGTCGGGCGCGAGCGCATCGATGCGCTCGGCCTCTCGCCGCAGGTACCCCAGCGTCACCCGCGCGTGGCGGACCTTCATCGCCGCGGTCGCGGCGAACAGGTCCAGCCCCTTGCGGTTCTCCGGCTTGCGCCGGCGGCTCCGCAGGGACTCGAACAGGGCGTGGTAGCGGGTGACAGTCTGGGACATGGGCGATAGCGCGGTCAGAGTTGCACTCTGCCCTGCATCTCCTTCTGCAGGCGGTCGAGCCACTGCGCGGCGAGCGGGCGGGGGGGAAGATCGAAGCGCACCTTCACGCGCTCGCCGGGGAACGCCGCGGCGATGAGGTCGGCGGGGTTCTCGGCCTCGATGCGCACCGGGAACCACGGGCGCTTGGTGACGCGGCCGGATTCATCGCGCATCTCGGGCTCGGCGCGACCGCCGCCGACGAACGTCAGCGCTGCGCTGGGCATGATCTTCTGCCCGGCCTCGACCGAGGGAATGCCGATGCCCTCGATCAGGGTCGATGGGCTTGAGTAGAACCGCACGCTGACCGGGAGGCCCACGGTCTCGCGCCCCTCGAACAGCCACGCCGCCTGCCGCTGCTCCATGACCGCGACGACGCGCAGGCGCGACGGGTCGACCACTTCGCAGACCGGGTCGGCTCGCTTGAGGAACCCGCCGCGGCGGGACTCGAGGTCCATGCCCGCGATCACGCCCGCGTGCGGCGCGCGGACCACCAGGTCGTCCTGCATCCGGCGGACCTCGTCGAGGTTCTCCTGCGCGACGCGGATGCGCTCGAGGGCGATCTGCACGCCGCCGATCTCGCCGGCGGCGCGGGCCGAGCGCTCCTGCACCTGGAACTCCTCGAGTTGCGCCAGGACTGCGTCGGCGCGCTTCTCAAGTTCCGGGTTGATGAACGTGACAATCGCCTCGCCCGCTTCGACATGGTCGCCGGCGCGCTTGTGCACGATATCAATGAACCCCTCGGACAGGAAGTACACGGTCGTGCGGTCGAGACTCTCGACGATGCCCTCGCCGCGACGACGATCGGGGAAGGGCACCATGCCCAGCGCGATCACCACCAGCGCGATCATGGCGCAACTGATCCCCCAGCCGCGGAGGCGGTGCTCGGAGTGCTGCGGGCTGGAGGCGTGCCAGTGCAGGAACTTGCCGATGGGAATGATGAACCAGGCCGAAGCGGTCCACACGGCCAGGAGCAGGCCGATGGCGAAGAACTTGCCCATCACGTAAAGCGTGATGGTGATGAACAGGAAGATGCGGTAGGCCAGCGCGGCCAGGCCGTAGGTGATGAGGATCGCCTGCTCGCCCCTGAGCGAACTGGGCGCGGTGAGATTCCGCAGGCGGTAGACGTACTTTTGCATCAGATGCATGAGCATCTTGTTGGACCGCTGCGCAAGGTTGGGCACTTCGAGCCAGTCGGCCAGGATGTAGTAGCCGTCGAACCGCATGAGCGGGTTGGCGTTGAAGAGCACCGTCGAGATGCTGGCGGTGAGCATCGCGTTGTAGGCGAGTTTCGTGGCCAGGTCGCCGGGCTGCCCCGAGACCCAGACAAACGCCGCGACCGAGGCGACGGCGAGTTCGAAGATCATGCCGCCCGCGCCGACGGCGACGCGCTTCCACTTGCTGGGGAACGCCCAGCACGCCGAGGCATCGACATAGGGCGAGGGGAACAGGACCAGCAGCATGATGCCGAACTCGGGCACTTGCCCGCCGAAGCGCTTGCACAGCACGCCGTGACCGAACTCGTGGATCGCCTTGGTGATGACGAACACGATGCCGACCCAGATCCACTGCGACGGGTCGCCGCGGAGGTCGTCAAAGCCCTGCGCCAGGCGGTCCCACTCGGGCAGCACGGTGACCAGCGCGGCGACCAGCAGCACGCACCACGCCAGGAAGCCCCAGATGTTCAGGATCGGCCGGATGATCGGCTCGGCCAGCGTGAGCAGCCGGTCGGGATTGAACATCCGGATCTTGAAGTACATGATGCCGATGGCCTGCGCGGCGACCTTTTTCTTGATGCGCTCGCGCCCGCGCCGCAGCAACTGGTCCGTCTCGGGCGTGGTATCGCACGCGAGCAGGTTGGCCGAGTACAACTGGCTGATCAGTTGGATGACCTCGTTCTGTGTCGGGGCCATGTCGCCGAACTTCTGCAGCGAGGCTTTCCACGCCTCTTCCACGCCGCGGGTCCCGTCGAGCATGCCGACGAAGTCCTGCGCGATGGGGTTGAGCCGGTAAAACTGGTTGCTGGTGGGGTCGTGGACGACGTGCCACCGCCGCCCGCGGTACTGCTGACGCGTGATCTGCACGTGCGGGCGCAGCCGGGGCTTCATGAGCCGCACGCGGTGCCAGAAGGGCGAGAATGTGGGGCGATCGTTCATCGGATTGCGGGTGTGAAACTTCGGACCGGCTCAGAAATCCGGACACGGGACGCGAGAACCGGGGCCTGCCTCACCACCACCACATCCGGACGGTGTCGATGATCCGGCGCGAGCCGATCCACAGGAGCGAGTGCCGCTGGGTGTCGAACTTGGCGATGCCCTCCATGCCCGGCCGGAACCACCCGGGCGCGCCGTCCAGCACGGCCCGGACCTCGTACACGTTCTTGCCCTCGGCGGCCTGCGCCAGCGGGACGATCCGCTCGACCGTGAAGTCGATCGGCTCGGACGGGTTGCTCTTGGTGGCAATCGCGCCGCGCGCCGGCCGGCCCTGTTCTCGCGCATCCTCGAACGCGCGACGCACCAGCGCGACATCGCGCTCGTCCACCTTGGCCACCAGCACGATGTCGTCCATCGACGCGATCTGGAACATCGGGTCACCGAGTTTGAGCGTCGCGCCGACACGCTCCTTGATGTCCCCGGCGATGATCTCGCCGTCGATCGGCGCCACCACGCGGCAGCGTTCGATACGGTCGCGGTACGCATCCGCCTCGGCACGCGCCGCCTTGGCCTGCGCCTCGAACGCCGCCACCTTGGTCAGATCGCGCTCCAGCCGCGCCGCCGCGGCGGACTTCTCGGCCTGCTGGAGTTTCGCATCCGCGCTCGCCAGGCTCAGCCGGTACTCGGTGTCGTCGAACTGCGCGAGCAACTGCCCGGCCGTGACGCGCACGCCCGGCTCGATCCCGGGCACGAGCGACTTGAGCCGCGCATCGAACGGCGCGGAGACAATGCGCCGCACCCGCGGCTCGAGGTGCGCCTCGGCCCCGACGCGGTAGGTCTTGTGGTAGACCGTCACGAAGATCAGCCCCGCCAGCAGGGCGATGCCTGCGACCTTCCATACGGTGTGCTTCGGGCCGACCGCCCACGCCGCGGCGTGCACCGTGCTGTCCCACGCGCGGACCGCCAGCCAGCGGTCGTCGCTGCGTCGCAGCCGCAGGACCGGCGCGACCAGGTCCATGGCGGCCTGCAGGAGTTCGATGGTGTTCAGGTCGATCGGCGCGTCGCTGGCGGTCTCCAGCAGCACCACGCCCACGACGTCGTCGTCGATGCGCAGGGGGAGCGAGCACAACTTGAGCCGGGCGTTCCCCGAGGCCAGTTCGCGGTGCGCGTGCACGATGGACTGGGCCAGCAGCACGTCGCCGCCGGGCCCGTCGGCCGCGGGCTGCGGGTAGACGATCGGCTGCTCCTGATCGAGACACTCGTCCATCGCGGCTTCGATCTTGCCGACCATGGCCATGCGGCGGTCGAAGTGCTCGGTGTCGCTGATGGCGCGGGCGCGGACGGCGTCTCGCTTCACCCACCCCAGCGCGACACGGTCGAGCGCGAACTGCTTGGAGAGTTCGTTGACCAGTTGCAGGCACGCGCCCTTGAAGTTCGGCGCCGTGTTGATCGACGCGATGAGTTTGGTCGCCAGGTCCAGCGCGAACGAGGCGGTCTGCGTGCGGCGCAGCGCCTGCCGCGCGGCGTGGCCGTGCACGTAGCCGCACAGCACCTCGGCCATCGCCAGCGTCGAGCGGATCGCGTCCTTGCCGCGCGGCTCGATCAACAGCGTGACCACCGAGACCACCTGCTCGGCCGCGCCTTTGCCCGGCGCAGCGGGCGCGGGCGCGCGGATCGGCACCGCCAGCACGCACCCCTGCGAACCGCCGCCGTCGTAGTACATCTCCTGCTTGTCGAGCGAGTACGCCCGCGCCTGCCCGGACGAGAACGCGGCCCTCGCCGCGGCGTGGGTCTCCTGCGGGAACTCGACGCCCTTGGCCTTGTCGGCCTTGGGCGCGCCGGGCTCGTCGGGCAGAACCGTCGCCGCGCCGGGAGCGGGCCAGACCAACTCGACCCGGGGCTCGATCTCCTCGCCATCGGCCCGGTCGGGCATGAAGAGCGCGCCCTGGCGCGCCGCCGTCACCTGCGACACGATGCGCAGCAGCCGCTCGAGAAACGCGCGGTCATCGGGCGCGGCGGAGTTCAGTTCCGCGACCACCTGCTGCCAGCCGGGCGCACGAACGTTGGACAGGTCGATCACGCGTGCGCCTCCCGGCCGGCGCACGGCGCGCGGCCCAGATCAAAACTCTCGGGATGCTTGATCGCCGGCCGCTCCCACGGGGTTCGCGGCGCGGCCGACTGGTGCGACCCGGCCGTGCCCGCGCCCTCCGGGGGCTGCGGCCACATGCCGCCCGCCGGCGGGCCCGACAGCCGCACCCGCGCCTGCGTACCCGCTGGCCACGCGGCGGGGTTCTCGATCTCCACACGCACGCGGCGCGTCTGGCTGACGGGGTCGGCCACGGGGTCGACCTCGACCACGCGGCCTTCGATCATCACCGGACGGTCGGGAACATCCACCAGCACCCATGCGCGCCCGCCCTCGCGCACGCCGTTGCGGATGGTCTCTTCCGTTCCCACCCAGGCGTCGAGCCAGAGCCGGTCGGTGTTCACGATGCGCAGCGCCTTCTGCTGCTCGTTCACGCCCTGGCCCGCGTCCACGTACACCTGAGAAACCACTCCGTCGAACGGTGCGACCAGCCGGTACCGCTCCGCCTGGGCCTCGAGTTGGCGCAGCCGCAACTCCTGCTGGTCGCGGTTGAACTTCGCCACCTCGTGCTGCACCCGCGCCGTCAGCATCTGGATCCGCAACTCCTCGAACTCGCTGGGCGCGAAACTCCCGCCGCGCTTCAACTGCTCGAACCGGAACTCCGCCAACTGGCTCGCCAGAAGCGTGCCCTGCACTTCGAGGTCGTTGCTCGCAAGCGTGCGCTGCTGCTCGAGCGCGGCGACGACTTCAGCATCGCGCGCTCGCAGCAGCACATCGTCCTTCTTGACGCGCTGCCCGCCCTTCACCAGCACCTCGCGCACTTCGCTGGCGAACGTGAACGACATCATCGCGTCGCGGCTCGGTCGCGTCTCGGACTTCACACCCCCGAACGCCTCGGCCACGGCGTCAAACCGCGGCGACATCGGCACGGCGTCGTCGGGCTGACCGGCGTGCGGCCGCGCTGCGCCGTGCACCAAACACGCCCCTGCCAAAGGCGCGCAAAGAGCCACAATGCCGACGACCAGGGCTTTCTTCATATCACCCATAATAGAGCCGCTCCCCACTGGTTCGCCCCCCGAACCCGCCCCCAACCTTCCCACGAGGGCAACGCCAGCGCATTGTTCGGGCGCGTGCGTCTGAGGGGAGCGGACCCGTGTGCCGGCGCATCGGTCCACCGCGGTTCAGCACTTGATTCGCCGCGGCGGGGCCCCGGGTTCCCGATTCTCGGGCCGGCGGCGCTCAGGTCGGACCGGTTTTCGGACGATGCACCCCCTGCATCGCCGTGCCCCCAGTCTCGGCAATCCGCCGGACCGGTGCGCCGACCAGGAAACCAGCCATGTTGACCGCCGCGGAACCCCTTCATGTCCCCTCGTTGCCCTTCCCGCGCACAACGGAAGTGCCCTCGGAGGTGCGCGCGGTGGAGGTGGCGATCGCCCGGTTCGTCGCCGCGAAGGCCGGCTGGGACCGGCAGTGGCGCACGCGGCTGGACGATGCCCGCGCGGCATTCGAGGCCCGGCTGAACGACCACATGCGGGAAGTCGAGTCCCGATTGGCGGCGCATGTGCAACGCGTGGACACGATGCTCGCCACGGTGGACCGCCGGTCCGCCGCGGCACAGGCCCGGCTGGCCCTCGCGGCCGATGGGGCCGACGAACGCCTCGCCTCGATCGAACGGCGCGCCGCAGACCTCGCCGGACCCATGCTCGACGAGTTCGAATCGCTGTTCCGCTGCGCGCAGAGGTTGCTCGGCAACGCGGAAGAGCCCGGCGCGCTCGCCGCGGCGGTGCGACAGGCCGAACAGACGGTGACGGACTGCAATGATGCGGCGATCCGGCTGGGGGCGATGATGGAGCGGGCCGCGGCATAGGCGTGGGCGCGCGTACGCGGGCCCCGTGCTGATACACTGCCCGCATGGCCGATGACACCCAGCGCGACGCCGCGGGCGCCCCCCCGCGCCAGGCCGGGGAACCGTACTGCGCCAACTGCGGCTATTCCCTGCTCAATCTCACCGATGCCTCCAAGTGCCCGGAGTGCGGCAAGCCGCTGGTCGAGGTGCTGGCGCGCTGGGGCGGCGCTTCGCGCAGGGCGCGGCGATATCGCAGCGAGGCCGAACTCTTCGGAGTGCCGATCGTCAGCGTCGCGTTCGGCGCGCGACCGGAGTTCGGCGAGATCAACGGGCGCGCGGTGGGCATCATCGCCATCGGCAACATCGCCCGCGGCGGGATCGCCATCGGCGGCAATGCCGTCGGCGTGGTGGCCATCGGCGGCATGGCCATCGGGCTCGGCAGCGTCGGCGGCATGAGCATCGGGCTGGTTACCGCGCTGGGCGGCATGACCATCGGCGGCTTTGCCGTTGGCGGGTTCGGCATCGGCGGGGTTGCGTCGGGCGGGGGCGCGGTTGGCATCGTCGCACAGGGCGGGATGGCCATCGGCTACTACGCCAGCGGCGGGGGCGTCTTCGGCCAGTACATTCTCTCGCCGCGCCGGTCCGACCCCGAGGCCGCCAACTTCTTTCAGGCCGCCGCGCCGGTGCTCGGCGGCGCGCCCGGGGGTGGCGGCGGAAGCGGGTTCCCGATGACCCAGGCCGCGGTGGTGTCGCTCTCGCTGCTCGTGCTGATGGCGATGCTCGTGGTCGGCGGCGCGGTGTACGGCCATATCACCTGGGCATCGCGCAACGCCGCCCGGCCGGGGGCCCGTGCGTGATCTTCGACCTTTCACCGTTGATCGATGACCGCCTCAAGGTCTGGCCGGGCGACACCCCGCCCGGCCGACAAATCTTATGTGATATTGCATCTGGTTCAAATATAACATTAAGCACCCTTCGCGCCACGGTCCACCTCGGATCGCACGTGGACGGACCGAACCACTACAGCGCAGCCGCGCCCGGCGTCGAGGCCTGGCCGCTGGAGCGGTTCTGGGGCCCGTGCCACGTGGTCGATGCCCACGTCGCCCGCGCGGCCGGCGGAGCACGCGTGCGCATCGCCGATCTCCGCACGCCGGTTGCCGCGCTCCATCACCCGCGCGTCCTGCTCAAGACCGGCACGTTCCCGGATTTCCGCGATTTCAACGAGGACTTCGCCGGGCTCGAGCCCGCGCTGATCGACGCGCTGGCCGCCCGCGGCGTGCAACTCATCGGGCTCGACACGCCGAGCGTCGATGTGTTCACCTCCAAGGACCTGCCCGCCCATGCCGCGTGCCTGCGGCACAGCATCGCCATCCTTGAAGGTCTCGTGCTGCGCGACGTGATGCCCGGCGAGTATGAGTTGTGCGCCATGCCGCTGAAACTCGCGAACTTCGACGCCTCGCCCGTGCGGGCCGCGCTCAGGCCGCTGCCCCGCGGCGCGTGATGAACGCCTCGATCGCGCGACCGATGCGGAGCACGAACACCGCGTGGGGCGTGCACCCCTCGCCGCGGAGGTCGGACTGCACCCGGTCGGAATCCACAACGCCGTCGCGGGTCTTCACTTCGACCAGACCGCCGTCGAGGGCTCGCAGCCGTTCGCGGATGCGCCGGGCGTTCCACGGCATGCGATCGACGACTTCGAACGCCGGGAAGAACGTCGAATCCCGCGGCGGGGCGTCGGCCGTCAGCACGCCCAGGCCCGGGCAAAAGGCCCGCGCCGCGGCGAACTCGCACGCCGCGTGCAGCAGGCCCGCCCGCTCGAACGCGGGGTCGGGGTCCACAAGATACCGCCCGAATGTCCCGAGCGGGGGCCCGCCCGGCTCGCCCGAAAGCGAGAGCGCCGCGCCAGGGCGCAGCGCGGTCGCGGTCGCGGCATGCGCGCCGCGCATCGCGCCCATCCACGCCACGGCCTGGGTCATCCGCCCGTGCTCGCTGAGGTACTCGAGTTCGAAAGGCTCGTTGCCCAACGCGCCGGCGACCCTCGCCCGATCGACCCCCGGACCAAGTTTGATCGCCCCGCCCCAATCGCGCTCGCTCGGCGCGCTGCGCCGGGCCGCATGGGTCAACGTTTGCCACGCTTCAGGACCCGGCGAGAGGTCGCGCAGGTCAAACCTCCTCGCGCCATCCGCGCCCCGCCGCGCCGGATCGAGATGGAACCAGGCGTGCCCGGATTCGCACGCCGCGGCGGCATCGGCGCAGCGCGATTCGCACCCGGCATTGACCGCGCACATCCACGCCCGCGCCGGGTCGCTGTCGATCCCAAGGACTCGCACCCCCGCGGCGCAAAGGGCCATGGCATCGCCGCCGATGCCGCAGCAGACATCCGCGACGAGGGTGCCGGCACACACCGCCGCGAACCGCCGCGCCTTGTGCGCGCCAGCCAGGGGACCTGTTGCCATCTCGACCCCCGCTCGATCGGCGATGATCCTGCCGCCGATGGCCGGGCCGAACTTGTCAAGGGCCTTGCGCCTTGCCGCGGCCAACTCGAAGGCCAGCGCAACCAGCGCGGCCGAGTGACCTCGCCGCAGTCGCGCCGTCGAGGCGGGGTCATGGCTCGGGGCGGCGGCGGCCTCGCGCACCAGGTCGGCACACGCCGGCTGCAGCAACGTTTGCCAGTCTTCCAGTCTCCCGACCATCGGCCGAGGATACCGGTCCCGCGGCCGACAGCGGGCAGCGCCCACGGAACGGGGCCGGACAATTACCCAGCGCCCGCCAGGCAGCCGATAAACAGGGCATGACCGGGAGACGGCAGGGCGATGGTGCGCGCAGGCCGCGGCGGTGGGCCGCGATGGCGGGCCTGTGCGCGCTGGGCGCGGCGGCGACCGCCCAGCCGCCGGGCGATGACGGCATCTCAAGGCCGGACGGTTCGCGTCGAATCGCGCGGGCGTTCGACTTCGAGGAGCCGACCAACCCCGACCCCGTGCCCGAAGGGTGGGTACGGGCCCAGGACAATCCGATCTCGGGCTCGCGCAGGGCGGGCTTCCCGTCGCACAACGAGGCGGGATTCGACTTTGACGTGGCGGCATCGGGCGCGGCATCGGTCCGGCTGGCGACCCGTGGCGGGAGCGTGGCCCTGCGTTTGCAATCGGGCGAGGTCGGGGTATTCGCCGACGCCGACTACGCCGTGACCGCGCTGGTGCGGACGGCCGGTCTGAAGCACGCGCGGGCGTTCGTGTCGGCGAGGTTTCTCGATCAGTCGCTGCGGCCGCTGGGAGAGTCGCCTGCGCGGTCGCGTCCCGCGCCGGCCGATACCGCCGGCGCGTGGACCGAGGTGCTGGTCGAACTGGGCCGCGCGGGTCCGGGCGCGGCGTGGCTGGAGATCGAACTGTCGATACTGCAGCCCGAGCAGTTCCGAACGGGCGACCCGCGGCTCGGGCCGCACGAGGTCCGTCGCGAGGATGTCTCGGGCGCTGCGTGGTTCGACGATGTGACGGTGCTGCAGGTGCCGCGGGTCGCGCTGGGGACCTTCCCGCCCGGCAACATCGTGACCGGTCCCGCGCCGGTGGAGATCGAGACACTGGTGCGCGATCTCGGCGGCGACGTGCTGACGGCGCACCTGGCGGTGCGCGACCTCGACGGTCGCATTGTTGACGAGTTTGTTTCGCCCGCCGACCCCGGCGGCAAGCCGCTGCGATGGAAGCCGAGCCTGCCGGCATACGGCTGGTACGAGGCGGACCTGACCATCCGCGCGGCATCGCGCGTCGTATCGCGGGCGCGGTCGCCGGTGGTGTGGCTCGCGCCCGAGCACGATGGCGGCCGCACAGAGCGCCGCCGGTTCGGGATGGTGATCGATGCCCGCGACCCGATCAACGATGCGCTGTCGGCACAGGTCGCGGCCCGCGCTGGCACGGGGTTCCTGATGCTGCCCTCGTGGCCCGCGCGCGGCCCGGGCGAGAATCCCGGCGAAGAGGCGATGAAGCGGCGGGCGGGGCTGGACAGCCTGCTCCGCGCTGGGCAGGAGGTCACGCTGTATCTTCCCGGCGCGCCGGCCGACGCCGCGGCGATGTTGGCCATCGACCCCTCGGCCATGGGCGAGTTGGCGCGCCGCGCGCCGGAGCGCTGGTCGCGCCCGCTTGCGCCGCTGCTGGACCTGTTCGGCCAGCGCCTTCTGCGCTACCAGATCGGCCCGACCGGCGCGGACGCGTGGTTCTGGGACGAGGACCCGGGCGGCGCGCTCGCGGCCTATCGGCAGGCGCTTTCGGCGGTGGTGCCCGGCCCGCGCGTCGGGGTGCCATGGCGCGCCGAGGCCGACCCGGCGGGGCCGCTGTTCGACGGCGCGGCGAGCGGCGGCCGCGCCGACATGGTGACGTTGTCGATCCCCTCGGGGTTCTTTCCCGGCACCGCGATGGGCGCGCTGGCCGAACGCTGGGCCGCGCTCCCGAACGGCGGGCCGGAACTGACGGCCGTGCTTGAACTGCCCGACGCGGACCTGTTCGGCCCGCGCGCGGCGGTGACGGAACTCTCGCGGCGGATGGTCGAGTTCTGGGCGACGTTTGCGGATACGCCCGCGCGCGTGGGCGTGATGCAGCCGTGGTCGAACGCGCGGCGGACCGACGCGGGGATCGAGCCGTCGCCGTTGCTGGCGGTGCTGCGCGAGACGGGAGCACGGCTGGACGGTCGGCGCATCGTGGGCGAGTTTCCCGGCGAGTTGGGCGTGCGCTGCCTGATCCTGGCGCAGCGGCGCAGCGGCGGCGAGATGATGCGAGGTTCGCTGGTGGCGTGGGACGCGGGCGCGGACCCATCGCGGGCGCATGTCGATGTGACCGCGCTGGGCTCGGACCTGCACGTGTTCGACGTGTTCGGCAACGAGATCGCCGGCGCGGTGCGCATGCACGAGGGACGCATGGTCGTGCCGCTGACGGACACGCCGGTGTTCATCGAGGGCGCGGAGCCGCACCTGGCGCTGTTCGCCGCGGGCGTGGCGATCGAGCCGCGGTTCATCCGCGCGGTCGCGACCGAGCACGAGCGGCACATCGTGCTGCGGAACCCCTGGCCGATACGCATATCGGGCCAGGTACAGGTCAAGGAGCACGAAGAGGTGAACTCGCGCCGGCGCGCGGACTGGACATTCTGGCCGACGGGCGTGGTGGACTTTGCCATCGGCCCAGGCGAGGAACTGCGCATCCCGCTCACGGTCTCGTTCGGCGCATCACAGATCGCCGGAGAAAAGGACCTGTGGGTCGTCGCCAAGGTGCAGGCCGACCGCGAGTACCCGCCGGTGCGCCTGCGCGCCACGCTGGAGGTCGGCCTGGAGGAACTCGACCTTCAGGCCGAGGCCGTTCCCTCCCCCGGGCCCGACGGGCCCGACATCATCGTGGTCGCGGCGGTCACCAACAGGAGTGGCCGCACCCGGGCGCTGCGGGTCGAAGCCGCGGCATGGGAGTATCCCTCGCAGCAACTGCACGTCAGCGGGCTTGCGCCCGGGCACACGGTGGTCCGCCGGTTCCTCTTCAAGGACGGCGCCTCCCGCCTGAAAGGCCGGCGGGTGCTCATCAGCCTCTCGGACCAGGAAGAAGCCGAGCGGCTGAATAAAGCGGTCGTTGTTCCCTAGGCGTTTGGTGTAGGCAACGCGACTGGGTAACACAGGCAAACCGCCGAAACGCAAACCAGTTTGCGTTCCTTGCACGCGGGGTTACTCTTGGTGGTCGGAATCGGTCCGTGCGCCGTGGCCGTCAATCCTCGGCGGAGTGCGTGTGCCGGTCTGTGTCAAAGCCTGAGACAGCCGGTGTGTGACGAGTCAGAGAAGAGGAACCAATCGTATGAAAGCATCGATGTGTGTGCGCGTCGCCGCGGCCGCGGCGGCGGTGGCTTCTCTCGCGGGAATCGCCGCGGGCGGGCCGGACGTGATCGTCGGCGAACTGGTGGGTACGAGCAACTACGGCACGCAGGGCACGAAGGCCGCGTTCGCGGTGGGCACGACCTCGTGCAACATCGGCAACGCGCCGCTGTCGTGGATCTCCAATACCAACAACCACCCCGTGATCTCGCAGAACATTTATCGCCTGAGCAACGGGCGGTTCCAGCAGATCGGGCAGGCGTGGCTGAAGCACGGCTTCTGCGCGCTGCAGGGCAACGTGTGTTCGACGTGCACGCCGGGCGGCACCTGTGCCGCGTTGTTCCCGGGCTGCTCGGACCCGTACTCCTCCGGACTGAACGGCGATCAGGGCGGGCTGGGGCCCAAGAGCGAGGTGAACGCGTTCACCGGCGCATTCCCCTACCCGTGGGTGAACAACGGCTCGGGCTCGGGCACGGCATTCAAGCGGCTGCAGGCCGATGTCTCGACGCTCGGCACCTCCGGCGCTTCGTACTTCGTCTCGAGCATGTATGTCCAGCCCGAGGACGCCGCGAGCGGCAACGCGCTGAATAACCAGTCCTATCGCCCGGCCAACGTGGCGTTCTCCGGCGGCCAGTGGAACCTCTCGCTCACGGGCAGTACGCAGCGCGAGAAGCCCGCGCTGCAGGCGTGGAAGGATGCCGACGCGGCGGTGCAGATCGCCAACTTCAACGTCCCGGGCGAGGGCCGGTTCATCGTTGCGATGAGGGCCACGAACATCGGCGGCGGCAACTGGCACTACGAGTACGCGATCCAGAACTTCAACTCCGACCGCTCGGGTCAGGCGTTCACCATCCCCGTGCCCGCGGGCACGGTCATCGGCAACATCGGCTTCTCCGATGTCGATTACCACTCGGGCGAGCCGTACAGCGGGACCGACTGGACCAGCGGCACGACCTCGACGTCGATCACCTGGCAGACGCAAACGCACGCGACGAACGCGAACGCCAACGCGCTGCGCTGGGACACGATCTACAACTTCTGGTTCGACGCCAACATCGCACCTGGCGCGGGCAGCGCGACGATCGCGCTGTTCAAGCCCGGCTCGCCGACAAGCATCAGCGGCAACATCCAGGTGCCGGGCGGCGCGGGCGGCCCCGTCGCGCCGGCCAACGATGCCTGCGCCAACGCCGCAAGCCTCGGCAACGCATATGGCTCGTTCCCGTTTGATAACGCCAACGCGACCACCGATGGCCCGAGCGAGACGCTCTGCTCCAACAACCAGCAGTGCTACAACGACATCTGGTACACGTGGACGGCGTGCTCCTCGGGCTCGGTCACGGTCAGCACGTGCGGCGCGAACTTCGACACCAAGGTGGCTATCTACAGCGCGGCGTGCCCCTCGGCCGCAAACACGGCCATCGCCTGCAACGACGACTCCTCGGCGTGCGGCAGCGGCTCGCTGCAGTCGAGCGTCTCGTTCAGCGCGACCAGCGGCACGACCTACCGAATCCGTGTCGGCAGTTACTACAACAACCAGACCCAGGGCCAGGGCTTTGGCTCCGGCAACCTGGTCATCACCGGCCCGTCGTGCGGACCCGCCGCCCCGGCCAATGACGCCTGCGCCAACGCGACGGTGATCAGCGGCTACGGCTCCTTCCCATTCACCACTTCGCTGGCCACCACCGATGGCCCGACCGAGTCCGTCTGCAACTTCTTCGGCTACAGCCAGGTCGGCGCCGACGTCTGGTTCCGCTGGACGGCCTGCGCCGCCGGAACGGTGACGCTGGACATCTGCGATGCCAACTATGACTCCAAGATCGCCGTCTATCCAGGCACCTGCCCAACGGCCACCGGCACCGCCATCGCCTGCAACGACGACGCCTGCGGCACCAGCAACCTGCGCTCGCGGCTCACCTTCACCGCCGCGGCGGGCACACAGTACCTCGTCCGCATCGGCGGCTTCAACGCCCTGACCGGCTCGGGCAACCTGTTGATCTCGGGCCCGGCGTGTGCCCCGCCAGGCCCGGCCAACGACAACTGCGCCAACCGCGAGGGCGTCGCGGGAAGCCTCCAGTTCTCGACGGTCGGCGCGACGACCGATGGTCCCGCGCACCCGCTGTGCAGCGCGTTCGGCTACGACCAGGTCGGCGCAGACATCTGGTACAACCACCCGTCTTCGTGCCCCGGCGCGCTGACGATCGAGGTCTGCAACTCGTCCTACGACACCAAAATCGCCGTCTACGACGATGCCGGCTGCACCAACCTCGAGCAGCGCATCATGGCCTGCAACGACGATGCCTGCGGCACCGGTGGCCTGCGCTCCCGCGTGATCATCCCCGCCCGCGCCGGACGCAACTACACCATCCGCATCGGCGGCTTCCAGGCCGCGACCGGCACCGGCACGCTCAGCATCACCTGCTGCCAGGCCGACTTTGATGCCAGCGGCACGGTCGAGGTGTCGGACATCTTCGCGTTCCTCGCGGCGTGGTTCGGCGGCGACCCGCGTGCCGACTACACCGGCACCGGCGGCAACGACGTGCCCGACATCTTCGCGTTCCTCTCCGCGTGGTTCGCCGGCTGCCCGTAAGCCAAGCGGACACGCCTGTACACGACACCAGGGGCCCGCGCACCGGCGCGGGCCCTTTTTCGTGCGCACGCCGCGAGCGCCACAGCGCGATCACGTGTTGAAGCGACCACGCGACTGCGCCGTCATCTCATCGCCTCACCACGGGCCACCTCCGCCGCCGGCCCGCCCGCCGACGGCGACCTGCCCATCATCGAGACCACGACCGCGGCGAAGATCAACACAAACGCCGCGACATCCGTCGGGCGCAGTTTCTCCTTCGCCACCCACAGCGTAAACCCCGTGAACACCAGCAGCGTGATCGCTTCCTGCAGGACCTTGAGTTGCGGCAGCGAGAACGGCCCGCCGAAATCCCTGTGCCCCAGGCGGTTGGCCGGAACCTGCAGGATGTACTCGGGCAGCGCGATGAGCCACGAGATCAGGATCGCCGCGACCAGCGGCCACGCGCTCTTCTTCACGTGGTAGTACCACGCGAAGGTCATGAACGTGTTGGAGCAGATCAGAAGAAAAACCGTCAGCGCGACGCGTTCCATGCCCTGTCCTCGCGGTGTGCGAGGCCAAGGTTAGCGTCGCGGGTTTCGCGGCGTGCCCGTCCGCCGAAGCGGCGGCTTGGGCGGAAACGGCCCCGTCCGCGCGGGCGTGCTCGCGACGGGCAGGTTCGCCGTTCCGGGCCCGCCGGGCGGCTGCGCATCGCGCGGCTCCGTTTCGAGGGTCGAAACCGCGGGCGGCCGCGCCGCATCATCAATCGCGGCAAGATCGGCGTGCGACTGCCCCGAATCGGGCGCGGCATCGATGGGCTCATCGCCCGCCGCGTCATCCGCATCGATCGGACGCGCAAACACCAGGCGGCCCGCGGTTGTCTGCATGGTGCCGGTGACCATGAGGAGCGACTCCTGCCCGAGCCGGTGCACCGCGTTCTCGGCGACGACCATCGTCCCGTCCTCAAGGTACCCGACGGCCTGCCCGGGCTGCTCGCCGGGCTTCACCAGGCGCAGCAGCACCTGCTGGCCGGGCAGCATCGACGGCTTGAGCGCGTTTGCCACTTCGTGGAGATTCAGCACCACGACGCCGCGGATCTGCCCGACACGCGCCAGCGCCAGATCAGTTGTCAGGATTCGCGCCCCGCCCAGACGGTGGGCCAGTTCGATGAGCATCTGGTCGACGGCCAACGCGCCCACCTGCGTGTCGTCGATCGTCACGTCCACCGTGCCCAGCCGCTGCAGGCGCGCCACCACGTCCAGCCCGCGACGACCCTTGGCACGCTTGAGTTTGTCCGATGCATCCGCGAGCAACTGCAACTCCGCCAGCACGAACCTCGGCACAACCAGCGGAGCCTGCAGCAGACCGGTCGCGGCGACATCGGCGATGCGCCCGTCGATCAGCGCCGATGTGTCCAGCAAGACCGGCCGCACACCGCGGATCTGCTTGGCGAACTCGACATACGGGATCACGAGCCGGAAGTCGTCCTGGGTCTGAAGGACCGTGGTGACACCGAGGTAGCACAGGCAGATGCCGATCATGACCTTGAGCGTGCCCATCAGGGGCTTGAGGTAGGCCTCGGCGGTTTCGTTGATGCTCCAGGTTTGAATGATGAGATCAAGCACAAGGCCCAGGGCGATCGCCGCGAACAGGCCCATGAACAGCCCGAGGAACACGCCGGTGATCGTTGAAACCTTCTTGTTGGGCGTGTAGCGGTCGACGAGGTAGGCGATCAGGAACATGCAGATCGCCACGCCGACGGGGATCCACCACTGGATGGCCAGGTCCACCACGGGCTGGCCGGTGTTGGGCTCGTTGGGGGCCTGCAGGATCGTGAGCAGCGCGAAGCCGATGATCGACGCGAAGAACACCCAGCGGATCACCGAGAGAATGAACGCCCGCTGCCGCTTCTCGGCTTCGATGGGGTGCAGGGTCTCGTCTGGAACTTCGGGCATTTCGCAGGTCGGTTCAGATCATGCGGCCTTCGGGCACATTGTCGGTCGCCACCACTCGTTCGATACGGCCCGCCGGGCCGTTCGGATCGCCACCCACCCCCCACCACCCACCCCCCGCCACCACAATCGCCCCAACAGCCTACCACGCCGCGGCAGGATTCGATATCGGCAAACGACCCCGTGCCCCATCTTCTCGCCGCGGCTTTCCTGTCGGCCCCGACCGTGCTTTACTTGGGCCTCCACGCCGTCACTGATCGACGGCCGGGCCCGGTGCACGGATGGCCCGTGAACCTGGTCAGGGCTTGACCGCAGCAGCCATAAGCGGCCGTCGTCCGGTGCCGCCGGTGTCCTGGCCGTCGTTCAGGGCGGCGTGGAGGGCGCGGGGATCACCACCGTGTGCTCGCCCGCGCTGATGACGATCCGCCCATCGAGCACGGCCAGCGCGGTCGGGTGCGCGCCCAGCACAATCGAGCGCGTCGAGAGCAACGCCGCCGACCGCGTTTCGAACTGGTGCACCTGGAAGAGCATGAGGCCGTCGGCGGTCCGGCCATCGGCGATGGTCTCGATGGTGATGGCACGCCCCTCGGCGGGGCGCGGGGTCATGAGCGCCTCAAATCCTCCCAGCGCATCGACGCCGCGGAGCGTGCCATCGGGCGCGTACACCAGCAGGCCCTGCGGCGAGACGACGACGGCGTCGGAATCGGGCGCGGCGGAAGCGGGGAACGCGCCGAGCATCGCTGCGCCCTCGACGTGGGTGCGCGGCGCATCGAGCGGCTGGGCCCGCAACCGGCCGTTGAGCACCGACGCCTGCCACAGCGTGCGGTCCGGCCCGACGAAGATCAGTCGGTCGCCGAAGACCCACGCCTGCATCGCCGGGACAACCTCGGGCGCGGTGATGGTCCAGTTCACGCGGCCGCTGACCATGTCGAGGCTCAGCACCGCGCGGTCGACGCCGACGATGAGCGAACCATCAGGCGCGGGGCGGACCCAGTGCGGCCGGCCGCCGAGGTCGGTCATGCGCTGCAACTGCCGCCCGGCGCGGGCGTCGATGGTCTGGATGACCGGGCGCGACTCGACCACGCCGCCGCCGGGCGCTGCGATGTCCTCCTCGCCCGCGACGATCAACACGCCGGAGGCGATGGCCGTGCGGTAGACGCGGGCGACGGGCGTGGGACCGGCCCAGAGCATCTCGCCCGTGTCGCTGTCGAAGACCGCGGCCCGCCCGCCGCGCTGCACGAGCGCGATTGTCCGCTCGTCCATCGCGACGGTAAGGTCGTACTGCGAGACAATGCCGTCCAAAGGCGTGGGAAACTGGGCCTCGCGCGGGACCGCGCCGGCGCGGATCGAACGCTGCGGCGGGACATCAAAGTTCTTGTACAGGCCCGAAGCGGTCCATTGTCGCTCGCCCGGCACCGCGGCGATGCGCAGCAACTCGCCGCTGTCGTCGCCCAGCACCATCAGGAACGCGGCCTCGTGCGTCGAGTTGACGAGGTAGGCCCGGCCGCGAGCCAGCGGGCGCGACCACACCCTGCCCAGCAGCGCACCCTCCTTCGCTCCCTGGATGGACCACACACTGAGTTCATCGCCGCCGATCGTCGCGACGCAGGACGCCGCGGCGGGAGCATCGTCGGCGATCAGCCGGTCCAGCAGCGTGACGTGCGACATGGCCTGCACGCCGTTGGCAACGGGGGCCCCGATGCGCGGCCAGCGGACCGTCTGCGCGATGCGTCGGCCGAGTTCATCGCCGATCGCCCGGGCATCCAGCGGGCGATCTCCCGCCGCGAGCCGCGACGCCGGGACGCGCGCGGGCAGCGAGCGCAGCACCGTCGACGCCGCGGCGTACTGTCCGCGGGCCATGAGCGCATCGACAAGCGAGCCGGCGAGTTGACCGACGATGGCAGGATCGGCGCGGTCGATGCGGAGCGCGGCCTTGTAGCCCGATTCGAGCGCCTGCAGCCGCGCGGCATCCTGGCCCAGACGCTCGAACTCGCGGGCCATGAGCAGGTGCGCGGCGGGCGTGGTCGCGGCAAGGGGGTAGCGTGCCGCCAGGTCGTGCAGCGGACGAACACCGGGCTGCGCGCCCAGCGCGCCGAGTTCGACCGCGGCGCGGGCGTCCTGCTCGGCATAGACAGAGGGACCGACCGCCTCGATGAGTTGCTCGATGCGTCGCGTGGCCTCGATGTCGCCGCGGACGGCGACCTGCGCGCCGCGCCACGTGGCCACGGCCAGTCGCGGGTCGTCGAGCACGCGCTGGTACGCCGCGGCGGCCTCGGCGTGCCGGGCTGCACGCTCGCGCACACGACCGGTGGCGAGGAGGTGTGCGACACGGTCATCGGGCGTGGCGGCGCACTGCTCCATGCGGTCGACGAGAGTGGCCACCAGCGCGGCATCGGCGATGCGCGGGCCGGTGCGCGCCGCCCGCGAGGCGTCGGGCGCCTGCGCCGATCGCGGCTCGAGGCTGTTGGTCGTCATGTCGCGGAGCGCGTCAAAGAGGCGCCGCCGCGCGCGGTTCGCGGTGTCGGTCTGCGGCTGGGCCGCGATGGCACGCAGCGCCGCATCCACCGCCTCGGCGATGCGCTCGGGCCGCTCGGCCCGGTACGCCAGTTCGGTGAACGTCACGGCGGGCGCGGGGTCGGCCGGGTCGGCGCGCATGCGCGATGACAGCAGGTCCTCGGCGACTTCCCACATCAGGTAACTGTGCAGGCGCGTGTCGTCGGCGACGATCAACTGGCTGTCGAGCGCGAGCACCGCGCCCGGCTCGTCGAGCCGGAGCAGTTTCGCAGGCTCGGCCGGCGCATCGGGCCGGACCAGCAGCACGCCCGCGGGCACGGGAAGCACAAGCCGGTCGCCCGCGACACTGACGCGCCCGTGAATGCCCGGCGGGGGCAGGCGCGGGCCGGCCGCGGCCGCGCCGTGCTCAAAGTCGTCCAGCGGGATCGAGGCCACCTGGTCGACTCCTACCGCGACCAGCCTTCGCGCGGCCAGGACGAGGTACTCGGGCGGCGTGGTGAGCAGCCGCTCGGTCGACCGCCGCGCGACGATGCGCCCAGCCGCCCTGTCGATCTGCATGATCGAACGCTGGTCGGGCGCAAGCACGTAGACCCACGGGCCATCCTGCACCGGCGCGCCCAGCCGCCACGACGCGGCAAAGTCTCGCGAGGCCAGCGCGTCCACCGGTGCGCGGCGGATCCACACCGGCCGGCCCGTCGCGACCTCGAACGCGCCGACCGCTCCCAGCCGGTCGCTGCGAATCGCCAGCCCCTCGGTCGCCAGCGTCGCCTCGGTGCCGCCCGGCTGCGACATGTACGGCAGAATGCCGCTGCTGCCCAGCGGCCGGACCCAGAGCAGCGCGCCGGTATCCGCGTCGAGGCCGATCAGCACCAGCGACAGCAGTCGTCGCTCGGCGACGGCCTTGCGCGCGCCCACGATCACCACGCCCTCGTGGATCACCGGCGGGCCGCGGACCGCCGCATCGGCCAGTTGCGGGTCCAGTTGCGTCACGTCCGCCGACCATCGGATGCGCCCGGTCGCGGCGTCGAACGCCGAGATGAGCGTGTCGCCCTCGCCGGGGCCGGCGAGCGATCGACCGGTCGCGGCAACAACAGTCCGCCCCGCCGCGGCGACAGCGCCGAGGTCGGGCGTGTTGTAGCCCCAGCCGCGGTACTCGATGCGCGTGCGGTCGCGCGGACGGGCGGCGGCCTGTCGCTCGGAGGCGATGGGGTTCACGCGCCAGCGCTCGGTCAGCGTGTACTGGTCCCACGCGCTCACGGTCGTGCCATCGTTGACGAACACCATCTCGCCGATGACCGTGGGCACGACGGGCAACTCCCGCGCGCCCCGAGGCAGGCCCGCGTCGCCGAAGTCGTTCACCGCCGAGTCGGCCATGGGGTTGGCCTGCGCAAACGACACGCTCCACAGCGGCTTGGCGACCAGACCCTCGACACGCACCGGCGGCGCGGGGTCGAAGGCGCTCTGCCCCCGCGCGGTCGCCGCGGCGGGCCACTGCACCGGCGGCGCATCGGCCGCGTTCCGGCCAAGGCCCGACGCCGCGGCCCAGCGCTGGGCGCGATCGCGCACGTCCGGGCGCGGCAGGTATCGCGCGACCGCGCCGAGAAGTTCCGCCGCATCGCGCCCCATCGCGCCCCGTCGATCGGGGTGGTCTTCGAGTTGCTCGAGCGCGAGCCGCGCCGCCTCGAACTGCGCCGATTCCAGCCGCCACTGCGCCACGCGCAGCGCCGCCTCGAACCCCGGCACGGTCAGCAGCAGCGATCGCTCCACGCCCTGCGCTTCGCCCGCGTCGAGCATTGCCTGGGCACGCGGCCCCTGGGCGCGCCGGTAGCGCTCCAGCAGACGGGCATCGCCCAGCACCAGCCGATGCACCGATTCGCGCACGCTGATGAACAGGTCGCTCTCATCGGGCGCGGCGACCACGCGGTCGGGCTGCTCGTCCAGAAGCAGTTGCAGCACCCGCACCGCTTCGTCATGGTTGCCCGAGGCCAGGTGGTCGCGCACGCGAGAGAGCGTCTCCGTCGCCGCGGGTGAGTCATCGACGTACACAGGGTTGAGTTGACCGGAGAGTTGTGCCGCGGCGGGCACGACGGGAAACAGCGCAGTCACCGCGCCAAAGACCATCCACGCGGCGAAGATCCGGGTTGTCGTCCGCACGCACGCTCCTCGTGAATGGTACCGGTCCCCATCGGCCCGGCTGCCCAAGGCCAGGCCGCCGATACTGGGATTATCGACGCGCCGGCCCGCCGGAGATGCACCGCCTGGGTGAATCGGTCGCGGCCCGATAGTCACACGCCTTGGCCCTGCGCCAGGTTCGCCAACCGGCACGACCGGCACCGGCGCGGCCCGGTCCCGCCGCGGCGGATCGGGCGGGGTTGGGGAGGGCCCGTGCGCGACCGATCGGACCCACGCCTGAAACGGAGTGGGCAACCATGCACAGCGCGCAGATTCTCGCCGACGGCGCAGGATGGAAGACACCGGGCGGGGCGGTTCCCGCGGCCGGGGCCGTGCCGCGACGGTCGCTCTTCCGCACGCGGAGCGCGAGGGTCGTCTGGCTGCTGTGCGCAATCGTGCTTCTGAGCCTGGCCGACTTGCAGATGACCTATGTCCACCTGACGACCATCGGCCTGGGCGAGGCCAACCCGGTGGCGCGGCTGGTGATGAGCGCCGAATCGCCCGCGCTGCTGATCGCTTGGAAACTCGCGAGCGTGGGCCTTGCGTGCGGGGTGTTCTATCTCGGCCGCAGGTGCCCGCTGGCGGAGGTCGCGGCGTGGTTCTGCGTGCTGGTGCTGGTGTGGCTGATGCTCCGCTGGGGCGCGTACTCGACGGAAATGGCCCGCGTGTGCCCGAACCTGCACATGGTGATGCAGAGCGAGGCGGGCGCGTGGGTGACCATGCGGCCCTGAGCAAGAACACTCATCAGATCGCGCGGCCGAACGGTGGGCAATCGGAGCAGCACGCTGCACGGGTCACCCTCAGTTCGGGCGAAGGTGTTCATGGGCACACAACCTCGCGCGATCGCCGGCCCACGGTAACTCACACCGTCCAACAACTGGTTGCCGGGGCCGAATCCGGGACTCGGGCTTTGCAATGGGCCAACGGCGTGGTAGTCTGTACCTCGGAGCGAGAGGGCGGACAAGGAACGCCCCATGCGCACGCGGCGGGATATCGGACTCTCTGGTGGCCTTGCCCCTGGTGGCCCTGGCTCTGGTGGCCCTGGCTCTGGTGGCCCCGGTCTCCAGACCGGGGAGGTGACCGGTGCCCCGGCACTGGCGGGGGGCCGTGCCGGGCGGGCACTGTGGTTGATCGGCTGTGCTGTGCTGTCCCTAGCCGCCGCTCCGGCGAGCGCCGACATCGACCCCCTCTCCGGCATCGACTTCGTGCGGATCACCCATCCGGGCAATGCGCCGTGGATGGGGACCAACCCGCCGACGCAGGGCGATGATGCCATCGGCCGCGGCGGGGTGGACTACGAGTATTTCATCGGTCGCTACGAGGTCACGACCAGCCAGTGGGTCCAGTTCTTCAATGCCGCGTACGACCGGCCCGCGGGAGGGGGGGGCAACCTGCCGTGGCTGACGCCGCCGACGTTCTGGGGCGCGCAGGGCACGACGCCGATCAACAACACCAACCCCAACGCGCGGCGGTGGCAGGTGCCCGCGGGCAACGAAATGCGGCCTGTGGGGAACATCTCCTGGCGCATGGCCGCGATGTACTGCAACTTCCTGCACAACGGGGGAGCCGGCGCAGCGGGGCCGGGTGGGGTCGTGCCGCGGGAGAACTTCCTGAGCGGCGCGTACGACGTGAGCACCTTCGGCCCCAACGGCATGGGTGGGTTTGCCGATCAGGCCACCCGCTCTCCCGGCGCGCGGTACTTCATCCCGACGCGGGATGAGTGGATCAAGGCTGCTCATTACGACCCGCACCGCTACGGGCAGAACCAGGGGGGATACTGGCTGTTCTCGAACTCAACCGACGAGTGGATTCCCGGCGGCCCGCCGGGCGTGAACATCAATCCGTTTCCAGGCGCACCCGGCCCTAACCCCAATGGCCCGATTGCGCAGGCCAACTACGGATGGGACACCTTCACCTTCCCCGGCTACGGCAGCCCATTCACCGTGCCGCTCGGTGCGTATCCGGATGTGCAGAGCCCGTGGGGGCTGCTGGATGTGGCGGGGGCCACAACCGAATGGACTGAGCAGATCTTCGTAGACACCTTCGGTGGCCCATCGTACAGGTATCTCGAAGGCAGCTACTGGGGTGGTGCTCCCGGATTCGGCATCGCCGATGCCGTATGGGATAGCTATGGAGCATTGACGCCCAATCTAGCGCCTTTTGACAGCGGACTCCGAATTGCTTCGATCGTCCCCGGCCCGTCGCCACTGGCGGCGATGGTGTTTGCTACCGGGTGTGTACTCGTGGTCACTAAACGTACGCGAAAGTAGGCATCATGAGATTCAGAAATCTTGTCGGGCTCGCCAGCTTTTTCCTGCTGGCGAGCGGGGTATCGGCTTGGGCCCAGCCAGAGCCGATCATCATCGAAGTCAATGGCAGTCCGTTCGACACGGCGCAAGATGGGGCCGCGATCTCCATCAATCTCTCCGGCCTCTACCCGAGCGGCATCACAGGAACCGTGCAGATCAGGATTTTCGACGAGGACACTCTCACGGCCAACGGAGGCGTGCCGACGAGCAGCATCGGGGCGGTCACCATCAGCGGTACGGTGGGGACGTCAGGCACGCCTTTGCTGGAAGTGCTCATCGTCGACGGCGACACCAACAGCGTGTTCCCAAGCACACCTCTTGAGCCGATGACCGTGGGTGCCATCAACTTCGGCGGCGTCTCCTTCAGCAGCACCGGCCTTCGCGACATAGCGCGCGTCGCCGTGGCGGTTGCAGGCGACATCACCGGCAACATCGACGGCGGATCGATCCGCCGCATCCAGGCCCGCGGCCGCGTCGTCTCCGGTCCGTCCTTTGCCGGCGGCAAGATCACCGGCAACATCACCGCCACCTCGCCAGACTTCATCTCCGATGTCAGCGGCGGCTTCCGCGCCATCGGCGTCATCTGGGCGGGCGATGAGATCAGCGGCACCATCACTGCGACCTCCGATGACGAGAGCAGCCCCGGCGGCCTCACCTGGCTCCTCATCGGCCATGAGAGCAACACCACGCCTGTCGGCCTGCTGGGCGATGTCCGCATCGACTACGGCTCCATCGAGAAGGTCCACACCGCCGGGCCGATCGGCAGTTCGACGGTGATGCCCAAGATCTGGGCGGGGTTGGCGTTGCACGAAGTGCGTGTCTTTGACGCCGCGAGCATCGGCGGCGGCGGACTTGCCTGCGGATTTCTGACTCCTGCGAAACTCTGACCGAGGTTGGTCGGAGTCCGTCATCCATCGGCAAGACCAGCAGTCGGTCGTACGGCTCGGTCGGCGGCGCGATCAGCCCTCATCGAGCGCGAGGGCGCACATGGTCTCGATGCCCGTCGCCAGCGCATCATCGTTGAAGTCGTACTCGGGCTGGTGCAGGCTCGGATAGGTATCGCGCCCGGGCGGGCGCACGCCCAGGATGTAGAAGCACGCCGGGACGTGGTGCCCGTAGTACGAAAAATCCTCGCCGCCCATGGTGGGTGTGGGCACCTCGCGGACGCGCTCGGGCCCCAGCGTCCGGCGCGCCACATCGAAGAACCGTGCCGTCGTCGCCGCGTCGTTGTTCGTCACCGGGTAGCCCTCTTCCCAGCGGATCTGCGCGCGGCAACCCATCGCCCCGCACACGCCCTCGGCCAGCGCGTAGATGCGTTCTCGCCCCGCTGAACGGATCTCGGGCCGCAGCGTGCGCATGGTGCCGGTCAGCATCACGCTCTGCGGGATGACGTTGTGCGCCGTGCCGCCGTGGATCGTGGACACCGTCACCACGATGCTGTCGGTCGGCGCGGTGTTGCGCGAGGCGATGGTCTGCAGCGCGAGTACGAGTTGCGAGGCCGTCACCACCGCATCGCGCGAGAGGTGCGGGTACGCCGCGTGCGACTGCGTTCCGACGACCTCGATGTGAAAGTTGTCGGTCGCGGCGAGCAGCGGGCCGGGGCGCGAGCCGACGACACCCAGTTCGTACTGCGGCCAGCCGTGCAGGCCGAAGATTCGGGCGACCTTGGGGCCCAGGCGCGTGCCGTCGAGCGCGCCGTCCTCGCACATGCGCAGGCCGCCCGCGCCGCCCTCTTCGGCGGGCTGGAAGATGAGTGTGACGGGGTTGGGCCTGCGCCGCAGTTGCGTCAGCACCGCCGCGACCCCGAGCAGGTTGGCGGTGTGCCCATCGTGCCCGCAGGCGTGCATGACGCCGGGGCAGGTGGAGGCGTAGGGCGCGCCGGTGCGCTCCTCGATGGGCAGGGCGTCCATGTCGGCCCGCAGAGCGACCGCGCCGCGCGCGTCGTTCTCGGTCGCCGGGATGTGCGCCAGCACGCCGGTGCCCCCCGCCAGTCCGTGCACGAACTCGACGCCCAGTCGCGAGAGTTCCTCGCAGACCGCGCGGCAGGTGCGGTGCTCCTGGTAGGCCAGTTCGGGGTGGGCGTGGAGGTCGCGGCGGATGCGCACCGCCGCGGGCAGGCACGACTGGATCAACGGTCGCAGGTCGGCGGCATTCATGCCCAAGCGTACGGCCGGAGCGACGGCGAGCGGCGGCGGGGCGCGGCCTCAGCGGGGCAGCGGCTCGGCGAGGGGTCCGGGATCGGTGCCGAAGGGCGGCAGGCCGGCGGGTCGCTCATCGGTCGGTCGCTTGAGGTAGTCGTCTTCGCCGCGCCGGCCGCGGCCGGCACGCAGTTCCTCGGCAAGGCGGACGCGCTCGCGCTGCAGGCGTTCGATCCACCAGGGGTCGGTCTCCTGCAGGAGGGCACGCTGGACGCGGCGCGCGGTGACTTCGTTGCCGCGGCGGAGCATCTGGTCGACCAGGATCGACCGTCGCAGCGCGGGCTGGAAGTTCTCATCGCGCGAGAGGGCTTCTTCGTACCAGCGTCCGGCGTCGTCGAGGTAGCCCATGTTGTCCCAGAGCGCGCCGAGGTTGTACAGCGGCATGGGGTCGCGCGGCGAGAGTTCGGCCGAAATGAGGAACGCGACACGGGCTTCTTCGTTGGCGCCGCGTTTCATCAGCAGCCGACCGAGGTTGTTCCACGCGCTGGGCGTCTCGCGGTAGAGGTTCACGGCCTGGCGGTACTTGTCCTCGGCCAGCGCTTCCTTGCCGGCGTACTCGAGCCTTTGCCCGGCGCGGACGAGATCGATCGCCGCGGCGCGGTCGGCCATCTCCTGGGAGAAATCGGGCGCGACCGGCGCGCGATAGGTGCGGCACCCGGCAAGACCCAGGCCCGCGGCGAGTGCGAGCGCGAGGGCCGCGACCCGCGCCGGCCGGCAACACGCGAAGTTCTTCCATGCTGATCCATTCATGGCCTGCGCTCCCATCGCACGAACTCGACATCGACATTCCACGCGCCGCGGGTGCCCTGCGGCTCGGGCTTGAGATTCAGCACCGAGATCTCCACGCCGCGGGTGCGGTCGGAGGTCTGCACGTTGTTCAGCCACCGGAGAATCGCCGCGGCGTCCTGCCCGGCCATCTTTGCGGTGTACTTCCGCTGGGCCACGCCGGGCACGGCCATGCCGGTGACCTCCGACTCGCCGATGACGAGTTTGCGTCCGGCCGCATCGGCGGTCAGGCCCTCTTCGACGGCCAGGTCCTCGATCTCCTTGCCGATGCGGCTGTTGGGCTCCAGCCCGCGAAGCGCCTGCACCGCCTGCAGCGCGCGGATGCGCTCGGCGATCTTGGTCAGGTCGGCGGTCTGGCGGAGTTCGGTCTCGACCGCGCCCGCCGCGGCAGAGCGCGACGAAACACCCAGCAGCGTGTACCCGACGGCGACGATCAGGACCAGCGTGGCGAGCACGATAAGAGCCCGTGGACGGTTGGCCCGCTCGGCGGCGCCCGCGGCCATGACCAGTTCGAGCCGGGAATCGTCCCCGCCCGGCATGTTCGTGGTCTCGCCGTTCATGGCCTGCCTCCGGCTTCGCTGGGCCAACTGCCGGTCAGCACATACGCCCGATCCTCGCCGCTGAGCGGGAGGCTTGGCGTGGAGCCGCGCCACGGCATGCATCCGGGATAGGGCGAGGCGGTGACGCGGTCGAAGATCGCCGGGCCCGCTTCGCCATCGGGCACGCGCAATCGCACCGAGCCGACCGCGGCATTCATGTTGATGTCGGTCAGCCGGACACCCTCCGTGGCGCCGATCGCCAGCAACACCCGCTCGAGTTCCTGCAGGATCGGTCGCTGGGCGCGGAGCGACTTGTTGACTTGATCGAGTTCGGCGGCCTTGCCCTGCAACCGGCCGATGGCCGCCGCGCCTTCGTAGTTGGAAACTCCCGGGACCAGCGCGTCGAGTTCCGTGAGCAGAGCCTTGCGGGCGGACCTGGCTTCGTCGACGCGGCCGCGCGCCTCGGATGCACTCTGATGGAAGCGCCAGCCGACGACGGCCACCGCCGCGCCCGCCGCCAGAAGTCCCGCGGCCATCCAGCGGTACATCCAACGGTCCGAGCGTCCCGGGCGCGCGCTCAGGGTGAGCAGTTCGCGGCGCGGGTCATCGTCGGCACGCGCCGCATCCGCCGGCCGCGCCCCCACCGGGCCGACACCCGCCAGCCTCGTGAGCGTCGCGCCGATGGGGTCTTCGTGCACCGCGGCGTCGATGGTTGCGCCCTGCCACGCGCGGCCGAGGCCTTCGGCGACGGACATCGGCGCAGGGCCGCCGAGCCAGGGGACATCCTGCCCGGACGCGGCGGGCTGGCCGGGCAAGGTCGCCGGGCCGATGCACACGATGCGATCGGGCGAGCGGCCGAGTTGTGCGCTCCAGGAGAGCCAGTCCATCACGAGTCGGCCGACATCCGCGCCCGTGCACTCAAGGCCCGAGACCTCGGCGGGCGCCTCGTCGTCGCCGCGGACCGCCAGCGCCCCGGCCTGCGGAGCCGCCGGAGTCTGCACGCGGTGCGCGATGTGTCGCAGCCTCACCGTGCCCGCCGCGACCACCTCGCCGGCGCTTGACCACGCCCACACGATCCGACCCGCGGGATCGGTCATCACCACCGCGCAGGTTGCTGCGTTGTCGGCGGGCTCCTCGCCGGGACGGGGCGCGGCAGGGTCCCACGCGGCGCCTATCGCGTGCCACGTGCTGCACACCGAGCCGACCTCGATGCCGCGAGCGTCGAGTTCATCGATGAAAACGCGTGCCGCGGCGTCGCGCACCGAGATGACGCCGAATCGCTGCCGTTGCTCGCCGATGCCCGCGCCAGCGCGTCGGCCCGAAAGTCGCAGGCCGCGACCGCCGGATGGCGGCGCATCGTCCGCCGCCAGCGCCTGCAACGACACGTCGCCTTCGCCGCCGAAACCGATCGAGTCGCCGCCGACGATGCCCGTGGCGATCAGCCGCGCCGCGCTGCCGCCGGCCCCTTCGACTCCGCCGAGCGCGGCCTGCTGCACGGCCGCCGCGACCATGCGCTGGTCCGGGCTGGGCGCGCTCAGCCACGTGCATACGCCCCCCTCGGCATCGAGCGCAAGCACGTCCAGCCGCGATACGCCCAGCGACCGCAGCGTTTCGGCGACCCACCGCGCGCCGGCTCGCACGCCCGACACCGCCGCGCCGCGTCCGTCGCCCGCACCCGAGACGACCTCGCCGCTGGCGCCCGGGGCGGTCCACGAGCGATCGAACGCCGCGCCGACCAGGCGCACGCGCCGCAACGCCGACCCGCCGGCCGCTCGCTCGAAATAGCAGACCATCCCGCTCAACGCATGTCCTTCTTGTTGATTTCGATGTCCGACTGCAACAGGCGGATGAGGTCCGGATCGTCCGCGTTCAGGCCGATCGCGCGGACCACCTCGCGACGTTCCTCCAGCGACATTGTCGGTTCCATGCCCAACTCGATCACCGCTTCCAGCCGAGTCTCCCAGGATTGCGACGGGTCGTTGATCGTGCGTGTCAGTTCCAGCATCTGTTCGGGCGGCATCGTGTGCAGGCGCGCCAGGATCCGCGCAGCGGCCGTCGGACCGGCCATCGCCGCACGGGCCTCGGCGAGTTTGGCCGCGGCGGCACCGGACAACGGCGATCCGGAGCGCGGGGCCTCGGGCGCGGGGAGCACTCGGCCGAGCGCCTGGTTGGGCCCGCGCGGCGCCGAGAGCCCCGCATCAGCGGTCATCGGCGCCTTGTCGACCTTGCGTCGCACGCCCTGCTCGTCGATCATGATGTGGTCGTCGTGCACCTCGACCAGCCGCACGCCCGCGATCTCCGCCCCCTCCCGCACGAACTTCTGCTCCTGGTCGATGCGCACCAGCGCGCGACGGGCCCGGGGCGTTACCGCCGAGCCCAGAAACGTCCAACTCGCCCGGAGGACCGGGGTCGAGCGGTCCGGCTCGACGACAAGAGGTATCTGGGGTTCGACAAACTCGGTCGGGGTATCAGCCGCCGCCTGCGCGCCCTCAACACGCGGATTCACCGCCGCGAGGAGCGCGCTGAGGCGGTCGGTGTCGTCCAACTGGTACGGCTGCGCCACGACTGGCGTGACCACCGGCCCGCCCCCGCGGCCATCAGTCGCCGCGCCGCCCGAGCCGGAGGCATTGGGAATCGGGGCGAACAGAACCCCCGCGCCGGCGGCGATGAGCACGGCCGTCGCGGCCTGCCAGAGCAACGTGCGGCGTCGGGTTCGGGCGCGATGGGCGGACATGGCGAACTCCTAGCGAACAGATCCTTGCGGAGAAGAGGGTACACCGGAGGCGGGCCGCTCGAATCCGAGCATGTCGACCGGGACCTCGTCCCACGTCAGGAACGGACCGGACTGGTTGAAGGCGTCTGATCGGGATTCGACGCTCCACTCCATCAATCCGACGCTCCGCGACACGATGCGGCCCGAGCGATCGACGACGTCGGCCTGGACGCGCCAGAGCGTGGGCGACTCGACGAGCATCGAGAGCAGTTCGTCCCGTTCGTCCTCGTTGAGCCCGGCATCGGTGAGCGCTTCGGGAAGGCGGTCGCGCTGCAGGAGCCCGGCGTTGCGCCGCGTCAGAATGGCCTCGACGGCCCGCGGGACGCGCTGCGGCTCGACGGTCGCGACCACGAGCGCCTCGATGACAATCGCCGGGGCCACCTGCAGACTGATCTCCGCCGGACCGACCGATCGCGTTGCGCCGTCCGTCAGGATCGGCGGGAGCGATTGGAGGTAGTCGCGCATCGCGCGGATGAGATCGCGCCGGTCCCCTGAGACGGCCGAATCGTCGATCATGGCCGCACCCTGACCGTCGGCGAAACTCACCTCGATCACCTCTCCGCTGGGCAGTTCCATCGAGAACGCGTGCCCGCCGGCGGAGATGGACTCGCCGACGCGGTTGCGCGTTGTGCTGAGCCAGCGGTTGATCATCTCCTTGATGCCCGCGGCCCGATGGTGGCCGGAGTATTGCGCGATCTGCCGGGCCGCGATGCGCTGCGACACCGCGCGCCGCTCCAGCAGCACGACCAGCGCGAGCGATGCGACAAACGCCAGCAGCACGACCAGCGGCAGCGCGAAGCCCCGGCGACCGGTGGCGATGCGCCCGCGCGCCCGCGCAGTTCGGCGCGCGGTCACTTGCCACCCCCTTCCGAACCGTCGCCCGTCGGGAGCGTGCCCGTGCCGCCGCGACCGCGCGGGTTGTCTCGCGCCGGGGGCCGGCCCGTGTTGAGCCTGGAGTCGATGCTCCGGTTGGCGCGGGACCCCGCGCCTCGATGCGAGGCGACCTCGGTGCCCGGCTCGGGCCCGTTCATCCAGGCGACTTCGAACATCCAGTTCTCGCGCCGGCCCGCCACGGTCTCGAACGACACCTTGACATAGGCCGGCAGTTCGCGCTGCCAGGTGGCGCGCGTGCGCGTGTCAAAGCGGTCGCCGCGGTAGACCTCCCAGCGCAGCCAACTCAAGCCGCTGATGAGCGGGATGCGCCGACCGTCGAAGTCGAGCATCCGTCGCCGGTACCGCGCGATCTCCTCTTCGGTCGCTTCGGGATCGAGCACGGGGGGCAGTTCGCGCCACCAGAGCGTGAGGCCGGTCCCCACATCGGCGCGCGGCTTGCGCGTGCGCTCGAAGGTTGCGCCGCCCGCCGGTTGCAGCGTGTCGGGCAGCAGTTCGAAGACCCCGCGAACGCCCGGCGCGAGCGCGTAGCGGTCGTCGCCGTCCGAGTCGTTCGCGGAGGAGCGCGGGCTCGGGGCATCGCTCCGGCCACGATCGCTGTCGCGGTCTCGATCGCGATCGCGCTCGGGTTCGCGCCGCGTGCGGTCGGCGGCTCGGCTCTCGCGCTCGGCCTCGCGCCGTCGCTGCTCGGGCGTCATGGCGCGGCGGCGGGCCTCGGCCGCGGCGTCGAACAGCACATCCTGCGGACGACCGCCAAGGACCGGCGGTCTTCGCACGGTGAGTTCGAGCGACTGGGCGCGCATCCGCCCGACCCGCCCATCGCTCTCGTACTGCATCCACGTGCCATCGGGCTCGGTCCGCAGCACCAGTCGCGGCGCGGGCTCTTCGTCGTCCACCGGGTCGGGGTCGTTGTTGTCCACGGCGCGCTCGAATCTGCGCAGCCGGTCGTCCATGTCCTTCTCGTTGCCGGGCATGGGCAGGTCGGTCATGACGATGGTCGTCAGAGCGCTGCCGATGGCGCGGTGCGCAAAGGCGATCTCCTCGATCAACGCCATGCGCTCGGCCTGTCGGATGTCGCTCCGCCGCATGATGTCGAACAGGCCGAGCGCGGAGAGCACCACCAGCGTGCCCAGCATCGCGGCGAGCATGACCTCCAGCAGCGTGAATGCCCTGCGCCGGATCATCGCAAGCCCCCGTTCGTCGGCACGCGGCCGCCGCCGACGCCCTTGAGAATCACGTTCAGCAGCCAGTTGATCTTCTCGGGGTCCTTGCCGAAGCGGTCCATCGCGTCGGGGTTCCGCGAGGCGGAAGGATCGCACAGCCGCCAGACGTGCGCCAGTTCTTCACCGCGCGAGGGGGTCGAAGTGCCGTTGGGCACCGCTTCGTACACGCGCACCGAGATCAGGAGGAAGCGGTCGAGGCCCTGCAGCGACGTTTCGCCGCGGCGTTGCCGCTCGTTGAGATTCATGACCACCGGCGCGATGTCGCAGGTGTACAGGAACTCGTCGCGGTTGTAGGGGATCGGCTCCAGCGGCGCGGGCATCTTGTCGAAGTCGTCGAGCCACTGCAGCACGAGGCGGCCGCCGATCTCGTGCGCGGCGAGGCGCCTTCGGTCGCGACCGTCGCCCGCCTCGACGTACGAGATCGCGGCGAGGATCGCCGTGGCCACGCCGGTCAGCAGGACCACCGACAGGATGATCTCCAGCAGCGTGACGCCGCGCCGGCGCGCAGCGCGGCCGCGGGCTCCGGGGCGGTCCGTGTTGCTTGTCCTGGCGCGCATGACCGTGCTCCGCACTCGCTCCTCTCGTGTTCGCCGCGCTCCGCGCAGTGAAACGTCAGCCGCTCCCGCGGTTCAGTTGCTGCCGCCCTGGCCCAGCGTCCAGATGTTGATGTCGTCGGGCGTGCCCGCCTGCCCGTCGGGTCCGGGACTGAACAGCGCGTAGGGCCGACCGTCGGGCCCGGGCGCGTAGTACACGTAGTCCCGCTTCCACGGATCCTTGTTGACCTTGCCGATGACCTTCGCATCGACGAGCGCGGCAAGCGTCGCGGGGTACTGTCCCTTCTCGAGGTAGTACGACTCCACCGCGCTGGCCATCAGGCTGATGTCCTTGCCGGCGATCTGGATCTTGGCCTTGTCGCCCTGGCCGGCGAAGTTCCACGCCACCGCCGCGGCGAGCAACCCGATGATCAGCACGACCAGCATCATCTCCAGCAGCGTGAAGCCGCGCATCGCCCGACGCGTCCGGCCCCGTGTGTTGCAGTTCATCATCGCACCTGTCCTTTCCGACCGTTGCGCCGGGCCGCGGCCCGGCAGAGTGTCTCAAACCGCGACCCGGCTCGTCAGCGTCAGCATCGGGAGCAGGATCGACATCAGCAGCGAGCCGATGACCACGAACATGAAAACGATGAGCGAGGGCTCGAGTGCGGCCAGGGCCCGGGCGGACTTCTTGTCCACCTCGTCGGCCATGTCCTGCGCGAGCGTCGTGAACGCGTGCTCGAGATCGCCCGAGCGCTCCGCCGCGATCAGCAGGCGGCGCGTCGCCAGCGGCAGCGTCGTGACCTCGTCGATGAGCGTCCGCAGCAGCCCGCCGCCGATGAGTTTCTGTCGGAGGCGCTCGAGTTGGCCTCGCATCTGCGGGTGCGTGACGGCCTGGTTGGCGACGGCGAGCGCATCGCCGAAGGGCACGCCGGTGCGGGTCATCGCGCCCATGACGCCGAAGAACCGCGCCGACTCCTGCGCGAGCACCACCTCGCGCAGCAGCGGCAGGCGGCGCATGAGCCAGCCGCCGAAACGCTTTAGCAGGCCGCGCCCGACCAGCGCCGCCGCGGCCAGAGCCGCCAGCGCGATCATCACCACCCACGCGTTGTCGCGCATCGCCACGCCCACGCCCATGACCACCTTCGAGTAGGTCGGCAGGTCCACGTCGGCCTGCAGCAGCGCCTCGCTCAGCCGCGGCACGATCAGCATGAGCATCAGCAGCGTCACCGCCGCGGAGATGCAGAGCACGATCACGGGATAGACCATCAGCGTCGCGGCCTTGCCCGCGACGGCCAGCCTTCGGCGCAGCGTGATGTTGAGTTCCTTGGCCGCGCCCGCCAGGTCGCCGGTGCGCTCCGCGCCGCGGTACACCGCGATCGTCACGCTGTCGAACCCGCCCACCTGCCTGCACGCATCGGAGAAACTCGATCCCGCGGCGACCAGTTCACGCATCCGGTTCACACGCGGGCGGGCCGAGGGCCGCACCGTCGCCGATGCGACCTCCAGCGCCTCGACCAGCGGCACGCCGCGCGAGAGCAACTGGCCCAACTGCTCGTTGAGCGTCGCCTGGTCGCGCACCGAGAGTTCGTCCGAAGGCGAGGCCCACGCCGGCAGTTTCCAACTGCGCACGAGGAGTTTGTTCTCGATGCGCAGCGATTGCGCCAGAGCGGGCACGTTGCCCGCCTGCCGGATGCCGAACTTGCGGCCACCGCCGGGCCGGACGGCCATATAGAAGAAGGAGTTGGAGGAACTCAGTGCGGACATGGAGCAACTCTATCGGCCGCGGACGGGCATGAGGCCCGCCCGGAGCGCAAACGCGCGGTCGCCGAATGGTCGCGGCACTCGCCGCGACCCGTCAACGACCAAACATTGCCCTAATCCATTTGCCGCGAGGGACCCTTCCCCCTCCGGCGTTTCCAGTGCCGGAGCCTCGGCGGCATCAGGTATACGCGCAGTGCTCGAGACCGGTTGCGGTGTGTTTTCGTGACGAGCGAAGCGCGGGGTTGATTCGGACCAAACCGCCTTACACGATCTTGATGGTGAGCAGGCTCCCCGCGGTACCGCAGGTCGTGGTCGAAGGGCAGCCCGTTCATGGTCGCTGGGTCTCCATCCTCGTTGAAGCAGGTTGTCCCCCGCGCGCCTGATAAAGGGGACCGAGATCATCAGTAGGGCGAGCGGAGTCTGCGACTGAGGAGTCGGCCAACTTGCAGTGAATCGAGGTCCCCAGTAATCTCCTCCCTTCCGGCCGCTCTGTGGGCGATCCGCTGTTTCGCATGTCCGCGGCCAGTCTCAGGGGTCCGATAGACAACGGAGGTTTTCATGCAACGAATCAGTACGACTCGTGTGTCGCCGCTGCGCAGTCATGTTCGCGCGCGTGGTTGGGGCGGGGGGGGGGGGGGGGGGGGGGGGGGGGGGGGGGGCGGGGGGGGCGGGGGGGGGGGGGGGGGGGGGGGGGGGGG
>JAHBXL010000012.1 GCA_019636495.1 Phycisphaeraceae bacterium | reverse complement strand
ACCCCCCCGCCCCTCCCCCGCTGCCGACGCCGCCGAGCAGCCCGAGTCCCTCCTCAAAGCCGCCGGGGATCAGCAGGTCGGAGACGAGTACGACAATGCCGCGACCGGTGCGCGACTTGGCGATGGCGCGCATGGCCGCGGTGAACTCGCCCGCGGCGAGCGTGCCGGGCGCGGCGCGGCCCGGCCCCGTCGCGGCGACGAACGTGCGATCGATCAGGAATCGCCCGAGTTGCTGCGCTGCGCGCCGGCCGCGAACGGCCTCCATCGCGCGGAGGCCGGCGCTCGTTGTCGCGCCCGCGCCGCCGCCGAAGATCCATGCCGCAACGCGGTTGTTGCCGACGAGCGCGGCGTATCCGAGGGCCATCGCCACGCGCTGGGCAAAGAGCAGTTTGTTGGGGTTGCCGGCGTCCATGGAGGCCGAGGCGTCGAGCACGACGTGGACCGCGAGGTCCTGCTCTTCCTGAAAGATCTTGATAAAGAAGCGGTCGAGGCGGGCAAAGACATTCCAGTCGACGTGCCGCAGATCGTCGCCCGGCACATAGGGTCGGAAGTCCTCGAACTCGACGCTCCGGCCGCGGGCCTTGCTGCGGCGCTCGCCCTGCATCTTGCCGGGGAAAACCTGCCGCGAGACGACATCGACCGAATCGAGAGCCGCGGCGAGTTGCGGGGGCAGCAACTCGTCGATGGTCGTGGGCCGGCGCGTGGCGGGCGAAGCGAGCACGGGGAAGTGTAACGGCGGTAACCGGAGAGCGAATCGTGCCGGGCATGTGCACTCGGCCCGCCGCGAACCACCGCCGCCGCGGCGGCGTTCGGCGGTTTAATCTTCTGCCATGAAGACACTCGCAACCGTGTTGATCGTCGCATCGTGGGTGTGGCCATCGGCCGCCCCGGGCCAGAGCGAGCCGAAGGCCGAGCCGCCCGCGCCCGTGCAGACCGCTCCGCCGGTGGTATCGGCGCCGGCCCTGGCGCCCGCCGCGCCGCGTCCGCCCTTGCCCGCAAGCGTTCGCAATGTGCCGTATGCGCAGTTCCGCATGGAGTTGCCGATGATCCAGCGGAACACGCTGGAGGCGTGCAGCGGTCGGCTGGCGGGCATGGCGATGCACGTGGAGAAGAACATTCTCTACGTCGCCGCGCCGGGCAAGAACAGCGTCGAGGTGCACGATGTCGCGAACAGCAAGGCGCTGCAGTCGGTCGGCGATTTTTCGCAGCCCTCCGGCCTGTTGCACGTGCCATCGCAATCCCGGCTGATCGTCTCGAACGCCGCGGACGGCCGCGTGGATGTGTTCAATGTCAACGAGCACGGGTTGCTGTCGCGGGAGCGCTCGATCATGCTGGTCGGCGAGGCCGGGCCGATGGTGTTCGACGGCGCGAGCCAGCGCGTGTGGGTCGGTCACGGCGTGTTTGTGTCGTGCCTGAACCCCGCGACGGGCGAGCGCGAGGCGGAGGTTCAACTGGGCCCGTCCGGGCGGGTGGTGGGGCTGGTGCAAAGCAGGGGCAGACTTCTGGCCGCGCTGATGGGCGCCAAGGGCGAGGTGGCGGTGGTCGATCCGACTTCGCGCACCGTGTCGGCGCGCTGGGAGATCGAAGGCGCGGGCGGGCTGGGCGCGATCGCCGCGGACGAGGCGAACGACCGGGTGTTCGCGGTGTCGCGCGTCCCAGCGCGGCTGTTCGTGCTGGACGGTGCGACGGGCGCGACCATCGCCGCGCTTGATGCGCCGGCCGACCCCGGCGGCGCGTGGTACGACCCGACGCTGCGCAAGGTGTACATCAGCGGCGGCGGCTTGGGCGGCGCGGTCGGCGTCTACGCCCAGGAAGGGGTCAACCGGTACCGCGCGCTGGAACCGACCAAGACCGACTCCGGCTCGCGGCACAGTCTGCTGGTGCCCGAGCACCGGAGGTTGATCGTCTCCTGCCCGGGGTTTGACTCGGACCTCGGGCGTCTGTTCATTTACCAGATCGGACCATGAGCGCGCACGGCACAGCGGGCGTGCGAATCGAGGCCCTCCCAGACGGCGTGCTGCTGCGCGCCGAGATTGCTCCGCCCGGGCCGCGACCGCACGGGCCCGAGCAGGCCGCACGCATCGACGCGCTGTGGGAGCGTTTGTGCCGCGAGAACGACCGGCTGTACGATGGCCCCATTCTCCGCACGGTGAGCGTGGACGCCGAATCGGGCGTGCTGTTGTGCCGTCGCGACACCTTCCGCTCGCTGGCGACATCGGCGCAACTCGGCTTGGGCGTGCGGCAACTGGGCGTGATGGGTGTTGTGACGGGGCGCGACCGCGCCGGGCGCGAAAGCGTGCTGCTGGCGCGCCGATCGTCACAAACGCGCATCTACCCCGGCCTGTGGGAACTTGCTCCATCCGGCGGCGTTTCGCCCCCCGCGGCCAACGTCGCCATGCTCGGTCCCGCCGAACTCGCCGCGGCACTGGCCGATGAGGCCGACGAGGAACTGGGGCTGAGTTTCGAGGGCGCGCAGGTCCGGGTGGTGGCCGTTCTGCGCGACGACACGGCGTGCAGCGACGACGTGGCCCTGCGCATCGAACTTCCCGGTGTGATCGACCCGCGGCGCGGCGCGTGCGCGGCGGAGCGCGAGGCGCACGACCGCTGGGAGTATCTCGATGCGGCGTGGGTCGCGCTCGACGAAGTGAACGCGTTCGCAAGCGATCATGGAGCCGCGGTCGCGCCGCCGACGACCGCGATGCTGCGCTGGCTGGGCTGGAACTGAGGACGATTCATGCCGGCGCGGGCGGCGCGGGGCGCTTCCATTCCGTGTCCGGGTCGCGCTCCATCGCGGTCGCGGCCATGCGCACGCACCGGATGCAGGCCGCGGCATCGTTCAGCGGGCTTCGCCACAGCGGCTCGTCGCGATTCTCCAGGCACATCGTGCACTTCCCGCCGCGGTGCTCGGCGCCGCCCTTGAGCACGGCCAGTTCGACCCACGCCGCGCCGAGGCACTTGCCGCACAGGAGGCTTCCCTGGTGGCCCTCGATCATGGGCGCATCCTCGAACCTCGCATCGCAGAAATCGCAGTGCGAACTGATGACCGTGCCGTCGGGGTGCGTGCGGTGCATGGACGATCGTAGTGATGGCGCGCGGTTGCGGCGCGCTCAGGGCGGGATGGCGATGCGCAGCGCGCGCAGGCCGCGCCCGGCGCGGAGCAGCGCGGCACGAGCGCACGCGCCGGGAACAAACACCGTCACCCCGGCATGGAGCGTCAACGGCGCGAACGAGCCATCGTTTGCACCGAGCGAACCATCGCCGGCGATGACCATCAGCACGAACCCGCGTTCGTCCAGCGCGCCGGTGCGCTCGCAGGGGAATCCGATGGTCACCTCGTCGCCATCGCGCGGACGGGTTTCGTCGATCACGTAGCGCGCGGTCTCGGCGAGCCGCGCGCACAGTTCGCCCTCGGCCATCGGCCCGGCGCGGGGCGCATCCGTCGCCGAGACGCGCCCCCGGTCGTCGAACGCGCTGGCCAGCGCCTGCTCGACGTGCGCTTCGCGGCCCGTGCGCCCCCAGTCGTAGAGGCGATAGGTCGTATCGCTGGGCGTCTGCACCTCGGCCACGACCACGCCCGCGCCCAGCGCGTGAACGATCCCGCTCGGCAGAGTGTGACACTCGCCGGCGAGCGCCGGCAACTCGCGCAGCAGCGCGACGATGCGCGGGCCGTCGCCCGAGCGCACCGCGGACTCCACCTGGTCGCGCGTCACCCCTTCGCGCAGCCCGATGTAGAGCCGCGCTCCGGGTGCGGCGGAGAGCACGTACCACGACTCGGTCTTGAGGTGCACGCCGGGAGCGCCCGCCGCGGCGGCGGCGCGGACCACTGCCTCCGAGGGGTGCACCTGCACGCTGAGATTCTCCGCCGCGTCGAGAAACTTGATGAGCAGCGGAAAGGGCCGGATCTCGTGGGCGGATGGGTCGAACACCGCGAGCGCCTCGCGGATTGTTCGGCCGGCCAGCGGGCCGTTCTCCACCACCGACCGGACCGCGCTGCCGCCCGCGCCCGATGCGCTGGTCGCATCGAGATCGGCCAGTTCCCACGATTCGCCGTAGCGGGCGGCGGGGTCCGGCAGGGGCTTTCCGAACTGTGCCAGCGCGCGGCCACCCCAGACTTTCTCAAGGAGCACGGGCCGAAAGACCAGCGGGTACGCGGCGGGCATGACCAGAGCGTATGCGCCTCCCTCCCAAACCCCTTCCAGACACCGCCGGAGTTTCGATCCGACCGCCCACTTGCCGGTACACTTTCGTGCGCGGCAGCGGCCGATGCGGCCGTGCCGACCCGACCACGCACGATCCGCCCGCTTGCCGCGGGCGCACCGCCAGGAGATTCATCATGATCAGCAAGCGCGCGTTTCTTTCTCTTGCCGCGGGCGCGATCGCCGCGGCGGGCCTCGGGCTTGTGTCCGCCGCGACGGGCGCTAATGCGCCGCGGGGCAAGTCGTACGTCTTCGGGGTGATCGCCAAGAGCCAGTCGAACCCGGTATTTCAGGCGGCGCGCACCGGCGCGGAAGATGCTGCCCGCGACCTGAAGGAGAAGTACGGCGTCGAAGTGAAGATCAACTGGCGCACGCCGAACAACGAGGATGCCCAGCAGCAGGCGCAGTTCCTCGAGCAACTGGTCTCGCAGGGCGTCGACGGCGTGTCGATCTCCTGCTCCGACGGCAAACTGCTCAAGAGCGCGATCGATGCGGCGGTCGACAAGGGCGTCGAGGTCGTGACGTTCGACTCCGACTCGCCCGAGTCCAAGCGGTTCGCGTATTACGGGATCGACGACGTCGCGGCGGGCGCGAAGGTGATGTCGGAACTGGCCAAGGCCATGGGCGAGAAGGGCGTGGTGGCGATCCTTGCCGGGAACCAGAACGCGCCGAACCTTCAGGCCCGCGTCCGCGGCGTGCGCGAAGAGGCGAAAAAGTACCCCGGCATCACCATCAAGGACACGTACTACCACGCCGAGACCGCGGCGGAGGCGGCCCAGCGGGTGCAGAGCGTGCAGAGTTCCAACCCGGACATCACGGGGTGGGCCATGGTCGGCGGGTGGCCGCTGTTCACGAAGAACGCGCTCGACGGCGTTCACCAGCACGCCAAGGTGGTGTCGGTGGATCACCTGCCGGAGCAGTTGACGTACGTGAAGAGCGGCCAGGTGCAGGCGCTGATCGGGCAGGACTGCTACGGCTGGGGCTACCAGACGGTCGTTTTCCTGTTCGAGAAGGTGCATCAGAACAAGAAGCCCGCAAAGGTCGTGAACAACTTTGATCTCAGCGTGGTGACCAGGGACAACGTGTCGCAGTACGAGGGCATCTGGGAGAAGTGGCTGAAGAAGAAGTGAGCCGGTTGCTCCGCCCGTGCCCGATGACGACATGCCGCCGCCGATCGACAATGCCGCGAGCCAGGCCGCGAACCGGCGCGTGATCCTGTGCGCCGAGGGGATCAGCAAGCGGTTCGGGATCACGCGCGCCTTGTCGGATGTGAGCGTGTCGTTCCTCGCGGGCGAGGTGCACGCACTGATGGGCGAGAACGGCGCGGGCAAGAGCACGCTGGGCAAGGTGATCTCGGGCCTGCACAGGCAGGACGCCGGCACGGTGCGCATCGCCCCGGCGGGCGGCGATCTTGCGCGGGAAAAGGGGCGGGTCCTGAAGCCCGGGTCGATCGATGACGCGTTCGATGCGGGCGTGCGGATCGTGCACCAGGAACTGGCGCAGTGCCCGAATCTCACCGTGGCGGAGAACCTGTGCCTGCACGATCTGCCGCGGAGCAGGCTGGGGCTGGTCGATTTCCGCGAGGCCGAGCGCCGCGCCGCGCGATTGCTGGCGCGGCTGGAGCCCGCGATCGACGTGCGTGCGCCGCTTGGCACGCTCTCGCCGGGGCACCGGCAGATCGTGCAGATCGCCCAGAGCCTCGACGAAAGAAGCGAATCGGCTGGCGCGACAGGCCGGCCGGCGCACTCGGCACGCGTGATCGTGCTCGACGAACCGACGAGTTCCCTGGCCATCGCCGAGGTGGATCGCCTGCTGGCGATCGTTCGGCAACTCGCGGCCGACGGCCTGACGCTGATCTACGTCTCGCACCGCATGGGCGAGATCTTCTCGGTGTGCGACCGGGTGACGGTGCTGCGCGATGGGCAGTTCGTGGCGACATCGAATGTGCGCGACATCGACGAGCCGACGCTGGTCGAGCAGATGATCGGCCGCAAGGTGAGCGGCACGCCGCGGGGCGCCCGCGCGGTCGAGCCGATGGCCGAATCTGACGCAGCACCGCGGGAAGCGCGCGGGGGCCTTGTGGTTCGCGACTTGTCATCGCCGGGCAAACTCGCGAACGTATCGCTCTCGGTGCGGCCGGGCGAGATCGTGGGGGTGGGCGGCCTTGTGGGCGCGGGTCGGTCGGAACTCCTGGACGCGATCTTCGGGCTCGACCCGCGTGCCCGCGGCGCGGTGGAGGTGAACGGCCGGCGCATCGCCGAGGGTCGGCACGCCGGCCCGCGGGAGTCCATCCGGGCGGGGCTGGGCTATGTGCCGGAGGACCGCAAACTGCAGGGTCTGTTCTTCCTGCTCGATGTGAGCGAGAACATCGCCGTGCCGGTCATGCCGCGCCTGGCACGGGCCGGATTCCGACGGACCGGGGCCGAGGCGCGGCTCGTCGGCGACCGGCTGCGGGATTTCCAGGTCAAGACCGCGACGGTCGCCTCGCTCCCGGGCGAACTCTCCGGCGGCAACCAGCAGAAACTGCTGCTGGCACGCTGGATGGGCGCGGAGACCAGGGTGCTGCTGCTCGATGAGCCGACACGCGGCATCGACGTTGGCACCAAGGCGGAGGTGTACCGGCTGATCTCCGCCGCGGCGGACGCGGGCGCGGCGGTGCTGCTGGTCTCCAGCGAGATGCCCGAACTCTTGATGCTCTCCGACCGCGTGCTGGTGCTGGCGGGGGGCCGGGTCACGGGCGAACTGTCCGGCGAACGGATGACGCAGGCGGAGATCCTGCGGCTGGCGACGCGCGAGAACGCGGCGGCCGCTGCGCCGGCCTGATCATGAAAAAGCCCCGTCCATTCGGACGGGGCCGGTGTGCTGCCAATCTCAGGAACAACCAAGCGGGTCACCGCATGATGCGGCGGAGGCGTTCTTCCTGCTCGCGGAACCACTCGTCATCGGCTCCGTACATGAGCGCGAAGTTGGAGTTCCCGCTGAACAGACGCTTGAGTTCGTTCAGGTGGCGGCGGGCGATGCCGACTTCGGCCCCGCGACGCTGACGGTCTTGAATCTGTGCCGCGACCTGGGCCGTGCGCTCGTACTTCTCGTATGCGACCTGCCACTGCTTGTCGGCCTTGTCGTTCTCGCGCATGTTGCGGTCGATGAACGCGGTCGCTTCCCGGCCAGCCCACTCCCACTCCTCGTAGCCCATGGCGCGGGCGAGTTCATCGGGCGTCGCCGCGATGGCCTTGCCGAACTTCAGGCGCACCGCGATGCCCGCCGTCAGCGTGAGCACCTCGCCATCGGGGTTCACGATGATCTCGCCGGTCTTGGTGTCGGGGAACCAGGAGACCTGCCCTGTCACAGGGTCAATGGTCGCGCTCAGGGGCTGCTGGATCTGCATCGCGCGCATGATGAGCGGGTTGCGCTTGCCCTGCTTCGAGGCCTCTTCCATCTGCATGAGGACCAGTTCGAGTTGCACGCCCTTGATGGCGTTCAGACGGCCCGAGAAGCCCGTGCACGCGCCGATGTTGCCCTCGGGCAGGAAGTAGAACTCCTCCAGACACCAGGGGCTCATCGCCGCGGCGGAGATGGCCGACTCGACCCACGCGACGGTGCGGAAACGGGGCTTGTACTCCTTCTCGTAGACCTCGAGGAATCGCTGCAGTTCGAGCAGCAGGCCGCCGCCGGAGTTGATGCGCACGACGACGTCGGTGACGCCGTCCTTCTCGAGGAGCGGCACGGCCTTGCGCCACGCGTCGGCGCTGACCTGGATTCCGACGGTGTCGTCGATCTCGCCCTGCCACGAACTGGGAGCGCCGAAGTTCAGGATGGCGATGCGCTTGGTCGCGCCGGCCGTCGGCCCCTTGGCCTTGGCCGCATCGGGCCTGGGCTTGTCGCCCGCGGGCGCGGCGCTGTCGCGCTCGATCTTGAGAATCTGGTCGGAAGTGAAGAACTGCTCCTGCTCGAGGCTGCCGACCCTGACCTTGAAGAACACGAAGCCGTCGCCCTCGCGAACGACCTCGCCGTCCAGGACGCGTCCGTCCTTCAGGTGCAGTTTGTCGGCCAGGGCCTGCGTCGCCGCGGCGAACAGGACCGCGACCGCGGCCAGCGTGAACATCAACGTGCGGATGCTGTGTGTGATTCGGGACATGTCCAGTCCTCAGAAAGTGGAGACGGTTGCGGAATCAGGAAACCCTACGAGGCACGGAGCGACTCGGGGCCGTGGCGATCACGGGGGACCGTCGAGCCGCTGCTGCTGATCGATCTGGTCGATGATGACGTCGATGTCGTTGATCGCGGCGTCGGCGGGGAAGCGCCGGGGGTTGAGCGCTTCCTTGTACCGCATGAAGATGCCGCGGGCTTCGCGCAGGATCGACTTCTGCTGGGTGCGGGCGGCGGTCCGCTCGCGGTACTGGCCGGGGGCCCGCACCTCGACGTTTTGGAACTGGCGGATCAGCCGCTGAAGGTTGGCCTCGGCGCGATTGACGTCGTCGCTCCAACGCTTGAGGATGTCGGCCGACCGACCCTTCACCTCGGTGAACTCGCGCGTGTAGCCCATCGCGTACATCAGTTCGCTCAGGTTGGCGACCGTGCCGCGGGACAGGCCGATCTTCTCCGCGGTCACCGCGTTGAGCGTCAGCACGTCGTTGCCGAGGTAGCGGAGTCGCTCCTGCGCGCCGTCGCGCCGATCGCCCTCGCCATCGTCGGCCAGGAGAAACTCGTCGGCGGTCTCGGGCATGCGCTCGAGGAACTCGGCCTTGCCGCCAACCATCCGGTACGACAGCACGAAGTCCATTCGGGCCATCGCCCGGAGGATCCGGGGCTCGTGCCCGCCCTTCTCGGCCAGGCCCTCGGCCCGCTTCAGGCGGAGCGAGTACTGCTTCTCCTGGGCGACCTTGTCTCCCACGCCGTCGAACATGTGCTCGAGGCCGCCGACGCCGCCGTGCAGGCCATCGGGGTGGAAGTACAACTCGGGGCAGACAAACGGCAGGAAGCACGCCGCGCCCATGGCCTTCTTGATGTATCCGACCAGACGCGGCTTCTTGGGCCAGTCGCCGTCGTCTCGGATGCGGTCGGTGAGCAGCGTGCTGAGTTGCCGCGCCGTCTCCAACTGGTCGAACGAGCCGGGCTGGTAGAGATAGTCGGGCACTTCCTCGCCGTACTGCCCGAAGACATGGTCGAACTCCATGACCAGAATGTCCGGCTGGTGCTTCTTCACGTCTTCAATGACCTGGGCGAACGGCGTTGCGGAGACATCGCGCCCGAACTCGCCGGTGCAGCGGATCACGTACACCGTCGGCACGCCGTCGGTGGCGATCTGCTCGGGCTTGGCGTCGGGTTTGCGGCCCGTGGTCGTCGAGCGCGGCGCCGGCTTGCCGGCCGTGCTGACCGGCGCGCCCGCGCCCTTCTGTATCGCCAGAATCTCCGACTTCTGATAGACGGTCTCGGCGACCATTCCCGCGACCGCGATCTTGACCTTCACGGTCGAATCGGTCTCTTCAAGAATCTCGCACTCGACCTTCTGCCCGTTGCGGAAGATGATGACGTCGAGTTTGGCTTCCGACGTTTCGGCCTTGGCGGCCGCGCTGCCGGTCCGGCTCTGCGCCTGCGCCGGCACCGCCGCGAACACCACGGCAAGGCCCGCGAGCATCGCCGCGGCGGCCGCTCTCTTCATCGTGTTCCTGATCGTCATGGCTCGTTTCTCCATCTGGTCCCGTACGTCTCGGCGGTCCGGCCCGGGTGTCCCGTGCGACGGCCCGCGGCGGTGTATCGAAACTCCAATCCCCGGTCCGACAATACGGCCGGGAGTCCGGCCTTCGTTCCCTTAGACACGCAATCCCCGCGCAAGTTCCATCGCCGCGGCCTTTGTCGTGACCCGCCCTTCGAGTTGGGCATCTCGAACCTCATCCAGAATACGCTTGAACAGGGGCCCGGGGGAGAACCCGTCCGTGATCAGGTCCTCACCCGTTATCAGGGGGTCTGGACTCAGGCCGATGCCATCAGACTGTAAAGCATTGGTATCGCTGATGATACGGAGTGCGGCGGGCGGAGCCGCAGCCGTCAAGATGGCGAGGCTGCCCTGAAATGCACTTCGTGCGGCAGTTCGCTTGCGCTCGGAGATGCGCATGGAATCCCACCGCGACAGGAGCGACGTGTAGGTGCGGAGGATGTCTGCAAAATGTTCGGTCTCGTCGTTGCTGAGGCAGAGCGCGGGTCGCCATATGCGAACGATCTCAGCGGTGCGAGGCTCGCTCAGGCCGCTGGACTTGGCGGCCGGGCCATCGCGGGCGATCGCCCACGCGGCGAGGTAGGCCGCGAAAGGGAGGCCCTCAGAATGGGAGGGGTCGGCGACCATGTCGGCCAGCAACGCGCCGCCGTCGACGCCACCGGCGCGTGAGCCCTCGTTCAACACGGGCGCGTCGAGCGCGAGTTGCTCGATGAGCGCGACGGCCCCGGCTCGCGAGGGATGAAGGAGCATGCGCCGCAGTTCATCGCCGATACGCTCGCGCGAGACACCGCGGAGTTCGGCCGCGTGGCGGGTCATCGCATCCCGCGTCGCGGGGTCGATGTCGAAGCCGAGCCTCGCGGCGAATCGCACAGCGCGCAGGGCGCGCAGGTGGTCCTCGGCCAGGCGCTTGTCCGGATCGCCGACGGCGCGGATGACCCGAGCCGCCAGATCGGTCTGCCCGCCGACGAAGTCGATGACGCGGTTGGGGTCTCCGGGCTCGAGCAGCGGGTCGAGGAAGAGCGCGTTGATGGTGAAATCACGCCGGCGGGCATCGTCCTCGGGCGTGGAGAAGCGCACGCTGTCGGGCCGGCGCGCATCGCTGTAGGGGCCATCGGCACGGAACGTTGCAACTTCGACCGTCACGTTCGAACCGGTTGAGCGGCCCTCGGCGACGGCGCGGTCATCTCGCGGCAACAGGCCTGCGCCATGCACGAGCACCACGCCGAACGCCGCGCCGACCTCGGATGACCGCGGGAAGAGCGCGCGGACGCGCGCCGGCACGGCATCGGTCGCGACATCGAAGTCGGTCGGTCGCAGGCTGAGCAGTTCGTCGCGCACGCACCCGCCGGCGAAAAAGGCGATGTGCCCGGCCTCGCGCAACTCGCGCACGATGCGGAGAGCGACTTGTCGTGCCAGAACTGGGTCTGCCGCGCGGGCCATGGGCAGAGGATAGGGGAACGCTCGATGTCGGATGTCGGAAGTGGGAAGTGGGAGTTCGGAAGTGGCGGGCCGGATCCGATTCAAAGGGCGTGGTAGAGTGACGCCATGAGCACGGGCAACCGCGACAGTGATCGGTACGGGCAGTTCCACGCGTTCCGCACACGCCTGAACGAGCGCATCCTCGGCGGCGGCAAGCCCGAAGGCGCGGGCGGCGGCTCGACACTGGTCACCAGGCGCTTTTTCGCGCTTGATGACCAGACCTATCGCGACACCAGCGCCGAGGGCGGGCTCGACAAGAAGACCAAGGAACTGCTGGGCCTGACCGCTTCGGCCGTCCTGCGGTGCGACGACTGCATTGCCTATCACATCGACCAGTGCGTGTTGGCCGGCTGCACCGACAAGCAGATCTGGGAAGCACTGGATATCGCGCTGATCGTCGGCGGGTCGATCGTGATCCCGCACCTGCGCCGCGGCGTGGAGTTCTTGGATGAGTGCCGCGAACGCGGAAAGCCCGCGTGAGCGCTAGCGACGGCGTGCAATGAGTACCCCTTCACGAATCGGCACCGCCGCGGCTTCAAAGTCCGGGTCGTCCGCAACCATGCGATTGAACCGGTCCGCCGCATCGCGCGACTCGCGAGCCTCGCCCGGCGCGGCCTCGTCGATCCACCAGTTGCCCGATCCCAGCACGTTGTCGGCCAGCAGCAGCCCGCCGCGGCCGATGAGCGGATGCGCCAGGCGGAAGTACTCGGGGTACTCGGTCTTGATGGCATCGAGGAACACGGCATCGACGCTCTGGGGCCCGAGTTCGCGGGCCAGGTCGTGCAGAGCGGCGATGCCGGTGGTGCGGCGGATCTCCACGCGGTCCGCCACCCCTGCGGCGGCGAACATCCGCTGGGCAAAGTCGGCGTGCTTCGGCTCGGGCTCGATGGTGATGAGTTTTCCGCCGGGCGGCAGGGCCCGGGCGATCCAGATGCCCGAGTATCCGGCGAGCGTGCCGAGTTCGATCACGCGGCCGGTTGCGCCCGGGCGCGCACAGGCGAGTTGCACAAGGAGGTGCAGCAATCGGCCGACATCGGCTGAGACGGCGATGGCGGGGATTCCCGCCGCGATGGCCGCGGGCATGAGGCCGCCGAGCACGGAATCTTGCTTGCCGAACACCTCGCGGAGGTAGGTGTTGGTGTTGTCCCAGCGCTGGGGGGTCATGTTCATGGGGGAGGCTAGGAACGAGCGGCCGATGCCGCGGTGCGTAGTTGGGGTAGACTGGTGTGATGTCACGGACCATCGCGCGATTGCTGCTGAGCATGCTGCTGATGCCATTCCTCGCGGTGCTGTACATCATTGGGATGGTGGCGATCCGGGAATGGTTGGGTGTGTGGAGCGCCGCGCCGTTTGCACTGGCGGGAATCACGTGCGCGCTGGCGGCGACGTCGGCGTGGTGGCTGATCTGGCGAGGAGCGGTGCAGTGGACGACGCAGCGTGGGCGACGGACGACGCTGGCGACCGTGCTGTGGGTCGTTGCGGGTCTGGCCATCGGCGTTGTCATCGAGATGGCGTGGACGAGCGGCGAGGGCTTCGGCTCGTTCGTCGGCGCATCCGCGGGGATACTCGGGTGGATGATGACGACGGTGTTCATCTGGCGCGAGACGGCCGCGGAACGTGCGGCCCGGCTGGCCGCGCTGGGAATCGGCGCGGTGGCGTGCCCGGCGTGCGGGTACAACCTCACGGGCCTGAAGACCACGACGTGCCCCGAGTGCGGCGGTTCGTTCTCGATCCAGGAACTCGCCGCTTCGGCGCGCGGCGCGGGCGAGTTGGAGACGTGAGACCGCCATGACCCCCACCACCTCGCGCCTGCTGCTGAGCATGATCTTCCTGTGCGCGCAGGTCTCGGCGTACCTCGTGCTGTTCAACATTCTGTACATGTCCACGCCGTGGGACGAGTTCCAGACGCACATCTACACAGGCGTAGCCCTTCACCCGGTCGGCCTGATTCTCTGGCCCCTGATCTGGGTCCGCGCGGTGCGCTGGACGTCCCTGCGAATCGTGGCGACGCTTGCGTGGACCGCGGGGTCGCTGCTGCTCGCGGGCGCGGTGTTCGTCGGGTGGATCATTCTCGCGGCGGTGACGGGCTGGATGGACGAGGATTACGCCTCGGCGATCTGCGTGCCTTTGGCGATGATCCTCTGGCCGCTGGGGACAGTGTTCATCTGGCAGGACCGGCTGGGCGACCGCGCAGCGCGATCGCGCGCGGCGCAGCGCGAAGGCGTGAAGTGCCCCGGCTGCGGGTACGCGCTCTCGGACATCCGCTCGACGACCTGCCCTGAGTGCGGCCGCACGTTCACCGTGCGCGAGTTGGTGGTTGGGGGAGAACAATCGACGGTTGAGCGCGAGGACAAGTGAGCAGATGAGCAGCGCGGTGCGCTTCACTCCTGCCTATCCGCGAACCTGCCTGCCCGACGCGCTGTCTTCCTCCACGGTCGCCGCGGGGAGCGCATCGATCGCCCCGGCCTCGATGGTCGCGGCAGATTCCTCGGGCACGATGATCTCGCCTTCGGGCCGCGGGGCGTGCCCGCATTCCGGGCACCTGGCGCCGCGCGGCAGGCCTTCCCGCGAGTAGCCGCACTCGGGGCAGGTCGCGAGCCGCGCCCGCCGCGCATCATCGCGCGTGAGCAGGTACTGCACGGCGAGCATGACGATTGCGCCGCCGATCGCGACCCCGCCGCTGCTCCACTGCGCGACCGTGAGCGACTGCCAGCCCAGGGCTGTCTGCCCGAGGCTGACCATGAACGGCTGCAACTGGATGACGCCGCTGGAAACCGCGACGCCGAGGCGCGCGATCGAGATGTAGTAGAACACGTGCCCGAGCGCGATGCCGATGACCGAGGAGGCGAGCAGCAGCGCGATCTGAAACGGCGGCATCTCCGCCGCGGTTGCGCCGAAACGCTCGCCCAGCGCGAGCATGAGCGCGACCATGACCGCGGCGGTGTACTGCGAAATGACGGCGAACGCGATGACGGGATGGAACCCGTGCATGTAGTGCCGCACGGCGAGACCGTACGCCGCGAAGAAGAACCCGCTGGAGATCGCCAGCACGACGCCGAAGGCCTGCGCACCGCGCGGCAGGCCCGAACCGAAGTAGATCGTCCCGCCGACGCCGACAATGACCATCCCCATGCCGAGCCACATTCGGCGGTCGCGGAGCAGCCGGCGTTCCGAGGGGAAAAGCAGGTACGCGCCGATGGCAACGAACACGATCTGCGTGCGCAGGCCGAAGGTCGCGGTTGCGGGGTCGATTTTGTAGAAAGACCAGGCGAAGGCGACCTGGCCGAGGGCGTTCACGAGAGAGGGGACGAGCGACTTGCGCCAGATTCCCGCGGGCATCCCGCCGCGAAAGAGCCCCCAGAGCACCACGGGCAGCCACACAAACGCCGAGAATCCGTAGCGCCAGCCGTTGGAGGTCCAGACATCGATCGAATCGGCGAAGTGACGGATGAACAGCGGGACGCTGGACCAGCCGAGGAGCGTGAGCAGGATCGTGATGACGCCCATGAACGGCGAAAGGCCGGCGCTCGCGGCATGTTGTTCGGGTCTGGGCACGGGCGGCAGGGTAGGAACCGGCAACGTGGGACATGGGCCGGGCGGGCGAGCGCGCTTAGGCTTGCAATATGCCGGGGATGGGCCACACTTGGGCCGCGGACGAATCGCCTGGGTTGTTCGACACCTGTACGGTCCGCAAAGATCACGCGGCGACGAGGAGCGGCATGGCGAACGACCGAGGAATCAGAGGGGCGCGCGGAGTACTCATCGCGGCGGGCGTAGCGGCCGGTCTGTGCGCGGCCTGCAGCGCACTTGCACAGGACAGCGTGGCGCAGCCGCCGGGCGGGAACGATGCGCTCTCGGTGTACGCGTCCACTTCGCAGCGGGTGCGCTATGTTGTCGACGCTGCCTCGGCGGGGACCTCGTGGGGCAACACGGTGCTGGTCGCGCCGGTGCTGAAGGCGTCGCGCGAGATCGACCCGCAGTTCCGCACGATGATCCTCGGCTCGGGCGCGATGAGCCCGATGTACGCGAGCAACATCTCGTTCGCATCGCGCAACTACTCGGTGTGGACCGAGCCGGGGCAGGGCGTGCACCCGACGGCCAACAGCGCGCCGGGCACGGTGGCGCGCACCGGTCACGAGGTGCAGTTCGGCATCGCGGCCAGCGAGTTCGGGCTGGTGCGGAGCGGCGCCTTGGCGGCGGTCATCGGGTTTGACTCGGGAGCACCGACCCGGCTGTATGTCGAGCGCGTCATGGCGCTGGCCAGCCGCGCCAGCGAGGGCGGCGACGACACGGCGACGATCTCGCTGGGCGCGGTGGATGCGCTGGGGTTCGCCGCGCTGCGGGCCGACAACTTCAACACTTCACCTTCGACCGCGACCCGCGTCTTGGGAGACAGCATCCTGCGCATCAACGCCGCGGCACGGAGCAACGCGGTGAACAGCCTTGCGGCCTTCGGCGGCACGAACTTTGTGTCGGATGTGGGGTCCAGCACGTTCCTCATCAGCAATGAGGCGACCCCGACCAACACGCCGACGCTCGCGCCCGCGCTCTCGGGCGCGCCCGCGGCGGTGGTGTTCGATCTGGCCTCGCGCCTGCGCACCGGCAGCGCCAGCGCGAATCTTTCGACCACGACCTCGCACCTCGATTCGGGAGTCGCCGGACATCGCGGCAACCCGACGTTCTCTCCCTTCGCGATGCTGCCCGGTTCAAGCGGACATGTCGGCGCGGTCGCCTCGGCCGCGCGGGTCGGCACGAAGACCAGCGCGCTGCACGTGTTCGATCTCGCGCCCGGGACGCCGCCGATGCTCGTCGCCTCGTCGCGGCGGTCGTACCCGCTGCCGCTGTCACTCTCGACACCGGGCTTCCTCACCAATCCCACGGGCAACGCCGAGTTCCGGCAGTACCACTCGCAGGCGACGTTCCGCGGCGGGAACGGGCAGGTCGGGCTGGGCGCTGCGCCGGGCGCGAGGGTCATGGCCGCTGTCGCCAGCGACCCGACGCAGGGCGAGTCGATCGTCGTCGTGCGCATCAACGGCGAGACGCCGCAGTGGAGCATTGCGGCGTTCCCGGGTAAGGCGGTCCTCAGCGGCGCGCCGCCCGCGGGCGCGGCGATCGGCACGCTGAGTTTCCCGATGCAGGTCTCCGCGCCGGCGGTCGACCTTCTGGGCAACATCTACTTTGTCGCTTCGTGGCAACCGTCGGGCGCGGTGCCGGCGCGGCGGGGCGTGTTCAAGGCCGTGAACCTGCCAAGCGGGTATGCCCTCGAACTGCTGCTCAGCACGGGGCAGCAGGTGGCCGGGCCCAACTCCGGACGGACGTACACCATTGCGGACCTGGCGCTGCGCGATTCGGATTCGATCGCCAGCGGCGCGTTTCATGCGCAGCAACTGCTGCAGCAGCAGTTGCCCGGGCGCACGACGACCGACCCCGCTTCGATCAACGCCGCGGGCGGAATGAGCGTGCATGCCGTGATCGAGTACGACAACGGCGGACAGATCGAGGCCTACGACGCGGCGCTGGTCATTCTGCCCGGCGGCGCGCCGACCCCGCCGTGCGCGGCGGACTTCGACGGCAATGGTCAGGTGCAGGTGGCGGACATCTTCGCGTTTCTCAGCGCGTGGTTCGCCAACGAGCCCGCCGCGATCAACTTCGGCGGCACGCCGGGTGTGCCGGCGATCTTCGCGTTCCTCGCGGCGTGGTTTGCCGGGTGCTGAGTTTTACTCCCACGGCGCATCGTCGAAGCCCTGCTGGATGAACAGGCTGCCGCTGGAGAGTCTCCCATCGGGGCCGAAGAAGCCCATGGCGCGGATGCCCGGCGCGCCGCGAGCGAGCATGTCCTGGCCGACAACCAGCACATCGGGGATGCCCACGCCGGAAACGAACACGGGCGTGCGGTCCAGCGAGCGCATGCCGAGCGGCGCGGTCCCGCCGATCACGCCGACGAGCGGCGGGTGTGCCCCTTCCGCGCCGCGGCGGCTCCAAACGAACATCACGCCCAGCATGTCCTCGCGCAGGTGGCGCCCCTCGACGCTGACACGCCCGCGCGAGACACGGATCGGCGCATCGTCGCCGAGCAGACGGTCGTAGAGGGCGTTGGTGTCGGCGTTGCCGTAGAGGATGATGTTGCGGCCGCGGTTCTCGGGCGCATCGGGGTCAAAGTCGATGTCGGCCAGCACGTCGCACGCGCCGTTGCCGCGGTACCACCAGGTCTCTGCATCGAGCCGAGCCTTGGCCAGAGCCCAGTTCTGCTCTTCCTCGCTGCCGCGGGTGCCGTAGATGAGCACGAAGTTGTTGTCGAAGACGCGTTTGAAGGGCCCGGGAACGGGCGTGGGCGGCGCGCTGCCGGAGGCATCGGCCCAGCCATCGGCGCGGCGCGCGAGGCGGATTCGGCCATCGGCGCCGGGTGAGAGCGGGCCGAGTTTCGATCCGTCGAGGTCGACCGAGACGCCGCGGGACAGTCCGAGGGCACGAACATCGAAGGAGATCACCGCGGCGTTCTCGGTGGTGCCGATGAAGGTTGCTCCGGAATCGCCGCGCGCGATGCGCACATCGGTCGTGGTCGGGACGAGCCTTCGCTGCTGGGCCTCGACGCGGAGCCAGTGGCAATCGGCGGAGACCTGCGGGTCCGCCGTGGCGAACCGGACGCGCTCGACATCGGACGGCGCCGGGATGCTGCGAGCGCGGAACAGGTCGAAGATGGGCGGCCAGTCCACGCACTGATCTCCCCACCAGTGTCCCGCGCCCTCCTGCTCGTGGTAGTGCAGGTCGGCGTGCGAGGCGTTTTGCAGACGGTCGCGCATCATGCGCGCCTGGGCCACGGGCACGTTGTCGTCCGCATCGCCGTGCAGGATGTACACACCGTGCGCGTGGTAGTTGTTGATGAGCGCGAGCGTGTCGCTGGTTCGCGCAGCGCGATGCGCAAGGCCGACGATCGAGTCCGGTGAGTTGAGATCCCAGGGCGCAACGCCGCTGCGCTCGGTGTAGGTCCAGAACGTCGGCCAGCCGGCGCTGGGCGCAATGGCCGCGAAACGGTCCGGGTACAGGCCGCCGATCTGCCAGACGCCGTGCCCGCCCATGGAGTGGCCGGTGAGGTATACGCGGGCCGGGTCGTGCGGGAGTTGCGCGGCCAATGCGAGCACTTCGAGCGCATCGGTGCGGCCCCAGTCCTCCCAATCGAAGCCGAAGGGCCGACGGTTCGTCGGCGCGACGATGTGGAAGTCGGGCTTGGGCTGATAGGCGCTCGCCTGATTGGTCGCCTCGACGCTCGCGCCGTGCAGCGTCAGCACGAGCCCCGCATCGGCCTGGTTGCCGGTCGCGGCGCGCATCGCGTAGTACTGCAGACTGCCATCGATCCGGCTGATGAATGTTCGCCGCACAACCTGGCCCGGCTCGCCGGACAGCACGCGGTACTTCACGGTCGCGGTCGCGACCACCTCATCCGATGCGCCGCGCGTCCCGGGACGGATCACTTCGATGGACGCATCGCGCTCGCCGGGTTCGCCGGTCGCCAGCCCGCGCGCCTGGAAGATCACTTTCCGCACGCCCAGCGGGGGTATCTCGGGCACTTCGAGCACCGACGCATCATCGCCCGCGGCCCGGGCCCGCAGACCCTTGAGCGGCTGGAGCGATGCGTTCGCCACAATGACCGCGCAGCGCCACATTTCCTGGGGCTCGTTGAGCAGAACGTCGCCGACGGTCGGCTCGGCTGTCTGGATCGCCACGCCGCTGGCGGGCGCCTCGACCAGCGCGGCACGCACGCGCCCGCGCGCGCCGCGGAAGACCAGTGAGTTCTCGCCGCGGCGGACAAACACCGGAAGCACCGTCCACCCGTTCTCGTAGGGGTCGCCAGTGCGGGGGACACCGTTGACCCAGACGCCGGAGTGTCCCGAGGCATCGAGCATCATGACCCGAGCGGTCGGCGAGTCGAACACCCAGGACAGATACCCGCCGCGGAGTGCGTTGGTGACGAACCAGCCGCTGTCGGTGACCTTTCGCGCGGCCCATTCCTTCGACGTTTCCGGGCTGTCGGTGACGGCGTCACCCTCGGCCGGCGTGAAGGGGATCGCGCCGCGGTGGGCCAGGTCGGCCTCCATGTGGTCGGTGCGCAGCCAGGTCCTGCCGGACACGGACACAGGATCGAGCACGAGCGCCTCGGTCATGCGGATGGTCGAAGGCGCTTGCGCCATGACCGAGGCGGCGAACGCACCGAACAACAGGCAGGGGACCATTGCCGATCGAAGATTCATGGTTCTTGCTCCGGAACGGGGGAACTCAGCGCGGCGTCGCGGCGGCTTCGTCGATGATGCGCTCCATCACGTTGTCGTTCTCCCGCCACCAGCGGCGGACGAACTTTCCGTTCACGTAGATGCACGGAATCTGCCCGACGCCCAACGCCACCGCCGCGTTGATGTCTTCCTGGATCGCGGCATTGACGCGCGGATTGATGAGCGCGGAGATCAGCGCCTCAGCATCCAACCCGATCTCGATCGCGGCGCGACGCACCGCCTCCATGCCCATGCCCTGCTGGTTCTGGAGCAGCCAGACATGCATCCTCCAGTACGCATCGTCGCCGCCGAGCAAGCCCGCCGCCTCGGCCGCGCGGGCGGTCAGGCAACCGTGCTCGAAGAACGTGCGCGGAAGGCGGGTGTTGCAGGTCTTGTCGCCCGGGTAGTGGCGGAACACGTACCGGATCGGCTTGCCGCCGCGATCGGGCGCAAGATCCAGCCAATCTCGCAGTTGCGCATCGATCTTCGCGGTGTTGGGCTCCTGCAGGTCGCCGAAGACGACGACCTCGACCGGCGCATCGTGCGAACCTCGCACGCGCCGGACCGTGTCGGCGGGCTGCGCACGGACTGTCTCATCGCGCCAATCGGCGACGTATTTCTCCCGGGCGAGGACGGGGCGGTCATTGGCGCTGGTCGCGGCGGGCGGGTCGGTTGCCAGGAGCGCCTCGACGGTTCGCTCCAAGGCTCGCGGCGCCTCCCACCCCTTGAACTCGATGCCGTTGATGACGACCATCGGCGTGCCGGAAATGCCCAGCGCGAAGCCCTCATCGATATCGGCCTGCACGGGCCGAAGCGAGCCGTCGCTCATCATGACGGGAACAAACACCTTGGGGTCGTAGCCCATCTCGACCAGCGCTGCATTGAAGACCTCGTCGGTGAAGCCGCCGCCGCGGTCGAACAGCCACGCGTGCATCTGCCAGAATCCGTCGTTGCCGCGAAGGATGCCGGCGGTTTCGGCGGCACGCGCGGCCCAGCAGCCGTTGGAGTGCAGTGTCGCGCCGTTGAGATACTTGTTGCAGTCGGCGTTGTAGACGTAGTGCTTGTGCGAGAGCGAAATCCGGTCTCCGTGCTTGGCGCGGAGCGCCTGCGCCTCGCCCTCGATGCGCTTGCACTGCGGGCACTGGTAACCGGACATGATCACGATGCGCACCGGCGCCGCCTCGGGCCCCTTGCGCCAGCGGCCGGTGAACCCCTGCGGGCCGAAGTTCCAGGCGTCCTCGCGCACGGTCTGCTGGGCGCGGGCACGCTCTGCCTGTGCGATCAGCGCGCGCTCCGCCTCTGCGCGGGCCGCCTCGGATGCCTCGCGCTCCCGCGTCACCTTGCCGCGTTCGGCGTGCGCCAGCGCGCCGGTCGCGCCGAAAAACACGGCCGCGCCCACCACTGCCGGGCCGAGCCAGCCGCCGCGCGGCGCCCGCACGGCCGCTCCGCCCGCCATCGATCTCCTCCCAGCCATCATGCCGATCTCCATGAACGCCAGCAGCAGGAAGTTCGCCGCATGGCTCGCGACACAGTAGTGACAGAACGCCTTCCCCCCCGACAGAGCGTGCACAATCGCACCGATGTAGACCACGCTCGCTGCGATCCCCGCCCACACCGCGAGCCGAAGGGCACTCGGCACGCGCCGCGCACAGACCAGCCATGCGGCCAGCAACGCCACAAAGAACGTAAACCCGAGGAACGAGGCGGGCCACCACGCGAATCCGATCCAATCCGCCAGCGCGCCGGGGAGCGCGAACTTGCCCAGCGGGTGGTTCTCGATCGAAGCGCATCCGCTCTCCGGCCCGCAGCCCGGAAGGTACTTTCCCGTGAAGTGGTTCCAGACCAGCGCGCCCGATGCACCGCTCGCGGCCAGCAGACTCGCCGCGCCGCCCAGCCATGCCCACAGCGGCAGGCGCAGCCGCCCGATCGGAGACCCCGCCCCGCTGCCTGCATTGCCCGGATTCTTCGCGCCGTCGCGGACGCGGGACTGAGCCACGTGCTGCTCCTGAGTTGCCGCGCCACGCCGCGGCACGGATTCTACCGGCGACGGCCCGTCGGGTAGCCGATGCACGGGCGAGTCCGGCGGCGGTGCGGGCGTGCTGCGCACCTATCCTTGGGCATACCCACGGGCGGGTAGCTCAGTTGGCCAGAGCATTCGCTTTACACGCGAAGGGTCCCGGGTTCGAGTCCCGGCCTGCCCACTTTCCGGAGGCGCACCCTCCACGGCCCCCGGCGCTGCATGAACCTCCTCGACGCCCTGTACCTGCCCGCCGCCGTCGTCACCGCGCCGTGGTGGGCGCGCAAGACGCGCGGCGGGTGGTCTGAGCGGTTCGGGCGCATCGGGCCCCTGCCGCCGCAGTCGCCGGGGAGGAAACGCGTGCTGCTGCACGCCGTCTCGGTGGGCGAAGTGAACACGCTGCGGGCCCTCGTGCCGATGCTGTCGCGCGAATCGGACGTGGTCGTCAGCGCGACGACGGACACGGGGCTTGCGCGCGCCCGCGCGCTCTTCGAGCCTGCTGGGGCGGAGCCGGTCGCGCGTGTCGTGCGCTACCCGCTGGACTTCTCGCCCGCCGTCGAGCGCTTCCTTGACGCAGTGCGTCCCGACGCCGTTGCGCTCGTGGAACTGGAACTGTGGCCCAACTTCGTCGCCCGGTGCGGCGCGCGTGGCGTACCGGTGTGCGTGATCAATGGCAGGCTGAGCGCGCGGTCGTTCCGCGGGTACCACCGCTTCCGCTCTTTCTTCGCGAAGACCTTTGGCGCGCTGGAGTTCGCGGCGGTGCAGGATTCGGCGTACGCACAGCGGTTCGTGGCGATGGGTGTTCCCGAGTCGCGCGTCCGCATCACGGGCAGCATGAAGTGGGACTCGGTAAGCCTTGAAGACACCGCCCCCGGGGCGAAGGAACTGGCCGAGACCTTGGGCATCGACCCGTCGCGCCCGCTGATCGTCGCGGGCTCGACGGCGGAACTGCCCGGCGCGGCCGAGAGCGAGGAGCGGTTGTTGCACGAGGCGTGCCCCGCCGGCGTGCAGTTACTCTGCGCGCCGCGCAGGCCGGAGCGTTTCGATGCCGCGTTCGAAACCATGGGCGGAACGGGTCACTGCGTGCGCCGAACAGCCGCGGCAGACCGAACAGCGACTCGCAGCAACGACCGCTTCCTGCTCGACACCATCGGCGAACTCCGCGCGGCGTACGCGCTGGCCGACATCGCCGTAATCGGCAGGTCATTCGGAGGGCTGCATGGCTCCGACCCGATCGAGCCCATCGCGCTGGGCAGGCCGACGGTCATGGGTCCGCACTACGCGAACTTCGAGGCGATCGTCGCCGCGTTCCGCGAGGCGGGCGCGCTGGAGATCGTCGAACCGAGCCGACTCGGGCAGGTCCTTGCGCACTTGTTGGCCGACCCCACGCGGCGAGCAGCCATGGCCAAGGCGGGTCGGGCGTGCGTGCGGGCCCACCAGGGGGCCACCGCCGTGCACGCGGACATGATCCTGCACATGGCGGGCGCGCGAACCGCATCCGCCGAGCGGTCGTAGACGTATACACAGGCAGAACACCACGCGGCGGAGGGAGAGCCCGATGCCGCGACACGAGACTCTTCTCTCAAACTCCGGGTCGATCGCCCAAACGGACCGGGCGACGGACTCGGAGTTTTTGGCTGGGCAGCCCGATATGCGCCGCGGCGTGCCTCAGGCCGCGCTGGGGTGCCAGATGGTCTTCATCTCGACCACCGGCTCGATCCACCACGGCGATTCGCACGTCGCGGCATCAAACCAGGCGGTTTGGGGCGCGGCCGGCGTGGAATTCTTGCCGCGGGGCTTTGGGCCCTTCGTGGCGGGCGCCAAGGTATCGAAGACCTTGACGCGCTTGACGTTCTCCGCCGCGCCCTCGCGCAGCGTGCGGGCGTGCTCGGGCGAGACGCCCGCGGCGAGCACGGCGTCGATATCGCGATGACCGGCGATGATGGGGACGAGTTCATCGCGCGTGCCGGTGAGCAGGTTGAGGACGCCGCCGGGAAGATCGCTGGTGGCGAAGACCTCGGCGAGGACCGCCGCGGCAATTGGCTGGCCGTGCGGGGTGCCTGCGACCGCAACCACAGCATTGCCCGCGCAGAGCGCGGGTGCGCAGAGCGACACCAGCCCGAGCAGTCCGGGGGAGTCGGGCGCGATGACGGCAACGACACCCGTGGGCTCGGGTACGGTGAAGTTGTAGTAGGGACCGGCGACGGCGTTGTTGCAGCCGAGAACCTGCGCGTACTTGTCGGCCCAGCCCGCGTAGGCGATGAGGCGGTCGATGGAGGCTTCGACCTCGCGCCTCGCGGCGGGGGACTTCACGCCGCCTGCGATGAGTGCCGCGGCGAGTTCATCGCACTTGCCTTCCATCATCTCCGCCATGCGGTACAGGATCTGCCCGCGCAGATACGCCGTCGCGTTCTTCCACCCCGGCAACGCTTTTCGCGCGGCGGTGACAGCATCGCGCAGGTCCTTGCGCGAGGCATGGCACACGTGCGCGGCGACGCGGCCGCGGGAATCGGTGATGGCGATGGTGCGGCCGCTCTCGGAGCGGGGGAACTTGCCATCGATGAACAACTTGTAGGTCTTGGAAACTTGGAGGCGGGACGGCATATGGACCCTCGTGCAGATTGCTGTTTCGCGCTTGCGTGATTATACGGTACGGGTAGAGGTACTATTGGCATGGAGTTCATGGTTCGAAGTCGTCGGCCCGCGTTGCTTGGGCACGCGATGCTCTTCTCCGGCGGTTTCGCATTCGTGCTTTCGCTCGCAGCCATGCTTCTGAGCACCCAGTGGTGTGTCGGCTACGAGAATTATCCAAATCGCTCGGTCAGGATCGGATACGGCACTATCGACCTGTGCTACCGAGAACCGGCTTCGCCCATTCATGTCGATTACGGCTGGTATGTCCTCGAACGAGATGGCCCGATTGAGTTGTGGTTCTGGGAGCTGTCGAGATGGCGCTTTCAGTCACCCCTCTGGGTCTGGGTTCTCAGTTCCGGCGCGCTCTCCGCAATCGGCTATCGAAGAACTCGCAGCGCGCGCAGAACAGGGTGCTGTGCGACATGCGGGTATGACCTTGCGGGGCTAGGGGCCGAGCGAACTTGCCCCGAGTGTGGCGCTGCACCACTCAGGTCGAAACCGCTGGAGAGTTCAGTTTCATGACCTGCGGTCGTCGTTTGAGGGGTCTCCTACCATCCGGCCATGTACCAGATCGAGATCGAGCAAGAGGATGATGGCCGCTGGATTGCCGAGGTGCCTGAACTTCCGGGCGTTCTGGCCTATGGAGCAACCAAGGAGGAGGCTGTCCGTCGTGCGCAGGCTCTGTCGCTGCACGTGCTGGCCGAACGCCTTGAGCACGGCGAGACACTCCCCGACGTTCAGGCGGTCTTCAAGCTGGTGGCCTGACCCATGCCGCCCGCCTGGTCTTCAACAAGAGCGGCACGAGTTCTCGCTGCGTTGCTCCGCATCGGTTGGTCAGTCAAGAGGCAGTCCGGTTCTCACAAGACGTTGCAGCGGCAAGGGTGGCCCGACTTCGTGTTCGCCTTCCATGATCGGGAAGAAGCTGGCCCGAAGATGCTCGCGCGCATCTCGAAGCGGACGGGCTTGATTCCCGAGGACCTCTGAACCCACTCTCCCAGTTCAACGACACCGAGCGCCAGGTCCTCCCTCCGTGCGACCCCGTGCGCCTGCGTGTTTCAATCCCTCAGACCTCCACATACCCCCTCAACCCCTGCATCCCCCCCTCGCGGCCGAAGCCCGATTCCTTGAAACCGCCGAACGGGCTCGCCGCGTCGAACTTGTTGTAGGTGTTCAGCCACACCACCCCCGCTTCGAGTTTCCGCGCGATCTCGAAGATCTTCGACCCCTTGTCCGTCCACACGCCCGCTGCCAGTCCATAGGGCGAGTTGTTGGCGCGCGTGATCGCTTCCTCGGGCGTGCGGAAACTCATCACCGCCAGCACCGGGCCGAAGATCTCCTCTCGCGCGATCGTGTGCGAGGGCTGCACGCCCTTGAAGAAGCACGGGCGACACCAGAAGCCGCGCTCAGGTAAGCCGGCACGCGCAAGGCCGCGGGTTCCGGGTTCCGGGCTCCGGGTTCCGGAAGTGCTCTTGGTCGACTTCCCGGACCCCGAGGCGGCGGGGCGAGACCCGGACCCCGGCACGCACAGTTCTGCGCCTTCCGCTTCACCCGTGGCGAGATAGCCCTCGATCTTCTCGAGTTGCGCCCGCGAGTTGATCGCGCCAAGGTCCGTGTTCTTGTCCATCGGGTCGCCGACACGCAGACTCGCCAGCCGGATCGCCAGTTTCGCCGTCACCTCGTCGAGTACGCCCTCCTGCACAAACAAGCGAGAGCCAGCGCAGCACACGTGCCCCTGGTTGAAGTAGATTCCCTGCACGATTCCCTCGACGGCCTGATCGATGCTCGCATCATCGAAGATGATGTTGGCGGACTTGCCCCCGAGTTCGAGCGTGAGACGCTTGGCCTTTGCAGGTTGCCCCCTTGCGCCCGGCACGGAGTGCCGGGCCACCTCAAGAGCAATCTTCTTGCCGACTTCCGTCGAACCCGTGAACGCAATCTTGTCGATCCCCGGGTGGTTGACGATCGCAGCCCCCGTCCGCCCGTCGCCCGTCACGATGTTCACGACTCCCGGCGGCAGCCCCACCTCATCGCAGATCTCCGCCAGCCGCAGCGCGGTGAGCGAGGTCGTCTCCGCCGGCTTCAGCACCACCGTGTTCCCGCACGCGAGCGCTGGCGCGATCTTCCACGCCGCCATCAGCAGCGGGAAGTTCCACGGGATGATCTGACCGCAGACACCCACGGGCGGTGGCACGGCTCTCCCGAGCCGTGCGTTTCGCGCTCCGCTCTGGACAGCGGAGCCACCAGGAGCGGAGCCACCGGACCATCCCGGAAACGCATACTCCAACTTGTCCGCCCAGCCCGCGTGATAAAAGAAGTGCTGCGCTGCCAGCGGCACATCCACATCCCGCGACTCGCGGATCGGCTTGCCCCCGTTCATCGTCTCAAGGATCGCCAGTTCCCGCGCCCGCTCCTGGATCCGCCGCGCGATCCGGAACAGAAACTTGCCCCGCTCCTTCCCCGGCAGCGCGGCCCACTTCGGCTGGGCCCGCCTCGCCGCGGCAACCGCGGCATCAACATCCGCCGCCCCGGCCTGCGTGATCTCGGCGAGAGTCTGCTCGGTCGCGGGGTTGATGGTCGCGAACACGCCGCCATCGCCGCGCTTCTTCCCGCTGCGCGGCTCGATCCACTTCCCATCAATGAACAGCCCGTACCGATCCGCGATCTGCACCTTCACCGTCTCGGGCGCGGGTGCGTATTCCCACGCCGCGCCGAAATCGAGCGCGGGATTCAGACCCTCGCGGCTCCTGATGTGCACGATCGCCCCCGCGGTTTCGCCGTTCTCCGGCTCGCCACCCTCAACTGCCTTGCCGATCACTGTCCCGCTCTGGCTCGTGTTCATACCCCAAGCGTATCGGCCCCGCCCCACGGCCCGCTTCCACGCACCGGTCCCCCTTTCCCCCGCCCGGTCGCTCCGATCTCACGTCCCTGGTTCAAAGCACGTCCAGAACCGCTCGATTTGAAAGATCCTCGTAGGCCCCCGCTCCACATACCGCTTCTCGACATACGTCCCCTCCGCGGTCACCGACTTCCCATCCATCGCCCTCGCCATCGCGGCGACCTTCGACACATCCACCTCGACCTGCTTCTCCCGTGATCCCTCGCCCGGCACCAGCATCGCCCACCCCGTGTGCTCGCCGCCAATGCCCATGAGGCCGCTGCGCAGTGTTCCGGTCAGTCGCTGCATGGAATCTCCCGGTGTTGCCCGCGGCGGCGCCTCGGCCGGGCCGGAGGCGGATGAGCAGCACCCGCCCGCCGCGAGTGCAATCGCCGCGACAACTCTGATGGACAGTTGGCTGGTCATGACTCGTTTGCTCCGGGGCTGTCTCAATGCACTGTCGGGGCCTGATGTGCTTTCGCTCCGGCCGGCGCGCCGCACTCCGGGCACATCGCCAGCCCCGTCAGATCGTACCCGCACACGATGCACGCGCCGCGGCGGCGGCGCAGCGTGCGCCGAATCGCGCCGGGCCCGAACAGCGCCGATCCGACAAGCGCGCCATAGAGCAGCGTGTTGAGCGCAAACCCCGGCCACATCGGCATCACCGGCAGGCGATTGGCCCAAGGTCCGCGCTGTGCAAACTTTGGCAACGGCAGTCCGCCGCGAATGCCCGATTCCCGATGCGGCATGCCCTCCACGTCGAGCGTGATCGGCTCCTCGCGCAGCCACACCACGCCAACCGATGCACACGGCCACCCCCACCCTACGACACGGACCCAGTGCGACCCACTCACATGACGCTCGAACCTGTCCTTGACTTCCGGAATGACCATCTGGTCATCGATGGTGCAGTTCCACCACCGGATGCGGCTCCACGAGTTCGCCGCGGCGGGCCAGTTGGCCGGAACCGACCTGATCCACCGAACATCCTTGCCTTCTCCGTGCTGACGCTGAGGCTGGCTTGTCGGCACGCCGTATCGCAGCAACACCGCCCACGCCAGCGCGATGTTCAGCGCCGCGCCCAGCAGGAGCGAAGCCAGCACCGCCATTGCCCACCGCTTTCGCATCCGTTCTCCAGCATCGCCCCCGAGGCTCACCGATCTTGCTTCTCTGCCATTGCTGCTCCTTCCTTTGCCATTTGCTTGTTTGCCATTTGCTCATTTCCGCGAAGCGGCAGCCCGCACTCCGTGCAGACTTCCGGCGGGCCGACGGGATAGCCGCACGTGGGGCACTGCCCGCGCCACACGCGCACGCCGCGGCGGAGATTCCCGAGCAGTATCAGCATCACCAGCGATACCGCGGTATAGAACGGCACCGCGCGAACCAGCCCCGCGGCGATGGGATCGAGCGGGATACGCCGCTCGGCGCGCTGCGCGTTGATCAGGAGGCTCGGAAGTTTGACGCCCTCGCGCATGATGCCCGGGGCGGAGGTTGGCGGCGCGACGAGGTGCGCCCAGCGCGCCCACGCGTCATTCTCGGCGGTCCATCGCAGCGTGCGCCACGGCCACCCAACATGTACCTGCAGCGCACTCATGTCTCCGATCGGCGACCCGGTCGGCATTTGCTCACTCGTGAACGTCGCCCCCCACTGCTCGATCACCATCGGCGTGCCGAAGCCTTGGAAGACGAACACCCGCGGCCAGAGCGCGCACGTCCATGAGACCAAAACCGTCAACGCTGCGCCGCCGATGACCGCCGCGATGATGAGGCCCGACAATCTCTTCCACGATCCCCGCGGTGAGAGCCACCACGCGATCGCAATCGCATCGCCCAGCGCGGGGCGCGACTCGGCGGCCGAGGCCGCGGCATCGCTGCCCGCGGCGCCGGGCTTGTTCGCCCGCGCCACGCCCCACGCGCGCCAGTGCGCGATGAGCCTTCTGCGCCGCCGCGGCAGCAGGAAAGCCAGCATCCACGGCCCCAGCAGAAACAGCAGCGCGCAACCAACCAGCCCCGCCAAGACGCCGAACAGCAGCGTGCCATAGGCAAAGCCCGGCCAGATCGGCCGGTAACTGCGCCCGCTCTCGGCCCGCGGCATCTGTGCGGGCGCGACATCGCGCTCAGCGCGCAGCGGAATCGCGATCTGCGCACGCACCGCCGGCCACGGCCAGCCCGACTCGTACACGCGCTGCCAGGGTTGAATCTCCGGGAGCACGGCGGGGTCCCATCCATCGAACACCGGCCACGCCGCGACCTCGCGCACGAGTTCCTCGGAACGCTCCGCGCGGATCGCGCCATCGGGCCAGCCTTTCCGCGCGCCCGCCGGCCACTCGCCGATGTACCCGCCCGACCACGCCGCGGCGTTGGAGATGGAGTGACGGCCGACCCACAGCGCGATGCCGACATTGACCGCCGCGCCCAAGGCGAGCGACAACGCCAGAATCATGATCAGCCTTCTGCGCATCAGCCCTCCGGCTTGTGCTTACTCATGGCCGCCCGCGGTGAGCCGTCCCCGCGCAGTTTCAGCAACCAGCGGGGCAGTTCGCGGCCGCACTCGGTGCAGCGGTCAGAGACGCCGATCGGGTAGGCGCACGACCGGCACAGCCCTCGCCGCATCCGAAGTTCGCCCCGCACGAACCGCGGGCCATTCACGAGAATCGCGAGGATGATCGCCCACACGATCGTGTTGGCGACGAGCGCGGGCCAGACGGGAGAGAGCGGAATGAAGTTGCGGGTCACACGTGAGCCATCTATTCCGAAGATCAGCGGCGCCAGCTGAATTGTGTCCCCTGCAATGGGCACATGCAATACACATCGAAACACAGCGGGCGAGCCGAGTATGGGGCCGATGTGCAAGTCGCCAAAGCCCCAAGTGCTAGTCGATTCACTTACGGACTCAACACAGGCAGCCGGCCAGCCAGACCGAAACACCGCTATCTGGTCCGGCTTGAACTGCTCATTTGGAATTCCGGTGGTGGTGAAGCGAGCTTTATCGTGAGCCAGATGAATGCTCGCGCGTCGAATGCTGACCCCCAGACGGCTGACCTCATGAGCCACCACAAATACCCGACCTGGCTCGTTGCGACTAGTCGCTTCTGACAAGGCCGCCCGCCAGGTTTGCGGGGTCCACTTTTCCATTGACCGCGGCACCGTATCCAGATTGCGCAAATAGGGCTGCGTCAGCGGCATCCACAACGCACACCCCGCCGCTACAACCAAGTTCACCACCGCCCCCGCCGCGAGATACGCGAGGATGACCATCGCGAGTTTGAGCGGTGAGCGCTTCATGCGGTACGTCCCGACATGACCCAACGAGACGAGCGGCCCGATCCCGATACGCACGCGGCGAGATTCTAATCTGCGTTCATCCGCTTTGATCTGCGGCCAATCCGGCTCTGTGCCCCAGCATACCGGCAATACGGCGGAGTGGCGAGTGCGCTCCTGCTCGGGCAGGATGCCCGGGCTTTGAGGCAGTTCACGGGCGGGACGCCCGTGCCACGAGGTAGTCACGGGCAGGATGCCCGTGCTACATCAGGCCTCGGCGTAGTCGTACCGCGCTGAGTACTTCCCGCTTCCCTGCTTGCGGATCTGCCGCACGAGGTCATCGACCAGCGCGCTTGCGCCGAAGCGGAACCAGTCGGGGTTGAGCCAGCGGTCGCCGAGGGTTTCCTTCACCATCACGAGGTAGTGCAGCGCATCCTTGGCCGTGCGGATTCCGCCGGCGGGCTTCATGCCGATCATGTGGCCGGTCGAGAGGAAGCAGTCGCGGATGGCCTCCAGCATGCAGAGCGTGACGGGCATGGTCGCCGCGGGAGTGACCTTGCCGGTGCTGGTCTTGATGAAGCCCGTGCCCGCGGGCCCGTCCGCGCCATCAACGAGCAGCGCCTCGATCGCTAGATCACTTGCGCGGCGGGCATTGTCGTAGGTCTCCAGTTCGCCGGTTTCGAGGATGACCTTCAGGTGCACGTGCGCGCGGGCATCGCCGCCGATCGAGGGTGAGGCATTGCAGACGGCCTTGAACTCGCGGATCTCCTCGGCGACGAGGTCGTACTTTCCGGCTAGGAAACTGCCGCGGGAGATCACCATGTCGATCTCATCGGCCCCATCGCGGATGGCGCGGCGGGTGTCCTCGATCCGCACCGCCAGCGGGTATTGCCCGCTGGGGAAGCCCGTCGCGACGCTGGCGACTTTGATCGGCGTGCCCGCGAGTTCTTCCCTCGCCACGGCTACCAGATTCGGATACACGCACACCGCCGCGACTGGCGCGAGCGCGCTCCCCTGGTGATCCACACCCGGCATCACCGCCTTGCGGCACAGCGCCCGCACTTTCTCCGGCGAGTCCTTCCCTTCGAGCGTGGTGAGATCGACCATCGACATCGCCAGCCGCAGTCCGGCCATCTTCGCGCTGGCTTTGATCGACCGCGTCCTGAACGATGCCGCGCGCTGCTCGAGCATGACGGCGTCAACTGTTCGCGGCATGGGCATGGCGTTCACCGTAAGAATCGTGCGCGGCGGCTAGCGGTCCAGTTCCGCCGCGACGACGTTGATCGAGCCGAGAATGGCGGGGATGTCCGACAGGAGGTGTCCCTCGGTCAGGCGGGCCATGACGGAATAGTTGATGAAGCACGCCGGGCGCGTGCGGACGCGGAACGATCGCGGCGAGCCATCGGCCACGATGTAGAAGCCCTGCTCGCCGTTGGGCCCTTCGTTGAAGCCGTAGGCCTCCGCGACCGGCGCCTTCCACCCGCGGTTGGACATGACCAGTTCGAAGTGCTGGATGAGGCCCTCGATCGAGCCGTAGACATCCTTCTTCGGCGGCTTGACCATTTTCGCATCGGCGTAGGTGTCAACCGGGCCGCCGGGGATGCGGTCGATCAACTGCCGCACGATGTGCATGGACTGCTTGATCTCCTCGACGCGGACGCGGAAGCGCGCGTACGCATCGCCTTCGACGGCGATCGGCACCTTGAACTCGACGGCGGGCGCGCCGGCGTTGTCCCAGTTGTCCTTGTAGCACAAGTACGGGAAGTCCTTGCGGAGGTCGCGCTTCACTCCGCTGGCGCGGGCCATCGGCCCGGAGAGCGAGTGCGCGATCGCCTCGTCGTGACCGATCTGCCCGACGCCCTGCGTGCGGTCGATGAAGATGCGGTTGGCGTTCAGCAGTCCCTCGAACTCGTCGATCGCGCGCGGCAGGTCGTCGTTCACCAGGTCCTTGACGAGTTTGCGGAAGATGGCCTCATCGGGCAGGTCCTGCATCAGCCCGCCGACCCGGGTCCAGTCGGCGTGGAAACGCTGCCCCGCGATGAAGTCGCAGAGGTCGTAGATCTTCTCGCGCGGGTTGAAGGCATAGAGGAACGCCGTGATCGCGCCCAGGTCCAGCGCCGCCGCCCCAACGCACAGCAGGTGGTTCTGGACCCGCGCCAGTTCGTTCATGATCGTCCGAAGCGCCTTGCAGCGCGGAGTGATCTCGATGCCGAAAAGCGTCTCGACCGCGCCGTGCCAGGTGATGTCGTTGTGGACCGGCGAGAGGTAGTCCATCCGCGAGACGATCGTGACGTACTGGTTGTAATCAAGATGCTCGCCGAGTTTCTCAAAGCCCGAGTGCAGGTAGCCGATGTGCGGCGTGCAGCGGGCCACGCGTTCTCCATCAAGTTCGAGTACGAGACGCAGCGTCGTGTGCGTGGCGGGGTGCTGAGGGCCGAAGTTCAGAACCCAGCGCTCGCCGGTATCGACGTGGCCCTTGAGGTAACTGGTGCTCTCGGCGTCGACGTCAAAGCCCTGCTCGGGTCGGATCGTGTACGGCATAGGCCGGGATCGTAGCGAGCCGGGACCCTGTCGGCCGCGCAGACCGGAATCACGATCCGCTCAGACCCGCTCGTCCGGGCCGTACCGCACCCGCACATAGGTCGACCACGGGGGCACGCTCTTGAGCGCATTGATCAGGCGGTACGACCTGCTGGACTCGATCATCGCCAGCCGCCTGGTGGGCGGCAGTTTGAGTTCCTCCAGCCGCCAGTTGCGCCCCCACCGCGCACGCGCGAGTACGCCATAGGGCGGCAGGCTCTTGCACGCTCGAACCAGCCGCCACGAGCGAGAACTCTCGATCTGCGCAAGGCGTTCCGATGCGGCACGTTCGGCCTGTGCCGCATCCGCCGCCGCGGCACGCTCGCCGAGCATCCGCTCGTGCTCGGCTCGCACCTTCCAGAGGTAATCGGTCAGGTCTTCCAGGCGCAGAACTTCGACGGCCTGCGTCGCGGTCTCCCGGGCGAGGCTCTCGGGCAGCGCGATGCGCGGCGATGCATCGGCCAGGCGTCGGGCATCGCGGAACAGATCAAGCATGCGCCCGCCCATGTCGGCCAGTTCGAAGTGCGTCTCGATTCGCCGGCGCGCTGCCGCGGCCATTGCGACACGGCGCGGCCCATCGGTCATCAGTTCCAGCAGCGCCTGCGCATAGCCCTCCGCCTCGGCCGCGACATCGGTCTGGCCGTCATGACCTGTCACCCGTTCCAGCAGCAGGCCGGTTTCGGGCGTGACCAGTTCGCGCTGCCCGCCCACCGCCGCACCCACGACCGCCAACCCGGTTGACATTGCCTCGTAGACGGCCAGAGCGATCCCCTCCCATTGCGAGGGCAGGAAGAAGATGTCGCTCGCGGCCAGGAGCGAGGGCACCCGTTCGGGCGGAACCTCCCCGAGCATGACCACCGGCCCGCCGGCGGCGGGACGGTCGGCCCGGAGCAACCCGAGCCGCGCAAGATGGGAACGCAGGGCGTCCCGCTCTTCGCCGTCGCCCGCGGCCAGCACAGTGAACGCCGGCCGATCTGCGTGGCGCTCGGCCAATGTGCGCAGCCGCGCCACGGACTCCGCGAACACGTGGGGCTGCTTCTGCGGGCAGAACCTCGCGGCGTAGAGGATCACGCATTCTCCGGGGCCGATCCCGAGCGATGCGCGGACCTTGGCGCGGGCCGCGGGGTCCGGCCGGTGCAGCGATGTATCGGCGTTGGTGTAGCACACGCGCACGCGATCCGGCTCGGCGCCGCGCGAGATCATCCAGGACCTGAGGTGTTCCGACGACACGATGCTCAGATCCAACTGCGCGCCCATCGCCGCGCCCGAACGCGGGTGCCCGCCGTTGCGCCAGTGCGGCTCTTCCATGTGGTTGAAATCAACGTACACCGGACCGGGGCAGTGGGCGCGCAGAAACGGCAGGAACATGTACCCCGGCGAGGAGTTCGTCAGCATCACCACGTCGGGCCGGCGCGAGTCGATCAGCGCGCGCAGGAAACGGGGCTGGTCGGCGGCGCGCAGGAAGTGATCCATGCAGAACACGTCCGGCGTGATCGAAGCGAACCGCGCCAGCCATGGGTGGCCCTTGCCCGTCGCCGCGATGGTGACGCCCCAGCCCTCGTCCGCCAGGAGGCGCGCCAGGTCGAGGTTGAAGCGGTCCGCCCCGCCCATGCGCAGCCATGGCACGATGATGAGGATGCGCGGCCGGTCCTTCCGCAGGGGGTTGGAGATCGGCGCATCGGCAAGGACCGTCTCGAACGGGACCGGCCAGTGCGGCTCCAGTCGCGGGAAGCCGCCGGCTTCGAACAGCGCCGGGTACATCGCGCGCAGTCTCGCGCGGAATGCCTCGCGCCGTGTCGTGTCGCTCAGGTTCTCCCAGTCGTCGTGCTGGTTGTCGCGCCGCCGGTACCAGTCGAGATGCTCGGGGATGGTGCCGCCCCAGAGCCCGCACGATGCGGCGCGGACCCAGTAGTCCCAGTCCTCCATGCCGCCGCGGATGGTCTCATCGCAACCCCCGATCGCATCGTGCGTCGTGCGCCGGATCATGGAGGTCGCGGTGACGATGTTGTTGTCGAGGAACGCCGGGCCGTCGTGGAAGCCCTTGGTCCACAGGTACCGCTTGGCCCCAAACCCGACGGACCAACTGCCCACAAACGCGGCATGCGGATGCGAGGCGAGGTACCACGCGGACTTCTCGAGCGTGGTCGGCTCGATCAGGTCATCGGCATCGATCTGGTACACGAGGTCGGCCCGTGCAGCGCGGAAACCGGTGTTGCGCGCAGCGGGCAGGCCGTGGTTGACCTTGTGGTCGATCACCCGAACCCGGCCGCGCCACTCGGGCGCGAGCGCTCCGGCGCGATACTCATCGAGCACAAGGAGCGACTCGGGGTCGGTCGAGCCGTCGTTCACGATGATCCACTCGAAGTTCTGCAGCGACTGGTTGAGGATGCAGCGCGCCGTCTCGTGGAAAATCGCCCCGGTGTTGAAGTAGGGCGTGACAACCGAGACCGCGGGCGGCGAGCCGCCCTGCGCGCCGTCGGGCGCGTACCGGGCCGCGGGCCGCCGCGGCGACGCCGGATGATTGCCGAAATCGGGCTCGATCGGGTCGATCATGACAGTCGTGGGCCGCGGGGTTGCGCGGCCCGAGCAAGTTTACCCGCGCGGGGGCGGTTCACCACGACAGGTCGGACTCAAAGCCGAGTTCGACCAGCAGTTCGCCGGCGATGCGCTTGAACGCGGCCTTGTCCGATTCGGAAAGAGCCTCTCGCCAGTCGGGCGCGATGGGGCGCTCCGTCTGGCGCGCCCGCGCGGCCTGAACCGCCGCGAGCAGTCGCCCCTGCTCCGACGACACACCGAGCCAGCGGCACACCCTGCCAAAGGCTCGCGCGGTGTCGGTGGTCAGTTCGTCCTCGCGGAGGATCATGACGCGATCGCCGAGCAACTCCGCCGCGCGGTGCGCCCCGCGCAGCGAGGCCGCCCATCGCACGACCGCCGTTCGAAGCGCGGCCTCGTCGAACAGCAGCGAGGGCGAATGGCCGCGCTTCCCGCCCGCTCCCCACCGCCATGGCTGCCCGGCACGAGCCAGGTGCTCGCACCGCTCCGCGACGATCGCGCGACGACCATCGCGCAGCACGCACACCAGGGGCGCGCCCGGGAACGCCGCGGCCAGACAATCCGCCGATTCCATGTCCGACAGATCGACCTGCGCGCCGACGTGACGCACACGATCCGCCAGGCCGTTGCGAACTCGCATCGCCGCATCGCGCGACGACTCCGCGAGCATGTCGCGAAGCGCTTCCCGCGCCGAGGCCACGCCGCCCGCGCCGGAGTGCAGCAGCAGCGCGAACGGGTGCGCATCGATCTCCGGGTGAATGTCCAGAAGCCCCGCGAGCAGAGAGATTTCCGCGCCACCGACCGCCGCGAAGAACACCGGCATGACGTGCGCAACACCCGTCCGCTCCGACACCCCGACTTCAATTCGCGGGGATGTGCGTGAGTGGTTCCGTGACATCGCGTTTCGTTCTCGAACTGGCTTGTGCGCATCCGCCGCGCGAACCCGGAACGGCTCAGCCGTCCCTCCCTCCAGCATGAGTCGATTCTATCGCGCTCGCCGACGCGCGCCAACCACGGGCCCGGCCCGTGGTCAGTCCGCGGCGAGTTGCGCCAGCAGTCGCACGCCCCAGCCGGTCGGACCCTTGACAAAGCAGCCGCTGTCGCCGTCGCTTGCGTGCACCCCCGCGATGTCGAGGTGCGCCCATGGCACCTTGGGCTCGACGAAATAGGAGAGGAACGCCGCGCCCTGGATGGGGTGCGCCTTGCGGTTGGGATTGGAGTTCAGAATGTCGGCGACCTGCGACTTCATCATGTCGCGGTACTCCTGGTCGTGCGGCAGCCGCCAGAAGCGCTCGCCGGTGGTCTCCATGGCGCGCTCGAGCCGGGCGCGGAGGCGGTCATCATCGCAGAACAGCCCGGCGAACGTGGAGCCCAGCGCGGTCACGACACCGCCGGTCAGCGTGGCGATGTCGACAACCGCCGCGGGCGATTCCTTCTCGCACGCCCAGATGAGCGCATCGGCCAGCACGAGACGGCCCTCCGCATCGGTGTTGGTGACTTCGACGCTCACGCCGTTGCGGAACGTGATGACGTCGTCGGGGCGGTACGCCTCATCGGAAATCGAGTTCTCGGCGACTGCGAGGAGCGCGACGACGCGGCGCGCAGGCTTGATGACGGTCGCGATGGCGTGCATCGCGCCGATGACGGCGCACCCGCCGTCCTTGTCGCGTTTCATTCCCGCCATGCCGGGGGTGGGCTTGATGCTCAGGCCGCCGGTGTCGTAGGTCATCGTCTTGCCAACGAGGACGAGCGGCTGGCTGTGCTTGCCCGCACGCTTCGAGCCGCGTGCACCGGCCCACTCCAGCCGGATCATGCACGGCTTGTTCTCCGAGGCCTTGCCGACGTTGATGAGACCGGTGAAGCGTTCCTTCTCCAGTTCATCGCCGGAGAACACGCGGCAGGAGAGCCCGGTCTTCTTCGCCATGGCGCGGGCCTGCGCGGCGATGTAATTGGTGGTCGCGATGTTGGGCGGGGTCTCGGAGAGATCTCTCGCGATGTTCGTGGATGCCGCGAGCCCGAGGCCCTCCTCCAGCCCTCGTGTGAATGCCGCATCGGACGAGCGGACCTGCAGCGCGGTACGCTTGGGCCGCTCGCCGCTGCCCTTGCCCTTCAGGCGGTCGTAGTTCCAGGCGATGAGGCCGAGCCCCTCGCCAAAGAGGCGGCCGGCGAAATCGGGCTTGGTGCGTGCCCCCTTCTGGGCGCGGTCGCTCAACAGCGCGGCGAGTTCGATGCTCACGCGCGTGTCCTTTGTCTGCGCCAGACGGCGACCGACCGCACCCGCGGCGGTGCGGAGCATGACGGGCTTGAACTTGGCGCGGTCGCCAAGGCCGACAAGCAGCACACGTCCGGGCGCGCCCTTGCCGGTGGGGTAGGCCTCGGCGATGCGGCCGAGGTCGCCGGTGCAGTCGGCTCGAGCCGCGGCCCGGGCGATCGAGCCATCGCGATCCATCGCCCGCGCAACGGCATCGAGCGTGCCGCCCTTGAAGATGCCGAAGACCACGGCCTGGGTCTCGCCCTTGCCACCGATGCTGACCGATTCGAACATTCAGAGGCTCCTTCGATGGGGGACCGGCCGAGCGACGGCCGATGCCACGGATCCGGGGTTCGGAGGGCAAGTGTAAGGCCATACGGTGTGCCGGGCGTGTGACGACCGCGTCGCGCCCGCGTCCTACACTCGGCCCATGACCACCACCCCCGCCGCGTCCAAGCCCGTTGTCGTTCCCGCCGCCGCCCAGACCAAGGGCACCAACCTGCACTGGCACGAGGGGAACATTTCCCGCGCCGAACGGCACAAGCAACTCCAGACCACCGGCGCGACGCTGTGGTTCACCGGCCTCTCCGCTTCGGGCAAGAGCACCATCGCGTGCGCACTCGAGCAAGTGCTGGTGCAGCGCGGCATCCACTGCTACCGCCTCGACGGCGACAACATCCGCATGGGTCTGAACAAGAACCTCGGCTTCTCGGCCGAGGACCGCGCCGAGAACATCCGGCGCATCGGCGAGGTCGCCAAACTCTTCGCCGATTCCGGCTGCATTGCGCTGACCAGTTTCATCAGCCCCTACCGCGCCGACCGCGATGCGGCCCGGGCGGTGCACGAGAAGGACGCCGCGGGCGCGATCCCGTTCATCGAGGTCTTTGTCGATGCGCCGATCGATGTGTGCGAACAGCGCGACCCCAAGGGCCTCTACAAGAAGGCCCGCGCCGGCCAGATCAAGGGCTTCACAGGGATCGACGACCCCTACGAGGCGCCGGCCAGCGCCGAACTCGTGCTGAAGCCTGCGACGATGTCCGTCGAGGACTCCGTCCGGGCATGCCTGAAGATGCTCGCCGACCGCGGCATCATCCCGAACACCTGAGCGCTTCTCAGCGTTCGCCGCTTGTCGCGCGCGAGAACCGCGCGATGGTCGAACTGGCCTTGGGCCCGGGCGTGATCGCGAGCGTGTCGCCGAGCAGTCTGAAGCCGCGAGCGCGTTGCAGCGCCATCAGAAATCGCGCCTCGAGGTGCATGAGTTCCGGCGGGCCGGCTCGTCGCGTCGAGATGATCGGCGACAGCAGGAACTCGCCGCGCACCAGCGCTGCGCCGTCCAACTTCGAACCCATGCGGTTCACGCCGGTGTAGCCGCTCACCGCACCGTCCGCCCCGAAGACGATGGAAGGCGGCTGGTCGTCCCAGTTGGGCGGCAGCCAGTCCACCAGTCGGCGCCCCTCGAGTTCGACCAGCGTCCACTCGCCCGCCAGCGCGTCCAGGCCCTCATGGGCGGTGACGAACGACGACTTCGCATCCTCGCCCAACGGCCCGCCGGTGCGGCAGGCGCACAGCAACAGCGGCGCTACCGCCAGCATCGAGGCGGCGACCCAGGACATCCATTTGTTCACTGCGCCTCGCGGCCCGGCCATGTCGTGCTCCGGTTCATGGGTCCCCCGGCGGCGCAGTCTACACCCCGGGTTCCCGAGCCGCGCTGCGGCTCACTTCGCCGCCCGGCGACCTGACGAGGCCGCTCGCACCTTGCCCTTCTCAAGAGCGATGGCACCAGCGCGGACAATGACATACCCACAGTTGCGGCAGGTCCGCCGGGACGCCGGCCCGCCCCAGAACCTGTTCATCACGATCGCAAGGTCCTTGTCGATCTTTTTCAGGCGGAACCTCGCGTCGTAGACGAGGTGGTCGCACTTCGGGCAGTACCACTGCAAGCCGTCGTTCTGCCCCTTGGGCCGCGGGAACTCGACGATCAGCCCCACCGTGCCCGCGGGGCGCTGCGGACGGTGCGGCACCCATCGCGGCAGCAGGAACATCTCGCCCTCGCGCACAATCACATCGCGCGGCTTGCGGCCATCGAGCGGGCGCACACGCACCGCGATATCGCCCTTGAGTTGGTAGAACAACTCCTCGGTCGGGTTCACGTGAAAGTCGTTGCGCGTGTTCGGCCCGCCCGAGACAAACACGATCACGTCTTCGGACTCGGTGAAGAACTGCTTGTTGCTCACCGGCGGTTTCAGGTGCCGGCGGTTCTTCCGGATCCAGTCCTGCAAGTCGAGCGTCGAGAACTTCTCTTTCGCGGCGGGCATGGATGGTCCTTTCTCTCCGGCGGCCGCACCGACCCGCCCCGCGGCCGGTCGGTCGGATCGCCGAGATTCAGGATACAAAAGACCGTTGAAGGACGCAACCCGCGCGATTCAACGCCCTCGGACGGCCGCGCGCCGGGCAGCCGGCTTGGCCGATGGGGCCGCCGCGCGACGCGGTCCGCTCCGGCCCGCGTTGCCGCCCTTCGAGGCCGGCGGTGCGTGGGCGATGGGACTGGTCACGATCGTGTCGGACTTGCCCGGTGGCTGGACCACCGTGCCGCAGAAGCGGCAGGTCCGCATCGTCGCATCCTCCCAGAACCGCGAGAGGATCTGGGACAACTCCTCGGCGGCATCCTCCAGCGAGAACGACTCCTCGAACACGCTGCTGCTGCATCGGTCGCAATAGAACCGCAGCGTGTCATCGTCGCTCTTCGGGCGACGACGCTCGATCACCAACCCCACCGATCCCGCGGTGCGTTGCGGCGAGTGCGGCACGTTCGCGGGGAGCGCGAACAGTTCGCCCTCGCGCACGACCACATCGCCGATGACGCCATCATCGTCCCGGACGCGCAGCACCAGTTCGCCCTCGACCTGCAGGAACAACTCCTCGAACGGGCTGATGTGATAGTCCTTGCGCTGGCTCGGGCCCGAGGCGATCGACACCGAAAAATCCGCCGTGTCGCCGAAGACCGGCCAATCGCCGGCGCCGGTGCGCGAGCGCTTGCGGGCATCGTCGATCCAGGTCCGGAGGTTCAGCGGTCGTTCGAAGGCGATCGGCATTGCAGGCCTCCCTGGGCCTCTCCCCCTTCGCGAGACATCACACTGCACATCCTATCGCCCCGCGCGCGTTGCTGCGCCGCGTGCCGAACCATCTGCGAACATCCACCGGGTCGGTCCGCCGCAACCTCGCGCGCCAACCATTGCCCGCCATGGCCGGAAACTCCGCTCAGACCACAGTCCACGTTCATCCGCTGGCCCGCGTTGCGTTGGAGACCACGCTGCTTCTGCACGGCGTGCCGCGGAATGAGGCGCTCCCGCTGGCCGCGCGACTGAACCAGGCCGTCACGGCACAGGGGGCGTCGCCGCTGACCACGGGCGTCATCGCGGGCGTTCCCATCGTGGGCCTCAACGATGACCACCTCCGCGAACTGCTCGCCGCGCCTCCCGAGAGCGTCCGCAAACTCAACACCTCCAACCTCGGCATCGCCATCGCCCGCAAGCAGCACGGCGCGACGACGGTGAGCACAACGATGGAACTTGCCGCCGCGGCAGGCGTGAGCGTGTTCGCGACCGGCGGGATCGGCGGTGTGCACTTCGCCGAGGGAGAAGGCTCGAAACACGGCGCGCTCGACGTGTCGGCCGATCTCTACGCGCTGACACGCTTCCCGGTCGCGGTGGTGGCCTCGGGCGTCAAGTCCATTCTCGATGTGGCCGGCACGCGCGAGATGCTCGAGACGCTTGGCGTTCCGGTCGTGGGTTTCCGCACCGACGACTTCCCCGCGTTCTACCTGCGCAAGGCCGACAACGCGACGGTCGCGCCGCTCGATGCCCGGTTCGATGACGTCGCCGAACTGGCCGCGTACGTCCGGCACGAACTGGCGCGCTCGCGCCGCGGCATACTCATCTGCAATCCCATCCCACGCCAACACGAACTCAAGCCCGCGGACTGGCAACGCTGGCTGAACGAGTCGCGGCAACTGGTTGGGGCCTCCGGCGCGACCGGCCGCGATGTCACGCCGCGATTGCTCGGCGCGCTGCACTCGGTCTCCGGCGGCGCGACACTGCGGGCCAACATCGCGCTGGTGGAGTCGAACGCCGCGCTGGCGGGGCAACTGGCAAGAGCGATGGTCGCGTGACCCACGCCGTCAGTCGCGCTTCAACCAGCCGATCAGCCGCTGGGCGCTCCAGGTGTTGATGCACTGCTCGGCCGGAAGCCAGCCGCGCCGTGCCGTCTGCACGCCGAATCGCAGGTTGTCGAAGTCGTCGGCGGCGTGCACATCGCAGTCGATGGCGATCAGGCAGCCCGCATCGACCGCCGCGCGGATGTGCGTGTCGCGCAGATCGAGCCGCATCCAGTGCGCGTTGATCTCGAGCGCAACATCGTTCGCCTTCGCCGCATCGACGATCTTCGCCATGTCGGGGCTCAACCCCGCGCGGCGGTTGATCAGGCGACCGGTGGGATGGCCGAGGATGTGCACGAGCCCGCTCTCGATCGCTCGCAGCAGCCTCTTCGTGGCGGTCGCCGGATCCTGGCTCAGCGCGTTGTGCGGCGAGGCGACAACGACATCCAGCAGTTCGAGCGTCGCTTGGTCGTAGTCGAGCGAGCCATCGGCGAGGATGTCCACCTCGCTGCCGGCCAGAATGTGAATGCCCTTGACCTTCTTCCTCGCGGCGTGAATCGCCGCGACGTGATCGCGCAATCGCTCCGCGGAAAGACCGTTGGCGATGACGCTCGACTTGGAGTGATCGGTGACCGCGATGGTGTGGAACCCGCGCTCCCTGGCATTGCGGGCCAGTTCTTCGATGCTCATGCGGCCATCGGAGGCGGTCGTGTGCGCGTGCAGTTCGGCCTTGATGTCGGCGAGTTCGATGAGCCCCTCTACGGGTGCCGCGGCGTGCTTTGCGGCCTTGCTCTTCGCGCCGGCAGAGGCTTGCTCGGCCCGGTCGATCTCGCCGCGATCCTCGCGCATCTCCGGCGGGATGTACGCGAGCCTGAGCGCGTGAAAGATCTCTTCTTCGGTCTCGGAAGCGACGGGCTTGATGCCGCGTTGCTGCGGCGGAGTCTTGTCATCATCCTCGGGAAACAGTCCGTACTCGTTGAGCGTGAGGCCCATCTTCAGCGAGCGCTCCCGCAGGCGGATGTTGAACTCCTTGGAGCCCGTGAAGTACATGAGCGCAGCGCCCCACGACTGCGGGGGCACGACGCGCAGATCGACCTGCACGGTGGGTCCCACCTCGGCATCGCCGCTCCGGCCCTCGACGCTGAAGCGCGCCGAGCCGGGCGCGATGCGTGCCCGCACCGAAGACTTCTTCTCGCCCGCGACCAGCACCTGCGCCACGCCGGGCATCGCTCGGAACGCCTCGGCGACGTGCGCGGCATCCCCATCCGCCGCGGCGACGAGGATGTCGATATCGCCGATGGTCTCGCGCCCGCGCCGCAGCGAGCCCGCGAAGGCCACCTGCTTCACGCCCTTCACGTCGGTCATCGCCGCAACAAATCGCTCGGCCACCGGCGCGGCAAGGCCCAGCGGCAGGCGCGCGCTGCCCTGCTCGGCCAGGTCGATCGACTCCTTGAGTTTCTCGACACTCTTGGCGCCCATGCGGGGCAGTTTGAGAATCGTTCCATCCGCGATGATCCTCTTGAGCGAGGCCAGGTCGGTCACGCCGCCCTCTTTCCACAGCGTCGCCACGGTCTTTGGCCCGAGGCCGGGGATGTTCATGAGCGCGAGCACGCCCGGCGGCACCTTTGCCTCGAGTTCGACCAGTTCAGACATCTTCCCCGTGCGCGCGAACTCCGCGATCTTGTCGGCAATCTTGGGGCCGATCCCCTCGATGGCGCGCAGTTTCGCCGGGTCATCGGCGATGGTGGCGATGTCGATCGAGAGGCCCTCGATCACGCGCGCTGCTCGATCGTGGCTGATGGCCTTGAACTTGTCCTCGCCGAGCAAATCCTGCAGCCGAGCAATGCGAGAGAGACGCTCCGCCACCGCTTCGTTCATGCTCATGCTCGAACTGTAGAAAGCAGATGGAGTCGAAGGCCGGCGGCGGAAGGCGATGTCGAGGCACGGCTGGAACGATCTGCACGGCGGGATCGGCGCTAGCCCACATCCCCCAGCCCCAGCCACTTGCCGTGCAACTTCAGGAGCCGTTTGCGCAACAGGTCCTCACCGGGTGCGTTGAGTTCGGGCGACCGCTCAATCCACGCCGCGGCATCGCGCCGGGCCATCACGAGCAGTTCGCGGTCGCGCATCAGGTCGGCGACCTTGAAGGGCGGCGCGCCCGCCTGCTTCTGCCCGAAGACCTCGCCCGGGCCGCGGATCTCCAGGTCCCGCTCTGCCAGCGCGAAACCGTCGGTGGTCGCGGCCATCGCGGCCAGCCGCTGTTCGGCATCGGGTGTCTTCGGGTCGGCGATGAGCACGCAGACCGAGCGCTTCTGGCCGCGGCCGACGCGCCCGCGCAACTGGTGCAACTGCGCGAGCCCGAACATGTCGGCGTGCTCGATGACCATCACGGTGGCGTTGGGCACATCGACGCCAACCTCGATGACGGTGGTGGCGATGAGCGCATCGATCAATCCCGCGCGGAATCGGTGCATGACGTGATCCCGCGTGCGCGAGGCCAGCCGCCCGTGCATCGCGGCCAGCCGCTTGCCCGCCAGTTCGTGCGCTTCGAGACGCGCCATAACGCTCCGCAGGTCGGCCAGGTCCTCGTCGCCGCCCGCGCCCGCCGCGGATGCGCCCGTGTCGATCGCGGGCACAACGATGTACGCCTGGTCGCCCGCGTCGAGGCGCTGCCGCACGAAGCGGTAGACCTCGGCGGACTTCTCCGATGCGACAACCCGCGTGGCGATGGGCATCCGTCCCGGCGGCAGTTGGTCGATCGTCGAGACGTCGAGGTCTCCCAGCAGCGTGAGCGCCAGCGTGCGCGGGATGGGCGTTGCCGTCATGACCAGCGTGTGCGGAACCAGCGTGCGCGAGTCGCCCGCGGCCTCGGCCGCCTTGCCGCGCAATGTCGCGCGCTGGTGCACGCCGAAGCGGTGTTGCTCGTCGATCACGACCACGGCCAGTGACCGGAACTTGACGTCGCCCGTCAGCAGCGCGTGCGTGCCGATCACAAGGTCCGCATCGCCCGCCGCGATCCGCGCCAGCGCGGCGTCGCGCTCCGACCTGCCCAGCGCGCCCGTCAGCAGTTCCATCCGCACATTCGATCCCTTGAGCACCTCGCTGATCGACAGAAAGTGCTGCTCGGCAAGCAGTTCCGTCGGCGCCATCAGCGCGGCCTGGTGGCCCGACGCCGCGGCGAGCAGCATCGCGTACAGCGCGATGACCGTCTTGCCCGAGCCTACGTCGCCCTGGATGAGCCGGTTGGCCGGCTCGTCGCGCATCAGGTCGGCGACGACCTCGCCGATCACCCGGTCCTGTGCGCCCGTCAGCGCAAACGGGAACCGTGCGCGGATGTGCCGGTCGATCTGCTCGCTCCAGCGCAGCGGCTCGGCCCGCATGGTCCGCCGCACCTGCGCACGACGCAGGAACACGCCCAGTTGCAGCAGCAGCAGTTCGTCATACGCCAGCCGCCGGTGCGCCGCCGCGGCCTCTTCTTCGCTCGCCGGGCGGTGCGCCATGCGGTACGCCTCTGCCAGACCCGGCAGGTCCTTGGCGCGCCGGAGATCGTCAGACAGGTGGTCCTCGATCTGCGGCAGCGCGGCATCGAGCACCCGCGCCACCGCGAGTTCGATCTTCGCGGAGTTGATGTGCTCCGAGGCGGGATACACCGGGCGCGTCCTCGACTCCTGCTCGACGACTTCGGTGTCTTCGTCAAGCGCTTCCCACTTGGGGTTCACCAGTTGCAGCCACGCACCGTGCGGGCCGAAGCGCTTGGCCTGCCCCTGCACGCGCAGGCGCATCCCCGGGAAGATCCGGTCCTTCAGGTACGTCTGGTTGAACCAGACCAGGTCGAGCCGGCCGGTGTGGTCGAGCAGCGCGGCCTCGAAGCGCGGCCGACGGCCGGGGCGCACGCGCGTCGCCGAGATCTCACCGCGTGCCGTGACGATGCTCCCCGCCGCGAGGTCGCGGATCGGCGCCTCGGCCTCCAGCCGTTCGTAGCGCATCGGCAGGTGCTTGATCAGGTCGGCGACGGTGACCACGCCCAGTCGCGCCAGCGCGTCGACCCACGCCGGGCGGAGCGCGCGCACCTCCGCCAGCGGCGTGCTGATCCGGATGGGGCCGGGCTGTTCCGCGGCAGGGGACATGGCCACAGCGTATGGGGTTTGCGTCCGCGCGCGGCGCGCGGTAGAGTGCCCCGATGCACAATCACGAAGAGGACTGGCGGTCCTACCCCATCGAGTCCGACGACGAGATGGGCTTTGCGATGACCGACCTGGGGTGGACCGAAGCCCCCCACTCGCACCCGTGGTGCGTGCGCCTGGCCATCGAACTGAACGAACCCGGCCCGCAGGGTCTGGGCAGCACCGAGGAAATGGAATCGCTCTCCGCGGGCGAGGACGAGTTCCTCGAAGCCGCGGCACAGGCCCAGGCCATCCATGTCGCCCGCGTACGGCATGGCGGCGAGGTCGCGTGGTTCTTCTACGCCCAGTCCGAAGACATCGTGGAGTCGCTCGGTCAGGTCGCGGCGGAGTTGCTGCAGCGCGACATCAGCGCGGGCGCACAGCACGACCCGGAGTGGGGCGTGTACGCCAGCATCCTGCCCAGCCCCGCCGTCGAACGCTGGATGGCCGACATGCAGTTGATCGACACGCTCGAGAAACACGGCGACCCGCTCACGGTCGAACGCGAGGTCATCCACTACGCGTACTTCGATGACCTCGAATCGGCCGAGGCGTTCGCCGCCGATTCGGAGCCGGAGGGGTTCGAGGTGGAGATCCGCGAGCCGGACGAGGAGATCGAGCAGTTCGGCGTGGTGCTCACGCAACAGAGCGCCGTAGACATGGACACCATCGGGGCGATCACACAAACGCTGTCCGAACGGGCCGCGGAACTCGACGGCGAGTATGACGGGTGGGAGTGTGCCCTGGTCAAAGGCCCCGGCGGGTCCAACAACTAACCGCCCGCCGAGGAACCCTTCTGGGCGCCGGGGTCGATCTCGCGCAGATACACCCACGAGTAGATGCCCGTGTGATGCCCATCCGAGAAGCGAATGCGCAGTGCGTAGTTGCCGACCAACTCCGCATCGACAATGACCAGAGGGCCGGGCCGGGATGCGCGGGCCGTCGAGGCGGGCAGAACTGTCAGCGGGTTGCTCGTCAACTCCTTTCGAGTCTGCCGCGCATCGGCCGATGGCGACATCCGCCGCAGGTGGGAGACGGGAAAAAACGACACCCGCCCGTCGGCCCATTCGACGGTCACTCCGCGCTCCTTCCGGACCTCCAGCCTGATCGGCGCATCGTTCACGTGTTGAGCGTACGCTGGCAGAGATGCGGGCCGCGCCGGCCCCGAGCACCGGAACACTGGGAACCGACCATGCACTTTGCCGACACGCTTGCCGAGGCCATCGACCGCTGCGGCGCACCCGCCTGCGTGGGCCTTGATCCCGTACTCGAGAAAATCCCGCAGTCCTCGCTCGATTCGACCGCGCGCGAGGGCGGCGATGACGTGGAGGCCCTGGGCGATTTCTGCATCGGCGTGCTGAGTGCCGTGCGCGATGCGGGCGTCACAGTTGTCAAGCCGCAGAGCGCGTGCTTCGAGCGGCACGGCGCGCCGGGCTTTGTTCAACTCGAGCGTGTCGTCGCCGAGGCGCACCGCCTCGGGTTGCTGGTCATCCTCGACGCCAAGCGCGGCGACATCGGCGTCTCGGCGCAGCACTACGCGGCGTGGGTGTTTGATCACCTCGATGCGCACGCCGTCACCGTCAGCCCGTACCTCGGGCCCGACACGCTCGAACCGTTCGTGCGCGACGGCCGCGGCATGTTTGTGCTGGTGCGAACCTCGAACCCCGAATCGGACACCGTGCAGTCGCCGATACTGGCCGATGGCCGCAGCATCGCGGAGTTGATGGCGGACACGGTGCGGGAGATCGGAGATCACCGGCGCGGGGGGCGCGGACTCTCCGACATCGGCGCGGTGGTCGGCGCGACCAAGGCCGCCGAGGCCGCGGCCCTGCGCCGGCGCATGCCCGACCAGTTCTTCCTGGTGCCGGGCTTCGGCGCGCAGGGCGGCACGATCGATGATGTCCGTCGCATGATGCGAGAGGGGGCTCGCACGCCGGGCGAACTCGGAGTGGTCGTGAACGCCAGCCGGTCGGTCATCTATGCGCCGGCCCACCCGGGCGAGCCGTGGCAAGGCGCCGTGCGCGCCGCGGCGGAATCGCTTGTGCGCGAACTCCGCGAACTGTGTTGAGCGCAACAAAGCGGGCGAGCCCGGAGGCCCGCCCGCTCCTCGGATCAATGGAAATGCGGTGCGATCAGCGGCGACGGCGCGCGGCGTACAGGCCGCCGAGCCCCAGCAGCGCAAGCGTGCCGGGCGCGGGAACGTTGTCGGCCGACGACGTGAACGACGCCGTGGCGGTGTAGTTCTCCGCCGAACCGATCTGGTTGGCGAAACTGAACGCGAACGCCTCGTTGGCGGGCACGCCCTCCATGATCGGCCCGCCGAACACCACGCCGTAGCCGGCGAAGATGCTGGCGCCGAACCCCAGGCCGTCGGTCAGCAGGCCGCCCGTGAAGTCGATCGTGACCAGGAGCGCGCCGCCGCTGTCGCGGAAACGGATCTGGCCGGGGCCGAGGTTGTAGAACGGCGGGAAGCCCGTCGGCGTCACCGTTACATCGTCGAACTCCAACCGGGCATCCGGATAGTTCGGCGCCGACAGCCCCGGCGTTTCCAAGAGCAGGCCGGTACTCGACCACCCGCCCGAGAGCGTGGAACCATTGAACGTGAAGAGCGGCGTGGACGGACCGGTGGCCGGGTCAGCGAACGTCAGAATCGTCGCCGCATGAGCCGATGCCGAAAGTCCGAGACCAACGATCGCGAGAGCGCAAAGAGAACGCGACATACCGGAATACTCCTTCCGTACGTCTCTCTCACTCCCGGGTTGTTCTCTCTTCCCCGCTACGGCCCGCCCGGGTCTCCAGCCCGGTTGGACGAAGTCATGATAATCGATGACGTCCCAAATGCCAGCGAATTCTGCGCAAAGTCACCCGGTTTTCTCGGCCGTGGCCACGGATGGCCAATGCCAGCGTCAAACAGCGTTGGCACGGCCCCGACGACCGTTGCGTTGCCAAACAAAATCCTACATCGGCTTCTTCGAGATCGTCACATCGTACACCTTCAGGAGTTTCTCCTTGTCGAAGATCATCTCCTGGCGGCTCATTCCGACGACGTCGTACTCGGTGGTCAGTTCGATCGCGTCAACCGGGCATGCCTCCTCGCACATCCCGCAGTAGATGCACCGGAGTTCATCGATCTCGAACTTCTTGGGGTACTTCTCGCGGTCGTCCCACGGCGACACATCCGCCTCAATGTGGATGCAGTTGGCCGGGCACAGCGTCGGGCACATCATGCACGCCACGCACTTCACGCGGCCCTGCTCATCCCGGTTCAGCCGATGAACGCCGCGGAAGTTCCGGACCTCCATCCCGCCCTTCTCGACGGGAATGTCCTCGCGCCGCACCTCCGGGTATTGCAGAGCCCGGCTCGTCGAGCCCTGGCCGAACGAGGTCACGAAGTGCCGAAGCGTCGTCCCGAACCCGCGGAAGATCTCCGGCAGATATGCGGCTTCCCAAGCCGTCATTCTCGGCCCCGGGACAACGTACACGTCCTGCTCGCGGATGGTCATAGCCGCCAGTATACGGAGCCCGCCGCGCCCGTATACTCAGCCCATGGGACACGCCCGCCGTCAGCAGCCGCTGTACGAAGTCCTGTCCGGGTCGTCTCGGCGTCCGGGATTCCCGCGCCCGGTCCCCATCCGGCCGGACGCCGGCAATCGCGGAACAACGCACGCCGAGGCCGAACCGAAGTCTGCGGCTCCTGCAACCGTCGAACCCGATGTTCCGGTGCCCGCCGCCGCGCCCGCCGCGGAGTTGAAGGTTCTTGGCAGGGATCTCTTCAAACGCACGCACGCGCCGACATCGGCCAAGCCCGCCGCGAAGCCGGCGAACTCCGACACCGAGATGGCGGATGGTTCACTCCGGCTGCCGACGAGCACGATGCTGATTGTCCTTGCGGTGCTCATTGCGGTCGTCGCCGTGACCTGGTCGGTCGCCTTCCGAATGGGCGCGCAGAACGAAGCCGCCAAGATGGGCGAGCAGTTCCCGGAGGCCCCGGGCACACCGGTGGTTTCCGGACCTCAAACGTCGGAGAACCGTCCGCCGCCGTCTCCCGCACCCGTGCCGAAGCCCCAGCCCCCCGAGCAGAAGCCCGCGCCGGCCGGCCCAGAACCCGGCCAGGACCAGCGCATCCCGGGGCACAACTACCTCTACCTCGGCACGCTCATGGAAAGGGACGCCGCGGCGGGCACCGCATTCCTCACTCAGAACGGCGTTCCGGCGTTCTACGTGGTTGATCGGGTCAGGGCAGGCGGGAACAATCGGCCCTGCCGGATGTACGCCGCCATGGGCGTGCCATCGGACCGCTACAGCGCAATGCAGCGCGAGCGGGACGAACTGGTGCGCAAGGTGGAGGAACTCGGCCGCAGGTGGCAGCGTGAACACAAAGGCGCGAGCGACTTCCGCCAGCCCCAGTGGACACTGTTCAAGGGATAGCGATCCGGGCCGGTGATCGGCCTTTCACCCAACCGACGGGAGTCAGACCGATGAGCCTCGACCGTTCCCTCAAGACCAAAGGCAGTTTGACCGGCGTTCGCAGCGTGCTGACCCGCGCCGAGCGCATCAGCAAGATGCAGTCAGACAAGAAGTTTGACGCCAAGAAGGACAAGGTCCTGGGCATTCCCAAGACCCGCGTCTCCAAGGCCGGTTGATCGACGCCTCGCGGGCTTCTATCTGTCGCCGCACGTCTGCGGCCTGTTGATTTTCAGGTCGCTTGTTCCGCGCGCCTGCGCGGGCCGCTGCGGGTATGCTCGCACCGGAGAACCCCATGGACATCGACTCGCTGATCGCCGACCGGGCCAAGCGCATCGACGCGTCGGGCATCCGGCGCGTCTTTGATCTCGGCGCGCGTCTCAAGGACCCGATCAACCTCTCCATCGGCCAGCCCGACTTCCCCGTGCCCGAGCCGATCAAGCGGGCCGCCATCGACGCCATCGAGAACAACCACAACGGCTACACGCAGACGCAGGGCATTGCGACGCTGCGCGAGAAGATCGTCGAACACCTCAGGACCGATGTGAACTGGGACGTGGACCCGCGTCCGCTTTCGTCGGCCGATGCCTCGAAGCCGGGAGTCATGGTCACTTCGGGCACATCGGGCGCGCTGATGCTCGCCTTTCAGGCACTGCTCGACCCCGGCGACGAGGCGATCATCCCTGACCCGTACTTTGTGATGTACCCGCATATCTGCACGATGGTCGGCGCGCGGCCCGTGCTGTGCGACACCTACCCGGATTTCCGGATGACCGCGGCGCGGGTCGAGCCGCTGCTCACGCCGCGCACGAAACTGGTGCTGCTCAACAGCCCGAGCAACCCGGCGGGCGTGGTGGCGAGCAACAAGGATTGCCGCGAACTGCTGGAACTCTGCCGCGCGAAGAACGTGCTGCTCATCTCCGACGAGATCTACGACACGTTCACCTATGCCGATGCGTGCGAGCCCTCGCCATTTGGCGGCGGGAGCGGCGCCGCGCGGTGCCCCAGCCCGGCGAGATTCCCGGGCGCGGAAGGCGATGTCTTTCTGATCCGCGGATTCGGCAAGACCTACGGCGTCACCGGCTGGCGGCTGGGCTACGCCGCGGGGCCGCGCCGCCTGATCGAGGAGATCAGCAAACTCCAGCAGTACACGTTCGTATGCGCGCCCTCCGCGCTGCAGCACGGCGCGGTCGCCTGCTTCGACGTCGACATGTCGGCGCAGATCGCCGACTACCAGAAACGCCGCGACATGGTCGTCTCACGACTGTCGAAGGTCACCGATGTCACCGTCCCCGGGGGCGCGTTCTACGCGTTCGTCAAAGTGCCGGAGCGTCTCGGCCTGACCGCCAGCCGGTTCATCGACAAGTGCCTCGAGAACAGCCTGCTGGTCATCCCGGGCAACGTCTTCTCGAAGCGCGACACGCACTTCCGACTGTCGTACGCGACCGATGCCCGATCGCTGGAGCGCGGGCTGGCCGTGCTTGAGAAACTGATGCGGTAACCGCCGGGTCCCTTTGGGCGTTGATTGATCACCGATGATGCGCTCGTTGCTCACCATCACGACCGCCATCGCGCTTGGCGCGCCCATCCGTACAGCGCCGCCTTCGATCAACGAGTTCCGCCCTTCGGCGCACGGGTTCGCCTTCGCCAACTCCTTCAAGGGATCGCCGCTGCCGGGAGCGCTCGGCGTATTCGGGGGCGCGCTGGGCGCCGCGGCCGGAGCGCCGTCGTCGTTCGGCCTGTGCGGGGGCATGTCGTTTGTCGCGGCGGATTTCTACCTTGCCGGGCGCGCCATCCCGGCCACGAGCACGGTCCCCGCGCGCGGCCACCCGCTGTACGACTACATCTACGCGCGGCAGGTCGATTCGCTCGGGCCGAACATTGAACTGGCCGCGAAGTTCTCGCGATGGATGGATGTGCCCGACCAGGGGCAGGTGAGCGCGGGGGCGTTCACGCTCGGCGCGCTGCCGCCGATGCTCGATCAACTCGGGCGCGGCGAGCCGGTGGTGCTCGGGCTGGTGCTGACGGACTCGTCGCGATCGCGCGAGCCGTGGCACAACCATCAGGTGCTCGCGTGCGAGGCCGCGATGGAGGCGGAGTCGCCTCGCGGCATCACGCGCTGCACGTTCCGGATCTACGACCCGAACTACCCCCGCGCTGATGGAGCATCGGTGCGCATCGACCTGCGTGCGTTCGGTCTCGTGCGCATCGGCCACGATCTGTCCCCCGTGCTGGGCGCGCAGGCCATTCGAGAGGTGCCGGGCTTCCGTGCCACGCGCATCCGAGGCGTGTTCGACATGCCCTACGAGCCGCGCACGCCGCCCGATGGCCTCTGACCAGCCTCAGCCCAGCAGCCCGGCGAGTCGCGCCGCCGCGACCAGCAGCAGCACCGTGACCACCGCGCGGACCGCGGCGGTCGGCAGGTAGTGGGTCAGGTTCGCGCCGATGGCACCTCCGATCATGGCCGTCGGCGCCATCGCCAGCGCGAGCAGCACGGCGTCCTGCCACGGCTCGCCGTGCCGCGAGAGCGTCGCCATCTTCAACCCCGCGCCCAGCAGCGCGGTCACGCAGATCACCGCGCTGCTGGTCGCGATGGCCTGCTTGAGCCGTACGCGGCAGAGCATCTGCAGGGCGGGCACCAGCATCACGCCGCCGCCAAGCCCCAGCACCCCGCCGACAAAGCCCGTCATTCCGCCCGAGATGAGCAAACGCGGACGCGTCGTGCGCTCGCCCGCCGAGTCGACCGGCCGGTTTACGAGCAGCCGCCAGATGTTGAACGCGCAGTAGAGGCAGAGGAACGCCGCGAGCGACACGCGGAGCACATCGCCGCGAACCAGGTTGCCGGTGAGCACGCCGACGACCATGAAAATGGTTGTTGTCACAAGCAACGCGGGCAGGAGTTCCTTCCGCACCACGCCGCGCCGGTAGTGCCGGATCGCCGCGGGGAACGCGACGGCGACGTTCACGGTCATCGCCGCGGCCATGTAGAGGTGGTGCGTCGAGTCGGACTTCTCGCCAAAGACCAGGTGCAGGCCCGGCAGCATGACCATTGAGCCGCCGATGCCCGCCAGCCCGCCGAGCACGCCCGCCACCAGCCCGATCAGGACGGCATCAAGGAGTTGGATGGCGGTCAGTTCCATGGTCGGCGCGGCGGGAAGACGGTATCGACTCGCCGGCGCGTCCACGCCGAGTCAGGGTGGCGGTTTGTGCTTCTCGGACCTGATCGAGCAACTTGAATAGGGGATTCCTGATCGCAAATCCCACCCAGACTGCACCAAGAATCCACCGAGGGCTTGCGAGGCCGAGGCGAAAGGGCGTTCTTGGGGTAGGCTGGTACACAGTTCGGGCAGATTTTTTCAAGTTTCCAAGAGCGGATCTCTTCGTGTCCTTTCCGGGTGCTGATGGTCGCCGTGGCGGCCGCCCAAAGGCACCCTTGGGTTTGCGGACCGACATCTACCGGCTCGCGCTTCTGACACCTTCCCCTTCGTTCCCCCGCTCGCATTGAAGATCGGACGGCCCGCCTTGAACAACCAAGATCAGGCCATCGCTTCGCCGCGTCGCGGCGTGTCGATCACCACCGTGAACCGGTGCGGCGCGGTCGTGCTGTTGTGCGCGATGTCGGCGCTTTCCGCGATCATCACCAAGGAAGCGATCAGCCGGCAGGAGATCTCGCCGCTGGCCGCGGTGAGCGAAGTCGGCGGAGCGGTGCGCTCGGTGGCGTATGTGCCCGAGTTGGACCTGCCCGCCGGCGACCCGCTCGCGGCCGCGACCAGTCCCGCGCCCGTCGGGGAAATTGTCGCGCTGCCCGCGAACGCCATCGCCGATGCGTCGATTCGGTTCTTCAACGGCCGTCCGGTGCGTCCCGCGCGAACGATGCGCATGGAAGTGACCGGCTACTCGCCCGATGCCCGCTCGTGCGGCAAATGGGCCGATGGCAAGACCTGCTCGATGCACAGCGTGCGGACGAACGCGTCAAAACTCGTCGCGGCGGACACACGGCTGCTGCCCCTTGGCTCCATGGTCTCGGTGCCCGGGTATCACGAAGGCGAGATCGTGCCTGTGCTCGATCGCGGCGGCGCGATCAAGGGTCGCAAACTGGACCTGCTGTATCCGACGCACAACCAGGCGAGGCAGTGGGGCCGGCAGTTTGTCGACGTGGTGATCTGGGAGTATGCCGACGAGCAGCCGGCGTGCGATTTCCGCGCGATCCGCGACTCGCGATAGGTCAACCGCCGACCCTCTGCGTGTCGGCGCGCAACGCCTCGACCGCTTGGTGCAAGCGCGTGGCGACCGCGTCGTACCCATCGCGGCTCTCGGGCTGGTCCGCGAACTTCAGCGGCGCGCCGACCCGCACGACCAGTTTCCTCGGGCGCGGGAGCCACGTCCCGGGCGGGAACGCCCCGTGCGCGCCATCGATCCAGCACGGGATCACCGGCACGCTCGTCGCCGCGACGATGCGCCCGATGCCCGGCTTGAAGGGCATCATCGCGCCATCGCGCGAGCGCGCGCCCTCGGGAAAGAGAATCAACCCGACCGGGGAGAAACACTCGGGCTGGTGCGCGATGTCGCGCGTTGAGCCCTTCGGTCCTGAGTCCTGAAGTCCTGAGTCCTGAAGTCCTGAGTCCTGAACATGCCCGCGCGATCCCTGCTCAGGACCCAAAACCGAGGACCCGGGAGCGCCTTCTCTCCCTCCAAGCAACCGCGCCCGCAGATCTTCCAGCGCGTGGCCCGTCGCCCTCTTGCGCCACAGCGGCAGCGCGTTGATGAACAGCGCCGTCGCGGCGGACAATGCCGCGGACTCGAAGAACACGTCGCCCGCGGCGACCGGAAACGTCGTCGCGCTGACTTTTCGCGGCAGCGCGGCCGCGAGCACCAGCGCATCAAGGTGGCTTGCGTGGTTGGCGATCATGACAAACGGCGGCGCGGTCGGCAGGTTCTCGCGGCCGTGCACTTCGAACCGGTGATAGACCTTGAGCGTGGTGCGCAGCCCGGCCAGCGCAAGGTGGTGCATCGCCCACGAGAGCAGACCCTGCTCGCGCCGGGTGCTTCGGAGCCGCTCGACAGGCCCGAGGCCGTGGTCGGCCGCGGGATGGAACTGCCAGTCGGCGTTGCTCATGGCCCGAGCGCCCCGGGCGCGCTGGTCAGCACCCGCGCTACGCGCTCGTACTGCAACCCGCCGAAGTAGCCGAGGTAGTGCCCCGCGGCGGGCGCAACCAGCAGCAGCGAGTTGGCGCGGTCGAGCACGCCGCCGTGGCCCGGCAGCGTCGCGGCCATGTCCTTGATGCCGATGTCGCGCTTGATGGAGCCGAGCACCAGATCGCCCAGTTGCCCGCCGAGGCTGAAGATCAACCCGAGCCCGACCAGCAGCAGCGCATCGTTCATCGGAGTGCCGCGGAAGACGAGCGATCCGAGCACGACCGTGAGCGGCACCGTGCACACGATCGCGCCCAGGTGTCCACCCAGTGTCTTGTTGGGGCTGGTGTTCGGAAACAACTTGCGGCGACCCAGCGCCTTGCCGCAGCAATATGCGAAAATGTCGTTGAGTTGCACGCACACGATGATGAGCAGCAGTACGGGCCGGTAATCGGTCTCGTTGGCGATGAACGACAGGTGCCCGAGACCCGCACCGAAGAAGAGCAGCGCGATCGCCGCGAGCGCGATGCGCTGGATGTAGCCCTTGGGCCGGTCCTCGAGCACGGCGCACGCGGGGATGATGGCCATCATCAGCGGCGGGATGGCGACGAACAGTCCGTACCAGTTGTCGAGGCTCGCAAGCGCGATGAGCAGGATGCCGAGCACGACCAGCGCGCTCATGGCGCGCTCGCGGAAGAGACCCGTTGCCCGGGCGAACTCGCGGTGACACAGGATCGACACCGCGCACACCATCAGCATGGTCGCGCCGGCGCACGCCAGCACCGGCACGATCACGGCCGGCGCGATCAGGCACCACGTCAGGCAGCGGACCCGGACATCCTGCCAAGTCTTGTCGCTCATCCGCCCCGCGCGGCGCATGGCCCAGGCGAGGGGAATCGATGCCGCGAGCGCGATGCCGATGCCCGCGGCGATCCACACCGTTGCCGGGTGCGCAAACGCGCTGCGCCACTCCAGCAGATGGTTTGCATCGGCGCTCATGCCGCGCTCCGTGACTGATCGGCCGCGCGCAGCCGCGCGCCAACAAGGCCCAGCCTCCGCAAGAACGTGAGAGCGCACCCGATCGTGATGATCGCCAGCGCCGCGGCCATCACGCCGCGCTCGGCGCCGGCCAGCATCCATGCGCCGCGCCAAGCGACCGGCGCGCACCCCATCCACACGCACGCCAACGTCACGATGAACATCCGCTGCTGCTTAGCCATGGGGCCGCGGAAGTCCGCCGCGAAGCCGCACCCCTTGCCGATGGCCCGCGAATACGCCACCAGCACCGCGCCGATCGCCGCGAGATAGCCCAACTCCGGCGATGCGCCCGCTGCGTAGCCCGCGCCGATGAGCACCGCGACATCCGACACGCGGTCGGGAACCTCGTTGTACAACTCACCCGTCAGCGAGCGCAGCCCGCCCTCGACCGCGACCATGCCATCGAGCAGGTTGGCCAGCAGTCGCGCCTGCACGAGCGCCGCCGCGGCAAGCAGCATGGCCCGCTCCGAAAGCGAACCCGCTTCGCCCGCGCCGCTCATCGCCAGCAGCCCGCCTGCGCCGATCGCCGCGAGCATGCCCGCGATGGAGATCGCATTGGGCCGGACGCGGGCCCGGGCGAGCGCGGCGGCCATCGCGGCAAACACGGCCAGCCGCCGCGCGGCGATGGGCCGCCGGTCAGGCTCGGGCCGGTCGCCGGGCGTGTCGTCTGGTCCGGTGTTCATCACGGCAATGTACCCGGCCGCTCACACCCTCCCCTTCGCCTCCTCCAGCAACTCCGCCGCGCGGTCGAGACACTCCATCGCCTCGTTCTCCACGTCATCCGCCGCGGCGGACCACGCACGGTTGATCGCCCGCTCCGCCGCGGAGAATACATCCATCAACCGCGCATAGCCGCCCAGGCCGAGCCGCGCGGTGATCTCTGGCCGCGCATTCAGAAACGCGGCGATGTGCGTCTGCTGCATGTGGCCGAGGTCGGCGACGATCGCCGCGAGCCGATCGCGCTGCGCGGGTGTGGCCCGCAACTTGCCGCGGAGCGCTTCGAGGTCAGCCCGCATCGCGTCGATGAGTTGCGCCGGCGACAGCGTCGCGGACGCCGCAGGACCGGCAGCGCGTTCGGGCATGACGCCTCCACCCATGCCACCACCGCGCGCACCAATGCTCGCGGCAACCGCCTTCCGCCGCATCGACCGCACCAGCATCGCGCCGCCGCCCAGGCCGAGGCACCCGAGCACGAAGAGCCACCACTCGGGCCAGCGGGCCAGCGAGAACTCCTTGACCTTGACGCGCTGCACGTTCGCAGCGCGCAGCGTTGCCAGCAGTTCGGGCGTCAGCACCGCGCCCCGGGTGGCGATGGGGGCGGGCTTGCGCGGGTCGCTCGATGTGTTGCCCGCGGGCGCGTTGAGCGTCAGGTTCTCGAGCGATGAATCTGAAAGCGACAGCGGCGGGACATAGGCCGTCAGCGCGCCGACCACGCCCACGCACATCGAGACCGCGATGATCAGGAAAGCAACCAGTTTCATGCATCACCCTCTCAGCAGCACGATGGCGTTGATCAGCAGCGCGAGGATCGCCTCGCCCACGATGAGGCCCGCGCAGAACGGCACGCCCCATTCCTCGGCCCACGCGCGGCCCTTGATCCTGCCGATCACGATGTTGGCCACGCACCCGACGCCGTACGTCAGGATGTAGAAGAACGGCAGATACATCGAAAGGCCGACGAGCACGCCCAGCCCGGCGAACGCGCCCATGCCCAGCAGCGCGCCCAGCGCAGCGCCAAGGCCGTAGAGCGTGTACGGCAACTCCCCGCCCTTCACGCCCTCGATCACCACCTCGAGAGCCTGCGCCTGCGGCGCGGCGGTGGGCGTGTCGGGCCCGATGGGCGCGCCGTACTGCTTCATGTTCACGCCCGCGATCAGCACGAGCGTCGCCATGGTGATCACCGGCCCGAGCGCGGCCGTCGCGATCTCCAGCGCCTGCTGCCGCCGCGGGATGCCGCCGACGATATAGCCGGTCTTGAGGTCCGCCATCATGTCCGCGGCGCACGAGATCGCCACGCACAGCGCGGCGCCGAGCATCACCGCCGAAACGACGTCGTCCTTGCCCGAGAGCATCATCACCAGCACCACCGTCAGCAGCGACATGCCCGAGATCGGCGACCAGTCCGTCATGCCCGTGCACTGCGCGATGATGATTCCGGCGAACCAGATCCACGCCGCGGCGATCAGCACGATCAACGCGCGCGCCAGCCACACCGGCAGGCCGCTGAGCCAGCCGGTCATCTGGCCCGCACCGCCCTGGCCCGAGAACTCCGCCGCGATGAGCAGGAGCACCATCGCCACGCCGCCCACGATCAGCAGCGTGCGGAAGTTGAGTTCGTCGCGGTGCCCGCGTGCGGCCTGCGCGCCGCCGGGCGCGGCCGAGCCGGTCTTGCCCGCCGTGATGATGCTCTTGATCGCCTCGCGGATGGCCGGGAGCGAGGCGAGCACGCCCATCATCGCGCCGCCCAGAAGCAGGCCGATCCCCAGCGGGCGGTTGAACGCGCCCAGCGCGTAGTTGGCCACCTGGTCGGCGCGGATGGTCTCGGGCACATAGCCGAGCCTGAAGGCCAGCGGGTTGAGCACGAAGTATGCAAGGATGCCGCCCGCGAGAACCATCAGCCCCGCGCGGCCCGTGAGGTATCCCGCGCCAAGCGCGAACGGCGCGATCGCGAACACGAACGCCATCTGGTCGGGCAGACCGATGATGCGGCCTACGTCGATCTTCTCATCGGTCACCACCAGATCGGGCCGCTTGTCGCCGTCGCGGTCGGTGGCGATGGGCTCGTTGCCGTCGGGGCCCTTGCGCGAGCGCAGGCGAATGCCCAGGTCCTGATATCCCCACAGCGGCGCGCCGGCCCAGCCGCACTCCAGCGCGCGGAGCGCGTCCCATTCGCTCTTTCCCGTGCTGGCCTCGAATGCGGCGATGCACGCCTGCGCGCTGTACCTGCCCGCGGCATCGGGGCCCGCGAGTTCCTTGAGTTGCGCCTCGCGTGTGTGCACGGCCGTCTGCATCGAGAGGTTGTCCGGATCAGACTCCAGTTGCTCACGCAACTTGCGCAGGGCAAGGATCACCTCGCCCCGCTGCACGACTGCCTCCGGCGCGGCTTTGGCATCGATCCACCCGGCGAGTTCACGCGTCAGTTCGGCTTCCTTGGCCGAGATGCGCTCGCGGGCCAGGAGCGAGTCGAGTTGATCGAGCCTCGCCGGGTTGCGGATGGCGGGCAGGCCCGCGGGCAGGTAGATGATGATCGACACCAGGATGCCGATGGCGAGCACGACGGACTTGGCCGCGCCGGCGCCGGGAGACTTGAGAATCGCCGCGACGGCCACCGCGCTGGGGAAGCGCAGCCGGTCGATGTCGAGCATCTGCTTGCGAAGCGGGACGATGAACACGCACCCCAGCAGCGCGCCGGCGACGCACGCAAGCGTGATCATCCAGAAGTCGCGGCTGGCAAACGAGAGTTCGAACCCCTCGATCTTGCCCGAGTGCGCCAGCAGGAGCAGGACCGGCACGGTGAAGATCACGCCGGCGTTGGTCGTGTTCACCGCGCTCGCGATCGTCTGCCCGATGTTCGTCTCGAGAATCGAGCCGCGGAGCAGGATGCCCCGAAGCACGCCGAACCCCAGCACCGCGGCGATCGCGCTGCCGCCGATGGTGAAGCCGATCTTCAACCCTGCGTACGTGATCGCGGCGTTCATGATCGCGCCGAACAGCACGCCGAACATGACGGCGCTCAGCGTCGCTTCGCGATAGGCGCCGGTGCTGGTTGCGCGCCGGGGACGATCGGCAGATGGTGGGGCGCTGGACATCTCGCGGTCTCCGTGTCCTGCCACGTGTCTTCCTGTCCGCCGCGAGCCCGCGAAAGGAGGGGAGGATCGTGGAGGTCTGAGGCGATATCGAGTCGAAGGCCGGAAAGGGTACAGTGTTGCAGAAAACCCTGCGCGGCACAACCCCGCCGTGCCGCCGTCCACCGTGCCACTGACCCTCCGTGCCACCGACCGCGGCTCGGAGCGGTCGGTGTGCTTGGGTGGGCATCTGCCGGGCGCGCCCCGAGCCCGGCATCTGGCCTCGCCACTCATCGCGCTCAACCCACCTCCCACCTCTGTTCCCTGCCCCACCTCTTCCGCCCGCTCGCGGGCGACCGTTGGTTGCCAGCGGCGACCTGCTGGTACGGTCAGTCGCTCATCGCCCACCCGCGCCCATGAAATGGGCGGGCGGCCCTCACCTCGCCCTCACCACCCGCGAGCCTTCCCGTTTCACCCGGCGTTTGATCTCCAGCAGCGAGATATCCGTCCGCAACGCCGCGGCGGGAATCTGCGTGTCGCGCACCAGTTCATCAAACGTCTTCGCCGACTCCAGCGCGGCGAGAATCGCACGCTGTGTCTCTGTCAGATTCGCATCAACTTCAATCGCCCGCTCGACCTCGCCCTCCCCTTGCCCCTCCCTCTGGGCGGGGTTCGCCCCGCCCGGCACGGAGTGCCGGGCCACCTCAAACAAACCCGCGCCGGTTGCATACCGCGACTCGTGCGTCCCCTGGTACAAGTGCCGCGCGGGAGTCTCCAGCGACTGAATCACATCATCGGGGTTCATCACCAGTTCCGCGCCGCCGGCGCGGAGCAGGTCGAGGCAGCCCATGCTCGCGGCCGAGTCCACGCGTCCCGGCACGGCAAACACCTCCCGCCCCTGGTCCTCCACCGCGGCCCGCGCCGTGATGAGCGCGCCCGAGCCACGGCCCGCCTCGATCACCAGCACGCCCAGCGACAGACCGCTGATGATGCGGTTGCGCGCTGGGAAGTTGGTCGCATCCGGCACCGTGCGCATCGGCAACTCGCCCACCACCGCTCCGCCGCCGCCCTCCACAATCTGCTCGAACAACTCGCGGTTGTCAGGGGGATAGATGTGGCTCAGCCCGCAGCCCAGCACGGCGATGGTGCGCCCCTTCATCCGCAGCGCAGCGCGGTGCGCGGCGGTGTCGATCCCGCGGGCCCCGCCCGAAACCACTGTCAACCCCGCCGCGGCGAGCGCGCCCGCGAAGCGCTCGGCCTGCTCGATGCCGTAATGCGTGCACGAGCGCGAGCCCACGATCGCCACCGGGTAGCGGTCGAGATCGCCGGGCGCGAGCCGACCTCGAACATAGAGGATGGGCGGCGGATCGGGGATTTGTCGCAGCAGCGGCGGATAGTCGTTGCTGTTGATCGCCAGCAGCATCGTGCCGGAGCGTTCGGCCTCGCCCAGTTCGTCCTCGGCGGCCCGTTCGCTCTCACGCAGGCCCGCGGCGATGGTGCGAGCCTTCTCAATGCCGATGCCCTTGATACGTTTGAGGCCCGATTCGTTGGCCGCGAGCACGGCCTCGGGCGATCCGAACTCCTCGATTGCGCGACGGATGAGCACGGGCCCCAGGCCCGGCGTCATGGTGAGTCGGAGGATGGAAAACAGGCCCGGATCGTGCGGCATCTGTTTGGAGAATACACTATGGGGCCGGGTTCGTGCAAGCGTCCCGGTCGGTTTCTGCCGCGGCGCGCCCCGCCGCCGGTGGTATCGTGCGTATCGATGCGCTGCGTTCGCCAGCGCGCTGCTGCCTCGTTCGTCTCACTGCTAGGAAAGGAGCCGCGACCGTGGACCTCGCGACGGCACTCAAGGAACTCGAAAGGCGCGGCGATGCAGGAATCCGCAAGGATCTGGCGCGGCACGGCGTGAAGGGCAAGACCTTCGGCCTCAGCGCGGCGAACCTCAACGCCCTGGCCAAGAAGATCGGCAAGGACCACGCGCTGGCGCTCGAACTCTGGAAGACCGGCAACCACGATGCTCGCGTGCTCGCCACGCGCATCGCCGACCCCGTGCAGATCAACGCCGCGACCGTCGACCGCTGGGCACGCGAGGCGGACAACCATGTCATCACCGAGGCGGTTGCGGAGATCGCGGCCAAGGCCGCGGCGATCGGCGCGGGCGTGAAGGTCGCCGATGCCAAGCGCTGGTCCGATTCACCCGACGAGTGGATCAGCACGCTGGGCTGGAACATGCTCGGTCTGATCAGCGACATGGGCAAACTGGCCGAGCGCGACGCCATGGCCGCGCTGGACCGCATCGAGCGCGGCATCCAGACCGCCAAGAACCGCACCCGCCACGCAATGAACCACGCCCTCATCCGCATCGGCAACGGCCTCGGCGCGCTGCGCGAGCGCGCGCTGGTCGCGGCGGAGAAGATCGGCAAAGTCGAGGTCGACCACGGCAAGACGGGCGGCGCAACGCCCGATGCGGCCGACGCCATCCGCAAGGGCAAGACGGGTGCCGCGGGCAAAGCCGCGGGCAAGCCGGCGACCAAAGCCGGCGCCGCCGCCCGCAAAGAGGCAACCAAGGCCGGCGCGAGCAACGGCAAGGGCTCGACGGCCAAGGCCGCAAAGCCCGCCGCGCGACGAAAGACCGCCGCGGCCAGGTAAGGCGGGGCCATCGCGCCGCTGCCCGCTGATCAACCCTGCACCCGAGTTTGATCATGACACGTGAAGACATCGATCAACTCGCCCTTGAAGCCGCGTACGAGCAGGCGCTCAAGAGCCAGTCCGAGGGCGGGATCCCCATCGGCTCGGCGCTCGTCAACGACCGCGGCGTGATTGTCGCCCTCGGCCACAACCTGCGCGTGCAGACCGGCGACCCGACGGCCCACGCCGAGACGGTGTGCATCCGCAACGCGGGAAGACGCCGCGACTGGCACACGCTGACGCTTGCCAGCACGCTCAGCCCGTGCGCGATGTGCACGGGGACGGCGGTGCTGCACCGCATCCGGCGCGTGGTGATCGGCGAGAACGAGACGTTCCAGGGGCGCGAGGACTGGCTCGAAGATGAGGGCGTCGAGGTGGTGGTGCTCGATGACCCGCGGTGTGTCGATCTCATGCGGCGATTCATCGACCGCTCGCCCGATCTGTGGAACGAAGATATCGGCGTGCCGCCCGATTGACGTGGCACGGGCGTCCCGCCCGTGTTCTTCCCGACGCCGGGTCTGAGCGCAGCGAAGGCCCGGGTTGAGAACCCCACCACACAGAACGAAAAAAGGACCCGGCATGTGCCGGGCCCCTGTGAACTACCAGACTCTTCGGCAGTCTCAGTTCAGCGCAACCAACTGCTCGAAGTCCTCTTCGGGCGGACGCTGCTGAGCGCCCGCGCCCTGCGCCGCGGGCTGGGCCTGCGCAGCCGGAGCGTTGGGGTCGGCCCCTTCCGCGGCGGCCTCTTCGGCCTGACGCGTGCCGAGGAACTTGGCCTCCAGTTCAAGGCGGATCTTCTCCATGGCCTTGTTCTGGATCTGCCGCACGCGCTCCTTCGTCACGCCGATGATCTGCCCGACCTGCTCGAGGGTCATGGGCTTCTCTTCGTTGCCCGATTCGAGGCCGAACCGGTGCTCGATCACCGTGCGCTCGACCTGCGTCAGGTCGGCCCGGTTCTCGAGCACGATCCGCTTCACTTCCTCGGCGGCATCGCGCTCGAAGTCCGCCCGCTTGGTCTCGAGGTAGTTGCTCCGCTCGAGTTTGGGATCGAAGTCGGTCGGGAACCGCTGGCGATACTTCGAGAGTTTCATGCCCTGACGGCTGAAGGCCTTGAGGATCGCGCGGCAGGCGTAGGTCGAGAACTTGTAGCCGCGACCGGCATCGAACTTGTCGACCGCGCGGAGCAGCGCCATGTTGCCCTCGGAAACGAGGTCGGCAAAGTCAACCTCGCTCATGCGGGTGCGCTTGGCCATCGCCAGCACCAGCGCGAGGTTGGTCTCGGCGATCTGCTCGCGCACCATCTCGGACCGGCGATACCAGCGCAGGATCTCCTGCGCCTGCTCGGGCGTGGGCTTGCGGGATTCACTCTCCCAGATCGACTCCTGCAGCCGGGCGACCCGGAACCGCGCGTAGTTGAACTGGTGGAAAAGGATCTTCTCCTGCGCGCCGGTCAAGATGACCTGCTCGCTGCTCTTGACGGTCCGGCTCCGCCCGGGGGACAGGTCGTCCATCACCGGGTGATACCAGGACGTGTCAGGCTTCTTGATTTCGCCCCCCAGCGCGTAGATCGCCTCTTCCGCGTTCTTCTCGACGAACGCGGGTGAGTCGATGTAGTCCTGGGGATTGCCGGGGTTCAGCAGCGTGGCAAGGAGTTTCTCATCCTCCTTGCTCAGCGCGCGCTTCACGCCGCGCGCGGCAACGCCGCGAGTGCCAGCCTCCACCGGCGCGGACGAGAACTGCACGCGGGTTTTCCGACGGTGCTGCTCGAGGGGGCTGGGAGTAGACATGTTCACCACTTCTGCACGTTCCTGGGGGCTGGCCGCCCCGACAAGCCGAATCGGTCTTGGACCGGCTCTCGGCCCGGGACCGGGGCGACGTTGATCGACCCGAACCCCGGATTCCCCGCACACTTCCTCGCGTTCCTTCACGGCGCACTCATGCGGCCTCTCCTTTCGGCCGCAACGCCGAGACTTCGCGCTCACCCGTGTGCTGTGTTGACTTCTATACGCCGGGCTCCTCCCGGCCGTTCAATGCTCCTTGTTGGCTGTTTCTGGCCAACCGTTCCGGACACTCCGCAAAAACCCTCGGCCCATTCTCAGCCGATTCGCTCGATCCCTGTATCTCGTTCGCCACCCCGTTCGTGGCCGTTTCAGTACTGACCCACGTGGGTATATGGCCTCGTTCCCAACCTGTTCCTCAAAAGCACAACCGCACGAACAAATACCCCTCATTCGGGGATACTCATGTACGCGCTTCCGTGCGCCTGGAACTAACCTGTACGAAGCCCACCCACCCCCAACTCCATTGGGCAGTAGGTCGAGCCTGGGGTGTTTGACCGTGGCGTTACCGCCGCGTAGGCTCGCCCTATAACTTCTCGTCATTGGTGGCACCCTCGACGGGCACCCCCTCTGACTGCCGCAATGTACCCGACGCTCCGCGACCTTGCAAGTGGGGTTGGGAAAACCTGTGGAATTCGAAAAGAATCCGCCCAAAAGCCAAACAAACCGGCCCGCTGCCGATCGGAGATGAACCATGTCCTTCTCGCTCCCGGCTCTTCCGTACGACTTCGCCGCGCTCGAGCCGCACGTTGATGCGCGCACGATGGAGATCCATCACGGCAAGCACCACAAGGCCTATGTCGACAACGCCAACAAGGCGCTCGAAGGCACATCCTGGGCGAGCAAGCCCGTCGAGGATGTCATCGCGCACTTGGCCGACATCCCGGAGAACATCCGCGGCGTTGTGCGGAACAACGCCGGAGGGCACTTCAACCACTCGCTCTTCTGGAAGATCATGGCGCCCGCAGGCAGGGGAGGCGGGGGCGAGCCGACCGGCAACGTCGCCGCGGCGATCAATGCCGCGTTCGGCAACTTCGCGCACTTCAAGGAAGAGTTCGCCAAGGCCGCGATGGGCCGCTTCGGCTCGGGCTGGGCGTGGCTGTGCGTGAAGTCCGACAAGTCCGGCGTGCAGATCTGCTCGACGCCGAACCAGGACTGCCCGCTGATGGGCCAGGCGATTGCCGGCTGTGGCGGAAGGCCGATCCTCGGGCTCGATGTCTGGGAGCACGCGTACTACCTGAACTACCAGAACCGCCGCGCCGACTACGTCGGCGCATGGTGGAACGTGGTGAACTGGGCCGAGGTCGAGAAGAACTTCCGCGGCTGAATCCCATGGCCGATCCGCAGAGCCCGCCGCCGGAGAATCTGGGCGACCCCGATGCGCTTGCCTCGCAGCCGCGCCTGGGCCGCATCGGGTTGGTGATCTGGCTCGCGTTGCCCATCATCATCGTGTTGGCCCTGTGGCTGGTGATCGACCGCGACCGCGGCAAGCCGCGTCCGGACATGTCTGGCGCGCTGGGACCCGGCCAACATGCCCCGACCGGCGGCGAGCGACCGCGGGACGCGGGGCGACCCGCTGAATGAGTGCGGGTGCGGCCCGTCGCCGCATGGTCCCGATAACCAAACCGCGAGGGCGGGCCCACAATTGCTCACGCTGCGAGGCGCACCGTGCCGATGGCCATGGCACCCGAGGTTCTCGGAACCGTCGGAGCATGGACCATGAGAAGCGCAGACGAACGAATCGAGGGCCTCGAGAAGCAGGTACGGACGTACCGCGTGCTCGTTACGCTCACGTTCCTCCTGCTGGTCATCTCGCACCGACACCAGATCGTCAAATGGGTTGACGGTGTCGGCAACTGGTTCGGCGCCATTGCCAGCGCCCGGGCCGACCAATAGCAGGACGATCGGGGTGTGCATCCGAACCGCTCGCGGTTCACGCGGGTGAATGCGCCATGGGTCTGCGCTGCACAGCGCGCCCGCACGCCAGGTTCACCAGTTGATCAAGCAGGTGGTCGTGCCACACAGAGGCGCTCAGGTTGTGCTGCGCGTGCCGGCGCGCGGCCTCGCCCATACGCACCCGCAGCGCGGCATCGTCCAACAGCCGCTGCACCGACGCGACAAACGCGCCCTCGCCCCCGGCGTGCAGCGCGGGGCACAGGAACCCTGTCTGGCCGTCGAGCACCACTTCCGGCACCGCGCCGGTTCGAGTCGTCACGACCGGCAGGCCCGCCGCCTGCGCCTCCTGGGCCGCGATGAGGAAGGTCTCCCAGCGCGTCGGCACGACGAACAGGTCCATCGACGGAAGCAACTCGCCGACGAGTTGGGCGTGATCGACCGCCCCGTGCCATATCACGTTGCGGCACGAGCGGTCGACCGGCGCAGCGCCCGAGACGATGTGCAACTCCGCGCGATCGGCCCAGCGCTGCTGGTGCCAGCGCAGCAGGTCCGCGCCGCCCTTGTTGGGCCAGTCGCCGCCCACGAACACGATCCGCGGCAGCGCGCCCGCACCGCGCGCGGCGGATGGGCGATCCGCCCCCGCGGCCCGCTCCAGACCGCGGGCGCACGGCATGTGGATGATCACGCGCTCCTGCGGCACGCGCGCAGTCGTCTCGACGCCGCGGGCGCACCACTCGCTGGCGCACGCCACCGCGTCGGCCCGCCGCAGGATCATCCGTTCGACCGCATCGTCGATCGCCGGCGCATTGCGACGGTAGGTCCGGATGCTGTCCCAACCGCGGCAGGTTGCATCGAGATTGATGACCGTGCGCGGCGCGGCCTCGCCGCTCGCCCGCCGGCGCGACATTTCACGCACGACCCAGCCGCGCTGCTGCGTGAGGATGTGCACGACGTCGAAGCGATCCGGCGGGAACCACGCGCCCGCGCCGAAGAAGTAGCGGCGCAGATACGCGCCCCACGCCAGCATCATCCGGCTCTGCTGAAAGTCCCACCCGCCGACCTCGACCGGCGGCTCGGCGCACGCAGCGCGGAGCCAGCGAGGCATCCTCGCCGTGAAGTGCACGGCGTCGATATCGTCGCGCAGCCCGGCGAAGTGCACGAGGTTTCCGCTGGTGGTCGCAAAGCCCAGCACGCCCACGTTGACAAACAGCACCCGCGCCGGCCCGCCCTGTGCGCGCGCTGCGGCGGGCAGTTTCTCGCGCACAGCCGCCGCGCCGTCGTCGCTCGTGCACACCAGCCGGTTCATGCGGGCAGCAGTCTACTCGCTTGTCGAGGACCTCTGCGGCCGGCTCAGCGGCACGACCCTGCTCGGGCGGGTCGCCGCGCCCTGCCCGGTCAGTTCGCCCTCCTTGGCCGCGGGAGCCCGCTGGCCGGCGAGGTCGGGCTTGAAGGGCAGTTCCGATGCGCTCACCTCGTCCTCGGCGCCCTCGGGGCGGTCGGCAACGGTGGCGGTGCGACCGGCCTGCAGGATCGCCGCGCGGAGTCGGTCCTCCTCGGTGGCAAATGTCGCTTCGAGCGCGCCCTGCCGCGTGAGTTCGTAGATCGCGCCGACGACCTCGGAATAACTCAGGTCCAGCCCGGGTGAGGGGTCCTCGGGCGAGGTGCGGTGCGCCAGCAGGCGGATGAACTCCACGATGTCCTCGGGCGCTTCTCGCTCCAGGACGCGCCCGGTGCGGGAGTTCACAAAGCGCATCCGCAGCGGCGCCGAGGTGTCGTCGGCGTTGAGCATCAGCCGGCCCGACCACATGCTCACGAACAGCGGCTTGGTGAACTTCAGCGGGCGGCCGTGTCCAGCGCCGAAGATGACAATCCGCGGGCGGCCCTGCTGCGTCACGTACACCATCGGCTCGCTCGACGGCACCGTCTCAAGCATGAACCGCGGGAGCAGCCGGTCCGGCCCCAGCACCATCTGCGTGATGATCGGATCGCCGAGCCGTCGGAGCGCCTCGTACGCCGCGACGCGCACGTCCAGGTCCGGCGCGCCCAGCAGGTCCCGCAGCGCGAAGTTCACGTTCGGGTTCAGCGGCAGGCGCGACAGCAGTTCGATGGCCTGCGCCCGCAGCGCGGGCGGGGCCGTCCGCGCCAGTTGCACAAGGTGCGGCGCGGTGCGCTGGTCGCCCAGTTTGGCCCCCGCCTCCAGCGCGGCCATCCGCGGCACGAGTTCCGGGTAGTCGTACATCGGGGCCAGGAAGGGCAGCGCGGTCTTGCCCACCGCCTGCAGGCACCAACTCAGGTCCGCCGCGAGAACTGGGTTGTCGCGCAGTTCCTCGACATAGCGCTTGGCGAACTCCTGTGGGAACGTCTGATCGATCCGGGCATATCGGAGCAGTTGCAGGAACTCGGCGGGGTCATCGCGATACGCCGCGGGCACGTTGATGGTCACGCTCTGGTAGCGTCGGTCGCCCGCGCCGTCGCTGCCGCGTCCGCGCGCGGTGGGGTCGTCGTCGCCGGGGCCGCGCGGGAAGCGCGAGTTGATCGCCGACACGACCGTCCGCGCCCGCGAGTGCGATTCGTCGTCGAGCACCAGTTGCATCTTCAGCGGCTCGGTCACTCGTCCGCCGCCGAGCACCCGCCCGCGCGTTCTCGTCAGGCCGATCGACTCGCCCGACAGCCCGCCCGCCGGTTCCGAAAACGGGTTGATGAAGATCGGCCCGCGCGCCTCGGCCAGACGCCGCGTCCGCACCGCGCCCACCAGCGATGGCGGTCCGATCCGCAACTCGGTCGTCCACAGCGTGCCGCCCTCCAGGCTCGTCACGCTCGATCCCGGGAGCGTGGTCACGAACACGTCGAACCGGGAATCCTTCGGCGCGCCGGGCGCGACCACCGCCTGCACGATCACGATCGCGACATCTTCGCTCCGCAGGAACTGCTGCGGGCTCATGCCTTCCAGGTCCCCCACCGCCACGCCGCCGCGCCCGATGCCGCCCTTGGCCACCTCGCGTTCCATGTGCGCCAGCACAGACTGCGGGTACTCGCCCCCGCCCGTGCCGTTCAGCCCCACCACCACGCCCAGCCCCGACACCAGCACCGGGTCCGTCCCGCGGATCGATGCCTCCGAACCGATCGTGCCGCGAAGCACCGGCGGCACCGATTCCAGTTGCATCCGCGGCACCGCCGCCTCGCGCCGCGGCGAGTTGCAGCCGACCGCCGCCGCGCACGCAAGCACCAAGGCCGCACAGACCATCCGCCGACTCGCCGCGGCAACGTTCTTCATCCGTTCATCCCTTCGTCTGCGCGCCCGCCCGGCCCCGGCCGCTCCCGCCACACTCCATCCGACCAATCCTTGCACGCGGATGCTGCCGATGCGCGATGGGGAACCCACAATACCCAAACCCGCCGCGGCGGGCACGGCGCGCAACCGACCGACAATCCACATCCGGGCATGAAGCACCGGAATGCCGGGCAAAGAAAATTCACAGCGCGCAAGTCATTGAATGGCAAGCCCTTCGGCGCAAGCGACAGGCTGTCCAGAGTCCATCCACACGGTTTTGTGGGCTGGGCCGGTTGCAGGCACGATATGTAGTGGTATCCTGATGCCCCGGACCACGACTCGTCCGCACCCAACGCCTCTCTACCCCCGCCTCGCGGGCTCTCCAAATCGTTTGCCTTGCTGAGTCTTCCGCTTCCAGGCCCTTGCGCTCCGGAGTTGCGCCTTATGCCCGTGCTCAGCGACAGCCAGATCCGAGAGTTGATCGCCATCGAGCCATTCGCCGAGGCCAAAAAGCGCCCGGGGCATGTGTCCTTCGGCGTCTCCAGTTACGGCTACGACATCCGCGTCGGCACCCGCTTCAAGATCTTCACACCCACGCCCCGGACCGGCGGAATCACCATCGTCGATCCCAAGAACTTCTCCCCCGACCTGTTCGTCGAAGTGGATTGCGCTGGCCGCGGCGATGAAACCGGCGAGTTTGTCGTCATCCCGCCCAACAGTTTCGCCCTCTGCGAAACCGTCGAGTGGATCGAAGTCCCGCGCGATGTGCTGGTCATCTGCGTCGGCAAGAGCACGTACGCGCGGTGCGGGCTGATCGTGAACGTGACGCCGCTGGAGCCCGAGTGGCGCGGCAAGGTGACGCTGGAAATCAGCAACACCACGCCCCTGCCGGCCAAGGTCTACGCCAACGAGGGCATCGCGCAGTTGATCTTCCTGAAGGCCGACCGCGTGTGCTCGGTGAGTTACGCGGACAAATCGGGCAAGTATCAGGACCAGAAGGGGCTGACGCTTCCGAAGGTGGATTAGGCGCGATCGGGGAAGGCGGTGATGTCGATGCTCAACGAGATATTCGTAGTGTTAGTTAGTTCCGCCGTCGTTTCGCTGGCGGCATGGACCGGTCAGCGCATCGTGAAACGATGGGTTGCAACCAAGCAGCCCAGCTTCGGCCTTTCGATTGCACATTCTGGATCGCTTACTTGGCAAGAGGAACTTGCACAAGTCGAATCTGATAGACGGTCGCAGGCCGCCGAAGAGGCGACCAATCGCTGCAACAGAGTTCACCGGCGAATCGCTCGATTCTGCTTTGGACCAGTTCAATGAAGATCACACGCAAGTTCACCACCACCGGCCAGGACCCCTTCGCTTCCGTCAAGTGGGTGAAGCGGTCCAGCAAGATCACCAACCCCGATGGCTCGGTCGTCTTCCAGATGGATGATGCCGAGGTGCCCGAGACCTGGTCGCAACTCGCCACCGACATCATGGTGAGCAAGTACTTCCGCAAGGCCGGCGTGCCGCAGCCCGATGGCGCCACCGGCCCCGAGAAGTCGGCGCGCCAGGTCATCCACCGCCTGGCCGGCTGCTGGCGGCAGTGGGGGGAAAAGCACGGCTACTTCGATTCGCCCAACGACGCCAAGGCCTTCTACGACGAGATGGTGCACATGATGGTGCACCAGATGGCCGCGCCCAACTCGCCACAGTGGTTCAACACCGGGCTCAACTTCGCCTACGGAATCAGCGGGCCGGCGCAGGGCCACTTCGTCCCCGATCCCAAGACCGGCAAGGTGAACCTCGCCAAGGATGCCTACACGCACCCGCAGCCGCACGCCTGCTTCATCCAGAGCGTCGATGACGACCTCGTCAACGAGGGCGGCATCATGGACCTGTGGGTCCGCGAGGCCCGGCTCTTCAAGTATGGCTCGGGCACCGGCACCAACTTCTCCCGCCTCCGCGGCGAAGACGAGAAACTCTCCGGCGGCGGCCGCTCCAGCGGCCTGATGTCCTGGCTCAAGATCGGCGACCGCGCTGCGGGCGCGATCAAGAGCGGCGGCACCACCCGCCGCGCCGCCAAGATGGTCTGCCTCGACATGGACCACCCCGACATCGAGAAGTTCATCAACTGGAAGGTCCGCGAAGAGATCAAGGTCCAGGCGATGGTCGAGGGGCTGAAGGTCATCGCCGACAAGAAGGCCGCCGCGGCGGATTCGCAGACCATCGGCGAGACCGCCAAGCGCCTCGGGCTGAAACTCGACTACGACTTCAACGGCGAGGCCTACGCGACCGTCAGCGGGCAGAACAGCAACAACTCGGTGCGCATCAGCGATGAGTTCTTCGACGCGATGGACTCGGAGAGCGGGCAGTGGCAGACCTTCAGCCGCACCACCGGCAAGCCCGCGAAGATGTATAACGCCCGCGAGTTGTGGGAGCAGATCTCCTACGCCGCGTGGCGCTGCGCCGACCCCGGCGTGCAGTTCGATTCGACCATCAATGCGTGGCACACCTGCCCCGGTGCGGGGCGGATCAATGCGAGTAACCCGTGCTCTGAATATATGTTCCTCGATAATACTGCATGTAACTTGGCCTCACTGAACGTCCTGAAGTTCTACGACCCGGCGACGCGGGCGTTCGATGTCGACCGGTACGAGCATGCCATCGACCTGTGGACGGTCGTGCTCGAGATCAGCGTGCTGATGGCCAGTTACCCCAGCAAGGAAGTGGCGCAACTGTCGTGGAAGTACCGCACGCTGGGCCTGGGCTATGCCAACTTCGGCGCACTGGCGATGCAGGCGGGCATCCCGTATGACAGCGACGAGGCCCGCGCGCTGTGCGCCTGCCTGACGGCGATCCTCACCGGCCGCGCCTACCGCATGAGCGCGCACATGGCCGCCAAACTGGGGCCCTTCCCCGGCTACGAGCCCGAGCGCGAAAGCATGCTCCGCGTGATCCGCAACCACCGCCTCGCGGCCCACGGCGTGCCGCGGACGGCCGACAACTTCGACGGTCTGCGCATCCCGCCGGTGCCGATCGACCACACGGTGATCAACTCCGGCCGCGTGAACCTGTCCAACGCCGACGACCTGCTCGACCATGCCGTTCGCGCGTGGGACGAGGCCCTCGCGCTGGGCGAGAAGCACGGCTACCGCAACGCGCAGACGACCGTCATCGCGCCCACCGGCACCATCGGCCTGCTGATGGACTGTGACACCACCGGCATCGAGCCCGACTTCGCCCTGGTGAAGTTCAAGAAACTCGCCGGCGGCGGCTACTTCAAGATCGCCAACGCCTCGGTGGAGCCCGCGCTCCGCGCGCTGGGTTACTCCGAGGAGCACATCCGCGCCATCATGGCGCACCTGCTCGGCACGCTCACGCTCGATGCGCCGATGCCGGCCGATGCGCCGGGCGTGTCCGGAGGAATGACCTTCAAGTCCTGGCTCCGCGCCCACGGCCTGAACGATGGCGACCTCGAGAAAATCGAGGAGTCGCTCCCCGGTGTGTTCGATCTCTCGTTCGCCTTCAGCGCGTTCGCGCTCGGCGATGATGCCCTCCGCCGCGCCGGGGTCGATCCCGAGGAGGCCCGGGCGGACTCGTCGTTCAACCTGCTGGCGCGCCTCGGCCTGAGCCGCGGCCAGGTCGCCTCGCTGGGCGATGTCATCTGCGGCATGGGCACCGTCGAGGGCGCCGCCCACCTCCGGCCCGAGCACCTGCCGGTCTTCGATTGCGCCAACAAGTGCGGCAAGCATGGCCAGCGGTTCATCGCGGCCGAGGGGCACATCCGCGCCATGGCCGCCGCGCAGCCGTTCATCTCCGGCGCGATCAGCAAGACCATCAACCTCCCCAACGAGGCCACGGTCGACGACATCAAGCGGTGCTACCGCCTGTCGTGGGAACTGGGCCTCAAGGCCAACGCGCTCTATCGCGATGGGTGCAAACTCAGCCAGCCCCTCTCCTCGCGCAGCGACGAGAAGGAAGAGGAGAAGCCCGAAGCGGGAAAAGCCGCCGCGGCCTCCCCGTCCGTCCCGTCGAGTGCGAGAGTTGCGGCGGGGACGCCTGCACCGTCTATCCCAGTTCCCCCGTCTGAGCCGCTGGTCGAGGTGAAGGAAGTCGTCCGCGTGCTGGAACGGCCGATGCGCCGCCGCCTGCCCGAGACCCGCGCCTCGATCACGCACAAGTTCAACATTGCCGGGCACGAGGGCTACCTCACCGTCGGCCTCTATGAAGACGGCCAGCCCGGCGAGTTGTTCATCACCATGGCCAAGGAAGGTTCGACCATCGGCGGGCTGATGGACTCGCTGGGCACGGCGGTCAGCGTCGCGCTGCAGTACGGCGTGCCGGTCGAGAGCCTGGTGCGGAAGTTCACGCACCAGCGCTTCGAGCCCGCGGGCATGACGACCAACCGCGATATTCCGTTTGCCAAGAGCCTCGTCGATTACATCTTCCGTTGGATGGGCATGGAGTTCATCCCCGGCTATCGCGAGGAGAACTCGCCCAAGCGCGGCGCCGAGCCCGCGCCGCTGCTGATCGATTCCGATGATGACGACGCCCCGCTGGAGGCAGGGCACAGGATGGGCGCGGGCAGGATGTCCGCGCACATGGATGATGACCGCCGCGAAGTCAAGGAGGACACGCACCCGTGGAACGCCAGCAACAACGCCGAACCCCCGCCGCAACCCGCCGCGTCCGCCGATGCGGGGACGATGCACGGGCATCACGAACAGCCCGCGCAGGTTCACGCGCAGTCGCGGTCCGTCTCGGTGACGACGGTGGTCGAGGCCGCCCAGCCCGGGCCGATGGGCGCGGCGGCGGTCGCACGCCGGGTCGCCTCGCGCACGACGGTGACGGCGTCGAGCAGTTCGTTCAGCGTCGCGATGCAGAACGCCCAGGCCGATGCGCCGGCGTGCGATTCGTGCGGGGCGATCACCGTGCGGAGCGGGACGTGCTACAAGTGCCTGAACTGCGGCGCATCGATGGGCTGCTCGTGAGCCGCGGCGGCCGAACCGGATGACAGCGCGATCGGAGGAGGGAGGGAGAGAGAGCGAGAGCAGCGCGAGGGCCGGGTGAGTTGTCGGCGCGAGGATGGAACCCCGCCGCGGACGCGGAGCGATGGAGCGCTTCGCCGCCGAGACGGATACCTGGTCGACGGACAACGCTCGCAAGAGTCACGGAGGAGTTCGGCAACCAGCCGGCTCCCCGGCCCCGCGCATCTCGCTTGATCGGATCTCGATTTCACCGCGGAGGCGCAGAGGCGGCGGAGAAACAGGATCAGAAAACCTCGGCTCCGGCCATCTTTGTTGTCCCTGCGCTCCCGCGCGTCTCTGAGGTGAGTTTCTCTCAGGACTCTTTTGCCTGTCGCCCCATCGGCATCTCGAACCGCTGCGCCGCATCGCCCGTTTTCACATAGCCCAGACCGCCCATGCGGCCGATCGCCGCGAGCCTCGCCGGGTCCACGTGCATCCGCTCGTTCACCAGTCCATCCGCCGCGTGCACGTGAAGCACCCGGCCGATGACGATGTTCCCCCCGCTCGGCACGCCCGGCGCCAGCCGCAGCACCCTCATCACGCGGCACTCAAAGCACAACAGGCTCTCCGCCACCCGCGCCGGCTTCACCACGCGCGAGGGCGCCATCGTCAACCCCGACAACTCAAACTCGCTCTCGCCATAGGCCAGCGGCTCGGCGCACGCGGCCATCTGCCGCGCAAACGACTCGCTCACCGTGTTCACCACGAACTCGCCCCCGCCGTGCTCGGTTTCCCCCGCCGTCGCGCCCGCGAGCAGGTTCCGCAGCGTGTCCTTCGGTTCGCCCCGCTCGTTGTTCGCCGGGCAGAAGAGCAGTGCCATGGGCTCCGATGACACACCCGCAAAGAACGAGAACGGCGCGAGGTTGGGCCGGCCATCGGGCGAGAGCGTCGAGACGAACGCGATTGGCCGCGGCACAATCCCGCCGATGAGCAGTTTGTAGCGGTCCGCCTGCGAGAGCGAGGTGACATCAATCTCCATGGGCGAAGGCTACGGCGCGCGCGGCTGCACCGCCTTCGATAGCATTCGCCGATGACCACCCCGGCCGATCAACTCACCTGGGCCGCGCTCCTGGCGCAGTGGTCCGCCTTCGCGCAGGCCAGCCGCGCCCTGCCACGGGATGCCGATGGTGACCGCTGGCGCGCGGCCACCATCCCCATCATCGAACTGCAGGCCGTTACCTTCGCGCTCGCCGATCTCGACAAACTCACCGCGCCCGGCGAACGCGCCCTCGGCCTCGACCGCGCCGACATCATCATCCGCAAAAGCGCCGAGTCGCTCGCCGCGCTCTGGCGCAATGAACCCCTTCCCGCTGAAGTCTCCCGGCTGATCGACGATGCCCGCATCGCGCTCCTCGCCGCGCGCTCCCCCGGCGTCGAGTGGCGACTCGCCGCGCCCGAACTCCGCTGCGATCACCCCGCCGACCTCGTCGCCGCGCTCCTCGCGGCAGGATTCAACGGCGATCTCCACCTCCCCGTGCCCGGCGGCGTGCTCTTTGCCGGAGCGCCCTGCGCGTTCGCCCGCATCCCCGGCGAGCAACGCCCCTCAGAACCTCATTGCGCCGCAATCACCGCCTTTCTCCTCGATCACGTTCGCGGCCGAACCGCCGCGGGCGCACCAGCGATCGAGGGCCCCTCCAATGCGCCCTGCCTCCGCCAGGTCTACCGCCAGTTCGACTTCGGCAAGGGCGCGGTCGTGCGCGATCTCGTCCTCCCCGAGCACGCCGAGCCCCCGCCGGGGCAGCCGCAACTGGTCGCGGCGATCCTCCGCGGGCGCGAAGCGCCCGTGCCTCTGCCCATTCCCGGACGCGCCGACATGAAGCCGGTGCCGGTCGAGTTTGGTTGACATGCTGGCACTGCTCTCCAGAGCAGTGCACACGCAGCCTTCTCTGCTCCGGTCTGGAGAACGGAGCCACCAGCGGCACCGCTCTCAGGTGGCACCGCTCTCCAGAGCGGTGCAGAAGCGTCATTCCAAACTCTGGAGCCACACGGGCCCTCCGGCCGGAAGCATGGTGCTATGCGACCTACGATGGCGACCCCGTGACAAACTTCCGGGATTGGTCCGGAAAGTGCTGTCGTCTCACGAAACGAAGTGGAGTCGGCACCCTCCTGCCGGCCCACCACAGACTCACCAAAGGCAGGAAACAGATGCTCAAGCGTGCCAAGATCAGCGTCATCGGTGCAGGCAACATCGGCGGCGAGTGCGCCCGCTCCCTCGCGATGAAGGAACTCGGCGACGTCGTCCTGCTCGATATCCCCAACAAGGACAAGCCCGAACTGCATATGCCCAAGGGCAAGGCGCTCGACCTGGCCTGCTGCGGCCCGATCGAGAACTTCGATGCGAACCTCACCGGCACGTTTGATTACAAGGACATCGCCGGGTCAGACGTCGTCGTGATCACCGCCGGCCTGCCTCGCAAGCCGGGCATGAGCCGCGACGACCTGATCTCGGTCAACACCGGCATCGTCAAGCACGTCGCGCAGAACGTGAAGGAGTACGCCCCCAACGCGATCGTGATCGTGGTGAGCAACCCGCTCGACGCCATGGTGTACGTCGCGTGGAAAGTCACCGGATTCCCCGCGCACCGCGTCATGGGCCAGGCCGGCGCGCTCGACGTCGCGCGATACAAGACCTTCCTCGCGTGGGAACTGGGTGTGAGCGTCGAGGACATCCAGGGCCTCTTGCTCGGCGGACACGGCGACGACATGGTGCCGCTGCCCAAGCGCACCAGCGTCAACGGAATCCCCATCAGTGACCTGCTCTCCGAGGACCGCATCAACGCCTGCGTCGAGCGCGCCAAGGGCGGCGGCGGCGAGGTCGTCAAACTCATGGGCACCAGCGCGTGGTATGCCCCCAGCGCCGGCGTCGTCGAGATGGTCGAGGCCATCGTCCGCGACAAGAAGCGCGTCATCGCTTCCGCGGCCTATTGCGAAGACGAGTACGGCGTCGCCCCCGGCGCCAAGGGCAAGGGCTACTTCGTCGGCGTGCCCGCTGTGCTCGGAGGCAAGGGCATCGAGAAGATCATCTCCTTCAAGATGGATGCAACCGAGCAGAAGTACATGAACGAATCGATCAGCCACGTGAAGGACCTCGTCGGCGTGGTGCAGAAGATGTTCCCCGAGATGGCCTGATCCCGCGCCATCCGCAGAAACAGAGGCGGACCACGATGCTCCGATCACACGCAGTCTGGATGTTCGTCGTGTCAGTCTTCGCGGCACCCGCCGCGACCGGAATGGCCCAGGATGCTCGCCAGTCGCCGCTTCAGGCCGCAACCGAGTCCGCGGCGGACAAGCCCGTCACCATCGCCGGGCCGACCGCCCCCGCGCCGCACATCGATCCGGAGTTCGAGCGGGTCCTGTCGATGCTCACCGGTTCCTTCCGCGTTGCGCCCAGCGGCGAAGATCCCGCCCTGCGGCTCAACGCCGCGCGGATCAAAGTCGAAGGTCTCGACAACGCTGTGTACTTTGAGATCGCCCGCGAGGACTCGCCCGCCGAGCCGTTCCGCCAGGGAGTCTTCCACCTCTATCGCCGCGGGACGGAACTTCGGCTCCGCGTGATGGACTTCCGCGCATCGCCCGACTTCACCGAGATGCTCGCGGGCCTCTGGGCCGCGCCCGAGTCCATCCCCACATTGGATGCACGGCGGCTGGCGGCAAACCTCGATCTCGTGCTCGCGGCCGAGGGCGGTCGCGTGCTGGGCCGCACGCCGCACCCCTACCCGACGGTCGATCGCGGCGCGGTCGAGATGACAAGTTCCATACAACTTACTTCCAGATTTGTCGCGCTGCACGACACGGGTATCGCCGCGGACGGGCGAGAAATCTGGAGTACGGGATCGGCCACCAACCCGGTGCGGTTCGAGCGGCAGGAATCGCCCTGGTTCAAGGCCGATCGGCGTGATGACGGCCTGATCGTCATCACACTTCGCCCGCCGGAGGAAAGCGCCGAGGGCCTGGCCGAGGGAGGCGAGACCGCGCTGCACTTTTCCAGTTGGCTGACCGATGGCTCGCGGATCAACACGTCCCGCGCAGAAGGGCGCGACGCGGTGCGGGTCCGCCACCCCACGCAGCCCAAGGGCCTGTCCGATGCGCTGGTCGGCATCGCCGTCGGCGAGCGGCGGAAGGTCGTGATCCCGCCCGCGCTCGCCTATGGCGAGCAGGGCGCGCGGAACGTCATCCCGCCCAATGCCACGCTCATCTTCGAGACCGAGTGCATGTGGGTCGACAACTCGAACCCGCAGCCCGCGGTTCCGCCGGTGCTCCCGGGCCACGGCCGATGACCGCGCGCCAACCGCGACCATCGCGCCGCGCCGATGCAGCGCGCACGCACTACCAGACGCTCGGCGTATCCCGCAATGCCAGTGCTGAGGAAGTCCGCCGCGCCTACCGCGCACTCGCCAAGCAGCACCACCCCGACACCGGGCCCGCCGGTTCCTCCGCCGCGTTCGCGGCGGTCGCCACGGCCTACGAGGTCCTTTCCGATCCCGCGCTCCGTCGGGCTTATGACGAGTCGCTCGCAAGCATCGAGTCCGAGAGCGCCGCCCGCGACACCCGCGCGCACTACGCGTGGGAGAACATCGCGGCAAAGCGGCCCGAGGGGGCACGCCCGGAGATCGCGGAGTTTGATGACCTGTACGACACGTTCTATTCCGACCGGACGCGACAAGAGCCCGATGGCTGAGGACCGGCTGCTCATCTGCCGAGCGGTGCACGACACTGGTATCCGGTCAACTTCCGAACATCCCTCCGCGCGAAGTTGACAATCGGCGCGGGTTGCGGGACAGTTGCCACTCGGCGGCGCCGTGCCGTGGGCGTGGAGGGCAAGACGGCAGGTCGACTGGGGCCGGGCGTGCCGGTCGGCGGGCGACTTTTCACAGGGTCCAGCGCAGTTGCTCAAGCAGCAGCACCAGTTGTTCGTCGGGTTGCTCGCCGTCGTTGACGGCCTGGTGGTGGCATCGGCGTCGTTCGCGGCGTGGGCGGTGCGACGAACGACCATCGAAAGGACGTGGTGGCCCGAGTCGTGGGAGCATCCGCCGAAGGAGGCGCTGGTCCTCTACACCGTGCCGGTCGCGTTGCTTTGCCTGCGGTGGTTCGGCCTCTATCGCCCCCGCCGCGACCGCTCGCTGGCCAACGAGATGGTGCAGGTCTTCAAGGCGTCGCTGGCGACGATGCTCGCCGTGCTGGCCGTGCTCTACGCATCGGACTCCTCGGTCTTCCGCGGCGTCTATGAGCCGCTGCACCTGTGGGGTCTAACGCTCGATGCCGGGCGCGTGCAACTGGGTGCGCTCACCATCCTGCTCCCGGTCATGCTGTCGGTCCACCGCGTGGCGTTCAGGATCGGCGTGCGCGTGCTGCGCCGCCGCGGCTGGAACCAGCGGCACGTTGCGATCATCGGCTGCGGCCGCCTCGGCCAGATCGTCGCGCACACGCTGGAGCGCAACTCGTGGACGGGCATCCAGGTGGCGTACTTCATCTCGCACCAGGACAAGACCCGCCGCACCGAGTGCGTGGACAAGCCCGTCAAGGGCGGGCTGTCGGACCTTGAGCAGATCCTCACCGAGAACAAGCCCGATGCGGTGTACGTTGCGCTGCCGGGCTCGCGCTCGACGTATCTCTCGCAGGTGCTGGGCGCGCTGGACAAGCACCCGGTCGATGTGCGGATCGTGCCGGATGTCTCGCCGCGATATGTCGCGCAGAGCATGAGCGTCAACGAACTCGACGGCATGCCGGTGCTGAGTTACCGCGAGACGCCGCACCACGGGCTGGGCGGGTTGACCAAGCGCGTGCTGGATGTGCTGGGCGCGGTCGCGGCGATGGTGATCTTCGGAATCCCCATGCTCATCGTGGCGGGGCTGGTGCGACTGAGCGGGCCGGGGCCGATCATTTTCAAGCAGCGGCGCGTGTCGATCGGCGGGCAGACGTTTGACATCTACAAGTTCCGCACCATGTACCACGTGCAGGACGAGGCCGCGGCGGAGCCGGGCGGCGCACGCTGGACCGAGCGCGATGACCCCCGTGTCACACCCATCGGCAAATGGCTCCGCCGCACCAGCCTCGACGAGTTGCCGCAGTTGTTCAACGTGCTCGTGGGCGACATGTCGCTGGTCGGCCCGCGTCCCGAACGGCCGGAACTGATCGAACGTTTCCGCGAGGACTGGCGCGGCTACATGCTGCGGCAGCACGTCAAGGCGGGAATGACGGGGTGGGCGCAGGTGAACGGGCACCGCGGCCAGACATCACTCCGGAAGCGCCTGCAATACGACCTGTTCTATGTCAAGAACTGGTCGGTCGGGTTCGACCTGAAGATCCTCTGGCTGACGGTCTTCCGCGGGTTTGTGCACCGCAATGCGCATTGACCGCCCACACCGACGCCGTGTCTGAGCGAGGCTCTGCGAGCGAAGGCACGGGTTGAAGGCGGCAATCAGTCACGCCGGGCTGTCGGCATGCCGATCCCACATCCAAGCCCCGTCAAGTCTGTGATGGCCGATGTAGTCGACGACGTTGCGGTAGTGCCCTTCGCATGTGATCCGCTCCGGGTGGCTCCGCTCGCCCCAGATGGTGCCGGCAAGTTCTTGGCGAAGTCGATGCGAAGCGAGTTGCTTGGCGCGTCCGACGATCGGGATTGCGTCCTGTTCACCGACACGGATGAGCGCGTGCACGTGCGTCGCCGCGACGGCGAGGATCCGAACCGGGAACTCCATCGCCGCGAGTTTCTCGAGCATCGCCTCACCAATCGTGACGCGCTGAGCGGGTGTGAACGCAACGACCATCTGGTTGATCTTCGCGGCATGGACCCGCAGGCCGGCGTGCTCATGCAACGGGGGCGGGTCGCGGTATGTTCCAGAGGAGTGGATCCGATGGCCATGATCCCGAAATCCGCGGGCATCGCCGGGAAGCCACTGGCCGCGGGCGGAGCACGTGATGTGGACCCAGTCGCGCCAGACGGTCATGGGGAGGAGTGTAATCAACAGGCGCTGAACTGCGCCGGCGTCAACCCGGGGCTTCGGTCTCAAAGCAGACCTCAGCCCCGGCGTCTTATCATGATGCGTGAAGCGGTACGAAGTCATCATCATCGGCGGAGGCCATGCGGGCGTTGAGGCCGCGTGGGCCGCGGCGAATCTGCTGCCTGTTCACGGGCAGGATGCCCGTGCCACCGTCGCCCTCGTCACGCTCGACCCCTCCAAGATCGGCGTCATGTCCTGCAACCCCGCCATCGGCGGGCTGGCCAAGGGGCAGATCGTCCGCGAGATCGATGCGCTCGGCGGGCTCATGGGCCTGGCCACCGATGCCACCGGCATCCAGTTCAAAGTGCTCAACTCCTCCAAGGGCGCGGCCGTCCGCGGCCCCCGCGCCCAGTGCGACAAACACGCCTACGCCGAGGCCGTGCAGTTGCTCATCGCCTCGCGCCCCGAGATCGAAGTGATCGCCGGGAGCGTCGAGCGGCTGGTGGTGGAGCGCGGGAAGGTGCGTGGGGTGGTCGTTCGAAAGAGCAACAAAGCAGACGCAGTCGACGCGGCACGCGATGGACATTTGCTGCTTTGTCCATTTGAAGATGTGCTGCTTTCCGCCCCCGCGGTCGTCCTCACCACCGGCACGTTCATGCGCGGCCTCATGCACACCGGCGAGCAGAAATCCGAGGGAGGTCGCTACGGCGAGGCCGCGGCGGTCGGCATCTCCGGCGCGTTGCGGGAACTCGGCTTCGAACTCGGCCGACTCAAGACCGGCACCCCGCCGCGGCTGAAGCGCGCAACCATCGACTGGGACGCGCTCGAACCCGCCCCCGGCGACGATGTGCCCGTGCCGTTCAGCGAACTCTCGCGCGAAAGCAGCGAAACAGCAGATGCAAAGCAACCGATCAGCGATGCACTGCATTCTCAATCTGCCTATCTGCCATCTGCTTTGCCCTTTGCTCATTTGCCATTTCCGCATCTGCCCCAGGTCGAGTGCCGCGTCACGCGAACCACCGCCGCGGCGCACGACGCCATCCGCGCAAACCTGCACCGCGCGCCCATGTACAGCGGGCAGATCGAGTCGATCGGACCGCGCTACTGCCCGAGCATCGAGGACAAGGTCACACGCTTCGCCGATCGCGACTCGCACAACGTCTTCCTCGAGCCCGAGTCTCTCCGCGATGACTGGGTCTATTGCAACGGCGTGTCCACCAGTCTCCCCGCCGATGTGCAGGACACAATCGTCCGCGCCATGCCCGGCTGCGCACGCGCCCAGATCCTGCGCTACGGCTACGCCGTCGAATACGACATGGTGAAGCCGCACCAGATCTTCGCCACCGGCATGACCAAACTGGTCGAGGGCCTGTTCCTCGCCGGACAGATCAACGGCACCAGCGGCTACGAAGAGGCCGCCGGCCAGGGCGTCATCTCGGGCATCAACGCCGCGCGGTTCGCGCGCAACGAGCCGCCATTCACCCTCTCGCGCGATGCCGCCTACATCGGCGTGATGATGGACGACCTGGTCACCAAGACCCCCACCGAGCCCTACCGCATGTTCACCAGCCGCGCCGAGCACCGCCTCATGCTCCGCGCCGACAACGCGCCCGACCGCCTCACGTCGCTGGCCGAATCCCTCGGCCTGCTGGCTTCCCATCCCCTCGGCGAGCTCCGACGCGAACGATTCGCCGCCCGGTGCGATGCGATCGAAGCGCTGGCGCGGTTCATCGACGCCGCACGCCTCGATCTCGTCCCGCTGCGCGATCTGGTGCGGAGGCCCGAGTTCGGGCCCGAATCCCTCGCCGCGGCGGCCATTGCCGTGCGTCCGCCGAACCTCGATGACCGCACCTGGCGCGATGCCGTCTTCACCGTGCACACCGAACGCTTCTACGAGGCCTACATCGAGCGCCAGCGGGCCGAGGTTCGCCGCCACGCCGACCTCGAACGCCGCCGCATCCCGGCCGACTTCCCCTACGACGCGGCGCCCAATCTCCGCACCGAGGCGCGCCAGGCGCTGGCCCGATTCCGCCCCGAGACCCTCGGCCAGGCCGCGCGGCTCGAGGGCATCACGCCCGCCGATGTCACGCTGCTCTCGGTGCTCATCAAGCGCCGCGCCGATGCCCAGCCGGCCTGAGCGCGGTCGCGCCCGTGCCGCGATCCCACGACACGCGCCCGCGCGGCGTTGTGTACCATCGACGCCATGGCGCTCTGCCTCACCACTCTTCTCGCCCAGCAATCCTCGTCAGGCGGCGCAGCCAGCCTGATGGTCGATCTGCTGCTCACGCTCGCAGCCGCGGCGTGCATCACCATCATCTTCAAGCGCTTCGGCCTGGCCACCATCCCCGGCTACCTCATCACCGGCGCGATCATCGGCCCCTCCGCGCTCGCGCTCATCAGCAGCCCCGAGAACGTGCAAGCCATCTCCGGACTGGCGATCCTGCTGCTCATGTTCACCATCGGGCTGCAACTCGATCTGGCGGGCATCCGCTCGGGCATGGTCAGCATCCTCTCGATCGGCCTGGGCTCGACCCTGGCGACATGGGCCATCGGCATCCCCGTGGGCATGGCCTTCGGTCTCTCCGCGCCCGCCGCGCTGGTGCTGGCGATGGCCATGTCGATGTCGTCGACCGCGGTCGCGATGGGCGTCTTGCAGCCGCGGCGGGAGGTCAACCGCATCCAGGGTCGCCTGTGCATCGGCGTCTCGGTCACGCAGGACCTGCTCTCGATCGCCATCCTCGCGCTCATGCCGCCGATCGCCATGTGGGCCGGGCAGCAGGCCGCGGGCAGCACGCCGGGACTGGTCTCCGGCCTCAGCGGCGGGCCGCTGGTCGATCTGCTGGTCTCGGGCGTGGTGGCGATGCTCGCGGTCGGGCTGATGGTGGCGATCGGCAAGCACGCCCTGCCGAAACTCCTGCGTGAGGCCGCCCGCGGCGGCGCATCGGAGACGCTGCTGGTCGTCGCATCGGCTGTCGCCCTCGCCGCGGCCGCGCTGACGACCTACGTCGGCATCGGCCCGGCGCTCGGCGCGTTCCTGGCCGGATTCATGCTCGCCACGACGGCCTTCCGCCACCAGTTGGCGGGCCAACTCGCGCCGCTGCGCGAGTTGTTCATGGCGGTCTTTTTCACCGTTGTCGGACTGAACATGAACGTGCCCTCGGTCCTCGACGCGTGGTGGGTCGTGCTGCTCGGCGTGGGGGCGCTGTTCGCGGTGAAAGGGACGATCCTGGTAATCTCGACGTGGGCGGGCGGGGCGAATGCCGCGACCAGCCTGCAGACGGGGGCGCTGCTGACACAGGCCGGTGAGTTCAGCCTCGTCGTGTTCGCGGGCGCGGCGATGTCAGGCATCATTCCCGAGGCCCAGCAGCCGGTCATGATCGCCGTGGTCGTGCTGTCGCTGATCCTGACGCCCTGGGCCTACGACCTCTCCAAGCTCGCCGCTCCGGTGCTCTCAAGGTTTCCCGCCGCGCCGTGGATCAAGTCGAGCGCGCTCGTCGAGCGCGCCGGTGCGCCCGCGGACGCCGACTCCGCCGGCGCAACCGAGCCTGCGAGTGCCGGCGTCATCGTCGCGGGCTTCGGCCTGGTCGGTCGCGCCGTGGTGGACCGACTGCAGATCGCGCAGATCCCCTACACGATCGTCGAACTCAACCCCGGCACCGTGCGCAAGCAGGGGTCGTTGGGGCGTGCGATCGTCTACGGCGACATCAGCAACCCCGAGGTGCTCGAGTCGGCCGGTGTGCGTACGGCCGATGCGATCATCATCACCATCCCCGACGACGATGCGATCCTGCTTGCGTGCCAGGCGATCCGCGCCATTTCGCCGACGATCTTCATCGCCGCGCGGACGAGTTTCCTGAGCAACGCCTTCCTGGCGACCAACGCGGGGGCCGATCACGTGACCGTCGCCGAGGTCGCCACCGCCGAGGCGATGGCCAAGCAGGTGATGCAACAACTCGAACGGCGTGCCGCGGCGGGCAAGGCTTGAACGCGCCTCGGAACTGCACGGACCGCAGAAACAGAAAGGGCCGGTCGCAAGACCGGCCCTGTGTGCGTTCGCTGTGGGTGTTGCCGGAGCGCGGAGCGGAGATCTCGGGTCAACGGTTGATGTCGCGACCCTTGATGCCGTTGCGCGTCGCCCAGAAGTAGGACTTGAACGAGAAGTTCTGGGCCTGGCCGCCTTCGAGGCCGTCGTTGAGCATGTCGTACCGGTTGAGGATCGCTGCGCCCGGGTTCCACAGGCCCGACGGCGTGAAGACGACCCGCTCGGCCGGGTTGCCGTTGGTGGACAGGTTGTCGAGGTCCTTGATTGCCCAGGAGTCCACGCTTCCATCGACCAAGCCGAACTTGGGCCGCGCCTCGGGGTTGTTCCAGTTGGGGAACAACTTCATTCGACCGTTGGTGCCGAAGCCGCGCCGCGTCTTCTTGGAGAAATCGAACCGCTCGTGGACCATGACCTTGGCCCAGGGGAATGGCACGTTGTCGTAGCGATTGCGCCGCCACTGAAGATTGCCGTCGGCGGCGGAGGCCTGGATGTTCACGCGGGCCTCGGTGGCGTATCGCTCGGGCCGCGTCCAGAACACCGGCGGATAGAAGTACGACCCATCCCAGAGCAGGTTCTCGATGGGCGGGGCGTTCGGCGCCGTCACGGTATTGCGGAAACGCTGGATCACCGTGCGGTCCTGCGGGGCAAACTGAACCGGCGAGTCGAGGTCGAACTCGCTGATCCATGACAACATGAGGCTGGCCCAGTGCGCGGCGAACATCTCGCTCGCCCAGTTGGCATCGTTGATCTGCCACGCCGTGAAGCCGGCGGTGCCCTGCGCCGTCTGCGGCGTGACAATGAAGCACCACTGCACGCCGCCCCCGTACCGGATCGGGTTGTCCTTGTCGAACGGATTGACAAACGCATCGTTGTGCTGACCGCCATAGGCCGCGATCGCCGTGTTCAACTGACGAAGATTCGAGATGCTGACCGCACCCTGGGCGGCGGAACGCGCCTCGCTCAACGCGGGGAGAAGAATCGCCACGAGCAACGCGATGATCGCGATCACCACCAGCAACTCGATCAATGTGAAGCCACGCCGCTTCCGGTTCATTGAAACCCTCCTGCGACTCGAGCGGTCGCGATGAACACCTTTCGGCCGCGCAGGCCAGAACGACCCGCGCATGGACCGCATAGATGCAGTCCCATACGTAATCACTATACCATCGGCTGCACGTGGCCGCACGCATTTGGCGGTCGGTCCCCCGACACTCAACCCGCTCCCCTCAATCTGGCCCTTGCCCTCGGCGTCGCCCCCTCCCCCCCTCCCCCTCCCCCAACATTTCCCACAAAAAACTTGTGAGATGACTTGCCGAACGGCCGATGGTAGGCTATCTTCATCCGAACAGATGAAGCCGTAGGTTTGTGTGGACCCAATGCCCCACCAGCCGATCATCCCCGCGGGCCGATGGCCCAACCTGTCGCGGACCGACAGGAATGAACCCCAACGGGTGGAACCCGCTCTGGCCATGGATGCGTCCCATGCGGACGTGCTTGGCGTGGAAGGAGCCACCCTTGCCGCTGATCAACTTCTTTCGATCGGACCGGTCCCGGATCGAGGCCCTTCGCCCCGATGTCGCACACAACGCAGCGACCGACGAGCCAGGGCTGTTGCGGCTGGGGCCGGGCGGGGACTTTGTGACCGACTATCGGCCGGACCGGCGAGGCCGGCTGGTCGCCGCGGCGGAGGCTCGGCAGCACCCCGCGGAGGACCGTGCGGACCGTGTGCAGTTGTCGGAACTGGCTCTGCGAGCGGGCACGTTGCTCGCGGCGGAGCGCGTGCTGCAAGACCAGGGCCGCGTGCTGGTGTTCGCGGCGGACCTGTCGCGGGAACTCTCGGCCGCGGCGTCGGCGCGGGCCGGTTCGCAGGTGGTTGTCCGGTCGCTGGGTGTTCCGGCGGCCGCGGGTTTGCGGGGAGAGTCACGTTCGTCCGTCAAGTCGGTCGCGGCGGGTTCCGCCGGTCCGGCGCAGCCTTCGCTTCTGGAGGGTCAGGTCTATGAATCTCACGCCCAAGCAACTTCGCATTCTGCAGTTGATCCGCGACTGCCGCGTTCGCCATGGCTATTCGCCGACAATGCAGGAACTCGCCGACGAGATCGGCGTCAGCAAGGTCACGGTGTTCGAGCACGTCGAAGCGCTTATCAAGAAGGGCGCGCTCATCCGCGACCCCAACAAGGCGCGCTCTTTGTCGATCAGTGACGGGATCGCGGTGCCCGACGAGGCCCGCCCCTATCGCTACCCGCTGGTCGGCAAAATCGCCGCGGGATACCCGATCGAGAAGTGCGAGGACCGCGACGAACTCGACCTGCTCGAGATCGTCGGCCCCAAGCCGGGCAAGCCGGGGGCGATCTTCGCGCTGCGCGTGCAGGGTGACTCGATGCGCGACGAGGGCATCCTCGACGGCGACTACATCCTCGTCGAGCGGGCCGACACCGCCAACAACGGCGAGCGAGTCGTCGCGCTCCTGGCCAATGGCGAGACCACGCTCAAGACGTTCTTCCGCGAGGGCGACCGCATCCGCCTGCAACCGGCAAACCCCGACTTCCAGCCGATCATCGTGAAGGACTGCCGCATCCAGGGCATCGTCCGGAGCGTGTTGAGGAAGTACTGAGAGTTTGGATTTTGGATCGGGGAGTTGGATGATCGGCAGAGTCGCTTGGTCGCTCCGTGCGGGTGCGGCTCTTTCGGGTTCATCCTGCGGCGGGCATCGGCTGGGCTTGCAATCCACAGTCCAAGATCCGCAATCCAGAATTCCATTTCACATCCGTGACAGCGCACGCGGGAGATCGGCTCCCTCGCGTGCGGCTGTCGCTTTTCGCAACCGCATCGTGCCGCGGCGTTAGCATTGCAGCATGAAGGCCCGTCGAAGCAGGCTGGTTCATCTGGTTGCGCTCGCGCTCGTCGGCTCATTGGCCGCGCTCGCGGGCGCGTGTTCATCGGGCTCCGTCGCGGGCGAGAGCGCAGCGCGCGTGCAGAGCGCAGCGCCGACGCCTGCCCAACTCGACGGCCTGCCGGTGGTGCGCATCCTGACGCCGTGGGGCGCGCTCGGCTCGGGCGTGCCGCTGGCCGATGACGTGCTGATCACCTGTCGGCACTGCCTGCCGCGGGGCGGAACCAACCGCATCGAGATCGACGGCGTGCGGCGACAGTTCGAGGTGCTCGCGGCGGGCACGACACGCGATGCCAAGGACGACTGGGCGGTGATCCGCGTTGCGCCGGGGGGCCTTCCGCCCGCCGCGCCGATCGATGCCACGCGGCGCGTGCGCGATGGCGAGCCGGTGTACCTCTGCGGCTACTGGCCGGGCGATGGGCAACGGCCCGAGCGGGTCGATCCGCGCCGCGTGGAGCCGCGCGCTGTGTGCGCTGTGGCCGTCGCCGTCGAGGGCACGCGCAAGTTGCCGGCGGATCTGACCGTGTTCGCCGAGGTCGGACCATCCGACATTTTCAAGGGCATGTCGGGCGGGCCCGCCGCGGTGTGGGACCGCTCCAGCCAGCGTCTGGTCGTGATCGGCATCTACCTGGGCGCGGCGGAATATGAGCCGGGGCAGGCCGAGCGATTCGGCCGGGTGCAGGTGATCCGTCGGATGCCTGCGGAGGCGGTGCAGGCGGCGTCGAAGCAGGACGCCGAATTGGCCCCGATCGCCCGCTGACACGCGGACTCACGCCCCCCACTCGCCGGCGTAGCGCGTGACAAACGGCGAGCCGCCAGTCGCGCGCCCGAGCGTTTCGCCATCGCGCGCGGCCAGTTCATACAGACGTTTGGCGATCTGGCGCATGTGCAGCGCATCGTGCGCGGCCCACGCGCACAGCAGGTCTCCCGCGCGGATGGGTCCGATGCGCGGGTGGTTGTGCGCCACGTGCCAGTCGGGCTCGCGCAGCGAGCGCAGCCACGCGACCGAACTGGCCCGCTCCTCGGCGAACATGCGGACCTTCGCGCCGATGTCCTGCTTCTGATACTCGCGGCGTGCGGCCCAGCCCTCGGGGTCGATGCCGGGCCAGGGCGCGGCGGGGTCTACTTGCGTAAGACTGATCCGCGCGCGAAAGTCGTCGGTCTCCTCGTCCACCAGGTGGCAGACGATTTCGAGGATCGACCATGCACCGCTGGGCGGCTTGAGGCGCGCATCCTCGTCGGAGACCACGGCGGTCATCGCGGCGATGACCGATGGCGCGCGTTCGAGTCGGAGGAAAAGAGGCTCGATCATGTTTCACCACGGAGAGCACGGAGAACACGGAGAGAAGGCCGGCCACGGATGGACACGAAGAGGAGTGAAGAGGCCGCAGATTCACGCAGATGGACGCAGATCAGAGGAGAAGTTGGGGTCGAGGAAGCGGAGGAAGAGGAGTATCGGACGGAGCGAAGAAGGCTCTCGCAGAGGCGCTGTGGACGCGGAGAAGAGAAGCCGCAGATGGACGCAGATGAGCGCAGATCAGAAGAAGAGACGGAGGAGAGGAGGAGAAGGACAAACAAGGAACAGAACGTTCAAGATGTTCGCTTCGAGGGGCAGTCCGGCTGCCGGCGCGTGTATGAGGACTCTGCCGCACACTCGCCTCGAGACGTCGTTGAGCCGAGAGGATGCCGCCTCGGTGTCCTTCGTGGCCTCCGTGGTTCGCTCTTCTCCTGCGGGAGGCTTCACAAGTGACGCTCGGTTGTCCTGCGCGCGCTTCAACTGCTTCCGGCGCGCATGCGTTCGACGCCCTCGGGGAAGGGGTAGTAGGGGAACACGCCGACGTGCCCGGAGCGCCACATGGCGGGCGCGGGGTAGATGTCGCCGCGGAACCCCGCCTGGTACATGGTCCGCAGCACGGTCTCGAACGAGGGCTCCTCGCCGTCGGGACCGAGCAACCGGTTGGCCCTGGCGTTGAGGAAACTCACGGAGGCGACGGGCTGGCGCTCGCGCCGGCCGCGGAGCATCTTCACGACGGTGGAGAACCCGCGCGAGACATCTTCGAGCGTGAAGTGATCGCGGCCCTTGGGTCGCAGGAGCGCGAGAATGAGCAGACTGTCGAGGTCATACTTGAGCACGTACGGTTCGCGGTCCTTCGCGGCGTGGATCGACACGGACTCCTGGAACATTCTCGCGAAACTGGTCACGCCCTTGGCGGTCCACTGGCTGGTCTGGATGAGATCGACCAGTTGCGCGATGATGCCGTGGGAGTTGTCGGTGTCGTTCACCGCGCAGACGACGGCGCGGTAGCGCCCGTCGAGCATGTCGCGGAGCATGTCCTGTCCCCACAGAACACGGACGCGCTCGACCGCGCCGGGGCCGACGCCCGAGCCGATCGGGCCGGACGGCAACAGCGTGACCTTGTCGGGGAAGGACTCGGCGTTGAGGAGCAGGTCGCCCTCGTCGTCATAGAGTTTCATGGGCGGTCGTTCGGGATTGGCCATGGGCGTGCTCCTGGGGGCGATTGCAGATCGTATCTCGCCGCGCGCCGACGGGCACGCCGGGCCAATACACTGGCCCGCGCATGAAGGTCTCGGTCGTCATCCCCGTCTACAACGAGCACGCCACCATCGGCGAGGTGGTCCGGCGCGTCGCCGCCGCGCCGATGGGCGAGGGCGTCACGGGGCGCGAGGTCGTGATCGTCGACGACTGCTCGACCGATGGAACGCTGGACGCGATCGATGCGCTCTCGGACGCGGCGGGGCTCGTCGTGATCCGCCAGGACCGCAACCGCGGCAAGGGCGCAGCGCTGCGCGCGGGATTCGCGCAGGCAACCGGCGATGTGGTCGTCGTCCAGGACGCCGATCTTGAGTATGACCCGGCAGATCTGTACGCGGTCCTGGCCCCGATCATCGCCGGCAGGGCGGACGTCGTATACGGCTCGCGCTTCGCAGACCGATCGCGATCGGCCCCGCGCGGTCGCGGCAACCGCGCGCACCGCCTGGCCAACCGCCTCCTCACCGCGCTCTCGAACCTCACGACCGGCCTGCGATTGACGGACATGGAGACGTGCTACAAGGCGGCACGACGCGACGTGCTCTCGAGAATCACGATCGAAGAGGACCGTTTCGGCGTGGAGCCCGAGATCACCGCGAAGTTCGCCGCGCTCAACTGCCGGGTGCAGGAGGTCGCGATCGGCTACGTGGGTCGGACGTACGCGGAGGGGAAGAAAATCACATGGCGCGACGGGGTCCGCGCGGTTTGGTGCATCGTGAAGTATGGGGTGCTGCGGCGCGGGCACGGCACGCGGTGAAGATGATCACGAGCCTCCACGCCGCCGGCTCACGAGTTCCGCGGCGGCGGCCGGCCAGTCGGGGTGGTTGAACTCAAAGCCCGCATCCAGCAATCGCGCGGGAACAACGCGCCGGCTCTTGAGAACCAGTTCAGTCTCGGTGCGCATCAGGATCGCACCGATCTCCAGCATGAGGCGCGTGGCGGGCAGCGCGATGCGAACGCCCATGGCGCGCCGGAGACCCCGCATGAACTCGGCGTAGGGGAGCGGGTTGGGTGCGCAGATGTTGACCGCGCCGTCGAGCGAGTCGTGCGCGATCAGGAACTCGACCGCGCGGACAAAGTCGGCTTCGTGAATCCACGAGACGTACTGCCTTCCGCCCGCGGCGTTGCCGCCCAGGCCGCGCTGAACGAGCGTCGCCAGCGTATCGAAGATCCCGCCCCTGTCCGGGCTCATGACCATCGCGCTGCGCATGGCGATGCGGCGCGTGCGGGGTGTCTTGGAGGCGCCAAGTTCGCGTTCCCACGCCTGCGCCACCTCGATGCTGAACTTCCAGGCATCGGGCGCATCGCGCTCTTCCGGTCCGCCGCCGATGATGCCGGTCGCTTCGTCGTTCGGGGCATCGAACCGGTGGGCGTAGATCGTGGCAGTGGAGGCCTGCAGCCAGACGGCCGGCGGACGCGATGCGCTTGCAATCGCGTTGCCCACAGCACGCGTCGAGCCGATGCGCGAATCCATGATCTCGCGGCGGTTCTTCTCGTTGTAGCGACAGTTCACGCTCCGCCCGGCAAGGTTGATGATCACGTCGGCCCCATCAACTTCGCTGGCCCACGGGCCAAGCGATACCGCGTCCCACACGATCGTGCGCCACGGCGTGCCTGCCGCGCCGGCACGCCGGCTGAGCATGACGATCTCGTCGCCGCGGCGGTGGAAGTGGCGGGCGATGATCGTTCCGACCTGTCCGGAGCCGCCGGGGATGACGATCTTCATGGGGAGTAATAGACCGGCGCGTCGGCGCACGACGCGGGCGCGGCCAGTGCCCACGACGCCTGCCGATCTCCGCTCGCCGTCGTGCAGCGCGCTACATGCGCGCGAGTTCCTTGCTTCTCCGGATCCGCTCCGGCTCGCGCTCGGCGAACCAGGGGTCCCTCGACAGCAGTTCGTACGCCGCGGCGAAGTGCGGACGCGACTCACTTCCGCGCCCGAGGGTGAGCAGGCACTCGGCGAGTTCTTCGTGCACGAACCCATCCGATGTGCCCGAGCGGGCGTGCTCGGCGAGGAGTGCCTGCTGCGCGGCAAGAGCCTCGGCGGTTCGGCCCAGCGCACGCTGGGTGCGCGCAATGCACCAGCGGGCGACGAGCCACGCGCCGCGGCCTTTGCCATCGATGCCCTGCTCGACTCGCGCAGCCAGCGCACGCTGGAAGTGCGTGAGCGCGGCCGCGTGATCGCCCGCGGCGAACATCGTCCAACCGATGTTGTTCAACAGCGATGCTCGCCATCGGCGCGCATCGGGATTGGGCGAGGACTCCGCAAGACCGAGCGCCCTGCGGTTCCATTCCATCGCCTGCCCGGGTCCGGCAACGATGGCGCACATGTGCGCGGCATCGACGGCCAGTCCGTCGAGCGCAGCGCCCGCTTCTGCTGCGCGCGCCACGTCCCATGCGCGCTCGAACAGCGGCGCTGCCTCCGCCGCGCGGCCCGATGAGTTCTTCACGCGCCCGCGCTCCAGCAGCAGCCGCACGTGCGGCCGGATCGCATCCGGACCGCGGCACGCCGCCGCGCCCGATCCCCCGAGCGCGGCCTCGACGCCGTCGAGCAGCGAGTCGGCCTCGTCAAAGCGGCGCAGCAGCCCCATGGCACGGGCCTGCTGTGTGCGAAACTCCGCCGCGGCGAGCGCGTCGCCGGCCCTCTCCCAATCGGCGGCGAGCGCATCGAAACGCGCAGCGCTCTTTGCCGGGTCTTCAAAGTCCCACGCATCGAGGATGGCGCTGGTCGGGTCGTTCATCTCGGCGCTACGCGGCATCGTGTCGCGGCTCGGGCTCGGCGCTGCGAGCCTCGGCATCGGCATCCTTGGACGTTGGTCGCGGCGAAAGGTAGTTTGCAGCGCGCCACAGGTGATACGCGACACGGTCCATCCACAGCAGCGCATCGACCCAGCGCACGGCGCGATCGGGGTCTATCCGGTGCACCGCGGCGTCCTCGAGCAGCGCCTTGCGCTCGGCACGGCGGAGATCGGCGATCGAGGTCGACACCTCCATGGCGCGGTCGGCGTCCAACTCTCCTGTTGCCGCGACGGCGCCAAGCAACTCTCCCAGCCGCTGGGCGCACTCGTCGACCACGGGCGTGCCGAGCGCAACCCCCCCGGCCGGGGCGCGTCGCACAGCGCCGATCAAACGAGATGCGTGGTCGACGGCGTGGAACATCGCGGCCATTCGCCCGACCTCGGCCTCCGACTGCTGGCCCTGCGCCAGACCGTGCACGAAGGGACGCACGCGGTCCACCGCCTCCGCGGCCACCCCGAGCCGCTGCTCATCGAACCTCCCCTGCCGGAGCGCGCCCGCGGCGGCGACTGAGGCATCGCGCACGATCTCGAGCAGCGCGCGCCGTGCCGCCTCGAGCGCGATGGGACCGACGCTCGCAACGGCGGGGTCGAGGAACCGCGCGGGCCCCACGGCTCGTTCGGGCACCATGCGCTCGATCATCCGCGCAAACGGGCCCAGCACCGGGTACAGAAGCACGACGCCGAGAACATTGAACGCGGTGTGGAACGCCGCCAGCGCCGTCGGCGCATCGATGCCCCCGCCGTGACCGTCAAACGCGTCAACCGCGTCGGCCACGATGTGCACGAACAGCGGCAACACGGCAAAGGCGACCAAACCGGTGAACGCGTTGAACAAGATGTGCGCCAGGGCCGTGCGCTTGGCCGCGGTGGTCGCGCCGATCGCCGCGAGCGCGGACGTCACCGCGGTGCCGATGTTCTGGCCGATGGCCAGCGCGGCGGCCTGTTCGATGCCGATCGCGCCGGCGGCAACGGCGGCGAGCGTCGTCGCCATGGCCGCGCTCGAGGACTTCATCACGACGGTCATCAGCATGCCGAACCCGACGAGGATCAGCCTCCCGGCCAGCCCGGCCGAGGGAATATCGGCGGGGGACATCCGCGCCGCGAGCCCGCCCATGCCCCGCTGGAGCATGTCGATGCCGACGAACAACAGGCCGAACCCCGCCAGCGCGACCCCCGCATGAACGACACGGCCCCGCCCCATCAGCCGCATGGCAACGCCCAGGAAGATGAAGGGTGGGACGATCGAGCCCAATGAGACCTTGAAGCCCAGTTGCGAGACGATCCAGCCGGTGCTGGTCGTGCCGATGTTGGCGCCGAAGATCACGCCGACAGCCTGCGGGAAGGTCATCAGTCCCGCGCTGACGAAACCGATGGTCGTGATGGTCGTCGCCGTCGAGGACTGCACAACCGCGGTCGCCAACGCGCCCGAAGCCATGCCCGAGATCGGACCGGCGACGACGCGGGTGAGAATCCGCCGGAGCGCATCGCCAGCGAGGGCCTTGAGGCCGTCGGTCATCAGGACCATTCCGAGCAGAAAGATGCCCAAGCCGCCCAGCAGCGTTACGACCATGGAGATAGGTTAGTCCGCCAGCCCCATCTCCCTGCGCCTCCCGAACTCCGGGCTCGCATCCGCGACCCGGGTCGGCATGCCGCGGCCCCGGGCCGTGTGGCACCATGCCGGGCCGACTCTGCCCGCGGCTATGCTGTTCCCATGGCCAAGCGCACACCCGCTCTGCCCTACCCCCCATCCATCGCCAGGTTACTGACACTCGGCCCCCCGGGCGGCGCGGTTTCCGCCTGGCGCCACGCGCCATTTCTCGATTACGCCGCGATGGACATCGCGGAGTCCTCGGTGCCGGAACTCCTTCGGCTCATGACCGATCGTGAACTCTGGGTGGCAGAGGAGCCCGAGTGTTTCGGGCCGGTGCACGCGGCGCGGGCGCTGGTCGGGATCATCGGCGCGGCGGCGTTCAAGCCCCTCGTGAACCAGATGCGCTGGCTGTGCAGAATCGATGACGACCTCTGGATGGAGGACATGCCGAACCTGCTGCTGAAGATGGGGCCGGAGATCATCGAGCCCTCCGCGGCGATTGCCATGGACCAGCGTGAGGACTTCGGTGTCCGCATCTACCTCTGGAACAACCTTGAGGATCTCGCCAAGGCGTACCCCGAGTGCCGGCCTCGTGTCGTGAAGCGCCTGCTCGAAGCCCTGAAGTACGCGCGATACGGAGAGCCGGGGATCACGGGCAGCGCGATCTCCATGCTGGTGCAGTTGAATGTCTCCGAGGCCGCGCCGATGATCGAAGCGGCGTTCGACACGGGGCGGGTCGATGAGATGTGCTGCGGCAAGCGCGACCGGGTGATGCAGGAAATCAAGATGACGCCCGATGTGTACGCCGCGCACCGCGAGCAGGAGATGGAGAAACTCCGCCGCGAAATGCGCGACTGGGAGAACTCAGGATCTGCACTCCCACTCGATGATCTGGAGATCGACGACGGCGAGACGATCGCTCGCGGCTGAAAGACGATACCCGACCGATGAAGAAGCGGCCGGAGTTCCGGCGCACCGTTGAACTGGGTGCACCCGGGCCGGGCTCGACGGAGGTTTGTCATCCGTAGCCGAAGTTCGCGAGGTCTTGCAATGCCGCAGAGGTCCCTTTCACTTGCCATCATCTGGCTTCTCGCCCTTGCGAGCGTCGGCTTTGCCCGCTTCCGCGGGCAGTGGCCCGCATACAAGTCGCTGCACACCTGGCTCGATGGGCAGGGCGTGCCGGGCTGGTTGCGCAATCTCGACTCCTTCGCGGCATTCATGCTCGCGGCGTTCCTCGGGGCGGTCATCGTTCACAGACTGATTGCGCGGAGCAGTGTGGAGCATCGCGCCGCGCGCTCCGACCTTGCGCGCTCGCCGCTTGCGCTGCTCGGGCTCCGCAGCGGCGAGCGCGGCGGTGTGTTGGTGGCGCTCATCGCCCTGGGCCCCATGATCATCGGCGGCCTCGTGCTCGGCCTGCGCAGCGGCAACCTGCCCGCGCCGATGGCGACCGTCGTGCCCGGTTTGTTCGATGGCGTTCTGAAAGCCGCCGTCATGGAGGAACTGTTCTTCCGCGGGTTGCTTGTCGGCGTCGCCGCGGCGGCACTGGGCTGGATGGGGAGGCCGTTCTGGATCAACGCGTCATTCGCGGCCGCGCTGTTCGGCGCGATGCACATCAAATGGACGATGGAGGGCATCGCGGCGGGCTGGCCGACTCTGCTCATGACCATTGCGGGCGGGTTGTGGTTCGCGTGGCTGCTGGTGCGGTGGCGCACGCTGTGGGTGCCGATGATCCTGCACGCGGGGATGAACCTGGGCTGGATGCTCGCCGCGGCCAAGGGCGGGGCGGGCGGGGGCGGGCTCATCGAGAACCTGCTGCGCGCGGCGACGATTGCCCTGGCGACGTGGCTGACGGTGAAGTGGACGCGGGTCAAGCGGTAGAGCCCGCGGCGCAGTCGGCCTCCGCTGTTGCACCCTTGCTCATCCCATTTTTCCATGAACGCCGCGCCGATCACTCCAGGGGATTCCCTCTGGGGGTTCTTCAACCCTCACGAATCCCGAATCTTGCGACGTTTTGCTCGATCACTTGCAAGATCTCGGGGCGTGTGGGAAAGTCTGTGCTGGAAACACAAGGAGCACTGTCATGCGTGCATTCGTTGAGGCGTTCGGTCCGGGTCGTCGCGTGTTGGTTGTGCTCGCCGCGGCGTTCGCGGGCCTGCTGGCCTCGGCCGCGCCGGGCGCGACACTGGTGTGCGGGCCAATCAACGCCAACACCACGTGGGACCTGGCGGGCTCGCCGTACAAACTGACGTGCGATGTGCACGTGCTGAGCGGGGCCATTCTGACGATCGACCCGGGCGTGACGGTCGAGTTCAACCCCGGCACCACGCTGGTGGTGCAGGATGGCCGCCTGGTGGCCGAGGGCGGGTTCGCGGGCGTGATCACCTTCAAGTCGTTCGATTCGACGAACAAGGGCAACGGCGTCCGCGTGTCGGTCCCGACGGGCGCGACGGCGTCGATCAAGCAGGCGGACCTGATGGACCTGAACTTCGCGGTGCAACTGATGTGCTGCGGGGTGCCGAACGCCGGGCCGCCGGTGGTGATCGAGAACTGCACGTTCTCGAACAACATCTACGGCGTGCAGGGCTACTCGGGCGGCACGCAATCGCAGTGGGTGACCATCGACGACAGCATCTTCGTGGGCAACATCTACGCGATCGACAGCGCGGACAAGTTCGTGAGCGACTGCTCGTTCTACAGCAACACCAACGCGATCTTCAATGTCGAACGGATGACGATCCAGGACTGCATCTTCCAGGCCAACGACACGGCCATCTCGACGCCGGGCAACGGCTACCAGGTGGAGGTGCTGCGGTGCAGCATCACGAACAACAACAACGGGATCGTGCGGGCGCCGGTCGTCCGCCGCTGCACGATCACGGGCAACAACGTCGGCGTGTTGATGAGCATCCAGGTGCCGGTCGAGTGCAACGACATTCACTCCAACAACGTGGCGAACCTGCAGATCCAGGGGTCGGTCAGCCTGAACGTGGGCAACAACTGGTGGGGCACGACCAGCACCAGCGCGATCGATGCCGGCATCATCGACGGCTTCGACCAGACCGGGCTCGGGTTCGCCCAGTACTCGCCGGTCCTGACCGGGCCGTGGAACACCACGAGCACCTGCATGTGCACCACGCCCTCGGTCACCACGCAGCCGGTGAGCCAGACCGTTTACAACGGGCAGACCGTCACGTTTACGGTCGCCGCGTCGTTCGTGGGCGCTCCCACCTATCAGTGGCGGCGCAACGGCGTCAACCTCCCGCTCTGGTCGCCGCGGTTCGGCTTCAGCAACGCGGCCTCGCTCACCATCAACCCCGTCGCCAAGCCGGGCTCGGAGCCCAACTGGACCGATGCGGGCACGTACGACTGCGTGATCACCAACGTGTGCGGCTCGACCACTTCCAACGGGGCGGCGCTGACGGTCAACATCTGCGGAGCCGACTTCGACCAGAACTCGACCGTCGATGTCTCGGACATCTTCGCGTTCCTGGCCGCGTGGTTCGCCGGTTGCCCGTAATCGCCCGAACGCAACGGCCGCGGCGCCGCCGGCCGGTCCATCGCGCACACCCGCGCCGTGATACGCTCCGGCCATGCACACCGCCATCATTCTCGGCGCCGGCATGGTCGGATCGGTCATGGCTCTGGACCTTGGCCGCGTCAAGGGCGAGTTCGAGATCACCATCGCCGACTCGCGCGCGGACGCAATTCAACGCGTCGTCGATCGCTGCCGCGAGGCGGGAATCGCTGTCCGCGGCGAGATCGCCGACCTTTCGGACGCCGCGACGATCCGGCGGCTGATCGCGCCGTACAACGTGGTGCTCGGCGCGCTGGCCTCGCGAATCGCATTCGATGCCCTGCGAACGGTCATCGAAACCGGCAAGGCCTACGCCGACATCTCGTTCATGGGCGAAGACGCTCTCGAACTCGACACGCTGGCCCGCGAGCGCGGCGTGACGGCGGTGGTGGACATGGGTGTGGCGCCCGGAATGAGCCACCTGCTGGCGGGGCGTGCCGCGGCCGCGTTGTCGGTGTGCGAACGGATCGAAATCTATGTCGGCGGACTGCCGGTCGAGCGCCGCTGGCCGTATCAGTACAAGGCGGCGTTCAGCCCGTCGGACGTGGTCGAGGAGTACACGCGGCCGACGCGGCTGGTCGAACACGGGAAGGTCGTGGTTCGGCCCGCGCTCAGCGAGCCGGAGTTGATGGAGTTCGACGGCGTCGGCACGCTGGAGGCCTTCAACACCGACGGCTTGCGCAGCCTCGCGGCGACGCACCTCGGCCGCGTGCCAATGATGAAGGAAAAGACGCTGCGGTATCCCGGGCACATCGAGCTCATGCGGGTGCTGCGCGAGACGGGGCTTTTCAACGAGGAGCCGGTGGAGATCGCGACCGCGGAGGGCGGGCTGGCGCGCATTCGCCCGCGCGACCTGATGGCGAAACTGCTCTTCCCGATGTGGACGTATGGGCCGGGGGAAGAGGACCTCACGGTGATGCGGGTCATCGGCGAGGGGACGAAGAACGGCAAGCCCGTGCGGATGCAGTGGGACCTGTTCGACAGGTTTGATCGGGAGACGCGCTGCACGAGCATGGCGAGGACGACCGCGTTCCCATGCACCATCATCGCGCGGATGCTGGCGCGCGGCGAACTTTCGAAGCCGGGCGTGATCGTGCCCGAACTGCTGGGCTCAAACGCGAAGATCGTTGAGCACGTGCTGGCGGAGCATGCGGCGCGAGGCGTGGAGTACCGGTACAGTGAGACGGCGGGGTGATTTCGGATGTCGGATGTCATTTTTCTGTAGGGGTGGAGCCTGCTATGAACACTCGCGGCCGATCAAACGCGTTCACGCTCATCGAGCTGCTGGTGGTGATCGCGATTGTCGCGCTGCTGGTGTCGCTGGTTCTGCCGGCCATCGGCATGGCGCGGCGGTCGGCGCGATCGACGCAGTGCATGTCGAACCTGCGGCAGATGGGCACCGCGCTCACGGCGTACAACGGCGACCACAGGGAGGCGGTGATTCCCTCTTACAACATGGAGGGCGTGACGGGCGCTGGTGTGCCGCTCGATGGGTGGGGCCCGATCATGGATCGGGACGGCTATGTGCCCGCATCGGAGCAGACCAAGGGCAGCGTCTTCTACTGCCCGGAGACCAGGGACGTCGCGGGCGTGGAGAGCGGACAGACCGGCACCGACCCCGACAACCCCAAGGGCTGGCTCGATTGGCCGTTTGAACGAACCGGATCATCGAACGTGGCGCAGACGATCCCCGATCGAGGATTCGAGAAGATCATCCGCGTGGCGTATTGGATCAATGCGGACAATCCGATCGGTGCCGCCGCGAACGTCACGCCCAATCTCTTCTATACCGGCTCTGTCGGCTATGGACCGGGATCCAACGGCGTGAACATCCGCACCACGTATTTGAACGCCGTCACGCGGCCGCACACGCTCATTGCGCTGGCCGATGGCCTGTACGCCGGCCGGCAGCGCGACAACCACCGGGGCCAGGCGAACAGCCGCATCGGCTATCGGCACCCGGGCAAGGCGGGCGGCTCATCGAACGCGGCGTTCGGGGATGGACACGTGATGCCGCTGACAACGCTGGAGTTCCCGCGGTCGCTGGGCGGCAGCAACAAGGCCGATGTGGTGCGCGAGGAGAACAGCTACGGCCGACCGACGGTGTATGCGAACCCGGACAAGGTGTTTCCGTGAGGCAGAAGTCGGAAGTCGGAAGTCGCTGAGATTGTGATTGGCCGACTTCGGGTGTTAAATTGACTCTGCGCATCACTCCACGGGCTGGACGAGGGGGCCGTGCTCGCTGGTTGCGGTAGCCTCGACTTTGATCTTCGCGCTCACTTTCACCATCGTGCGCTGGCCCGGCTCGATCTTCACGTGCGCAAGCTCGGGGTAGTCTGCCTGCGGCGAGTTCCACTGCACGCTGTACTCGCCGCGCACCATGGCCTTGGTGGCAAAGCGGCCCTTGCGGTCCGTGGTCGCGTACCAGTGGGTGCCCTTGCCGCTGGTCGGCATGAAGCGCAGATCGAGTCCGGTCCAGGCGAAGCCGTGCTCGATCTTGATCTCGCCATCGAGCACCCCGCCGGGCATCATGACGAAGTCGCGCGAGGTCACGTGCCGATCCACGTTCGGCACGGTCATGTCGAACCACGACTCGCCTTCCCTGTGCACATGGGTGTCGTGCTCGATGCGCACGCCCACGGAGAAATCCCAGCCATCGCGATTCTCGGGCTTGGTCATCGCGCCGGTTTCGAGCGGGTCGAACACGTACGCGCCATCGTCGCCGGTGATGGCCGACTGGCCCTCCCAGCGTGTCGCAAAGCCGCTATAGAGCTGGACCTTCACACCCTTGAGCGGCTTGCCCAGTTCATCGGTGATGACGCCGCGGAGGACAGGACCGGGGGATGTCGGATGGGGGATGTCGGAAGTGGGATGTGCGGGTGCCGAGGTGGGCACCGGTGGTGTTGAGGCGGAGTGTGCGGGCGGCCCGGCCGTGCCCGCCGCGGCGGCAAAGACGGCGGTTCCGGCGAGTGCAAACGCGGCAGCGCGCAGTGGGAGCATGGGAGTCTCCTTGTGTGGGACTCTATCACATGGCCGACGGGGCGGGAGTGTCTACAGGGAGGCGAGTAGGCAGGACGGCTCTACGTGGGCAGTAGATCGCGATCACCGGGAATCCGTTAGCTCAGTAGGCTGCAACTCAAGTCTAAGCTTCACCCGCGCAGAGTGGATCACGGCGCGAGACCAGCGAGCCGTCACCCAGTCTCCGTCCGTCGGCGTACATCGTCGCTCCCACCCACAGTCCGCGCAAGCTCGGCACCGGCGGGGGACCGGAAGCGCCGAGGGAGTTTGTCAGTTGTTCGTCTTGCGAAGGTAGGGAGGTTGCACTACGCTGGGGGCATCTACCCCATGGACGCCGGGCCCGGGAACATCCTGTTGAGCAGCAGAGCGAGGAACCACAGTGATAGATCACATCAAAGCCGCCTTCGGCAGTCTTCTGTTGCTGTGCGTGTATGTTTCGATGGTCATTCTCGAACTGTCATTTGGAATTCTGCCGTTCGTTGGGGCGTGGTGGGTGCTCTTCCGATCAGAGTGGCACTGGGTGTTCAAGGGCCCCGCGGCTCTACTACTCGGCTTCGGCGGAGTCATGATCATCTTCTTCGTCGTTGCAGGCGTCGCTCAGTTAGTTCAAGCAATGTTTCGAAAGTCGACGCGAACTAACGTCATAACTGAGACTAACAATAGCTCTCCTCACGTTCTCAATAATGACGAAGCAGAAGACGATGAAGATGATGATCCGTTTGACGACGAGGACGTGTGGGACGAGGAAGAGCTAGATGACGATCTCAACAACGACGATTGGGATGATCCCGCAGTCCAAGTGCGCCATGCTGCCGGAATTGCCTATGGACTGTTAGTTACAGAGGCGCAGTTTGCTGCGGTCCCCGAGTCACTACAAAGGACGTTGAGCGACCTCGCCGCTAGTCACTTCCGCGGTTTCGGAATGGCCTCAACGGATGCTGTGCGACGTGCGCTCGCTAAGGAGATTGCTCGGCAGCCCGAAGTGTGGACTCCATCACCTAAAGAAAAGTCTAACTAGTCCCCAACACTCCTCGGACCTACGCGTTACTCCCATTGACTACAAACGGATTGCGGTCAATTAGGAACTGGTCCCCTAGCGGTTGCTGCACGGATGTGCTAAATGCCCACAGTTCCTTACCTGCGACCGCTCACTCCAGCGCGGCCGCGCCCGAGATGATCTCGGTGAGTTCAGTGGTGATCTGAGCCTGGCGGGCGCGGTTGTATTGCCGCGTGAAGCGCTTGCCCATCTTGCCGGCGTTGTCGGTGGCGGACTTCATCGCGACCATTCGCGCGACGTGCTCGCTGACAATCGCATCGCTGAACGCCTGGAAGAGCGTCGCCTTGACCGCCGCGGGCAGCAGCGTCGCGAGCAACTGCTCGGCCGGAGGGCTGAACTCGTACTCGACGCCCGCCTTCTTCTCGCCCGACTTCGACTCGGGCGCGCTCAACGGGAGCAACTGCATGACCTCGGGCCTCTGACGGCCCGCGGAGAGGAACTTCATGAAGATGATCGTGACCTTGCTGATCTCGCCTGCGATGAAGCGGTCCATGTAGGACTGCGCCAGACGCTCGATCTGCGCATACTCGGCCTTGTCGCCAAAACTGTGCATCGCGGCGATGGGCACCTCGGCGAACTTGAAGAAGCCCGCGCCCTTGCGGCCGACGACTTCGATCTGCCCCGACTTGGCCACGGGGCTCGCGCGGAAATGCGCCATCGCGGTGCGCAGCACCGAACTGTTGTACGGGCCGCACAGACCGCGGTCGGAGGTGATGACCAGCGTCAGTTCCCGGGCCACCGAGCCCGGCTTGCCGGGCGCGCCGCCCAGCAGCGGGTGCGATGCTCCCCCGCCCGAGCCCCCGGCCTCGCCGATCTTGCGGACCAACTCGAACACGCCCTCGGTGTATGGCTTGGAGGCCGTGGCACGCTGCTGCGCCCGAGCGAACTTGCTCGTGGCAATCATCCGCATCGTGTTGGTGATGCGGCGGATGTTGCCGACCGCCTTGATGCGCTTCTTGATCTCGCGGGTCTTGCCCATAGGGCCGCAAGTGTAGGCGGTCGCCGAGGCGACTACCGCCCTGCCGAACACCGACCCCGAGGACCTGATTGTTGAGCCTTTGGTCCTGAAAGACGAGTCGGTGGAACTGAGCGCCATGTTCCGGCCACTCGGGCCTGATGAAGCCCTAACGCCCCCCGCCCATCCGCTTTCTCACGGCCTCCAAGCGCTGGAAGTGCACCGCTCGGTCCGGCTCCAGCACGGTCAGCGCGAGAATGTGCCGCTCCGCCGCGGCGAGATCGCCCGCCTGGATCGCGATGGTCGCCGCGAGTTCCCGCGGCCGCGCATCGTACGGCGAGATCTGCGTGGCGCGTTCGGCCTTGGCCCGCGCCCGCGGCCAGTCTCCGACCGCGGCGTAGCGTCGGGCGAGTTCGGTCGCATAGGCCGGCGTCTTCTGCTCGCGGGCGTCGAGGAACTCCAGGTGCTCGATGGCGCGGCGCGGCGCATCCGGATCTCCATCCGCGGCTCGGGCGAGGTACATCTGGGCCAGCAGCCGGTGCGGCTTGGGATCGACAGGCCTGGCCGCGGCGTAACGCTCGAGCAGCGCGGCGTTGTCGATGGTCGCCTTGCCATCGCTCGCGGCCAGCGCGGCATCGACGGCGATCTCCAGAAGATCGGGATGCTTCGGATACTCGGCCAGAAGCGCATCCAACTGCGCCGGGGGCGGCACGGAGAGTTCGAGCGCCCAATCCTCCACGTCCCCGTCTGGCTGGGGCAGTCCGGTCTCGGCGAGCGCGAGCGCGGCCTCCGCGGCGGTGCGGCCCAGGCCCGCGCGGATGCCCGCTGCCTGTGCCGGGTCGGCCAGCAGGCCGCGGACCAGCAGGTCTCGAACATCGGGCTCGCCGACTCGTGGGGCGAGACCCCATTCGACGGCCTGCTGCCGGGCCCAGGCCTTGAACTCCTCGAGGAACTGCGCCCGCGACACACCGAGCACGGAGATGAACGCCTGTTCCTCCCGCACGCCCTGGGCGTAGAGGTCCATGAGTTCGAGGGGCGCGCGCGAGCCGGCACGCTCGACGATGTACTCATACATCCAGTGCCCCTGCGCATAGGCCATGGTGCGATCGGTCGGGCGACGGGGGCGCACGAAGGCGAGGTTGATCTGGTCGAGGTTGAACAGTTCATCGGCGCGGAGCGCGCCGGCGAGCATCGTGCACGTCGAGAAGTCCCGCGGGGCGAGTTCAAGATACACCGCCGCGGCCTCGGTGAACCAGTGCGGGATGCGGTTGTTCGTGCGCGACAGCGTGACCGTGTGCACATACTCGTGCCGCACGACGCGGACCCAGTCGTAGAGCCCCAGGTGCCGGGCGCCCTCGCGCGGCGCCTCCATGGCGATCACGGGCCCGGTGGACGCCGCGATGGTGTGAATCTGCGGCATGCCCGCGATGCGCACCGCGAACCATTGGTGGTTGGGCATCAGGTCGACGATGGTCCTGTGCGCAGGCTCGTGGTCGATGCCGCCGGGCTGCGAGCCGCAGACCACGCGGTGGATCTCCTCCAGCAGCGGGACCATCTCGCGGGCCAGCACGGCGTCGGCGCCGGGCTTGAACCGCACGACGAAGTGCTCGCTCTCGACCCGCTCGTAGGTCAGCAGTTCGCGCACCAGGCGCAGCGAGTTGTCGGCACGGATGTTGAACGGGTCGAGCGCGAAGGCCCGCTCCAGCGCGTCCAGGGCGCGCTCGTCGCGACCGGCCTGCACTTCGAGCAGTCCCAGGTCGATCAGCGGCGCGGGGTCGTTTGGGTTCATGTCGCGCGCGGCTTCGAGAAACGCGGCGGCCTCGGAATACTGCCGCGCCTCGGCCAGCGCTTTGCCTACGGCGTGGGCGCCCAGTGGCGAGCCGGGCGCGCGCCGGGCGAACTCCGTCAGCATCGCGCGGGCCGAGTCGAACTCGAACCGCACCGCTTCGGCGGCGGCGCGCTGGGCCCGCAGGTCGGCGCGGTTCGGGAACACCGCCAGCGCACGGTCAAGTTCTTCGGCAGCGCCGGCTCCATCGGACTGCCGGAGCGCGGCCCGGGCGCGGAGCAGCGCGGCCTCGACCGAGAGCCCCGGCCCGTCCTCGTCCCCGGCCAGTTGCTCGAGGCGCAACGCGATGCGCTCGACGTTGTCGAAGTTGAACGAGTCGGCGCTCATCTGGCCGAGCAGGTACCACCCCCGCGCGCACGACGGGTTCAGCCGCAGCAGTTCCGTCAGCGCCTCGGCGGCCTGCGGCGAGTTGTCCTTGGCGTACAGCAGTTCGGCCTCGGCCAGCAGCGCGGGCCAGTAGAGCCGGTCGATGCGGGATCGAACGCGGCTCAGCGCATCGACCATCGCGTGGTAATCCTGCGCGGGCGCAGCACGATCGCTCGGCCCCGCCAGCCGCACGCGCTGCGCGTGCATCCGGACGCCCTCGACCAGGTCGCCGGCCGTCGCCCCCGCCGCGCTCCGAGCGAGCGCACGCAGCGCGCCCTCGGTTGCCGCCGCGGCGTCGGCCAGCCTGCCCTGCCGCTCCAGCGCATCGGCGCGGATGCGCGCGCCACGCGGCGATTCCGCCATCCGCCTGTCGGCCTCGGCCAGTTGCAGCACCGCCTCGTATTCGCCCTGCATCAGCAGGCCCTCGAGACGGTCGAGCGGGTCGATGCCCGAAGCGCTCAGCGCGGCATCGTTCCACGCGCCACGGATCAACGCCGCGGAGGCGGCGCGCTGCGGCGTGTCGAGATCGCTCACTTCCCAAAGGCCGTGGAAGACACGCAGGTCACGCACCTCGTCGGGAGTCAGATACGCCTGGTCGATCGCGCGTTGCACCACCTCCGAGGTCGACGGCGCGGCCATCGGCTCGAACCCCCCACCCCCCCCACCGCCCCGGCCTCCCGCAACATCCCCGCCACGCTCGCCGCGGCGGCCGATGCCCTGCGCATCGACCTGCCCGGATACCAGCAGCGCGGCTGCGCAGAACACCAGCACACCAACGCGGCCGGGAGAGCGAGCAATGCGGGCGTTCCTTCGCCTCATGGGAATCCTCGGGGTACGTGCCGATCGGCACCTGGAGCAACACCTGACGATCGATCTATCTATCGGCCGCGGCCTTGCGGAAGTCGTCGATCTGCTCGGCCCAACCCAGCGGCGTGCGCGTATCGAAGACCGTGTCGGGGATGTCCTGGTTCACCTGCATATCCGGCAGGAAGACCTCGGTGGTCGAGCCATCCTTATGGATGGCGCGGGCCAGCCGCGGCAACAGATCCGACTTGCGGTACCAGATCCGGACTTCGCGGAAATCGCGCCCTTCCTGCATTCCGGGACGCGGCTTGAGGTGCAACTGGTAGGTCTCGGCCAGCGAGGGCGGGGCCTTGTCCTGATCAAAGCCATCGGAGAACGGCGCGAGCGTGGCCTCGAAGCGCTCGACGATCTTCTCTCGCTTCTGGCCGATGGGGATCGGCAGGGGCCCCTGACCGAGCGCAAGCGGGTCGGCTTGCTCGCCGGGCCGAACAACCTCGCGCCTGTGCACGAAGCGGGTCTGGAAGTCCATTTCCACGAGCCAACGGCCATCGAAAACCCAGATGCGGCGGTCATCGCGGCGGGTGTTGCCGAGCGAGAGCCGGGTGAACTCGATCTGGAACAGTCGATTCGGACGGGGATCGGCGGCGGCGCTGCTGGCATTCTCGGCGGGTGGAGCGGATTCGGATGGCCGCGCAAAGAACCACAGCCGGCCTTCGCGCACCTCATCGTCTCCGCCCACCAGTTCGTTGGGCTTCTTGGTGTAGCGGATGGCGGAAGTGAGCGTGGTGATGTCCTTGTCGGCGGTCTCCAGCGCGCGGAGCAACTGGTCGGCATCGGTGATCTTCGCGGGCTCGGCCGCTCTCTCCGGCTGCCTGTCGGCGGGTGCATTGGCCGGCTGCGGCGCTGTGGTTGGGGGTGGCGTGGTTGGGGGGGTCGCATCGCTCTGCGCCAACAAAACGCCGGGCCAACCGGCCGCGCAGCACGCGGCGGAAAATGCCAGCACTCGGACACAGGTCTGCATCATCGCTTCACTCCGGTTCACGATCAGTTGTACCGCCATCGGCACGCGGGGACGCTTGATCGCCGGGCATCTGGCAGCCCGGGCCGGCACCCTCGTCCAACCGGGCGGCGAGAAAGTCACGCAAAATGGCCGCGGCGGCGAGGGCGTCGCGCTGCTTCTTCTTCTCGCCCCGGGTCATGCCCGTGCGGGCCATGGCCCAGTCGGCATCGGCTGAGGTGAGCCGTTCATCCTGAAAGCGGACTGCGCGGCCGGTCATCTCGGCCAGCCGCGCGGCGAGCGCACGGACGATCGCTGCCCGCGGGCCCTCGGTCCCATCCATGTTCAGCGGCAGGCCGATGACCAGTTCGGCCTCGGCGTGCGGCGAGACCTGATCGGCGATGGCGCGGTGCAGCGCCTCGAGCCACGCTTCCCCGCCGCGCTCGGCGGTCGGAACTTCCAGCACGTGCAGCGGCAGGACCATGCGCGTCTGGTCATCGCCGATGGCCAGGCCGGTCCGCTTGTCGCCGATGTCGATGGCGAGGTATCGCACGGAGCAAGGATAGATGCGCAGCGCGCAAACGCACTCAGCGCAGCCCCTCCTCCACCATCGCGTGCAGTTTCTTGAGTTGCTCGGCCTTGTCCCGCGGCATCACCAGCGTTGCATCTTTCGTGTGCACCACGATCAGGTCCTTCACACCAAGCACCGCGACGGTGTGCGAGGGGTCATCGCTCACCACGAGGTTGTTCACCGCGTCGACCATCACCGCCTTGCACTGCGCGCCCACGCGGTTGCCCTCGCCATCGGCGGGCAGTGTCTGTCCGTAACTGGGCCACGAGCCGACATCGAGCCAGTCGACATCGGTCAGTACGGTGCAGACCGAGACATCGCGGTCGCGCGAGGCGGGCTCCATCACCGCGTAATCGACGCTGATCCGCGGCAGTTCCGGATAGACCTCGGCCAGCACGTCGCGCTGCTTCTTGGTGCCCCAGGCCTCGCGGATCGACATCAGGCCGTCGAAACTCTCGGGCTTGAAGCGCTTGAGGCAGTCCATGAACGTCTGCGCGTGGAAGACGAACATGCCCGAGTTCCACGCAAAGTGGCCCGATTCAAAGTAGGCCTGGGCGCGAGGGGCATCGGGCTTCTCGACAAACCGCGTCACGCGGAACGCCAGGCCCTTGCCGATCGGCTTGCCCTTGTCATCGGTCACGCCGGTGAGCGCGGGGCCGCGCTCGACATAGCCGAAGCCCGTCGCGGCGTACGTCGGCTTAATGGCGAACGTCACCAGGCGCGAGGGGTCCTGCTCGACCATGCGAAAGGCCAGGTCGGCCCGCTCGCGAAAGACGCTCTCGGGCCGGATGAGATGATCGGCCGTCAGCACGCAGAAGACGGCGTCCTTGTGCAACTTGCTGAAGACCGCCGCGGCGAGCCCGACGGCGTTCACCGTGTCGCGCCCGACCGGCTCGCCGAGAATCCGATCATCGGAGAACTCGGGGAGCGCGGCCTTGATCTGCTCGCGAAAATCCTCGGCGGTGCAGATATAGCGGCGCTCGGGCGGCACCAGGTCGCCGATCCGCCGCGCGGCGATCTGCAGAAGCGAGAGCGGCTTGGCGGAGCCGGGCTCGGCGATCAGTGGGAGCAACTGCTTGGGCCGTGCGTTGCGGCTCATGGGCCACAGCCGCGTGCCCGCCCCACCGGCCATGATCATCGCGTAGCGCATGGGCGGATGATAAGGATGTCGGGTGTAGAAAGTTGGAGTGCGGGAAGGCGAACCGGCAGGATCGAGTCGCCTGCTGCATTGCCGCGCTACCTCGCCGCGTACGCCGCGGTGATGAGCACCGAGAGTTCCGCGGGCGGGTCATCGCCCCCGCTGCGCCAGCGGTCGATGGCCCGCGCGACCATCCGCTCGGCATCGAAGGGCGACTCACCAAGCGCGACCAGGGCATCGACGGCTGCCCGGATCGGCGCGGCGGGCGCTGAGGGGGGGACAGGCCGCGGCTCCGCGCTGCTCCGCCCATTGCCCGCCTTGGCCGGTTTGCGGCTCGGCTTGGCCTCGGTCGCGGCGGCGGCCTGCGGCTCGGGCGCGGGCGCGCCCCTGGAGATTCCCAGGCCGATGTACGCATCGCACTTGCTCTTGAGTTCGTGCACGATCGACTCGGCCAGTTTTGGACCGATCTCCGGGAGCGTCTGGAGCATGCGACTGTTGCGTTCGGCGATCGCGCGCGCGATCACCCCCGGCTCGACGGCCATCACCCGCAGCCCGCGCTTGGGCCCCAGCCCCTTCACGCTCGTGAGCAGGTCAAAGAACTCGCGCTCGGCCCGCGAGGCAAACCCCAGCAGCCGCGGCACGAAACTCGCCCCCTGCCCCTGGCCCTCAAGATACTCCAGCGTGTGAATCTCGACCCGCCGCCCGATCATCGCCCCGGTCCCCCCCCCACCGCCCCCGCCTCTTCCCAGCCATGCGTCGGCCAGGTAGGCCGGAAGGAGCACCTCGTACGCCACACCGGGCATGCCCTCGGGCACCACGGTCGCGGCGTTGCCGTCGATGGACTCGAGAATGCCGGTCAGACGGGTGAGCATCGGGTTCATCGTACCCGACACGGCATGTCCAGCGGCGTGCTCTGCCGGACCGATGATCTGCGCTCTTTATGAGGATGCACCCGGTGTACTTCCAGCCCCCCGCTTCGTTCATTCCCCCGCCCCGAGAGCGCCCCGCGCCGCGTCGGCGTGTGGAGCACGTGCAGGCCGGGGTGCTGCTGATCGGCACACCGGAGACGGTTGCGCAGATGGAGGCCCAGTTGGCCGCGCTGGCTGCGCCGCCCACGGTCGTCGGCTTCCTCACGCCTGCGGGCCTGCCGGCGCGCGCGGGCGCACTCCGCTCGCCCCGCCTCGGCACGATCGACGACCTGCCCGCGATCGCTTCGCGCTTCCGGCCGCGCCTCGCCCTGGTCTCGTTCCCCACCACCATGCGGGCCGCAACCGTGCGCACCACCGAACTGCTCCGCCTCGCCGGGATCACCGAGCGGGCCGTCACGCCCATCGGCGACTTGCTCGCGCCGACGGGCATTAACTCGATTCTCGCAGCGCGGGTCGATGAGCCCGCGCCACGCGCCGGCGGGAGCGCGATGCTCGCCACGCCACCAGCGATCGACCTGGCGAAACTCATCGGCCGCGAGCCGTACAGCATCGACCGCGATGCGGTGGGCGGCGTGCTTGCGGGAAAGCGCATCCTGATCACCGGCGCGGGCGGGAGCATCGGCTCCGAACTGGCCCGGCTGTGCGCCGGCGGCGCGGGCTTTGCCCCGGCGCAGATCATCCTCATGGAGCGCGGCGAGAACGCGCTCTTCGAGATCGATCGGCAGATCGCGCGACGGTTCCCCTCGGTGCCACGGCGGGCGGTGCTGCACGATGTGGCCGATGCCGCGGGAACACGCAGGATCGTCGGCGAGTTGCGCCCGCACGCGATCTTCCATGCCGCGGCACACAAACACGTGCCGCTGATGGAGGACCACCCGGCCCACGCGCTGACGAACAACCTGTTCGGCACCAAGGCGATCGCCGATGCCGCGGCGGAGTTCGAGGCCGAGCGATTCGTTTTGATCTCGACCGACAAGGCCGTGAACCCGACGAGCGTGATGGGCGCGACCAAGCGGCTGGCGGAGATGTACATCTCGTGGCTGGCTGCGCGGCCAGACTCGCGCACGCAGATGAGCATGGTGCGCTTCGGCAATGTGCTCGGTTCGGCGTGCAGCGTGCTGACCATCTGGTCGAGCCAACTGGCCGAGGGCGGGCCGCTGACCGTCACCGATCCGCGGATGACGCGGTACTTCATGACCATCCACGAAGCGGCGATGCTGGTGCTGCAGTCGGCCGCGCTGCCCGGCGAGGCGGCCCCGGGCGCCCGCCGCGCAGGGGTGTATGTGCTCGACATGGGCGATCCGGTGCTGATCCTCGACTTGGCCCGACGGTTCGCGGCGGCGCACGGGCTGGTGGCCCGCGCGCCCGGCGATGCGCCGGCGGGCGTGGTGGGCGGGGGGGGCGCGGCGATCGAGATCGCCTTCAGCGGGGCGCGGCCGGGCGAGAAGATCCACGAGGAACTGGCGTACGCCGAAGAACTGCTCCGGCCCACCTCGCACCCCGGGGTGCGCGCGTGGACGGGGCTGGGTGTCGATCCCCTGAGCGATGATCGCGCCGCGGCGATGATCGCCGAACTCGATGACCTCCGGCACAGCACGGATCACGATGCGGTCGTCTCGGCGATCCGCCGGTATGTGCCCGAGATGCGGCCCGCGCCCGCCGTTGAGACCTGCCGACCGGCACGGAGCGTTGTGCGGTAGGCGTTCGGCCCCCGCGGCGCGGACGCGCCGCTGGACGTAAACTCCACGCGGTCCGGCTCCCGCCCGCGCGGGCGGGGAACAGACCGAGTCCCGGAGTTCATCCGCGATGCCGACACCCAACACCCAGACGCTGACCGACCTTCTGGCGATGCGCCAGAACGCCGAGCGCATCCTGGAGTCGTTGCTGCGGGCACGGGCCGAGTGCGACCAGTGCCTGCAGAGGGAACAGCGGGCCGACCCGATGCGGTCGGTCACCGGCGCCTCCTCGCTCGACAAGGCCGTCGCCAACACCCGTCGGATGATTGAGACGCTCAATCGCGCGGTCGAGGATGCCGCGAAAGTGGCCGGAGCCCAGGGCCCGGCCGCGGTCGAGGTGACAATCGCGCGGCCGCCGGCACAGGTGCAGTAGGGCCGCCGCCGCGGTATCCTGCCGCCATGCCGTCACAGCACCAGCCGACGCTCCGCGTGCAGAGGCTCGACCTGCGCGCCAACCTGCCGGAGTACCAGACCGAGCATGCCGCGGGCATGGATCTCGCCGCCTGCCTGCCCGAAGGTGGCAGGATTACATTGCGACCAATCAGCCGCGGCGGGTACATCGCGCTAGTCCCCACCGGGATCGCGATCGCGCTTCCCGAGGGCTTTGAGGCACAGGTGCGGCCGCGCTCGGGCCTGGCCTCGCGCCACGGTGTCACCATGCCCAACTCGCCGGGCACGATCGACGCCGACTATCGCGGCGAGGTGAAGGTCCCGATGATCAACCTCGGCAATGAGGACTTCGACATCACGCACGGCATGCGCATCGCCCAGATGGTCATCGCCCCGGTCGCGCGGGCAATGGTGATCGAGAGCGCATCGCTCGACAACACGGCCCGCGGCGCGGGCGGCTTCGGCAGCACGGGCCTCGAGGCCCGCGCGGCGGCCACCACCCGCTGACCGTTCAGTGCGGTCGCGATTTTCCGCCGCGGGCGCGCTTGCCGCCGCGCGATCCCGGCATGCCCGGCTTCTTGTCCGCGTCGCTTGTGCCGCGCCTGGTCTTTGCGCCCCCATCGACCTCCGACCGCTTCACCTTCGCCGAAGCGCCCGGCTCAGCGACGCGGGCACGCAGTTTCTTCACGGCGTCGCGGAGTTGCGCGGCCTTCTCAAACTCCATCGCCTCCGCCGCGGCGAGCATCTCGGCTTCCATCTCGCGGATCAGTTCGCCGACCTCGAACTCCTGCTCGGTCTCCTTGACGGCCTCGCGGGCGGTGCGGCGGGCCTTGAGTTCGGTGTCGAAGCCGTCGCGGATGGCCTTGATGATGGTGGCGGGCGTAATGCCGTGCTCGCGGTTGTAGGCGGTCTGCTTGGCGCGTCGGCGCTCGGTCTCTTCGATCGCGGCCTGCATCGCGGGGGTCATCTTGTCGGCGTACATCACCACCAGCGCGTTGACGTTGCGCGCTGCGCGGCCCATCAACTGGATGAGCGAGGTCGGCGAGCGCAGGAAGCCTTCCTTGTCGGCATCGAGGATGCAGACCATCGAGACCTCGGGCAGGTCGAGCCCCTCGCGAAGCAGATTGACGCCGACCAGCACATCGAACTCGCCCTTGCGCAGGTCGGTGAGGATCTCGATGCGCTCCAGCGTCTCGATCTCGCTGTGCAGGTAGCGGACGCGGAGGCCCTTCTCATCGAGGTAGCCTGTGAGGTCTTCGCAGAGGCGCTTGGTGAGCGCGGTGACGAGCACGCGCTCGCCGCGGCCAGCGCGCTCTTTGCAGCGTTCGAGCAAGTCGGTGACCTGGCCCTGCGCGGGGCGAACCTCCACAACCGGATCGAGCAGGCCGGTGGGCCGGATGACCTGCTCGGCCACGGGGCCATTGCACTTCTCAAGTTCGTACGGCCCGGGCGTGGCGGACACGTACATCATCCGCGGCACCACCGACTCGAACTCCTCGAAGCGCAACGGGCGGTTGTCGAGCGCGGAGGGGAGGCGGAAGCCGTGCTCGACCAGCACCTTCTTGCGGGCCTGGTCGCCGTTGAACATGGCGCGGACCTGCGGGATGGTGACGTGCGACTCGTCGATGATACAGAGCCAGTCCTTGAAGTTGGGGCGCATCGAGGCGGAGGCGACAGCGCGGGTATCGGCCGTCGGCGCGGCCTGATCCGGAGGAGAAACAGCAGGCTCAGCCCTCCCCCCAGCCCCCTCCCTCTGGGAGGGGGGGGCGAAGTCAAAGTAATCGAGCAGGGTGTACGGTCGCTCGCCGGGCGCGCGGCCATCCATCCAGCGCGAGTAGTTCTCGATGCCCGAGCAGTAGCCGACCTCCTGGATCATCTCCAGATCGTACTTGGTGCGTGCCAGCAGCCGTTGGGCCTCGAGCAGTTTGCCTTCGCTTCGCAACTGCATGACCCGGGCATCGAGTTCCTCGCGGATGCCGCTGACAGCGTAGTGCAACTGATCCTCGGGCATGACGTAGTGCACAGCGGGGAAGAGGAAGAACTGCTTCTCTTCGGCCAGCACCTCGCCGCTGGTGGGGTTGAAGAACTCGATGCGTTCGACCTCGTCGCCGAAGAGTTCGATGCGCACGGCAAAGGTCTCGTACGCCGGCCAGACCTCGATCGCATCGCCGCGGACGCGGTACATGCTGCGCTGGAACTCGATCTCCGAGCGCTTGTACTGCATGGCGTTGAGTTGGAGCAGGAACTCGCGCCGGCCCGCACCGGCCACGCCGCCCAGAGGAGAACCGCGAGTGATCGTCAGCACCTTCTCGCCGTAGGCCAGGGGCGAGCCCAGGCCGAAGATGCACGACACGCTGGCGACCACGACGACATCGCGGCGAGACAGGATGTTGCTCGTCGCCGCCAGCCGCAACTGGTCCAGTTCGTCATTGCGCGAAGAGTCCTTCTCGATGTAGATGTCCCGCTGCGGGATGTACGCCTCGGGTTGATAATAATCGTAGTAACTGACGAAGTAGTTGACGCTGTTGTTCGGCAGAAACTCACGGAGTTCCTCGAACAACTGCGCGGCCAGGGTCTTGTTGTGGCTGATGATGATGGTGGGCTTGCGGACCTTCGCGATCACGTGGGCCATGGTGAAGGTCTTGCCGGTGCCCGTCGCGCCCAGCAGGCAGACACTGGGCGATCCGGCGATGATGTCACGCGACAACTGCTCGATCGCCGCGGGCTGGTCGCCCGTAGGCGCGAACCCCGACACCACCTCGAACTCCCGTGGGCCTCGCTCCATGCCCGATGGTAGAGCGGGAGCGCGTTGGCGCGCCGTGCTGGACGATGGCCCTGATTCGGCGGCGGCAGGGTGGCCCGCGGCAGGTCAGCGCGATCAGCCTGTCTGCGGGCATGGCGTTGGCCACCCCATCGCTCTTAGCGCAAACTGCGCGCCTTGGCCCTTGGCTTTCCAGTGGCGGGCTGTAGTCTCTTCGCTCCGTGTGCCGCAGTGTGCGGCTCGCGGCAAAGAGCGCGCGAGAGAGACCTCCGCGCGTATCCCGTTGTTGGCCCGCGGCCGAAACCGCCCGGGCAAAGGAGAGAGCAATGAACGCTCGCATGTTGTTGTGCGCGCTCGCTGCCCCGGCGTTCCTCACCGCCGCGGCATCCGGCCAGATCATCACCCAGTGGAACTTCAACTCCAACCCGCCCGACGGTGTTCTGACGACGGGGACAACCGCCCCGAACATCGGCGCCGGCACCATCAGCGTGATCGGCGGCGTGACGACGTCGTTCGCTTCCGGCAATGCCAACGGCGGATCGACCGACCCCGACACCGGCGACAACAGCGGCTGGCAGACCACCACCTATCCGGCACAGGGCACCGGGTCCGGGACCGCCGGAATCCAGGCGCTTGTCAGCACCGTGGGCCACAGCGACATCATCGTGTCCTGGGACCAGCGCCACAGCAACACCAGTTCGCGCTTCTGGCAGTTCCAGTACACGCTCGACGGCGAGACCTTTTCCTCCGCCGGCCTCGCCGACGACGGCATCTACTCCGGCAACGCGGGCGATACGTGGTTCAACGGCCGCACCGCCGATCTGACCGGCATCGCCGGCGCGGCGAACAATGCCAACTTCGGCTTCCGCGTCGTCGCGGTGTTCGACCCCGCCGGCACCGGCCAGTACCTTGCCTCGAGCGCGACCGGCACCTACGGCCCCACCGGCACGTCTCGGTTCGATATGGTCACGGTCGTCCCCGCGCCGGGCGCGCTCGCGCTGCTCGGGCTTGGCTGCGCGACGGCGCTGCGCCGCCGCCGCTGATCTTCGACGCTTCTCTCCATTCCAAGAGATACATGCGACAGGGGCCCCGCAAGGGGCCCCTGTTCATTGCGCGCGAATCATCCTGCACCGCGCGTGCGCTGCTCAAAGGCAACAACGCCGGCCCCGAAGGACCGGCGTTGCGCATTGAACTCGTCGCTGTCAATCACCTCGACCGATTACCGGCGACGACGGCCGATCATCAGCCCGCCCATGCCCAGCAGGGCCGCCGCGCCCGGCGCGGGGACCGCCGAGAACGAGAAGTTGTCGATCGCCAGGCCGTGGTCGTTGCCCGCATCGTTGTTTTCGATCCAGCGGATCCAGAGCGTGTCGCCGACGTCCCACGTCAGGCTGCTGATGGTGCCGCCCAGACCCGCGACCAGTCCGGCCGCGTTGCCATCGACCGCCGCGGCAGTGGCGGTCGCGACCGGCGAGGTCCAGTCAAAGAGCCCGCCAGGAGCGGTCCAGGTCGTCACTGTGCCGAAGGTCGCACCAAAGCCGTACTCGAGCACCATGGACTGGGCCGTGGTGTTGCCGCCGTTTCGCCACTGCTCGCCATCGAACCCGACCGTGAACTCGGTCAGCGTGCCGCTGCCGTTGTTCGTCGCCGCGAAGGCGATCCAGCCGGCCACGGCGCCACCGGGGGGGGAACCGAAATAGGCTCCTCCGGAGGCGATGCCTCCGAGGGCTCGCTCTGACGAATCGTTCGAACCCAGCGAGTAGAACGAGCCGGTGTTGTTCTGACCGGCGTGGGCGTTGTACGTCGGCGCCGGATCCCCGGTACTGATGAACAGGAACCACCCCGGAAGCGTGCTGTCGTTGGTCCAGGCGATGTTCGTTACCGGGGTAGCGCCAGCGCTGGCCAGACTGTCGAAGTTCTCGGAAATGGTCCCGCCGTTGTACGAAATCTGCGCGCCCGCCGCCGTCGCCAGCGCGGCCGCACCTGCCACAAACGCCATCTTGCTGAGCATGTTCTCTCCTCCAGGGTTCGCCGCGAAGTCCCGCGGCAATCACAAAGCCCCCGCGCTCCCGCGCGGGCGACCCGTGCAGCACTCGTTGGGCTGCTCTCTCTCGTGCCGCGGAAACACACCGCAGACGCAAGAAACTAGCACACCTTCCGCCGCAATGGAACCCCCCGGTCGTGAAGATTCCGCGCATCCGAAACGGCGATGTCGGCCGCATTGTGGCCGTTCCCGGCGCATCTTCAATCCCCAACGAGGGTTGCGATCCCGGGCTTCCCCGCACTGCGCTCAGGCACACCCTGCGAACCACGCCACCAGAAACGCAAAAATGTCCGGCACGGCGACGCCCCCGCTGGCATCAAAGTCCGCCGCGTGGTCGCCCGCGAACCACGCCACAAGGAACGCGAAGATGTCCGGCACGTTGACTTCGCCATCAAGGTTGAAGTCGGCCGGGCAGCCGATCGCGACAAACGCGCCGGCGGCCGCTGCATCGAGGTTGATCCAGCCGATGTTCTCGCCCCACGCGAAGCCGCGGAGGCGGTGCGCGGCCGAATCGAGCCGCGCCGGGTTCGCGGGCGTGGCCATCGCCCCGCCGGCGAAGTTGATCCAGCCGGCGTTCTCGCTCCAGGCATAGCCGGAGAGGTGGCCCGTCGCCGGGTCGATGTTCACGCCGAAGTCCGCTCCGGACAGGTTCGCGTGACCACCGGGCCCCGATGGCTGCGCGGGACCGATGTTCATCCAGCCGATGTTCTCGCACCAGATCATGCCGGAGAGGTGCGCCTGGTGCAGGCGGACCCCCGCGCTGCCCGGGGGCAACGGGTGGGCCGCCGCATCGCGCCAGTTCATCCAGCCGCAGTTCTCGCTCCACGAGCGCTTGCCGCCGGGGTGGACATCGGTCTGCGCGTTCGCGGCCGTCGCCGCCGCGAGCACGCACGCGGCGATGAATACACGGGTGTGCATGGGTTGTCCTTTCTCGGGTCGGCGCGATCAGTACGAGAAGTTGGCGTTCGGATCGGTCGATCCCGGCGCGGTGCCGCCGGAACTTCCGCTGATGTTGCCGGCGGTCGCGGCGTTGATGACCAGGCACACGTTGCCCGCGACGAGCAGGTAGTTCACGGTGTTGCCCGAGCAGCGGTTGCGCGAGATGAAGTTGCCGGCAAAGCCGACGTCCACGCCGCGATCAGCGCCCGTGCAGTTGTTGCCCTCGACCAGGCAGTCGGTGCCGAAGATCGCCACGCCCGCACCGTCGCCGTTGAGGCCGTTGGTCGAGAGCGTATTGCCGCGGACGATGGAGCGGTCCTTGACGCGGACCCCGTCGCCCGCGTTGAAGGAACTGTTGCAGTCGATCACCATCGCGCTGCGACTGCTGTAGATGCCGTGGTGGCCGTTGGAGGTCACCGAGCACTGCGAGACCAGCGCGCCATCGTCGACGCGGATGCCCATACCGCCGCATGCGCGGACCGTGCACCCGATCACCGTACAGCCGATGTCGGCGAAGATGCCGGCCTGCCCGGCGTTGAACACCGAGCAGTTCTGCACGACCGACCCCGTGTTGACCGCGAATCCCGTCGAAGTATCGTCGTATTACGCGCACCCGATCAGGATGCATGCCGACTCCGCCAGGATGCCGGTGACGTTCTGTCGGGACACGCAGTTCGTCACCGTGCTGTTGGAGGCGACGGCGATGCCAACGGAGCCATTCGCGACGGCGGTGACATCCGACACGCTCGACCCACGGACCATGATCAGGTTCACGCCGTGCCCGCCCCACGAAGACACGGTGCCGTTCTTCACCGCCGCGGCGCGGTGCCCCGCGTTCTCGGCGTGGATCCCGTTGAGCGATCCGGTCGCCCCGGCGAGCACAAACCCGCACAGGTCGAGCCGGACATCGCGCGCGGCGATCTCGATCCCGTGCTTGCCCGCGACGCCGTTCACGTTCCCGGTCAGGTAGTAACTGCCCGGCAGGCTGATCTTGTACACGCTGTCGGCATCGCCCGGCGTGTTCGCCGCGTTGATCGCGATCCGCGGTTCGACCTCCGTGAGCGTCTTGCCGGTCGGGCCGATCGGGCCCGGCGGAGGGTCGATCGGCCCAAGGCCCATCGCCATATTCGCCGCGAGGACCGCCAGAACCACCGCCGCCGCCTTCCGTTTGTTCATCATCCGCATGCGGGATCTCCTTTGTCCCGGTCATGCGACGTTCCCGGCCGGCGCGGCTAGCCGCGGCGCGGAATCGCACCACAGTTCGGCACGGGCCCATCCCTACCATTGCCCCGACATGCCCGACCCTTCGACCCCCCACATCCGCAACTTCTCCATCATCGCCCACATCGACCACGGCAAGTCCACGCTCGCCGACCGGCTCCTCCAGGCGACCAACGCCGTCTCGCCGCGCGAGGCCCGCGAGCAACTGCTCGACTCGATGGACCTTGAGCGCGAGCGCGGCATCACCATCAAGGCCTCGGCCGTCACCGTGTGGCACCGGCACAAGCCCGGCGCGACCATCGACGAACTCGAATCCGAGACCGAAGAGCCGATGGACGACTCCGGTGCGCACCGCCGCAAGAAGGGCAAGGAGCAAGATGACGGCTCCGAGTTGTTCATGCTCAACTTCATCGACACGCCCGGGCACGTGGATTTCAACTACGAAGTCAGCCGCGCACTCAAGGCGTGCGAGGGCGCGATCCTCGTGGTCGATTCGACGCAGGGCGTGCAGGCGCAGACGGTCGTCAACGCCTATCTCGCCATCAACGAGAATCTCACGCTCATCCCCGTCATCAACAAGATCGACCTTCCCTCGGCGCGTCCCGACGACATGGCGATGGAAGTCGAGCAGGTGCTCGGGCTGCCGGCCGAGGACTGCATCTACGTCTCGGCCAAGACCGGGCAGGGCATCGCGCAACTGCTCGCGGCGATCTGCGACAAGTTTCCCCCGCCGCGGAAACCCGTGGTGCCGCAACTCCGCGCCCTCATCTTCGATGCGAAGTACGACGACTATCGCGGCGTCATCGTCTACGTCCGCGTGATGGACGGCGGGAAACTGGAGGTCGGCGACAAGATCCGCATGATGGGGACGGGGCGGACCTTCCTGGTGACGGAACTGGGCAAGTACACGCCCAAGCCGGTGCGCGTTCCGACGCTGGGCCCGGGCGAGACCGGGTACATCGTCGCGGCGATCCGCTCGCTGAAAGATGTCCGCGTCGGCGACACCGTCACGCTGGAGATCGACCCCGCGACCGAGGCCCTTCCCGGCTACCAGCCGCCGATGCAGATGGTGTTCTGCGACTTCTATCCGGCGACGACGGCGGATGCGAAGGGGTCGGACTTTGAAGAGTTGCGCGAGGCGATGGAGAAACTCGTCCTGAACGATTCTTCGTTCACGTTCCAGGCGGTGCACTCCGATGCGCTGGGCTTCGGCTTCCGCTGCGGGTTCCTCGGCCTCCTGCACATGGACATCGTGCAGGAGCGACTGGAGCGCGAGGGCGATGTCGAAATCGTCCAGACCGCGCCGACGGTCTCCTATCGCGTGCTGATCCGCGGCACCGCTTCGCAGGCGATGAAGACTTCCGCCAAGGGCGGGGCGATGGGCATCGCGCCCACGGTCGTCGAAGAGGGCGGCATCGGCAATTCCACGCTCAAGCCCGGCTTCACGCTCATCGAGGTGCACAACCCCGCGGACCTGCCCGATCCTTCTTACATCGAAGAAGTCCGCGAGCCCATCTGCAAGGTGGACATCATCCTGCCCAAGGAATACATCGGCGACATCATGAAACTGTGCCTGGATCGGCGCGGGCAGTACAAGTCGCAGACGCACATCTCCGACACGCGGGAGATGCTGCAGTTCGAGGTCCCGCTGGCGGAGATCATCTACGATTTCTACGACAAACTCAAGGGCATGACCAGCGGCTACGGCACCATGGACTACGAGTTGCTCGGCTACCGCGCCGACAACCTCGTGAAGATGGACATCCTTGTCAACGGCGAGCCGGTCGAAGCGCTGAGCGTGATCGTCCACCGCGACAAGGCCGAGTTCCGCGGCCGCCACCTGGTCAGCCGCCTGCGCGAGCAGATCCCGCGGCACCAGTTCGAGATCCCCGTGCAGGCCGCGATCGGGAGCAAGGTCATCGCCCGGGAGACCATCAAGGCCTTCCGCAAGAACGTGATCGCCAAGTGCTACGGCGGCGATGTCTCCCGCAAGCGGAAACTGCTGGAGAAGCAGAAGGAAGGCAAGAAGCGGATGAAGTCGATCGGCTCAGTCGAAATCCCGCAGGAGGCGTTCATGGCGGTGTTGGATCAGGGGGATTGAGAGAGCCCGGAGCACAGGCTCGGGCTGCCTCCAGCGGAACCCCCGCGGTCACGCGGGGGCGCGCCCTACGCGCAATGCTCAATGACGGACTCCGAACACCGCACCATGCCAACCTTCAGTAATCTTGAAGCAAGCGCCCGAGCGCTTCTGCTTTCTCGAAACCGACCACCCCGGCGGCTGGCATCCCCCACAGCCTGCCCGTGATCTCCCTTGCCTTGCCGCGGCACGGATCACACAGACCCTTTGGGCGAAATGGCCAGCGCGCTGTGGCGTCCACGGCGCAGGCCGGCGGTCACGCGTGTGCGCGGCAGCGCGCTACGGGCACCCCGCGAACCACGCGCTCAGGAACGCGAAGATCGCGGGCACACCGGGTGTTCCGCCGAAGTTGTACGCCGCGGGAACGTTCGCGAACCAATCGCTCAGGAACGCGAAGATGTCGTTGACCTCGTGCTGTCCGTTGCCGTCGTAATCGGCCGGGCAGCAATCGCCCACTTGCAGGAGGGCCGGCGCGCTGGTCGCGCTGCCGCAGGGGTTGGTGACGGTGCAGGTGTAGTTGCCCGCGTTGCCGAGCGCGGCCGCGGCGATCGTGTACACCCGCGCGGTGGCCCCGGGGATGGGCGAGCCGTTGCGCCTCCACTGGTAACTCCGCGGCGATGAGCCCTGGGCCTGCACCTCGAGCACGACCTGGTCGCCGATGCAGACCGACTGTCCCTGCGGCGGCACGGTGATGGACGGGGCCTGCACGCTCAGGGCCCAGCACACGGCGCGCTCCATGAGCGTGCGCGCATCGGCGTTGGAGACCTGCCAACTTGTGTCCTCGAAGAACATGAACACGCGGCGCGCGGGCGTGATGTACCCGCCGGCGACGGTCGCGCCCGCCTCGGCCACGACGATCGCGCCATCGGTCGAGCCGGTCCGGCGCGCCAGGATCTGCGTGCCGGGCCCGGTCGCGCCGGTGGCGACGCTCATGTTCGCCGCGGCGGAGAAGACAGGCCGATCGCCCGCCGCGAATCCCTGCGTGATGGGGTGGGCGTTGTTCACGATGTTGATGGACGTGGCCGAGACGACGGTGCCGTTGTCGGTGAGCGACTCGCGATTGGGCCGCAGCAACGCGTTCTCCCAGAAGATCATGGGCGTCGCGACGGTGCGGAACTCGCCGCCGATGTTGGCCGAGGTGATCGTGGACGACACAACGATGAGGTCGTGCTGCGCGGCCAGCGCGGCCGCGCCGGGGCGGTTGGCCGGCTCATCGTCGTAGTACGACACCTCGAAGCCCAGGTCCTCGAAGAAGTGCTCGATGGCATGATCCGCGGCGGAGGCCGAAGCGGAGCCGCCGATGAGCGCGATGCTCGGGACATCGCCGACCTTGATGTATGCGTTGCGCTGCCGCACCACCGGCCCCCCGCTGCCGGTCACGGTCAGGCGGACGGTGTACACGCCGTCCTCGGCGTACACGTGCGAGGGGTTCTGCTGCGTGCTGCTTGCGCCGTCGCCGAACTCCCACAGGTAGGCGGTGGGCGAGGGCACGGTGGACTGGTCATTGAACTGCACCGCCAGCGGCGCGGGGCCGCTGGTCACGCTGGCGACAAAGTCGGCATCGCCGACGAATCGCACGCGCATCACATTGGCGCCGGGGTCGATGGGCGAGGTCCAGCCCAGGTCGCGGTACAGGTCGGTGAAGTACAGCCCGTCCGGACCCGCCGCGAGACCGCAGACCGTGGCGCGGCCCGATCCGACGTATTGCACGAAGGTGGTGGGGCCGGAGGTGATGGTCCCCGCGCTGTTGATGACGAACTCGGTGATGCGCTTGCCGATGGCCTGAGGGCCGCTGGCCCAGGTCGCGCCCGACTCGGTGACGAATGCGTTGTTCTGCTTGGACGCGGGGAATCCGCTGCCGCCGAAGACACTCGGCTGGATGAAGGCGATGTTCACCGGGCCGGAGGCGGGGTTCCAGTTGTACATCGCGAAGTTGGCCATGCTCGCATCCGAGCCGTTCCAGAGGAAGTTGCGGCCCGAGACGATGTGGATGAAGCGGTCGATGCTCGGACCGTTCTCGACGCAGTAGAGCCGCCCGTCGCTGTTCCGCCAGGCCCCGCCGAAGGGGTTTCGCAGGCCGTAGGCGAACACGTAATCGCGCGAGGTGATGCCATCCCCGGCGTTGTAGAACGGGTTGGTGGACACCGCTGCGCCCTGCCGCGTCAGGCGCAGAACCTTGCCGCGATACGAACCGAGGTTCTGCCCGGTCGACGCGTTGAAGCCGTCGCCCATGTGCACGTAGATGTGGTTGTCGGGTCCGAAACTGATGCTGGAGATCTGGTGCGACTGGCCCTGGGTCTCGCCGGGCATGTCGAGAATGACGACCTGTTCCGATGCGGTGCGGCCGCCGTCCTCGCTGCGGAAGCGCACGACCCGCGGGTAGTGCGGGACATTCTCGACGCCCGGGACGCTGCTGTAGAGCATGGTCGCAAATACGTCGCCGGTATCCGGGTCCACCACCGCTCCGGTCACGCCCTGCTCACCGGAGCCGGGAAACAGACCCGTGGGCGTGAAGTTCAGGAGATTCGTAGCGTAGTTCTGCACGACACCGTTGCGGAGCACGACCTTGATCGTGCCGTACAACTCGGTGACGTAGTACATCGGCGCATCGGCCGCGGGCCCGGGGTTGGGGACAAAGGCGATGTTCACCGGCAGGCGGAAGCCCGAAGCGACGACCTCGACACGGTATCCGGGCTGCGTGACGATCCACGGCACCGCGCTGCCGCGGGCCAGCGAGGAGAAGTCCGGCTCGGTCTGCCCGATCAGGCCGTGATAGGTCGAGCCGCTGGTCGTGACCCAGAAGACCATCTGGTTGCTCTCGCCGGGCTGCACGATCATGGACGGGAGGTAGATGGTGACCTCGGCGCCCTCGTGCGTCGTAAACCGCAGGTTGGTCTCGGGCAGTTGCAGGGGCGAAGGCAGCGCACCCGCGCTGACCCGCACCCGCACCGGGGAGTGCCCCATCAGCGAGGGCGGGTTGTGCACGTGGTTCTCGATCCCGTTGTCGCCCTCGATCTCCAGCAGCAGGCCGCCCGCGGCGGATTCGACGATGACGCGGGGCTGTCCGCCGGGCGCAGCGGGGAGCACGATTCCCACGCCCGGGACATCGGTCCACAGCGGCGCGGGATCATCCACGATGTCGTCGGTCTCCAGCGGGAAGATGCTGCTGGCTGCGCCAGTATCGAAGACGCGCTCGCTGTACGGGCTCCACCACGTGCCGGGGTCGCTGCTGGAATCGCGGTGTCGAACGCGCAGCGTGTATCGCGTGTGCGGCATCATGTCGGTGCGGAAGGCGTGCGAGCCGATGAACACCCCGTCGCCGAGGTGCGTGTGCAGGCGTTCCACGCCGCCCAGGCAACTGGCCACCCAGACGCGCTCCACCAGCGCGGGCGGATTCGGCGAAGTCCAGATCTCCCAATCGGTGCAGAAGTGCTCATCGCCCGGGTCCGGGTCGAAGAACGGGCCCGTCTCCATGTGCACGTCCGCCGGATTCAGCGTTCGCCCCGGGGCGGGCTCGGTGATCACCGGCGCGGCCGGCGGCGTGTTCGCAAGCGTTGCGCCCCATGAAACGAACATCGAGGCGACGACCACGGCCCGATTGAGCATCGACATCATCCTGCTCCTGCCCGCCGGCACGCCGCGGCGAACGCCGCGGGGTTCAAGAAACAGACCATTCGTCCCGGACCGTACGCGGTTGCCGGTCCATTGAACATACACCCCCCGCCGCCCGAGCCAAGCGCCAATCGGCATCTCGACCGAACATTCGCCTGCCCGATGCGCCGCGTTCGGTCAGCCTGACCAGCCCGAACCGAACACCGCCGCGGATCGGGGCGACACAACTGTCTCTCGGCTCTCGGCTTGCGCGTCCATTCGAATGGGCGGTCCGGCGGCGTGCGGCGCCCAACGGTCAAGAACTGCGCGTGCATCGAAGGACTCATCTGCGCGGTTGGCGATGACCAGCACGCGTTGGCCGTTGAGCCCGCGCTCGACGGCGAAGACATCGGGCAAGCCCGTGTCGATGACCCGGCAGTCGCCGTAGCGCAGGACCGGGCCGAGGCGAGCATGGTGCCGCAGGCGGAGCCAGGCGCGGAAGCGCTCGCGGAGCGCGGGGTCGGCCGTGTCGGCGGGGTTGTCCATCGGGCCGAGGTCGGGCCAGGGCATCGGCTTGCGGCAGTGCGGGTCGTTCTCGCCGTGCGCGCCGTACTCATCGCCGTAGTAGATCATCGGCGCGCCGGGCCATGCGACCTGCAGCGCAACGCCGAGCACGACCAGGTCGTAGGCCCTTGCATCGGGCCGTCGGCCGCGCAGGCGCGCGGGCGTGGGCGCGTTGTACTCGCGCACGCCCGCCGCGCCGGCGTGCAGCATGGTGGCGAGGCGCGCGGTATCGTGCGATGCGAGCATGTTCATGTGGACCAGTTCGTGCTGGGCCGGTCGTGTGAGCAACTCGGACAGTTGCCCGCCCAGGCGCGAGGCCGGGTACGAAACATCGCCGAGCCAGCGCACGACCGGTATCGCGAACGGGTAGTTCATCTGCCCGTCGAAGACCGCCGCGGCGTGTTCCGTGGAGAAGAACCCGCGCGCATCGAACCAGTACTCGCCGATGAGCAGCGCATCGGGGTTGAGCGACCGCGCGTGCGCGCACCACGCCTCCCAGAACGGGCGCGGCAGATCGGGCGCGACATCAAGTCGCCAGCCGTCGATGCCGCGACCGGCATCGGGCGACATCCAGCGGCGCGTCACCTCGAACACGTGCCGCTCGACGGCCGCGTGCAGGCGGCCATCCGTGCCGCGCGAGAATGTCGGCAGCGAACCGTTGCGGCTGTTCCACGATGCCCAGCCGACCAGCGCGCCCGGGCGCACGCCCGCGCCGGCGAGGCGCGCATCGGCGTTCGGGTCGTCATCGGCGAACACGCCCTGGAACCAAGCGGCAAAGGGCGACTCGCGGCCGCGCGATCGGACATCCTCAAACGCCCAGAATCGCGTGCCGACGTGGTTCCACACGCCGTCGAAGACGATGCGCACGCCGCGGGCCCGCGCCTCGGGCAGGAGCGTGTCGAGCACGAACCGATCGGCCCTTGTCCATCGCCAGGTCGCGGGGTCTTCGGTCTCGCCGGGGCGCTCGGGCGGTCCGCCGTCGCCGGCGAGTGAAGGGTCGATGTGGCGGAAATCGGTCGCATCGTACTTGTGGTGCGAGTGCGCGTGGAACACGGGGTTGAGGTACACGGCCGTCACGCCCAGGTCGGCCAGTTCGTCGAGTTTCTCGACCAGCCCCTGCAAGTCGCCGCCGTAGCGCCGTGCCTGGGTCGCCGCAGCCCGTGCATCGGGCAGGGAACGATGTTCATGGGGGTGGAACATCGAGACACGGGCCCGCGCGGCCTCGATTTCATCGATCGTGAACATCCGCCAGTCCGAGGCCCATCGCGCGGCGAAGAACTCGGGCCCGCGCGGGTCGTTGGACGGTTCGCCGTTGCGGAATCGCTCCGGGAAGACCTGGTACCACACCGCGCCCTTGGCCCAGTCGGGCGTTGATCGCCCTGGACCCGGCGATGCGGACATCGCAAACGGACCCAGCACACCGCGCACCGCCTCGCCGTTGGCGTGCAGCACGATCGAGAACTTGACCGCGCTGGTGTCTTCTCCGCTTCCGGCCATGAGCCGCGCCGTGTAGAGGCGAGCAGGCGGGCGGGCATCCGGCACCGATTCGGCTCGCATCAAGAACTCGACCTGCCCGCCGTCGCGCGCGGTCAGCCGGACGACCGCGCCGGCGGCAGCGGACTCGGGCGCTCGCAGCGCAATGTCGGCCAGCCCCAACCCGCCGGAGATCGGCGTCCAGCGGAGTTCGAACCCCGGCGGCAGGTCCGCGGCGACAGTGCGGCCCGCCACCAGCGCGGCGACCATTGCCAACCGACGGGCGCTGCGATGGAGGAGGTTCATGGTCTGGTCGTGCGAAACGAACGAGGCCGGTTCCGATGCTGGAGCGCTGCGGGCAGGCACTGTACACTGCCCGCCCGCCCCCGCACGATCCGCACCCGGGACCGCCCGGAGCGGATCGGCCGGAGCGCCGCGGCGACCGCACGATGTCAACCACCCAGGCCAAAGCCACATCACACTCCGGCGGATCAACTCCGCTGTGGAAGCGGTTGCTCTCGGCTCAGGAGAGCGGCCTGGTGCTGGTCATCGTGCTGCTGATGGCCGCGCTCACGCTCTTCGGCGGGACCAAGCAGGCGCCGATCGTCGTGGCCATTCCCGCCGCGGCACAGATCGAGGAACTCGACGGCGGCATCCTCGTGGTGCGTGAGAACGACCGCGAACGGCGACACGTGTCGGAGTCGGGCTGGCGCATCCGGGAGGCGGACGACGGCTCGCGCTCGGCCTTCGGCCGACGGACCACCAGCAAGTTCTTCGACAAGGAGAACCTGCTGGTGCAGACGACGACGGCGAGTTTCATCGCCGTGATCGCCGTGGGGATGACGGCGATCATCGTGCTCGCGGGCATCGACATCTCGGTGGGGTCGATCTACGCGCTTGCGGCGATGGCCGCGGCGATGTCGATCTCGGCGCTCTGCCGCGACGCGGGCTCGGCGTGGCACTCGGGTCTGCTGGCGGTGCCGCTGGTGATCGTGGTGGCGTGCGCGGTGGGGGGCGCGTGCGGGCTGGTGAACGGCGCGCTGAGCGTGGGCCTGCGCGTTCACCCGTTCGTGATCACGCTGGGCACGATGGCGATCTTCCGGGGCATCGTGTTCGTGGGCGGTCAGGGGCAGACGGTCGGCGGCCTGCCCGAGTCGATCCAGAAGGGGTTCTTCAAACTCGAGTACGCGGGCGTGTACCCGGTGCCGACGGTGATCATGCTGCTGGTCGCGTGCGCGGGGGCGCTGGTTCTGAGCCGCACGGTGTTCGGCCGGCGCGTGTACGCCATCGGCGGCAACGAGACAGCCGCTCGCTACGCGGGCGTGCCCGTCGGCCGCGTGAAGGTGCTGGTGTTCGCCATCGCCGGCGCGCTCGCCGGGCTCTCGGCGGCGATGTACATCGGGTACTTCGGCGCGGCCGAGAGCGCGGCGGGTCGCGGGTATGAACTGAAGGTGATCGCCGCGGCGGTGATCGGCGGCGCATCGCTGTCGGGCGGGCGCGGCTCGGCGATGGGCGCGGTTCTTGGGGCGATTCTCGTGCAGTTGATCGACAACGGGATGATCATCCTCGGGATCGACCAGGCGTACAACGAAATCGTGATGGGCTCGGCGATCATCGTCGCGGTGGCGATCGACCAGGCCAAGTCGCGGTGGTCGCGGTAGGTCCAAAAACGCCGCGGACGCCCTTTCGGGCGTCCGGCGGCTGATGCGCGAGAGAGAGAATGCGGGCCGCGGCGCCGGAGCGCCGCGCGTGGTGGCTGCGGATCAGGTGGCTTTGGTGGCCAGCCGCCTGCGGGTGCGTTTGCGCTTCTCGGCGGGGGGCGGAGGCTGGGTGAAGAAGCGTGTGGGCCGCTCGTCGTTGATCTGGGCGTTGAGTTTGGCCAGGGCCTCGTCGGCGATCTGGCGGACGCGCTCGCGCGAGATCCCGACCTCGATCGCGATCTGCTTGAGCGTGAGGGGCTCCTGACCGTCGAGCCCGAACCGCAGCCGCAGCACCCGCGCCTCGCGCTCGTCGATGGCGTCAAGCATGCGGCGGATGGTCTTGAGTTCGTCGTCGCGGAAGACCGAGTCCTCCGGCGGGCCGGCGCGCTCATCGGCGACCAGGTCGCTGATGTTCATCACGTCGCCGTTGTCGTCGAGCGGGGCCTGCGCCGGCGCGCGGAAGGCCTTCACGGCACGCTTGATGATGCGGAGTTTCTTGACCGGGAGTTGCATCTCCTCGGCCAGTTCCGGCATCGAGGGCGGACGGCCCAGCGCGCGCTCGAGTTTCTGCGAGGCCTGCTTCCACCGCGCGATGAGTTCGACCATGTACGCCGGAACGTGGATCGGCTGCACCGCGTTGATCAGCGCGCGCTTGATCGCCTGCTTGATCCACCACGACGCGTACGTGCTGAACCGGGCGCCCTGCGCCGGGTCGAAACCCTCGACCGCGCGAAGCAGTCCCACGTTGCCTTCCTCGATCAGGTCCTGAAGGTGCAGGCCGCGGTTGGCGTAGTTCTTTGCGATCGACACCACCAGTCTCAGGTTGGAGCGGATCATCCGCTCCCGAGACCTCGGGCAGTTGTCGTTGATAATGGCCCAGCCGAGTTGCTTCTCTTCTTCCGCGTTCAGCAGGGGTACCTCGTTGATCTGCTTGAGGTACAACTGCAGACCGGATTGCAACTCCGCCCGGGACGGCTGCCTGGAGAGTTTAACGCCTCGCACTGTGGGTACCCTTCGCTTCGACGCGAACGCGCCGAGGGAAAGGAACGCCGGCGTGCACGGACACCCGACCTCCCGTCCAACAAGCGGTTCGCCGCCTCGTTGACAGAGGTTGCATCGACCGTGCAAGTTTTGACCTTGTCAAACATGCCCTGTTTGGGTGGTCGTGGGCCGGACCGCCGGGCAAACCCAGCCCAATCCGCGCAGCCGACATCGTTTATCGGGCACGTTGCCGGAAAATTCGCCTCGAATGACCCTATCACAAAACGAACAAAGCGACCTTTGGGTTGCCTGCGGGCGTATAGAATCGGTACCTTATGAGTGCGGCCGTCGGGCGCATTGCCATCGGCGCGAAGGCCAGGGGAGTCACGTGAGCAGCGACATCACCCCCATCCTGAACCAATGGCCGTATGAGCCGGGCAAGATCAACGTCCGGCTGATCGATGGTGAGGACGGCGACCCCCGCATCCAACTGCGGCTGGACCTTGGCATCCTGCAGATGCGGACCTCGGGACGGCCCGATGGTCAGCGGCCGCACGGCTTCGAGAGCCTGCTGGAGTATCACGAGTCCCGGCTCGATGAGCACGTGGATGAGAAGGGCTCGGCCTCCGGCTTTGCGCTTTCCGAGGAAGACTGCCGCGAACTCCGCGAAGAGGCGGTGCAGTACTACCACCGCTACGTCTGCCTGATGGTCCTGGAGGACTACGACGGCGTGGTGCGGGACACCACTCGGAACCTTCGGCTGCTCGATGTGTGCTCGCGCCACGCGGCCAACGAGGGCGACCGGCACATCCTCGAGCAGTTCCGGCCGTACATCACGATGATGCGGGCCCGCGCGCTGGCGAGCCAGGCGCTCTCCGACAACGAGCCCAAGGCGGCGATCCACGCGATCGACGAGGGCTTGTCCGCGCTGCACCAGTATTTCCACGAACACGGTGAGGCGGAGACCTTCGAGCAGGCCGCGGAGGTACAGATCCTCAAAGGCATGCGCGATGCGCTCACGCCCAAACTGCCCATCAGCCAGCAGGCCGAACTGCGGGCGCGGCTGGAGTCCGCGCTCAAGTCGGAGAACTACGAACTCGCGGCCATCCTCCGCGATGAACTCAACTCGATCAGGGATTGAACACGCCCGGCGCGCCCGCCGCGCCGCGGCGGTTTGCGGGGCTATGCTGCGCGCATGAGCAGGATGTGCAAGGTCGGTTCGGTGGAGATCGGCGCGGGCCGCCCGCTGTGCGTGATCGCCGGCCCGTGCGTGCTCGAGAGCCGCGAACTGGGCCTCGAGATCGGCCGAATCGTGCGCGATGCGTGCCGCGAACTCGGCCTGTCGTACATCTTCAAGGCCAGTTTCGACAAGGCCAATCGCACGAGCATCGACTCGCCGCGCGGCCCCGGATTGGAACAGGGGCTGGCGTGGATCGCCGGCATTGGTCGCGAACTGGGCGTGCCGACGACCACCGACATCCATGACCCGGCACAGGCCGAGCCCGCCGCGGCGTCGATCGACCTGTTGCAGATCCCCGCGTTCCTGTGCAGACAGACGGACCTGCTGGTCGCGGCGGGCCGTGCCGCGGCGGCGAACGGCCGCGCGGTGAACGTCAAGAAGGGGCAGTTCGTCTCGCCGGGCGAGATGGCGGGCCCGCTGGGCAAACTCGCCGAAGCCGGATGCCGGAACGTCATGCTGACCGAGCGAGGGACGTTCTTTGGATACGGCCGCCTGGTCAACGATTTTCTGGGCATGGCGGAGATGATGGAACTGGGCGCACCCGTGTGCTTCGATTGCACGCACTCCACCCAGCGGCCCGGCAAGGGTGAGGGCGGCAAGGTGACCGGCGGGGAACCGCGGTTTGCGCCGATGCTTGCCCGCGCTGCAACGGCCGCGGGCGTGCACGCGCTGTTCATCGAGTGCCACCCCGACCCAAAGTCCGCTATGTCTGACGCGGCGACGATGCTCCGGCTGTCGGAGGTGCGCGGGGTTCTGGAGGATGTCGCGGCGATTCGCCGCGTGTTCCACGCGGAACATTCGTAGTTTGATCGGGCTGTCTCTGGTCGGGTCCACGGCTGGCTTGCGCGCGCCACTGGCATCACGTGGCCATCGTGCACCAAGTCTGGTCCAATAACTACCCCATTTTGGTTATATTGTGTTGACTGAACCGCCTGTTTCTGGTGTAATCCCAAATCGGTCTATTCCGTGGCTTCGCGCATGTGCAGCCCGCCAAAGCGGTTAGGCGGGGCAGAGAGCGAAGAAGACCCCGGCAAGAGCCGCATTTGGGATCCGGAGGCTTGCGATGGTCCGTGCGAACTTGAAGAGTGTGCTGGCGGGTCTGGCAATCGGCGCGGCGTGTTGGCCGCATGCGACCGCGCTCGCCCAAACCGTTACGCTGAGCAACACCGATCCGATCACCATTCCCGGAGGCGGGGGCGGTAGCCCGGCTGATCCCTATCCATCACCGATCACCATGGCCGGCCTTACCGGCCCAGTGTGCCGCGTGGTTGTGACCCTGCACGGGTTTCACCACACCTGGCCCGGAGATGTGGACATCCTCCTGGTTGCCCCGAACGGGCAGACCTGCGTCGTCATGAGTGATGCGGGCGGGGACAATGGCGTGGTGGGCATCAACTTGGTGTTTGATGACAACGGGCCGACTGTCCCGACGCCGATCGTCTCCGGCACGTATCGACCCACGAATATCGCCGATGGAGATGGGGACGACAACTACGAGGCGCCTGCGCCCGCGGGCCCGTACGGCACGTTTCTGGACGGATTCAACGGGATGTCCGCCGCCGCGGCCAACGGGGAATGGAAGTTGTTCGTTCGCGACGATGTCGCATTCGCCGACGACGGCGCCATCACGGGCGGCTGGTCGCTTTCGATCACGCAGGGCATCGTGGTGACCAACACCAACACCTCGGGTCCGGGGTCGTTGCGCCAGGCGATTCTCGATGCCAACGCCAATGCCGACCTGAGTTTCATCTGCTTCAACATTCCCGGGGCGGGCCCGCACACGATCTCGCCGGGCACGGGCACGAACAGCCTGCCGACGATCACCGCACCGGTGGTCATCGACGGGCTGACCCAGCCGGGCGCGATGTGCGGCGGCACGTGGCCGCCGACGATCACGATTATCCTCGACGGGAGCAGCGCGGGCGGCGGGGCCAACGGCCTGAACATCACCGCGGGCGGATCGACGGTGCGTGGGCTGCAGATCCAGAACTTCGGCATGGACGGCATCCGGCTGGCGACCGGCGATGGGAACAAGGTGCAGTCGTGCTTCCTGATCTCGAACGGGCGCGACGGCGTGTGCGCCGAGAGCGGATCGGACGGGAACCTGATCGGCGTGGAGAGCAAGAACGCGGCGACGGCCTGCCAGGGGAACCTGATCTCGGGCAACGCGCGGGCGGGCGTGATGCTCGACACGACCGCCAACGTGGTCGCCGGCAACTACATCGGCACGACCGTGAGCGGGCTTGCGGCGATGGGGAACAACGTCGGCGTCAACTTGAGCGACAACTGCAACCTGGTCGGCACGGATGGCGACGGGTTTGCGGACAGCCTCGAGCGCAACATCATCTCGGGCAACGCGACCTCGGGCATCGAGGTCAATCAGGCCGAGGGCAATGTCATCGCCGGGAACTCCATCGGCGTGGGGGCCGACGGCACGACCGCGCTGGGCAACGGCACCATGGGGACGCACAACGGCGTGTCGTTCTCGTCGAACTCGCCCAATAACCGGATCGGCACCAAGGCGTGCACGCCGAACCCGGACGAGGGGAACATCATCGCGTTCAACGCCGGCAACGGCATCGACCTGACGGGCGGCGGCAATGCGACCATCCGCAATGCGTTCCTGATGAACAGCATCTACAACAACGGCGGGCTGGGCATCTGCTTTGTCCCGCCGGGCCCGACGCCGAACGACTTCCAGGACGTGGACATCGGCGGCAACATGCGGCAGAACCACCCGGTCATCACCGCGGCCGACGGCGTGACGATCGACGGTACGTTCAACTCGCGGCCGAACTACATGTACCGCCTGGAGTTCTTCGCCAACAACTCCGCCGATATCAGCGGCTACGGCGAGGGCGAGATCTTTGTCGCCGCGACGGTGGTCCAGACCGACGGCAACGGCGATGCGTCATTCAGCGTGGGGTACACGCCGGTTCCCGGGGCGCCGTACCTCACGGCGACGGCGACGAACATCGGTCGCGTGGCGTGCGAACCACCGCACGAGTTCTGCGGCTTCGGCGGGCGCGGCGCGCTGGACCTTGAGATCTACAACACCTCGGAGTTCTCGGCGGTGTTCGAGGAAGCGGGGATCGATTGCAGGATCAACTGCGTCAACATCGAGGTGTTCGCAGATCCCGACACGTGCGAGGCCGACGTGGACTTCGGTGAACTCGTGCCGCAGCATTGCCTGGATGATGGGTACTTCCTCGAGTGCACGATCCCGGACGGCATGGGCGGCACCATCACGGTCGAGTCTGGTGAGCCTTTCCCCGTCGGAACGACGATCGTGACCTGCATCCTCCGCGACCCGCTTGGCAACGAGGTGGACAACTGCTCGTTCGAGGTGACGGTGATCGACGTCGACGAGCCGACCATCGTCTGCCCGGACGACATCCAGACGACCAACGAGCCCGGCCTGTGCGGACGGTCGATCGACTTCACGCCGCAGGTGCTGGGCCCGTGCGATGCGGGCGCGCCGGTGGTGGACCTGGTCTGCATCGCGGACGGCCAGATCATCACGTCGCCGCACTTCTTCCCCGTCGGCACCACGGTGGTGCAATGCTGCATCTACCCGACGGCGCTCGGCGAGAACGGTCCGCCGGGCACTGCGATCGACTGCTGCACCTTCACCGTCACGGTCGTTGACAACGAGGCGCCGCAGACGGCCTGCGCCCCCGATATCGAGATCCCCGTGACGTCGTGCGACCTGATCGTGCTGACCGGTGACGACGTACTGGTGGGCGGCCTGGCGGGCATCACCGACAACTGCTGCACAGATGGGTTCATCGTCAGCATCTCGCCCGACACGTTCCAGTGCCCGCTGCTGAACACGCCCGTGACGATCAACGTGACCGTGACGGACTGCAACAACAACACGTACACCTGCACGACGACGGTGACGTTTGTCGGGCCCGACTGCAACAACAACGGCCTGTCGGATTACTGCGACATCTGCTCG
>JAHBXL010000011.1 GCA_019636495.1 Phycisphaeraceae bacterium | reverse complement strand
CGTGCGCTGTTGCGCGCAGTCGCCCCATCTTCATGCTGTTGCCCCCCCCCGTGCGGCTGTGTGCGGCCGCGTGCGCGAACGCCGCGCCCCGCCGTACGCGGACATGCCCACATTCAGCCCACATTCGCAGATTCCTCGGCGATTCGCCTTGCTGTGTTGGCGGTCTCATGCCCTCATGTGCACGTCGCCGCGAACAACCGCGGCGCGAACAACGGAGACCACGAACATGACCATCAGAAGCATCGAGATCGACGGGCACGCCGGGACCATCACCATCGCCCGGACCGACGCGGGGGCGCTGGTCACCGCGGGCAATCAGGTCGCCTTCGAGATGCGCCGCGACGAGCCGCGCGACGCCCGCTGGGCGCGGGCCTGCCACGCCGCGGAACTGGTCTACGGCCGCGACAGGAAGGGCCGCTGCGCCGCCACCAACAGCATGATCCACGAGGTGTGGACCGAACTCGACCGCGTCGCGGGGTGCTGAACCACCGCCGCCACCACCACCACCAACGACAGGAGAACGACCATGACCAACCAGACCGCCACCCGCCTGACCGCCGATGCCGCCTTCGACCTGGTGAAGTCCGCCGACACCGCGCACGGCCCCGAATCCTGGCCGCGGCACGCGGCCGAGGAACTCTGGCGGACCATCCGCGACATCGACAGCACCCGCGATGCGCTGGTTGCCGACGCCGAGCGGCTGGCCCGCAATCTCGCCCGCGAATGCGAGCGGGTCCGCGATGGCATCCAGCCCAGCAGGCTCGGCATCGTCCAGGGCAGCGGCGGCGACATCGACCGCCACTGCGCCACGCTCGCCGCGCTCAACGACCGCTTCATCCGCGCGGTGCACGCCTGCCAGAGCGCGGGCGTCCTGGCCGAGGGCGAGAACTTCACGGCCTAGCCGCCGCCACCACATCCCCCACGCCGCGCGGGAGACCGCGCGGGGTGGTTTCACCCGGGGCAACGTGCACCGGGCCGCATGTTCTACAGACTTGGAGAACGCATCATGGCGACGAACAGCAAGAGCAAGAAGTCCGGCAGCAAGCCCAGCACCAAGGGTGCGAAAGCCGCGATCGACAAGGCCGCGAAGGCGGTGAGCGCAGCGCGCAAGGCCGCGATCAAGGAGGTCGAGGAGCGCATCGAACGGCTCGACAATCCCGGCGCGGCGGACGAGACCGCCCCCGCCCCCCACAAGGGCGGCGACGGCGGCGAGGCGAACGACGCTCCCACCACCGCCAAGCAATCGCCCACGGGCCAACGTGGCGGGAAGGGTGGCAAGACGGCCGCCGCGCCCAAAGTCGCCAAGCCCAAGGCCGCGAAGGCACCCAAGGCCCAGAAGCCCAAGCGCATGGGCGTGCTCGACGCCGCGGCCCAGGTGCTCGCCGCGAGCAAGGTGCCGATGCGCGCGACCGAGATGATCGCCGCGGTCGAGGCCAAGGGCCTGTGGAAGTCGCCCGGCGGCAAGACCCCGGAGGCCACGCTGTACGCCGCGATCATCCGCGAGATCGCCGCCAAGGGGAAGGACGCCCGCTTCAAGAAGCACGAGCGCGGCGTGTTCGTCGCGACCAATCACGCCGGGAAGGAGGCCTGAACTATGGCAACAGGCAAGATCCCCGAGACCCTGCTGGTCGCCGTCCTGATTCAGCGTTCGACGCTGCTCTTCCTGCAGGAGCACGCCCGCAACGATCTTCAGGACGCGGTGTTCATCAACAAGGACGAGGCGGTGGTGCTGCTGCAAGCAACAACCCTGCAGAAGTTGCTGTCCTGCGCCCGGCCCGGCGATGAACGTATCGACCATGTTCTCCGCCGTGTGGCCCTCTAGGAGCCCCCCATGCACACCAATACCGCCGCGCCACAGCCCAGCCCGGCAAGGCCCAGCGACACTTTCCGCATCGAATCCGGCACGCTCATCAGAAGCGTCGTTCCCCGCCGCGGCCGGGGGGGGACCTACGAGCACGCCTGCACGCTCAAGGTCTTCGAGGCCGTCTGCCACGCCATCGATGAACTCGGCGGCGCGGCGACCGCGCTTGACGACCTCGTCGCCCGCACCGGTCTGCCGCACAGCCAGGTCAACACCGCGCTGGCGTTCCTGAAGGAACGCGGGTGCTTGGTCCCGGCCCGCGGCCGCAGGCACGTGGCGGCCAGCAAAGGAGGCATCCACCTCGACGCGATGACCGAGTACCACGCGCTGCGGGAAGCGGCACCCGGCGCTTGAGCGGACATCACCGAACGCTTCGCCACGCCCCGCCCCATCCCGGCGGGGCGTTTTCTGCGGCGTCAGCGTGAGGGAAGCGGCGCTGTCAGCATCGGCCGCAACTGCATCACCCGCTCGGCGGGCCATGACGGCTGCGCTTGCGTGCAAAGGCGTAGCGCACAGGGGGTGGGGCGAATCTGGCCGCTCGGGCTTCACTTCCCCTTCCCCCCGGCCGCGGCCGTCGCGGCGGTTTCTTCGGCGTGCGCGCTTGCGCCGATGCTGGTCCCCGCGATGCGCTCGGCCTTCTTTCCCGAGAACTTCTCGTAGCGGGCCACAATGACATCGCAATAGAGCGGGTCGAGCTCCATCAGGAACGCGCGGCGGCCCGTCATCTCCGCGGCGATCAGCGTCGAGCCCGATCCGCCGAAGAGATCGAGCACGTTCTCGCCGGGCTTGCTGGAGTACTCGATGGCGCGCTTGGCCAGCTCCACCGGCTTCTCGGTCAGGTGAATCATCGATTGCGGGTTCACCTTCTTGACGCTCCACACATCGGGAACGTTGTTCGGGCCGTAGAACTTGTGCCCCGCGCCCTCCCGCCATCCGTAGAACGCCCACTCGTGGTCGCCCATGAAATCCTTGCGCGACAGCACCGGGTGCATCTTGTGCCAGATCACCGCCTGGCTCATGTACAGCCCGTGGCGTTTCAGGACGGGCGGGTAGTTTGCGCAGTTCGCGTACCCGCCCCAGATGTAGAACGCCCCGCCGGGGACGAGCACCCGCGCGATGTTCCCGAACCACGCATCCAACATCGCATCGAACGCCTCGTCGGTCACGAAGTCGTTGGCCAGCGGACGGTCCTTGGCGCGCATCTTCTTGTGCGTTGGCTTGGCCTTCTCCGGGTGCCGCGCCAGGTCCGCCTCCTGATGATGCATCTTCTCGCGCCGCTCCGACGACACCGGACTGAAGCCGCCGTAGTGGCCCTTGGCGATCGCGTTGTTGGAGCGCGGTTCGACTGCAACGTTGTAGGGCGGATCGGTGTTGGCGAGGTGGACCTTCGCGCCATCGAGCAGGCGGTCGAGGTCGGCTGCGCTGCCGCTGTCGCCGCACAGCAAGCGATGATTGCCCAGCACGATCATCTCGCCCGGCTGCGTGGTCGCCGCATCGGGCGGCGCGGGAACATCATCGGGATCAACGAGCCCCTCGTTGCCCGCGGGCGCGAGCAACTCGGTCAGTTCCGAGTCGTCCCACCCGAGCAGTTCGAGGTCGTAGTCGAGAGCCTTGAGCGCGGCGATCTCGGCGCTGAGCAGGTCGGGGTCGAACTCGCTGAGCGTGGCGAGTTGGTTGTCGGCCAGCCGGTACGCCCGCGCTTGCTCGGGCGTGAGTTCGGTGGCCACGTGCACCGGCACCTCGTCCATGCCCAGGTGGAGCGCGGCCTTCAAGCGCGTGTGCCCAACGACGATGACGCCGTCCTTATCAACGACGATCGGTTGCCTGAACCCGTACTCGCGGATGCTCCGCGCCACCGCTTCCACCGCGCCGTCGTTGCGGCGGGGGTTCTGCTCGTAGGGCTTGATGTCGTGAACGGAACGCAGTTCAATCTGCATGGCCTGTGTCGCCCGCGCCCGGTGCGTCGCGCGGCGGCCCAAGCGCGGAGCCGCCGCGGCAGTGCAGGCACGGCCTTCGGCCGGTATCGCGGGCATCGGCCCGCGTTCCTTCAAGTCGGTTACGCATCATGATACGCACCGCCCAGTGGCAAGTTGCCGCGTGGAACGCGCTTCTTCGTTTAGACCACACAACCGGCGGGCACTCGTTCATTGGTCATCCTCCTCTCCGCCTTGGCCAAGGCCGACCACGCGCTTCAGCGGGGTGTGAGTTGCCAGTTCCGGAGGTCCAATGCCGATTTCACCGGTCCAGGTAGGCGAACAGCCCGCCGTCTGTGACTCTGCGTACTTTCATGACTCATTTCCGGCCCCTCCTCAGGGCCACGAGTTCCCTCTCTGCACACGGCCCTCTGGAGGTGCCCGGGTGGAGGCGAGCGCACATCCACCCCGCACCTGGCTGCCAGACAGTCACACAAGTCACCAGAGTCATTCGAGCGTCGACAAGTCGTGCGCGCTCCACCGTCAAGAGGCGTCAACACAGTCACCCACGTCATCTGGGTCGTCGCATGGCCCTCCCCGCCCTTCAGACTGGCGGAACCTCGTTCCTCCGTACATGCCACACGGTTCCACGGGAGGACTTTTCGCTGGAGTCGTTGTCGAGGTGCATGCCCGCCACGACCCGCTTGCGGTTGGCCCTGAAGAAGTTGCCCACCTGGCGCGCCGTGGGAGCCTGTCCCGGCCGCGATCCGACAGCGGCCTCGATCGCCGCTCGGAGACGCACCGTTAGGTCGTCGGGTGCCTCCGTCGATGTGGAGTAGAGCGAAGCAAGCATGTCGGCCACGACGATGCCCCGGTCCCGCGGGTCAAACTTCCGCAGGCCATCAAGGACCCCGAACAGTTCATCTCTCGCTCTATCGGAGTCCTCCGCGAGCTGCGCACGCCCGGCGCAGGGATCTTCGAACCCGGCATGCACCACCGCGCACCTGATGGTGTCACTCCACCCCTCGAAGCTCCCGAAGGGCTGAAGTCCGAGACTCGGCTTGCCTGCGCGGATGTACGCCGACAGCCATGTCAGGCAGGCGCACAGCAATGTTGCACGGTTCTCCCGAACGAACCGGAGGAGATCGGGGTGCTTGAACCCGGCCCGGTCCTCGGGGTTCTCATCGAGCACTTCGATGCGGATCGGCACCACGCGCCGCGCTGTGTCGGCCATGAGGACCACGTTGTTGCCGGTGGCGAACCACACGGCGGTCGCAGGCAGCGTTGCCGACTCGCTCTTCCCCAGGATGCGGTCGGTCCATGTGGTGGTGGTGAGAACCCGGTCGAGCGATGGGCAACCGACCCGCCCCGGGAGATTGTCGAGGATCACGAGCCGGTGACCCTCGATCAGCTTCGAAGTGATTTGCTTGCGCATCTCCTCGTCCGACTCCACGTACCCGGAGGTTCCGACTCCCGGGCCGATCGCGATGGTGGCCGCGACGAACGCCAGCAGCGTCTTGCCCGCGCCGCGCACGTTCGCATCGAACACGAACATCGGTGCCGGACCGTCGAACGCGAACCGGCCGACCACGCTGAGGAGAGCGGCGAAGAACGCTGATCGGTGACACGGCTCTACAAAGCGGAAGTCGCAGACCAGCTCGACCATGTGAGTGGTCGCCTCGATCACGTCATCTACCGTCGGCGAGTCGGGGACGAGCGGGAACTCGCACGTGGGGGCGTAAAGCACGCCCGTCACTGGGTCGTACCCAGCAGACTGGTGGACGCTCCCATCGGGCCGAAGCACCGGCACGTCGCTGATCGCCACGAGCTCTCTGAACTCCGGCCACTGCGCCCGCGAATCGGCCTGCTTCACGCACCAGTCGGGCGGGTGAACGACAATGACCTCCCCCTCGGGCCCGATCTTCACGAACTCGATCCGGCGAGACATCTTTTCGCGTAAGGAAGCGATCGGCAGGTCGGTGATGACCAGGCCGCCCTGGAGTGACTTTGAACCCAGGCCCGCCCGAACGACCCTGACGAGCCGCGTACCACGGCTATAGATGTCGGGGTCGGCCACCATTGCAGCGAGCGCCTCGTCGGTGACGCGGGCTTCATCTGGCGCGACGATGATGCGGGCCGTCGCGGCTGCGGCATCAGATTCGTACCGCTTGGCGCTCGCGGCGATCTTTCGGACTTCTTCTTCTTCCAGTGGTGGCTGGCACTCCCCTCGGTTCATTTGAAGGAGCTGCTCGGCGATCTGGGACTCGTCGAGACCGGCTCGGCGCATCCGCCCTGCACGGCTCGTTAGTTCGCTGTTCCGGCGACCCTCCGGGATCGGCCCGCCGCGCCTCTTGCGCTTGCCGGACTTCAGTGAATCCAGTGCCGCTTCCAACCAATCCGGCATCGGCGGGAGGGAGTCCGCACCAATCAGAAGTGGGGTCTCCCACTGGTATGCCTTGCCACCCACCACAGACGGCGCGACGACGATGTACCCGCCGTTTGCGCGGATGTCGACATGCTCGGCGAGTTGCCCGGCGCTGTTGCGGACCGGGCGGCCGACCGGCTGGGCCATGAGGAAGTGTCGGCCGCCACGCGGAGTCCGCGACTGCGGGAACGCAGACACCGACGCCGCTCGCGCTTCGTCTGCGAGGTACGGATTCTCGGCGCCATCGATGTCGAGTGCCAGGAACCCCTCGGTTGCCACCGCGAGGTTGGCGTCAGGGCATCGGGTCCACCACGCGCGGATCTGGTCGGGGTCGCACGTGGCGCTCTTGAACCCGTTCTTCGTCAAAGGGATCTTCGCGCCGGGCTTGCAGGGGAACACATAGAAGCCCAGTTCGGCCAGTCGGAGGGCCTCGCTGAGCGTGGCGTTGTCAGGGGAATCAGCGGCGGCCGCGGCGGATGTCGTATTGATGGTGCTCATAGTCCCTCCTCATCGAGCTCGCGCTCGATCTCGGCGTTGCGGTTGGCCTTCGTAACGACGGGTTTCGCGCGGCGGCTTCCCCGGCCCGAAGGCGGCCCGTACGCGGGGTCTCGCGGTGGTAGGGGCGTGCCGGCGCGTGCGTCGAAATGGGCCGTGTCGGCAGCGGCGAGCGCGGTGCCGAACTCCTCCAGCCAGTCGATTCGGGTGAAGACGCGACCTCCCTGCCTGATGTGCCGGAGGCGCACTCGCTCGCCGCTCCGAGCGAGCACGCCGCGGCGACACCAACGCCAAACGGCGTTGGCTGAAGGCCGGCCGGGGGCCGCCTGAGCGGCTTTAGCCAACGTAATGTACCGGTCGATGTCGTTGGTGGTGTGGCCCCCAGTGTTGGAGCTGGTGCCTTCCGTGGCAGTACGCATGATCATGCCCTCATAGCCTGTGTACGCTCGCCTACGTTGCGTGCGTCTTGGGCCAATATGGGCGCGCTTTGTCGTCGTGTCACGCCGTTTGTTCGAAACAGCGTCTCAACAGCGTCTCAGACGCTGGAGTTTTTGTGCTCTGCGATGAGGGCGTGCCACTCTCTCCCGGCTCGGCTCCACTTTCTCTTGCCAGTCTTGTTCACAGCTGTGTCAGCGAGTTTCATGAGTTCAGGCACAGTGAAGCAGTACCCATGAGCATGTTTCGGCGGTGCTGCGACCCCAGCTGCTTTCCTGATGTCGGCGAATGTCCCGCGTTTGATCCTGCCCACAATGCATAGGTTCTTCACTGTCCACCCCGGCACCGCGCCCGGCCGAGCCTTTGACTTCCGCTTTTTCTTCGTGCTCGCGGGAGAGGCAGCAGAGTCACTGCTCGCCAGCCACTTGCACACGATCTCCGACGCCAGGAACACGTCCGGTTCCAGGATCGCATAGCAATGGCTTGGCGGAACAGCAACGAGTTCGCGAAGTCCGGGCGCTACGTCGTCTTGAATGAACTCTCGCATGGAGGCGATCAGGTCCGCCTGACTTGCTTGAACCGGTATGCGATGTGCCTCCGGCGGACAAAGTGGCGCGCGAATGATTTTCTCCACCTCGGCCCACTGACTGCCTGCCATCACAAATCGGTCCGCCTTGAGGCCGGGTGGCGGAACATCGCTCCACGCTGCTGCAAACAGTCCAGCGACCCAGCAGTCCGCTGGATTACGCTGGGCGGCTGCGTCCATGTACATGGGTACTCGGAGCCTCTCTCGCTGTGCCGCCGTGAGGACCTCCCAAGCCGACGCTGCGATGTTGCCAAAGTTGGCCCAACTCGGAAGTGGCCTTTTCCTTGGGGATCCGGGCTCGAAGAACATCCAATGGCAATTGACTGTTTGTCCACCGGTGTCATTACCGTCCGATCCCAACGACAACCGCCGGTCGCGCCAGGCAGTTCCAAGCGACCCCGCAACTCGCCGTACGCCACTCAGCCGCGGTGTCATCTTTGCTCTCTGGGCGAGAACTTCTTCAAGTTGCGGCGATGAGTCTTCTGCTTCTATGCACCCCCGATTCAGAGAGATGATCAGCCGAAGTCCGAAACCATTCTTGCCCGCAGCGCGGAACTTCTCGGCCACAGACTCCAGTATGCCCGACCTGTCCCTCATTGCACGAGTCGATGCCATTGCGCTGCCCCATTGCGAAGCCGCACCCGACTGCAACCGTTGCACCCGCTTGCGGCCCGTTGCATGTTCCCAGCGTACCGGCGGCGCGCGACTTTGCAAGTGGGACGGGTGCCCGGTCGTGACTGGCCGCGACAACCTACACAACAAAGTCGAACTTCCGTCGATCAACCCACCCGCCGCAGCACGTCCGCCACCTTGGCCGCGTCGCGTTCCGCATAAACCGCATCGGTGATCGCGGCCGACGAGTGGCCGAGAACCAGTTGCGCCGCCTCAAGGCCGAACTGCCTGCGGATCTCGGTCGCGGCGGTGTGGCGGAGCTGGTTCGGGTGCCAGCGGTGGGCCTTGCGCCACGCCTTTGCGTCCGCTCCCTCCGGCACTGGGAAGGCCAGATCGCACGCCCGCTGAATCGCGCGGCGGTATGAAGCGACGGTGTAGGCCTCGCCGAGCGTCCTGTCGGTCGTAGCGGGGTCGGCCGGGGCCTTGCGGTGCGTGCCGCAGGCCGCGTATCGCTCGCGCTCTGCATCCTTGGGCGAGAACAAAGGCGCATCGACCGGGCGGCTTGCCATGAAGGGCGCAAGCACCTCCTGGGCCCTGGGACCGAAGTGCACCGTCCGGCTCTTGCCGATGTGGGCCGTCTTGTGCGCCCGCAACTCGGCCCTCCAAGGGTCGTGCCGCGTGTCGATGTCGATGGCCCGCAGGTCGATCAACTCGCCGGGCCGCGCCCCGGTGAGCAGTTGCAGGTCGATCAGCGCCGCCACCTGCCTGCTCACGAACGGTTTGATTGGGTCGACCAGAGCGGCATGAACCGGGCCGATCGGTGCGTGGTCCACCGCGGGCGTTCGGCCGCGGCGCAGCGATGGGAGCGTGCGGAGCGCGTGGTACACGTCCGCCCGAACAAGCTCGCGCGAGGCGGCCCAACGGAACATCCGAACAACGTGCCCGACGCGACTGTTCACGGTCTTCCTGCACCATGGCGACCGGCCGGTTGACTCGTTGCCGAGGACCATCGCATCGCGTACCTGCCGCAACGCGTTCGGGCCGAACGCGGAGACCGGGGTCTGTCCGTGCAACTCTCTCAGCACGCGCAGTGTTGAACGGATGCACAGCGCCGCGGACCGGGTGTACTCGCCCTTTGCGTGAAGCCAGTACTCCCGTACGATCTGCTTGACAGTGGGTCCCTGCTCCACACCCTCGTTGGTCGCGCCGGACTCGCCAGCGGGGAGACGCCTGCCCGCGGCCTCCCAATCGGCGATAAGCCGGTGGTATCGCTCGCGACTCTCGCGCGAGCCGTGCGGCCCGAGCCAGTAGTCGCGGCGCTTGCCGCTGGCGCTGTCGGTCAGGGTGACCAGCGCCTGGTCGTAGCCGGAACGGCACCGATATGCGGGGACCTTCGCCACGCGACGCCTCCTGTGCTCCCGAGCGCGGTGTTACACCGCGCTCGTTTTGCGTTTCAGGCTGCGCCGCCGACCCTGGCGGGTATCCGTAACCTACGGATTCAGCGAGACTTCGATCAAGTGGAGCGGAGGAGAGTCGAACTCCCGACCTCATCATTGCGAACGATGCGCTCTACCAACTGAGCTACCGCCCCATACCGGATTGTGCCCGCCGCGGCGGGCCTTGGGAGGCTTTCCGCGGCAGGGGCCGGAGTATAGGCCGCGAGCGGCGGGCGTTGTCCAATCGCCATGTCGGGAACTGCGCCGGCGGGTTCTCCGGTCGCAGCACGAAGCACCGCTCTGGAGAGCGGTGCCACCAAAAGCGGTGCCACCAGCGACCCTGTCACTCCTGCTTGGCAGGCTTGGCCGCCGCGGCATCGGCGCCGCCCGCCTCGGCCACCTGCCGGTCGTAGCGCTCGCGGTTGAAGCGGTGGTCCATGAGCAAGTGGACCTTCGCGGCCTTCTCGGGGCCGACAAGGTCCATGATGCGCTTGCGGGCCTGGGCGAGGTTGGTGCGGCGCGAGATGTGGACCAGCACCAGGTGCTGGCACTCCAACACGCCCAGCCACTCGGCGATCGCCTCGGCGTGCATGTGCATGCCGATCTTGGCGCGCTCGACGTGGTCTTCCTCGGTGAAGGTGCACTCGCAGATGACGATCTGGGCCTTGCGGACATCCTCGCGCACCAGGTGCGGGCCGGGCGCGGTGTCGCCGAGGTAGGCCACCAGCGGGATCTGGAACTGACGCGTGATCTCGACGCCGCGGTCCTTGAGTTCGCGGAGTTTTTCCTGCGGAGTTCCGAGCAGTTCTTCCTTAAGTTTGCTGCGCTTCTCGACGGCGACATAACCCATCGCGGGCACGGTGTGCTCGACTTCGACAGCGCGCAGCACGATGTTCGCCTTCAGCGGGATCTCGTCGTTGTTCTTGAGCGCGACGAGTTTGTACGGCGTGTTCTGCCGCTCGACCTCGACATAGCCGGCCATCATGCGCTCGATGGCGGGCGCGATCCGCGCATCGCACACGATCGTGCCCTCGCCCATGCCCTGGAAGTGCCGCTGCGAGCAGTAGTACGCGAGGCCCCCAACGTGGTCCATATGGCCGTGCGAGATGCACACCATCTTGCTCGACAGCACGGCGCGCGGGCAACACCCCATGTCAAAGCACACATCCAGTTCCGGGACGGCGATCACCGTGGCCTCGCCCGCCACCGATGTGCCCTGAACGCGGTACGGAGGCAGATAGAGAAAGCCGAGCGTGCCCTCGCGGGCGGGAGGCTTAGGAAGCATTGGAAAATCCTTCCTCGATCGCCCGGGCTCTCGCCCGGGGGAAGCGTTGCACACACACGAAAACCGGCCCACGTCGTCGCGGCGCGCTCGCCGCGGCACGATGCTAGGCCCGCGCCCCTGTCGCGCGGCATCACTGCCCGGCGAGCGCGGGAGCCTTGGCGCCGATGTCGCGCCGCATGACCTTGCCGGGGAAACGGATCAGGTCCGCGGCCTGATACGCAAGCCGGCGCGCCTCGCCCATGCTGTCCCCCGTGCCCACGACATTCAGCACGCGCCCTCCCGCCGTGACGATCGCGCCGCTCGCATCGCGCTTGGTCCCCGCGTGGAAGACCTGCACGCCGGGAACCGCCGCCGCGGCGTCGATGCCCTCGATCGGCACGCCCGTGCGCGGCTTGACCGGATAGCCCTCCGCCGCAATCACGATGCAGCAACTCGCGGCGGGCTTCCAGTTGATTTCGACCTCGTCGAGCCGTCGCGTAGCGGTGGCGAGCAGCACTTCGAGCAGGTCGGCATCGAACCGTGCCATGAGCGCCTGGCACTCGGGGTCGCCGAATCGCGCGTTGAACTCCAGAACTTTCGGCCCGCTCGGGGTGATCATCAGGCCCGCGTACAGCACGCCGCGGAAATCGATGCCATCGCGCCGGAGCGCATCGAGCGTGGGCACGAGCACCTCGGACTGCACCTGCGCGATGGTCGCATCGTCGGTGATGCCGCCCGGGCAATAGACACCCATTCCGCCGGTGTTGGGGCCGGTGTCGTTCTCGCCGAGGCGCTTGTGATCCTGGCAGGCCTCGAGCACGTAGATCGTTCGGCCATCGACGAGCGCGAGCACCGAGGCCTCGTGGCCTTCGAGGCGTTCTTCGACCACGACCGTGCGGCCGGCCTCGCCGAACTCGCGCTTGATCATGATGCGGTCGATCGCGTCGATCGCTTCGGCGGTCGACTGCGGGACGATCACACCCTTGCCCTTGGCCAGGCCCGAGGCCTTGACGACCGGCGGGTCTTCGCGGGTTTCGATGTACATCTTCGCCGCGGCGGGATCGGTGAAGGTGCGGCCATCGGCCATCGGCACCGAGGCCGCGCGCATCAACTGCTTGGCCCACGCCTTGTCGGCTTCGAGCCGCGCGCCCGCGGCGCCGGGACCGAAGATGGCCCGCCCCGCCCCCGGCGCGGCGAGGATGTCGGCAAGGCCGGCGGCGAGGGGTTCTTCGGGGCCGATCACGACCAGCCCGATGTTGTTTTTGTCGCAGAAACGCTGGAACTGAAACGGCGCGCGGATGTCCATGGGAACATCAACCGGCTTGCCGAGCGCGGCGAGACCCGGATTCTCCGGGTTGGTGACAAAGAGGTTGCCGAGGCGCGGCGACTGGCGGAGTTTCCACGCCAGGGCGTGCTCGCGTCCGCCGCCACCGACAAGCAGGACGTTGACCGATTCGCGATTCTGCATCATCGGGCGAGTGTAGGAAGGGCGGGAGCGGCGGAGTGTGGGGTGCGGAATGCGGAGTGAGCGGTTTCGGGTTGTCGGTTTCGGGTCTTGGGCAGCGGGTCTCGGGATCCGGGTTTTGGGTTGCGGGTCTCGGGTCTTTGGTCTTGGGGTTGGGAGTCCGGGTCTGGGTTCGGGTTGCGACACTTGCAAACTCCCGACCCTCCCCCCAACGGCGCCGTCTGCACAGCGCACGCCCACATCCGACCTTCGAATTCCCACTTCCCACTTCCGACATCCGACTTCCCCTGCCTCAACAACCCTTGATCCCATGCGGCTTCCCCCCTATGCTCCGGTCCACATTGCGGGGTGGAGCAGTCCGGTAGCTCGTCGGGCTCATAACCCGAAGGTCCCAGGTTCAAATCCTGGCCCCGCTATTGCCGGGGTCGTCCAGAAACTGGGCGACCCGCCCGTTAGAAGTGAACGCCCCGACCGCAAGGCCGGGGCGTTTGCGTTTCCGGGCCGCGTTTTGCCGAGTCGTTCGACATGCCCCCCGTCGGGAAGTCTCGCCATCTGGCGCGGTGAGACCCGGGGCGTGCGCGATCTGGCCCGCGGGCACGCACCCGAGCCGAGAAAGTCTCAGAGTCTCGGCGTCTCTTCGGGCACGCCGTTATACCTCCCGGCCCCCTGCCGGCGGGCGGTCAACACGGCACAGGGTCGGTTGGGAGCGTGGCATCGACGAGCGCGGTTCAAGGAGATGGATCATGGCCGCGGCGCGGGTTGAGCCAGGCGCTCCAATACCGGGAGCAAGTCTGGGGTGCGGAACTCCTGTACGAACCCGTTCTCACCGATGTAGAACCGCACGCGCCCGCCCCCCATCAGGGCCTTGCCCAGGACCTTCAGATCGCTGTGGAAGCTCACCAGCGTCCGCCGGTCGGTCCCCGACGGCAGCGGCGTGTTGTCGAAGACGATGTTGATCGGGTTCCGAGGATGGTTGTGAAAGAGCAGCACCTCGTTCGCGTGCTCCTTCTGCACGTACTGCCGGATCGCGGCGGCGACGTGGTCAGGGATGCTGACCGCCCCCTCGGTTCCGATCGCATGAGCCATGCTTTCGACGACCGTCGTTGACCCGTGTTGGAAACCGAACCCGACGATCAGGTGCTCGACCGGCGCCTCGTCCGTGAAGTCATGGCATCCGCACAGAAAGGCGTTGCGATTAAGCTCACGCCGGAAGGTGTGCAGGCTGCCAGCAGGCTTCTGGCATCCCGTCCGCACAGGACCGAGCCCCGCTTCGTCGGCACGCTTGAAGGTGACAGGGTTTGGGTCGAGTGCCTTCGAGAGGATTGAGCCGACAACTTCGCGCACGACGGAGTCAATGTTCATCCTGGCCTCCATGCCTCCGAGCGGGATCGTCCCGGACGACCAGCATGGTACTGCGCCGCACACTTCGAAACCGATCGTCACTCGCATACCCAGCGCGGACAGCCCGACTCTCGGCGGCGTAGGTAGCCGGGAGAGAAGACATCGCTTGCCTTCTCGCCCTCATGCCGCCTCACTCGTCCGACGTAGACGGAGCGCCGCGATGGTCGCCAAAGACGATGACGCCAACCTGTCCGCCGACGAGCGCCGCCGCGAGGTGGTCGCCATCCTTGCCACGGGGGCGAGGCGTTGGCATCGTCGCGCGAAGGCGACCGGTCTCGTCGCGGGGAACGGCACATTGGCCCCGCCGGCGGAGCATCAAGAAGAGGACCGCAGCGGACTTGAACTGGGCGAGCAGGCAGGCCTCAGTGTGTCTGACCGTACCGCGCGTTAGCGGTGCGGGGATACGGAGACCATGCCGATGACGACAAACGTGTTGAAGGAACTCGCGGCGCTGGAGAAGATGACGATCGGCGACCTGCACAACCGCTACGCCGAACTCTTCGGCGAGCGGATTCAGAGCCGCCACCGCGTCTACCTACTCCGCCGAATCGCCTGGCGCATCCAGGCCAACGCCGAGGGTGGCCTATCCGAGCGTGCCCGCGTGCGGGCAGGTCAACTGGCCAACCCCACCGACGTGCGGCGAACGCCGCCCAAGTGGGCCACGCTCGGGGAGCCCCCCAAGGACGCCAAGAGGGTCGCCCTCGCCGCCACGGCGGACCCACGCGTACCCCCGTCGGGCACGGCGCTCGTCCGCGACTACAAGGGCCGGGTTGTTCGCGTGGTGGTGCTGGCGGACGGATTTGAGTACGAGGGGGAGCGGTTCCGATCGCTGTCGGCGATCGCCAAGAGGGTCACGGGATCGCACATCAACGGCTTCCGATTCTTCAACCTGGAGAAGCGCTGATGAGCCGCGCCACGCTCAACGGGAAGCATGCCGCGCCGCCGGTGGCGCTGTCGCGGTGTGCGATATACACCCGCAAGTCCAGCGAAGAGGGCCTGAAGCAGGAGTTCAACTCCCTCGACGCCCAGCGCGAGGCCGCCGAGGCGTACATCACCAGTCAGAAGAACGAGGGGTGGACGGCGCTCCCGGATCGGTACGACGATGGCGGGTTCTCCGGCGGCAACGTCGAGCGCCCCGGCCTCAAGAGCCTGATGGCCGACATCGAGGCCGGCAAGATCGACTGCGTAGTGGTCTACAAGGTGGACCGCCTGTCCCGGTCCCTCATGGATTTCGCGCGGCTCATGGAGGTCTTCGATCGGCACAAGGTCTCGTTCGTCTCGGTGACCCAGCATTTCAATACCACGCACTCGATGGGGCGGCTGACGCTCAACATCCTGCTCTCGTTCGCGCAGTTCGAGCGAGAGATCATCGGGGAGCGCATCCGGGACAAGATCGCGGCCGCGAAGAAGCGCGGCAAGTGGGGTGGCGGGCCGCCGCCGTTCGGGTACGACGTGGACCGCTCCAACGGGAGCCCGCGGCTGGTGGTCAACCCAGCCGAGGCGTCCCGCGTGCGTCAGATTTTCGAGAGGTATCTGGAGTTGGGCTCGCTCTTGTCGGTAGGCGAGGAACTCTGCAAGCGCGGCTGGCGGACGAAGAGTTGGCGGACGAAGGCCGGGGTGGTGCGCGGCGGCGTGGAGTGGGACCGCCACTCGGTGTACTGCACGCTGACGAACCCCATCTACATGGGCAAGGTTGTTCACAAGGGCGAGACGTACCAGGGGCAGCACGAGGCCATCGTGGACGAGGATGTGTTTCGGCGGGCCCATGTGCTGATGCAGAAGAACTCACGCACCCGAGGAAACGAACAGCGGAACCAGTTCGGGGCGCTGCTCCGCAAGTTGCTCTTCTGCAAGGGTTGCGGCAGCGCGATGGTCCACACCTTCACGCGGCGCGGGAACAAGGCGTACAGGTACTACGTCTGCTGCAACGCCATCAAGAAGGGCCGCGACCGGTGCCAGACGGGCTCGCTTCCCGCGCTTGAGATCGAAAAGGCGGTCGTCGGGCAGATTCGGTGCGTCGGCCAGGACCAGGACGTGCTGGCAGACACGCTGGCGACGTCGCGGGCGCAGGCGGAGGCGGCGATCGGCCAACTGGAGGCGGAGGAGCGGATCGTCAACCGGGGGCTTGGGCGCAACCACGCCGAGATTCGGCGGCTGGCGACCACGGAGCCCGCCTCCTCCGCCTCCGCCGGTCGGATCACGGACCTCAACGACCAGATTCGGGAGGCCGAACAACGGGCGGGCGAGATTGCCGCCACGATCGAGCGGCACCGGGCGGAAATCCTCTCTGCGGACGACCTACGTGCCGCATTCGCCGACTTCGACAACGTCTGGACGGCGTTGGCACCGCGCGAGCAGGTCCGGATGCTGCAACTGCTCATCAACAAGGTCGTCTTCGACGCCCTCGACAGCAGCATCGAGGTGTCGTTCTACCCGTCCGGCGTGAAGGCCCTGGTCGCGGGCGCGAAGGAGGAGTCGGCATGATCACAGTGAAGACCAAGGTCTACTTCAACCGGGCGGCCCACGGGCGCAAGACCATCGACACCCAGCCCGACGCTAGAACGGCCGTGGACCCCGGCCGCGTGCCCAGAATCTCTCGCCTGATGGCGCTGGCGATCCACTTCGACGACATGATCCGCGCCGGCAAGGTCGCCAACATCTCGGAGATCGCGCGCCTGACCCACGTCACCCAGCCCCGGATCACGCAGTTGATGAATCTCTGCCACCTCGCACCCGACATCCAGGAGGAGATCCTGTTCCTGCCGCTTGTCATGCGCGGGCGCGATCCAATCCACGAGCACATGCTTCGAGCCGCGACCGGCATGCCCGACTGGACGCTCCAGCGGCGGCGCTGGTCGGAGTTGCGGAGGCGGGCGTCGGCTGCTCAAACGTAAAGGCCCGGCGGCCGGGGTCACCGAACCCGCTGGCCATGCCCAAAACCGAGATTCTTTCCCCTCGGACTGCCTGGGGCGCAGCGAGCCTGATTGTCCCCGGTTACACTCCGCGTGCAGCGTTTACTACACGCCGCACGCCGACCCCAGCCGCCGCCTCATCCAGCCCCCCGAACGCCACCATCCGTCACCGCCATGCACAACTTCAGCGACAAAGTCTCCCTGATTTGGCAGGTCGCGGACCTCCTCCGCGGCCCCTACAGGCCCAACCAGTACGGGAAGGTCATCCTCCCCCTCACGGTCCTGCGCCGGCTTGACTGCGTGCTCGAACCCACGCGCGAGAAGGTGCGGGCGAAGGCGGAAGACCTGAAGCGGAAGGGCACGCCGATCAACAACCTGGAGCCGGTGCTCAACCGCGCGGCCATGCCGCCGGAGTGGCCCAAGGACCGCCCGTTCCCGCTGCACAACACGAGCAAGTATGACTTCCGCTCGCTCGCCGGCGATCCGAACAACATCGCCAAGAACCTGACGCACTACATCAAGTGCTTCTCCTCCAAGGCCCGTGAGATCATCGAGTACTTCGGCTTCGCCGAGCACATCGAAAAGCTGGACAAGGCCAACCGTCTGTACCTGGTCGTCTCGAAGTTCGCGGCCATCGATCTCCACCCGCAGACGGTGACGAACGTCGAGATGGGCTACATCTTCGAGGAGCTCATCCGGAAGTTCAGCGAAGCCGCGAACGAGACCGCCGGCGACCACTTCACCCCGCGCGAGGTCATCCGGCTCATCGTGAATCTGCTGTTCACGCCCGACGGCGAGATCCTGACCCGCAAGGGCATCGTGAAGACCCTGTTCGACCCGGCGTGCGGGACGGGCGGCATGCTCTCCGTCGCCGAGGAGTATCTCGCGGAACTGAATCCCGACGCCCGTCTCGAGGTCTTCGGTCAGGACTACAACCCCGAGTCTTACGCGATCTGCGGCTCGGACATGCTGATCAAGGGCCAGAACATCGACCACATCAAGTTCGGGGACTCGTTCACCGACGACGGGTTCGAGCACGAGCGGTACGACTACATGCTGGCCAACCCTCCGTTCGGTGTCGAGTGGAAGCCCGAAGAGGATGAGATCCGCAAGGAGCATGAGACGCTGAAGATGTCCGGTCGGTTCGGTGCGGGGCTTCCCCGCATCAACGATGGCTCGCTCCTCTTCCTCCAGCACATGATCTCGAAGTTGAAGCCGGTGGACCCCAAGAAGGACAACGGAGGCACGCGGATCGGCATCGTCTTCAACGGCTCCCCGCTGTTCACCGGTGACGCGGGTTCGGGCGAGAGCGAGATCCGTCGGTGGATCATCGAGAACGACTGGCTTGAGACCATCGTCGCCCTTCCCGATGAACTCTTCTACAACACGGGCATCTACACCTATGTCTGGATCGTCTCCAACCGCAAGGAGCCGCGCCGCCGGGGCAAGATTCAGCTCATCAACGCCGTCTCATTCGCGCAGAAGATGCGGAAGTCGCTGGGGAAGAAGCGCCAGGAGATCGGCGACGGGCGCGATGGGAAGCCCGACCACGTCGGCGCGATCACCCGGCTCTACGGCGAGATGCCGGAGGGCGAACACTCAAAGGTGTTCGACAATGCCGACTTCGGATACCGAAAGATCACCGTCGAGCGGCCCCTCCGCCTCCGGTTCGAGGTGACGCCCGACGGAATCGGGGCGCTCCGTGCGTCATCGGCGTTCGCCAAACTCGCCGAGTCGGACGATCCCGCCCCGAAGAAGCGCGGCCGCAAGGCCAAGAACGCCCCAGCCGCCACGGACGTCGCCCCCGCGGGCACGCCAGGACCCAACGCAGCCGGGGACGCGATCGTTGCCGTACTTGAGGGCCTCCCCGCGGGTGCCGTCTGGATGGATCGCGCCGTGTTTCTGGCCGACCTGGACGCCGCGTTTGATGCCGCGGACGCCCGGCTCGCCGCGCCCGTCCGCAAGGCGATCGTCGCGGCGCTCGGCAAGCGCGACGAGAACGCCGCCATCTGCGTCGATGAGGACGGCAGTCCCGAGCCCGACCCTGAACTCCGCGACAATGAGAACGTCCCACTGAAGGAGGACATCCTCGTCTACTTCGACCGCGAGGTGAAACCGCACGTCCCCGACGCGTGGATCAGCACGGACGAGAAGCACCGCGACAAGAAGGATGGCAAGGTCGGCATCGTCGGGTACGAACTCCCCGTTACCCGACACTTCTACGTCTACCAGCCGCCGCGTCCGCTCGATGCGATCGAGTCGGACATCACCGGCCTGGAGCAGAACATCATGCGGATGCTCGCGGAGGTGACCAAGTGAGCACCGTCCTCGAAGCTGCGCGCCGAATCCTGCAGAAGGCCAACCAGCCGCTGCATTACAAGGACATCGCCAAGCGGATGATTGACGACGGGCTCTGGAAGCCGGAGGGAAAGACGCCGGCGGCAACCGTCAACGCCCGATTGGCTGTCGCCATCAAGGACGATCCGAAGTCTCTGTTCGTGCGCACGGGCCCCGGCAAGTTCACCCTCCGTGATGGAGTCGCGCCGATGCCGGAGTCAGCATCCGCGCCCGGCGCGAGTGGTGAACCCATGTCGTTCACGGAGGCCGCCGAGTTCGTGCTGAAGAAGCATGGCAAGCCCATGCACTACACGACCATCACTGAGGAGGCTCTCAAGCTCAAGCTCATTCAGACCGCCGGGCGCACTCCCGAGGCGACGATGTACGCCCAGATCATCCAGGAGACACAGCGGCGCGAGAAGCGCGGCGAGCCCCAGCGGTTCGATCGGAGGGGCGGCGGGATTGTTGGGTTGGTGGCGTGGAACCCCGTCGGCGTTGAAGGGCAGATTGCCAAGCACAACGAGACAATCCGGAAGGCCCTCCGCCAGAGACTTCACGGCCTGGACCCCGCCGAGTTCGAGGCGTTGGTGGGCCGCTTGCTTACGGCGATCGGATTTGAGGACGTAACGGTCACGCGACTTCACGGCGACGGCGGGGTTGATGTGCGCGGCACGCTGGTCGTCGGCGACGTGATCCGCACGCGGATGGCCGTGCAGGCCAAGCGGTGGAAGCAGGGCAACAACGTCCAAGCCCCCACTGTTCAACAGGTTCGGGGCAGCCTCGGCGCGCACGAGCAGGGTCTGATTATCTCGACGAGTGACTTCTCCCCCGGGGCGAAGGCCGAGGCCCTGCGCTCCGACGCCACGCCGGTCGGCCTGCTCAACGGAGAACGTTTGGTCTCGCTGCTCATTGAGCACCAGATTCTGGTTCGCCGGGAGCCGCACGAGATGCTCCAGTTGGGCGACCCCCCGAAGGAGGCCGCCGATGAATGATCCGGCGGCGCTGTTCATCTCAGCGTCTGGAAGCTCGGCACTTGATGAACCCGGATCATCACCGACTGTGGGCGTGGTCCGTGCCTACGCGGCATACCGCCCAAGCGGACTGGCATGGCTGGGCAACCTCCCGGCCCACTGGCGCACGAAGCCTCTGCGGTTCGCCTGTCGTTTGAACCCGACCAAGGGCGAGGTCTCGCACTTGCCCTCCGACACGGAGGTCTCGTTCGTTCCGATGGAGGCGGTACGCGAGTTCGGCGGGATGGACCTATCTCAGATCATGCCGATCGAGGACGTTCTCCAGGGGTACACGTATTTCCGCGACGGCGACATCGTCGCGGCCAAGATCACGCCGTGCTTTGAAAACGGGAAGGGGAGCATCGCGGAAGGCCTCACCAACGGCCTGGGATTCGGGACGACGGAGCTTCACACGCTTCGGCCCGGCCCCGAGTTCGATACGCGTTTCCTCTTCTATCTGACGCTTAGCCACGAGTTCCGGCATCAAGGCGCGGGGCACATGTACGGTGCTGGCGGGCAAAAGCGAGTCCCCGAGGACTTTCTCCGCAACTTCGTCGCGCCGCGTCCTCCCCTTCCCGAGCAGCAGACGATCGCGGCGTGGTTGGACGATCGGGCACGGCGCATCGATGAGTTGGTCGCGGCCAAACAACGGCTGGTCCGACTGTTGGTCGAGCAGCGCACCACCCTCATCACCCACACCGTCACCAAGGGTCTGAACCCCGCCACCGCCATGAAGCCCTCCGGCATCGACTGGCTCGGCGATGTGCCGAAGCATTGGGACGTCAAGCGGCTCAAGTTCGTGTCGCACCTTCAGACCGGATTGACCCTCGGAAAAAAGCACGACGAAGAGGAGCAGGCTCGCCTGGTGCTCTGCCCGTACCTGCGAGTGGCCAACGTGCAGGACGGTTGGCTCGACCTGGACCACATAACGGAAGTCGAGGTGTTGCCGGAACGGGTCGCTCGCTTCGAACTCCGCGCCGGCGACGTGCTGATGACCGAGGGCGGTGATTTCGACAAACTCGGCAGGGGCTACGTTTGGGATGCGCAGATCCCCGGCTGTCTGCACCAGAACCACATCTTCGCAGTAAGACCAGACAATCGGCGGCTGGACTCGCATTTTCTGGCGTCCATGCTGTCCTGCTCGCACGGTCGGAACTACTTCACGAAGACCGCCCAGCAGACCACCAATCTCGCCTCGACGAACGCGACGAAGCTCGGTGACTTCCCGGTGCCCCTCCCGTCTGTTCCCGAGCAGCGAGAGATCATGGCCCGAGTGAACGGCATTGCATCCAAACTCGACGCCCTCATCGCCGCCACCGAAACCGCGATCGCGCGGCTGACCGAGTACCGCCAGGGCCTCATCTCCGCCGCTGTCACGGGCAAGATCAACGTCTGCGGAGCGATCGGCGCGACCGTGATCGAGGAATCGCCAGCGGCGATCACAACTGAAACCCCGGCGAACGTCGTGCCGGCGCCCGTCATCGCCGGACGCATCGGCGGCAAGGTCCGCAAGGCCAACAAGTTCTTCTACCGCGATGTGCTTGCCGCGGAGATCATCGCCCGCATAGGCCAGCAGCCCAAGTTCGGGTGGGTGAAACTCCAAAAGTCGCTCATTCTCGCCGAGGGTCACCTCCGCCTAGGCGAGATCGAGAGCGAGCCGGTGCGCGCCGCCGCCGGGCCCTTCGACAACAAGATGATGCGGTCGATTCAGGCGCAGCTGAAGCGGGCGCAGTGGTACGAGTACAAGAAGGACGGGCAACCTTTCAAGTACGCCGCGCTCGCCAAGGCGGGCGGGCACAAGGTCTACTTCGACCGCTACTGGTCGGCGAAGGAGGCCGCGTTCGTCGCGCTCATGGCCCTGCTCGCGCCGATGACCACGCGGCAGGCAGAGATCGTGGCGACGCTGTACTCCGCGTGGAATGACTTCCTGCTCGACGGCCGCGCCGTGACCGATGATGCCCTCGTCGCTGAGGTGCTCAACAACTGGGACCCGGCCAAGCAGGCGATCCCCGAGAAGAACTGGCGCGCGGCTCCACCGTGGATGCGAAAGCACGGGCTGATCCCCACCGGGCACGGGGCGCACACGAAGGCAGGCAAGGTTGGCAAGGAGGGCCAAGCGTGAAGCGGGCTGCCTCCCATCTCGCATCCTTGCAAGGCCTGCTCGACCGTGAGATCACTGTCGCGCTCGTATCCGAGGACCTGCACGCCGTGCAGGCGGGCGTTCCCGCTGCGGAGGTCCGGAGCGTGCTCGATGCGCGCGGTTTCGACGAGTGCGGCGTCATGCGCGGCACGTCGGTCCATGAGTACATTGAACGAACGGCCCTCCAGGCCGGAAGCGTCGGCGACTACGCCCGACCGGTGCCCCTTGAGCGCGTCGTTGCTCCGTCGACCCCCCTGTGGGCGTGCATGGAACGGCTCGCGTCCAATGGGCCGCTGTATGTCCTCGGTGATCACGGCCTCGACAGCATCGTCACGAAGTTCGACCTCGGCAAGCAGCCGGCGCGACTGTTGATGTTTGGCGTGGTCTCTCTCTTGGAAATGACCATGCTGGCCCTCGCGCGGCGCGTCGCCGGCGATGGGTGGCGAGCGTGCCTTACTGCACCGCGGGTCGAATCGGCGGAGAAACTCCATGCTGAGCGGCAGCGCAGGGGTGAAGAGATCGACTTGATGGACTGCCTCCAGCTGTCCGACAAGGTGACCATCTTCGTCAAGACTGAGCCGCTGAAGGCTCTTCTGGGCGACAGCCGCCAGAGCATCGAGGATCAGTTTAAGTCGCTCCAGAAGATCAGGGACAACCTGGCACACGCGCAGAGCCCAGCCGCCGACGGTGATTGGGCCGGCGTCATCGCCACCCTCCAGCGGGGACATGCAATGCTGGATGCCTGCGTTGGCGCTCTCGCCCGCGCGTCAGGAGCGCCTGCATGAGCGCCAAGGCGCCGGCATCTTGGGGACACGCGTCACGTCACTACGCCGAAGGCGGAGTGAACGGACTGCCAGCGAAGGCCGCTGGCGTGCCGAGCCCGATGGAACGTCGCTGGGCCGAACTCCTCGAGAAGGCATCGCCGGGCGTTCGGGACACCGTTGAACGGACGTACAAGCAGTGGAACGGCATCCTCCGGGACTACATGCGCACCGAAACGGCGCTCCGCCTCACCGTCGGCGACGAGGCGCAGGCGGTGCCCGTGCGGGTGGTCGCCGGCATGCCACGGCCATTTGCGCAGGTCATCGAGCAGTTCGATGGGCTCGAATGGCTGCTCCTGAACCGGGCGCGTGTCGAGGATGCCCAGCGGGGCTCCCGATTCATGCTGGAGCACTATGGGTCGCTCCTTGGCGAGGTACCAGACGATGCAGAGGTCGCAGAGCCCGAGCATCTGATGGCCGTCGAGAAGACGGCGGCCGAACTGCTGAAGCTCTTGGATAAGATCGACGCTGTCAAGCGGATCATCGGGATCGAGGAGGATGTGCTCGGCGCGTACTTCTTCCGCGTCCCGGAGATCCGCCTCTACTGGATGGTCATCGGCATCATCGCTTCGGCGCTCGATGTGTCCCCTGAGGCGCTGACCATCGTCGTGCTCACCCATGAGCTGGCCCACGCCTACACCCACCTCGGCCGCGACATCGATAACGAACAATGGGATACAGCCGCGTTCGCCGGGTCGGACCTGGACATCGTGGAGGGGCTGGCACAGTTCTACACCAATGTCATCTGCCAACGGCTAGAGCCTCGCATGCCGGGCGCGCTGCGGGCGTACAAGGCGCTGCTGGACAAGCAGAGCGGTCCGTACCGCGCCCATCTCGAATGGGTCGGCGGCGAGGAGCGCGGCGGTGAAATCGTCCGCGTGGCGATGATCGAATGCCGGTCGCAGCGGATGACGGAGTCCGCCAAGTTCGGGGAGGCCATTGACCGCCACCGCAAGCAGGTCAAGGGTCGGGAGAAGCCGGTCAAGGCGCAGCCGAAGGCAGCGCCCGGAAACAGCGGCATGAGTGGGAGCGCGTGATGTCAGCAATGAAGATCCACGGCAGCGAGTACACGATCAACAAGGTCTTCAGCGATGACTTCGCGTTTGAGATCCCGCACTACCAGCGGCCGTACTCATGGTCCGTCGAGCATGCCGGCGAGCTGCTGAGCGACCTTCTCGCCACGCTCGGCGACGGCGACGATCCGATCGAGGAGGTCCCTCCGTACTTTCTCGGCTGCATCGTCCTGATCAAGCCCGACGGCACGATCGATTCCAAGGTGGTGGATGGCCAACAGCGGCTGACAACGCTGACCATCCTGATGGCGGCGCTCCGCGAGGCCATTGAGGACAAATCGGCAGCGGACGATCTCACGCAGTTCCTCTACGCGAAGGGGAACAAGATGCTGGGCACCACGGACCGCTATCGGTTGCTGGTCCGCGATCGCGACCGTGAGTTCTTCCAGAAATACGTGCAGCAGAACGGCGGCCTGCCGAAGCTGATGAAGCTGGACCCCAAACAACTGGATAGCACGAGCCAGTTGAATACGTGGTTCAACGGCGTGCTTCTTCTGGCCAAGGTCAAGCAGTTGGCCGACATCACACGGCAAAGGCTGGCGATGTTCCTCTTGACCCGGTGTGTGCTCGTCGTCGTCTCGTCGCCCGACCTCGACTCCGCATACCGCATCTTCTCGATCCTCAACAACCGCGGCCTCGACCTGTCGCACACGGACATCCTGAAGGCAGAGATCATCGGGAAACTGCCGGAGGGGGAGAGCGAGGAATACTCCGAGAAGTGGGAGGATGCGGAGAACGATCTCGGCGTCGAGGACTTCAAGGAGCTGTTCGCGCACATCCGCATGATCTACCGCAAGCAGAAGATGCGGGAGACCGTGCTCAAGGAGTTCCGCGAGTTTGTGATCCCCACCCATGAGGCAGCGGAGCTGATCGACGAAGTCATCATTCCGTTCTCGCAGGCATTCGCGGAGATCAAGCGGGCGAACTACGAGAGCACCAGCAAGGCAGAGGAGATCAACGGCCTGTTCGGCTGGCTCAATCAGATCGACAATTTCGACTGGATGCCGCCGGCGATTCGGTTTCTCACGGACCACCACGACGAGCCCGCCGCGCTGCTGAAGTTCTTCACGCACCTGGAGCGGCTGGCGGCTGCGATGATGGTCCTGCGCGTGGACATCACCAAGCGCATTGAGCGGTACGGCAAGCTCCTGACGTGGACGGCCGACAAAGACCCCTATGCGGCCGATTCACCGCTGCTGCTGACGGAGGATGAGCGGAAACGCACGGTCGCGGCGCTCGACGGCCCCATCTACACGCTGAAGAGCGTGCCGAACTACGTGCTGCTGCGGCTCGACGGCCTGCTCTCGGAGGGCGAAGCGTCCTACGCCCACAAGATCATCTCTATCGAGCACGTCCTTCCGCAGACGCCGGAGGAGGACAGCGATTGGGCGTTGAACTTCCCCGATGATGAGGAGCGCGAGGCCTGGGTCCACCGGCTCGGGAATCTGGTCCTGTTGTCGCGCAAGAAGAACAGCTCGGCGCGGAACTACGACTTCGAAAAGAAAAAGACCAAGTACTTCACGACCGGCGGCAAGGCGTCGCCGTTCGCTCTGACGAGCCAGGTGATCCACGAGGAGGAGTGGACGCCGGAGGTTCTGGAGGCCAGGCAGGGGGATCTGCTCGGGAAGTTGAAGAAACTCTGGTGGCTGTGATCGATCAGTTCTGATGGAGACGTTTCATGCCCGCTGACTACAAAGAGAAGGCCTTCGAGGCCGCCATCGAGGACCACCTTCTCGCTCACGGCTACGCCAAGGGCGACAACCGCGACTACGACGCCGCGACGGCCCAGGATGGGTACGACCGGGCGCGGGCGCTGTATCCGGGCGTGTTCGTGTCCTTCATCAAGGCGACGCAGCCGCAGACGTGGTCGGCGCTGGAGAAACTGCACGCGAGCAACACCGGCGAGGTGCTCGTTGAATCGCTATGCAAAGCGATCGCCGCGAGCGAGCGGGGGTCGTTGGAGGTCATTCGGCACGGCTTCAAGTGCTACGGCCGGCAGATCGATGTGGCGTACTTCAAGCCTTCGAGCGGGCTGAATCCTGAGACGCTGCGGCTTTACGGGATGAACGTGCTCACGGTGACGCGGCAGGTGCACTACTCGGGCACGAACGAGAAGAGTATCGACGTGGTGCTCGCACTCAACGGGCTTCCGATCGTCACGGCGGAGCTGAAGAACCAGATGAGCGGGCAGACCGCCGAGCACGCGAAGACGCAGTATCGCCTGGACCGCGATGAACGCGAACTGTTGCTGGCGTTCAAGCAGCGGACATTGGTGCATTTCGCGGTCGATCCGGATGTCGTCTGGATGACCACGCGGCTCAAGGGGAAAGAGACGTTCTTCCTGCCCTTCAACATGGGCAACGGCACCGGGGCGGGGAATCCAGAGAACCCTGCCGGGCACCGGACTTCCTATCTGTGGGAGCAGACGTGGCAGCGCGACTCGCTGCTGGACATCATTTCCCGATTCCTCCATTTGCAGGTGGAGGAGAAGCGATTCACCTCGGGCACGGCGGGACGAAAGGTGCGGAAGGAAACGATGATCTTCCCGCGCTACCACCAGCTCGATGTGGTGCGGCGGATGGAAGCGGACGCCAGGGCGCTCGGCGCGGGCCACAACTACTTGGTGCAGCACTCGGCCGGCAGCGGGAAGAGCAACTCCATCGGCTGGCTAGCCCATCGCCTCGCCAGCCTGCACGATGACAAGGACGGCCGCGTCTTCGATTCCGTCATCGTCGTCACCGACCGCGTCGTGCTCGATCAGCAGCTCCAGGACACCATCTACCAGTTCGAGCACAAGCACGGAGTGGTCCAGAAGATCGACGAGAACTCCGCCCAGCTGGCGGAGGCAATCAAATCCGGCGTGCCGATCATCATCACCACCCTGCAGAAGTTCCCGTTCGTCACCGAGAAGGTTGGCGGGCTCCCCGATCGCCGGTACGCGGTGATTGTCGATGAGGCTCACAGCAGCCAGTCCGGGGAGACGGCGACGGAGTTGAAAGGGGTTCTCGCTGCGGACCACATCAAGCAGGAGGCCCGGAAGCAGGCGGAGGCTCAGGGGATCAAAGAGGGCGAGGAGGGTGCGGACGGGGAGGAGGAGATCCTCCGCACGATGTTGAAGCGCGGCCGCCAGCCGAACATCTCGTTCTTCGCGTTCACGGCGACGCCGAAGTACAAGACTCTGGAAGTGTTCGGGCGAATGGGCACCGACGGTCGGCCGGCGCCCTTCCATCTATACAGCATGCGCCAGGCGATCGAGGAGGGCTTCATCCTGGACGTGCTGAAGAACTACACGACGTACAAGACCTACTTTGGCCTGATCAAGTCGATCGAGGACGATCCGAACGTCTCGAAGCGAAAGGCCGCCAAGGCGCTCGCCCGCTTCATGACGCTGCATCCGCACAATCTGGAGCAGAAGACCGAGATCATGGTCGAGCACTTCCGCGCATCCACGCGGCACAAGATCGGCGGCAAGGCCAAGGCGATGGTCGTCACGGCCAGCCGGATGCACGCGGTTCGGTACAAGCAGGCCTTTGACAAGTACATCAAAGACAATGGATACACCGACGTGAAAACGCTGGTCGCGTTCTCTGGCGTGGTTGTGGATGATCTCGACCCGAATAAGCACTACACCGAGGGCGGGATGAACGCGGGGATCGACGGGAAGGAACTGCCGCAGAAGTTCGCCACCGAAGAGTTCCAGATCCTGCTGGTTGCCGAGAAGTACCAGACGGGGTTCGACCAGCCGTTGTTGCACACGATGTACGTGGACAAGCGCCTCGCGGGCATCCAGGCGGTGCAGACGCTGTCGCGCCTGAATCGCACGCACGCGGGCAAGGACGACACGTTCGTGCTGGATTTCTACAACGAGCGGTCTGAGATCCTCGAGGCGTTCAAGCCGTACTACGAGCAGCCGATCGTCGGGGAACGTTCCGATCCTCAGCAGCTGTACACGCTGCAAGCACGGCTGGCCGAGTTCGGTGTTTACCACGCCGATGAGGTCGAGCAGTTCTGCGCGGTGTTCTTCCGGGGCAAGGCTAACCAGACGCCGGCGGACCACGCGAAGATGAATGCCGCCATCGATCCGGCCGTCGAGCGGTTCAAGGCGCTGCGCGACGACGTGCGCGCGACGATGCCCGAGAAGGAGTGGGTCAAGGCGAAGGAGGAGGCACAGGAGGAGTTCCGCAGCCTGCTGTTCGCGTTCCGGGGACTGTACGCCTTCCTGTCACAGATCATTCCGTTCGCCGACAGCGACCTGGAGAAGCTCTACACGTTCACCCGATTCCTTGCCGCGAAACTCCCGCGCCGAGCGTATGGCCCACAGTACAACTTCGATGACGAGGTCGCCCTGAAGTACTACCGCCTTCAGAAGATCAGTGAGGGTTCGATCGTGCTGGAGCCCGGCGCTGGCGGCGAACTGAAGGGTCCGACAGCCGTCGGCACCGGCATGTCGGGAGATGAGGAGGTCGAGCTTTCTGAGCTCATCGACATTCTCAACGAGCGGTTTGGCACCGACTTCAAGCCCGCCGATCAGTTGTTTCTGGATTCCGTTCGAGAGGACGCCGTCGCCAATGAGGCGCTGCGGCAGGCGGCGTCGGCCAACTCGATCGAGAACTTCAAGTATGTGTTCGGCAAGGCGCTCGAAGGCTTGTTCATCGATCGGATGGAGCAAAACGAGGAGATCTTTGCGCGGTTCATGAACGAGCCCAACTTCCAAAGGCTCGTGGAGGAGCACCTCCGCCGGCAGGTCTACGAACAAATCCGTGCGGAACAGCAGGATGGGGGAAAGCCTGTCGGTTGAAATGTGGTGTGTAGTAAACACTGGACAGCAGCATTGGGCGTGGGTACGCTCGCGGAGTTGGAAACCATGTCGTCCAAGAAGAAGCACTTCGGTGAGCTGATCCGCGAGAAGAGGACGGAGAAGAAGCTCACCCTGCGCAAGTTTGCCGATCGGGTCGGGCTGAGCCCGACCTACGTCTCGCAGATCGAGCAGGGGAACTTCGCGCCACCGCCGGTGGATCGAATCCGTAAGATGGCGGAGGTCCTCGAGGCCGACGCGGATGAGCTGATCGTCGCCGCGGGCCGGATGGCGCAGGACGTGGCGGGGCTGATCGAGAAGCGGCCGATCGAGATGGCGTCCTTCCTGCGTCACGCCAAGGGCCTGACGCCACAGCAAATCGAACAACTGACCAAAATGGCCGAGGACATGAGCAAGAAACCCAAGAAGGACTGATGCCGCATGAGGTCTCTGACCGCGACCAAGCAGCCCAACGAGCCGAAGTTTCTTCCCGACAAGCACATCGAGGAACACGCCGATGTGCTGCTCGCGCAGTACGCCCAGCAGAGCGGGGAGCCGCTTGCGCCCGGGATTCCGGTTGACGACATCGCGGAGGTCTTCCTCGGCCTGACCGTCGAGATGATGGACCTGCAGACTCTGTTCGGCGACGCGGACGTCAACGGCGCGATCTGGATTCCCCTGAAGAAGATCGGGATTGATCAGAGCCTCGATACCCAGGCGAACAAGCGGAAAGAGGGGCGTTACCACTACACCCTTGCTCATGAAATCGGGCATTGGTGGCTTCACCGCCAGCTCTACACGCCCGACACAGCGCAGGGGCTGCTGCACGCCGGCGCCTCGGCGGCACAGCCGACGTATGTCTGCCGGGACGGGTCGCGGGCTGCGGTCGAGGTCCAAGCGAACAAGTTCGCCGCGTACCTGCTGATGCCCGCCAAGCTCGTCCTCACGTCCTGGCGCGAGATCCACGGGCTCGACGCGATCACGCTCGACTCTCTGCGCCCGAGGCAGCAGAACATCATCGCCGCCGAGGTGCTTCACCGGGGCGGGTTGGCGATGGACCCGAAGACAATCGACAACGCCATGCTCGAGCATGTGGCTCGCCCCGTGGCAGAAAGGTTCAAGGTGTCGGCGGAGGCGATGATGTACCGCCTGGAGGCCCTGGGGCTGTTGCTGCGCAAGTCCGAGCCCATGCTCTTCTGAGCGGGCCGTTTTTTTTTCTTCTCCTCGTTTAGTGTGTAATACACACTGTCAATCCACTCTCTCAACCCCGTCGGAGACGAATCCCATGAGCAAGCCGTTTGATCCCCGCAAAATCCTCAAGCACATCCGCAACGACCTGTTGCGACCCTTCTTCGACCTGCACGGCGGGCTCGAGGGCGTGGCGTGGAACGGGCTCGGCGACACCGACATGGGAACGGTGTTCGCCGCGTGGCAGAAGATGCCCGACGACAAGCGGGAGATCGTGCAGGTCGTCCTCCAGGATATCAATGAACTCGCAGACGATCGGGGCGTCAAGGTGCTGGTGGAGGAGATTCAGCGGAGCGCGCCCCAACGCCTCGCGGAGTGTCACGCCTACCCCGGCAAGGCCGACAGGGCCATGTGGACCTACCTCAACGCCCGCACGGCGTTCAATTGGGCCGCCCACTTCGCCCGCGCTGACGCCCTCTCTTCCGGCCGTTACTGGATCAAGCGCAACACGCTGCCGAAGAACGCCATCGCCGTGACGGATGCGCACAAGGCGGCTCTTCAGCAGGCACTGACCGGCTTCTACTGGAGCACCCAGATGCGCGGTCGGTTCTGCGTGGTGGAGCACTACCAGCGCACCAACGGGAGCGAGTACTTCTTCGCATACCTGGAGGACTACCCCGATGCGCCCGCCGTGTTCGAGAACGACGGCCAGGTTGTGCGCCGCGAGGAGCGTCGGGCGTTCGACAACGTCTTCGTCTTCAATCCCGGCGATGGTTCGCTGGAGATGTTCGCGCCGGGCGGGAAGGCCGTGTACGAGCCGCTCCAGAAGGCATTCTGCAAGGCTGTCATGGGCCTGGACGTTGGTCCGGCCGACCCGCTGCGCCCGGCGTACTCCCTGGACCATCTCCTCAAGCCCGGCCGCGCGATGCCAACGGACCCCGGGGACCGGATCGCCGAGGTGAAGATCACCCGCGCCCGTCTGCAGGTGGTGGATCGCCCGGCGGAGTATGTCGAGTTGGGCATCGATCGTCGCGGGGGCGGCGGCCTCGACCGGGCGATCCAGGAGTATCTGAACACGGCGCGGCTTCCGCTTGATCGCCTTCGGGTCAGGCAGATGTCGTTTCAACTCGTGTTTGCCGGCAACGCGCGGGCACGGAGCGTCAGCTTCAGCGTGAGTTGCCCGAACTCGTGCGATCTCAAGAGCCGCCCCGATGCTCAGCGTGCCATCGGCGAACGTTGCCTCCGCCTCTGGGAGGTGACCAAGTGAACCACACCCTCTCCATCCTGTGGGCATGCTTCGACACGACCGAGCCCGAGTTCTCCGCCTCCGAACTGGCGTCGTGGCCGCCCGCCGATCGAAAATGGTTGCTCGAGGCGGGCGTGCTCAAGGAGACCAGCGCGGCGACCTCGATTGCCTGCCCGTCGTGCGAGGACGGTCACGTCGAAGAGGTGCTGGAACTGCCCGAGTCCGCCCCCCGACGGTTCTTCATCCCGTGCCCCGATGCAGTCAGGGTCGAGATCGATCTCGATGGGCTCCGGCGGTGGACGGTCGATGTGGACATGGTGGCGGCGCTGATCGCGGCTGGGCTCGCACTGACCGGTCCTGTAAGGCCGGTCGAGCCGGGCCGCCTTTGGCGGTTGGGTACCACGCGGATGGGTCAGTCGTCGCGCGAGGTTGTGCTGTTCCGACAGCCCGACACTGAAGACGGCGCGAGAATTGCCGCGCACATCGGTCAGACCGGCCGGCCGATCGTTCTCTTCGCGGGAGGAGAGCCTCCCCCAACCGTCTGGCCGGGACGCACGCCGGCGTGCGTGGCGCTGTCCCGCGTCCTCTCGCACAACGGCACGCGGTTGCACGTCGATGCCCTATTGCTTCACGACCTCGTGAGCCGCGCGGATGACCTGCAGTCTCAGATGCACGCGATCCCGATCGAGCCGAAGGGCAAGAAACTGGTCGTGCGTCGCCAGTTGAAGGCAGAGTTGTCGTCACACCTGGCGGATAGCAACCTCCTCGCGGCGTACCGCCAGCACGGCTCGATGCGTGAGGCGGCCACAGCGCTGACCAAGGAGAGAGGCAAGCCGGTCACCAAGGACATGGTCCAGCGGGCGGTTACGCGCGCCGGTGGGGCAAAGGCCGTGCTGAACTCGGAGGACAGCGAGTCGGTCACGCGGACTGTCGCGTCGCACCGCCGCGACAAAGGCGGAAGATTCTGAAGATCGTGCAGGTGCCGTGAAAACAGGCCTCTGCGCGTTGTTCGACAACTCATGTGCGCGTCGCGGGCTGTTCAGAACCGCGACACCGGCGGGTGGGTCCGAGGGCCACGAGGGCCATAACCCGCCGGTCGCTACAAGCTCGTGAGTGTCCGTGGCGTGCGCCGCGGCGCGAGGTTGGCACAGGCGGGTGATGACTCCGGCCCCGGAGGTCACCCGTGACCAACGGCGCATCACTGAACGACTCATACATCCGCACACTCATCCTGATCAAGGCCCGCCGCCTCATGGCGTCCCCCGCGTTCCGCGGCGCGGAGCGGGACGACGTCCTGCATGATCTCACGCTGATCCTCGCCACCCGCATCGACCAGTTCGATCCGGCCCGAAGCCAGTTCCGCACGTTCGTGTCCCGCGTCCTGGACTCCGCCGCGATCACGCTGCTGCGTGCCCGCCGCCGGGCCAAGCGGGCCGGCGGCCTCAACCTGCGGTCAATCGAGACTCTCCGCGAGCAGGCGTCCACGGACCCGGTGACCGGGTCAGCGGCGCTGGGCGAAGCCGACGCGGTACGCCGTCTGGGACTCGATGTGCCGTCGCCCGCGGACGAGTTCATCGTCCGCGAGTCGATCCGCGAGATCGTGGCGGCGCTGCCCCCGGATCTGGCCGAGCTCTGCCGCTTCCTCCGTGAGGGTTCGGAGGTCGCGGCGGCGCGCGATCTGGGGATTTCGCGCCGCCAGGTCCGCAATCGCATCGCCGAACTGCGGAATCGGTTCGCGGCGGGTGGCTTCGGCGCGGAGTGAGGCGGGCGGACAGGAGCACGCCGGATGGCGTAGGTAGCCGGGGAGAGCCGCCCGAGTGCGGACTCGGGAGCCTCCCATGACCACCGGCGTGTACCGCTTCACATTCGACAAGGGCGTCGCGCTCACCGACGCGGAAGCGACCCTGCACCTGGCGATGATCGCCGCCGAAGGCCTCTTCAGCGGAGCGCTCGTTCGCATGGACGTGAGCTTCGCGGTCGACGAGCCCCGGCGCGGTCTCACCATCGACGGCTCCACTGCTGTCGGTTCGGCGGTCGTCCGCATGTTCACCTCGTTCCTTCTGCGTGAGTTCGGCGAGGACGCCTTCACGGTTCGCCGCGTGGAGGCGTCCTCGCCCGAACGGGCGGCGGTGTGTGCCGCGTGAGTGCTGCTGTTCCGCTCGTCCGCCTCGGCCAGGGCGATTTCGTCCACGACATCTTGCCCGAAGACCTCGTTCGACCTGGAGACCTCATGACCGCTACCAGCCTGATGACGCAGATCACCAAGGGCCGCAACCCCAAGCCCCGGCGCGTCATGCTTTACGGCACGCACGGGATCGGCAAGAGCACGTTCGGCGCGATGGCCGAGACGCCGATCTTCATCCCGACCGAAGACGGCCTGGGCGACATCGAGTGCGAGTCGTTTCCCCTGGCGAAGTCGCTGGGCGACGTGATGGCGGCGCTCGAATCGCTCTACTCCAGCGACCACGGTTACAAGACGGTCGTCATCGACTCGTTGGACTGGCTCGAGCGACTGATCTGGAACGAGGTCTGCGAGGACGAGCAGGTCGAGAGCATCGAGAAGATCGGGTACGCCAAGGGGTACGCATTCGCCATCGAGAAGTGGCGGACGGTTCTGGGAGCCCTTGACGCGCTCCGCGGCGACCGCGGCATGACGGTGGTCGTGCTCGCCCACGCGAAGATCGAGAAGTTCGAGAACCCCGAGACCGTCCCTTACGACCGCTACAGCCCCCGCCTGCACAAGCTCGCGTCGGCGCTCGTGCAGGAGTGGGCCGATGAGGTGCTCTTCGCCACCTACAAGGTGCTCACCGTCAAGGTTGACGAGGGGTTCAACAAGGCCAAGCACAACGGCGTGGGCACGGGCGAGCGGGTCATCCGCACCGTCGAGCGGCCGGCGCACGTCGCCAAGAACCGGCTGAGCCTGCCGGAAGAGTTGCCGCTTGATTACCGCGTCTTCGCCGCCCACGTCGCGGGGACGCGCGGCGATGCCGCCCCACCCACAAACCAAAACACCGATGTCGCGCCCGCCCCGGGCGATGCCGTCACCCCCAGCGCCGCCAACTGAAAGGACTCTGACTCATGGCAAACCTGAACAACTTCGATGCGAACAACGTTGACCCGTCCGTCGCTCTCGACCCGATCCCCGCGGGCAAGTACCTCGCGGCGATCACCGACTCCGAGCTCAAGCCCACCAAAGCGGGCGGCGGCAAGTACCTGCAGCTCACGTTCCAGGTGCTCGACGGCGAGTACAAGGGCCGGCTCGTGTGGGCGCGGCTGAACCTGGAAAACAAGAATGAGATGACGGTGAAGATCGCCCGCGGCGAGCTCTCCGCGATCTGCCGGGCGGTCGGCGTCATGGCCCCGAAGGACTCCGTCGAACTTCACAACGTCCCCATCGAGATCTCGGTCGGCCTCAAGAAGCGCGACGACAACGGCGAGTTCACCAACGTCATCAAGGGGTACGCCAAGAAGGGCGGTAGCGCGATCGCCGGCGGCGCTGCGGGCGCTCGCGTCCCGACGGGCGTGGGCCCGGGGAGCACGCCCCCGTGGAAGCGGTGAGTCCATCGGGTCGCGTCCTCGAACTGCCGTACCCGCCCAGCGTGAACCACATCTGGCGGCGGGTCGGCCCGAGGACCGTGATCAGCCGCGAGGGCCGGCGCTACCGCACGGACGTGTGCGCCGCCCTCGCGGCGATGCGGGTGGTTCGGATGGACGGACGGCTGGCGGTGCGCGTGACGGTCTGTCCGCCCGACAGCCGCCGGCGCGATCTGGACAACGTGCAGAAGGCCCTGTTCGACGCCCTGGCCCGCGGCGGAGCGTACCGCGACGACTCGCAGATCGACCGGCTGGAAGTGGACCGAGGCCCGGTGACCCCGGGCGGCAAAGTGCTCGTGGAGATCACACAGATTCGCCCATGATCCTTCGACCCTACCAATCTGACGCGGTGCAGGCGGTGTACGAGCACCTCCGCGCCCGCGACGACAACCCCTGCGTGGTCATCCCGACCGGCGGGGGCAAGACGCCGGTCATCGCCACGATCTGCCGCGACGCCGTCACCCATTGGGGCGGCCGAGTGGTAATCCTGGCCCACGTCAAGGAACTGCTCGAACAGGCGGCCGAGAAACTGCGGCACATCGCTCCCGACGTGCCCGTGGGCATCTACTCGGCGGGCCTGAAGCGCAAGGACCTCGGGTACGCGGTCACCATCGCGGGCATTCAGAGCATCTGGAAGAAGGCGTGCGACCTGGGCAAGGTCGACCTGATCCTCGTGGACGAGGCGCACATGGTCCCCGCCGAGGACGACGGGATGTACCGCCAGTTCATCGCCGACGCGAGGGTCGTCAACCCCCACGTGCGGATCATCGGGTTGACCGCCACGCCCTACCGCATGAAGTCGGGGTCGATCTGCGGCGCTGAGAACATCCTGAACCATGTCTGCTACGAGGTCGGCGTCCGCGAGTTGATCGTGCAGTGTTTCCTGTCGCCGCTGAAGACCAAGGCCGGTCTCCAGAAGATCAGCACCGACGACCTGCACGTCCGCGCCGGCGAGTTCATCGCCAGCGAGGTCGAGGACCTCATGGACAAGGACGGGCTCGTCGAGGGCGCCTGCGCCGAGATCATCGAGCACACCAAGGACCGGTCTGCCACGTTGATCTTCTCGTCGGGCATCCGACACGGTCAGCACATCGTCGAGGTGCTCAAGGCCAAGCACGGCGTCGAGTGCGGGTTCGTCTGCGGCGATACGCCCGACGGCGTTCGGGCCGCCATCCTCGGGCGCTTCCGCGCCGGCGGGGAGGGGGGCCTGAAGTACCTGTGCAACGTCAACGTGCTCACGACCGGCTTCGACGCCCCGCACATCGACTGCGTGGCGCTCGTGCGCCCGACCATGTCGCCGGGCCTGTACTACCAGATGGTGGGACGCGGCTTCAGGCTGCACCCCGGCAAGGCGGACTGCCTGGTCCTTGACTTTGGCGGCAATGTGCTCAGGCACGGCCCCGTGGATGCGATCCGGATCAATGAGCCGGGCGATGGCACGGGCGAGGCTCCGGCGAAGGAATGCCCGCAGTGCCACGCGCTGATCGCGGCGGGTTACCAGACATGCCCGCAGTGCGGGCACGTCTTCCCCGAGCCGAACAAGCAGAAGCACGAGGCGGAGGCGAGCACCGAGGGAATCCTGTCCGGGCAGACGACGCGCGAAGAGCACCACGTCAGCGAGACGACGTATCACGTTCACTTCAAGCGCGGCGACCCCTCCGCTCCGCTGACCATGCGCGTCGAGTACCGCGTCGGATTCAACCGCTACTTCCGCGAGTGGGTCTGCTTCGACCATACCGGCTACGCCCGCACGAAGGCGGAGGTGTGGTGGCGAGCCCGTTCCGTGGAGCCGGTCCCCGGCAGCACGGAGGAGGCGGTCGAGATGGCGAAGGCGGGTGCGCTCGCGCCCATATTGCACATCACCGTCGAGAAGAAGGCTGGCGATCAGTTCGAGCGGGTCGTCGCTCATCGCCTTGGTGACAAACCGCCGCGCCTCGACAGCGATGAGGGCCTACCGGATCGCACGCCCGAACCCGCGGGCATGACGCACGGCATCCCCGATGACGAAATCCCCTTCTGACCTCGGACAAGGAGCATCGCATGATCACGATCACCATCGAAGAGACGGACAAGGACGGCCGCGTACTCACCAGGCATGTGGCGTCGGCACCCATCGACAACGGCGACGCCAAGGGTATTGCGGCATTGATCGCCAAGTCGGTGGGCGGCCTGATGTACCAGGGCGAGGTGAAGGCCGAAGTGCCGCTGCTGCTCGCGGCTGCGGGGACGCACCACGCCAGCTCATGCACGCGGGCGCTGGGCCATGCAATCGGTCTGGCCGGGTCCGCCCTGAGCTTTGACTTGGCCGTGAAGGCGACAGTGGACGTCGATCGGCTTCTGGACTTCCGCGCCAGCAAGCGAGACCGCGAGACGACGGCCCAGATGCTCCGCGCCATCGGGGCCAACGTCCGCCGCCGCGAGGACAACGACTGATCGATGAGCGACAGCCCGTCCACCTTGCTCGGTGCAGCACGGTTGTACCTCTCACGCGGGTACGCCGTTATCCCTGTGCCCGCGGGGAAGAAGGTCCCGGTGCTCAAGGGCTGGACGGACCTGCGCCTTTCCGAGCGAGACCTCCCCCTGCACTTCAACGGCACGGGCAACATCGGCGTGTTGCTTGGCGAGCCGAGCGGCTGGCTCGTGGACGTGGACCTGGACTGCGAGGAAGCGATTTCCCTCGCACCGCAGTTCTTGCCGCCGACGGGCGCGATGACGGGTCGCCCCGGCAAACCCGCCTCGCACTGGTGGTACGTCTGCGAGGGGGCGAAGACCCGCAAGCACCAGGACCCCGTCTCGAAGAAGATGATTGTTGAGTTCAGGAGCACCGGGGCGCAGACGGTGATCGGGCCGAGCATTCACCCCAGCGGGGAGCGCTACGACCCGCTGGACGGTGACCCCGCCGTGGCCGACGCAGCGGAGTTGGCGGCCTGCGTGGCGGCGCTGGCCGAGGCGGTGATCAAGGCACGGCATGGCGACTTGCCGCCATTGCGCCCAACGCTCACATCTGCGCCGGCGACGGACACGCCCTCACCCGATGCGGTGTTGCGCCGGGCCGAGGCCTATCTCGACCGCATCCCGGCGGCGATCTCCGGCTCGGGTGGTCATAGCCAGACCTATGCGGCCGCGACCGCAATGGTGCATGGCTTCGGGCTCGATCCCGACACCGCCCTCCGCCTGCTGGTCGATCGGTACAACCCGCGTTGCGAACCGCCGTGGACTGAGAAGGAACTGCGGCACAAGGTCAACGACGCGGCGAGCAAACCGCACGACAAGCCCCGCGGCTGGCTCCGCGATGCAGAAAAGCCCGAGGACCTTGGGGGGGTCGACCTTTCCGGCTTCATGACCACGCCAGCGGTGTTGGTCGAGCCGACTGAGCGCGATGAGGCGCCGGCGGACCCGGGCGCACTTCCCGACCGCTTCCTCGAGGTGCCCGGCTTCGTCGCGGACGTCATGGCACACAACCAGGACACAGCCCATCGGTGGCAGCCGATGCTGGCGCTCGCGGGCGCGGTATGCCTGCAAGCCGTGCTCGCCGGGCGCAAGGTCCGCGACGAGCGCGGCAACCGCACGAACCTCTACGTCGTGTGCCTGGCGGGATCGGGGTCGGGCAAAGACAACGCCCGCATGATCAACAAGTCCGTGCTGTTCAAGGCCGGGCTGAACGAGCTGGAGGGGCAGGAGGACCTTGCCAGCGACGCCGGGCTCGTCACCGCCGTCGAGGCCCAGCCCGCCGTGCTGTTCCAGATCGACGAGTTCGGGCGATGGCTCCGCACCATCGGCGACCCCAAGAAGGCCCCGCACCTGTTTAACGTCATCTCGACGCTGATGAAGATGTACTCCTCGGCCCGGAGCGTGTTCAAGGGCAAGGCCTACGCCGACGCCAAGCGGAACAAGGTGATCGACCAGCCGTGCGTCTCGCTTCTGGCGACGACCGCGCCCGAGCACTTCAAGCAGGCGCTCACGCCCGACGCGATGAGCGACGGGTTCATGGCGCGCCTGATCGTGTTCGAGACGGGCGAGATGCCGCCCCGCGTCTGGCAGCCCGAGAAGGACCCGCCGCAGGCGATCGTCGATGCCGCGCGCTGGTGGGGCGAGTTCAACCCCGCCGGCAACTTGGGCCGCGAGCACCCCAAGCCGATGATCGTCCCCACCACCGACGACGCGCGCGCCGTGTTCAACCGCCTCGCCGTCAAGGCCGACACCGAGATGGAGCGCCCGCGCGAGGACGTTCGGTCGATCTGGGCCCGCGTCGAGGAGAAAGCCTGTCGACTGGCCCTGATCTACGCCTGCTCCCGCAACCGCGAGAAGCCCGTCATCGACGCCGTGGCCGCGGAGTGGGCGTGCGGCCTGTCGGAGCACCTGACGCGCCGCGTCCTCTACCTCGCCCATGAGTACGTGTCCCAGGGTGAGTTTGACGCCAAGCAGAAAGCCGTCCTGCGGGCGATGCGGACGGCGGGCGGGCGCATGACGCGGTCGCAGATGTGCCGGGTGACGCAGCACCTCACGCAGCGGGAGCGGGACGAGGTCATCGAGAACCTCAAGGAGACCGGCCGCTTGAAGGAAGCCGTCGAACCGACCGCCGGAAGGTCAAGGAGGGTGTATGAACTCCTGCCATAGCGGGCTGGAAACGCGGGTCGCGGGGGCCTGGACCCTTCTTTCACATTCATCACGCGTGACGCGTGGGCGCGGGAGGGGTACAGAGAAGGAGGCATTGAAGAATGTGAAAGAAGGTATCTCTCTCTTCTCCTTCCCTTCCCCGTCCTCCCCACCATCCCCTCGACCCTCCGCCGCGCCCATGCAGGTCGTGTGCCAGCGCGCGCCTACCCGAAGCCTTACAGCCGTAAGCCTTACCAGGGGAGGGCCTGGGGGAATAGGTACTTCCCGGGCCAGGCGGCGAAGAGACGCCCGCGGGAACAGCCGCGCTTGGCGACAGAGTTTGTTTGTCCCGTCCGAGCGCGGGGCGCTCGTCTGGCGGGGTTGGTACGCCGCCCCGCCAGGTACGCGACGTGGGCCAACGTGGGCGAACCCGTGGCCAACGGGCGCGCCCCGTAGCGGGCGGGATTCGGGGGGCTGAGCGCCCCACGGACGGGCCCGACTGCCCGAGCGATCCATCGACCCAGCGATCCCCGGACCCGGCGGCGCGTGCCCCGGGCCACCACCACGCCCGCGCGCCGGCGCACGCCGCCGTGCTCACGACGGAGATCGCTGTGAACATTGAGACGCTCCCTATCGACGCGGTCCACGAGTACGACCGCAACCCCCGCACCATCAACGACGCCGCCATCGAAGCGGTCGCCAAGTCGATCCAGGCTTTCGGCTTCAAGGTGCCGATCCTGATCGACGCCGACGGTGTGATCATCGCCGGCCACACGCGGCTTCGCGCCGCGCGGAAACTCGGGCTCAAGGAGGTGCCGGTCATCCGCGCGACGGACCTGACGCCCGAGCAGGTCAAGGCGCTGCGCATCGCCGACAACAAGGTCGCGTCGCTCACCGCGTGGGACATGGAACTGCTACCCATCGAACTCGCCGACCTCAAAGGCGTGGACTTCGACCTCTCGCTCCTGGGCTTCAGCGCCGACGACCTCGCCGCGATCATGGCACCGGCGGGGAGCGAGGGGCTCACCGACCCGGACGACGTGCCCGCGCCGCCGGACGCCGCAACGACCGTGCCCGGCGACATCTGGGTGCTCGGCAACCACCGGCTCCTGTGCGGCGACAGCAGCAAGCCCGCAGACCTCGACCGGCTGCTCGACGGCCAGCCGATCCACCTCGTCAACACCGATCCGCCGTACAACGTCAAGGTCGAGCCGCGGAGCAACAACGCGATCGTGGCCGGTCTCAGTTCATTCGCGCTCGGGAAGAAGGCCGACCCCAATCAGCACGATCAGCAGCGGGCCGACGTCGGCCGGTACCCCGAGAAGAGTCGGGCCACGCACAAGAAGCTCCGCGCCAAGGACCGCCCCCTGGCCAACGACTTCTTGAGCGACGAGGCGTTCGACAAGATGCTCGACGCCTGGTTCGGGAACATCGCCCGCGTGCTCATCCCCGGCGGCGGGTTCTACATCTGGGGCGGCTACGCCAACTGCGGCAACTACCCGCCGGTGCTCAAGCGCTGCGAGCTCTACTTCGCGCAGGCGGTCATCTGGATCAAAGAGCACCCGGTCCTCACGCGCAAAGACTTCATGGGCAACCACGAGTGGTGTTTCTACGGCTGGAAAGAGGGCGCGGCCCATCGCTTCTTCGGCCCCAACAACGTGCCCGACACCTGGTCGATCAAGAAGGTCAACCCGCAGAGCATGGTCCACCTCACGGAGAAGCCCGTTGAGCTCGCCCGCCGTGCCATCGAGTTCTCGTCGCGGCCCGGGGAGAACGTGCTCGACCTCTTCGGCGGGAGCGGGAGCACGCTCATCGGCGCGGAGATGACCGGGCGGCGGGCGTTCCTCATGGAACTCGACACGCTCTACTGCGATGTGATCGTGCAGCGGTGGGAGAAGTTCACGGGCCGCAAGGCGGAGCGGATCTCGGCGACTCGCGCAAACTCTGTGGCCGCAGAAAACGCCCCGGCGAGCGCCGAGGCGTGAAGGAGAGAGCGATGGACTCAGGTGTCCTGGTCGCCCTCCCGGAGGGCGTGGTACTCGATCATGGCATCCTCGAAGGGCGTTGTCCCTGCGGCGGCGTGGTTGCGGCCGCCCGCGGGGACCACCACGCTCCGCTCCTTGAGGAACGCGAAGGCGACGGCCGCCTGGCTCCAGGGAACGTTGGCCGCGCCCCGCAGGTCTTCGAGGTTGAACCCGCTCTTGGTTTCGGCGATCGCGTAGGCCACCGCCTCGTAGGCGTCGTAGGGGCACCGGTGCTGGTAGGGCTCGCCCTTCATCGGGACGACACTGCGGACCAGCGCCTTGGTGTCGTCAACGGTGAAGGTCTCGGTGCGCTCGTTGGCGGCGGGCTCGCTGCACGCCGCCACCGCATGTTCCAGGGCGTCCCACTCCTCGGTGGTGAGCATTTGGACCTCGCGTGCGTTGAGCAGGCGCTCGGCGGCGTCGAGCAGGGATTCGAGTTGGGCGCGTGTGGCCTGCATGGATCATGCCTCCTTTCCGGGCTCGGCCGCACGCCGGCGCAAGCGAGCGGCCGAGGAGAAGGTGGTCTTGCGCCCCGTGCGCTCGTTGACCACATCGATGCGTGTCCGCCAACGGTCGCTCGTCGCGCCATGCCAGGGCGGCGGAACCTCCCGGATGCCGAGCACGCGCACGGTTGTGAGCACGCCCGAGACCTTGGCGATGTATCGCCCGCCGACCTGGACGTCTGCGATCTTCATGGGTCAGGCCCCCTTCCCCGCGACGAAGACGCCGCGCTCGTGCTTCTTGAAGCGGGAGGCACTCCCCTTGGCCGCGATCTCGCGGATGATGGCGGCGTAGAGCGTGGCCTCGGGCGTCTTGCCGCCGGGGCTCTTCCAGAGGCCCTTGGCCTCCATCTCGGCGATCATCTCCTTGGCCCGCATGGGGACCTTCGACCCGGCGAGCACCTGCGCCGCGGCGTCCAGGGCGCTGACCCGCTTGGGCTTCTTCTGCTTCGGGGCCTTGGGCGTCTTGGCGGCCTTGACGCCCTTGGCCTTCGCGGCGGCCGCTGGCTTCCCGTCCAGGCGGTCCTTGATCTCGGCGAGCGCGGCCTTGCGGGCGCGCTCGGTCTTGGCCGCGCCCTCGGCACGCGCGGCGCTCTTGGACATGCGGGAGGTCTTCGGGGCCTTCTTGGTCTTCGTACTCATGATCGTCTCCAATCAGGTGGTGCGGAACACCGCCGCACATTGCGGCGGCAAAGCGTGGCCGGCGCGGTTCCCCGCGCCGCCGCGAGCGATTCAGCAGCCCGCGACGCGCTCGATCTCCTGCAGCACGTCATGGATCATCGAGTTGGTCCCGGCGGGGCGGCCCCGACGGTCGGTCCCGAGGACGACCTTGGCGACCTCGCAGGCCTTGGCGTAGCGGGCCTCGCGGTCTTCGCCGCGACCCATCTCGCAGATCACGCGGTTGCCCGCCGTGACCAGCGCCCCCGCGTCGGTGCGGGCGATCTCCACGTTGTCCTCGACGCCTTCGATCACGATCGATTTGATGAACATGGGTGTGCTCCTTCTGGTTCGCGCACGTCACTCGGCCAGGAACCGTTCGACCTCATCCCGCTCCATCCCGCTCATGAACCCGACCATGTCGATCAGGTCGCTGCGGACCTTCCCGAGGTCCCCGACGCGGCCCCAGCACTTGGGGTCGGCCTTGGCGGCATCGGCGTGCTTGTCCAGTTCCATGCCGAGCACGTCGAGCAGCCGGGCGATGTCGCTGCGCCGCTGGGCGTAGGTCTCGCTGGCGCTGGGGTCGGGCGTCGGGGTCTTGGGCGTCTTGTTCTTCTTCGCGCTCATGTTCGTGGTCTCCGTTGCGGGCGACGTTCCCGCCCGCGTTGGACACATGAAGCCATGACACTTGCGGACCGGCAAGGCCATCCCGCGAGGATTCGCCGAGAATCTCGCTGCTGTGGGCAACTCGTCGCGCGATGTGGGCAACTCGCGGGACGCGAAGGTCCGGGAGGTCGGGCATGACTCCCGAACACGCGCCTAGTTCTGATGCCGCATCGCGGGGACAGGGGATGTCCCGGCTCAACCCCGCCGCGCTGCCCGTGGCGGATGCCGCCCGTGTGCTCACGCGCCTGGGCGGGAAGCCCGTCACCGAAGCGATGCTCCTCGCCGACATCGACGCGGGCGCGCCGACCAACGCCGACGGGAGCATCAACCTCGTGCACTACGCCGCGTGGCTCGTGAAGGAGATGTCCGCAGGTGGCGATTGACCCGCGCAAACTCAAGCCCGGCGAACTCGCGCGACTGCTCAACAGCACTCCGCTGGGCGAGGTGATCAGCGAGCGGCAGCTCCACCGCCATCGCACGCGCGCGGGTTTCCGTGTCGCGGCCGATGGCGACGCGGGCAAGGTCGATCTCTTCCGGTACGTCGCCTGGCTGGTGACGACGCGGCATGAGGCCATCGCGGACGCGGCGGCGCAGCCAGCTGGGCTCACCGGCTACGAAGCGATGAAGGAGCGGGCCCGCCTCCGCAACGCCGTCCTTTCGCTCTCGGGGCGGGACATCGGCGACCTGCCGCCGGTGGCCGATCCCGCTCGGAAGGAGAAGGCGGCCGGGGACTTCCGCTTCTTCTGCGAGACGTACTTCCTTCAGACTTTCCACCTGCGCTGGTCCGAGGACCACCTGAAGGTCATCGCCAAGATCGAGCAGGCGGTGCTGGAGGGCGGTCTGTTTGCGATGGCCATGCCACGCGGGTCGGGCAAGACTTCGCTATGCGAGGTGGCGTGCCTGTGGGCCATGCTCTACGGGCACCGCGACTTCGTTGCGCTCATCGGCTCAGACGAAGAGCACGCGGCGGGGATGCTCGAATCGATCAAGGCGGAGTTGGAGAACAGCGAGCTGCTCGCCGGCGACTTCCCCGAAGTCTGCCATCCGATCCGGTCGCTTGAGGGCATCCACCAGCGGGCCTCGGGCCAGCTCTTCCACGGGAAGCAGACGCACATCGGGTGGACCGCTAAGGAGATCGTGCTGCCGACGATCGGTGGCTCGGCGGCCGCGGGCGCCATCATCCGCGTAGCGGGGATCACCGGTCGCATCCGTGGTATGAAACACAAGAGGGCGGACGGCACGTCAGCCCGACCGTCGCTGGTGCTCATCGACGATCCGCAGACAGATGAGTCGGCGCGCTCGCCGTCACAGTGCGCCAACCGCGAACGCATCCTCGCCGGCGCGATCCTCGGCCTCGCCGGGCCCGGGAAGAAGATTGCCGGGCTGATGACGTTGACGGTGGTTCGCCCCGACGACCTGGCCGACCGCATCCTCGACCGGGACAAGCACCCCCAGTGGCAGGGTGAGCGGACGAAGATGATGTACGCCTTTCCGTCGCGCGAGGCGTTGTGGCAGCGCTACGCCGAGCTCCGGGCGGACGGTCTAAGGAACGATCGGGGGATCAAGGCCGCCACGGAGTTCTACGGCCAGCACCGTACCGCGATGGACGAGGGTGCGGTGATCGCCTGGCCGGAGCGCTTCAACCACGATGAGCTCTCGGCAGTCCAGCACGCGATGAACCTCAAACTGCAGGACGAGGCGGCGTTCTTCGCCGAGTATCAGAACGAGCCGCTGCCGGAGGTCCAGGCGGCCGACGACCTGCTCAACGCCGACCAGATCGCGGCAAAGGTGAACGGCCAAGCCCGTGCTGAGGTGCCCATCGGGTGCACACGGCTGACGATGTTCGTGGACGTGCAGGGCAAGGCACTGTTCTATCTGATTGCGGCGTGGGAGGACGACTTCACCGGGTACGTCATCGACTACGGCACCGAGCCGGACCAGAAGACCGGGTACTTCACGCTGCGTGACATGCGGCGGACACTTGCGACGGCGGCTCCGCGAGCCGGCGTTGAGGGAGCCATCTACGGCGGGCTGGAGCGGCTCGTGGCGTCGCACCTGGCCCGCGAGTGGCGGCGCGACGACGGCGCGATGGTGCGGATCGATCGCTGCCTAATCGACGCCAACTGGGGATCGTCCACGGACGTGGTCTATCAGTTCTGCCGCCAGAGCCCGCACGCCAGTGTGCTCATGCCCAGCCACGGGCGGTATGTCGGCGCATCGAGCATCCCCTTCTCCGACTACAAGCGCAAGCGCGGCGACCGGGTTGGTCTCAACTGGCGCATCCCCGTGATCACCGGCAAGCGAGCGGTACGGCACGTGGTCTTCGACACGAACTACTGGAAGTCGTTCGCGCACGCACGCCTCGCGGTGCCGATGGGTGATCCGGGCTGCCTCTCGCTCTTCGGGAACAAGCCCGAGCCGCACCGGTTGCTGTCCGAGCACCTCACCGGCGAGTATCGCATCAAGACCGAGGGGCGAGGCCGGACGGTTGACGAGTGGAAGCTCCGCGTCGAAGGGATCGACAACCACTGGCTCGACTGCCTGGTCGGCTGCGCGGTGGCCGCGTCGATGCACGGCGCCTTGCTCTTCGGAACGGATGCCAAGGTGGCTATCCGACCGAGGATTCGCCTCTCTGCAATGAAGGGCGAGCGACGCTGATGCCGCGGATCAGGCAAACCAATCCGGATGACAGGAGCCAGCCCCTCGGGCTGGTATGCCGCGTCTGTGGGTGCCAGCACTTTCGCGTGGTGTACCTCAAGCGGCTTACAGGCGCTGTCTTGCGCCGGCGGGAGTGCCGGCACTGCGGACGCCGCGTGACGACGCGGGAAGCCCTGGCGTAGCCGTTCGATCTATCGAACAAACCTCCGCGGCACCCCTTGTCGCGGACAGCCTGCGTGTGGTTGGCGTAGGTAGCCGGGAGTCGGCTCGCGTTGTCGAGTCCTGGAGCCTTCCGTGCCCGACCCCACCCCTGATGTTGAGCAGGCGATCCGCGATAACGCGGTCGGTCCTGCCAAGGCGGCGGGTGATTCGGGCAGCGTCGAGCAGCACCCGCTGAAGGACCAGATCGAGGCCGACCGCTACCTCGCGTCCAAGGACGCCGCGAAGAAGCCCGGCCTCGGCATCAAGTTCGCCAAGATCGTCCCGCCCGGTTCTGTCTGACCCACACCCAATGTTCAAGACCATCGCCAACCTCTTGAGCCGGAACGGCCGCCCCGCTGGGCGGAGCACGGACGCTCCGCGCAGCGGGCGGCGGCTCGTGGTCGCCAAGTTCGACTCGGCGCAGACCACGGCGGAGAACCGCAAGCACTGGGCCAACGCCGATGGCCTTGCGCCCAACGCGGCGGTGAACCCCGAGGTTCGGCGCATCCTCCGCAACCGAGCGCGCTACGAGGTCGCCAATAACTCATACGCCAAGGGCATCGTCCTCACGCTCGCCAACGACACAATCGGTACCGGCCCGCGGCTGCAGATGCTCACCGAGGATGCGGACGCCAACGCCCGCATCGAGGACGCGTTCGACCGTTGGGCGCGCGCGGTAGACCTCTCTGGCAAGCTCCGCACCATGCGCATGGCTCGTGCGGAGAGCGGCGAGGCGTTCGCGCTGCTGGTCAGCAACCCGGCCATCGCCTCGCCCGTGTCGCTGGACCTGAAGCTCATCGAGGCCGATCAAGTCTGCACCCCCCTCCTACGCCGCGGCCGAGCCGACGAGATCGATGGCATTGTGCTGGACGCGTGGGGCAACCCCTCCGCCTACCGCGTGCTCAAGCGGCACCCGGGTGCCAGCGGTCTGCTCCGCGCACCGATCGACGATCTCGCCGCCTACGACACCCTGCCCGCCGCCTCGGTCGTGCATTACTTCCGGGCCGACCGGCCCGGCCAGCTCCGCGGCATCCCCGACATCACCCCCGCGCTCCCGCTGTTCGCGCAGCTGCGCCGGTACACGCTGGCGACGATTGCCGCCGCCGAGACGGCCGCCAACTTCGCTGCCGTCATCTACACCGACAGCCCGCCGAATGGCGAGGCCGATCCCCTGGAGCCGATGGACGAAGTCGAGCTCGAACAGCGCCTTGCCACGGTGCTGCCGGGCGGATGGAAGCTGGGGCAGGTTCATGCCGAGCAACCCACCACGACGTTCGGCGAGTTCAAGCGCGAGGTGCTCAACGAGATCGCCCGCTGCCTGAACATGCCGTTCAACGTCGCGGCGGGTAACTCCTCGGGGTACAACTACGCGAGCGGTCGCCTCGACCACCAGACGTACTTCAAGAGCGTTCGCGTCGAGCAGCACTATCTGCAGCTCGCCGTGCTCGACCGCTTGTTCAAGGCCTGGCTCAACGAAGCGGTACTGGTCGAAGGGCTCCTTCCGCAGTCGATGCGGACGCTGACGGGTGGGGCAGTCACGCTTCCCGAGCACGCGTGGTTCTGGGATGGCGTCGAGCACGTCGATCCCGCCAAAGAAGCCAACGCTCAGGCCACTCGCCTGGCAAATCACACCACCACGCTCGCCGCCGAATTCGCACGCCAGGGACGCGACTGGGAGCAGGAACTCCGCCAGCGTGCCAAAGAGCTCACGCTCATGAACGAACTCGGACTGACCCCGGCCCCCACGGCTACCGCTGGCAATGCGCCCGCACCCCAAAAGGACGACACCGATGGCAACGAAGACTCCGACCGCTCCGAAGACCCGATTCGCGCCCAAGTCTCTGTGGCTTGAGGCCGCAGCCCCGCCCGCCGGCGCATTGCCGCTCACGCTAACCGGCACGGCGGAAATCACCGCTATCGCCGCGGGCGCGGGGGGCGCGGACGCAGAGAAGTCGCTGCCGCGCTTCAAAATGCTTGCGTACACCGGCGGGGCCATGCGCGTCGCCGGCTGGCGTCACCCGGTAGTCCTGGACCTCGCAGGCCTGGCGGTGCCTTCGCAGAACCGGCCGATCCGGTTCGCCCACGACCCGGCCGCCGGCGTCGGCCACACCGACGCGATCAAAGTCGAGGGCGGGCAGCTCATCGCCACCGGAGTGATCTCTCGCGACACAGCGACGGCCCGTGAAGTCGTCGCGTCGTCCCGAAACGGCTTCCCCTGGCAGGCCTCGGTGGGCGCGAGTGTCGAGGAGTTCGAGTTCATCCGCGAGTCGCAGAAAGCGACCGTGAACGGCCAGGAGTTCGCCGGCCCCATCAACGTCGTTCGCAAGGCAACGCTCGGCGAGATCAGTTTCGTCGACCTCGGTGCCGACGGCCGCACCAGCGCGAGCATCGCCGCCCACCGTAACAAAGGCACCAGCATCATGGCAGATGATCCCGTCCACTCCAATCCCGGCTCCACGCCGGCACCTAACGCTGGCACGGAACCGAACGCCGAGCAGATCCGAGCGCAGGCATTGGCCGAAACGACGCGCATCGCGGCCATTCGCAAGGTGTGCGGCGGCAGTCATACTGAGGTCGAAGCCCAGGCTATCCGCGACGGCTGGGACGCGACTCGTGCCGAACTTGAGGTGCTCCGTGCCAGCCGGCCAAAGACGCCAGCGGTACACGCGCCGGACACTAGCGTAACGAACGAAGTGCTCGAGGCCGCCTGTCTCCAGAGTGCGCGGTTGGACGGCATCGAGACAATCTGCTCCGCGCTCGCCCTCGAACTCGCTTCGAGGTCGTTCCGGCATGGCATCGGGCTTCGGGAACTCCTGTGCGAAGCTGCCAAGCTCAACGGATATTGCGGGAACAGCTTCCGCGATCACCGGCAGGTACTCGAGTACGCCTTTGGCCGTGGCGTCGAGGCGGGGATGACCACCATCGACGTGGGCGGCATCCTCTCCAGCGTCGCCAACAAGTTCCTGCTCGAGGGCTTCTTCAGCGTCGAGCGCGTGTGGCGGAGCGTTTGCGCCGTCCGCAACGTCTCCGACTTCAAAACCGTCACGAGCTACCGGCTGGTCGGCAAGGACCAGTACGAGCAGGTCGCCCCGGGTGGCGAGCTCAAGCACGGGACCTTGGGCGAGGAGACCTACAGCAACAAGGCCGACACCTACGGCCTGATGCTGTCCATCGACCGCCGCGACATCATCAACGACGACCTCGGCGCGATCACCACGGTCCCGCGCAAGCTCGGCCGCGGATCGGGCCTGAAGATCAACGACGTCTTCTGGACGGCGTTCATGAACAACGCCGCGTTCTTCAGCGCCGGCAACAAGAACTTCATTTCGGGCGCGGACACGGCGCTCGGCATCGACGGCCTCACCAAGGGCGAGGTCACCTTCATGGACCTCGTGGACTCCGACGGCAAGCCCACGGGCGTGATGCCGTCGATCCTCCTCGTGCCGACGGCGCTCTCAGCGGTGGGCACCCAGCTCTACAAGAGTGTCGAGATGCGGGACACCACGGTCAACGTGAAGTTCCCCGTCGCCAACCCGCACCAAGGCAAGTTCCGGATCGAGGTCAGCCGCTACCTCTCCAACGCGCTCTACACCGGCAACTCCACCAAGGCGTGGTACCTCCTCGCCGATCCATCGGACCTGCCGGTGATTGAGGTGGCGTTCCTGAACGGCAACGAGTCACCGACCATCGAAACGGCGGAAGCGGACTTCAACCAGCTCGGCGTGCGGATGCGCGGGTACCACGACTTCGGCGTTGCGCTGCAGGACCCCCGAGGCGGCGTCAAGAGCAAGGGCGAGGTGTAAGCGGCATGGGCGAAACACCAATCGGCGGAGGCGCCGGAGAAGAACAGTCCGGGATCACTCCCGGCGAAGGAGAAGGCGGCATGGCTTCAGGACCTGCAAAGTTCGTTCACGAAGGCGAGGCAATCGACTACACGCCGGGGGCTGACACGCTCGTCGGTGCGGTGGTGGTGCAGGCTGAGATGGTGGGCGTCACGGTGGCGCCCATCAAGGCGAACCAGCTCGGTTCGCTGGCGGTGTCGGGCGTGTTCGATTTCCCAAAAGCGGGCGGCGCGGGCAGCGCCATCCCCGCGGGCACCAACACCTACTGGGACGCGGCGGCGCAGAACGCCACCAAGAACGCGGCCGCCGGCGTGAACAAACTGATCGGCAAAACGGTGAAGACCACCGTCGACGCCGACACCGTCGTTCGCGTCCGCATGCTGCAGTGACCCGACCGAGGAGGCTCCCGTGGGCGACCTGCTCGATCGCGGCTCTGCGTTCCTGGATGACCAGCGGCACAAGCACATGAGCCGCGCCGTGGTCTACCAGCGTGGGGCCGAAACCAAAGAGGTTCTGGCCAGCATCGGCAGGACCGAGTTCGAGCAGGCCGACGACGCGGGGTTGATTCACCGGGTCGAGTCGCGGGACTTTCTGATCCGCGCGGCGGACCTGGACCTCGGTGCCGGCCCGATCCTCCCGCGGGCCGGCGACCAGGTGCGAGAGACGGTCGGGGCGAGCGTGTTTGTGTACGAGGTCAACGCGCCGGGCGGGCAACCGTCGTTCCGGTACAGCGACCCATATCGAAGGACTCTGCGGATTCACACCAAGCACATCGGCACGGAGACGTGATGTCAGACGGGAATGGACAGAACGGGACCAAGTTCAATGGGGGGGCGCGGTGGGCGGGCGTGCTCGTCGCGATCATCCTTGCCGCCGGCGCGATGACCATCCAGTGGGGCGTGGTCACTACCAAGCTCCAGCAGCTCGAGAAGCGGATGGACGAGTTCATCGGCGAGGCCCGGTCCATCCGCGGCGAGTACCAGGCGATGGAGCGCCGCGTGTCGTACTTGGAGGGCAAGGTGTCGGGCATGGCCGCGTCGAAGGGCGGTGCCCTTTGAGCACCATCGTCGCCATCGCCGACGCGCTGGTCGCGCACATCAACGCCGGTTCGGTCGGGCAGCCCGTGAACGCGGTGCGGATGTTCCAGCCCGCGTTCACGCTGGAGGACCTCAAAGACCTCCGCGTGTCCGTGGTCCCCCGCACCACCGGCATCTCAGCCGCCAGCCGCGACAGCAGCACTTTCGAGTGCGTGCTCGATGTGGGCGTGCAGAAGAAGCTGCCAGCCGAGGGTGATGCGGCCGAGATCGACGGTCTGCTGGACCTTGTCGAGGCCCTCACGGATCACATTCGGCTGAAGCGTTTGCCTGATGCGCCCGACGCCGCGTGGGTCGGGATCGCGCACGAGCCTGTGGTGTCGAGCGAGTCGCTGGAACAGCACCGGGTTTTCACGAGTGTCCTGAGCGTCACGTACCGAGTGCGGAGGTAGCCGTGAGGAACCTGATCACGCTCAAAGTCGATCTCGAAAGCGGGTACGTGCCCATGTCGGGCACATCGGTGATCGCGACGTTCACGCTGACGGCGGCGCACACCAACACCCAGGACGCCGTCCTAGAAGGAACGGACGGCAAGGAGATCCCGGTGGCACCCGGCACGCAGTACTACTTCGAGCGGGTGGACCTCTCGAAGATCAAGGTCAAGAGCAAGGCGGGCGAGAGCATGCTCGTGGTCGGCCACAGCGCCGAGTGAAAGGAGTCGGGCGATGGCAATCAAACTCGGCATGGAAGCCAAGCTGCTCTACAAGGTCGGCGGCCAGGGCGGCGGCGGCGGGTGGCTCGCCCTCGGCAACACCCGCGACGTGACTCTCAGCCTAGAGGCGGGAGAGGCCGATGTGACCACCCGCGCCAACGCGGGCTGGCGGGCGACCGTCGCCACGCTCAAGGAGGCGAGCGTCGAGTTCGAGATGGTCTGGGACACGGCGGACGCCGGGTTCACCGCCATCAAGAACGCCTTCTTCCAGAACGATCCGATCGGACTCCAGATCCTCGACGACACCGGCGGCCAGGGGCTGCAGGCGGACTTCTCCATCACCAACTTCTCGCGGAACGAGGCCCTCGAGGAGGCCATCACCGTCTCGGTCACGGCGAAGGTGACGTACTCGGCGACGGCCCCGTCCTGGATCGGCGGCTGAGGCTGTTGGTTTGCGGTCGGGTTTGCGTCGTATTGCTGTCGGGTTGCTGAGCACGGAGGGCATGGATGCGGACGTTCAAGGACAACGCGGGCCGGACCTGGACGGTGGACATCAACGTCGCCACGCTCAAGCGAGTGCGCGGGCTCACGGGCGTCGACCTCATGCAGGTCATCGAGGGGACGCTGATCGAGAAGCTCATCCGCGACCCGGTGCTGCTCTGCGACGTTGTCTACGCCATCTGCAAGCCCGAAGCGGATGCCGCCACCCCTCCGGTGTCCGACGAGGAGTTCGGCAAGGCGATGGCGGGCGACGCCATCGAGGCCGCGACCACGGCGGTGCTGGAGGAGCTCGTGGGTTTCTGCCCGAGCCCGAGGGACCGGGCCAACCTCGGGCGGGTGCTCCAGGCCACGAAGAAGGTGATGGAGCGGGCCCGCGACCTGGTGGAGAAGAAGCTGGACAGCGGGGAGCTGGACCGGCTCGCCGACCGGCTGCTGGAGACTGCTGGTGCCTCATCTGGCAGTGCGCCGGCATCGTCGGTCTCGACCCCGGGCCCCTGACGCTGCGCGAATTGGTGGCCATGCTCGACGGCCGCCAGCGCCACGACTGGTCGATCGCCGCCAGCCTTTTGGCGGTCATCGCCAACACCAACCGCGACCCCAAGCGATCCCGCCGGCTCAAGCCATCCGACTTCGACCCGTTCTCCCAGCGATCCCGGCCCGTCAAGGTTGGCGTGTCGGTGCTCAAGGACGTGTTCATCGACGGCAAGTTCCCGCGTCACCCCAAGGAGGCTCACGGATGAAGAACCTGACGACCCGCCACTATGTCTACATCGTGGGTCTGCTGCTCCTGGCCCTGGTACTCGCATCCTGCGCTGGCTTCGACCTCGGCGACATCGTCAAGGTCAAGACGCCCAATACCATTCAGCAGACCACGGGCCTGCCCTCGACGCTCAGCCTCAACGAGGCGGAAGTCGAGTACCAGAACTGGTTCACCGGGACGCAGACCACGGGCGCGCAGTGGAAGAACAGCATCGAGAAGGCCGGCGAGCTGCGCGGCCTCTTCAGCCAGCTCACGCTCTCAGCGCTCGAAACCGTCGGGCCCACGGTCGCAGGGCTGCCCGTGCTCGGGCCGGCGCTGCCGGCGCTCACGGGCATCGTCGGACTGTTCCTTGGCTCTGGTCGGCTCCGCAAGGAGAAGGAGGCGTCCTTCAACAAGGGCCTCGAGAAGGGCCGCGACTTCACCGGCGGGAATGGGACGGGGGGCGGGGCCACGGCGTGATCACCATGCGGATCAAGGACATGTTCTTCGACCGCCACGTCGTGATGGCGGCGGTCGACAACGCCAAGCGAAAGGTACTCAGCAAGGCCGGCGCGTTCATCCGCACGGCGGCGAAGACGAGCATCCGCAAGCGCAAGAAGTCCGCACCTCCGGGATCGCCGCCGCACTCGCATGAAGGGAGCCTGCCGCGGCTGATCCTTTTCGGGTACGACAAGGCCGCCGACTCCGTAGTCGTCGGCCCGGTGGGCTTCAAGAAGAGCACCGCTCCCAACGTGCTGGAGTACGGCGGCGAGACAGTCGTCCTGTCGCGGCGGGGAGGAAGGTTGACTTCGCGGAAGGTGAAGATCGCGCCCAGGCCCTACATGGCCCCGGCGCTGGAGAAGGAACGCCCGCAGCTTCCGCTGCTGTGGCGCAACTCGATCAGGAAAGGTGATTGACCGTGGCCGACACGCGCGGCATCCGAGCAGGCAGGGCCTTCGTTGAACTGGGCGTCAGCGACAAGCTGTCGGCCGGACTGAAGGCGGCGCAGAAGAAGCTCGAAGCCTTCGGCGCGGGGCTGCGCTCCATCGGCACCAGGATGGCGGGCATCGGCGCAGCTGCGATCACGGCACTGCTCGGCACGGCGAAGGCCTTCTCCGACACCGGGGACGTGCTGGACAAGATGAGTCAGCGGACGGGCGTGAGCGTCGAGGCGCTTTCGGAGCTCGGGTACGCCGCCGACCTCGCCGGCACCGACATGGAAACACTGGAGAACGGCCTCCGCGTCATGCAGAAGTCGCTCGTGGAGGCTGCCAAGGGATCGCAGGGAGCGAACGAGGCCCTCGGGCTGCTCGGATTGACCGTGGCCGACCTGGCGAAGTTGTCACCCGACCAGCAGTTCAAGTTGTTAGCCGACCGCATCTCACAGGTCCAGGACCCGGCGTTGCGGGCGTCCCTCGCGATGGAACTCTTCGGTAAGGCAGGCACGAAGCTGCTCCCGCTCATGGCCGACGGAGCCGCTGGCATCAACGAGATGCAAGAGCAAGCCCGCAAACTGGGCCTGACGGTCAGCACGGAGACCGCCCGCGACGCGGCGGAACTCAACGATGCCCTCGGCACCCTCTGGAAGGTGCTCAAACAGGGCGTGTTCACGATCGGCGGGACCCTCGCACCCACCCTCAAGGAGCTGACCGCGCGGATCACCCGCGTGGTCGTGACCGCCACCGCCTGGATCAAGGAGAACAAAGACCTCGTCGTGTGGGCGCTCAAGGTCGCGGCCGCCGTCGCCGTGGCGGGCGTCGCGATCATCGCCCTGGGATACGTCATCTCCGGGATCGGTGCGGCGCTGGGCCTGGTGGCCGGGATCATCGGCGGGATCGGGACGGCATTCAGCCTCATCGGTGCGGCCATCGGCGCGGTCCTCTCGCCCGTTGGCCTGGTCATCGCCGCGATCGTTGCGCTCGGGGGCGTGCTTGTAGTCGCCACCGGTATGGGCGGTGAGGCTCTGTCGTGGCTCGGGGAGCAGTTCACGGCGCTGCGGGAGTGGGTCAGCAAGGTCGTGGGGGGCATCGCCGATGCCCTCGCCGCCGGCGACATCGCTCTCGCGGCAGAGATTCTCTGGTTGTCCCTCAAGGTCATCTGGCAGCAGGGCGTGGCGGCGCTGAACAAGGCGTGGCTTGGCGCGAAGGAGTTCTTCGTCTCCACCGCTTATTCCATGTGGTACGGCGCGCTGGCCGCCGCCCAGATTGTGTTCCATGCCCTCGAGGTTGGCTGGATCGAAACGGTCGCCTTCCTTTCCAAGACCTGGACCAACTTTGCCACGGGCTTCCAGATGATCTGGGAGGAGGCGTCGTCCTGGGTCGCCAAGCGGATGCTGGAGATCCAGGGGCTGTTCGATTCCGGGCTGGATGTGGACGCCGCGAAGAGGGCGGTCGATCAGCAGTTGGAGTCACGCCTCGTCGAGTTGGAGAACGCGGCCCAGCAGACGGTGGCCGCGCGAGAGAAGGAACGGGCGGCGGAGCGCGAGCAGTCCGCGGCCATCCACGAGGCCACGCTCGCCGCCATCGGGCAGGACTTCGAGGATGCCCAGAATGCCCTGAAGGACAAGACCGAGGCTGGGCTTGCGGAATCGCAGGCGGCGCTCGACGCCGCGAAGAAGAAGCTCGCCGACGCGATCGAGCTGGCCCGCCAGAAGCGCGAAGCGGCGGACGCGGAGCGCGGCTCGCGGAAGTCCCCGCAGGACCTCATGGCCGAGTTCGAGGACCGGTTGTCGGGGCTCGGGGCCGCGATCGGCAAGGGAATCAGCGTCACCGGCACGTTCAACGCGGAGGGCGTGGCGGGCTTGGGCGGCGGCGATGCGGCGGAACGAACCGCCCGCGCGAGCGAGCAGACAGCGAAGAACACCAAGCGCCTGGCCGACGCGGTCGGTGCGGGTGGGCTGGCGTTCACCTAAATGGAGTAGCGAGTGCCGATCGAGGTGCGTGAGAAGTTCGATTCGCGGCGGCTCACCAAGGGGCAGAACCCCTCGGCGGAGCTGGCGTTCATCGTCCTCGGCACCGACGACGCTATCGCCGCCAGGGACGCCCTGGAGGATGAGTCCGACGACACGTTCGCGGGCCTGCCGCGGCAGTCCGTCTCGGTCGAGCCGCTCGGACCGGACCTCTGGGACGGCGTCGTGCGCTACGGCCAATCGTCGGGCAGCATCACGCCCGGTGGCGAGGCGGTGTACTCGTTCGACACCGGCGGCGGCACCCAGCACATCACCCAGTCACTGGCGACGGTGCATCGGTATCCAGCACCGGGTGTCGGGGCCGCCCCGGACTTCAAGGGCGCGATCGGCGTCAGCGCCGACGGCGTCGAGGGTGTGGACATCGCGGTCCCCGTGTTCAACTTCACCGAGACACACTACAAGCCCGACGAGGAAATCACCGGCGCGTACAAGGGCATCCTCTTCAACCTCACCGGGAAGGTGAACAGCGACACGTTCAAGGGCTTTCAGCCGGGCGAGGTGCTGTTCCTCGGTGCGACGGGCTCGAAGCGCACGCAGCTCGGCGAGGACGCGGATTGGGAGATCACCTACCGCTTCGCGGGGAGCCCCAACGTCACGGGCCTCACCATCGGCCCCATCACCGGGATCAGCAAGAAGGGGTGGGAGTACCTGTGGGTGCGGTACGCCGACCAGGAGGACACGGCGGCCAAGGCGATCGTGAAGCGCCCCATCGCGGCGTACATCGAGCGGGTCTATGACGACGGCAGTTTCGCTGGCCTGGGGCTTGAATGATGGGAGACGACCTCCGCAAAGTCCGGCCCGGCGAACCGCTCCGCGTCCCCGCGCGCGCGTACAACGCCTTCGTCGATGCGGCGCTCGACCTCAAGCGCCGCCAGCAGGATCGCTTCTCAGGCGAACTCCGCGACGGAGGGCGGCAGCACGGCGTCGTGCCGGTCCGCAACGACTCGGGCACGGACCTGGACCGCTACCACGTTCTGGCCATCGACGGGCCGCTCTTCCCCCCCGGCGATGAGGGGCCGGAGAAGACCTTCCAGAACCGGATGGCGCTGAAGGGGATCGAGCCGGACGAGGAGACGCCGCCGGGGCGCTTCGTCGTGGCCCGCGAACCGATCATCGCCGGCGAGATGGGGCCATGCGTCATCCACGGCGTCACCCCCGTCCGCCTGTACGTCGAGGAGGAAGAGCACGCCTTCGCGGACATCAAGCCGGGCGAGCGGGTGCTCGTATCGAGCGGCTCCGGCGGCAGCGTGATCCTGTGGAAGGAAGATGGGGTCGGGGAGAAGTGGGCTGTCGTGGACATCGGCCGCCCTCGCTCCGACAAGATCGTCGTCATCCTGGGGGAGGCGGTCGAGATCACGGGAGAACGGTTCCGTTGGCGCTACCCGTGGGACGAAGCAGCGATTGATGGCGACCCCGAGAGCGAAACCTTCGGGCGCTACATCAAGGTCGAGGATGGGCTCTCCTCGGCGGGCGACCCGGACAAGTTCGCGATCAATCGCTTCGAGAGCCACCACAGCGACGTGCCGGATCAGGAGCCAGAGGGCACCGACGGCTTCGGCGGCGTGCGGTCGTACTTCGTGCCGGGGCAGTTGGAGCCGTTCAACCCCGCAGGGTTCTGCCCACGGAAGGCCGCGATCCCGATCTTGCGGCCCATTCTGAAGGGCGTGGCCGTGCAGATGACCGCCGAGCGCGACACGCGCGGCGTCACGGTGTGGTGCTTCCAGGCCCTCAACGGCATCGAGTTGGTGGAGTTCGACGTTCCGGTGTGGCTCTATGTCTGAAACCCAAACCCCAAATCCTGTCGATCTGGAAGCCCGCCGCGAGCACGAGCGTGGCAAGTACGTCGCGCTCGGCGGCACGCGCTACGGCTCCAGCAATCACGGCCAGCACGCCTATTCGTTGGTGCAGGGGTTCAAACCCCGGTTCGTGGTGGACTTCGGCTGTGGCCGAAACCTCTTTATACAGCACCTGCGGCGGCTGGGGATCGACGGGCTCGGCGTGGACTTCGCGTTCCCCGAGGCGGACATCGTGGCGCCCATGCACCGCGTCCCGCTGTCGGCGGGCATCGCCGACGTGGTGACCGCGTTCGACGCCCTCGAACACCTGCTCCCCGAGGAGGTGGATGAGGTGCTCGACGAGATGCGGCGAATCGCGGTGCCTGGCGGACGGTTCGTGTTCTCGATTTGTACGCGCGAAAGCAAGACGAAGGTGAACGGCGAAGGGCTGCACCCGACGGTGCGGTCCCGCGGGTGGTGGATGGAGCGGATCGGTCGGGTGGGCACGGTGCGCCAGGGACAGGGCGCGCCCAGGTACATCGCAGGGGTGTTCAACGATGCGTGAGAACAGCGGCGACATCGCGGCATTGCAGGCGGGGCTCAAGCAGCGCAAGCCCGCGCGGTCGGGCGTGCGGCTCTACACCGCCGACTTCGACTCCATGTCCCTGTGCGACTTCTACAGGGGGCGGTCGGCGTTCCTGATGCTCTCGGGACCGTCGCTCAGCCAGATCGACCTCACGCAGCTCAACCGGCGCGGCATCGTCACGATGGCGGTGAACAACGCTTGGTCGCTCCACCGCCCGACGCTGTGGACGTGCGTGGATGACCCCGGGCGCTTCATCGACACCGGCTGGAAGGACCCGGGCATCCTGAAGATCGTGCCCGTCTCGCACTTCGACAAGCGTCTCCGCGTCCAGAACCCCGACGGTTCGTTCCGTGGTAGCGCGTTCAAGGTCCGCCAGATGCCCGGCGTGCTGTTCTACCGTCGCAGCGATCACTTCGACCACAGCCGGTTCCTCAAGAGCGACACTATCAACTGGGGCCAGGACGGGGAGCACACCGATTCGCTGGGGATCAAGGGCAAGCGGAGCGTGATGCTCGCGGCGCTGCACCTGCTGCACTACCTGGGCTTCCGCACGGTCTACCTGCTCGGGTGCGACTTCAAGATGGCGGGCGATCGCAAGTACGCCTTCAGCGAGGAGCGGACGAAGGAAGCGATCCGGCACAACAACATCCTCTACGACTCCTTGCAAAAGCGCTTCGAGGCGCTCAGGCCGCACTTCGATCTGCACGGGTTCAAGGTCATCAACTGCTCGCCGGGAAGTGAACTAAACGTGTTCGAGCGGATGGAGTTCGCCGACGCGATTGCGGCAGCAGGCTCGGAGTGCGGCAAGCCCGTGGACACCGCCGGGTGGTATCGGGCCAAAGAGGAGGCGAACAAGTGAGCGACGAACCACGCCGGTACTTCCTCTACATCCCTGTCTGGGCCTCGACCACCGGCGGCGGTGGCGGCAGCTCCGGCGGCTCGTCCTCTGAGTCGAGCGAGAGCAGTTCCTCGTCGTCCAGCAGCAGTTCGTCCTCGTCGTCGAGTTCCAGCGGCTCATCATCCTCGTCGGGATCGTCATCGAGTGGCTCATCCTCCAGTGGATCGTCGAGCAGCGGCTCTGGATCATCGAGCGGTTCGGGTTCGTCCAGCGGTTCGGGCTCATCTTCGGGCTCGGGGAGCAGCGGCGCGAGTTCCTCTGGCGGCGGTGGCTCCAGCGGCATGAGCAGCGGGGCATCATCGGGCGCGTCGTCGGGCGCGAGCAGCGGCGGGTCCTCAGGCGGAGGCTCGTCAGGCGGTGGCGGTTCGTCCGGGGGCGGAGGGTCCTCAGGAGGCGGTGGGTCGGGCGGCTCAGGTGGCGGCGGTTCAGGCGGGGGCGGGTCTGGTGGTGGTGGATCTGGCGGTGGCGGTTCCGGCGGTGGCGGTTCCGGCGGTGGCGGCTCGGGCGGCGGTGGCTCAGGGGGCGGCGGGTCCGGAGGCGGAGGGTCGGGTGGTGGCGGGTCCGGCGGCGGAGGTTCCAACTGCCTTCTCTTCGGCACGCTGGTTCGACTGGCCGACGGCCGCGTCACGCCAATCGAGAATCTCAAGCCCGGCGACAGCGTCGCCACGATCAAGGTGCCCGGCCTCGAGGTCGATGTGCCCTACCGCGCCCAATATCAGTGGCTCTCGCACCGGGGCATGCGCGGCACTATCCCGACCGTCGGCCGCGTCGCCAGCGTGAAACTCGGCGAGCACACCGGGTTCGTGGTGATCAACCGCCGGATCAAGGCGACGCCCGAGCACCCGTTCCTCATGCGCCGTGGCGACGAGTGGGGCTTCTCGTCGGCGGAGTTCCTCAAGCCGGGCGACTACCTCATCGGCGAGCGGCTGGCCGAGGAACTCGTGGAGAAGGTGGACCGCATCGACGCTCCCACCCGCACCGTGGCCATCCACATCCCGGGCACGAACACCTTCTCGGCCGAAGGCGTCTGGGTCCACAACGACATGCCCGCGACGGCACAGTCGTCCGGGTCCGGATCGAGTTCCAGCGGTTCGGGATCAGGCTCAGGAAGCGGGTCGTCCAGCAGCAGCGGCTCGTCGTCCGGCTCGGGCAAGTCCAGCGGGTCATCGATGTCGTCGTCCTCCGGCAGCGGGTCGGGCAGCGGGAGTGGGTCGAGTTCCAGCGGCGGTGGGACGGGGACGTTCTCGATCTAGCAACCGAAGGCGCCCGCCGTCGCGTCCCCGCCGACACTCGCCGGCACTCGCGGCACCGATCATTGCTTTGCTGCGCAGCAGGAAGCCGTGCCCTTCGCCAACTTGTCCCCCGCCCCTGCGGGGCACTCGTCCGCGCAGATCAGCTCGCCGGTGATCGGACAGACGATCTTGCCAGGGCAGTCGGCACGCTCAGCGCTGGCGACCGCCATCGAAGCGCCGCCGGGTCCGGCCGTTGAGGCGCACCCGGTCATCAGCCCCGCCGCCCCGATCGCCGTCGCGGCCACTGTCTTGCACATGCACTTGTTCATGTTTGACTCCGGTTCGGCCCGTCTCTCCGACGCTGAGGGAAACGAGCACGTTGCAGCATTCGCCCGAGCGCCGGCAACGCGCCAGCGCTCGGCTGAGAGCATCACGAACGGTGTTCAGTTCCTTGAGCTTGGCTTCTACTTCTGCCAGCCTGGTTTCCAGTAACTCGCGCATTTGCGGTCGGTTGGTGCGGGCGTCCATGTCGAGGACCGCACGGATGTCCTTGAGCGGTAATCCGATCGATTGGGCCGCCCGGAGAAACCGCAGGCGTTCAAGGGAGGCGTGGTCGTAGAGCCTGTATCCCGACCGCGTACGGCCCGACGGGAAAAGGAAGCCCTCGCGTTCGTAGTACCGCAACGCCGAGGCGGACAAGCCGACGGTCTTCGCCGCCCGTGCGATCGTCATGGGCTTGGAGGCGTCGGGAAGTGTGCGAGCAGAGGCCATCGTGGAACACCATAGACCTTGCACCTACCTGCAAAGTCAAGTGGGGCGTGAGCGAGCGAGCCGCAAGCTGTTGAGCACCACCGAGACACTGCTGAACGCCATCGCCGCGCTCGCGATGATTGGCGCGAGCAGCCACCCGGTGAACGGGAACAGCGCGCCGGTTGCGATCGGGATACCGACCACGTTGTAGATGAACGCCCAGAAGAGGTTCTGCTTGATCGTCCGCATCGTGGCGTGCGAGAGGGCAATGGCCTGGGGCACGGCCCGCAGGTCGCCCCGCATAAGCGTGATGTCGGCGGACTCCATCGCCACATCCGTGCCTGTTCCGACCGCGAGACCCACATCGGCCTGCGCGAGCGCCGGGGCGTCGTTGATGCCGTCGCCGACCATCCCCACGACGTGACCCTCGGCTTGAAGAGCCTTGACCTTGTCCGCCTTGTCCTTGGGCAGGACGTCGGCGAAGACCACATCGACACCGACCTGCGAGGCGACCGCCTCGGCCGTTCGTTGGTTGTCGCCGGTCATCATGACCACGCGCAGCCCGAGAGCGTGCATCGTGGCGATGGCATCCTTCGATTCGGGCCGCACCGTGTCCGCGACCGCAATGACCCCCGCTTCGCGGCCGTCTACGGCGACGAACATGGGCGTGCGTCCCATCGCCGCCAAACCTGCGGCCTTCTCGGCCAGCGTTGACCGGATACCGCCCTGAGCCAGCAACGCAGCCTTGCCGACCAGCACGGCGCGGCCGTCCACCGTGGCTTCGACGCCGTGCCCGACCACGGCCTGGAAGCCGATTGGCTCGGCGAGCGACAGCCCGCGTGCCGTGGCCTCACGCACGATCGCCGCCGCGAGCGGGTGCTCGCTGTGCTGCTCCGCTGATGCGGCCAACCGCAGCAACTCGCGTTCATCGAGCGTCCCCCCGGGTGCCGGGATAATGTCGGTAACGGCGGGCTTGCCGTGCGTGATGGTGCCCGTCTTGTCGAGCACGATGGCGGTGAGCTTGTGGGCGGTCTCTAGCGCCTCGCCGCCCTTGATGAGGATGCCCTTCTCCGCGCCACGCCCCGTGCCCACCATGATCGCCGTCGGCGTTGCCAGCCCCAAGGCACACGGGCAAGCGATGATGAGCACGGAGACGGCCGTGATCAGCGCCATGCTGAGGCGCGACTCCGCCGGCGATGCAAACCACCAGACCACGAACGTCACGAGGGCGATTGCGATCACGATGGGAACAAACACGCCGCTGATCTTGTCGGCCAGGCGGGCGATCGGGGCCTTGCTGCCCTGCGCCTCCTGCACAAGCCGCACGATCTGCTGGAGGGCCGAGTTGGCCCCAACCTTGGTAGCAACCAGTCGCAGCGCGCCGGTGGTGTTCATTGTCGCGCCAAAGACGCTGTCGCCGGCCGCCTTCTCGACCGGCACACTCTCGCCGGTGAGCATGGACTCGTCCACGGCGGACTGGCCGCTCTCAACGTTCCCGTCCACGGGGATTTTCTCGCCGGGACGCACCAGCACGCGGTCACCCACGACCACGGATTCGATCGGCACATCCTGCTCGGAGCCATTCCGCATGACGCGCGCGGTCCTGGCCTGCATCCCGATGAGTCGCTTGATGGCGACGCTGGTTCGGCCCGTGGCCCGGGCTTCGAAGTACTTGCCCAGCAGGATTAGGACGATGATGACCGCGGCGGCTTCGTAGTAGACCGGCACCATCGTCATGCCGCCCATCGCGCCCTCGGTGTGCGGCACGTTCGCCGCTGCCCCACCGACGCCCGCGAAGAACCCCGGCCAGGTCGTCGCCGCGAGCGAGTAGAGGTACGCGGCGCCGGTGCCCATCGCCACGAGCGTGTCCATGTTCGCGCTGAAGTGCCGGAGCCCCTTCCAAGCCGAGCGAAAGAACTGCCATCCGCACCAGAACATGACCGGCGTCGTGAGCGCGAGCTGGAGCCAGTTGATCCACGAGACGTTGAACGCCTCGATCTTCCCGTGCGACATCGTAATGACCAGCACGGGCAGCGACAGCACCGCGCCCACGACCGTCTTGGTGAGCAGACGCCGCGTCTCGGCCTCTCCCACGTTCATGTGGGCCGAGTGGTCCTCGCCCCCAGCGCCGCCGATCATCGCGTGGCCGGCGTGCGCTTCGGCTCCCTGCGCCGCCAGCATCGCCGCGTGGTCGTGGCCCGCGTGCCCGTGCGGAGGATTGACCGCACTGAGTCTCACCGGGGGCACGATCGCCTTGTACCCGATATCCTCCACCGCCTTGGCGAGAGTCTCCGGCCCGGTTGCCGCCGGGTCGTACTTCACCGTCGCCACCTTGGTGGCGAAGTTCACGCTCGCCGACGCAACGCCCGGCTGCTTGGTCAGTCGCTTCTCGATACGATTCGCGCACGAAGCGCAGGTCATCCCCTCGATCGGCAGGTCGGCCCGCTCGATGGGCTTCGTAGCCGTCGTATCCGTCGGTGCTGCTTCGCCGCCGTGCTGGTGTTCGTGGGCGTTCGTCATCGTCGTCCTTCGCATTCCGTGCCAGTCTCAGGGCTTGGCAGACGACGTCGTCCGCTCCGTCGGCGAGTTCGACACCGACTTCTCCGGGCTCTCGTTCTTGAGCACCGCCGCGGCAATGATCGCCACGACCACCACAGCGCCGACGATCAAGGGCACAAACTTCCGCCAACCCGTCGCCGGCGCCTTGTCGTTATGGCATCCACAGTTGCAACTCATGTGTACCTCGCATTCGCATCGGGCTACCGCGCCACCTTGCCGACCAGTTCCAGCAGTTCCTCGATCATGTCCTCACGCTTGGCCCCGTCCTCGCTCATCGCGGCCGCGGCGCAGTGCGTGAGGTGGTTGCGCAGCAGGTTCTTGGCGACCGAGCGCAGCGACTCCTGCACCGCCGCGGCCTGCTGGATGATGTCGGCGCAATAGCGGTCCTCCTCGACCATCGCCGCGATGCCTCGCACCTGGCCCTCGATCCGCCGCAGGTGCTTCAGGTTTGCTGCCTTGATGGCCGCATCCACGCCGACCGCGTGCGCCCCGCGACCAACCCCATCGCGGGTCTGACCGACCAGCGCACCCGCGCCCGGATTGCACCCGCACGCCGCGCCGTTCATCGCCGAGCGTGCCGCACGCCCGGTGCCGTTTGTGTTTGCTTTGCTCTTGGCCATCGTCTTCGCTCCTTTGCCGATCGCTCGCGATTCGACTCACCCGCAGCAGCCGCCGGAAGCCTTCGCGCCGGGCGCGTTGCTAGCCGCCGCGCCCCTCGCGCCGCCGCAGCACCCGCCAGACTTCGCGGGCCTCGTTGCCGATGAGGCCACAGCGTCGCCCAGGGTCTTCGCGGGATACCCGGCCTCGTCGAGCGCGGCCACGGACCTGCCCGTCGCTGATCCGTCGCCTTCGATCACGGCCGATCCCACCGCCACCGACTTCACCTTTACCCCGGGCACCACCGAGAGGGCCTTGGTCACGGCCTGCACGCAGTGCCCACAGGTCATGCCGTCGATGGACAGTGTGGTGGTTCGAACGTCCTGAGTCGTCGTATTCATGCTGAACTCCTTGGGAAGGACTATACTCCCCTGGAGTATGTAGTTTGCGGGTGCGAGCAGGTTCACCGTGGGTTTACACCGGCTCTGCGAGCGTCCCCGTTGGGTGCTCGTACCAGCCTGGGTCTGCCCCTACGGCCAGGTCCTTCCGGACCTTCAGGACGGTGAACATCCCGCCCGCGTCGATCTCATCGAACGGCCCCTCGGTGCTGCTGCCGATCGTGTTCTTTGGACGGCCCATCTCCATCATGTGACCCATGCCCACCGAGAGGGGCATCGCGCCGGGAAGAACCTTGGCCAGTCTCGCGTTGACCTCGTCGGGCCTCATGCCCACCACGATCGGCAGGTTGTGGCCCATGCCGTTCATCAGGTGGTGGACCTTGTGGCAGTGGAAGGCCCAGTCGCCCTCGTTGTCGGCGATGAACTCGATGTCGCGCGTCGCTCCGGTGGGGACGTTTACGGTAACTTCGGGCCACTGCGCCGACTCGGGGATCGGCCCGCCGTCGGTGCCGGTGACCTTGAACGAGTACCCGTGCAGGTGGATGGGGTGCGCGTTGGTCGTGCTCAGGTTGCCGATGCGAATGCGCACCCGCTCGCCGAGGCGGGCCAGGAGCGGTGCCGTGCCGGGGAAGACGCGGCCGTTGAACGTGAACAGGTTGAACGCGGTCATCTCGGTCGGGTCGGGCGTGGCCGCGCCGGGGGCGACGGACCACTCGTTGAGCAAGATCGCGTAGTCCCGGTCGACCGCCGGCTCGCGGGGTGCCTTGGGATGGACCACGAACAGGCCCATCATGCCCAGACCCATCTGGAACATCTCATCGAAGTGCGGGTGGTACATGTATGTCCCGTGCCCACGGATGGTCCATTCGTACTTAAACGTCTGGCCGGGCCGGATGTGCTTCTGGGTCAAGCCGCCCACGCCGTCCATCCCGTTGGGGAGGAGCAGGCCATGCCAGTGCACCGTCGTGTGGACCGGCAGGTTGTTCGTCACCAGGATGCGAATGCGGTCTCCCTCGACGGCTTCGATCATCGGCCCGGGTGACTGGCCGTTGTAGCCCCAGGTGTTCACCACCAGCCCCGGCGCGAACTCGCGGGCGACGGGCTCCGCTGTGAGGCGGAACACCTTGACCCCGTTGTCCATCTCGAAGGGGAGCGTGGGCGTGTCGGGTGCGGACACCGGGCGATATGGCAAATCGTGCGGCACAGTACCGCCGTGCCCCGCATGCCCGGCCTTGGGTGGGGCCGCGGGCGGGGGCTGGTTGGGAGGCGCGGCTGGCTTGTGCTGCTGGTGCTCGGGCTGGGTCGCCGCGGCGCGCATGAAGGGCGTCACAGCCACGAGGCCCGCGGTGGTCGCCAGAACCTGGCGACGGGTGATGAGCGATTGATCGTGCGTGGTCATGGCGGGTCACCTCGGTTGGTGCTGCTGGTGAGGGCTGGGGGCGGTGGTGGGCGAAGGAGCCGGCGGGGCCTGGGGTATGGTGGGGGCCGATTCAGGGATCGGCACATCGGGGAACCGGGTACCGATGGCAAACTCAAGATCAACCCGAGCTGTCCAGTATTCCTGCAGTGCGCGTGCGAACGCGGTCTGCGCGTCGGTGAGTTCGGATCGTGCGCGCAGCAGCTCGAACACGCCGACGAACATCGAGTTGTACCGGTCTTGCGTCGCGGCCAGAACCCGCCGGCGGAGCGGCAGGATGTCGTCGCGGTACATGTGCGCGATCTCACGTGCGGTGGCGACCCGGTTCAATGCGGAGCGGATGTCCGTGCGGGCCTGGCCTTGGAGCGATGCCTCTCGGTGCCGGGCCTGACGAATGACGGCCTCTTGCCGAGCGATTTCGCCATGACGCTGATTGAAGATGGGCAACTCGGCGGAAAAGTGCGGGCCGGTGGCGTACTGCCCGTCAGAGCCCTTCTCCGTCTCGACCCCGACCTGCACCGTCGAGAGCCACCACTTCTTCGTGAGTTCGAGCGCGTACTCCTGTCTTTGGACCTCCGTCGCTGCGACCTTGAGGTCGAGCCGCGATTCGAGCGCGAGTGCGATGAGGCTCTCTTCGTCGGGCTCTCCGGTCGTCGGAAGCGACGCTTCGGCCGCCAGCGACCATGACACGGGTCGCTCGGTGAGCCCCATGACACCTCGGAGCCGCTCGAGGCTGACTCGCTGCGCTGATCGAGCCTGCAGCAGCGCAAGCTGCGCCTGCTGGAACGCGGCCTGCTCCGAGGCAAGTGTCAGGTCGTCGGCGTTACCGGCCTGGGTCTGCGTGCGGGACAGGTCGAGCGCCAAGCGAGCAACCTCGGCGAGCTCCTCTCGGGCCTGGACGGCTGCCGTGTCGGCTTGAAGTGCGAAGTACGCGATTCGCGTGTCGGCGGCGAGCCGGAGCACTTGCTGCGTGACCAGCCGCAGTGTCTGGTCTTCGGAGGCGTCCGCGAGCTTCTGTCGGATGGGCACGAGAAACGCATCCAGCAGCCATACATCCACGCCGATGTTCCAGTTGAGGCCGCTGGGCGGCGAACTCGGGAACCGGAAGAACCCTGCGATGTCGGGGTTACGGAGTTGCCCTGCCGTCACAACCTCCGCCTGCGCGATCCCGAGGTCTTCAAACGTCGCCTGCAACCCGCTGTTGCCGAACAGCGCAATCTGCACCGCATCTTCGGGCGAGAGCGGCCGCGCGAGAAGTGTCGCGATGGCGTCGTCCACAGCGCGGTCCTCGGGTCCCCCTTGCCGCCACTCGGCGCGGGCATTCGCTCTGGCCAGAACGTCGCTCTGGACATCCGGGAACCGCTTGTCAGGGGAAACGCTGACGCAGCCCGTGAGCGCCAGAAACGCGATCGGGCACACGAGGCCGAGGTGTCGGGCAGGGATTCTCATGGGGTGGCCTCCGAGACCTGGGGTTCCGCCGGATATGGGGAATGCGCTGCCGGGACGGCATGGGCCGCCGATCTGCGGAGTTCATACGCGATGCTCAGACTCAGAACCGTGCGTATGAGGATCACGCCACCCAGCACGGCAAGCTGGTCAAGCGTCGGCGCAAGCACAGTCTTCAGAATGTCCGCGGCGATGAGGAACTCCAGGGAGAGCACGAGCCGCTCCGCGAGCGCGAGGCGGACTTGTGTAAGGCGCTCCGGAACGGCGCGACGCGCCAAGGCGACGCCCATCTCGACCGCTGCTATCGCAACGGAAGCCGCGATCATCACGGCGGCGATCACTTCGATGGCGCGGACGATGGTGTTGATGACAAGTGTGAGCATGTTCTGCCTGCGAAGGGTGGGGACGGTGCCTCAGGCCTTGGATCTTCAGTGGTGCTTGTACCAGCCGACGCCCTTGATGTCGTTCCAGGAATTGGTCTTGTGGCAGAGGAAGCACTGGCTCACGTCGGCGTGCTCGATCCCTGCCACCTTCATCGAGATCATGCTGAAGTGCTCCATGTAGTGGCTCGGCGGGGCCTGGTGGCACGAGGCACAATCGGTCGAGAGGGACGATGGATGGCGAAACTCCGGAATGTTCCACCCTCCCGCCGACGCGCTGGTCGCGTGGCAAGACGCGCAGCCCGTCCCCATCAAGCCCCGGTGCGGGTCCTGGTTCGCGTGGCACGAGTTGCAGTCAAGTGTCAGCTCGCGGGGCGAAATCCGCCCATGTGGAGGCGTAGCCCGCGAGGCACGCGCAATCGCATCAAGAATCGCGGTCGCATCAGCGGTCGACGGCGGGGTGTTCGATGCGGCGCGGGTCGCCGCGCGAACCAACTGCTCGTGAACCATCAAGACCGGGCGGTGTTCGTGGCCCAAGTGCTCAACATGACACTCGGAGCAGTCGCCGATATCAGCGTGGAATCGCGTGCTCTGCTTGGCCAAGAGACCTTCGGTCGCGCCCCCGCTCGCGTGACAGGCGATGCATTTGTCCGCGGTTGGACCTCGGTGCGGCGTGTGGCAAGCCTCGCAGTTCGAAGCGAGGAACTCGTGCTTGGCCGAGAGTTTGCCCGGGCTGACGAAGTCCGCCCAACCCGGAGCGGCCTGTGTTCCTCCTCGGTGGGAGATGAACGGGAGCGCCGCGGCCGCTCCGAGCGCTCCAACTGTGACGACGGCATAGAGGATTTCGATCTTCTTCATGGCAGCCACCGGATTCCGAAGTACCACGCGGACCAGATATGGATGGCCAGCAGCGCATACAGCACCACCGCGATGACGATGTGGCACGCAAGCCACCGGCCGAAGGCGCCCTTCATTACCTCCTGGGTCTTGATGGCGTACTCGACATCGGCGATCGATTCGGACAGTCGAACCGCCCGTGCCTGTACGCCAAGCCCGGAGGTCCCGGCCAGCCCGGGATCGTGAATGAAGAAGGGGGCCGCCAGACGGGTGAAGAAGCCCGCGAACGGCCTGAGCTTCCCGGCCCTCTCGGGTTCTTTCGCCAGTTCGCCGGCGGTTCGCTCGTAGGCGACGCGCAGCCCGGCCAGCATCTGCTGGCGGTCCCGCATGTCCATCAACATTCGGGACATGAGGTAGCGGCCCACAAACCCGCTCAGAGCGACGATCAACATCATCGATGTGAGGGCGATGCCCAATGGGCTCTGGAACCGGTGACCGCTGTGCAGCACGCCGAGGATCGGACCCAGGATGCCGGCGTAGATGTGGATGGCCAGGAGTGTCCGCATCGAGATCGCGCGGGTCACGGATCGCTTGATCGGTGGGATGCGCTTCACAAGGAGGTACGCCAGCGGCACGAGCATCAGCGCCGCGGCCGACAGCCCCAGCACACCTCCCGCCAGGCTGCCCGGGAAACGAGGATCTCGGTGGACGTAGAACCCCAGCACCAGCACCAGGAGGAGCAGGACCAGGCCGGTCACGATGGCACGTTCGCGTTCCTGCATCGCTTAGGCCTCCACCTCGATGTTGCGGGTCGCCTTGGCTTGACAAGCGAGGATGATGCCGCGGGCCTTCTCCTCCGGCGCGAGCGCGTCCTCGACGGCCATCGTGACGGACCCCTTGAGCAGCCTTACCTTGCACTGGCCGCAGGTCCCTGCCCTGCAGGAGTTGTCGATCGACACGCCCACATGCTCGGCGGCCTCAAGCACAGAGGTATCCGCTGGGAGCGGCGCAGCCTTTCCTGAGATGGCGAAAGAAACCACGGGGGTGGTCTCCGGCGACGCCTCCACCATCGCGGTCTGCACCGCGGATTGGCGGGTGTCTTTCCGCTCGGACGGGCCGAATGCCTCGGTTCGAATCTGGTTGCTTGGGACACCGAGTTCCAGAAGAACGGCGCGGGTGGCGTCCATCATCGGTGCGGGCCCGCAGATATGCACCCGCCGAGTGGAGATGTCGGGAACGGACTGGGCGATCAGCTCCTTGGTCAGGCGGCCCTTTGGACCCATCCAGACCGTGCCCTCAGCCCGGGTCATCGTGGCGACGACATGCAGATTGGGGTGCCGCCGTTGGAGATGCTCGAGCTCGTCGCGGAACACGAAGTCGCCCGAAGTCCTGCACGCAAACAGAAGGAAGATGTCCTTGTTCCAGCCTCGGTCTGTCAGTGTCCTGACGATGCACATCAGCGGTGTGATCCCGACACCCGCGCCGATCAGCACGATGCTGTCCGCGTCCGTTCCGGAGAAGGTGAAACGGCCCTGCGGTGCTGCGATCTGGAGCAGATCGCCGGGTGCAACTCGGTCGTGGAGATAGCGGGACACGACGCCGAGTTCCTCCCGCTTGATGGTGATCTCCACGTAATCTCGCTGGGCCGCGGACGACGCGATGGTGTATGCGCGTTTGGTCGTCTTCCCAGCCAGCGCGACGGCGAGCGTCAGGAACTGCCCCGGCACAAACGCGAACGGGATGGAGCCTCCAGAGGGGTCAACGAGGCGGAAGGTCTTGATCGAGGGCGTCTCAGCGAACACATTCGAGACGCGAAGGGAGCCGCTCCAGGGGCCGATCACTCCGTCGACACCCTCCGAAGAGGGCGGAGGCGGAGTCGATTCGGACGGGACGCGCGGCGCCGCGGTTTGCTGTGCTGCGCCAGTTGCCGCGGCCGGTGTGGCCGCGAGCGCTGAGCCCGGCGGCGGCTCCGTCAAGCGGCGAAGCAGGGCCGTGGCGCGGCGCATCTTGACAAAGTACATTCCGACCATCACCACGGCGAACGCCGCGAGCCCGATCATGACGATCCAGTGCTCGACCGACCAGCCCAACCACCCGTGCCGTCCTGTCACAGGCGGCTCCGCCAGATTCATCTGCCCCTTGAACCATTGCAGACCGACGTCCTGCGGAGAACGGCCCTCACTGATCGCTCGATGGGTGCTGAGACCACTGTCAAATCTCGCGGCCCCCTCGCGGAGCCGGTTCATCGCGTCTTGCATAGCCGCGTAGTCGTTGACACCCGCCCGGGTCAGGAGGATGTCCATCGCCTCGGCCATCATCTTGGTACCCGACTCCATCCGCTCGTGCGCCGCACGCTGCATTTCTTCCCTCTGCTCAGGCGTAAGGGACGGCAGCTCCATCAGGCGCGGGTAGAGCTCCTTGGGCGGCGCTCCCATCCCCTCCATCATGCCCGCCATGCCACCGGGAGGACCCGAAGGAGTACCGCCGGGCTGCTGCGGCGCACCTCCCTGCGGGTGGTGCTTGGCGTGCTCTTCAGGGCTGACCTGGGCCCACAGCGTCGGTGCGACCAGAAGCACCATGACGACAGCCGCCATCAGGCGGCTGCGAGTCGCTCTATCGATGACACGCGCGATCATGGGCTTCTCCGGGGAGGGTCGATCTTCGCCTAAGAGCTTGGCGGGAGGGTTAGTCATGGCGGGGCACTCTTTCTCCGCTGCTCCTCCTCGTACGCGCGGCGGATCACCTCGTCGCGCTGCCACTTGCGGAAGTTGGCCATGTGAACGAGGTGGCCCGAAGTCAGCCCAACCACGGCGTACACCAGTGGCCAAGCGAACTGGTCGGCGTTGACGAGCGGCGAGCCCCGCCAACTCCAAAGGAGGTGCGCGAGATAGGCGACGCTGACCACAGCGGCGGCGATGAGACCGCCTCGACGTTCCATCGCCGCCGCCGCCAGGATCACCGGCACGAGAAAGAGGCCCGCCAGCAGGATGTGCAGGCCGTGGACCGCGTGTGTTCGCGTCCCAAGCGCAAAGTGCAGCACCGTGAGGATCACCACCCACACGCACGCACTCCGCACTTGGCTCGCCTTCTCAGGGTCCATAGGAATGGCTCACAATCGCTGGCCCAGCGCCACGCCGTGCTCAGGTGCCGGCTCGCCGACGACGAGCGTCCGGTTCATGGTCCCGAGTTCATTGGGCACGCAGCCCGGGCAGCCGTTGTACGGACCATCGCATCCCAGCTCACAGCACCACCGACCGTCCACGATGAACTTGTACTCGTACCTGCCCGGCGGCAGGTCGAGCGTGGCGACCCAGTGCCCGTCCTTGCCGGTTCGCTTGAGGCGCTGAGCGTGGGCGTTCCAGTTGTTGAACGTGCCGGCGACGAACACTTCCTTTGCCTCGGGGGCCCTGATCGACACGACGATCCCACCGGGCTTGCATTGAGGATTGTGCTTGGACATTGCGCGGCTCCTTTCCTCGAGCGCCGCAGAGAGCGCTCGTCGGGTGATTCACATGTCGCTCATGCCACCCCCAGCGCCACCTCCCATACCGGGCATCGCGCCGGGCTGATTGGCCGGGGCCGGGTTCGCGGGCATCATGCCGGTGAGCTGCTTGCGCTGCTCGTCGGTCAGCACCGCGGCGGCCTTGCCGACATCGCGGATGAACGAGATGCGCTGCTCGCTCTTGAGCTGCTCGATCTCGCGGGCCTTCCCCTCGACCTTGGCGGCGTCCGGTGCGTCGGCGCCGGTCAGGTCCCAGAGCTCCTGCTCGGCTTGGTCGATCTTCCGCTGAAGCGTCGATTGGCCGAGCAGCGACTGTTCCTTGATCTCGCCCAGCTGCTTCTGCTGTTCGACCGTCAGCGTGATGTGCGAACCGTGGTCGAGGAAGAAGCCGGTCGCCCCGAGGTGATAAATGTGCGACGCGCCGGGGAAGCCGGGGAGGGCGGATGCCATGCCCCCCGTGTTCATGCCGCCGCCCATGCGCGCCATGCCCATGCCCATCATCTGATCCATCATCCCCATCATGCCGCCGCCGCCGGACATACCTCCCGAACCGCCGCTCATCCCGCCCATCATGTCGTCCATCATGCCCGAGCCTCCGCCGGACATGCCGGGCATGCTGGACGTGCCTGAGTTGCCCTGCGGCATCGATCCGCTGCCCATGCGGGACATGCCCGTGCCCTGCATCGACGACTTGCCCATCGGCATGCCTTGCTTCATGCCGCCCTGGGGCATCGTTTGCGGCGAGCCACCGGCAGCCTTGCCCTGCGCGAGGGCGGCCTGGAGCTGCGCGATCTGAGCTCGGAGCTCCGCGAGCTGCTTGGCCAGTTCCGCGTTGTCGACCGGCTGCGCGGCCGGCTGGGGGTGCGCGCCGGCCCCCTGTGCGACGTGCGCCGCGTGCGTGGCCGGGTCCACCCCCGCGGGAGGCTGTGACTGAGCGAGGGCCGACGCGGACAATGCCAAACCAACGACGAGGGCGATCAACGAAGTGCGAGAGCGATTCATGAGCGATCTCCTTTCAAACTTGTGGAACTGGTGGATGCGGCCCGGGCGCGGCGCCCGCGCTCGGCCTTCTCGAGTGTCATTAGGAAACTAAGACCTGGGTCCTTGGACTCCGAGGACTGCAGCTGTGCCCAATGCTGTCGCGAGTAGGCACGAAGGAAGTCGATGATCGTGCCGAGAAGCACGACCTTGACGCCGCGCGCTGGAGCGTCGGGCGGAAGCGATCCGAAGGCGACCAGGCGGACGCGGTGCCCGTGGCGAGTCTGCGCGTGCCCGTGCCGCACGAGCGCATGCCCGAGCTCGACCGCGTGCGTCGGCTCGCAGCACCCGAACCTGGTCAGCGCGGCGGCGAGCACGCCGGGGTTCGAGGCCGCGCGGTTCAGCACCGCACGACCTTCTTTGACCTCACCAATGATCATGTCCGGTGTGCCGGGGTGAATATCCAGCCCCGGGTCGGTCTGGATCTCACATACCACGCCAGCCCCGTCCGACCCCGCGGGCGTCTGGAGTGTGCACGAGTGTCCGAAACGGAACCCGAGCACATCGAGGTCCGTCGCCGTCTGGAAGCCCCCGGCGGGGATCGACTCGACGATCGGGTACTCCGTCACGGTGAGATACCCGTTGACCCGCAGATAGGCTTGGACGAGCGCGACAGCGTTATCCATGACCCTGACCCTCCTCGCAACGATGGACGCACACCTTCATCGCTCGCCTCCCTGCGCAGGTGACCCGCCCTCGGGAACGACCAAGCGACCACCGACCGCCTGTTCGAGTGCGACGCGGGCCAGCGCCTCTTCGCGTTCCAGGTCGTTGAGCACCCGCCGCGCGTCGATCAGCTCGCGCTGGGCTTCGAGCAGTACGGTGACGTCCGCCTGGCCCGCTTTGAGCGCCGACTCGGCGAGCGTGAGATTGCGTTCGGAGAGCGCGAGCACATCCGATCGGTACTGGGCGACAAGCCGCGATGCGCTATCCAGTTCGACCCACGCTACGCGGGCCTCACGCACCGCCCGGTGCGTGGTCGCTTCGTAGGCGGCCAGCGCCGCACGGGCGAGCGACCCTGCCCGCGCAATCTGAGCCTTGTTGGTGTCGAAGATCGGAATGCCGATCTCAACCACCGGCCCAATGGACTTCTCCCCCGACTCCGAACGCTCGAAGTCGGCACCGAGTCCGAAGTCCTTCAGGCGCCTCCCTTCCTCGACTGACAAGTCGGCGCGCTGCGCTTCCACGATCGACCTCGCGGCGGCGACATCGAGCCGTTGCGAACCCGCCAGAACGATTACCGAAGCTTCATCGAGCGGGGTGCCGGCGATGGTCCCGTCGGTCGCCGCCGACCACTCGGCGCCTTCGCTGGCGAACCCAATCAGCTCAAGCATCCGACGCCGCTCCTTGGCCAGGTCGCGGACCACGACGACTCGGTCCGCTTCGGCCTTGGCGAGCTGCTGCTTGGCGCGGTTCACATCAAGGGTCGTCCCCTCGCCTCCCCGCACGCGGGCATCGAGCGACTCGATGCTCCGGCGGATTGTGGCGAGGTTCTCATCCGAGAGCGACACGGCCCGCTGCCCGAACTCGATGTTCGCGTGGATAGACCGCACGTCCGCGACGAGGCGCAGGGCCCTGTCGGACACGTCGAGCACGGTCTGATTGAGTCGTGCGTCGGCGGCCGCCATCTTGCCGTCGCGCAGCCATAGGGCCGTGAATGACTGCACAACCTGCGCGCCAATGAACGTCCCGCCGCTCACGGGGTCGAACGGGAAGCGGAGCGTCAACCCGACGACCGGGTTTGGGAGCAGCCCCGCCTGTACGAGGTCGGCCCGCGATGCCGCGATCTGCTCGACCTGTGAGCGAATCTCGCGGTTGTTCCGCAGCGCCATCGCGACGGCAGACTCGACCGAGAGCGGTGCATGCCCGTCCCAGGAGGTCAGTGCCGACTCCCAGGGCTCGGACCAGTTCGCGGCGACTCCCGAGCGCTCCCCGACAGTCGCGGAGGCCCTGCGGATGTCGGGAGTCGGATCGAGAGATGCGCACCCACCCGCGAGGGCGACGATCACGCCGAGCGGCAGAAGGGCGCCCTGTGTGAACGCGGGCGAGGCTGATCTTGGACGTGCAAGGGCGGTCATATGTGGCCTCCGGGTCGATGAGCAACGAGGGCACCGGTCACTTGTGGTCGCCGCCACCACCGTGGCCGTGGTCGTGGCCGGGTTGAGCGCCGTGCGGCGTCTTGGGCGTGGTGCCCGCGATCGCGTCCGCCAGCCGCTTGGCACGCACGTCGTCGGCGAGAGCATCCCAGCGCATGTCGCAGTCGCCGTCGCAGAACCCAACCTTGAGGCCGTTGTACTCGCGCGTGTGGAAAGCGTTGACCCTGTCGCCCGTCATCGGGCAGATGTCATTGACCGTCGCGCCCTCCGCTTGGGCCTTGGTCTCGGGCCTCTTCTCCGCACGACTGGACCAGTGCAGGTGGGCGATCTTGGGCGTGCCGCCCTCGTCCACGACGATGTAGGTCACGGCCGCGAGGAACTTCCGGGGCGCGTCGGGGTGGTTGGGGTCGGGCACGGTGAACGAGCCCGTGTGGCGGACGATCGAGGTTGTGCCGAACGTCCGCACGTCCTCCTTGGCCACCGTCATCACGAACCCCGGCATCTCTTTGAGCTCCGGAAGCAGGTGATGGTCCCGATAGGTCTCCCACGTCCCCTCGTCGCTGGCGTTTTCACTTACCGTTGCCCGCCCTTGGTCGAGGAAGAGCGCATCAAGCGCTGCGACATCGGCCTTGCCGCACGCGGCGAGGTAGGCACGGGCCATCTTGACCGCGGACTCGCCGTCGTTGGCGGCCAGCGCGGTGGGGGTTGCCGCACCCTTGCTCTTCTCGATAGCCGTAACCGCTTCGGGCGCGTGCTTGGCAAGGAGGGCGTGCTTCTCGTCGTCGGTCTTCTTGTCCCACTTGCCCTCGCATCCCGGGCAGCAGAACCCGATGGTGACGCCCTTGAACTGCCGCGTGGGCGACTCGGCGTCCACCTCGCCGCCCTTGATGGGGCAGACCTTGTTCGCGGGCTCGGCGATGGTGAGCGCGGTCATGAGAACGACGTGGTCGGCGGCTGCGTCTCCGGTACGGCATGGCATTGAAGCATGAGCGACGGGCTTGGCGCCAGCACAGCACTGGCCATGCGCGCCGTGCACGGCGGTGCCGATCAGGGCGAAGGCGGCTGAAGCGATCAAGATGGCAGTGTTCATCGGGAGTCTCCAGGGTGAGGTGGGTGGGGATTACTTGCTCGTGTCCTTGGGCGTGCAGCGGTCGCACGGCACCCCTTCCGGGGCGCACGTCGCGCAGCGGACCATGAGCACGCCGTCGTTCTCGTAGATGGTCATTTCGTCTTTGCACTCCTCGCACATGTGCGTGGTGATGGTGCGGTGCGTCGCGAGGCCGCCGCGCGGGCCGCGAGCGCTCCGGGCCTTGCGGATCTGGTCGTAACACGTGGTGCAGACGGAGACCTGCCCGGCCTGGGCCTTGGCCACATCGTGCTTGCTGGTGGCGCAGCCTTGGGCGAGCATCGCGGATGCTGCGGCGAGAATCAGAAATGTTCGGCTGGGCGTCATGGGGCGATCTCCGGAAATGCGCCGCGCTCGATCCGCCGCACCGTGCGGCGAGACGACCGGCGATGAATCGGCCCGCACCGCTCTCGCGGGGCGGGTCGTTGTAATCTCTTACTTGCCGTGCTCGTGCGGCTTGGACTCGCCCGAAGCCTCGCCCTTGGCCACGTTGAACGTGAAGGGCATGGTGATGACCTTGCCGTTGTGTTGGAACTGGGCCCAGCCTTTGTAGAGGCCCGCGGCCTTGAAGTGGGCCTCAAAGTCCACCTTGGGGCCGCCCTTCAGGTCGGTGTGGCCCTGCTTGGCGTGGTCATGGTCGCCCTCGGCGTGCTCGTGCGGGTGGCTGTGGACGAACTCCTTGAGGTCCTGGCTCATGATGACCAGGTGCCCCATCGCGCCCAGGTAGGGCGTCAGGTCGCTCACAGGCTTGCCGTCCTTGGTAATCGTGTACGACATCGTCGTGGGCTTGCCCGTGGTCACAGGTCCACCGGTGTTGAGCGTGACGGTGTACCCATCCACCGTCTTGGGCTTGTCGCTGTCCGCCTTGAGCGCGACCGCCGCGGCGGGCGCGCCGTCCACCTTCAACGTCACGGGCACCACCTGCATGCCCACGTCCTTGGGCGTGAAGTCGTGGAACAACGTGTACTCGCCGCCGGCGGGGAAGGTCCAGGTGAACGTGAACGTACCGTCGGGCTGGAGCGCCGGGTGCTCGTGGGCGTACCACGAGAGGTCCTTGCTGACCATCAGCAAGTGCAGCGGCATCTCGTGGACGATCTCCACGTCCTTCACCTGCATTCCGCGCGGGTCCTTGAGCGTGAACAGGAGGTTCACCGCCTTGCCCGCGGAAATCGCGCCGCCGCCGACGGGCTTGACGGTCACGGAGAACTGCTCGCTGGTCTGCTTCTTGAGTTTCATGTGGCAGACCGGGCACTCGCCCGGCGCGGCATAGGTCTTGCTTCCCTCGCAGTGCATCGGGCAGAAGTACGTGGCGGGCGCGACCGCCTCGATCTTCGCCGCCGCGGCCTTCACCTTGTCGAACTGGGACTTGCTGGCCGTGAGGTCACCCTTGTCGGCGATCTCGTGCAGGGCGTCGGCCGCCTCCGCGAGTTCCTTGCCCGCAAGGTTGGCGTCCTTGACCTTCTCGCGCGGTACGCCGCTGTCCTTCGCCAGCGACAGGACACCCAGGTCCTTGGCCAGCGCGTTCACGGCGTTGGCGCGATCGGACACCCCCGCGACTGAGCCGCCGGTGAGGGCCGCCTCGATCGCCTTGATCTCATCGGCGATGCGCCGCGCGGCCTCGCCGAAGGTCTTGGCCTTGGCGACCTCGCCGTGGGCATGACCATCGTCATGCCCGGGCTGAGCCTCCTTGTCACCGTGATCGTGTTGGGCCATGACGGGCGTGGCCCAGAGCGCCGCGGCCGCGAGGGCCGCCAGGAAGGTCGATGCAGGACGCTTCTTCATGCGAGAACTCCTTCAGTTGGCCGGGTTGTGGCCATCTTTCCTTGAGGCAGAGGCGGATGCGCTGCCGCCGTCGCTCGCCTCTGCCGGAGGTGCGACGTGGTCACTTGATGAACTTGAGACGGGGTCTACCGTCACTGTGGCGATTGCTTGTGCTGGCACATTGCCCGATGGCGTACCGGTGCCGCCGTGCTTCTCGACGTGCTCCCTGGCCAGCCGCTCGGCCGCGGTCTTGCCGAAGCGGTAGAAGATCGCCGGGGTCACGAAGAAGTCCAGCAGCGTGCTGGTGATCAGCCCCCCGAGGATGACGACCGCGACGGGGTAGAGAATCTCCTTGCCCGGTTCGCCCTTGCTGAGTACCAGCGGGATGAGGCCCAGCCCCGCCGTGACGGCGGTCATAAGGACCGGGGCCACGCGCTCCTGGCTGCCCCGGATGATGAGGTCTTTGCTCCAGGTCTGCCGCTCCTCGGTCATGAGGTGGATGTAGTGGCTGACCATCAGCACGCCGTTGCGGGTGGCGATGCCGGTGAGGCTGATGAAGCCCACCAGCGAGGCGACGCTGAACGGCTCGCGCGTGATCGCCAGCGCCGTCACGCTGCCGATGAGGGCGAAGGGGACGTTGAGCATGATCTGCGCCGCGACCATGCCCGAGCGGTAGTGGGTGTAGAGGATGACGAAAATGGCAACCAGCGAGCCCAGGCCCAGGATGAGCAGCAGGCGGGTCGATTCCTGCTGCGCTTCGTAGAGGCCGCCGTACTGGATGGTGTAGCCCTGGGGCAACTTCACATCCATCGCGATGGATGCCTGGAGTTCCTTGACCGTCGAGCCCAGGTCGCGGCCGCGGACGTTGCACTGCACCACGATGCGACGGCGGAGGTTCTCGCGCGCGACCTCGTTGGGGCCGAGCTTTTCCACGACCTCGGCCACATCGCGCAGGAGCACGATGGCCCCCGTGGGAGAGACCAGCCTGATCTCCTCGAGGCGCGTCGGGTCGGTGCGGTGGTGATCGTCGAGCGTGAGCGTGATGTCGAACGACTTGAGGCCCTCGAGAACCTGGCCGACCACCTTGCCCTTCGTCGCCGTTTCCATCGCGTCGGTGAGCATCGCGGGCGTAAAGCCCACGCGGGCCGCGGCATCGCGGTTCACGCTGATGTGCAGTTGCGGCACGAGCACCTGCTGTTCAACCTGAAGGTCGGCAACGCCTGGGATGCCCTCCATCGCAGCCTTTGTTTGATCCGCCAGCGTGCGGAGCGTGTTGAGGTCGTCGCCGAAGATCTTGATCGCCACCATCGCCCGGACGCCGGAAAGGAGGTGTTCGATGCGGTGGCTGATGGGCTGGCCGACGCCGACGTTGACACCGGGGAAGACTTCGAGCTTCTCCTGAATCTGCGCGAAGACCTCCTCGCGCGGGCGGAAGTCCTTCACGGGCGGTGGCTTGCGGCCGCTGGCGACCGGGTGCTTGTCGGGGTTCTTGGCCTCTTCCTTGGTCCACAGGTCCACGTCGATCTCCGAGGAATGGACACCCTCGGCGTGTTCATCCTGCTCCGCGCGGCCCGTGCGGCGACCGACGTTCTTGACCTGCGGGATCGAGAGGATCGCCTCCTCCGCCCTGGCGGCGATCCGGTTGGATTCCTCGAGCGAGACTCCCGGCGTGAGCATGAACGAGACGGTCGCTGTGCCTTCGTTGAAGGGTGGCAGGAACTCCGAGCCCAGCCGCGTGACCATGAAGAGGGCGACCGCCACCAGCGCGCCCAGCGTGCCAAGGACCGCGATCGGACGCGGCATCGAGATCGAATAGGACTTCAGCGCCAGCCGCTTGCAGACGCGGAGCAAGAGCCCGTCCTTGCCATGCGTCATCCGCTTGATGCCCGGGAGCAGGTAGAAGGCCAGGACGGGGGTGATCGTGAGCGCCACAAGCAGGGACGCGAAGATGCTGATGATGTACGCGGTGGCTAGGGGCGTGAAGAGCCTCCCCTCGATGCCGGGCAGGAAGAACGTCGGGAGAAAGACGAGGTTGACGATGACGGTGCCCAGGATGATCGGGTTGCGGATCTCGCTGGAGGCATCGAAGACGACCTGCACGATCGGCCTGGCATTAGCGGCACGGCGGTTCTCGCCCAGGCGCCGGTACACGTTCTCGACATCGACGACCGCGTCATCCACCAGTTCGCCGATCGCCACCGCCAGCCCGCCCAGCGTCATGGTGTTGACGCTCATCCCGAGCCAGTGAAACACCATAAAGGTCGTGATGATCGAGAGCGGCAGGGCCGTGAGCGTGACGATCGTCGTCCGTACGTTCATGAGGAAAAGAACCAGGATGATCACGACAAGGATTGCGCCGAGTTCCAAGGCTTCGATGACATTGCCGATCGATGCCCGGATGAAATGCTCCTGTCTGAAGAGGTCGGCGTTGAGGTCCAGACCAGCCGGCAGGGTGGGCTTGATCTGGGCGAGCGTTGCGTCCAGCGCCCGAGTGAGCGTGAGCGTGTCCGCGCCGGGCTGCTTCTGGATCGCCATGATCACGGCCGGGGTCGCGTTCTCCGATCCGTCGCCGCGCTTGATCGTGGGCCCGGCCTCGATGACCGTGGCCACGTCTCGGATCAACACGGCACGGGGCGGCGAGTCGTGGTCACCGGGCTTGTTGGTGATGAGGGATGCCGCAATGTCGTCGGCGGTCTGTACCCGGCCAAGGTTGCGGACGACCAGTTCTTGGGCGCCACTGGCGAGGAACCCGCCGCCCGTGTTCTGGTTCGCCGCCTGAAGCGCTCTTTCGACATCTTCGAGCGTGAGATCGAACAGCCGCAGCTTGTCCGGGTCGACCTGGACGCGGAACTGCTTGAGGTCGCCACCCATCACGGTCACTTGCGCGATGCCGGGAATGGACAGAATGGCCGGGCGGAGCACGAACTCAGCCTGCGTCCGCACGTCCATGGGCGAGAGCGTCTTGCTTGAAGCGCTGATCAGGGCAATCTCGCCCATGATGCTGGAGGCCGGAGTCATCACCGGAACGATGCCGGGCGGGAGTTTCTCGGTGACGGTCCCGAGCCGCTCGGTGACGACCTGGCGGTTGTACTTTGGATCGGTACCCCAGGCGAACTCGACATAGACGATCGAGAGCCCCAGGGCACTTCGGCTTCGCACACGCTCCACGCCGGGAGCACCGTTGACCGCGGTCTCGATCGGATAGGTCACCTGCGCCTCGACTTCTTCCGGCGCAAGGCCTGGAGCCTCGCCGAAGATCGTGACCACCGGGCGGTTGAGGTCGGGCAAGACGTCCGTGGGCGTGTTGAACGTGACGTAGAGGCCGTAGACCGACATCAGGAGCGCGGCGATGATCACAAGCACGCGGTTGTTCAGCGATGATCGGATGATCCAGTTGAGCAAGGGAGAGTCCTCTTCTTCGGGGCCGAAGCGCGGAACGTCGATCAGTGAGAATGGCCGTGGCCGTCGGGGCTCTGCGCGGGCGCGGTCGGCTCCGGCGCGCCGGGCACGAAGCCGCGAAGTTGTGACAGGCTGAACGCACCGCTCACAGCGATTACATCGCCGGGCACCAGACCTAGCTTGATCTCGACCACCCGATCATCACGGACGCCTGCGGCGATGTCGCGCTTCTTGTAGACAACGTCTTCACCCTTCCCCTCCCGTAAGAAGACGTACTGGAGGGGACCCTCTTTGACGATGGCCGACGCGGGGATCACCACCGCCGAGTCGTTGCTGGCGAGCACGATCGACAGGTCCACGAACTGGCCCTGGCGGAGCAGGCCTCTGGCGTTCTCGGCATCGACCAGCACGTGCGCGGTGCGCTTGGTGGCGTCGATCACCGGGCTGACGAAGCGAACCGTTCCTTCCGCGACCACATCGCTTGCCGCGCCAACACCGCGTCGGATGCGGACCTTGCTGCCGCTGGCAGCAGTGAGGCGGTCGACGAGGCCTTCGGGTAACTCGCCCTCGATCTGGACTCGGGCGAAGTCCCCGATCGTCAGCAGGGGCTGACCGGCTTCGACGCCCTGGCCGACCGCCGCGCTGCGTGTGGTGACCACGCCGTCGATCGGTGCCAGGAAGCGAATCAGACCCGGCCGAGCGGGGTCGGCGAGCACTTCGACCGCGTGCGGATCGTTCTCGGCTGGGAGTGTCCCCCTGAGGGCCTCCACTGAAGCGTGTGTGGTTTCGACCTGCTTCCGCAGAGACCCAAGCTCCGCCCGAGCCTGTTCCAGAGCGACGCGGCGCAGGCCGGCGTCGGCCCGCAGCTTGATCGCCTCGGATCTGCGTTGAGTCAGCAGGTTGGCAGAGACGTTTTCACCCGCACTCGTGAGTCTTTGCACCTCGGCCTCGAGCAGCTCCGCGCCTTGCGTAAGGGCGGGCAGCTCGATCTCAAGCGACTGCACCTGCGACTCAGCCCGCTTCAGTTCAGCGTTCAGCCGCTCGGTTTCTCCTTCCAGTCGGCGGACGTCGTAGAGCAGCTTCGCCATCTCCGGCGAATCAACCTCGGCCAGTGTCGCGCCCTTCACAACGAGGTCGCCCGGCTGGACGGCGACCAGGCGAACCACGCCCGCGTAGCGGGGTGAGACGGCCACCAGCGCGTCCGGACGCGCCCGGACCATGCCGGTCAGGCGGACGACGTCTTCGACCTGCCCGAAGTCCACCTCGGCGGTGGCAAGGCCAATCGCTGCGGCGGTCGCCTCCGAGACCCTTTTCGGTGCATTCGGATCAAACGTCGCCCCGGCGGGCTTGTTGTGCCCTTCGTGGGCGTAGACAGGAATCAGGATCGCCGCGGTGGCGAGCGCCAGTGCGCCCAGCCCCACAGCAGCGCGTGAGCGTGCCATGCGAGGACCTCCGGTGAGGGTGCAAGAACAGGTCAGTCAGATGGATGGGGTGCGCCGAATCGCGATGGGGGCGCGCGGAAGCCCGCCGACGATTCCGGTGTCTCCAAGCGCACTTTCAGCGCTTCGGCGACTGCGAATCGTCGGTACAGGCCGATTTGCTACACGATGAGCGCGCAGTGCTGGCGCAGAAGCGATGTCTGCGGTCGTTCGACGACGCGCAGTTGCCGGTCCAGGCCCCGGAAAAGGGCTGGCGGAAGCACATTAGCAGGCAGGGCCCAGTCGAGAACGGCGATGACCACGGGCGCGGGCAACTCGACGGTTGACTTCTGGACCGTGAGCATCATCCCGCTGTTCTTGCCGCAGTCGCAGTCGTGCTCGTCACCCGGCGCGCACGGCTTGGGGGAGTAATCGTCCCCATCGTTGGACGTAGGCCCGTCTTGGTGCTCATGGCGGGAGGAGTGATCGTGGCTCGCCCCGTCGGCGTGAACATGGGCCAGCGTCTCGCCTTGGCGATCCGAAGCAGGAGCCTGGCACGGACCGCACGCGCTGAACCAAGAGTGGAAGTTGCAGCAGCAGAATGGAACCGCGACCGCCAAGAGGGCGGTCACGAGAAGCCGGAATGGACTGCCACGGTGGAGCATACTTCCCGGAGTATATCGGTGGTCATGGTACGGCGTTGCGGACCCGCGGGTTCGATTTCCGCCGGGCGGTTGGTGACGGCTGGCCCTAAGGCTGTCGGTTCAGGGAACTTTCCGCCCGACCGGATGCCGCTCGGACAGAAACGTCCTCGATCTAGTCTCAATTACTGCCGATAACGGGCGAGGATTGGTAGCCGGTGGACAGGCATCGGCTGACCCCCCATCATCTGGATACCATTCGCCGACACTCAATGGTCACTCGTTTCCTCCATTTCCTGCTGGTTCTGCTCGCTGGCCTGGGCTTCTTGTTCCAGTCCCTCTGGGCCGGAGTGCCCAGCGGCCATGGGTTGTGCCTGGGCTGCGAGCGCGACGGGGGCTGGGGCTGGACGATCAGCGAACCGTGCGTACCCGGGGTGCGCGACTGCTGCGAAGAGGATCACGAAACCGACGAAAGCCGATTGACATCGGGGCCCATTGCACACGGCTCGGAAGATTGCGGGTGCGTGGATGTCCCCCTGAACGGGAGTGTCGCAACCTCCGTGACGGGCCCAGTTCGAGCCGATCTGTCGATCGCCAAGTGTTTCAAAGGCGCCCACGCCGACCAATGCATGCCCGCAGGGGATGCGTTGAGCCTCACGCATTATCCAGCATGCTGGGCCCGGGCCGGTCCGATGTGGAAGGACGGGACACCACCGCGTCTGCTGACGCCGATGGCCCGTATGACCGTTCTGACCGTTTAGTGCCAACTGAGTTCACGCCGTGCCGTGGCCGCGCAATCGAGCGGGGCTGCGGTGTTGTTGCGCGGGAAAATCCGCCCAGCGCGGAACCTGGCCCGCAACCCCGTGTGCATCAGTTGGAGCTCCACCATGCCTATTCAGGCGCGCCCCCTCCGGGCGACCGCCGCCATCGCGTTGTTCCTCTGGATCGCCGGCTGCGCCGGTAGGCATCCGCTGTCCGGGCGCGGCATCCTTGACGACTTGGAGCGCGACCGAATCCCGCTCGCCGACGAGGCGGGCCGCGTGACTTCCGAACCGGTCCGCTCGGCGGCTCAGCTACCGGCTTCCGGGCCGATCACCCTTGCGGATCTGCTCGCGGTGGCCGAGGCCAAGAACCCAGACCTTGCCGCGGCGCGAAGCGAGGTGGGCGTAGCCTCTGGCGCTCTCTGGCAGTCCTCGCTCTACCCCAACCCCCGCGTCGATGTGGCGTCGGAGGACATCTCGTGGCGTGACGGGTTCGCCGATGCCAAGACCACCGTCGGCCTCACGCAGCCGTTCATCTTGGGCGACCGGAGGCGGGCAGCTGTCGCCGCCACGACCGCCGAGCGAGCCGCGCGACTGGCAGCGGTCGAATCCCGCAGGCGGTCCCTGTTCGGCGACATCGCCGTCGAATACGCGCACCTGGTCGCGCTGCGGGAGCAGCAGCGCCTCTACGCCGAGCTGCGGCAACTCGCAGACGGCACGCTGTCAGCCGCACAAACTCGATTCGAGGCCAGGGCGGCCCCCGAAACCGACGTGATCCGGCCGCGTGTCGAGGTCTATCGGATCGATGCAGCGCTGGGGCGCCTGGCTCAGGAACAGCGGGCCTCCGTCAAGCAGCTCGGCCTGCTTCTCGGCGGCGTTGAGGTGGACGCGGCACGCCTCGACGGGGCCGTGCCGCTCACGCCCGGGTCGCTGGACACGGAGGTCTTGGAGGCGGCCGTCCGGAGCGGGCACCCGACGCTGCTGGTGGCCGACAAGGAAATAGAAGCCGCCGAGGCCCGTCTACAGAGGGAACGGGCCGAGCGCACTCCCGATCTTGATGTGCGGGTCGCCGCCGGCTACCGCGGTGAGAGCGACGACGGCATCGTCGAGGTCGGGGCAGGGATGACGATCCCCCTCTGGGATGCGCGCGAGGGGAGCATCCTCTCGGCCCGGTTCGCGCTCATGCAGGCGCGGCAACAGCGGACTGCAACCCACAACGACCTGCTCGCACGGCTGGCCGCGGCGCTCGGCGAGTATGAGGCGGCCAAGGCGCAGCTCGACACGTTCCGGGACAAGATCGTTCCCGACGCCCAGCGTGCGTTCGAGCAGACGACCGAGGGATATCGCGCCGGGAGATCGTCGTTCCTCGACCTGCTCGACGCTCAGCGCACGGTCACCGAGGCCCGCGTCACGCTTATCGACCTCGCCAGCGCCGCGACGGCTGCTCGGGCGAAAGTCATCCAGATCGTCGGTCCGCAAGGGCTGAACACGTCGTCTCCGTTGCAAGTCCCATCTCCCACCGAAGAGTGCCCTCAGGGCGCGGAGGTCAAGCCATGAATGTGAAGTTGTGGATCGTCGGGACCATGATCGCGGCCATTTCGTTGGTCTCCGCCTGCGAGAAAAAGCAGGCGGACGGCGGCTCGAAGGGCGGCACCACGCCGACGGCCGCCAAGGCCGACGCGACCGGTCGCTGCCCGCACGAAATCAAGCAGGAGAAGTGCCCGTTCTGTAACCCCGGACTCGTCGATTCCGAGGGATTCTGCGGCGAGCACGGCGTCGCGGAGGCGCTCTGCGTCCAGTGTCGGCCATACCTCAAGGCCGCGTTCCGCGCTAAGGGCGACTGGTGCAAGGAGCACGAAATGCCCGAGTCGCAGTGCGTGCAGTGCAACCCCGAACTCAAGGAGAAGATGAAACCGGGTGAGCATGGCACCACGGCGCCTGCAACCGCGGGCACGCCCGCCGCCGGCCAGTGCGAGCACGGCATCGCGCAGACCAAGTGCCCGTTTTGCACGCCCTCGCTGATCGAGAGCGACGGGTTCTGCAAGGAGCACGACGTCGCCGAAGCGCTCTGTGTCAAGTGCCGCCCCTACCTGGAAGCGGCGTTCAAGGCCAAGGGTGACTGGTGCAAAGAGCACAGCACCCCCGAATCCCAATGCGTCGAGTGCAACCCGGACCTGAAGAACAAGCCCAAGGGCAAGGGATAAGGAGTCCACGATGAGGATCAACACAATCTCGCGACTCGTCGCCGTGGCGTTCTGCCTTGCTGCGGTTGGGCTCGCGCCGGTTACTGCCTTGGGTCAATCCACGGCAGCGCCACCTTCAGCGGCCTCGTGCCCGCACGGCATCGAGGCGGCGAAGTGCCCCTTCTGTGATCCCACCCGCATCGAGCGGCTGGGGATGTGCAAGGAGCACGGCGTGCCCGAGGCCGTGTGCGTCAAGTGCCGGCCGTTCCTGAAGGCGGCGTTCGTCGCCGCCGGTGACTGGTGCAAAGAACACGACACACCCGAGTCGCAATGCGTCATCTGCAATCCGGCTGATGCAGGCTCCGACACAGCCCGGGCGCAATCGGCCGGTGCCGAGCTTCGTTGGCAGCAAGAGCCGTCGATGACCTGCTCGACATCGAGTACCGTGGTCACGCTGGTCTCGCCAGAGGTTGTCCGGACCGTGGGATTCGAGTACGTCCAGGTTCAGGCGGCGCCGCTGGTCCGCGCCGTCGAGCGCAACGCCGAACTGGCGTACAACGCGAACCGGTACGCGAGACTGTCGTCGCGGGCCGGCGGAGTGGTTGCGGAAATGAAGAAGGACCTCGGCGAGGTCGTCAAGAAGGGCGACGTGCTCGCGGTCGTTGATTCGACGGACCTTGGCACCGCCAAGAGCGATCTGCTGCAGGCGATGGAAACCGCCAAGCTCTGGGAAACCAACGCGGCACGCGAACGGGCGCTGGTGGACAAGGGCGTCGGCATCGAGCGCGAGGCGCTCGAGGCGGAGACCAGGGCGGCCGAGAGCCGTATCGCGGTGAATCGCGCCCGCCAGCGGCTCCGCAACCTGGGTCTCTCCAAGGACCACATCGCGAGTGTCGAGCAGGACGGCGACACCGGGTCGCTCCTCGAACTCGTGGCGCCCTTCGACGGAATGGTTGTTGAGCGTGGCGCCGTCATGGGCGAGGTGGTCGAGCCGGGCAAGCCGCTCCTGGCCGTGGCCGACACGGGGACCATGTGGGCGCTCGTGGACCTGGCCGAGGCGGACCTCGCGGTCGTCAAGACCGGCCAGCAAGCCTCGGTCACCGTCGATGGGCTGCTGGGGAAGTCGTTCTCGGGACGGCTGACGTGGATCAGCACGCAGGTTGACCCCAAGACGCGGACGCTCAAGGCGCGGGTGGAACTCGACAACGGGGCGGGGCTGCTGCGGGCCAACATGTTCGGGCGCGCCCGGATCAACGCCGGCGACAGCCGCCAAGCGATCACGGTTCCCAAGGAGGCGGTGCAGTGGGAAGGTTGCTGCAACGTCGCCTTCGTGAGGTCCGACGCCGCTGGCACCACGTTCAAGCCGGCGCGGCTGGTGCTGGCCTACGACGCGGGGGACCGCTACGAGGTGAGCGGCGGGCTCAGCCCCGGCGACACCATCGTCACCCGAGGCAGCTACATCCTCAAGAACGAGATCCTCAAGAACGCGGTGGGCGCAGGGTGCTGCGAGGTCGACCACCTGAAGAAGTGACCACGCGGTCACACGCTGAGTCACTGGAGCCCCTTCATGCTGAACTGGATCATCGGCTGGTCGCTGCGCAACCGCTTTCTCGTCCTCCTGGGAACGTTCGTCTTCGTCGCGTGGGGCGTTCACTCGCTCTCGCAACTCCCGATCGACGCGTTCCCCGACACCACGCCGGTGCAGGTCCAAGTCAACACCGTCGCGCCCGCGCTCTCCCCGGAAGAAATCGAGCGGCAGATCACGCAGCCGGTGGAGGTCGCGATCTCGGGGTTGCCACGCCTCAGCGGAGTTCGGTCGGTCTCGAAGTTCGGGCTCTCGCAGGTCACCGTGACCTTTGAGGACGGGACCGACATCTACTTCGCACGCCAGCTCATCAACGAGCGGCTCGGAACGGTGGAACTGCCGGAGGGTATCGAGCGGCCGGAAATGGGCCCGGTCGCGACCGGGCTGGGAGAAGTCTTCCACTACCTCGTCGTCGGCAAGGGTGAGACGCCGGCGTCGCTGACCGAGCTCACCACCGCCCAGGACTGGATCATCGCGCCCCAGCTCCGGCAGGTTCGCGGCGTCGCAGAGGTCAACACCTGGGGCGGCATGGTCAAGCAGTTCGAGGTCATCGTTGAACCCTCGCGCCTCATCAAGTACGGGCTGACCATCGACGAGCTCGCCGAGGCCCTCGCCAGGAACAACGCCAGCGTGGGCGGGGGACAGGTCACACGCGGCGGCGAGTCGATGCTCGTGCACGGCGTGGCGCTCACCGCGACCACCGAGCAGGTCGCCAACGCCGTGATCAAAGCCGAGAACGGGACGCCGATCCGTGTGCGTGATGTCGCGGACGTCCGTGAAGGTCACGAGATCCGGCGCGGGGCGGTGACGGCGCAGGGCAAGGGCGAAGCGGTGCTTGGGCTGGGCTTCATGCTCATGGGCGAGAACAGCCACGAGATTACCCGCCGCCTGGACGACCGCCTGAAGGAAGTACGGTCGTCGCTCCCGCCGAACGTAGACGTGCAGGTGGTCTACCGCCGCACCGACCTGGTGGATCACGTCATCCATACCGTTCAGGAGAATCTCCTGCTCGGTGCGCTCTTTGTCATCGCCGTGCTCTTTGTGTTCCTGGGCAACATCCGGGCCGGTCTGATCGTGGCGCTCGCGATCCCGCTGGCGATGCTTTTCTCGTTCAGCCTGATGATGCAGTTCGGCATTGCCGCGAGCCTGCTGAGCCTGGGGGCCATCGACTTCGGGCTGGTGGTGGACAGCTCGGTCATCATCGTCGAGAACTCCGTCAGGCGCATCGGACACGACAACGAGCACGGGGGCAAGACGCCGCTTCTCGACATTGTGCGCGACGCCGCCGTCGAGGTGCGGAAGCCGACGATGTTCGGCGAGCTCATCATCATGATTGTGTTCCTGCCCATCCTCCTGCTGGAGGGTGTCGAAGGCAAGCTCTTCAGGCCGATGGCGTTGACCGTCGTCTTCGCGCTGCTGAGTTCGCTGATCTTCTCGCTCACCTTGACGCCGGTCTTGTGCAGCTTTGTCCTCGGCCGCCGTATCAAGGAGAAAGAAAACCTGATCGTCCGCGGCGTGCAGCGGGTGTACCGCCCGTTTGTCCACGCCGCGCTCCGTTTCCGCTGGACCACCGTGGCGTTCGGCGTGCTCATCGTCGCCGGCGGCACCCTGCTGGCGACCCGCCTGGGGACGGCCTTCATCCCGCGTCTCTACGAGGAGGCGATCGTGAGCAACATCGTTCGCCTCTCCGGAGTGTCCATCGGTCAGTCCGCCGACTACAACACGCGCATCGAGAAGTACCTGCTGGAGAAGTTCCCGGACGAGATTGAGCACATCTGGACACGGTTCGGCACAGCCGCGGTAGCGACCGACCCTATGGGCATCGAGCAGAACGACGTCTTCATCACACTGAAGCCGCGGAAGGCCTGGACGAAAGCAAAGACTCAGGCGGAGCTTTCAGAGCGCGTTTCGGAGGCTCTGGGTGTGCTCCCCGGCGTCCGTTCGAGCATGATGCAGCCCATCGAGATGCGGATGAACGAGATGATCGCGGGCATCCGCTCGGATGTCGGCGTCCTGGTCTTCGGCGACAACCTGGATCAGTTGGCGACCTATGCGGCACAGGTGCAGGGGATCGTCGAGTCGATTCCCGGAGCCGAGGACGTTTCCGTCGAGCAGATCACCGGAGCGCCGGTGCTCCAGATCCGGGTTGACCAGGACGCCATAGCGCGATACGGAATCCCCGCCCAGCACGTGCTCGAGATCGTGCAGGCGATTGGAGAGATCAAGGTCGGGCAAATCCGCGACGGAGAGCGGCGATTCGATCTCACATTGGAGCTGCCTGATCGCTACCGGAACGACCCCGACGCGGTCGGCGAGTTGCTCGTCCCTACTGCTGCCGGCGAACGCATCCCGCTCGCCCGCCTCGCCCGAATCTCGCCCACCGATGGCCCGACGGTCGTCAACCGCGACTGGGGCAAGCGGCGCGTGGTCGTGCAAATGAACGTCCGCGGCCGCGACCTTGGCGGTTTTGTCGCCGAGGCCCGCGAGCGCATCGCCCAAGATGTGAAGCTGCCGACGGGCTATTACACGACCTTTGGGGGACAGTTCGAGCACTACGAACGGGCCACCCGACGTCTGTACGTGATCGTCCCGATCGTGATCGCTTCGATTGCGCTCCTGCTCTACTTCAGCGTGGGAAGCTGGCGCGACGCCGCGATCGTGCTGACCGGCGTGCCCTTCGCCGCCCTCGGCGGCGTGCTCGCCCTGATGCTGCGGGGCCTGGACTTCACCGTGTCGGCGGCGGTCGGCTTCATCGCAGTGTCGGGCGTGTCGATGCTCACCGGGTTGGTGCTCGTGTCGACGATCCGCCAGCGCATCGCCCACGGCATGAGTGTCAACGAGGCGATCGAGCAGACCCGGCTCATCCGCCTACGCCCGATTCTTATGACCGCCCTGGTGGCCGCGCTGGGATTTGTACCGATGGCTCTGAACACCGGCGTCGGCGCCGAAGTGCAACGACCCCTGGCAACCGTCGTGATCGCCGGGATCATCACCGACAACCTCCTCACGCTCTTTGTGCTTCCCGCCCTGTACTCGCTCTGGGGCGGGCGTGATGTGCGGGCGCGAGCGAGCCTTGCGAACCAACGGTTCGGCTTGGAAGTAGGATCGACGCCCACCCGCGAGGTGCCCGACCAATCGTCAACTCAGGAGCGAAGTATCCCGAATGAGACGCCGGCCCGAATCGGCCATCCGTGAGACCTAGGAAGGGCGCTCCTTGTCTACCCGCACATCCGACCGCAATTGAGCCGATATACTCCGCCACCTCCCCAACCTCAGAATGTTCCACAATCGCTTCAATCCCGGGCTCGCCTGGCTCTGCCTGATCTGGTTCGGGCTGACCAACACGCTGTTCGCCGGCGGGATGGTGGTCTGCCGTGATGGCCACGGCGGGTCTCGAATCGAGTGGGGATGCACTCAGAACGCCAGCGGCGAGTGCGTGACGAGTTGCGGGTCGGACCTCGACGAACCCGGGTCCGACACTGGACCGGCGCACCCGTGCGATGACACGCCGATCAAGGGCGATCACCAACTCACGAAGGCGCCGCCGCGCACGACGAACGATGTGCCGGTTCCGATCCCGGTGATTCTGGCGGTGATCGCGATTCACTTCGATCTGCAGCCTCCGGCCCAGGTCCTCTGGGATCGCGCTCGGCCGCAGCGACCGCCGGACACGCTCCAGCGGCTGCGATCCGTGATTCTCCTCGTCTAGGCAGTGGGTTCCTCTCTGCGCTCCGCTTTGGGGAGCGCCTGAGGCACGGTTGCGCCCGCGTCATGGGCGCGGCCGGTTGGTGGCCGTCGGCCATCCCTTCCCCACACGTCACCTGACCCTCTGCCTTCCGAGGACATCCGATGCATACATGCGCCGTTCACGCCGCGCGAGCGGGCCGAACCCTTGTTCCGTTCGCCGCCATCCTGGCGTTGATCCAACTCACGGGCTGCGCCGCCAACCGGCCCGATCCAGGGGCCGAAACGGCCGCCTCAACGGCGATCGGACTCGGCCAGGCCATCGAGTTCCGAACTGATAGCGGTCCGCTCAACGAAGCCCCGGAAGGCGGAGATGCGCTGACGTTGGGCGACGCAGTGCGCCGCGCCGCGACCACCGACCCTGGACTCCAAGCGGCCCTCGCCCGCGTCCGGATCGCGCTGGCCGACGCTGACCAAGCCCGCCTGTTGCCTAATCCCGTGCTCAACTTCGTCCTGCGCTGGGGGCCGGGTAAGCCGCAGATCGAGGTCTCCCTCGCCCAAGACCTGATCCAGGCGTTCAAGATCCCGCGGCAGTCCAGCGCGGCGGATAACCGGCTCCGCCAGGCTGCGGCGGACGCGGTCATCGTGGCGCTCGACACCGTGGCGGAGGTCCAGGAGCGATACGTCGCGGTCCAGACGCTGGAATCCCTCGTGCCCGTGTTCGCCGAGCGCCGGGGGTTGCTGGACAAGCTCGTGGCTACCGCCCGGGCACGGCTTCAGGCGCAGGAAGGCACGCGCAGTGATCTGACTACCCTCGAAGCGCAGCGCGTCGAACTCGACGTTGACATCGCGGAAGCCAACAGGCAGCTCAAGGAGGAACGCCTCCGTCTGGCGCGGTTGATCGGCGAGCCCTCCGGTTCGGCCGCCTGGCGGGTTGATCCGTGGATCGCGCCCGCGCTTGCATCCAACGTCGAATCCCGATGGGTCGACGCCGCTTTGCAGAACCGGCCCGAGGTGCAATCCGTGGCTTGGACACTCGCCGCGCTCGGCGACGACGCGGCCCTCGCGCGTCTCCTGCCGTGGGAGGGGTTCGGCGTGGGAATCGATGCCCAGCGCGACGACGACTGGACCGTCGGGCCCTCGGTTTCAACACCCATTCCCGTGTTTGACATGGGCCAAGCCAGGCGCGCCCGCGTGACGGCCGAGCAGATCGAGGCTCGCCACAACCTCACCCTCGCCAAGCGCAAGGTCGTGGAAGAGGTCCGCGTGGCATTCCAGTCGCTTGACGCCAGCGCCGCCAACCTGAAGCGGATTCAATCAGAGTTGGTCCCCCTGCAGCAGCAGCGCCGGCAGCAGGCGGAGGATGCCTACCGAGCGGGGCAGACCGACGTCACAGCCTTGTTTCTCGCCGAACAGGACCTTCGCGCGGCGCGCGCGAAGGCCATCGAGGTTGAGCAGCAGATGTCGATCGCGTTGATCCGTCTGCAACGGGCGGTTGGCGGCCCGGGCGTGGCCGCGTCCCTCGGCGAGTCCCCGCCAAACACCCAGCCCGCAACGCCTGTCTCTTCCGGCCCTCTCACCCCCACCCACATCGTATCGAACGCCTCGAACCACTGAACTCGGCCGTTCTCATACCGGCCGGAGAACCAACCCATGATTCACAAGAACCCGACCTGCCGTTCACTCTCTCCCATCCTCAGGCCAACCGGCGCGATTCTGCTCGCGTTGGGGCTGCTGACACCGATGGCCTCCTGCAAGAAGCACCAGGAAGGAGACGGGCATGATCACGGCACACCCACCGCCAAGGACCAGCACGCCGAGGGTGACGGCCACGACCACGGTGCTGGGGAGGAGCACACCGACGAGGTCAAGCTGACTGGAGAGGCCGTCGAGCGATACGGCGTCAAGGTTGGTGAGGCCCAGATGTGGGCGCTGAAGCCGACGTTCGTGGCGCCCGCCCGTGTGGGCTTCAACACCGAGGCGATGGCCCACGTCGGTTCGCCGCTCCGCGGGCGAGCCGTCGAGATCAAGGTGCGGCTCGGAGACCAGGTCAAGAAGGACGACCCGCTCGTGGTGGTCGAAAGCCCCGAGCTTGGCCAAGCGCAGGCGGACTTCCTGCTGAAGCGGACGGCGGCCCAGACCGCCGTTCCGCAGGTCGATCTCGCCAAGGCCGCTTGGGATCGCGCCAAGGGCTTGCTCGACCAGTCGCAGGGCATCTCGCTCACAGAGGTGCAGAAGCGCGAGGCCGAGTACAAGGCGGCCGTGGCCAGCGTGAAGGCCGCCGAAGCGGCCGCGGTCGCCGCGGAGAATGGGCTCCACCTGCTCGGGATGGATCAGAAGGCTGTCGAAGAGCTGGCCAAGTCGAGCGAGATCATGCCGCGGTACACCATCCGTGCCGCCATCAACGGGCAGGTCGTCCAACGCGAGATCACGCTGGGGGAACTGGTCAGCCCCGACCGCGAGTCCGTCATGGTGCTCGCCGATACCAGCACGCTCTGGGTGCTGGCCGATTTGCCCGAGGCGCGTTTGCCCGCCGTCGCGGTCGGCGCGAAGGCCTGGGTAACCGTCGGGTCCGTGGGCGGCCAGAAGTTTGAGGGCCAGGTGGCGTTTATCTCGCCGCTGGTTGATCCCACGACGAGGACCGCACAGGTGCGCATCGAGCTCCCTAGCGGTGCCTTGGGTGGGGGGGCGGTCCGGCCGGGGATGTTCGCGCAGGCCGAGATCGTTGCCACGACGCCCGACGGTGCTGACCCGGCGCCTCAAGTCGCCGTCCCGCAGGAAGCCGTGCAGACCGTCGAGGGCGGGCCGGCTGTGTTTGTCCCGGTTGCGGGCGAGCCCAACACGTTCCAGAAACGCGCCCTCACCATCGGACCGACCGTGGGTGGGCTCGTGCCCGTGTTCGCCGGACTCGTCGAAGGTGAGAAGTTCGCCATAGCCGGGTCGTTCATCCTGAAGGCCGAACTCGGCAAGGGCTCGGCCGCGCACGAGCACTGATAGCGCGTCAACTCCTTCCTCCGCGATCCCAACGCTCCAACTCACAAGCTCACGAGATCCGCCATGCTTGAAGCCGTCCTGCACTTCTCCATCAAGAACCGCTGGTTCATCGTCATCCTGACGGCGCTGGTCGCGGCCCTGGGCGTCTACTCGCTCAAGAAGCTCCCGATCGACGCGGTCCCCGACATCACCAACAACCAGGTCCAGATCAACGCGATGGCCCCGTCGCTCTCGCCCGTCGAGGTTGAGAAGCAGGTGACGTTCACGATCGAGAACGCGCTGGCCGGCATCCCCGGCCTGCAATCGACGCGATCGCTGTCGCGCAACGGCTTCGCGCAGGTCACGGTGGTGTTCGAGGACGACGTCAACATCTACTTCGCCCGCCAGCAGGTGAATGAGCGCCTGGGCGAGGCCAGGGAGTCTCTCCCGCCGGGCGTGGACCCCATCATGGGGCCGATCGCCACGGGCTTGGGCGAGATCTACATGTACACCGTCCTGTACGAGCATCCGCACGGCAAGGGCGCGACCATCAAGGACGGCCAGCCCGGATGGCAGAGCAACGGGGCGTATCTCACGCCCGAGGGCCGACGGCTCACGAGCGATGTGGAACTCGCCTCGTACCTCCGCGAGGTGCAGGACTGGATCATCCGCCCGCAGCTCAAAGGGATCAGGGACGTGGCGGGCGTGGACGCCATCGGTGGGTACGTCAAGCAATACCACGTCCAGCCCGACCCGATGAGGCTCGTCTCCTACGGGCTGACGTTCTCCGAGGTCATCGAGGCGATCGAGAAGAACAACGTCTCCACCGGCGCGGGGTACATCGAGCACAAGGGCGAGTCGTACCTCGTCCGCGCCACTGGGCGCATCGAGAACATCGAGCAGTTGTCCAGCGTCGTCGTCGGCACCCGCAACGGCGTGCCCATCTACATCCGCGACATCATCGTGCCCGGGGGCGTGGGGGTCGGGCGCGAGATGCGCACGGGCTCGGCCAGCGAAAACGGCGAAGAGGTCGTCGTCGGTACTGCGATCATGCTCATCGGGGCCAACAGCCGGACGGTCTCCGCGGCGGTGGACGCCAAGATGCCCGAGATCCAGCGGTCGCTCCCGCCCGGGATCACCGCCAAGACCGTGCTCAACCGCACCAAGCTCGTGGACGCCACGATCAGAACGGTCGAGAAGAACCTGCTGGAAGGGGCCGTGCTCGTCATCGTGGTCCTGTTGCTCCTCTTGGGGAACATTCGGGCCGCACTGATCTGCGCTTTGGCGATCCCGCTGTCCATGCTCATGACGGCCACCGGCATGGTGCAGTACAAGGTCAGCGGCAACCTCATGTCCCTGGGCGCCATCGACTTCGGCCTGATCGTGGACGGCGCCGTCATCATCGTCGAGAACTGCCTGCGGCGGCTGGCGGAAGCGCAGCACCACAAGGGCCGCGTGCTCACGCTCCAGGAACGGCTCCACGAAGTCATGGTCGCCGCGAAGGAGATGATCCAGCCCTCTGTCTATGGCCAGGCCATCATCGTCACGGTCTACTTCCCGATCTTGGCGCTCACCGGCGTCGAGGGGAAGATGTTCCACCCGATGGCGATGACCGTCATCTTCGCCCTCATCGGGGCGTTTCTCCTCTCGCTGACCTTCGTCCCCGCGATGGTGGCCATCCTCATCCGCGGGAAAGTCTCGGAAAGGGAGATGTTCCTCGTGCGCTGGGCCAAGGCCGCCTACGAGCCGGTGGTCAAGTTTTCGGTGCGGCTGCGGTGGGCCATCGTGGCCGCGGCCGTGGTCATGTTCCTCGGCTCGGCGCTGCTCTTCACGCGGCTCGGGCAGGAGTTCGTGCCCACGCTCGACGAGAAGGACCTGGCGATGCACGCGATGCGCATCCCGTCCACGTCGCTCTCCCAGTCGCAGGCGATGCAGTTCGACGTCGAGCGGACCCTCGCGGGCATTCCCGAGGTGGCTTTCGTGTACTCCAAGACGGGCACGGCCGAGATGGCCACCGACCCCATGCCGCCCAACGTTTCGGACACGTTCATCATCTTCAAGCCCCGCGAGGAGTGGCGGTCCGAATCCGAACTCGACGGGCTCATTGCCGAGAAGACCGAAGAGCTGGAGAAGATGGGCGCCCACGGGGACGCGCACGCCGGACACGCCGGCGAGGAGGGCGGCGGGCACGCGCACGAGGGACCGAAGATCGAGGGCCACAAGGGCAAGCTCATCAAGCTCATCGAACTCACCCTCAAGACGGTCCCGGGCAACAACTATGAGTTCACCCAGCCCATCCAGATGCGCTTCAACGAGCTGATCTCCGGCGTCCGCGGCGATGTGGCGGTCAAGGTCTACGGCGATGACTTCGAGGCGATGACCAGAACCGCCCAGCAGGTCCTCGCCGCGCTTTCATCGGTCCCCGGCGCGGCCGACGCGAAGATGGAGCAGGTCGAGGGCCTCCCCCTCATGACCGTGGACATCGACCGCGCGGCCATTGCCCGCTACGGCCTGAGCGTCCACGACGTTCAGCAGGTCGTCGCCGCGGCAATGGGAGGGGCCGATGCGGGCCTGGTCTTCGAGGGCGATCGCCGGTTCGATCTGGTGGTGCGCCTTCCCGAAGAGATCCGCGGCCAGATCGATGCGCTCGAACGACTGCCGATCCCCCTGCCGGGCGGCGAAGAGCCCGCGGAGGTTGCCAAGCTTGCCAGCGCCGGTGGGGGCGGGGGCCTCGCCGGTCTGGTGCAGACGCGCGAGATGGGCTTCATCCCCCTGGGCGACGTGGCGAGGATCGACGTGGCCGAGGGCCGGAACCAGGTCAGCCGCGAGAGCGGCAAGCGCCGCATCGTGGTCCAGTGCAACGTGCGCGGCCGCGACCTGGGCTCGTTCGTGCAGGACGCGGAGCGGGCGGTCGGGGCGGTCGCGCTCCCCGCGGGCCAGTGGCTCGTGTGGGGCGGCCAATACGAGAACCTCGTCGCGGCCAAGCAGCGGCTCACGGTCGTGGTCCCGATCTGCTTCCTCCTGATCTTCCTGCTTCTCTTCTCGACGTTCAAGAGCGTCAAGTACGCCCTGCTGGTCTTCAGCGCTGTCCCGCTTGGGCTTACGGGCGGCATCATCTCGCTGTGGTTGCGGGACTTGCCATTCTCGATCTCCGCAGCCGTCGGCTTTATTGCGCTTTCGGGCGTCGCGGTGCTCAACGGGCTGGTCATGGTTTCGTTCATCAACCAGCTCCGCACTGAAGGCATGGCCCGGGACGCCGCGATCATCAATGGGTGCCTCGTGCGCCTCCGTCCCGTGCTCATGACGGCTCTGGTCGCATCCCTCGGATTCGTGCCGATGGCCATCGCCACCGGCACCGGCGCGGAGGTGCAAAAGCCGCTCGCAACGGTCGTCATCGGCGGCCTGATCTCCAGCACACTGCTGACGTTGGTGGTGCTGCCCGCCCTCTACCGCATCTTCACGGGTTGGGACCCCAGCGGCCGCCCGACCCCGCTGCCTCAGGAATGGGAGAAGCCCGAGACGGGGCCGCTGGAGGCTCACTTGATCGCCCCGCCGCCCGCCACCGGCGGAACGATCGGAGTCGCAGGTCCTGTCCCGGCAGGGCCCATCGTCGCGCCTTCAGCTCTCCCAGCGCCGTCGGTTGAACCTCCAAGGCCGCCCGGCGCGACAAGCAAAGACGAAGAGAAGAAACCCTTACCGCAGAGATGATCGTCACGTGTTGTCCGAGTTTCACCTTTTTCCAAGGAGTCCTGGTATGAACGGTTTGAATCGCAAGAGTGTATTTGTCGGTCTCGTCTCGGGCGTGGCCGTCACCGCGTTCGCGGCCATCCTGATGGGCCAGGGTGCATCTCAGCCCGTCAAGAGCGAGGCGCAATACTTCGTCACCGCCGATGGCGACGAGGCGCACCTGTGGGTCCGCGAGGGCACCGCCATCCGCGTGGTCGGTCACGGCGCGTGCAAGGAGTGCGCGGCGAAGGGTCACGACCACAAGGATGGAGACCACAAGGAAGGCGACGGGCACGATCATGGGAAGGAAACGCCCAAGAAGTAAGACTTCGCGCTGCCCGCGATCGCCCGCAGGAGGCGAGAGCGAGGGCGAGCGGGCTCGGCTGCGCCGGAACAGGCCGCTGACGTGGAGATCGGCGCTCCTGCTGCTGGTCCCGCTCGCCCTGTTGGCGGCGGGGTCGGACGTGGCGCTCTATGCGTTCGTCAGCGATCACTACGCGCGGCACGGGCACATCGGCGTGCCGCTCGATCTCGGTGCGATGGCGCTTGCGTTCACGGGGCTGGCGGTCTATGCCTACATCGTCGTCCGGAAGGAAGTGCGCAAGGGATCGGGCGGCAGGCAGGCGGTCAAACCGGTGGATGCCACCGGAAAGAACCGAGAAACAAGGAGGCCACCATGAACATGCGTACCTTCCGAATCTCTGGCTGGGCGGCCATGTGGTTGCTGCCGGCGGCGGCTCTGTTGGGAGGCTGCACGAGCGGGAACGACCTGATCGCCGCGGGTAGGGTCACTGTCGAGCCACGCATCGATCGGTCTCTTCGCAAGCCGCCCGAGGTCTACGAGGACAAGGGCGACTTGATCGTCGCCGGCCGTCTGGAGCGCGGTCTGCCCCGCGATTTGGGCGGGCACATCGATGTCACCGTGCTCGCCCCGGATGGCGCGACCGTCTACGACGCGCGACTGAACTACCGCGCGGACACCGTGTCCTCGGTCGGCATACGCGCACCGCGGCACAGCTCGTTCCGGCGGGCACACACCCGATATGGCTCCTATGGCGTCTACTCCGTCCGCTTTCCCGGTCTGCCGCCGGACGGCTCGGTGGTCAAGATCAGGCATGACCCGGCGCCGCACGCGGAGGGGCATTTGATGCGAATCGAGCTGCTGGGGTTCCCGGATTGTCCAATGACGCCGGCCCTGCGTTCAAACGTCCGGGTTGCTCTCACGCTCGTGGCCGAGGGCTGATCGCCGTGACGCTGCGAACTCTGAAGCGCGAGGGAACATCGGAATAGGCCATGCGAGAGCCAGGCAGGCGCGGTAGGCAGACATGCGATCGACCTTTACCATCCCGTTGATGGATTGCCCAACCGAGGAGGCGGTGGTCCGCAATGGCCTCAAGAGCGTCGCCGGTGTGGAATCACTGAACTTCGATCTCTTCAACCGGCGACTGACGGTCACGCATTCGCTGCCGGACGAGTGGCCGATCGTCGCGGCGCTGCGACGCGTCGGCATGGAGCCGGCTCAAACCGTGGACGGGGCCGAGGCGCCGGTCTGGCCCGAGGTCGAGCGCCGCGCGACCAAGCCCGTTGTCGTCCCCGGAGGCGAGCCCATGGAAGTCCCCATCGCCTCGCGGCGCGAGTTAGTCATGCTCGGCCTGTCCGGCGTGCTCGCCGTCGCGGCTGAAGTGGTCGCCTGGACCACGAAGACCGAGAGTTCCTGGCCGGTGCTCGTCATGAGCGCCGCCGCCGTGCTCCTTGGCGGGCTGCCCACGCTCCGCAAGGGCCTCATCGCCCTCCGCACCTTCACGCTCAACATCAACTTCCTGATGACCGTCGCCGTTGCCGGCGCCTTCGCCATCGGCGAATACCCCGAGGCCGCGATGGTGGTGGTCCTCTTCGGGGTGGCGGAGCTGATCGAGAAGTACTCCCTGGAGCGGGCCCGCAACGCCGTGCGGGGGCTGATGGAGATGGCCCCTGAGACGGCCTTCGTGAAACAGCTCGACGGCTCATGGAAGGAGTCGCCCGCGGCCGAGGTGCCCGAGGGCACCATCGTGCGCGTCCGGCCCGGCGAGCGGCTACCGCTCGACGGCGTCGTGGTCGCGGGCGAGTCCGCGGTGAACCAAGCCCCCATCACTGGCGAGAGCGTCCCCGTGGACAAGGCCGAGGGCGACCAGGTCTTTGCCGGCACGATCAACGAGAGCGGGGTCCTGGAGTTCCGCTCGACCGGCGGGCGCGACCAGACGACCCTGGCGCGCATCATCCGCACCGTGCAGGAAGCCCAGGCCGCCCGCGCCCCTACGCAGCGCTTCGTGGACCGCTTCGCCCGCATCTACACGCCGGTCGTGTGCATCCTGGCGGTGCTCCTCGCACTCGTCCCGTGGTTGGCCTTCGACCAGCCCTTCTACCCCTGGCTCTACAAGGCGCTGGTGCTGCTGGTCATCGCCTGCCCGTGTGCGCTGGTCATCTCCACGCCGGTGACGGTCGTGAGTGGCCTGGCCGCGGCAGCCCGGCGGGGCGTCCTCATCAAGGGCGGCGTCTACCTCGAAGAGGGCCGCAGGCTGCGCGTTATCGCGGTGGACAAGACCGGGACGATCACCGAGGGCAAGCCTCGCGTCCGGGATGTGAAGGCGCTGGACTCGCTGGCCCCGGACGCCATCCTGCGAGTTGCAGCGAGTATCGATGCAGGCTCCGACCATCCCGTCGCGCGTGCCGTGACCGCCGCTTGGACACAAGAGAAGGCCGCGGCTGTTGGACCCCTGTTTCCCGTGCAACAGTTCACCTCGGTCACGGGCAAGGGAGTGACAGGGAAGATCGATGGCACGCCGTATTTCCTCGGCAACCATCGGTACGCACACGAACGCGGCGTCTGCACCCCCGAAGTTGAGGCGGTACTCCGAGAACTGGAGGCCAAGGGGCAGACGGCCATCGTCCTCACCAACGACCGCTCGGCCCTTGGGGTGATCGCCGTGGCCGACGCGCCGCGGGAATCCAGCATTGAAGCCGTGCGCCAGCTGCACGCCATTGGTCTCCGCACGGTGATGCTGAGCGGGGACAATCAACGCACGGCAGAAGCGATCGCCAAGATCGTGGGCATAGATGACGCCCGGGGCGAGCTGCTCCCCGAAGACAAGGTCGCGGCGGTGAGGCAACTGAGGGGCGAATGGGGCCACGTTGGCATGGTGGGCGACGGCGTGAACGACGCCCCGGCCCTGGCGGAGGCCTCGATCGGGTTTGCGATGGGTGCGGCGGGAACGGACACGGCCCTGGATGTCGCCGACGTCGCCCTAATGCGGGACGACCTCCGTGGCGTGCCCGCCTTCTTCGCGCTCAGCCGACGGACCGCACGAGTGCTTCGGCAGAACATCGCGGTCGCCCTGGGGATCAAGGCGGTGTTCTTCATCCTGGCCGTGGTAGGAGTCGCGACCCTGTGGATGGCCGTGGTCGCGGATATGGGGGCGAGCCTGCTGGTCGTCGGCAATGGCCTCCGTTTGCTTCGGCAAGCTCCAAGGCGATAACGCGCGCGGCGCACCGTTCTCGTCAGCGTGAGACCGGTCTGGCTATTCGCCGTCACGCCCGCGTCTTGCTCCAGGACGCGGCCTCAGCACCGGCACGAGAATGACAGCAATCGCCGCGACCACAGCGCCGACGCCGAACGTGGCGGACGGGCCGACTCGGTCCCACAAGACCCCGGCAACGACGCTCGCCAGCAACGTCACCAGACCGCTGGCCATGTAGAAGATGCCCAGCGCCGTCCCCCTCTTCTCGCGTGGAGCGTGATCGGCCACAAGCGCCTTGCCAACCCCGTCGGTCAGCGCCATGTAGACGCCGTAGAGTCCGAGCAGGGGCCACACTCCCCACGCTGCCGCGCCCGTGAAGGCGAAGCCCGCATACACAGCGGCGTAGATCGCCCATCCGACTGCGATGACCCTCCAACGCCCGATCCGATCACTCAAGATTCCCGCCGGATAGGAGGCGACGGTGTAGGTGAGGTTGTGGAGGGCGTAGGCAAGCACGACGGCCCACGGGGAGAGTCCGACCTCCCGGGCACGCAGCAAGAGGAACGCATCGCTCGAGTTGGCGAGCGAGAACACCAGCATGAGCGCGACGGACCGCCAGTACGCGGCGGGCAGCCCAAGCCGTCCCTCGGGGACGGCCGACTCCGCAAGGGAGTCGTGTTCGCTTGGCTCGTGGGGGGACTCCCGCACCATGAACGTCAGCGCGAGTGAGAGCAGGCCGAGCGTCGCCGAGACCCCGAACACCACACGGAACGCCCATCCCGCATCATGCGTCGGGACACTCGGCTCGCCTTCGGTCGGGGAGCCGGTGAACCACCAGAGCAGGCCAGCCGAAAGCAGCACGCCCAACATCGCACCTGCCGTGTCCATCGCGCGATGGAATCCGAACGCTCGGCCGCGGATTGCCGGCCCGGCGGCATCGGCAATGAGCGCATCGCGCGGGCTGGCCCGCAGTCCCTTGCCGAGCCGATCGATGAGCCGCCCGGCGAGCACCATCGGCCACGCGAACGCCATTGCCATGAGCGACTTCCCGATGACGGGAAGCCCGTAGCCGATGCGGACATAGGGAACGCGGCGGCGGTGCCGATCGCTGCGGAAGCCCGCCCATGCCGTCACGAACGCAACTATGAACGCCGCTGCGCCCTCGATGCCGCCCAGCGTGGTGGCGGAGGCGCCGAGCACTCCGACCACGAACATCGGGATGAGCGGGTACACCATCTCGCTCGACACGTCCGCGAGGAACGAGACCCACCCGAGCAGCACGACGGCGCGGGGGAGGGGCTTCGCGGAGTCGTGGGTGGCGCTGGTGGCGTCGGCGGTCGTCACGGTGCCTTTCCGGACGGGCTGTAGATCAGCACGCCCACATTCTCTATCGTTACGAGGCCGCCCTTCACCATCTGTTCGAGGTGTAGAACCAACTCCGCGATCTTCTCCGGGCTGTCCACGATCTCGATGACCATCGGCAAGTCCTCCGAGAGCCGGAGGATCTTGGCGGTGTGGATTCGGCTATCGGCCCCGAATCCCATTGGCCCCCGCATCACCGTGGCCCCCGCGAGGTGCAGTTCGCGTGCCTTGAGCACGACCGCCTCGTACAGCGGCTTGCCCTGCCACTTGTCACCCTCGCCGATGTAGACCGTGAGGCGCTGCGCCGATTCTGGTGTGCGGAAGACGCCGTGTTTCAGTCCATCGCTCATGGGGCACCTGCTCCGAAGAGTTTGGCGGCAAGGGCCGCGCCGATCCAGACCGCCAGAAGACTGAGCGCGACGCTTCCGAAAACGTAGCCGCCGGCCCGCAGCCACTCGCCGTCGTGCGTGAGGGCCAGTGTCTCACGCCCGAACGACGAGAACGTGGTGTAACCCCCGAGCACGCCGACGAGCACGGCTGTGCGGTACTCGTCGCGGATGAGCACGGGCCCCGGGGGGGCCCACGCGGCGGCGAGGAACCCCATCGCCAGGCACCCGGAGACATTGACGATGAGCGTGCCGAGCGGGAACGTCGGCCCCCACCAGTTCTGGATGAGCCCGCCGAGCCAGTAGCGCAGCAACCCGCCGCTCCCGGCACCCAGAAAGATAAGGACTGGCTTGAGAAGTGAGACGTTGGATTCCGGCATCGCCATGCTCCTACCCGCGGACCCGGCCGGGTCCGTCCTGGTAGGAGTCATCAGGTCGCCGCGCTCTGTACGGTTCGCGCGGGCCGGTTCGGGGCGGACTCCATCGCCGGACCAATGATACGGGCAATGGGACCGGCAGGAGCGGAGAGGGGAAACGCCGTGCCCGTGCCCAGGGAGGCCGCAATTGACGATCCACCGCGACACCTCGCAGACGGTCGGCCGCACGCCGCTGGTGGAACTGGCCCGCATCGGCCGCGGCCTGCCCGGCCGCGTGCTCGCCAAACTGGAGATGCGCAACCCCTGCGGGAGCGTCAAAGACCGCCTGGGCGTGGCCCTCATCGAGGACGCGGAGCGCCGCGGCCTGCTCCAGCCGGGCGCGACGATCGTCGAGGCCACCGGCGGCAACACCGGCGTCGGGCTGGCGTTCGCCGCCGCGATCCGCGGCTACCGCCTCATCCTCACGATGCCGGAGTCGATGTCGCGGGAGCGGGTGGCGCTCCTGCGCCAACTGGGCGCTGATGTTCGGCTGACGCCCGGCATCCTGATGACCGATGCGGTCGCGCTGGCGAAGCAGATCGTCGCACAGAGGCCCGGCGTGGTATGGCTCGATCAGTTCACGAATCCGGCCAATCCCGAGGTTCACCGCCGAACCACGGCGGTCGAGATTTGGGAGGACGCGGAAGGCGAGGTGGACTGCTTCATCGCGGGCGTCGGGACCGGCGGCACGATCACCGGCGTGGGCGAGGTGCTGAAGGCACGGAAGCCCGGCGTGCGCATCGTCGCGGTTGAACCGGCCGGCGCGGCGGTGTTGTCGGGCGGACCGGCGGGTACGCACCAGATGCCCGGGATAGGCGTGGGATTCGTGCCCGCCGTGCTGAACCGCTCGATCATCGACGAGGTGGTCGCGGTGCGCGATGAGGAGGCATTCGACTGTGCTCGCCGACTGGCCCGCGAAGAGGGCATCATCGCGGGGGTTTCGTCCGGCGCGGCGCTCTTCGCTGCGCTTGCGGTCGCCGCACGCCCCGAATGGGCCGGCAGGTCGATCGTCGTGGTACTGGCGGACACGGGCGAGCGGTACATCACCACGGAGCTGTTTCGGGGCAACTGACCTGCGGCGTGCTATTCAGACTGCGCGCGGGCCGGTTCGGGGCGGACTCCATCGCCGTTGGTGATCGTAGTTCCTGCGGTGAATTGTCGCCCCGGAATCATGAACCACCGCCGGCCGAGCCAGAGCGACACGCTCACCAGCCCGATTAGCACCGGGACTTCGACGAGTGGGCCGATCACGGTGGCGAAGGCGGTCCCAGAGGTGATTCCGAAAACCGAAATGGCGACAGCGATCGCAAGCTCGAAGTTGTTCCCGCTCGCTGTGAATGCCAGCGTCGCCGCCCGCTCGTAGTCCGCCCCCACCCGTTTGGCCATGAGGAACGAGACAAAGAACATAACCACGAAGTACAACACGAGCGGTACGGCGATTCGGAGGATGTCCAGCGGGAGGGCGATGATGCGGTCACCCTTGAGGCTGAACATCACCATGATGGTGAAGAGCAGGGCGACCAGCGTGATGGGCGCGATGCGGGGGATGAACGACCCGGAGTACCACGCCTCGCCCTTGAGCGACCGCAGGGCAAGCCGCGTGAGCATCCCGGCGAAGAACGGGATGCCCAGGTAGATGAGCACGCTCTTGAAGATGCTCGCCATGCTTACGTCCACCGCCACGCCCTCGAGCCCCACCAGCGGCGGCAGCCACGTCATGAATACCCAGGCGTAGACGCCGAAGAACAGCACCTGAAAGATGCTGTTGAACGCGACGAGTCCCGCGGCGTACTCCGGGCTGCCCTTCGCAAGGTCGTTCCACACCAGCACCATCGCGATGCAGCGGGCCAGGCCGACCATGATGAGGCCCAGCATGTACTCGGGCTTGTCGTGCAGGAAGATGGCTGCGAGAGCGAACATGAGCACCGGCCCCACGATCCAGTTCTGCACCAGCGAGAGCGTGAGCACCTTCCAGTCCTTGAAGATGCGGGGCAACTCCTCGTATCGCACCTTCGCCAGCGGCGGGTACATCATGAGGATCAGCCCGATGGCGATGGGGATGTTCGTCGTGCCGACGGTGACGCGGTCGATCGCCTCGCGCGCACTCGGCACGAATCGCCCGAGCGCTACCCCCGCGGCCATCGCTGCGAAGATCCACAGCGTCAGATACCGATCGAGAACGGAGAGACGGCCGGTTCGGCAGGGCGGGCACGGGATGGCGGGTGAATCGGCTGTCATCGTGAAACCCGGAATGATGCTGCTCCGCCCGTGCCGTCACGCCAGACCAGAGGAAAGGGCCGCGAGCCACTCGTCGATGCGGACGGCGATCTGGTCGCGGACTTCTCTGAACTTCTCGAGTCGGTCCGCCTCCGTCCCCTCAAGTACGGCAGGGTCCTCGAAGGGCCAGTACAGCGTGCGGCCCGCGAAGGGATAGATACGTGGGCACGACTGGTTTGCCCGCTCGCAGACGATGACGGCATAGCGCACGGCGACCTCGCCGAGGAACTGCGACGACGGCTTGGACTGGAGGCAATCGGTTGGGAGCCCGATCTCCTTCAACACCCGAACCGTTAGCGGATGGACGCCCTTGGGCTCCATTCCGGCACTGGCCGCCTCGAAGCGATCGCCGGCCTTCGCGCGCAGAATCGCCTCGGCCATCTGGCTCCGCGCCGAGTTCCCGGTGCATAGGAACAGCACCAACGGTTTGTGTGTGATCGGGTCCATCGCTCAGCCCGGCTTCCGCGCCGAGATATCCAGACTGGTGATGTAGTCGCTGGGCTTGGTTCCTGACGGCAGCGACTCCACGATCTTGCGGTAGAGCGGGTCCTCCCAGTTGGTCATGGCCTCGATGTACTGGGGCTTGGGGGTGAGCACAATGTCTGCCAGGCTCGCGGCAACCATCTGACGCCGCGTCTCGTCAACCAGCACCGCGCCGGCGATGCAGCCGACCAACGCCTCGACATCCTGGCGCACCGCCTCGGGCAGCGGGCGCAGCAGTGCCAAGTCCGAGACCGCGACGCGGCCGCCGGGCTTGATCACGCGGGCGATCTCGCGCCAGACCTGCGGCTTGTCGGGCGAGAGGTTGAGCACGCAGTTGGAGATCACCACATCCACGCTCGCGTCCGCCACGGGCAGGTTCTCGATCTCCCCGAGCCGGAACTCGACGTTGTTCAGGCCGGTCTGCTTGGTGTACGAGGCGGTATTGCGCCGGGCCTTGGTCACCATGTCCGGCGTCATGTCCACCCCGATGACCTTGCCGGTGGCACCCACCTTCGGCCCGGCCACAAAGCAGTCGAAGCCGCCGCCCGCGCCCAGGTCGAGGACGACTTCACCAGGCTTGAGGGACGCGATGGCCGTCGGGTTGCCGCACGAGAGGCCCATGTTGGCGCCTTCGGGTGTCGCGGCGAGTTCGCCCGCCGAGTAGCCGATCGCCGAGGCCAGTTGCTCGGGAGAGACGGTGGCCGGCCCGCAGCACCCGCCGCCCGCCGAGGACTTCGACGTACCGCCGCAACAGCCGCTGGCGGGCTCGGCGACCGCCGACTGCGCGGCCGACCACGACCCGCTCTGAGCGATCTTCGAGTACCCCTCACGGACGTGCTGGCGAACGGCATCATCGCTCGCGGCATCGACGGTCGCGGTCTTCGTACCACCGCAGCACTCAGGGCCGCAGCACGGTTGGGTTTGTGAGTTGGTCATCTTGGTCTCCAGGATCAGGTTGCGTTCGCGCCGGCGGGCGCCAGCGCGGCGGGCAGGGTTTCGACAAAGGCACGAATCTCGTCACGGACGCGGCGGTAGTGACGCATCGCCTCCTCGTCGGTCGCGGCCGCTTTCGCCAAGCGGGGCGGGTCGTCGAATCCGACGTGGACGATGCGGGCTCCAGGAATGATCGGACAGGACTCGTGGGCCGAGTCGCAGACGGTCACGACGACGTCAAAGATGACGCCGATGTCCCCGGGGCGTTTGGACGTCTGCTTGGAAATGTCCACACCCACCTCGGCCATCGCGCGGACGGCCAACGGGTTCAGACCGTGGGGCTGGGTGCCGGCGGAGTATGCCTCGACCTGGTCGGGCCGCAGCGCCCGCGCCCACCCCTCGGCCATCTGACTCCGGCACGAGTTGCCCGTGCAGAGAAACAAGACCCGAAGTTGGCCGTTAGCGTTTGGCACAGCAGCCTCCGGCGCATTCAGCGGCCTGATCCGCGGGGCAGCACTGCTCAAGGGCATCTGCAAGGCCGCGGAGTGCCTGGCACAGGTGGCCGTACTTGACGGCGTAGGAGACCGTTCGGCCCTCCCTTGAGGACACCAGAATCCCCGCCCTCTCAAGGAGTTGGAGGTGGCGGGAGACGACTGAGAAGTCGACCGAGCAGCACTCGGCCACCTCGCTCACCGAGCATGCCCGGCCGCACTTGGCCAGGCACCCCAGGAGTTTGGCCCGTGTGGGGTCGCACAGGGCCTTGAACAGCTCCGGGTTGAGTAGATCGTCGATCGGGCCGCAGCAGGTGGATGCCTGCTTGGGGGACGCCGGCCTATGTCTGCGTGTTTGCGTCATCATGCAAATATAGCTGGGTTCGCATCGGGGTCAAGGCCGGGCCTGTTTGAGAGGTCGCGGAGGGCGGTCCAACGATCCGGAGCCCCCGGTCTCGTAAAGCCCGCGACTTTGCGACACGCCCATGAATTGGCCGATAATTCTCACTTTTCTTGGTCTCAACCCCCGGGCCGCCGCGAGACTTCAGACGGCGAGAGAGCCGCCAGAGAACGGTCGTTGGGGGGCCGCCGAGCGAGCCCTCGACGAGGCTGCCTGCGGGTAGTACTCTCAGTTAACCGCTGCGAGGCGACCCGTTTGCCCCGACCGCCAGAGAGAAACCGTTCGACAGGGTTGCGGATACGGAGGCTTCGTCTGAGAAGTTCCGGCGTTCGGCAAACCGGGCGGCGCTACTCGCACGCGATAACGCAGAGCCTCGATTCCGAGGTACCTCGTCAAGTGACGCCCAACTTGCCACATGCCGTTGCCAAGCACACGCGGAAGAGACTCGCCCGTCCCTCCGATCCCGGCGGCGTTGGGCGTGAGCGGCGGAGCCCCGTTCGATCCGGGCTATCCATCCTCTATTCGCATAACCCCCGGGTCGCGAGGCTCGGGGGTCGTCGCTTCAGCGACTCGGTTTTCCGTCTGAGCATCGCGCCCCCGGAAGGACAAGCCGCGCGGCGTTCGTCGTGAGACATCAGACGTTCTTGCCGACGATCAGGAGCACGCCCATCACGGCCTGCGCGAACGAGAACGCAGACTGGACGCCGAGCAAGCCCCCGATGGCCAGCCATGACCTGAGACGGCGCCGGAGCATCAGGCCCGGAACCACCGCTGTCGCCAGCCACACAAGCATCATCAGCCCGATGAGCACCTCCTCGGAAGCGGTGCCGAAGAGCGCGAGGAGCATGAGGGGGAACAGGGTGATGCCGCCGAACAGCATGAACGCTTCGGTTTCCCTGTCGAAGGACGATTGCATGAGCAGGATGCCCAGCAACGGCCACGGCACCATGACGGCCAGTGACCCGAGCACCAGCGCCAGGATGCTCCGTGGGGATCTGACCATTGAGGGTGCAAGTTGGCGCACGGGCTCGTAGAGCCTCGGAGGTACGGCCGGTTGCTCGTTCTTGTGGCTTGGTGAGGTCACTGGTCACCTGGTTGCGGGAGAGGCTTGCATCCGCGACGGTTGTTGAGCACGAATCAGGCATCCGGCGAGTCAGGTGTGTTCGTCGCACCAGACAGCCCCGATGCAGTGAGCCCCGCCGCTTCGCGCAGACTTCACAGTCTGGAGACCTGAGGAACGCATGTGCGCGAGCACGTCCTTGAGCGACCACCCGCCGCTGTTCACTCGGGAGGACCTCCACAGAGAGCGTGGGACACGATCGACAAGATCCATCAACCGCGCGTACTCGACGTCCATCTCATCCAAGAGCGCTCGTCGAGAGGTGATCGGTGGCATGGCCCATGGTACCGAGCAGGCACACTCATCAATCCGCCGAGGTGGGCGAGCCGGGGCCGATTCTCGCGCCGCGCAGAGCCGCTCGGGTCAAGCGGGCGCTGGCGTGCTCGCCGGGGCCGCCGCGACCTTATCGCCTTGGGCCGGGGCGTTCATCAGGATGGCGGCATCCTCATTCCTCATACCACTCAGCGCGGCGCACGGCGCGGCTCCCCTTTCCGCTCCTGCCGCAGCGCGATGGGCACGTAGCCGACTTCGAGGCCGGGCGGCGGAGTGACGATCAACGCCGGGTCGAGCGAAGCGAGCACGCCCGTCGTCGGCGGCGCAAGATAGGTCTTGTCTCTTGTCCACTCGCGGTGGAGCATCTCGACGCGGCGCTGCGCGTTCTCGCGCTCGGCGGTCGTCAGGTCCGCGTTGAGCATCGCGGGCTGGTCGGCGAAACGGTACCACGCATACGTCACGGTGCTGCCATCGCCCAGGGTCGTCTCGAACGGACCCGCAACCGGCCCCGGCGCGCGGAAGGGGCTGTCCGGCGCATCGGGCGTCACGTACGCGCCTTCGCCCCGCTCGCGCGGCGTGTCGAATCGGCGCGAATGCAGACCCGCACCCCGGGGCACGTCGTCCGATGCGACCGCCTTCCATCGCGGCTTCCAGCCCTCGACCTGTTCGATCACGAAGTACTCAGGCAGACGCACCCGACGGCCGCCGCCATCCATCACCGGGAACACCAGATCGGGGTTCCATCGATAACCGTACGTGATGGGATCGTGGGCCGTCGGCGTGCCGAAACCGGACCAGAGGATGTCGCGCTTGTTCTCATCGCGCTGGCCATCGGGCGAGATCTGCCAGGTCGATCCGCCGCCATCGCGGAACTGTTGCACGTGCGAGGCAGAGGGATCGATCTCGGTCTTGGCGACGGGACCTCCGGCGAACCATCGGCGCACCGGCTCGGTGAGCGCATCACGCGTGTAGGTGGTCAGGCGGTGCAGCACCACCGTGCGGCCCTGTTCATCGACCGGGAACGACATCGGCGCGGTTCGCGCGAAGGTCATTGGCTCGCCGCGGTCATCGCCCGCCGTGATCGTGCTGAGCACCGCGGGCACCCACTGGGTCTCCATCTGGAAGGCCTTGTTCGGGTCGGAAGGCCGCGAGTCGAGCAGCAGGCCGGCGAGTTCCGGGCGCTCGACCGCCGCGGCGGACCAGAAGTAGGGTGTGAAGAAGCACAGTGGGCCCTTGAAGTTCGCGGTGTTGAGGAAGAGCGTCCAGCACTGGTCGCCGGTCGGCACGGGCTTGCCGGCCGTCGTCGGCTTGGCGTCGATGATCGGCAGGGGCAGGTAGCCGTAGCCGAACAGTTCGCCGCAGGTTCCCTGGGAGATGTTGAGCCCGTCCGGTGGCCAGACGACCCACGGGCTGAGTTGTGCAACGGCGTACTTGCCGAGGGGACGGTCCCAGTCGCGCCCCTTGCCGGCGCCGGGTCCGTTGGCCCACGATGAGAAGTTCGGAGCGACGCCGCCCATGATGAACTTGGGCGTCGTCGTGGCGAATCGCGTGTCGCGCCACCAGCCGAGCCCGCCCTCAATATCAGAATAGAGGTCTTTCGGCGGCTCACCATCGAACTGCGCGAACATCCATGTGCCGAACAGGCCCGTCTGAAAGCGGCTCCCCGGGTACTGCTCGAGCAGCGGCCACGCCGCGGCGTAGAGCGAGAAGCCCGCGTTGAATCGCTCGGGCACGCGCTCGAGCGGCACGAGCATGTATCCGGCCATCTCGCCGTTTCTGATCTCCGGCGGCTCGGCCGGCGCAGCGCGCGGTTCGTGCGACCGTTCTCCGCCCAATAGCCCGAGCATGGCCCGGCCGAGCGCATCGCCGACGAGCAGGTACGTCTCCGCGTTGCCACACTCATGGTGCTCATGTGTGGGGTTGGGCGAGTCCTCGGGTCTTCGCACGAAGTCGCGCGTCGGCACGAAGGCCACGGTGTTGTTGAACTCCGGCCGGGCCGCCGCGGCGGCCTGCGCTTCGCGCAGTCGGCCCCACGCCCCCGGCGCCTCGATGCCCGACCCCCAAGGCCCGGTCAACTCGCCGATGACGACCGGCAAGTTGGGGGCGCCGAGGTCTCTGCGGACATCGTTGATGAGATTGACCAGGTTGGTCTCATATTCCGGCACCGCGTGATCGGGGCCGCAGCCATCGTTCCAGCCGTGGTACCAGACAAAGCCGGCAAGTTCATGTCCCGTTGACCTGGATTGCGGGAACTCGCGGCGGAACTCGTCGAGGGCCTCGCGCACCTGCTGGATCATCATCGTGTAGTTCGGGCCCGTCGCGCCGCCCGACGATGGAGGACGAAAGTCTTCATAGAGACTCTTGCCGCCCCACGCGGTCTTGATGATGAGCACTTCGTTGTCCAGCGCATCGCCGAGCACGTGCCCGAACTGCAACTCAGGGCCGAAGTGGTGCCGACCCTCGTATGCGGTGAAGCCGACGGTCAACGGACCGGCGAGCAACGGCCCGCGCCGGGGCCGGAACCGCACCCACACATCATCGCGGACGCGCCATGCCCCGCTGTCGTCCCGCAGGTGCGCGAACCGATCTCGCCTGGCGGGGTCGTTCAGTAACGCAACCAGCGTCCCCTTTCCGTCGTTGTGGTGCCTGTCCGTCAAATCGGCGACGGCCTGGCCCTCCATGTTGCTCTGTCCGGCGAGAATGAAGACCTTGAGCGGCAGAGGCTCGCCCGAAGCCGCGCTCGCCATCATCAACCAGGCAGCCATCGTCGCACGCCAAAGTGTCGATGCCATCATGTTCGGACCTTTCGCACCAGTACCGTGTGCCATATTGAGAGTCGCTCCAGAGTCTTTCGAGACTGCAAGGCGGTTCGGATTCGCTCATCCGATGAGCGACTGCTTGAAGATCAGGGCCAGCGACAGGAATGCGACGAAGCCGACAACGTCGGTGACCGTCGTCAGGATGATGCTCGAACACTGCGCCGGGTCCAGCCGCATCGCCTTCATCAGCAGCGGGATCGACGCCCCGGCCATCCCCGCGAACAGCAGGTTCACGATCATGCCGATGGTCACGACAATGCCGAGCGTGATATTGCCATACCACATCCATGCGATGATGCCCGTGATGATGCCCGTCACGATCCCGTTGACCAGGCCGAGAACGGTCTCCTTGGCGACCAACTGAAGTCGACGCTCCTTCGGCACTTCGCGCATCACAATGCCGCGCATCACAATCGCCAGCGACTGCGCGCCTGCGTTGCCCCCTTGCCCGGCAATGACCGGCAGGAACACCGCGAGCATCGAGATCTCGGAGATCAGCCCCTCAAAGTACGCGACCACGGCCGCGGCGAGAAAGGCCGTCGCGAGGTTGACGTGCAGCCACGGCAGTCGCCTCTTCAGGGAGTAGGTCATGGGCGAGAACGCACGCTCGTCGCTTCCTACGCCCACCATGCGGAGCAGGTTTTCTGTTGCATCCTTGTGCACATCGGCGAGGAGATGCTCAGCGCGGACAATGCCCAGGATGCACCCCTCCGCGTCGACGACCGGCGCGGCGAAGTACCGGCGCCTGGTCAGTTCCTTCCCCGCTTCCTGCGCCTCGGTGAACGCGTGCAAACTGAACACGTTGCGGTTCATGATCGTGCTGAGCGGGGCTTCTTCGGCCGCGAGCATCAGGCTGTGCATGTTCAGCACGCCGACAAGTCGATCGGCGCTGTCGATGACGTAGAGATACGAGGAGGGCATGCCCGACTGCGCCAGCGCGCGGATCTTGCGGATGGCGTCCTCGACCTTCATGGTCTCGTGGAACGCGAGGAACTGTGTGGACATCATCCGGCCCACGCTGTCGGCCGGGTAGTTGAGTTGCTCCGACACCTCGCGACGGAGACTCTCTGAGAGATGCGGCAGCAGGCGCTCAAGGGACTCGCGCGACAGATGCATGAGGATCGAAGCCGCCCGCTTCGGATCGATCCGGTTCGCCACCGTCGCGACGGCTTGCTCATCCGTCTCGCCGAGCAGCGCCGCGGCGTACGCGGCTTGGAGGTGTGGCAGGAGCGTCGCCGCGAGCGGCGCGGGGAGCACCCGCAAGGCGTTGAATGCCTGATCCTCGCTCATCGACTCGAGCAGGTGAGCCGCGCGAGCGGGGTCCGCCTCGATGAGCGGTGCGAGAAGCGGGTGAAGCACGGTGTCGGCCATGGGTCTCACTCCCGGGGCCGACAGCGTACACGAAATCAACTCGTGCCGAAACAGCGATGCGCGCGAGCGCGCGGTCTGTGCGCGTCTCTACGGTCTCGCGGCGGGCGCGACCGGCCCGACCCCGTCGAAGGTCATCCTCACCGGCTTGATCAACCCCTGCTCATCGAACTCCAGCCTGTCGATGCACACCACGCGATGGTTCCGATCGGTCTGGCCGAGCGGGCGGCGGTGATAGACGATGAAGTACTGGTCTGAGTCACCCCCGGACGCCGCGGCGGAGCCTTCGGGCGTTTGCCCGGCTGGCGGATCGCGCTTCGCATCCAGCGCCGGTGCGCCGGGCAGCACGATCACGCTGTGGTGCCCCGCACCTGTGGCGATGGTCGGGTCCTGCTCCAGAATCTTCCCGATCCGCTTGAAGGGACCGAGCGCACTGTCCGCGATCGCGTAGGCCACTGAATAGTCGGGCCCGGTCCAACCGCCCTCGGACCACATGAAGTAGTACCGCGGCATTCCGTTCACCACGCGCCGGAGCATAAACGGCCCCTCGACGTAGCCCTCCGGCGTCACCTCGCGATAGGTTGTTCCATCCTCGAACGGCACGAGGCCGTTGAACTCGTCGTTGAGCCTCACCACGTTGCAGCGCCGCCACCCGCCGTAGAACATGTAGTGCGTGCCGTCGATGTCCCGGAAGACAAACTGGTCGATCGGCTGCGCACCGTTGTGGAACCGATCGATGATCGGCTTGCCGAGGTGGTCCGTGAACGGCCCCTCCGGCTTGTCGGCAACGGCGATGCCGATGCCGCCGACCTCTCGGTCGTTCTGGATGTCGTTCGCGGCGAAAAACAGGAAGAACCTGCCGCGGTGCGGCACCATCGCCGGAGCCCACATCGCCCGCCGCGCCCACCACACCGACTCGGAAGTCAGAATCCGCTCATGCTTCGTCCAGTTCACGAGATCATCGGAACTGAACGCATCGAAGTGCAACTGGTCGTTGTACGGGGCGGAGAACGTCGGGTAAATCCACACCCGCCCTTCGATCACCACGCCCTCGGGGTCGGCGTACCAGCCGGGAAGGACGGGGTTGCCGTGTCGGGCCTCCGGCTCTTCTTGCGGATCGGTGCCGCCCGCCCCGCACAGCGCACCCGCACCGGCGATGAGTACCGCACCCATCATGCACACTCGGGGCATCACCCTACCACTCCCACATCGCCGGCACCCAGTCGTACCCCTTGCCGACGCTTGCAGCCTGCTTGCGGATGTGCCCGACGGAAGGGAACGGAATGTGCGCGCCCGAAAGCCGCACGCGGTCCGCCGCGGCACGATCAAAGAGCCGACGACGACTCGCGACCGCAAGATCAGGATTCGCATCGAACATCACGGCCCAATCCGGATGCGGGAACTGGATCGCCGGATGGTGTACGGTGTCGGACATGTAGAGCAGCACGTTCTTCGCGCCCCCGCCGCCATCCACCTGGATAGCGATGTGGCCCGCGGTGTGACCGGCTGAGGGAACAACCGTGATTCCCGGTCGCACTTCCTTTTCGCCGTCGACCAGCGTGAACTTCGCGCCCGCGATCACCTTCTTCGCGCCGGCGATGAAGCCCGGCAGCATGTCCTTGGGCAGTTTGCTCTGCGAGAAGTCGTGCGTCTCCGCCGCCCAGAAGTCGTGCTCGTCCTTGTGCACCAGGTGCTCGGCATTGGCGAAGGTCGGCTTGCCCTCGGCGTTCAACACGCCGAGCATGTGATCGCCGTGAAGGTGCGTGATGATGACCGCGGTCACATCCGCCGGCTTCACGCCCATGTTCGACAGGTTCTTCAGCAGTGTCCCATTGGTCGCGCCGAATGCGCCGCCGGTGCCGGTATCGATCAGCACGGTGTCCCGCGGCGTGCGGATCAGCAGGCAGTTCACCTGCACGCGCACATCGGCCGGGTCAACAAACGCGTCCTTCAGCGCCCCCTCCACCTGCTCCTTGGTCGCGTTGGCGGCGAGCGTCGGGTGCGGCGGGTTAAACGAGAACCACCCATCGCTTACAACCGAGACTCGGGCATCGCCGAGTGTGAGTTCATAGAACCCCGCGCCCTGCGTGGCAGGCTGCGGCGCGGTCGTCGGCTGCCCGGCCCGACGCGGCAGAGCGATCGCCGCGGAGGCGCCCCGCACGCCCGAAACTCCCCCCACTCCCCCCACCCCCCCTACTGCCGCGGCGGCCGCGAACGAGACACCCGCGAACTTCAATACGTCGCGGCGGGATTGTTCGACACGGATCGGATGATCGGTGGCCATGTGCTGCTCCTTGCGAAGGGCGTGAGGCAGGATATCCCCATCGCGGCCCACGCTTCGAGGCCGCGAGAATCACGGCAGGCGAATGCGCCCGCTCGTATACTGCGGACTCATGCAAAGACGAGCCGCCGTGATCTGCGCGTTGCGAACTCCCATCGGCCGGTACGGCGGCGCTCTGTCATCGGTGCGGCCCGATGATCTGGCCGCGATGGTCATCCGTGCGGTGGTCGCACGCAGCGGCATCGACCCCGCGCTCGTCGAAGATGTGTACTTCGGCGCGGCGAACCAGGCCGGCGAGGACAACCGCAACGTCGCCCGCATGGCGGCGCTGCTGGCGGGCCTTCCGATGAGCGTGCCGGGCTGCACGGTGAATCGTTTGTGCGCCTCGGGGCTGGAGGCGGTGAACATCGCCGCGAGATTGATCGAGGCCGGGCACGGGGACGTGATCATCGCCGGGGGCGTGGAGTCGATGAGCCGCGCGCCGATGGTGCTGTCCAAGGCCCAGAGCGCCTTTGACCGCGAGCAGCAACTGGCCGACACGACGATCGGATGGCGGTTCATCAACCTGAAACTCGCAGCGATGCACCACCCCTATTCCATGGGCCAGACGGCGGAGAACGTCGCTCGCGCACACGGCATCAGCCGCGAGGATCAGGACCGCTTCGCGCTGGCGAGCCAGAAGAAGTGGGCCGCGGCGAACCAGGCGGGCCGCTTCTCCGATGAACTGGTCCCGGTCGAGATTCCTCAGCGCAAGGGCGAAAAGGTCATCGTCTCGATCGATGAGCACCCGCGACCGGACACGACGTTGGAGCAACTGGCCAAACTCCGGCCCGCGTTCGTGGCCGAGGGCGAGGCGGGCACGGTGACGGCGGGAAACTCGTCGGGCGTGAATGATGGCGCGGCCGCGCTGCTGCTGGTGGAGGCGGGGCGCGCTGCCGCGCTGGGCCTCACGCCGATCGCCTTCATCGGGGCAAGTGCGTCGGCCGGGGTGGACCCGGCGCACATGGGCATCGGCCCGGTGCCCGCTGTGCGCAAGGCGGTGCAGCGGGCCGGACTCAGGATCGAGGACATCGGGCTGTTTGAGTTGAACGAAGCCTTCGCCGCACAGTCGGTCGCATGCATCCGCGAACTCGGCCTCGACGAGTCAATCGTGAATGTCAACGGCGGCGCGATCGCCATGGGCCACCCGCTGGGCTGTTCCGGGGCCCGCATCACGACGACGCTTGTTCACGAGATGAAGCGTCGCGGCATGCAGCGCGGCATCGCCACGCTCTGCGTCGGTGTCGGCCAGGGGCTGGCGACGGTCGTTGAACTGGCCTGAACGCAAAATGGCCGACTTCAGCCCATGGCGACGAGTTTCTCGAAGCCCGAGCGGAACGCCGCGACGAGCGCATCAATCTCGGACTCGGTCATGGGGGTCGACAACGCCGCCGAGCAGGAGTTGATGAGGATGATGCCCTCATCGAACATGTGGTCGAGCAGGACCTTGAGCCGCTTGTTCTCGTCGGGGGCGGTGTGCGCCTCGCGGTAGTTGCGCGGCGCGGCGGGCTTGAGGTGCACGCGGAACATCGAGCCCGTGCCCGTTACGCTGGCGGCGATGCCCGTCTGGCGGATGGCCTCCTCGACCTTTCGCGCGGCAATGCGCGTGAGGGCGTTGAGGCGATCGACCGAAGCGCGATCGAACTTCTGCATGGCGGCCAGGCCCGCGCCGACGCTGACCGGGTTCGCCGAGAACGTGCCCGAGTGCGGGTAGACGTACTTGGGCGAGCGCGGGTTGAGAACATCCATGAACTCGGCGCGGCCGGCGATGGCGCCGATGGGGAACCCGCCGCCGATCATCTTGCCCATGGCGGTGAGGTCGGGCTCCACGCCGTACTGCTGCTGCAGGCCGCCGTAGCAGGAGCGGAACGTGATGACCTCATCGAGCAGAAGGAGCACGCCGTTGCGGGTGGTCCAATCTCGCAGCGCCGACACGAAGGCCGGGTCTGCCGGGTTCAGGCCGATGCGGTGCGGCATGAGATCCAGCACCACGCACGCGAGTTTGCCCTTGGCGCGGTCGAGCAGCGCGATGGTGCGGTTGATGTCGTTGTAGGGGAAGACCACGACCTCGTCCATCACCGACTGCGGCGTGCCCTTCACCAGCGGCACGCGGCTGGGCTCGTCGATGCTCCCCCAGTTCGCGGGCGAAGGCGCCTGGCTGACCTCGATGTAGTCGTACGCGCCGTGATACGCGCCCTCGGCCTTGGCGACCATGGGCCGGCCGGTGACCGCGCGGGCGACCTTGATCCCCGCCATCACGGCCTCGGTGCCCGAGTTCACAAAACGCATCTTCTCGAACCCGGGGTTGCGCGACCGCAGGTGCTCGGCGCAGCGGATCTCGACCTCGGTGGCAACGCTGAACGCCGTGCCGCGGCGGAGTTGCTCGGTCACGGTGCGGACCACATCGGGATCGGCGTGGCCGTGGATCAGCGAGGCCATGTTGTTGGCAAAGTCGATCCGGCACACGCCCTCGACATCGGTCAGTCGGCAGCCCTCGGCGTGCTCGACGTACAGCGGGTGCGGATCGTGCAGCGCGGCATTCCGGCTGACGCCCCCGGGCAGGACGCGGAGCGCTCGCTCATACAACGCCGCGGCGCGGGAGACTTCAACATCGGTCTTCATGTCGTGTTCCGTTCGCAAGGGTCCCTTGGCGCAGCAGCGGAGCACCGGTGCGCTCCTGCACATACTCAAACGAAACGCCCGGACTGAGTTCGACCAGCGAGAACCCGCCGGGGGTCACGTCGATGACCGCGAGTTCGGTGTAGACCCGGTTCACCACGCCGCGGCCGGTGAGCGGGTAGGTGCAGCGATCGACGAGTTTGGGCTCGCCGTTCTTGGTGCAATGCTGGGTGATGACAAACACGGACTTGACGCCCGCGACCAGGTCCATCGCGCCGCCGACGGCGGGGATGGCATCGGGCTCGCCGGTGGACCAGTTGGCCAGGTCACCGTTCTGCGCGACCTGCATGGCGCCGAGCACGCACAGATCGATGTGGCCGCCGCGGATCATGGCGAAACTGTCGGCATGGTGAAAGTAGGCCGCGCCGGGCAGCGCGGTGACCTGCTGCTTTCCGGCGTTGATGAGTTCCGGGTCGCCCAAGCCCTCCCGCGGGGCGGGCCCCATGCCGAGCAGACCGTTCTCGGTGTGGTAGATGAGGGTTCGGCCTTCGGGGACGAAGCGCGCGACCAGTTCGGGAATACCGATCCCAAGGTTGACGTAGGAGCCGTTGGGGATATCCAGCGCAAGGCGCCGGGCCATGTCTTCCCGCGTCCAACCGATCTGCGCGGCGTTGGTGGTCATGGGTAGGTTGCCCCCGAAGCGACCAGTTCGGATTCGTGCTGCGGGTGCGCGACCTCCACCACTCGATCAACGAAGATGCCGGGAGTGACCACCACCTCCGGGTCGAGGCCGCCGGGCGGGACCAGCGAGGCCACCTGCACGATCGTGGTCTTCGCGGCCATCGCCATGATGGGCCCGAAGTTGCGGGCGGTCTTGTTGTAGACGACGTTTCCGAGCGTGTCCGCGCAACGGCCTTTGATCAGCGCGTAGTCGGCGCGGAGCCAACGCTCCAGCAGATACTCCTTGCCATCGAAACTGCGCGATTCCTTGCCCTCGGCCAAGAGCGTGCCTGCCGCGGCGGGCGTGAAGAACGCCGGAATGCCGGCCCCGCCGGCGCGGATGCGCTCGGCGAGGGTGCCCTGAGGCACGAGTTCGAGCCGGATCCTGCCGCGGCGGTAGAGTTCAGGGAACACCGTGGAGTTGGCGGTGCGCGGGAAGGAGCAGATGACCTTGGCCACGCGCTCGGCCTTGAGCAGCGCGGCAAGACCGACTTCGCCGCTGCCTGTGTTGTTGCTGATGATCGTGAGATCGCGGGCGCCCTGATCGATCAGCGCGTGGATGAGTTCGATCGGGCTCCCGGCCTCGCCGAATCCGCCGATCATGATGGTCGCGCCGTCGGGAACATCCGCGACGGCCGCGGCGGGCCCCGGTGCTCGTTTGTCGATCATCGTCGTGTACCGCTCAGTGTGCCGCCAGCGTCGTGGCATCCTTCACGCGCGAATAGTCATAGAGACCGGCTTCGTCGAACAGGACCCGGTCCTCGTAGTCGTTGAACCAGATCGCCTTCGGGTTGCGGCCGACGATGCACACCTTGCAGCGGTCGGGCGCGCTGCCGGCATTGCGGAGGATCTTGAAGATGACCACGCCGTGCTCGGCGCCGGCAAGACCGGGGATGGGCTCGTTGGTCACCGCGACGACTTCGGTCTTGCCCTTGTAGTGCGTGATGGAAAGACGGGCGTGGGCCTCGACGCCCGAAAGGCCCTTCTGCGATTCGTTGAGAATCTGCCAGGCGCGTTCGATGGGAATGTTGAAGGCCCGGTAGGCGATGATGTCGCGCCCGCAGAAGAAGTAGTGGTTGTCCGCGCCGACCCGCTTGATCTCGCGCTGCATGATCCGCAGGGCATCGGGGTCGTCGTTGATGTCGCGGATGATCGGCGTCTGGTTCTCGACGGTGATCCACCCGCGGGCGAGCACGCCGCGCATCGCCGCGGCGGTATCCGGAACCCACTGATAGAAGCCCTTCTCGTCCTGCACGTAGTCGCCGTTCGCGTCCTTGACGAGGAACTCGTCGGGGTGCTCGAAGTGCACCATGATGTGCAGGCCGACCTCGGGATAGGACTCGTGGAAGGCGTCGAGCATCGCGAGGAAGGTCTCGTCGAAGCGCTTCGGATAGAACGCCATCTCCTTGGTGCCGATGCGGATCGACTCGATGCCGGACTCGGCGAGCGCGGCGAGCCACGCGGCGATCTTCGAGTTATTCAGCACCATCGGGTCGCCGCCGGAGAGCAGGATCTCGCGGAGTTTCTCTCGCCCGGAGTCGGGGTGGCGGCCGCCGTTGGCTGCGACCTTGGCGTTGAACTCGCGGATGTACTCAGTCACCGCCGGGATCTCGGCCAGGCCCTTCTTGGCGACGGTGCCATCCTTGCGGGCAATCTCCTTGCGCGCGATGAGTTCCTCGCGGTAGCAGAAGCGGCAGTGCGCCGAGCAGGTGGAGACGACGTAGAGCAGCCCCATCTCGTACTTGTGGAGCAGGCCCTCGACCGGGCTGTAGTCCATCTGGTTGCCCGGGTCCTCCGACCCTGCCAGGTCCATGGTCTCATCCGGGCTGGCCTTGACCAGCCGCTGCATGGGCTTGCTCCTGGTCGCGAGGTCGAAGTAGTGCCGGGTCACCTTCACCGGCATGCGCTTCTCGACATCGCGCGGCGTGTTCTTCAACCCGCCCAGTTGCACCAACTCATCGCGGCTGTAGAAGTTCATCATGTCCGCCGGAGCGCGCTCATCAATGAACGGTGCCAAGCCGTTGATGATCTCGCGCTTGTACTGAGCATCCACCACGCGCTCGAGAAATGCACGCTCGCGGTCGGTCTGGACATACTCCGAGGCTACCGGCATGGGATGTTCCTTGCGGTTGAAGGCCCCCTCCGGGGCAGATTCAGAATCGGTCCCTTCAAACTCTAGTAGAAGTCTAACACGCGAACCAACGGCGTCCCATGGTGTCAAAGGCGGAACTCGCAGCGACGAGTAGCCTAGCCTAACATTTATAGAACATCACGCTACTTCGTGTCCGAGAACCTGACGCCGCGGGGCCCGCGGTCGCGCCAAGCCTTTGCCCCGGGGACCCGCATCATCTGGCAATCGTCCCTTCAAACACCCTCCTTGGGCCGGGAATCTCCGGCGGAGCACCGAACGCCACTCGACCGGTTCGGCCTCGGGGGACTTCATCCGAACCAGCCCGCCAAACCGATGCCCCACTCCCCCTGCGCGAACCGCGCTCAAACACCGCGCGAGCGCGGTCGCTGAGCCGCGACATTCGCACGAGCGAACCGCGCGCCGGCAACCTTGGACCCGCCGCGGCGAAAAGCGGGCCCCTCTTCAGCGCGGCGTGCAACAATCGGGCATGACCGCTGAAGCCCTCGACCATGCCCGGACCGCTCTGCAGACCGTCTCGACGCTTGCGCTGGTGGGGTCGGTGGTGTATGCCGCGGTGCAGTTGCGCAACTGGCACAAGAGCCAGCAGGTGACGAACTTCATCAAGTTGGTTGAGATGCAGATGCAGTTGCGGCGGATGCGCGTGGAGAGGCCCGAACTGGCCGACGTGCACAAGCACGACACCGACGGCCTGGCCACGCCGAAGGATGTGCAGTTCTTTTTCCTGAACCTGATGCAGTTGTCGATCTTCGAGATCGCCTGGTACAGCCACAGGATGGGCCAACTTAACGATGACTATTTCCGGAGTTGGGAGCGGCGGATGCGGGTGATCAAGTGCGAGGAGAGTTTCCAGCAGATGTGGGAGAAGCGCTCCATGAAGATTCTGCACGACGACTTCGAGTTGTTCATGCGCGAGATCATGGCCCAGCCGGGGGACTGCGACGAGGCGAAGGAGTCGTAGCGGGCTTGGAGGGTCAGTCCCAGATGCCGCGGAAGTCCTTGGGCGACTTGCCCGCGGTGGTGAAGATGCCGAGACAGGCGTTAGAACCCTCCTTGTCGTCATCCTCATCGAAGAAGTACGTGTCGAGGAACTTCTTCCCCTCGCGCGTGGTGTAGGCGAGCCACTTCTGGTCCTCGACCCGGCCCTCGGGGGCGATCCGCGTCATGAAGTCCACGTGGCCATCGCCGAATCCGACGTTTCCCTCCCACGTTTCCTTCGCCCCGTGGATCTGCAGCGTCAGCGAGTCCTTCTTCGCCGTCGTCACCTCGTACGTCCAGCCCGCGGCATCGTCCCCCTTCCGCTCCACTTTCTCGATCTCCGGTGCGCGATTGCTCACGATTGGTTCGAGAGAACTGAACGTGTCGGCCCACCGCGGCAGGCGGCCATCCGAAGGCTGCAAGTGCGCAAACGAGTTGTTGCCGACCTGGTCCTTGGTGAAATCGGCCTTGAAGCCCGGGTCCCACAGCGCCGCCGCGGGACGGATCGCAGCCTTCGGACGGTCGAACTCATACCGACCATCCACCTTGATGTTCGGGTTGACCTCCGCCGCGCTGATGCACAACTCCGTCGAGATCGAACCGTTGAAAATCATCACGGACAGAATGTTCGCTGTCGTGTCCTTGGCGCGGCCGTTGAGGCTCACCGTGTCATCGGCCGTGTCGAACTCGCTGGGAAGCGGGAACTTCCCGTTGTTGTTGTTCGCCCAGATGATCATCGATTGCATGATCCCCCGGACCTGCGTCGCATCCTTGAGCTGCCGTGCAGAGGCCCGCGCCTTGGCCAGGGCCTCGGTCAGGTTCGGCGGCTGCGCGGCGTCCTTCTCCGCCGGTTGATCTGCATCCGGCTTCTTCTTCCCGAAGCCCGGCTGCACCGAGACCGCCGCGATGCTCATCGCGACCGAGCCCGCCGCGACCAGCGCGGCCAGTTCCACCAGCGTGAACGCCTTCCTGCTCGTGCGTGCCATGGTCGTCTCCCGGACGTGGACTGGCCCCTCGCTCCCGCCACAGGCCGGCAGTGTACCGTGAAGGCGGAACGCCTGGGGGTCAGATTCGCCGCGACCGAGTGCGCCTCGCACCCGCCGGTGCTACATCGAGCCGGGTGCAACCGGCGTGCGAATGATCGTCTGCACATGACGACTCCCGCCCGCAACCTCCCCCGCCGCACGTTCGCGATCATCTCTCACCCCGATGCGGGCAAGACCACGCTGACCGAGAAACTGCTGCTCTACGGCGGCGCGCTCGGCCTGGCCGGGTCGGTCACCGCTCGCAAGAACCAGCGGGCGACGACCTCGGACTGGATGGAACTGGAGCGACAGCGCGGCATCTCCATCAGTTCAACCGTGCTGCAGTTTGACTACGGCAACTGCCGCGTGAACCTGCTCGACACGCCGGGCCACAAGGACTTCTCGGAGGACACGTATCGCGTGCTCACCGCCGTCGATGCGGCGATCATGGTGATCGACGCGGCCAAGGGCATCGAGCCGCAGACGCTGAAACTGTTCGAGGTCTGCCGGCGGCGCGGCGTGCCGATCTTCACGTTCATCAACAAACTCGACCGGCCCGCGAAGGACCCGCTCGAACTCCTCGACGAACTCGAGCGCGTGCTGAACATCCAGGCGTATCCGGTCAACTGGCCGCTTGGGAACGGGCCATCGTTCCGCGGCGTGTTCGACCGCCTCGAGGGCAAGGTGCACCTGTTTGAGCGAACGGTGGGCGGGGCGTTTGTCGCGCCGGTTGAGGTGCGCGGGCTCGATGACCCCGCGGTGCGCGAGAAACTGGACGAGCGGGTGTACGCCGAGACGCGCGAGCAGATCGAGATGCTCGACATGGCCGGGGCGAGTTTCGACCCCGCCGCGGTGCTGGCGGAGAAGATCACGCCGGTGTTCTTCGGCAGCGCGATGAACAACTTCGGTGTGCAGTTGCTGCTGGATGGGTTCCTGAAGTACTCGAGCCCCCCCACCCCACGCAGGTCGGGCGATCGGCTGGTGTTGCCGGGCGACCCGTTCTTCAGCGGGTTTGTGTTCAAGATCCAGGCGAACATGGATCCGCGGCACCGGGACCGCATCGCGTTCGTGCGCGTGGTGTCCGGCGTGTTCGAGCGCGAGATGACCGTGCTGCACGTGCAGAGCGGGAAGAAGGTGCGGCTCTCCAACGCGGCGAAACTGTTTGGGCAAGAGCGCGAAACGGTTGAGGAAGCGGTCGCGGGCGACGTTGTCGGCCTGATCGGCAACGACCTCTTCGGCATCGGCGACACGCTGACCGAGGAACGCGGCATCGTGTTCAACGAAATCCCGCGCTTCGCGCCCGAGTGCTTCGCCTTTCTGCACAACCCCCAGCCCTCGAACTTCAAGAAGTTCCGCCTCGGGCTCGATCAACTCCTGCTCGAGGGCGTCGTGCAACTCATGGACCTTGGCGCGATGCGCGCCAAGGTGCCGCTGCTCGCGGCGGTCGGTCCGTTGCAGTTTGAAGTGGTGCAGTACCGCCTGCAATCCGAGTACAACGCCGAATCGCGCCTCGAACCCGCGCCGTGGACGATGTGCCGCTGGATCAAGCCGCCCCCACTCCCGGGCGGAACACCCGAGGACTGGCAGCCCGACCTGCCCAACGACTGCATCGTCGCGACCGACCGCGACAACCAGCGGGTGCTGCTCATGGTCGATGAATGGGCGCTGCGCAACTTCCAGAAGCGCAATCCGGATGTCGAACTCTCGCCCCTTCCCTTCCCCGAGTTCGCCGGCGCCGCCGCGCCCGCGGCAAGGGCGTAAGGCCTTCTGTTCTTTCGGGCAGATCACCGTCGCGCAGCGGGCCCCAACTCCCTAGTATCGCCCTTGGGCCGCGATCTGGAACGGAGTCCGCGTCGTGTCGGGCAATGGAGAGTCAAGCAGGTCGGTCATCGGCGCGGGAGCGCCGGGCGCGGTCGGTTCGGACGCCGCGACCGATGCCGATGACGGGCCGAGTCTCACGCCCGGCGCGCTCGCCGGCGCGAGCGCGGGCACGGGCGGCGCGGCGGAGGCGGCGAGCAACTGGGATGATGGGAGCGCGGGGGTTGTCAAGGCCCGAATGACCGGCACGGAGTGCCGGTCCACCAAAGACCAACCCTCGCGCTGGGGCGTGCTCCGCCACGTCCACTTCCGCAACGTGTGGATGGCCGCGCTGGTCTCCAACACCGGCAACTGGATGGAACTGCTCGGCGTGCAGATGCTCGTCGCCCACGAGACGCAGTCGCTCAAGATGCTCGGCATTCTTGCCGCGGCACACCTGTCGCCGATTCTCGCGCTGGGCCTGGTCGGCGGCGTGCTGGCGGATCGCGTCAACCGGCGCACGCTGCTGGTCGTGACGCAGATCATGCTCATGGGCATCGCCGTCGCGCTCGCGGCGGTTTCGTACTTCGGCGCCCCGCCGATCGCGTGGATGTTCGGGATTGAGAGCGACATCGTCGCCGCGCTGCTGGTGCTCTCGGCGGTGCAGGGCATCGTGATGGCCTTCAACATGCCCGCGTGGCAGGTTTTGACGCCGCGCCTGGTGCCGCGGGCCGAACTGACCAAGGCCATCACGCTCAACGGCGTGCAGTTCAATCTCGCTCGCGTCATCGGTCCCGCCCTGGGCGGCTGGATCATGGCGGCGACCTGGGGCGGAGCCACGCCGCTGTTTGTCATCAACGCGGTCACGTTTCTCGCCGTGGTGATCGCCGTCATCTCAACGCCCGATGCCCCTGCGCCGCCCCACCACGGAGAGCACCCCTGGCGGCAACTCGCCAAGGCGATGGGGTTCATCGCGAAGAACAAGGGCCCGCTGCTGGTCTTCCTGGCGATGTTCCTGATGTCGCTGCTCGCCGCGCCGCTGGTGCGGCTGCTGCCGATGTACGCGATCGATGTCTACGGCCTGGACATGGCCAATGCCGACCGCGCGGTCGGCCGTTTGCTCGCGGTGCTCGGCATCGGCGCGGTCATCGGCGGGCTGCTGCTCAAGTTCATCCCGCCCTGGTACCCCAAGCACCACTTCATCCCGATGTCCCTGAGCGGGGCCGGGCTCACCATCGGCCTGTTCGCGCTCACCGGCTCGCTCGCGTGGGGCTACATCACCATGTTCTTCTGTGGGTTGTTCTGGATCTGGGGCTTCAACCAGACCTGGGCCGCGATGCAGCACCTGGTCGAAGACTCCATGCGCGGGCGCGTCATGGCCACCGCCAACGTCGCCAGTTTCGGCGCAACCGCCATCGGCACCGCCGCGGCGGGTTGGCTCGGCGAATCCGTCTCGGGCTGGAGCGGCGACAAGTCGCTGGGCACGCACGTGGCCGTCGGCGGTCTCGCGGTGGTCCTGCTGTGCGCGGGCATCATCATGCTGCTCTGGCGCGTACCGCAGGTCGATGGGCCCGAGGTGCCCTACAAGCCGGGGACCAACAAGCGCAGTTTGCTGGAGGGCCTCACCGCGCGGTCGCACTGGCCGACGTGGGCGGGCGCGGGCGAGGAGCACGCCGCGGCGGAGGTGGAGGGAAGCGAGAAGAGCGAGCCGCGGCCGGATGAGGTGGCGTAGGCCCTGGGCCGACTCGGGTCCGCACAGAGGAAGACGTCAGACCCCCCTACCATCCTCCACCTATGCACCCTCGCCGCCCCACGCGCCAGATTTCCGTCGGAGACGCCCGCACCGGCATCATCAAGATCGGCGGCGGAATCCCCGACCGCAACGGCAACCCGACGACCCCGGCCCCGGTCAGCGTTCAGACCATGACCGCCGGATACACGCACGACATCGAAAAGTGCGTCGCCGAGATCAACAAACTCGCCGCGGCGGGGGCGGACATCGTCCGCGTCGCCGTGCCCGAGAAGAAGGACACCGAGGCGCTCAAGGAAATCCTGCCGCGCGTGCAGGTGCCGATCGTCGCCGATGTCCACTTCCACTTCCAGCGTGCTCTCGAGGCCGTCGAGTCGGGCGTGCACAAGATCCGCCTCAACCCCGGCAACATCAACGACCGCAAACAGGTGATCGAGGTCATCCAGGCGTGCAAGGCCAAGGGTCTGCCCATCCGCATCGGCGTCAACGAGGGCTCGATCATCGAGCGCCGCGACAAGCAGAAGCGGATGAAGGAACTCGGGCAGGTCTTCAGCGATCACAAGCACGGCTACCTGCTGGCGATCATGATCACCAAACTCGAGGAGTACCTCGACATCTTCTACGAGCAGGATTTCTACGATGTGTCCATCTCCGCCAAGAGCATGGATGCGCAGGTCGTGATCGATGCCTACACCGAAATCAGCAAGCGGTTCGACCATCCGCTGCACCTGGGCGTGACGCACGCCGGGCCCAAGGAAACCGGCACGATCCGCAGCGTCGTGGCCCTCGGCGCGTTGCTGGCCAACGGCATCGGCGACACCGTCAGAATCAGTTACGCCAACGACCCGGTGTACGAGGTCGAAGACGGGCTCGAACTGCTCTACGTGCTCGGCCTGCGCACCCGCAAGGGCGTCGATCTGATCGCGTGCCCGACGTGCGGGCGCATTCAGGTCGATCTGTTCACGCTGGTGCAGGATGTCCGCAAGCAACTGGCCGCGAAGGTCGAACTGCCCATCAAGGTCGCGGTCATGGGGTGCATCGTCAACGGACCCGGCGAGGCCGAGGGCGCGGATGTCGCGGTCTTCGCGGGCGACCGCCGCGGCATCATCTATGTGCAGGGCGAGAAGGTCGCCAACGTTCCCGAGGAGCAGATCCTCGACAAACTGCTGGCCGAGTGCCTCGCGTTCCAGGACAAAGTCCGCCGAGGCGAGGCCAAACTGGGCGAGAAGAAGGTGGACATCATCCCGCCGGATCCGATCGGGGAACTCGGCAGCGGGTTCGACAAGATCGCGGCGGGGAACGTCGAGAAAGTGCACGCGTTGACGGTCAGCAAGGCGTAAGAGGAACACAGGGGCAGCGGAGCAAGCGGAGGGGAGCAGAGGGTTGTAGCCGTGGGGATGACACCTCTTGAGATTGTGCTGGCTGCAAGGTCAAAACTGCTCAAAGACTTGGACGGCACGAAGTACAGGATCAAGCTCGGCAAGCCGATCTCGTCTGAGGACAAGGATGCGGGGCAGTTCGGGCTCGGACTTCCGTGGCCACCAGACATCGCTGAGATTCTCGCGGTTGCCGAGGAACTCGACGGTGGCCCGTATGGAACACTTTCGTTCAATGGGCTGTGGCACGGACTGGTCGAAGTGTTTCCCAGGGCGATCGAGCTGCTGGGCGATGGATGCGGGAACTCGTGGGTGGTGGACACAGACCCCGCCACCGGCTCATGGCGCGCAGTCTATTTCAGCAGTCACGATCCGCCCGTCATCGTGCTCCAAGCTCGCTCGGTGACCGAGTTCCTCAATCAGTACTTCGATGAAATCGCCCGGCTCGAGTGGGTCGGTTCCAGAACGATGGATATCTGGAAAGGCGACGAACTCGCGACTCCAGTCGCGCAGGCGCCCGCTGACTGCGCGGCAATCATTCCAGATGGCACCCCGGCGAGCAGCCTGATCGTGGATATGCGCAAGGCCGCAATCGGCGACGGCTTTATCTGGAGCCCGCTTGAACGAGTACAACGGCTTACGGCTCCCAACTCCGAACCGCTCTTCTTACTCAAGTCTGAATGTTGAATACATGCTCGTTCAACGCACTGCCACATCCATTCTGGTGCTTCTGCTCCTGCTCTACGCGGCCGGTTGCTCCGCCGATTCCCCCGCCAACCCGTCTTTCCCCCTCACCGTCGCCGCGGCGAAGGCCGAGCTTGCGCAGATGCAGGAGTCGCCGCGGCCGGCATCGCGCCCCATCATCATCATCGGCGGATACGCCGATCCGGGGATCATCGTGTCGCAGCTCGCGGCCAAGCTTCGGCGCGTGCTGGCCGATGAGACCCCCATCATCACCGTCGCGCCGGGCTGGACTTGGACGATGGAGGATGCCCGGCGCAGGTTGCTGGACGAAGTCGAGGCAGAACTGGCCCGCGCGGAACAGGAGTTGAACATCGAGATCGACGTGGTCGCCTACTCGATGGGCGGGCTGGTCGCACGGCGCGCCGCGATGCCCGATGAGAAGGACCAGCGCCGGCTCAGCATCGTCCGGCTGATGACCATCGCCACGCCGCACCGTGGCGCGGACTGGGCACAACTTCCCACGTTGGAGGACCGCGTTGTGGACATGCGCGCGGGCTCGGCGTTTCTGTGCGCCCTGGATGAGTGCGAGCAGGGGTTTGAGGTGCTGCCCTACTGCCGGCTGGGCGACTGGATTGTCGGCTGCGAGAACGCCGCGCCGCCGGGCCGCACCGCGTGGTGGGTCCCGAACCAGCCCTTGCAGTTCGGTCACCTCGATGCCCACAAGGACCCGCGAATTCTCGCTGACATTGCGCGACGACTCCGCGGCGAAGAGCCCTTCACCACGCTTCCCGCGGCCGACCTGCCGCGATGAGCCTTGCCGTCACCTCCGACGCCGCTCCTCGGCGCGTCTCATTGCGCGTGCCTGCTCCTTCACGGTGTCGCGAAGCATCGCACGCATGGAGTTGATCTGGCTCCGCGGCAGGCCGGTGCGATCGAGATCGACGTCGATCGCCGTCAGCCAGACTACCGAGTTCTCCGTGAAGCCGAGAACGGCCATCCGTTCTTCGAGGTCGGGCATGTGGCCCGCGCCATAGATGATGCCGATGTTCTTCTTGTCCGGCTCGTGCTCAAGCACGCCGACCAGGTCGTTGATCACCACCTCGTTCCGATCCTTGATGATCACATCCATCAACTTGCCCATGCCGCCGGGTACGACCTCGAGCAGTTCATCGGCCTGACCGAGCATTTCCACCATCATCACCTTGGCGATGCCCGAGAGCATCGGGCTTGCGCCGATGAACTTCAGCAGCGCGCCGGCGAACCGAGCACCGGCCGATGCCCCGCCGAGCGAGGCGAACAGGTCGTCGGCATCGCCGCCCGATCCGGCAATCCGCTCGCTCACCTGGTCCATCGACAGGTCGCTGTTTCGCCAGTTGGGCTTGGAATGGTCCATCGCGTCGAGTTGGAACACCAGCCCCAGCGCGCCGGCCAACTGCTGCTGGATTCCCCCTTCGCTCTTGTTCGGGATCTCGTCCGCCGTGATGGACTTCTGCTGCGAAAGCAGCAGGTCCGCCGCCGCGCCCTCGCCGCCCGCCTGGCCGTCGGCCCCGAGACTGACCAGATCGAACCCGCCCGCGCCGCCGCTCACCCCGCCCTCGCCGCTGAGCAGCGTGTACTCGATGGCGTTCCCCCAGGCATCGACAAGCGACGCGGCGACAAACGGCGCGATCCGCTCATCGGGCATGACTCCCTTGTCGGTCGGCCGGGTCAGGTCGCCGAGCGACTCGGGCAATCGGCCGGTCGCGCGCTCGTGCATCTTCACGGCCAAGCCAAGGAACCGCAGCCTCTTCCTGGTCGCTTCGGCGCGTTGCTCATCGCTCCCCTCGCCCAGATCGTGCTCGGTGCGGCCGGCTCCGGGCGGTTTCACTCCCTCGTAGAGCACCACATCCTTGGCATCCAGCGATTGCTGCAGGGCGCGGTAGTACGACCGATCGCCAACGTGCACCGCCGAGGCGAGCCAAACCACGCGCCCATCGCCCGCCCCGGGACGGGTGTACGAACGGGCTGCGACCTGGAGTTTCACCCGGCCCGATGCCGAATCTTCGGTCACTCGGATCCAGCGCTCCTTCTGATCCGGCGCGGCCGGCGGGTCGGACGGGAACACCCCGCCCATCGCGGCGTTGCAGACCGTTCCAATCATCGCCGCGGCGAACATCATCCGATGCGTCATTGCAGGCTCCTGCCCCCGGGGGGTTCATCGCCGGGGGACTTCGATTGCAAGGCACGTCTGCTTCTGATACATGTATGGGAAGAACGCGGTTACGGTGTGTTCGATCCAATCCCCCAGTTTTCAGCCCGTTCGCCCAAGGCCGTCCCCCATGAACGAAATCTCCGTCACGAAGCGTATCAACGCGCCGCGAGAGAAGGTGTTTGCCCTCTTTGCCGACCTGCGAAACGGCTCGCGACATGTCTCCGGCATACTGAAACTCGAAGTGCTGACGGAGGGCCCGATCGGCAAGGGGACGCGCTTCCGCGAGACCCGCAGGATGTTCGGCAAGGAAGCGACCGAAACGATGGAGATCGTCGAGTTCTCGCCGCCCAGCGGGTACACCGTCACAGCGAACAGTTGCGGGTGCGCGTATCGCAGCACCTTCACGTTTACCGGCGTGGGTGATGCCACGGATGCCGAAATGCGGTTCAGCGCGACGCCCCAGTCATTCTTGGCCAAGATCATGTCGCCGCTCGCGGCGATGATGTCCAACACAATGCGCAAACTGATCGACACCGACCTGGAGGACCTCAAGCGGGTCGCAGAGAGCGGCCCGGCCTGAGTCCGCCTCCGGTCGCCCCTCTTTCCTGTCCATCAACCCCCGTCACGCCCGGGCCGGTCCAATGCCTGTAGACTCTGGCCATGGTTCGGCTCACCAAAATCTACACGAAGACGGGCGATGATGGCTCGACCGGATTGGGCGATGGCGCTCGCGTGGCCAAGACTGACTCGCGCGTCGAGGCCTACGGAACCGTGGACGAGGCCAACGCCGCGATCGGCGCGTGCGTCGTCGAGGCCGAGCGATCGCCGCAGGTCACACAGGCCGGCGAGATCGCCGCGCTGTTGCGCACGATCCAGAACGACTTGTTCGACGTCGGAGCAGATCTGTGCTGCCCCGTGGGCCCGAACGAAGAGACCGGCGCGAGGCTGCGCATCCTGCCCCCGCAGACCGAGCGCCTGGAGCGCGCCATCGATCGGTTCAACGAGCGGCTCCGCCCCCTCGACAGTTTCGTGCTGCCTGGCGGCACACCGCTCGCCGCGGCGCTGCACGTAGCCAGAACGGTGACTCGGCGTGCCGAGCGCCGAACTGTGACAGCGCATGCCGAGCACGGTGCGGCGGTGAACCCCGAGACCGTGCGATATCTCAATAGGCTCAGCGATCTGCTGTTTGTGCTGTCGCGTGTGGCCAACGATGACGGCGCACGGGATGTGAAGTGGGTGCCGGGCGCGAGCCGCCCGAGCGCCTAGACGGGCCTTGTCCGATCCAATGGTCTCTCGCACCAGCGCGCCATGACCTCGGCCTTCCACCAAACCTCGGACTTCCGGCACGAACTCGAGACCGAGCACGAACGGTGGCTGCGCTCGCGGTTCCTCTGGTACGCGGGCATCGTCGCCGCGGTGCTTGCCGTTCGGCTGATCGCGGCGGTGGGGTTGCGCGCCATGGTCGGCTCGGCCGAGCACGTGTTCTCGCTCGCCGATGCGCTGCTGGGCGTTCCGGCCATCGTCATGTACGCCGCGGCGTTCTGGGTGGCGTTCCGCGGCACGCCGAGAAAGCGCGAGATTCTCCGCATGGCCTACTGGCTGATCGTCGCCAGCGGGGTCATCACGATCGTCGGGTCGATGCTCGGCTTCCGCGGCGAGGGCCGCGCCGAGCAGGCGCTGACCGGCGCGGCGGGCGCGCTGGGCATTTTCTACGCGCACGTGTTCGCGTGCCTGTTCCTGCCGTGGACGTGGCGCGACAGCGCCCGGCCGCTGGTACCGTTGCTGCTTCTGAATGCCGCGGTGACGATCTTCAGCGCGTGGCACGCGCCGTGGGTCGCGCTGGGCATCATCGTTGCCTCGCCTGCCATCGGCGTTCCGGGCGCGGCGGTCTGCTGGTGGCGGTACAGTCGATTCCGCGACCGTGTCGCCAACGCCGCGCTCCGCGGGCGCTATGTCGAGATGCGCCGAGAACTGGTCGACGCACGGCGCATCCACGAGTCGCTCTTCCCGCCGATGGTCGAGGACGGGCCGCTGCGGCTTCGCTACGTATACGAACCCATGCGCCACATCGGCGGGGATTTTCTCTATGCTCGGTTCTCGCCCAGCCCGCACGGCGACGCACCCGCGCTGAATCTCCTGGTGTTCGACGTGACAGGCCACGGCATCGCCGCCGCGCTCACGGTCAACCGCCTGCACGGCGAACTCGAGCGCCTGTACGCCGAGCAGCCCGGCGCCGGCCCCGGCGACATTCTCGGAGCCCTCAACCGCTACGTGCACCTCACGCTCGCCGGGCACTCGGTCTACGTCACGGCGATCTGTTGCCGCATCGATCCGAACCGCGAAGCGCTCGAATATGCCAGCGGCGGGCACCCGCCGGCGTTCGTGCGAACCGTCGACGGGCGGCTCGAACAACTCGACTCCACTGCGCTGGTGCTGGGCGCCGCCGCGGCGGGCGACTTCGAGACCGATGTCCATACGCACCGATTCGGCCCAGGCGACACGCTGGTCGCGTTCACCGATGGCGCGCTGGAGGCCCGGAACGGCCTGGGTCGGCACTTGGGGATCGTCGGCGTGCAGCGGCTGCTGGCGAGCCTGAAATCGCCGCGGGAACTCGATTGCATCCGCGCGATCCTGCAGACTGTCTCCCGCCACCGCGCCGGCCCGCCCGAGGACGACGTGCTGGTCGTCGAGGTGCACCGGGCGCTGGCCGCCGGCTCAAGAGACGCGATGGCGCTGGCGCACGCCGCCCCGGTTTGATCGAGCCGCCCTAGAGGACAAAGCCGGCGATGACCGCGTCGATGATGCCCATGATCGCCGCGCCCGCGATGACGCCGGCGCAGATCGGCTCGTGGTTCGCGACGAACATGTTCTTCGGAGACGGGTCCTCTTCCTTCACACGGCCCACGCCGGCGATCCAGAAGAGGAACGCGCCCAGGAACATCGCGAACACGTAGTAGAACGGGATGACAAAAGCCAGGCCGAACGCAACGGCGGAGATGGGGAACCTGTTGCGCGTTGCGATGCGCGACACTTCGAGGAACAGACCCAGGAGCGAGAACACGCCGACGGCCCACAGGACGCTGGTTGGCAACGTCGAGAGGCCCTGCGTCAGCACCTCGGCCACGGCCTTCCACACCGTCACCGACGGCATGGGAAAGTTCTCGCTCTGGATGGTCGCGATCGAGTCGGGGTCGCCGGGTTTCACATTTCGCGTGAACAGAACGAAGAAGAGCGGGACCGACGCGATCGCCCCGGAGAAGATGCCGATCACGTGGCCGATCGCCTGCTGGCGCGGCTTGGCGCCCAGCATGTAACCGGGCTTGATGTCCATGAGCAGGTTACTGGAGTTCGAGACGATCTCGGCCGTCATGCCGGCGGTCGCGAGGTTGACGCCGGTCTTGCCCGGCTCGACAACGCCGTAGAACAACTGCGTGATCTTGCTCGTCGCGCCCACCGGTGTGGTGCCTGTCAGCGCTGTGGAGTTCGCCGCGACCATGCTCAGCACGAACGCCAGCGGCAGTCCGAGCATGCACGTCCAGAAGTTGACCTCGAAGTAGATGTTGGCCAGCAGCGCAGCGACCACCGCAAAGATCGGGATGCCGACAACCGACACCCACAGCGGGAACTCGATGTGCTTGAGGACATCGCTGTCGGTCTTGCGGCCGAAGACACCCTTGAAACTGCTGATCAGCAGTTGCGGCTTGGCGAAGAACGCGACGAACGAGGCGATCACCATGCACGCCACGCCCGGCCAGAGCGACCAGATCGTGATCCCCCCGAACGTGAACTCGGCCGTGCCCTCGGCAACAACGCCGGACCTCGGTTTGATCTCCCCCATGTGCGCCATCCACGGCACCAGGATCACAAAGTTCACGACGCCACCGAGCAGCAGTGAAAAGCCAGCGCGGATGCCCATCAATCCGCCCGCGGCGATCAGCGCGATGTCCATCACCGGAACAATTGTCAGCGAGCGTACGTCTATGTTGAACAGTTTCGGCACGGGCACCTTCGCCCAGACCAGCAGGTTCTCCAGGTGCTCGGGGAGGTGAATCACCTTCTCCTGCAAGTCGCCGTACATCACCTTGATCTGCGCGGCCAACTGGATCGCGGCCTGGCTGGCCTTGTCGGACATCCCGTCAAGCGTGGTCCGGAGCGCGTCGATCTCCTGGTGCGCCGCGCGGTGCAGCCCGACATGTTTCAGGACGCGCAGTTGCAGGAACTCCTGGATCGCCTCGGCCTGGATGAACTTGACAAACGCCGCGACGATCGCGGCGACCGCCAGCACCTTGGCCTTCACCAGGCCGACGCCGCCCTCGTTTGTGTGCAGCGTGTCGAGGACAACGCCGCAGGCGCGGCCCTCGGGGAACGGGTGCTGTTCGTCATTGATGAACCGGCGCTTGAGCGGGAAGGCGAACAACACGCCGAGGATCGACAGCACGATGATCCAGATCATCATCGTGTGCCACGGCAGCAGGCCGCGCTCGGGATGGACGAGCATGTAGGCGGTCAGCGAACTGGTCATCGGCGCGGTCATGTATCCCGCGGCGGTCGCGATCGACTGCATGCAGTTGTTCTCGAGGATCGTGAACTCGCGCACACCAGTTCTGGCCAGCGCCCTGTACATGGCGAACGCGACAATCACGGATGTGATGCCCACGCCCAGCGACCAGCCGGTCTTGGCGCCGATGTAGAGGTTGGTCGCGCTCAGCAGTCCGCCGATGATGAACCCCGTCAGCGCCGACCGTAACGTCAACTGCGGCATGTTGCCGCGAAAGACATTCTCGAGCCACCAGCGGTCCTTCTGTTCAAGAGTCCAGGTCTGTACCTGTTCTTCCGAGAGTTGCTTGATGGCCATAGGGTGATCGTCGCGCGCGGGATCCCCTCGCCCTCGTTCGCCCGCGGGCGGGGATGGTAATCGGAAACCTGACCCGTTGCGGGCAACCCGGTTGTGCAAAACCCCGAGGTCTATCTCGCCCCAGCGACGAGGGAGTTCTCTGTCGCAGGCGCATTGGCCGGAACACCGAGGTACTCGAGCGTGCGCTCGATGATCCGCCTGGCAACCGGCCCCGCCGTCGCCGCGCCGTAGTGTCGCCGGTTCGCAACAAGTGAGGGTCCCGGGTCGTCGATGACGACCACCACAACGATGCGGGGCTCATCGAACGGCGCGCCCGCTATGAACGACGCGTTGTACTGCCCCTGAAAGTACCCGTCCGACCCGCGCGGCCTGCGTTTGCCCTTGGGCGGGGGGCCCAGCGGGATCTCCGCCGTGCCCGACTTGCCGAACGCCTCGTAGCGAAGCGCCGCGGCGTCGGGATCGTTCCGTGCCATCCGCTGGTCGAGGTTGTGCGTCACACCACGCATCGCCTCTCGCGTGAGCATCGCGACCTGCGGCGGCAGAACGCGCGCGCCCGCGGCGGACCCGCCTCGCGCGGAGTCTGCGGACACGGCGTGCAGCGTGGCGGGCGGAAGCGTGCCCGACAGGTCGCCGTTCCGGGCGAACACGCAGAAGGCCCGCGCAATCTGCACCGGGGTGACCGCCACCTCATGCCCCATCGCCACCGAGGTCTGGCTGTACTTCGACCAGTTCTTGCGGCTGGTCACAAGGCCGAACGCCTCGCCCGGCAGTCCGATGTCGGTCCGCCTGCCAAAGCCGTAACTGATCACCGCATCGCGCATCTGGTCGAAACTCATGCCCGATGTGACCTTGGCCATGCCGATGTTGGACGAGTTCACAAGCACGTCTCGCCAGGTCATCGTGGCCCGCGCCGTCACGTCGTTCACCGAACGACCATATGGCGTTCGCCAGCGCCCGTGCTCGGTATCGATGACATCCGTGGGCCTTGCCATGCCCAGTTCCGTCGCCGCGGCCCACATGAAGGGCTTGAACGTCGAGCCCGGCTCGTACACATCTTCGACGCACCGGTTGCGGGCCAGCGCGGCCTCGGCGGCGCGGGCCTTGTCGGCGTTGATGGTGATGTACCGCGGCCGCCCGCCCCGCTCCTGGCCGATCGGCACGTCCCACTGGTATGCGACCGCGCCCGGCACTTCGCGGATCACGTCCACGATCGCCAGCACCTCGCCGGTTCGAGGGTCCATGACCACGCAGCGTCCGCCCGCGGCATCGAACTTCTCAACGCCACGATCCACCTCTTCGAGCACGATGCGCTGAATCTCCAGATCGATCGAAAGCCGCACGTCCTCGCCGCGCTCGGGGGCGGTGTACCCACCCTCGTTGACCCACAACGGGCGGCCCTTGGCATCGCGAACATACTCGAGTCTGCCGGGCTGCGGCTGCACGACCGCGTCCAGCGACTTCTCCACTCCCAGCAGCCCCTTCTGCTCGTAGCCGACCTTGCCGACCAGGCCGGCGACGAGGTCCGAGGCGGGCCCCTCGCGCACTGGTCGCAGTTCCAGGTGCACGCCGCGGATCTTCAGGCCGCGGACCATTTCGACCCGCCAGTCCTCGATCACGCCGCCGTTGGCCCCTTGATTGAGCGCGACATAGCGGTGCAGCGGCCGGTCGGCCTCGGTCCAGGGGTCATCGTCTTCCTGCGCCGCGCGGAGACGTTCGTTCTCGGCGATACGCGGCGCAAGCCTGCGCATGATTTCCTCAAACGGCACGTCGATCGCGTCGGCCAGTCGCGCGACGTGCTCTTCCGGAGGAGACGGGAAATCGACCGGGTCGATGAACACGCGGTAGGCGAAGCGCGTCATGGCGATCGGCCGGCCGCGCCGATCGCGGAAGTCGCCGCGGACCCCGGGCTCGGTGCGCGCGGTCACGCGGTCGCCGCCGTGCGAGGCGAGCAACGCGCCCGGCGCGGTTTGCAACTGAACAACCCGCGCGAGCATCAGCGTGAGCAGGACGCCCGCGACAAGCAGCGTCAGTGTGGCAACGCGGTCGATGCGGAGGCCCGGGTGCTCGACGGGCACATCCATCTCGTCGGTCACGATGGCAGGAGCGGGCTCGGCCGGCGCGAGATGCTCGCGTGTCTCATCCATTCGTGCGATCCTCGGGTCTGGGCGAACCGGTCAGGGACGGTGATCCACAGCCAGGGCGTTTCGGGCGGCATCCTCGGCCTCGCGCCGGACAAACTCCTGGAACCGCTCGGGCGTGATGGCCACCAGCCGGCCCAGCCGCGATGCCGCGGCCTCGACGCGCTGCGGCGTGACGCGAGATGCGATCTCGGCGCGCAATCGCCAGAGCGTTCGGTCATGCTGCGCGACGCGACGCTGGGCATCCGCCAGTTCGTGCGCGGCCTGGATGCGCAACTGCCGATTCACGAGCAGCACGCCGGCGACCACGCCGACACCCACGATCAGGAACACGAGTTTCCCGAACACGCGTTCACCTCGCCGGGATGCGGAGTTTCATGCCTGTCTGCAACTGGTCGGGGTCGGGCAGCACGTCCCGGTTCAGCGCGGCGATCTCCGGCCAGCGCCGCGCCGAGCCGAGCGTCTCCTTCGCCACCGTGCCCAGTTCGTCGCCCTTCTTCACAACGTAGATGCGGTGCGTGCCCGCGTCGTCGCCGCGCTTCTGCGGAGAATCGGTCTTCGCCGGCGCGGCGGGCGCGCCCGACGGTTGTTCACGCTGCGGGATCACGCCCGGCGGCGGCATGACAGCCGTGCCCAGCAGCACGTCCTTGGGCGGCAACTCCAGCACCACGCCGCCACGAATCTCACCCTCGCTGCCGATCTTGCCGCGGTTGAAGTCGCGAAGGCGTGGCCACAGCGTCCCGTCGCCGTAGTGCATCGCGGCGATGCGGAAGACCGAATCTCCCTCGCGAACCGTGTGCCGTGTGACAGTTCCAGACGAGAACTGCTTCCCCGCCGGGGGCGCCGACGTGGGAACCACCGAGGTCGTCGATCGGCTGAGCGCGGACCCGGGGCTGGGCGTCGCCGAAAGGCCGCCGTCGCCGCGCGCCATGCGCTCGCCGAACTGCCCCGTGGCTTGCTCAAAGTCGCTCCGGAGCGGATCGGGAATCGTCGGGCTCGCGCCGCCCGACCGTCCGCCGGTCATGGTCATCTCAAAGGGCTGTGAGCCCGTGCCCGTCCCCGATGACGCGAGCGACTCCTCAACGCGGCTGCCGATCTGCTCGGGCAAACGCTGCGGCGTCGCAGGCTCGCTGATCAACGTGCTCGGAAGTTGTGCATCAAACCGCGGCTCGGCCGCGACCTGCAATCCCGCCGCGGAGCCGCCAAACTTCACCGGCGTGCCCGCGGACATGCTGCCCGCTGAGACTTCCTGGTTTCGCGCTGGGGAGAAATGGTCACTGATCAACACGCCCACAATCAGGACGAGCGAAAAGCCAACAAGGAGGGCGAGTTTGTGTTCCCTGGTCACGGCGAGCGTCCTTGCTACGCGGGTTGAACATGCAGACTTTGGGCCACACTCTCGGCCATTCGGGCCTTGCGGCTTCAAAGAGGCGAACCTCGAGTCGGCGGCCGCACTTGTTCGGAGTGCGTACGGCTAGCGGGCCGCACGCGTCAACTCGACCGCGCGCAGCCGCGCCGAGCGCGCGCGCGGGTTCGCCTGCACCTCCGCCTCGCTCGCCTGCACCGCGCCGCGCGTGCGGGTCGCCGCCACTCCATCCGCCGCGAGCGCGGCGAAAGCCTGCTTGACGGGTCGGTCCTCCAACGAATGGAACGCGATGATCGCGACTCTCGCCCCCGGCCGGTCCGCCGTCGCAGCGCGCAGCCACGTGTCCGAGATTGATGTCGCGGCACGCCTCACCGCCGCGAGCAACGCATCAAGGTGGCCCAACTCATCGTTGACCGCGATCCGCAGCGCCTGAAACGTGCGGGTCGCCGGGTCGATGCCCCCGCCCGGCCCATGCCTTCGCGGCATCACTTCGTGCACAACCCTCGCGAGTTGATCGGTCGTGGCGATCGGCCCCGCGGCGCGGGCGCGGACGATCGCGCGGGCGATGCGACCCGCGGCGGGGTCTTCGCCATAGTCACGGATGATCTGCGCCAGTTCGCCCTCGGGCAGCGTCGCGACCAGTTCCGCCGCTGTCACCGGCGCGGCAGGATCGAGACGCATATCCAGCGGACCGGCTCGCTGGAAACTGAACCCCCGCGCGCTGTCGGCGATCTGGTTCGAGGACCAGCCCAGATCGGCCAGCACGCAATCGGCGACGATGCCGCGATCGGCGAGCAATCGCGGCGCGGCGGAGAACGGCGCGTTCATCGCCACGATGCGCGGCGCCAGGCCGTCGCTCCGCACCGTCGCATCGGCGCAGGCGAGATTCGTCGGGTCAAGGTCCATCAGCACCAGCGTGCCCGAGGGGCCGATGCGCTGCGCCATCGCGCGCGCGTGCCCCCCCAGGCCCGCGGTACAGTCGAGCACGGCCTGACCGGGCTGCGGATCGAGCGCGGCCAGCACCTCGGCAAGCAGCACCGGGACATGGCCCTGGGCGGGAGTCATCGTTCACCCGCCCGATCGGTCTTCCGCACAATCCGCGCGAAGACCGGGAAGTGATCCGACGGGCAACGGCCATCGGGCATGGTGCGGTCGATGTCGGCATCAAGCACGGTCCAGCCGTCATCGACCAGCACGAAGTCGATCTTCTCGCCCGTGGTGCGGCCGGCGAAGGCGTTGAACGTGCCCACCTCGCGCTCGCGCGGGTGGACGACCCGATAGGTGTCGCGCAGCGCAGGCGACGACGGCGCGGCCGCCCCCGAGAGCGCGGGGACCGATGGGGCGCGGCCGAGCAGGTACAGCGTCGCCGGGTTGGTCTCGCCCGCGTTGAAGTCGCCGGCGACGATCACGGGGTCGGATGACCGACGCTCGCCCATCCGCTCGGCCAGCAGCACGGCGCTCCGCTCGCGGGACGCTTGCGACTGGTGGTCGAGATGTAAGTTATAAATATAGAACGTGCCGCCGACATCTGCGCACGACAGCCTCGCCCATGTGCACAGGCGCGTCACCGTGTTGCCCCACGACTTCGAGCCCGGCCTTTCGGGGGTGTCGGAGAACCAGAAATCCCCGTGCGCCGGCTCGTCATCCGCCGCGACGGGCGAGAGCCGCGAGGCCCGGTAGAGGATTGCCGCGTGCTCGCCTCGCGTTCTTCCATCATCGCGCCCGACACCGATGCTCGCGTAGCCCGGGAGCGAGTCCAGCAGTTCGTCGATCTGGAACCGCAGCGCTTCCTGCAGCGCAAGGATGTCCGGGTCGTGCGCGCGGATGCGCTCGATCACCAGGTCGCGCCGTTTCGGCCAGGCGTTCTCGCCATCGGGTGCGGTGCCGTAGCGGATGTTGAACGACACCACCACCAGCGGCGCCTGCTCGGCCCGGGGCGCGGCCGACCCGCCGCGCTCGACCGGCGCGGGCTTGTTGCGCGCGGGCTGCTCCGTACAACACGCGGCCGTCGCCACACACATCAACACCGCGAACATCCAACGCATCGCTCATTCCTCTTCGTGCAACCGAATGTCCTCGATCTGCGGTTCAACGGTCGTGCGACCCCCATAGTGCGACAGCGCGGGCCGTACCGCCACATCCAGCAGCGAGCCGGGCGCAAGTCGCGGCACAAGATCAGCCCGGTTCCACGCGATCGCACGCACAACGCCCCCGCCATTGGCCCACCCCCCGCTGCCGCCGCGGGAATCCGCCGCGCGAAGCGCGACCGACAAGTGCCGCGCGCCCGTCCCGAAGGTCTTCCGTTCGATCAGTCGCACGCCGCGCACCGCCAGCACTACGCGCGGGTTGTCGCGCCCGAACGGTTCGAGCAGGTCCAGGTCGCGCACCGCCTGCGGCGTCAACTCCTCCAGCGCGGCATCGCAGTCGATCTTCACGAGCGGGCACAGCATCTCTTCTCTGATCAACGAGTTGGCGTGCGCCGTGAACGCCTCGGTGAATGCGTGCAGTTTCGCCTCGACCAGGTGCAGCCCCGCGGCCATGTCGTGCCCGCCGAATCGCTCGAGCATCGGGCCGCACGCCGTCAGCCCCGCGTGCAGGTTGAAGCCCTCGATCGACCGCCCCGAACCGCTGCACAGCCCCTCCTTCCTCTGCATCAGGATCGCCGGGCGCGAGTACCGCTCGACCACCTTCGAACACACGATGCCGACGACGCCCGGGTGCCAGTCGTCGTGCGCCAGCACCACCGCGCGACGATCCGGCCCGGTCATGCCCGCGGCCTCGGCCATCTCACATGCCTGATCGAAGATCCGTTTCTCCACGCGCCGGCGCTCATCGTTCTGCACGGTCAGTTCACGGGCGATCTGCGCTGCACGTTCGTCCGAAGCGGTCGTGAAGAGTTCGACCGCGTCCTTCGCGTGGCCCATCCGCCCCGCCGCGTTCAATCGCGGCGCGATCCGAAAGCCCACATCCATCGCATCGATCCGACCGCCGTCGAGCCTTGAGGCCTCCACCAGCGCGCGGAGTCCGCCGAAGGGCGAATCGCCGACGCGCACGAGGCCGAACCGCGCGATCACCCGGTTCTCGCCCACCAGCGGCACCACGTCGGCGATCGTTCCCAGCGCGGCGAACGCCAGCAGATCGACCAGCAACGCGCGGAGCGCAGGCGTCAGTTTCGCCGAGCGCTCGTGCATCGTCGCCATCCGCCACGCCAACTTGTACGCCACGCCCGCGCCGCACAGGTCCGCAAACGGATACGCCGAGCCCGGCGCACGCGGGTGCACCACCGCGTACGCATCGGGCAGTCCCTCGCCCTCCATCGGCGGGTTGTGGTGATCGGTGATGATCAGGTCCACACCCTCGGCCTTGGCCCGCTGCGCAGGCGCAAACGCCGTCACGCCGCAATCGACCGACACGATCACCTTCGCGCCGCGCCCGGCCAACTCGCCCATCGCCTCGGCGTTCAGCCCGTACCCCTCCTCCAGACGGTGCGGGACATACGTCATGATCCGCCCCGCCGCGCCCGGCTCCAGCGCGAGCATCATGTGGTAGAGGATCGCCGTCGCGGTGATGCCGTCGACGTCGTAGTCGCCATAGATGGCAATGGTCTCCCCGGCACGCAGCGCCTCGAGCAATCTCGCCGCGGCACGGTCCACGCCGGGAATCAGCGATGGGTCGTGCAGGTGGTTGAGCCGCGGGTCGAGAAACGCCGCGGCGTCGGGCGCGGCGGGATCGATTCCCCGTGCCGCGAGCACGCGGTCGACGAGTCGCGCGTCCGCAGCGCGCACGGGCCCGGCCGACGCATCGCCGCCGGGCAGACGGTAGATCCAGCGTGAGGTGAATCCGTTCACAGGCGGACATGCTATCGCATCTCGCCGAAGCATGCGCGCTGCGGTGCTCGATTCACGGGCAACCCGCAAACCACTCGCGCAGGAACACGAAGATCGCCGATACGCCCGAAGCGCCGCCGAACTGCTGGGCGGCCTCATCGCCGGCGAACCACGCGTTGAGGAACGCGAAAACGTCGCCATCATCCAGCGCGCCGCTGCAGTTGAAATCCGCCCCGCACGCCGCAGGCCACCTCTGTCGAATGATGCCGGGGGAATCGAGCCCCCCCGCGGAAAAGAAACGGCCAGCGATCACGAGTTGTGAGAGTGATGAGCCATCGCCACTTGGATCCCAGGTCGTCATTGCAACGCCATAGCTCAATGGCGAAGCGTACAGACTTCCGTTAGAGAGCCATGGCCCGCCGCTGAGCGCCGATCCCTGCCAACGGGCTATACGCCAAGTCATGTACCAATCGGGTCGACGTTCCAAGGTCCCAGTTACATAGAGCCACGGTCGAATGGAACCGGCCCCATCGGGATCCCATGCCGCAAGCGCGAACGCCGCGGGACCATGATCGCCCCAGAGACCGCCGCCGATCGGCTGCCACGCATCAAGTTCGTCGTTGAACACAGCGACCAGCCGAGTTTCCGCTTCGCCGGACCGGCGAAAGTGCCCACCCGCGACAAGTTCCTGCCCGCCAGCCGCGCCACGGCCGGGTCGCCATGCCGCAAGCGTTCGCACCGACTGGTCAAGCCCCTCGCCCAGCCGTCGCCACGAGCCGCCTTCAGTGCTGTCCCACATTGCCACGTTGCTTGCCACAACTCCGCCTGCGTACGAAAAAGTACCGCCAGCTACCAACCGCCGCGGCAGTAGGCCCGTGCCATCAGGGTCCCACTCAACAACTGCACGCACTTCCCCGCTTGCCATACCGCTGCCCAACGGCGACCACTCAGTTCCATCCCAAACCGCAATTCTGTTCACAAACAGAGATCCGCTCTGAGCAAATGAACCAGCAGCAACCAATCGCGCCGGCTGAGGACCATCCCCATCCGCATCCCAGGTCGTCAATGCATACACCGTTCCAGATAATCCACCCGCCAGCGGAAACCACTCGGAGCCATTCCACGCGGCGATGTTGCTCGCCGCGGTACCGCCTGCCTGGGAGAAAGCGCCGCCAACAATCAGGAGCGGCGGAGCGGAGCCGTCCCCATCCGGATCCCAACTCGCTATCGCCTGAACCGTCCCGCCGACACCCGATCCGAGCGCAATCCATTGCACACCATTCCACGCGGCAATGTTGCTGACCGGTTCACCACCGGCTGTGGAAAACAGTCCGCCTGCGACGAGCAGTGCGGTTCGGGAACCGGGGCCGTCCGGGTCCCAGGTTCCAAGTGCGCGCACGACATCAAGTCCCAACGTGGCGAATCCTGCCTCGGACACCCAGACCGGTGAACACGGCTGTGCCACGGCGGTTTGACCAGCGACAGACGTCAGAGCCGCAAGGCACCCCAAGATGCTTGTCGATGCAGGCAAGCGCTTGCACTTCATCAGAGCACCTCGCACTTTCAAGTGCCGAATGGTATCCGCTCTCTCTTCGATCAATCTGAAACAGACAAGCGCATCGGAGATCGACCGCTGGTTG
>JAHBXL010000010.1 GCA_019636495.1 Phycisphaeraceae bacterium | reverse complement strand
GCGAGATCGGCGCGCACCCTCGTCAGAATGCGCACGCGGTGCTCGGGAATGGAACAGGCCGCATCATCGATGATCAACGTGGCCAACCGCCGGGCGAGGGCCTAGCATCGTGACCTGTTTCACCCCGTCGCCCGGCGGCTGGCGAGCGTTTCGCCCGTGCCGGGCCGAAAGCCCACGACGAGGGAGCCTGCATGTCGCGTTTCGCCCGTTTCGGCACCCAGCCCAAGATCAAGGTCGTCAAGGAAGGTTTCAACGGCGTCAAGTTCGTTGACTACAAGGACGTCGAGAACCTTCGCCGCATGATGTCGCCCAACGGCAAGATCTACGGCCGCAAGCGCCTGCAGACTTCCGCCGCGGAGCAGCGCATGGTCGCACAGGCGATCAAGCGGGCCCGCTTCCTCGGCCTGTTGCCGTACACCTCCGCCACGCTGTGAGCGCCCGAGACTACGCCCGCGTCGCGTCGCTGCTCGGCTCGGCCCATCGGCCCGGCCCGCGCTTCGATGCCATGCAGCGTGTGGTCGATGCCCTGTGGGAGGAACTCGCGCCCAAGGGCGTCTCCTGGGTGGGGTTCTATCTCAAGGACCCCAACGCCGACGAGTTGACGCTCGGCCCCCGGCGCGACAAGCCCGCCTGCTCGCCCATCGGCCTGCACGGCGCCTGCGGCCGCTCCTACTCCTCGCGGCGGGCGCTCATCGTGACCGACGTCGCGAACCTCCGGGCCGGCTACATCGCCTGCGACCCGCGCGACCGCTCCGAGGCGGTGATACCGCTCTTTGAGCCCGATGGGCTCTCGTGCTGGGGAGTGCTGGATGCGGACAGTTTCGACATCGGCGCGTTCTCGGAGCGCGATGTGGAAGGAATGCTGTCGGCGCTGGTCGCGGCGGGGCTGACGCCCCCAAGCACGGACCGGCCGCCGAGCGAAGTGGTTTGAACGGCCTACGCCATGCCAAGCAAGAAGAAGAACACGCTCGCCGACCAGACACACCAGGTGCTGCCGACACGTTCGGCCACCGACCCCGCCGCGACCCGCGCGCTGGCGGTGGAAGTCGCGCGGGGCCTGTCGGACGACAAGTGCACCGACGTTGTCGTGCTCGACGTGGCCGGCCTGTCGCAGGTCTGCGACGTGATCGTCATCGCCTCGGGCACTTCGGACCGGCAGATGCGCGCGGCGGCGATGCACGCCGAGGACACCGCCGCGGCGATGGGATTCCCGACATTCCGCAAGAGTATCGACGACCGGACAACGTGGATCGCGCTGGACTTTGTCGAGTGCGTGGTGCACGTGTTCGAGCCCAACGCGCGTGCGCAGTACGACCTGGAGATGCTCTGGGGCGATGCGCGGCACGTGGAGTGGCAGCGCCCGAAGAAATGAACTCGGGCGGGGCGGGCCGGGGTTCTCTAGACTGTGGGCGTGAGCAGGAAGGGGTCAGAGCCGTACCGGGCTGCAACGCAACGGGTCGCCGTGCGGACGGCGCTGCGCGAAGGCTCGGCGTACGACGTGGTTGTCGGCATGGGCGTGCTCAGCGATGCGGGCGTGCTGACGCGCGATGCGCTGGGGCCGGGCGGCGAGCGCGCGGCCCGGGCCCTGCTGGCGCACGACGATGCATTGCCGCGTGGGTTGGTGAACGCGACCGCCGCGGCGTTTACGGCGGCCGGGCTGAACATCATCGCGTGCCCGGTGCGCGCGAGCGAGGCCGAGAAGTCGTTCGCGACCGTCGAGCGGATCGTGCAGGCCGCGGCCTCCGGCAGGCTGGAGCGCGGCGAGCCGGTGGTCGCGCTGGGGGGGGGCGTGGTGGGCGATGTTGCGGGCTTTGCCGCGGCGTGCTACCGGCGCGGCGTGCCGGTGGTGCAATGCCCGACCACGCTGCTGTCGATGGTCGATGCGAGCGTGGGCGGCAAGACGGGCGTGAACGTGCGCGTGGGCGACTCGCTGAAGAAGAACATGGCCGGGGCGTTCCATCAGCCCGCGCTGGTCCTGTGCGACGTGGCCACGATGCAGTCGCTCCCCGCGCGCGACCTCCGCTCGGGACTGGCCGAGTGCATCAAGCACGCGATGATCGGCGCGGACTTCGGCGACGCGGACCTGCTGGATTTGACGCGGTCTGCGCTCGATCACGTGCTCGGGATGGATGCGGGCGCGCTGGTGGAACTGGTGTCGCGCAACGTGGCCGTCAAGGCCGCTTGCGTCGGCGGCGATGAACGCGAGACGCTGGCATCGGACGCGCCGCACGGCGGGCGCATGGCGCTCAACGCAGGGCACACGGTGGCCCACGCGATCGAGACTCTGCCCGGGCTCTCGCACGGCCGGCCTTCGCTCGCCGATCTCACGCACGGCGAGGCGGTCGGGCTGGGGCTTCTGGCCGAAGCGCGGCTCGCCGCGACGCTGGGCTTGCTCGATGGACGGGAGGCCGAGGAACTGCGCGAAGTTCTGGAGCGCGCCGGACTGCCGACAGCGGTGCGCGGCCTGCCGGATTCGGCAAGGATCATCGCGTTGATGGGCGATGACAAGAAGGTCGCCGGTGGGCGCTTGCGAGTTTCGCTGCCAGCGCGCGGGCGCAGGTGCACGCTGGCGGATGACCCGCCGCGGGACGCGCTGGCCGCGGCGATCGACACGGTGCGGGGCGATTGAGCGTGCGAGGACCACGAGGCATGGCGGACGAGCCGGCTGGGGCGCGGGAAAATCTCCCGCCGCGGTCAGCGCCCACCGAGGCTCGCGGCCTGCTCGCGGGGATGCGCATCCGCAAGAAACTGATCGTGCTGCACACGGTGTTCAGCCTCGTGCTGGCGGGCATCCTGTGGCTGGCGCTGCAGCCGGCGGTTCGGCAGGTGGTGCTCCGGGCCGAGGAACACGAGTCGCGCCTTGCGCTGGCGGCGCTGCTGGCCGCGATGGATGCGGGCATCGAGCAGCCGCCGATGCGCAGGTTTGCCGAGCGCCTCGGGCCCGACGTCACGATCCGCTGGGGAACGGCGGAACAACTGGGCATTCCGTCGGAGATCGCGGCGGGCGCGATGCCGCGCGAGGTGGCTGCGCACACCGATGCGCAGGGGCGCGGCGCGGCGGCGGTTGCGCTGGCCGATGGCGGGTTCGTGTCGGTCAGCGCGATGCAGGACACGGCCCGTGCGGCCGTGGTACGGTTGTACGCGCTGATGACCGTCGCGCTGCTCGCGGTCTATGCGCTGGTCGCCGCGGCGCTGGAGATCTTCGTGCTGCCGCGCCACGTGTACGAGCCGATCCGCGCCATCCTGGCCGCGGACCGAGCGGTGGCCGAGGGTCGTCGTAACGAGGAGACGGTGCCCGATTCCGCAATTCCCGCGGACGAACTGGGGGAGATCATGCGTTCGCGCAACGCGTCGATCGCCGCGCTGCGGCGCAACGAACTCGACCTGGCCGATGCGCTGGCGCGGCTCGAGGACGTCGCCACGGACCTGAAGCGCAAGAACCACCTGCTGGAGATGGCCCGCCAGAACCTCGCCGATGCCGACCGCCTGGCCAGCCTGGGCATGATGTCCGCGGGCGTTGCGCACGAACTCAACACGCCGCTGGCGGTGCTGAAGGGCCTGGTCGAGAAACTCAATGCCGATGCCGAAGCGCCGTCGGCGGAGCGGCGGAGCCTGAGCGCGACCGAGGCCGCGCTCATGCTGCGTGTGCTCGGGCGGCTCGAACGGCTGAGCGAGAGCCTGCTCGACTTTGCGCGCGTCAGGCCCCCCAGCAGCCGGCAGACGTGCCTGCGCCCGCTTGTCGATGAGGCCTGGACACTCGTTTCCCTCGATCGCAACGCCGCGAACGTGCGCATCGCGAACAACCTCGACCCGGTGCTCTCGGCGTGGTGCGACGGCGACCGAACGGTGCAGGTGCTCGTCAATCTCCTCCGCAACGCGACCGATGCGCTCGACGGCACCCCCGATGCACGCATCGAGGTGGGCGGGGCCGATTCCATCCGCGACGGACGACGGTGGGTGTCGATCACCATCGCCGACAACGGCCCGGGCATCGATGCGGCGGTGCTCCCGCGACTGTTCCAGCCCTTCGCCAGCACGCGTCTGGATTCCCGCGGCACGGGGCTGGGGCTGGCCGTGTCGGAGGGGATCGTGCGCGAGCACGGCGGCGTGCTGCTGGCACGCAACCGGACCGATGGACGGGGCGCGATTTTCGAGATCATGCTGCCGGCCGAACCGGCGTAGCGGCGCGGCGGTACACTTCGCCCGTGCCCGATGCCGCGAACACGCCAAGCCCCGCCACGCCCGCCGCGGGCGGTCGGCCGCCGCCGCTCTCGATCGTCGCGCTCGACGACGACGCCGACTTTCGGCAGTACATCCAGGGGCTGCTGGAGAGCGACGCGGGGGGTAGCCACTCGGTGCGCATCGCGGCAACGCCGGAAGAGTGCTACGGCCTGATCGAAGCCTCGATGCCGGATGTGCTGCTGCTGGATATCAAGATGGGCCGCGCCAGCGGCGAAACGGTTCTCGAAGAACTGCGCAAACGGTGGCCCAAACTGTGTGTCATCGTCGTGACCGGCTACCCCTCGCTGGATTCGATGCGGCAGACCTTCAAGCGCGACGTGTTCGACTACCTCGCCAAACCGTTCTCGATCGAGGAACTCAACCGAACGCTGGCCCAGGCCGCCGCGGCGCACGGGCTGGGGATGCGCCCGCAGGACCGGCTGCGCCAGGAACTGGGCCGGCAGATCCGTCTGGCACGCACGGAGAAGGCTTGGACGCTCAAGGACCTCAGCGAGGCGTCGGGGGTGAGTGTGTCGCAGTTGTCGTCGATCGAGCGCGGCAGCCACCTGCCCAGCCTCGAATCGCTGATGGCGGTGTCCGACGCGCTGGGCCACCGGCCCTCGGCATGGTTCGCCGCCGCGGGAATGTGAACTGCATTCAGACCGGCGCGGCGCCGAGTGCGTCGAGAACCTCTTCGGCCGCGGCGACAGCGGCGTTGCGGCCCTCGAATCGCTTGCACATCTGCGCCAGTTCGCGGCGCTGGTCGTCGGCGTAGTTGGTGCGCCGCATGAACTTGATGACCTCGAGTGCGAGGTCCTCGCCGTCGGCGCGGTAGTAGGGAATGAGTTCGGGCACGACGGCTCGCTCGGCGATGAGATTCGGCAGCGTGTAGAAGCGCGTGGAGACGAGCGCCCGGCCGAGGGTCTCGAACATCAGGCGGTTGGGGCAGTAGAACGTCGCCATCGGCTTGTGCTGACGCGCGATCTGCAGCGTGACCGTGCCGCTGACGACCAGCGCGTAGTCGCACCAGCGGATGACCGCATCGGTATCCCCCGCGACCACCGACAGCCGATCGGGCCATGCGCCGTCGCCCAGCGAACGGGCGCGCTCGCGCAGGCTCGCAGCGACGTCGGATGTCGTCGCCGCGACCACGCCCGTCGCCGAAGGGAAATCGCGGCTCAGCCGCTTGAAGGCATCGAGCAGCCGCGGCCAGGACGAACGCAACTCTCCGGGCCGGGAGCCGGGCATCAGCGCGACTCGCGGGGCGCCGATCGCGCCGCCCTGGTCGATGCGCGCAGCGCGACGATCGAGATCGGCAAGGTCGAGCGGCTCGTCGAACAACGGATGGCCGATGAACCTCGCCGCGATGCCGCGTTGCTGGAACCAGTCTTCCTCAAACGGCAGAAGGCACAGCACCTTGTCCGTCAGCCGGCGGAGTTTCCGCGTGCGCCACTCGCCCCACGCCCACATCTGCGGCGCGACGAGATGAATGATGCGCATGCCGGCACGGCGCGTCAGCGCGCACACGGGGAAGTTCGCCGCGGGAGAATCGACGGGAACGTGCACGGCGGCCAACCGTTCATCCAGCCACCGCCGGATGTCGCGCTTGATGGCGAGGTGCTCGGCGATCTTTCGCGGGCCCGGCAGACCCATCACCGCGTTGCCGCCGGTGCGCCCGACCAGCGCGGCGCCCGCGCGCTCCATCTTCGGCCCCCCCCACGCGTAGATCGGCAGCGACGACTCGCGCCGGCGCAGTTCGGCGATCACCGCCGCGGCGTGGTCGTCGCCGCTGGGCTCAAAGGCGGTAAAAAGCACGGCACGGGCCGGCGGGATTGTCTCGATGTCAGCCACAGGGCGAGCAGGGTAGCAAAGACGCGGCCGGCCAAGCACATGAAACCGGTAACACGACCGCTCACACCGCGGTACGGACCGGGATCATGCAGATCGTGAGCAGATTGTTGCCGATTCGGTCGGTCACGGGAACCTCGCGCCGCAGCGGCGCGGCGATCGGCAGGCCGCGGTCCAGGCATCGGTGCAGCATCTGCGCCAGGTCGTGCTCGGCGGTCGCGCGGTCGTTCGTAAAGAGCAGGACCATCGCCGCGGCATGGCGGATGCGCCCGTCGGCCGAGAGTTTGCGAATGTCCGCCGCGGGCCCGCGCGTCAGTTCCGACGCGTACGACGAGTTCGGCCCGGCCACTCCGGCCGAGTAGGTGAACTGGCCGACGAGTTTGACCTCAAGCCAACAGGCGTCCTCGGGCGCGCAGGCATCGGGAGCATGCTCCGGCGGGTTCTGGGCCGCCTCGACGGCGGCAAAGAGCGTGCCCGCGGCCTGTTGTTGCCTCGCTCGGGTGGTCTTGACGAGCGCGAGCGGATCACCGAGTTTGAGGCCCGGTGCCGGCGTGAGCACCAGGTCGCAGCGCATGCGGTCCCGCGGGTCGGGCAGTTCCCCCGTGATCGGATCCGCCGCGGCAAGGACCATGTCGGGTTCGGCCCCGATGTCGAGCGCGGGTGAGTGCGATGGATCGGACTTGGACCCGCCGCGCCGCTTGCGGCTCCACTCATGCGGGTAAGGCTGCTCGCGCAGGACCCCGAGCGGGAGCGAGCCGAGGGCATCGGCCAGCAGCGCGTGAAAACGCACTTCCGGGAGGGCGTCCAGCCCGTGCACGGCGTGTTCGGCGCGCAGGTCGGCTTCGCACCGTTCGAGCCCGGCGGCGATGGTGTCGAGCAGGTCGTCTGGGAGGTACACGGGGGACTGTAGAGGGCGGCCTCCGACCAAGTCCGTTCGTGGAAAACCCGCCCCGTGGCCGGCCCGGAAACGGGGCCCTTTGCAATTTGGCGGAGTTTCCGCCATGATCCGCGTCCCAACAGCCTCGCGCGAAGAGCCCGACCCGACGACACGGAGAACCGCATGGACACGATGACCGCGATCCTCGACGCCATCAACGGCGTGCTCTGGCACCAGAACGTCCTGTTCGTCCTGCTGGCCATCGGGGTGATGTTCACCATCTGGAGCGGCTTCTCCCAGTTCCGGGCGCTGACGCACGGCACAGCCGTGATCCGCGGCAAGTACGATAGCAAATCCCACCCCGGCGCGATCAACCATTTCCAGGCCCTTTCGACCGCGCTCTCGGCGACGGTCGGCCTGGGGAACATCGGCGGCGTTGCGGTGGCGGTGTCATTGGGCGGGCCGGGGGCGGTGTTCTGGATGTGGGTCGTCGGTCTGGTGGGCATGGCGCTCAAGACCACCGAGGTCACGATGTCCATGCTCTATCGCGACACCTCGGACCCGGATAACCCTCAGGGCGGGCCGATGTGGGTCGCGAAGCGCGGCTTTGCCAAGATGGGGCTGGGCTGGCTGGGCTCGATCGTCGGCGGCATTTTCTGCGTCACGCTCATCATCTCCACCATCACCGGCGGGAACATGTTCCAGTCCTGGAATGTCGCGCAGATCACCTCGACCTACTTCCCATCCATCCCGCGCGAGGCCGTCGGCATCGTGCTCGCGCTGCTGGTGGGCATGGTCATCATCGGCGGCATCAAGCGCATCGGCGCGGTCGCGGGGCGACTGGTGCCCTTCATGTGCGGCCTCTACCTGCTCGCCGCGATCTTCGTGCTCCTCAAGAACATCGACCAGGTCCCCGCGATGCTGGGCATGATCGTCAAGGGCGCGTTCAACCCCATCGAGGCGCAGGGGGCGTTCCTTGGCGGCACGTTCGGCTACGCGTTCCTGTGGGGAATGAAGCGGGCCCTGTTCTCCAACGAAGCCGGGCAGGGCTCCGCGCCGATCGCACACTCCGCGGCCAAGACCAACGAGCCAGTCCGCGAGGGCATCGTCTCCGGCCTGGAGCCGTTCATCGACACGATCGTGGTGTGCACGCTGACCGCGCTGGTGATCCTCTCCAGCGGCGCGTGGAACCGCGAGGCCGCGGCGTCGTTCGAGACCACGCCGAACATGGTCCGCGTCGATTCCCATCCGGCGTGCGGCGGCCCCTGCTGGATCCCGGATACCACGGTCCTCCCGCGCAAGACCCCCGAGGCCGAGCGCAACAGCAAGGCGTGGCGTCCCAACGACCAGTTGTTCATCATCGTGCACGGCCAGCACGACACCAACACGGGGCGCGACCTGCACCGCGTCGTGGGCAAGGTGGTCGAGCCGCGGGCCGGAGAACTGGCGATCGAGTGGACCCAGTCGTACTCGGGCACGGATGCGCCGCGCGTCGTCGGGCCGCAGATCCACCTCAACCTGCCGGGCGCATCGCTCACGGGCTATGCCTTCGATCGAGTGACGCCGGGCATGGGCATGGTCATTGTGACGCTGGCGTGCTGGCTCTTCGCGCTCTCGACCATGATCTCGTGGAGTTATTACGGCGAGCAGGGCGTGGTGTTCCTGTTGGGCAGGGCCTTTGTTCTGCCCTACAAGTTTGTCTACTGCCTGCTCATCATTCTCTCCACGCTCCCGTTCATCACCACCGACAAGCAACTCGACGACTGGACCGCGCTGGGCACGGGCGTGATGCTCTTTGCCAACATCCCCATCATGCTCATCTTCGGCGCTCAGGCCATGCGCGCCTACCACGATTATGTGCGACGACTCAAGTCCGGCGAACTCGACCGGGCGGCCCATGCCGCGCCGCCCATCACCGACGTGGTCGAAGGCAAGGACGTTCGCTGACACGTCCGGGCCCGCCCGGCCCAGCACCGCGATGCGAGCCTACACGCCCTCGGTGCGCGCGTGCAGCAGCGCGCCGACCTTGTCGATCAACTCCCGCGCTTCCGCCGCCGCGGCAGCGCGCGACTTGCGCACCGCCGCCATGAACGCCGGCGGGCAGAAGGGGACCGTCAGCGGAAGATACCACGCATAGGTCGCCCAGTCGGGCAGCGACATGTACCACGACGAATACGTGCGCAACAGCGAATCGGTCAGCCAGACACCCGGCCAGACCGTCACGACCAGCACCGCGGCGAAGACCGCCGGCATCAAGGGCTTCAGGCGCACTTCAAACGACAGGTGCGTGCCGCTGTCGGCGCGCACAACCGTCGCGACCATTATCGATTCGAACGGCGAACCAAAGTCGGTGATGGTGAACAGCGTTCCGCCCGCCCCGCCGCCGCGACCTGAACGCGCGGCCGAGAAGCCCGGCAGTTTGCCGCGACGGGCTGCCTCATCAAGCCGCGCCACAATGGCCTCTGCCTCCATGGAGCAGTGAAGGACGGTCGGAAGATCGCTCATTTTGTTTGGTTCAAGTTTGGATTGCATGCGCTTCGTCGCACCTGTGTGCGGTTGGGGAGGGCGACTGGGTAGATCGGCCCGCGCACAGCGGCCGGTGTACTTGGTGGCACCAGCCTTGCCCCGCTACCGTGCATGACCGTGCGCCCCGCATCTGCTCAACCCGCGTTGCGCCTCGTGCACACCGATGTTGCCGCGGCGGAACAGGTGTTGAGTTCCCGCAACATCTCCCGGGCCCACGCGCCGTCCCGGCGCGCGGTCGCGGCGGAGAACACTGCCGCGGCGGCCCTGTCACCGCTGGATGCACGCTGGGTATTCGCGGTCAACGTCGCGCGGGAGATCGAACTCTCGGGCGCGCCGGCGGCGGGCGTGCTGGCGCCTGAGCGGCGGAAGAACCTCTCGCGGCTGGCAACGCGCCTCGGCCTGCGGGCGTTTGATGCCAACCTCGTGATCGCGATCGTGCAGGATGGCTGCCGCAGCGGCGAGGGCGCGCTGACATCGCGGGTCAGCGATCGGCTCACGCTGGTGCGCGGGCGCGAGGATGGCCCCCCCATGAGCGGGCGCGAGTTCGCGGCGTGGCTGCTGGCCAGCGCGTGCATGGCGATCACCATCGGCCTCGCGCTGGCACGCTGGATCTCCGGCTGAGGCCCTACGCTGGCCGCGGAGGTGCCCCATGCCTGTTGTCGAAGTTGGCGACCGCGCGCCGGCGTTCACGCTGCGGGATCAATCCGGCGCGAAGCGCACCCTTGCAGAGTTCCGCGGCGGGCCGGTGGTGATCTACTTCTACCCCGAGGATGACACGCCGCTGTGCACGACTCAAGCGTGCGGGCTGAGCGATGTGCACGCGGAGATGCGGAAACTCGGCGCAGGGGTGATCGGCATCAGCCCCGACACGGTCGAATCGCACGCGGCGTTCGCAGGGAAGTATGCCTTGCCCTTCACGCTGCTGGCGGATGTGCCGGATGCCAAGGGCACCCCGCGCGTGTGCGCGAAGTACGGCGTGTGGGGCGAGAAGAACATGTACGGCAAGACGATGATCGGGATGCTGCGGACCACGTATCTGATAGACGAGCGCGGCCGCGTGGCGCGCCGGTGGGACCGCGTGAAGACGCCGGGCCACGCCGAGCGTGTGCTAAAGGCGGTTCGGGAACTGGGGCGGGAGGGGTGATGAACTGACGTGGCGATGCCCACCAGGGCCGACACGTGTGCCCGCGGCCAAGCCGGGGTGCGAACTTCCGGAGTTGCCCGGCGCATCACGCGCGACCGTGCATCAGGCGACTAAGCGCTGGCGCCAGCAAGAGCACCACGATTCCCGCGACGATCGGCACTACGGTAAACAAGGCGTAGAAAAGCGACTGCCCTGTGAGATCGATCCCGCCGAGCGAGAGTTGCTTGGCCGCGATGGCGTCGTTGTAGCCCGCCAGTGTTCCAGCGATCTTGTTCGCGGCGAAGTTTGCAAGGAACCACACGCCCATCAGCAGGGAGACGAACCGCACGGGCGCGAGTTTGTTCACCATCGACAACCCCACCGGCGAGAGGCACAGTTCGCCCAGTGTGTGAATGCTGTACGCTGCTGTCAAGTACCATCCCGAGACCAGCACCGGCGAGGCCCCCGCATCCGACGCTTTGCCGGCGAACACCATGAACAAGAACCCGAGCCCCAGCAGTATCAGCCCGAGGGCGAACTTCACGGGTGTCGAGGGCTCGCGCCCAGCGCGACCCAGCCGCAGCCACGCCGCCGCGAAAATCGGGGCGAAGACGAGGATGCAGAACGGGTTGACGGACTGGAACCACTCCGCCGGATACTCCGCCTCCTGCAAGAAGTTGTCGGGTATGAAGGCCTCTTTGAGAAAGCCCGTCGCCTTGAGGATCGCCAGCGTCAGCAGCGTGCCGCCGCCGGCCAGTCCAACAATCCGCGGCACAGCCGCCAGCAGCGGATGCGGAACACGGTGCCCTCTCCGCCAAGACCTTTCGCAGAACATCCACGCTCCCAACAGCACCATACCGCCGAGCGCGATCAGCCACGTCGGCGCCGGCGCGCCGTCCTGTGTCGCCCAATCGTGGAGCAGTTGTGCCGTGCCGGACGAGAGCGAACGATCGGTCCGATTCTCGGCGAACAGGTTCATGGAGGACCCCGCCTGCTCGAAGGCCGTCCAGAAAAAGACCACGAAGAACGCCATGATGAAGATCACCGCGATCCCGTGCTTCTCCTCGCGGTTCAGCGGGCGCCGGCGCGGCGGCGCGGCCGCCGTCGATGTCCCGCAATTGGGACACTCGGACCCCGCGGGTCGGCCCGCCAACGACTGCCCGCAGGCGGCGCACACCATGTCTTCAGCAAACCGCTGGCCCGCCGCCTTGGCCCGCTTGTGCTCCGGAAGGCCGATGCCGTTGAGCAGGAACGGTCTGCCGATCATGTAGGCCAAGAGCCCCAGTACCATCCCTACGCCCGCCGCCGCGAACGCCCACGACCAGCCGAACACCTCGCCCTGTTTGCGCCCGATGCGCAGGCCGCCGCACACGATTGGCCCCAGAAACGCCCCGAGGTTGATCCCCATGTAGAAGATGGTGAACGCCGCATCGCGGCGCTTGTCCTTCGCTGGGTAAAGCTGGCTGACCATCACCGAGACGCACGGCTTGAAGAACCCCGTGCCGACCACGATCAGCAGCAGCCCCACGTAGAAACTGGGGATCGTCTCAAGCGCCAGGGTGAAATGCCCTGCCGCGATGATCGCCCCGCCCAGCACCATCGAGTAGTGCGTCCCCAACAACTTGTCCGCCATGTAGCCGCCGATGATCGGCGTCAGATACACCAGCGCTGTGTACCACCCATAGAGGCTCGCGGCTTTCTGTTCATCCCACCCAAGCCCGCCATTGACGACCGCCGCAGTCATGAACAGCATCAGAAAAGCACGCATGCCGTAGAACGAGAACCGTTCCCACATCTCCGTCACGAACAGCAGGTACAGCCCGCCGGGGTGGCCCTGCCGGACCGGCTCGAGCGGCCCGCCACCCAGGGCCTTGATGGCCGGTGCTTCAAAGTCTGCGTCACGCGTGGGGCCCCCGGCCGGGCCGGCGGGGGTGCGGGGTGTTTCCGATGAGGCGGGATCAGGCATTCCAACAGCGTACCGCGGCGCGGCCGCTGGTGTCGGCTTCTCTCGCCGAACCCGCCGACCCTGCCCCTACGATCTTGTCATGGGCTCCGTCCCCACCACCCCTCCCCGCGTTTCCCTCCACTCCCTCGCCCGCATGGCCGCGGCGGGAACCCCCTTTGCCTGCCTCACCTGCTACGACGCCACGACCGCCCGCTGGCTGGCCCGCGGCGGGGTGCACGTGCTGCTGGTCGGCGACACTGCGGCGGAGATGGTGCTCGGCCTGCCGCGAACCATCGACATGCCTCTGGATGTCCTGCTCGCGCTCACGGCTGGCGTGAAGCGGGGCGCGCCGGACGTCGTGGTCATGGGCGACATGCCCTTCATGTCCTATCACGCCGGCGAGGCGGAAGCGATCCGCAACGCGGGGAGATTCCTGACCGAGGGACTCGCCGACATCGTGAAAATCGAGGCCGATGCCTCCTTTGCGCCGCTGGTCGAGAAGTTGACCCGCGCGGGCATCCCCATCTGCGGGCACGTGGGCAGCAAGCCGCAGCATGTCGCGCTCACGGGCGGGTATTCCTCCGCCGGGCGCACCGCGGCCGAGGCTCGCCGGATCGTTGACGATGCCGTCGCTCTGGAGCGCGCGGGCGCGAAGATGCTGCTGGTGGAGGCGGTGCCGCCGGAGGTGACCCGCGCCATCCTCGATGCCACCACCGTGCCGCTGATTGGCATCGGCGCGGGGACCGACTGTCATGGGCAGGTGCTGGTGTTACAGGACCTGGTGGGCATGACCGACCGCCCGCCGCGGTTTGCCGAACCGGTCGCGAACCTCGGCCGTAGTTTTGAGAGCGCGTCCCGAGATTGGGTCGAGCGGGTGGCCGCGCGCCGGATCGGCGGGCAGGCGTATTCGATGAAGCAAGGCGAAGTTCAGAAACTCGCCGCGGAAGGATTCCCGGGCGTCGCACGCCCGCAGAAGCCGGAGGAGCCGCCGCAAGGGGCGGATCTGTCGCCCTCGGCACCCGCCGCGGCAAGCCGTCAAGCGGGGTGAATCCCGCTTGGCCCTTCGCCGAACAACCCAGAGCAGATGTACCGGTTGAATTGTGGGCGTGCCGCCCAGCGCCCACCCGCTCGGATCGACCGGGCACAAGCGCAAGCGGCAGGGGCAGATGACCGACACAGACAGGTGAGGACCCATGAGACGATTCACTGCGTTCGGACCCGCGCTGGTGGTGCTGATCACGACGCTCGTGACCCTGGTCGCCGCGCCGGCCGCGGTGCGCATGGTCGGATACGCCGCGACCGATGCACAGATTCGCCTTGCCCAGCAGACGCTCGAATCCGACGACATCCTCGTGCGGATGGACCGTGCGGTTCGGGCCATCGCCGACAGCGTCGAGCCGTCGGTGGTGCACATCGGCGTCGACCAGGCGGTGGGCGGCGGCCGATTCGTGCGGCAGTCACAGGGCTCGGGCTGGGTCTACGACAACCAAGGACACATCGTGACCAACGCGCACGTGATCCGCGGGGCCAGCCGCATCAGCGTGCAGTTCCAGGACGGACGAACCGTGAATGCACAGGTCGTGGGCTTTGACCAGTCGACCGATGTCGCGGTGATCCGCGCCCAGACCAGCGAGGGCCTCTATCCCGCCCGCCGCGCCACGGGCGACAGTGTCTACCAGGGCGACCGCGTCTTTGCCTTCGGATCGCCATTCGGCTTCAAGTTCTCGATGTCCGAGGGCATCGTCTCGGGCCTCGGGCGAGACCCGCGCACGGTGATCGGCTACAACGGCTACACCAACTTCATCCAGACCGATGCGGCGGTGAACCCCGGCAACTCCGGCGGTCCGCTGGTGGACACGCAGGGGCGTGTGATCGGCATGAACGTCGCCATCGCCACCGGCGCCCGCGCCGGCAACCCCAACGAGGGGCAGTCGGCCGGAATCTCCTTCCACATCCCGCTTTCAACGATCGAGGCCGTCGCGGCACAACTGATCGCCGGTCAACCACTGGCCAAGGGCTTCATGGGCATCAACCTGCCACTGGACCAGGAGCGCCCCAACGACCCCGAGGCGAGCGAGCGGCTGAACCGCCGCCTGCTGGAGCAACTGGGCTATCGCGGGCAGGGCGTGGTGATTGTCGGCGTCGAGCCGCGCGGGCCGGCGGGCCAGGCCGGGCTCAAGCCTGACGACGTCATCACCTCGATCGCCGGTCAGCGCGTGCTGAACATCGCCGCGGCCAGGGCGATGATCGCCAACACCGCGCCGGGCGAGCAGATGCCGTTGGAGGTCTGGCGCGCCGGCGAGACCCGGCGCGTAACGGTGACCCTCGGCGTGCGACCGCCCAACGAGGCCGACCTCGGCACGATGCTCCGCGAACTGGAGCGCTTCGGGCTGGGCGATTTGGTCGTCGCCGATGATGCGGTTGTTGTTCGCGCCGTGCCGCGAAACTCCGCCGCGGACCGCGCGGGATTCCGCGGCGGGCAGACAATCATGTCGGTCGAGGGCCAGCCGGTGAAGGGCGTGTTCGATCTGCTCGCCGGGCTGGCGACTGCGGGCCTGGGCCAGGGACGACCGGTGGTGGTGCGCATCATCGGAACCGATGGCGAAGAGCGCGAGGCGCGTGTCAGCGCGGTGCGGTGATCGTGGGCCCGCGGTTCTGGAGCGGGCCGGTGCAGTTCATTTCGACAGCAGACGCAACCGCACGCGCACCGGCGTCTCGGGCGCCGGCATGTCGGCGAACCGCGCGATCCACTCCGGCTCATCGATCGATGCATCGTGGCTGAACGCACGCGACCACGCGATCACTTCGCTGCCGAAGCAGCACAGGCCGACCACAACACCGACCCCATCGGCCTCATACACGCCCGCGCGCGTCGGTCCGGTGCGGATGATCGACCCCGCGAACACCCAGCCGCGCCCGTCATCGGGGCCATCGAAGCCGAACAGCGCGCCGGTGGTGTGATGCGCAATCCACTCGCGAGGGTCGATGGCGCGCTCGGCGCCATCTGGACCCTTGAACACAAACTCAACCGAGAGCCGATCGCCGGTTGGATCAACCGGCACAAAGCGGTTGTTCTCGAACTTGAACAAGCCGGGCGCACCGGGCACGAAGCCCGCCGCGAGCAGCGCGGCGTGAAGATGCGAGGGTCTGATCTCCGACACCAACAGCGACTCGTGCTCGCGCGTGTCGGGCAGACAGACGATGGTTTCGATATAGAAGTTGGGCGCCTGCGGGTCGGCGACCAGAAGCGGCGAGGTCCGCGCATCGAACTCGATAACCCTGGCCGCGATGTCGGCGCGAACGCCGGGGAACATCTCGTGGAACTCCAACTCCGGCGGCGGTTCCGGCGCCTCGCGCCCGGGCTGATCGGAGGCGATTCGAACCTGCGCCGGGGCCTCGGGCTCGGCCTCATTCTCACGCGGAACCTCGCCCGCCGGCCTCGATGCTGCGCGGGGTGGCTGCACGGCATCGCGCGATGGGGCGCAGCCCCAAGGGAGCATCGCCAGGAACGCGGCGGCGACCATCAAGCAACTGCCCTTCGGTCGCCTCATGCGTGCACTCCCGACCTGTCGCTCTCGCGCACAACCTGTGCGAATCGCTCGCCGCGTTCCTCGAAGTTGGTGAACTGGTCCCACGAAGCGCAGGCGGGGCTGAGCAGCAGCACGTCGCCGGCCTTGGCGCGGGCAAGGGCCTCCTGCACGGCGCGGTCCAACGTCTCGCACTCGAACACTCTCGCGCTGCCCCTGCTGCCCGCCCCCGCCGCGTCCCGCGCCGCCGCGGCGATCGTCGGGCCGGTCTTGCCGATGGTGTACAGCCCCCCAATCGCGTGCTCTCCCGCGGCGAGTCGCGCCACCCCCGACAGGTCGCTGCCCTTGTCGTATCCGCCGACGATCAGATGCACTCGGGCCGCGCCGGGCTCATCGGCGAACGCCGCGACCGCGAGCAGCGCGGCCTCGGGCGTCGTGCACTTCGAGTCGTTGTAGCATCGCACGCCCATGCGATCGCCGACGAACTGCAAACGGTGCGGCAGACCTGCAAAGTCCTCCAGCAGCGGCAACACGGCGCGCACCGCATCCTCGGGCAACTCGCCGGGCAGTCGCTCGGCGCGCTGGCACGCGGCAACCACCGCGGCGAGCACGGCGTTGCGCCGGTTGTGTTCGCCCGGCACGCGCAGGCGGAGTGCGGATGGGAAGACCCGCGGAAGGAGTTCGCCGAGACGTGCGTGCACGGCGACCGACGGCGCTCCCGCGCTCCACGCGTGCGGGTGCGCGCTGCCGGCCGATGGGCCAACCGCCTCGATGACCGCGTCCCCCGCATCCTGGTAGCGGAAGATCTCCTGCTTGCTGTGCGTGTAGTGCTCGAACGTTCCGTGCCAGTCGATGTGGTTGGGCGCGATGTTGGTGATGACCGCGACCGATGGGGACCATCCGCGCGCGCCGTCGTAGCCCACGCCGCGCCCAAGCCAGTACAGCATCGCGCTGGAGAGTTCGAGCACGACCCAGTCGCCATCGCGGATGCGGTCCAGTTCGCCCAGCAGCGAACCGCCGATGTTTCCGCCCATGTGGACCCGTCCCGCGCCCGCCGTGCGCCGGAGGATGTGCGCGATCATCGCGGTCGTGGTGCTCTTGCCGGCCGAGCCCGTCACGCCGATCGTGTGGCGGCGCGTGGGCAGACGCTCGACGAGCAGCCGGATCTCAGTTGTCACAGGAATCCTCGCCGCGTGCGAGGCACGGAGAAAGCGGTTCTCCCACGGCCGGGCCACCGCGGGGTTGGCGACCACCACATCGCAGGTGGTGAAGTCCGAGACGTTGTGCCCGCCGAGGCGGAGCCGCACCGCGCCGCGATCGACCAGGTCCTGCACTTGCGCGATCGAATCGGTCAACTTCTCCGCGGGGTCAAGGTCGGTGACCAGCACCTCCGCCCCCTGCTCAGCGAGCCACCGCGTGACGCCCACACCGCCGCCGAATCGGCCCAGACCCATGACCGTGACGCGCTTGCCGGCGATGTCGAGCATGCACAAGGGTATGATCTTCCCGATCCGGCGGAATCCGAGGCCCGAGCGCAAGCGAGGGAGCGCCGATTGCGTCGATCGCTACCATCCCGTCATGTCCGAACCGGCCGCGTACTTCATCACATGGAGTTGCTACGGGCAACGCCTTCACGGCGATCGAAGAGGCTCTGTCAATCCGGCGCACTCGACATTTGGGCAGGCCCCGCTCGATCCCTCGTCGCGGATGGAGGAGTATGCAAGGGCCATGCTCAAGACCGAGCCGGTCGTGCTTTCAGCAGTCGCCCGGTCGGTCGTCGATGAGACGATCCGACAACACTGCGAGCACCGAAAGTGGCGTCTGGAGGCGGTGAACGTGCGCCCCACACATGTCCACGTGGTTGTACGCGCGCCGCGAGGAAAGCCCGAGCTCATAATGGGGCAGTTCAAGTCCTGGTCGACGAGACGATTGCGGGAGTCGGGCCTGTTCCTCGCACAGCCCGTGCTCTGGACTAAACACGGAAGTACACGATACCTCTGGCAAGAGTCAGATGTGCCCGCGGCGGTTCGGTACGTGCTCGAAATGCCGGATGAAGCGGCCCGATACCGGAAAGCGCCATGGGAATCATGAATCTCCCTGCGCTCCCTCGCTTGCGCTCGGGCCTCTGATTGGACCGACTCACACGTCTCGCCGGGAGCGAATCGCATCAACGAGTGTGCGCAGCAGCGAATGCGCGACCGGCCCCGGCGTGCCGTCCCCAACCTGTGCTCCATCGAGCCGTGTCACGCTCGCGACCATGGTCGTGGTGCCGATGAGCATGATCTCGCGCGCATCGCGCAGTTCGCTGGCCCGCACCGCGCGCTCGCGGATCTCAGGCCGTTCGCGCAGCAGGATCGCGCGGGTCACGCCCGCGAGGATCGGCACGCTGTCGAGAGACGGTGTGCACACCTCGCCCTCTCGCGTCACGACCACCACGTTGGTCGCCAGTCCCTCGCCGACCAGACCGTCGCCCTCACCGCGCCTCTTTCTGATCAGGATCGCGTCATCCGCGCCCGCCGCATCGGCGTGCATCGCGCACCACACATTGCCCATCAGCGAGATCGACTTGAGCCGGCCCATCTCCCATCGGATGTCGCGGATCGCCACGGCGGACTTGCACGCCGGCGCGGCAAACGAATCCAGCGGCGGCTGCGGCGAGCAGTAGGCAAACACCGTCGGCGTCATGGCCGTGCCGGGGACGCGCTGACGCACCGGCGCCCCCTCGCCGGGCGTGCCGCGAGTGACCTGCCAGTAGACAAACGCATCCAGCATCGAGTTCGCCGCGAGCAGCCGCTCCGACTCGGGCCCAAGCCGCCGAACGTCCCAGTCGATGCGCGCTTCGCGCAGGCCCTCGGCCATGCGCTCCTCGTGCCCGCGGAGGCCGACGATCCGCGTGTTCCCACCCCCTCCTCTCCGCGGCACGGCACGCAGGCCCTCGTACACGCCGTCGCCGAACACGAAACCTCGGTCGAACACGCTTACGCGCGCCCGGTCCCTCGGCAGCAGGTCTCCATTTAGATAGACGATCACGGTGGCTGCCTCTTCCTCGGACCCGCGCTGCGCTCGATGCACATCCGTCGGTTCAAACCGCACGCAGTCTACAGCAGGGCGATCGGGTCCACATCCACCGCGGTGTGCGCATCGCTCTTGAGCAGCCCGCGGGCCCGTGCGCGTCCGAGCAGGTCCTGCACCATCCCGCGTTGCGGCGCGACGACCTCCACCGCCACGCGGTGCTGACGCGCGATGCGCGCGATCGGACACGGCATCGGCCCGTCGATGCGCACGCCCGGAATGCTCGCCGCACTCTCGCGCAGCGCCTCGGCGATCAACGCCGCGGCGTCCTGCGCCTTGGCGGCGTCGGTGTCGCGGCAGACGACACGCGCCATCCTTGTCGCCGGCGGCAGACCCGCCGCAGCGCGGCACGCCAGTTCTTCGCTCGCGAACGACTCGAAGTCGTGATTCGCGGCGTGCACGATCGCGGGCGCATCGGGCTCGAGCGTCTGCACGATCACCAGGCCGGCGTGCTCCCCGCGTCCGGCCCGCCCGGCGACCTGTGAGACGAGTTGAAAGGTGCGCTCGGCAGCGCGGAAATCGGGCAGCGAGAGCGCGGTGTCCGCATTGATGACACCGACGAGGCGGACATTGGGAAAGTCGTGCCCCTTGGCGAGCATCTGCGTGCCGACAAGCACTCGCACCTCGCCGCGCGCGAAGCGTTCCAGCAGTTCGTGGAACTCGCGCCCGGTGCGCATGGTGTCTCCATCGACGCGCGCCAACCATCGCGGCGCGGGCTCGTGCTGCACGCCGTCGTCAGCCCTTCCCGGCGGCTCGATCAGCCGCGCGAACTTGGCGCGGATCTCGTCCTCCACGCGCTGCGTGCCCATGCCCAGCAGTTGCATGCGGCCCTGGCACACCGGGCATCGCGCCGGCACGGTCTGCTGCGCCAGGCAGTGGTGGCACCGGAGAAACCGGTGCGGCGGCGCGGCCCCATCGCGGTCGCGCGGCGCGCGATGCTCCACCAGCCTCGCATCGCATTCGTCGCACGAGAGCACGAACCCACAGCGCGGCTCGGCGCACGCGACATAGCACGAGTAGCCGCGCCGGTTCAGCAGCAGGATCGCCTGCCCGTCATCGCGCAGCGTGCGCGCCAGCGCACGCTCCAGCGTCGGACCCAGCAGGTGCTCGCGCGCTGGTGCGGTGGGAATGCCGGTGTGCGCCGCCGCGGCGGAACGGATCTTCCACTCCTGCCGCATGTCCACCACTTCGACGCGCGGCATCGCGCCCCGGCCGACGCGCTCGCGCAGCCGCCACAGCGAGTACTTCGTACCGTGTGAGCCCGTCGCATTGGCCCACGACTCCAGGCTCGGCGTCGCCGTTCCCAGCACCACCGGGCAGCCCTCGAGTTGGGCGCGCTTGATTGCGACATCGCGCCCGTGATAGCGCGGCAACTGGTCCTGCTTGTAGTCGCCGGCGTGCTCCTCGTCGACGATGATCACGCCGAGGTTCTCCAGCGGCGCGAACACCGCCGATCGCGCGCCGACGACGACACGGGCCTTCCCGCTCGCCGCGGCGGCCCACTGTGCGTGCCGCTGCGAGGCGCTCAGTCCCGAGTGCAGGATCGCAACGCCGCTCGCGCCATTGCGACCGCCCGATGCCGAACCGAATCGCTCCTCGAACCGTCCCGCCGTTTGCGGCGTCAGCGCGATCTCGGGCACGAGCACCAGCGCGGTACGGCCCTGCTCGAGCGCACGCTGCAGAACGCGCAGATAGACCTCGGTCTTGCCCGAACCGGTCACGCCGTAGAGCAGGTGCACGCCGAACGCGCCGAGCGAGCGGGCGATGCCCTCGACCGCCGCCTGCTGTTCGGACGACAGCCGCAGCGCGCCGATCGCTTGCGTGCCCGGTCCGCGCTGCTCGATGAGCGTGGGCGCCGGCGCGCCGCCGATGCTGCGCACGTCCTCGCGCTCGGTGCGGCGCAGCAGGCCCGCCGCGACCAACCGGTTGATCGGCGCGATGCTCGCCGCGCCGATGCGCACCACAAGATCTTCGGGCGAGAGCGGCATCGCATCGCGCCCGAGCGCGACGACGGCGTCCCACGCCGCGCGGGTCGCCTTCGGCAGTTTGATCTCGACGAGCGCGGCCTCCGATGCGGGCTCGATGCGCTCGATCCACTCGCGCAGCACCGCGCCGGTGCGCTTCTTCACCGCCGCGGGCATCATCGCCGCCAGCGACATGCCCAGCGGGCAGACGTAGTAGTTCGAGATCCACCGCGCCAGTTCAACCAGCCGCGCCGGCAGGCCCACGCCCGCGTCCCCAACGATCGACTTCACCTTGACGGGGTCCAACCCGTCGCAGAGTTCGGGCCCGCCCGTCTCGACGACGACTCCCGCGGCGTGCACGTTGCCCCGTCCCAGCGGCACCTCCACACGCCTGCCGACTTCGATCGGCGTCGCGCTTCTGTACGTGAACGCCGCCCCCCCACTCCCGCCGGCACCCCCGCCACGATCGATCCCGCGCTCGACCGCCACGCGGAGGTAGTGCCACTCGCCGTCGCTCAGCGCGGAATCAATGTCCGGACCTGTGAACAACTCCGACATGTACGGCAACGGTAAGCCCGACGCCGAGGCCAGACCCGCCTGATTCGCGCGCGCTCACCGCCGTGACGCACGTAGAATCCGGCGATGTCCAAGACACCCGTGCCCACCGGCCGCATCGCGCTCGAAGACGGTTCCGTGTTCGCCGGTCAAGCCTTCGGTGCCATCGGCCGCGGAATCTGTCAAGCCGCCGAAATCGTCTTCAACACCGCGATGACCGGGTATCAGGAGGCGATCACCGATCCCTCGTACTCCGGTCAGATCCTCGTTTTCACCGCGCCGCTCATCGGCAACACCGGCGTCAATGACGAGGATGTGGAATCGGCCCGCGTCCAGGTCTCGGGCATCGTGGTGCGAGAACTCGCCCGCCTCCACTCCAACTTCCGAGCCCAGATGGACTTGTCGGGCTATCTCGCCGCGGCGGGCGTGCTCGGGGTGACCGGAGTTGACACCCGCGCTCTGACGCGCCGCCTCCGCGTCCGCGGCGTCATGAACGCCGCCATCACCGACATGCCGGTTGGGCAACTCTCCGATGCCGCATTAGTGACCGCCGCGAAGAATGCCCCCGATATGAGTGGGCAAAACTTGGTGCCCTTGGTGGGCTGCTCGAGCAAGAGTACGTGGACCGAGACTCTCGGGGCATGGTCGCCCGGAACAACTGAACGAGCCAACCTATTCAGGGTGGTCGCTTTGGACTGTGGTGCCAAGCGGAACATCCTGCGGAACTTGGCCGACCGCGGGTGCGATGTCACCGTCGTACCGCACGATGTCTCGGCGGCGGACCTGCGCCAGAAGTTTGACCGCCGCGAGGCGGATGGCCTTTTCGTCTCGAATGGACCGGGCGACCCCGCCGCCGTCGAAAGGACCATTGCCACACTACGGGAAGTGGTTGGAAAATCAAGCACTTGCGTTCCGACGTTTGGAATTTGCCTGGGACACCAGTTGCTTTCGCTTGCTGTCGGTGCCAAGACCTTCAAACTCAAGTTCGGCCACCGCGGCCTGAATCAGCCCGTCCTCAACCTGCTCGATGCGCGTGTTGAGATCACGAGCCAGAACCATGGATTCGCGGTCGATCCCGAGTCGCTCAAGGCCGTCGGCGGGCAGCCGACGCATATCAACCTCAACGATGGGACGCTGGCCGGCTTCTGCATGACGGACCGCCCGGTTTTCGCGGTTCAGCACCACCCGGAGGCCTCTCCCGGACCCCATGATTCTTCGTACCTGTTCGATGCCTTTGTGGCCATGATGGCGAGCAAGGCTCCGCTGACCCGGCAAGACCTGAAAGCGATTCGCATGTCCGGTTTGCCGGCCGCAGCCACAGGGACACCCGGGCAATAAACACTGATTGGGATCGTTTTGCCGATGCGGCGGGTGACGTCGCCTTACAGGAGGGCATTGACGATGGCTCGATTCTCAAACGCCGTTCGCGCGAGCGCGATGATCTTGGCCACTTCGGCCTTTTTGGCTTCGCCGGTCTTGGCACAGGGGCAACCGGGGCGAGGCGGGGATCGTCAGGGGGCACGCCAGCCGGGCGGCCCCGGCGGACAAGGTGGCCAGGGTGGCGGCCCCGGAATGATGCGGGGCATGGGCCCGATGGGCGGCATGGGGATGGGCGGGGGCATGGGGCAGATGTTCGAGGCGCCCATCTCGACGCGCGACCTCCAGAAGTATTCCGAGATGCTGTCGCTGACACCCGAGCAGCGCGAGACGCTCGAGATCCTGCTCGAGGCCAACCAGCAGGAGTTCAACGAGAAAGCCGGCGAGGCGCGCCGGAAACTCGAATCGCTCCGCGAGGAAGCCCGCGAAGCGCGTGATCCCGCCGTCTGGCGCGACATGGGCACGCAGATGGATGCCTTCCGCAAGGCCCGCGCGGCAATGGAGGCCGGGTTCTTCAACGACATGAAAGCGCTGCTCACTCCGGCGCAAACCGAGAAGTTCCCCAGGATCGAGCGGCAGCGCCGGCGCGAGCAGACCATCGGCATGGGCCTGATGAGCGGCGAGCGGACCGACCTCGTGCGCATCACCGCCGACTTGCAACTGGCCGCTGAACAGCGGGCGCAGGTCGATCCGATTCTCGACCAGTACGAGACGGACCTCGACCGCGAACTGCAGAACCGCAATGCCGTCTACGAAGAGAGCCAGACGCGGATCCGCGACATGTTCGAGCGCGGCGGAACCGACGACATGCAGCGGGCCCTCGAGCGCGGTCGCGAAGCCTCGATGCGCGTGCGCGATGTGAACCGCCGCTACGCCCGGCAGATCGAGAACGTCCTGCCCGACGATGTCCGAGATCGCTTCGCCGAGCAGGTCCGGCGCGAGAGTTTCCCCATGATCTACCGCCCGTCGATGGCCTCGCGCGTGGTCGAGGCCGCGGCGGCGTTTGACGACCTCGACGACAACCAGCGTGCGGCGATTTCGAGCATCCGCGACTCGTTCACGCGGGAGTCGGCCTCGCTCAATCGCCAACTCGAGCAGGCGACGGTCAAAAACGAAGAGACCCTGACCGTGCAGGACATGATGTCGCGCGGGTTCCGCGGCGCGGGCGGCAACGACGAGATGGAGTCGCTCCGCGACAAGCGCCGCGACCTTGAGTCGTCCACGCTCGACAAGATCCGTGCCATTCTCAGCCCCGAGCAGATCGAGCGTCTCCCGCGCCGGGACGAGCGGCAGGGCGGCGCCGGCGGAAACGACCGGGGGGGCGGCGAGCAACGCCGCGGCCAGCCGCAGCAACAGCGTCGTGGACGCGGCGAAGGTGATGGCGAGGCCACGCCGCCACGCCGGCCTGACAGCCGCACGTAAGTCGGCGAGGAAAGACAGGCGGCCAATGGTGGCCTGCGCCGGGCCGTAACCGATCGCCGGGGATGTCGGTACAAGGGACCGCTGCGCGACGGATGCGTCCGCGGCAGGCGTCTTGGGGTTGAGGAAAGGGCCGGACTCCTCGGCCCTTTGTCTTCAGAAGGAGCACGGCATGATCGGGCGGAAGTTGACAAGCACTCTGGTTCTGGTCGCTTCGATCGGAGCGTGTGCATTTGCCGCGTCGCCGGCTCTTGCTCAGCGCGGCGTCACGGTGGGCACACGCATGGGGCCGGGCGGCATGGATTTCGCCGCGCCGGTCAATAAGGCCGACCTCAAGCGGTATGTCGCGCTCCTCGCGCTCGACGAGGACCAGACCATGGTCGCCGAGGAACTTCTCGCGGCGATGCAGACCGAGCACGACGTGCTCGCCAAGCAGGCCCGCAAGGACTCCGAACGGATCATCAACGAGTTCCGCGACTCGCAGGACCCCAGCGTCTTCGGCGAGGAGATGCCCAAAGTCATGGAGACGTATCAGGCGGGCTCGGCCGCGCTGCAGGCACGCTACTTTGACGACCTCAAGGCGCTTCTTACTCCGCAACAGACCGAAAGGTGGCCCAAGGTCGAGCGCATGCACCGGCGGACGCGCAGTTTGCCGGCCGGCATGCTCAGCGGCGAGTCGGTCGACCTGGTTTCCATCGTGAGCGAACTCGAGATCGGCACAGCCCCTGACGATCTGGCCGCCGTGCTGGACCGCTACGAAGCGGAACTGGACCGCGAACTGGTCGAGCGCGATCGCGTCCGAACCGAGCGCATGCAGGGCATGCAGGGGATGCGCGGCGGCCGGATGAACTTCGACCTTGAGAGAGTGCGAACCGACCTTGCCGAGATGCGCAAGGCCGGGCTGAAGGTTTGCGAGGTCAACAAGCGCTATGCGCGGCTGATCGAAGGCACGCTCCCATCGGACAAGCAGCGTGCTTTCGCCGACCGCGTGAAGAAAGACAGTTTCCCGCGCATCTACCGCGACACGCACACGGCCAAGTGCCTTGCCGCCGCGGCGGCGTACAAGGACCTTTCCGCGGAGCAGGCATCGGCGATCGCCGAACTCCGCGAGCGGTACCAGCGCGAGGCCGCATCGATCAACGACCGCTGGGCCCATGCGCAGGAGGCCACGGAAGCCGACGGCGGCGGGGACCCATTCGCGATGTTCATGGGCGGCGGCGAGGACGGACCGGTGGCCGACGCCCGAAAGGCCAAGCGCGACCTGGACCGCACGACACGCGACAAGTTGCTCGCCCTGCTGAGCGAGGAACAGAAGGAACGACTGCCCGAGCGCGAGGATGATGGCCCGGGCATGATGTTCCGCATGGGCGGATGACCGCCCGGCCGATAGGAGGTTGACCGGCGCGGCCCGACCGCCCGCCGGCACGGAGCACGGATGACCACCGCCCCGACCACGCCCCACATTGCGCCGGCCATCGAGAACGGCGCAACGCGCAGCGCGGCCCTCTCGCAGATGCCGCAGGTCGATCACCGCGCCGCCTCGCGCCTGAGCGCTGAGCAGGCCGTGCGGTTGCGCGCCGTGCCCTATGCATTCGAGGGCGATGCGTTGCTCGTGGCCATGCCGGACCCGACGGATTTCGAGTCGGCCGACCAGGTGTCGATCCTGGCGGGCGCGCCCGTGCGTCGCGTGCCGATTGAACCCGCCCTGTACGACGACCTGCTCCGCGAAGCATTCGGTGCGACCGCCGCCCAGATGGCCCAGCGACTCGGCGGCGGCGCGGCGGGCGAGGCCGATGACCTCTCCGCCAATCTCCAGGCGGTCGATGCCGACGACGTGCAGCGGATGGCCCAGCAGCCGACGCTGATCAACCTCGTCAACCTGATCATCCTCGAGGCGATCCGCGAGCGGGCGAGCGACATCCACATCGAGCCGTTCGAGAAGTCGCTGGTCGTGAAGTACCGCATCGACGGCATGCTGCGGACGCAGAACTCTCCGCCCAAGCACCTGCAGCCTGCGATCACCAGCCGCGTGAAGATCATGGCGGGCATGAACATCGCCGAGCGCTACGTGCCGCAGGACGGGCACATCACGCTGCGATTCGAGGGCCGCAAGGTCGACATCCGTGTGTCGACCGTGCCGACGATCTATGGCGAGAGCGTGGTGATGCGCATCCTCGACAAGGAAGCCATCACGCTCGACCTGAACACGCTGGGCATGCGCGAGCACGACCGCGCAACGCTTGACCGCTGGCTCGACCTGCCGCACGGCATGATCCTGGTCACCGGCCCCACCGGCTCGGGCAAGACCACGACGCTCTATGCCGCGCTTACGAAGTTGTACGACCCCTCGCTGAAGATCATCACCATCGAGGACCCGGTCGAGTATGAACTGGCGGGTGTGAACCAGATTCCCGTGAACCCGGAACGCGGTCTGACGTTCGTCACCGGCTTGCGCTCGATTCTCCGACAGGACCCGGACGTCATCATGGTCGGCGAGATCCGCGACAACGCGACGGCGGACATCGCCGTGCGCGCTGCGCTCACCGGCCACCTGGTGTTTTCGACACTGCACACCAACGACGCCGTCAGCGCCGTCGGCCGCCTGCTCGACATGGATGTTGAACCGTTCCTCGTGGCGAGTGTGCTTGAGGGAATCGTCGCCCAGCGTCTCGGGCGTCGGCTGTGTTCGGCCTGTCGCGAGCGTGTCGCGCTCACCGAGGCCGTCCGGCACCGCCTGACGCCGCGGGAGGCGGCGATGTTCAGCAACGGACAGGGCTGGCGCGGCGCGGGTTGCGACCGCTGCGAGAACACGGGCCACCGTGGACGAATCGGCTTCTACGAAGTGCTGAATGTCGCCGCGCCCCTGCGCGCGGCCATCACCGAGGGCCGAACAAGCCGGCACGAACTGCTCGCCGTCGCCGAGGCCGATCACGTCTCGATGCGGATGGACGGCGTCATCAAGGCCGCGGCGGGCGAAACGACCATGGACGAGGTCCTCCGCGCGACGCAGGACGCCGACGACCCCGCGCCGGCGGCCTGATCGGCATGACGAAACGCTTCCTCGCTCGCGTGCCTCGAGTCTTGAACCACTGGCCCCTGCGAACCTCACCACAGTGCCCACATTCTCCTATCAACCTCTCGGCGGCGGCGGCAGCGCGGTGATCGATGCGCCGGACCGCGCCGCGGCGGTGCGCACACTGCGGCAGCGCGGCATCACGCCGGTGCGCATCGACGCCGTGGGCGCTTCGCCCGGGCCCGAGACCTCGCCCGCCGCCGATGCGGTCGATGCTCCGGCCATTGCGCCGGCCCGGAGCGGCGGGTCGATTTCCGCGGCGGAGATGGCGGCGTTTGTCCGGGAACTGGCGACGGCCATCCAGGCCGGGCTGCCGCTGGTGCTGGCGCTCAAGACCATCGCGCGGCAGGGCCGCAACGCCCGGCGCTCCGCGATGCTGGCGCATCTGATCCACGAAGTCGAGCACGGCCGCTCGTTGGCGGAGGCCGCGGCGAGTTGGGGCAGGCCGTTCGGCGAGATGGTCGTCAGCCTGATCCGCGCGGGTGAACTCTCCGGCCGGCTGGGCGAAGTGCTGGAGCAGTCGGCCGACCTTCTGGAGCGCGAACTGAAACTCAGGCGCACGCTGGCGGAGGGCATGATCTACCCCTCGTTCCTCGCGTTGCTGATCATCGGCGCCATCGGCGTGATCTCGACGGTGATCGTTCCGCGGATTCTCGGCCAGTTCTCCGGCCAGATCCGCGCGGGGCAGTTGCCCCTGCCGACACGGGTGGTGATGTCGACGACCGACTTTGTCACGACATGGTGGTGGCTACTGCTCGCCGCGGCGGCGGGGCTGACGCTGTTTGTGGTGAATACCTACCGCCAGCCGACGGGCCGGCTGAAGATCGACCGCGCGCTGCTGCGGGTGCCGGCGCTGGGCGCGGTGCTGCGCGATGTGGCGGTGGCTCGGTTCACGCGCGTGCTGGCCACCCTCGTCGGCGCGGGGCTGCCCGCGCTCACCAGCCTGCGGATCACACGCGGGGCATTGGGCAACAAGGCGATGGAGCAGGCGATCGACGATGTGTGCGACCAGGTCGCCTCGGGCAAGACCATCGCCGACCCGATGGAAGCCAGCGGTTACTTTCCCCCGTTGCTTACACAGATCATGGGCGTGGGCGAGCGCTCGGGGCGTTTGCCGCAGATGCTGTCGCAGGCCGCGGGCGTGTTCGAAGACCGCACGCAGTCCAGCATCCGCGTGTTCACGCAGTTGTTCCCGCTGGTGATGGTGATCGTCGCGGCGGTTCTTGTGGCGTTTGTCGTGCTCGCGGTGCTGCTGCCGCTGGTGCAGATGCAGGAGATGATCGGATGAAGACCAAGAACAGAGCAACCCGGCGTGCGTTCACGCTGGTCGAGATCATCGTGGTGATCGTGATCCTGGGCGTGCTGGCGACGCTCATCGCGCCGCGGCTGCTGAACCGGATCGGGCAGTCCAAGGCTGCGGTCGCGACGAGCAATGCCGCGAATCTCGCGAACGCGACCCGACTGATGCTCGCCGACTGCGGCGGGCGCATGCCCGAGGGCGCGACCATCCTCGCGCTGTGGGAGAAGCCCGGCGGACTCGAGGAGGGCCAGTGGAAGGGCCCCTACGTGGACTCGCGCGAGCAACTCAAGGACCCGTGGGGCGAGATGTTCATCCTCGTCGTGCCCGGCCGCAAGAACATCGACTTCGACATCGTTTCCTACGGCGCGGACAAGAAGCCCGGCGGCGACGGCGACGACGCCGACATCGTCAAGCCCTGAACGACATGAACCGACCCGCGTTCCATCCCGCGTTCATCCACCGGTCCGGCGTGCATCGCGCCAGCCGGCCGTTGCACAGCGCGTTCACGCTCATCGAACTGATCGTCGTCATCGTCATCCTCGCGGTGCTCGCCGCGCTCATCGCGCCGAGGCTCTCCGGACAGGTTGAGCGCGCCGCCGAGAACGAAGCCACCGCCGTGCAGAGACTCCTGAGCGCGGCGGCCGAGCGTGCCGCCATGACCGGCGGTCGGAACGTCGGCATCCAGTTCGTCCGCGGCGAGACCGCGGGCACGATCGCCATGGTCCAGCGAGACGGCACGGCGTGGCGGCTGGATCCGCTGGCCGACCCCGTGGTTCTGGAGCGGCTCGAACTGCGCCACGCGATGGCCGATGGCCGGCGGCTCGATCCGGCGCGATGGTTGATCGCGATGGGCGGAGCCGAGGCACGCCCTTCGATCGGACTTTCTCTTGCGCCGCGAGAGGATCGCGGACGCATCGGCTACCACGTTGAGTTGCAGCCCGAAGCGATGGCCGCGACACGGCGAGCGCTGAGCGCGGCCGAGGCCGCCGCGCCCACCGGCGCGTGGACCCTTCCGGACCGCGCCGTGGACCTTGATGCGACGGGACGGGGAGACGTGCCGTGGTAAGGGCATGCGGCACAAACCGTCGCGGCTTTGCGTTGGCGGACGTCATCGTCGGCGCGGTGATTCTCGGCGCTGCGCTGGCGGTCATCGTCGGCCTTGCCGGGCAGGCGGTCACGGCGCAAGGCAAGGGGCGTGACCTGTCGCTGGCCGCGATGCTCGCCGATGAGCAGTTGAACCTCGTGCTGGCGCGCGGCCCCGATGACTACGCCAAGCGGTACGAGACGCAGGGAACGTGCGATGCGCCGTTCGAGGGCTTCGGGTATCGCCTGGAGTTTTCCGGCGGCATCGGCGCGGAGCCTTACACTGTCGCCGCGACGATCCTCTGGTCGCGCGCGTGGGGCACGCAGCAACTGACCATCCGCACGCTCGTCGCCTCGCGCACGGGCACGGGCGACACCGACCCCGACCCGGACCGGCGGCCCGATGCGCCGGTTCAGAGGGCGCTGCCGTGACGACGCGCACGCGAACATCCCCGCATCGCCGGCGCGGCTTCACGCTCGCCGAGTTGCTGGTCGCGTCGATCATCGGCGCGTTTGTGATCGGCGCGACCTATGCCGCGCTCTCTCAGGTCATCCGCGGGCGCGATGGCGCAACCGGGCGACAGCAGGCGTTCTCGCGAGCCGCGCTCGCCGCCGAACTGATGGCCCGCGACGTTGAATCCGCACTCCGGGATGCGGACCTGCGCTTCGCCAAGGTGCAGGTGACCCGCGGCGGCTCAACGGCCGAACCACGCGACGAACTGCTTGTGTTCACGTCGCACCCGCGCCCGCTTCGGCCGTGGAGCGGCACGCCCGAGGGCGTCGAGCGCGAGTCGCACTACCGCATCATGCCCTCGGGGCTTGTCGCCCCGGATGCCCCGGCGACCGCGCTCTGGCGGCGCATCGACCCCGTGCCCGATGAGACGCCCGACGGCGGCGGCATCGCCGCGCCGCTGGTCGACGGTGTCGTCGCGCTCTCCGTGCTCGCCACCGACTCGGAGCAGTGGTTCGACCGGTGGGATTCCGACATCGACGGCCTGCCGCACGCCGTGCGCATCACCGTGTGGGCCGCGGACAACACCGGCAGGTACAGGGCCGCGGCGCGGCGGACTGTCGCCATCGACCGCGTTCCGCCTCCCGCGCCCACGCCGGAGGAAGAAGCCGAGGACAACGCAACCGGTGGCAACCCGACGACCGGCGGTGGCGGCACCACGGGCGGTACAGGCGCAACCGGCGGCACGGGCGGGACTGGAGGCGCGGGCGGCACAGGAGGGGCCGGCGGGCGCGGCGGCGGGGGCGGGGGCGGGGGAGGAGGTGCCCCGCGATGAGCACCCACCGGCGCGCCGTCACGACGTTCATCGTGCTTTGGACCATCGCGGTCTCGGCCGTGATTCTCGCCGCGCTGCAGAGCGCGGCTTGGCGCGGCGCGGCCGCGGGACGGGAAGCGGTGGCACGCTCGCGGGCCAAGTGGGCGGCGCGCGCGGGTGTCGAGGCGCAGATCGCCGCGCTCACGTTCAGCACGATCAACCCCGATCCGAACTCCGCATTCGCCGTGCGCGATGAACTGGCGCGCGCCGCTTCGGGCAGCCTCGGCGGCGCGACTTTCACCGTCGCGCACGACACCCGGACCGGTCGGGTCGAGGGCGCGGCCGATGCCCACGCCAAACTCAACATCAACATCCTCTCGCGCGACAGCATGCTGCTGCTGCCCTACATGGACGAGACCATCGCCGACTCGATCCTCGACTGGATCGATGGCGACGACGAGCCCAACGACCTCGGCGCTGAACTCGGACAGTATCTCTCGCTCAAGCACGGCTACATGCCGCGGAACGCGCCGCTCAGATCGCTCGGGGAACTCGAACTGGTGCTCGGTGTCCGGCCCGAGTACGTCCGCGGCGAGGACTGGAATCAGAACAACCTGCTCGATCCGAACGAGGACGACGGCAACCTCACGTGGCCGCCCGACAACCCGGATGGAAAACTCGACGGCGAGTGGTCGCGTCTGCTGACGGCCGTGAGCGAAGACGGTGGCCTCGCGGCGTCGGGCCTGGCTCGGCTGGACCTCACCCTGGCTGAAGTTGAAGAGATCCAGAAGCGTCTGCAGGTCGATGCACAGCAGGCCCAGGCGATTGCCGATGCCGCGCTGACCGTGACGAGCATGGCGGACTTCATCCGAACGCCGCTTCGGGACCTGGTGCCGCAGGGCGCAACGCTGCTCTCTGGACGCCGGACCAGCACCCTTCAGAACCTGACCAATGACCAACTCGCGCTGCTGCTCGACGAAACGACGCTCGGCGACCCCATACCGCCGCGATCCGGCAAACTCAACATCAACACCTGCGACGACGAGGTGATCGAGTACCTGGCCGAGATATCGCCCGGAGTGGCCGATGCGCTCATCCTGGAACGCAACGCCCGCGCAGGCGGATTCAGCAATCTGATCGACCTCTTGAACGTTCCAGCAATTACCAACGAAGTGCTCGCCAGCCTGTATGACCTCATCGACGTTCGTTCCAACGTCTACGTGGTGACCAGCCGCGGCCGCGACGAGGGTACGGGTGTCGAGGTGGAGATTGTGGCAACCATCGACCGATCCACATTGCCGATCGTTGTTCGGGAAATTGTGATACGATGAACCGGGTAAACCCTCAGCAATCACATGGCCGTGTAGCCAGAACAGGGCGAGTTGCGTCCGTTCATGAGGGACACGGCGGAGACTTGGCGATTTTGATCGCCGAAACTGGTGGGTCAGCGGCCACCGTGGTCGAAACCGTGCTCGCTGATCGCGGCGATGTCGCGGACATTTTCAAGGCCAAACGTGTCGAACTGGTCATCCGGCTTGCCCCATCGAGTGAAACGGTGTGCAAACTTGTCCCGATGCCCGAGGGCGGTGGGACCGACCGAACTTCGCTGGCCGATGCGTTGTCGCTCATGGCGGAGTCCGAACTACCCGCTTCGCTTCCGTGGTACCGCCGCGCGGCGGGAGTTGTCCGTGTCGGCGGCGGACAAGCCGCGATGCTCACCGGCTGGACGAGGCCGGAGTCCTCTGCCGATGGCGCCACACTGTCACCGGTTCCCGAAGTTTGGACCGCGGAGATCGCGGCTCTGGCTTCGCTGGCCGCGGCGATGGGCGGCGGCCCGATGGCCGGTCTGGCGGATACTCGCACCGGATCGGTCGCGCTGCTGGCCTCGGGCGGAAAGAAAGCCGTCGCCCGGGTTCTGCGGCTCGCAAGCGACAGAAACTGGGACTCGGCGGTGCGAACGGCATGGGAGGAAACCGCCATCGCGGCGGGAGCCGAAGGCACAGCCATGTCTGCAACCCAGGGGCTGTTGCTTGTGCAGCAGGGCGGGGCGCGTCTGGGCGGGGCGACACGCGACCGCGAGTGGATCAACCGATTCGGCCTGGCGCTTGGCGCGGCGATGTTGTACGCCGATGCGGACGCCGCGACCAGCGCGCTCGTCGCGCTTGCGCAGCGCGAGCCGCGCAGCCGCCAGCCGCTGGCGCAGCGGACGATCGACTGGCTCTCGCTGCCGCGTCACGCGGCGATGGTGGGCGCGGCGTGCCTGGCTGTGGCGCTGCTCGCGCCGATGGCTTCGTCGAAGGCCCGGCACGCGGTGCTGACGAGCCGTGCCGGCTCGGCCGATTCGCTCGACAGCCGCCTGGCGGAGGCCGAACGGCGGGTGGGGTTCTACAAACTGCTGAGCGACAAGCGGTGGCCGATGACCAAGTTGCTCGGGCAGATCGCCGGCGCAGCGCCGGTGGGCGTGACGATCGACGCGGTGGAACTCCCGCAGGGCGAAACGGTGACGATCCGCGCGACGGCGGAGTCGACGGAACTGGTCTCGACTTTCCGCAAGAACCTCGCCGACACCCGCGTGTTCAACAACGTCGCGACGCCGACGATCGAGACGACCGCCGACGGCGTGACTTTCCAGTTGCAGGCCAAGGTCGTGCAGAACTTCGCGCTGCAGGCGAGCAAGCCGCTCGACGATTTCGCGGCCAGGACACTCGCCCAGCGCTTGTACGGCGAGGGCGCGAGCAATGATGCGAGATTCGACCGCGACGACGACCGCGACGCCCGCTCGAACGACCGCCGCGCGACAGGGCGCGACACTCGGCGCGACGAGCCGGCACGCCCGCCGACAACCGCTTCGACGCCGCCGCGCAGCGGCAACGACCGCGCCGCTGCGCCGGCGCCATCACCCGCGAGCATCCCCCCGCCGTTGAGCGACGAAGACATCGCGAAGATGGACCGCGTGACGGCGATGCGCGAATGGGGCGTGCGCCGGCGTGCCTCGACGCAGCCGGGTCTCGACGCCGAGACCAAGGCGCGGCTCACGGCCGAGGCCGAGAAGGCACGCGCACGGATGCAGGAAGCGGGCGAGGCTCCGCCGGGGGGTGACACGTGAACGCGCTGTTCGATGCATATCTCCGCATGCCGCGCGCGGGACGATGGCTGGTGCTGTTCGTGCTGTTCGTGGGCGCGTACCTGCTGGTCGTTGAACCGGTGCTGGACGCGACCAACGCGGCACGGACGCGGGCCGACAACCTCGAATCGGCCCTGCAGCGCGAGCGGCGACTGCTGGCACCCGAGTCCGACACAGGGCGGATGCTCGAACTGGGCATGGACAACTTCGGCCTGCCGCGTCACCCGGCAGAGCCCGGCGCCCGGCCCGAGGTGCTGCAGCGCACTGTCAACGCCGTGCTCATCCGGCACGGCGTGACGAACGCGACGTACAGCGAGCGCTCCGCGGCGATCCGGTCCGACGAGGCCGCGGGCGTCGTCGGGCTCGGCAATCGACTGGACCGGTACGTGCTCGATGTCTCCTTCGACGCGGAGCCGGCGGTGGTGGTGGCGATTCTGTCGGACCTTGAGAACGCGCGCGACGTGACTGCGGTCTCGCGCGTGCGGATCGACAAGAGCGGCGCGGGCCGCTCGCGAACAGGCCAGACCGGTACGGGGCGAGATGTGCGCGCTTCGATCGCCGTCGAAACGTGGATCGCCGCGCCGGACTCGGCCGGCGCATCGCTCGCAGGCAGCGCGGGGGTGCGCCCATGAGCCGCATGACATCGCTCCTGCTGGGTCTTCGGTCTCGGGGCGGCGGGCCGCGCTGGCTCGGCGCACTGGTTCTGGTCGTGGTGCTGCTGACGCTCGGCTGGCTGGGCGCGCAGGCCGCGCCCCTCCTTCGCGCCGCGGTGCTTCCCGCGCCGACCGAGCGCGAGCAGGTCGACGATGCGGCGCGCCTGCAGCGCTTCGCCGAGGCCCTCGCGGCACACGGCTCGCAGGTCAACGGCCGATCGCTGTTCTTTGTTCCGCCGCGGCCGCGCCCGCCGCGACAGGATGTCGTCGTCGACACCACCCCGCGCGAACCGCCCAAGCCCACGCGCTACGGCGGGCCCGCCATCACCGCCATGGTGAACAACCAGGTGTGGTTCAACGATGGGCAGCGCGTGCGCCTGGGCGAATCCGGCCGCGGCGTGAAGATCGTGTCGATGAACGCTCCGTGGTCGGCACGGATCGAGTGGCAGGGCGTCGAGTTCGATGTGGACCTGTTCCAGCGCGACAGCGTTGTGACGCGCCCCGTGCTCGGCCAGGGCTCGACGCTGCTCGCCCCGCAGGACGCCGCGCCGGCCTCATCGCCCGCGCAGCCTCCTTCGAGCGAGCCGCCGGCCCAGCCATCCCCCGCCGCCTCCCCGAGCGGCCCCGCCTCGCCCGCGGCCGATCCCGGCGCACCACCGGACGATCCCGCACACGACCCCGACCCGGACCCCGAGCCGGACGACCCTTCGGACGAGCCGCACAACGATCCCGCAGCACCCCCAGCCCCCGAACCGGAGGCGTCATGATTCGCACCCGCACCACACTCTTCGCCCACCTGTCGCCCGTTGCCGCCGCGCTCGTGTGCGTCGGGTCGGTCATTGGTCTTTCGCACGCGCAGAGCGCGCCGCGGGCTGAAGAACCCGCGGCCGACCAGTTCGATCTGCGCGGCCGGCGCGTTGTCTACGGCGAGCCGACCACGCTCGGCTTCCGCAGCGAGCGCGTCGAGCGCATCCTGCCGTTCCTCGTTGAGACCACCGGCAAGGTCGTGCTGCCGCAGCCGGACGTGTTGAACCGCCCCATCACCGTCGTCAACGACCGGCCGATCTCTCGCGAACTCGCCCTCGATCTGGTCATCTTCGCGCTTCAGCAGAACGGCGTGGCCGTCGTCGAAACCAAGGACCTCATCATTCTCCGCGACCTGGGCGAACTGGATCGGCAGGACGTGCCCGTGCTCGGACCCGATGTCCGACTCGAAGGCCGCACCGACTATGGCACAGTCGTGGACAAGGTCTTCCGGCTGGAGTATTCCGCGGCCGACACCATCGGCGAAGTCATCAAATCCAACCTGCCGAGTTTCGCCAAACTGACCATCGACCCGCTGTCGAACCAGATCGCGGTCATGGCCAACATCGGCCTGTTGCAGCAGATCGAGCGCAAGGTCGAGTATCTCGACCAACCCTCGGCCGCGAGCCTCGTGACCGAGACCTTCCACCTGCGCTACGCCGATGCCGAGCAGGTCGCGACGAACATCCGAGACCTGTTCTCGCAGACCGCCCGAACCGGCCAGGGCGGACAGCAGCAGAACCCCTTCCAGCAGTTCTTCCAGGGCGGGCAGCGCGGCGGGCAACAGCAGCAACCGGGCCGCGGCGGCCAACAGCAGCAGCAGGGCCGCGGCGGGCAGCAGCAGGATTCGGCCGCGACCAGCGCCAACCTCCGCGTAACCGCCAACACCCAGCAGAACTCGGTCACTGTGCTGGCCGAGAAGCAGGTGCTCGAGCAGATCCGCACGCAGATCAACGATTCGTGGGATCGGCAGGTCGACATCGACACGCTCACGCCGCGGATCTACACGCTTGTCAACTCGGACCCGATCAAGGTTCGCGATGCGGCGCGGGAACTGTTCGGCCAGCCGGGGGCGGGGTCGGCGGCGACTCAGTCAGGCGTCGGGCGAATGTACGGGCAGTTCTCCTTTGAGGCGATCCCGGAATCGTCGCGGCTGGTGGTGCTGAGCAAGTCCGCGGCGAACTTCCGCGTGATCGACGACTTCATCGCGCAGATCGATCAGCCGCTGACCACCGGCCTGCCGCGGATCGTCGAACTCAAGCACGCCTCGGCCGAGGAACTGGCCGAGCAACTCAACGCGCTGCTCGCGCAAGAGGGCACGCTGGCGCAGATTCCGCGGCAGGAGACGGGCCTCTCGCAGGGCTCGACGGGCGCATCGCCCTTCGCCAGCGACGCCGCGACCACCGCGCAGGCCCAGACGGGCACCACGCCCGGCACGGTTTCGTTCTGGTGGCAACGGGCCCGCCCGCCGACCGCGACCGCCGGCTCTTCGAATCTGGTTTCGAAGGTGCGCATCGTTCCGGTGTGGCGGCAGAACGCGCTGATGGTCCTGTCACCGCCGGAGTATTCCCAGTCCGTCGTGGACCTCATCAGCGAACTGGACAAGCCGGGCCGGCAGGTGCTGCTGAAGGCGGTGATCGCCGAAATCAGTCTGGAGGACGCGACCGCGATGGGCTTGCGCTGGTCCAACGCGCCGATCAACCCGACCTTCGGCGACAACGTGATCTCCGCCGGCGCCAACAGCACCGGCAACCAGCAGGGCGGCGTGGTCACCGGCACCAAGAACGACCTTCTGCCGGGGCTGTTCGATACCTCGGTGCTCAACGTCGGCGTCGATCTGAACGTCCTGTTCCAGGCGCTGTCGCAAAAGACCAATGTGAACATCCTGTCCGAGCCGCGCATCTTCACCAGCGACAACCAGGAGGCCGAGTTCTTCGCCGGGCAGGACATCCCGTTCATCACCGACTCGCAGACGACCGACAACGGCACGCTGACGCAGAGTTTCGACTACCGCGCCGTGGGCCTGTCGCTGCGCGTTCGGCCCCGAATCACGCCCAAGCGCGATGTGGACCTGCGCATCAACCTCGAACTCTCGAGCATCCAGCCCAACCAGACGCTCTTCGGCGGGTTCATCGTCGACCGGCGCGAATCGACCACGCACCTGATCGTGCAGGACGGGCAGACCGTCGTCGTCTCGGGCATCCTGCGCTCCGAGGACTCGGATGTCCGCCGCAAGTTCCCGATCCTCGGCGACATCCCGCTTGTCGGCCTGCTGTTCCAGTCGACCGAGCGAATCAAGGCCCAAACCGAGATCGTCGCGTTCATCACGCCGATCGTCATCGAGAACCCCGGCGAAACCGACGCCGCGACCGAAAGCGAGCGCGAGCGGCTCAACGAACTCCGCGAAGACCTGACGCCTCCCAAGCCCATCCGAAAGGACGCCGTGCGCCCGTCCGAGCCCGGCGCCTCCGCCGCCCCGGCCGAGCGTCCGCGCCGAGTCCCGACGCACGGCTACGAGCCCTGAATACGCGCGGGCACGCGGCGGTCTGCCATGTGAACCCGTTCAGTCCGCCTCGCCTGCCGCGGCGACGGCGCAGTGCCAGCACCAGTTCACCGGGTCGCCCAGAGGGCCGAACGCGCTGTGGTCGCCCGATTGGCCGGCGTGGAACGCCGCGGCGAACATCAAGGCCCGCGCGCCTTCCGGCGTGCGCGGGCGTGGCTCCGCATGGGCGCGCGGCGCGGGCAGCACACGCAGCCCGGCAAGGAACGGCTGGAACCTCTCAGCGTGCTTCTGGTAGTTCGGATTGCCGCGCGTGTGCGCATAGTACTTGTCGTACCGCTTGTTGAGTTCGGCGATGCGCGTCGCGCTGGCAGGGTGCGTCGAAAGGAACTCGGGTGTTCCGCCCCCGCCTGCGCGCCCCAGGATCTCCTGCACCTCGATCGCGCCAACCGGGTCGTACCCCAGCCGCTCCATGTAGCGCATCCCGAGCCGGTCGGCCTCGATCTCCTGCTCGCGCGAGAAACTCAGCGACACGATGCCGCCGATGGTCGCGCCGCCGGCCACGCCCGCCGCCGCACCCTCCTTCCCCCCCGCCGCCGCGCCGATCAACCCGCCGATGATCGCCCCCCCGATGGTCGAACCCAGCGCCTGGCTCATGCGCTCCGACGTGTGTCTGCCGGTCACGTGACCGACCTCATGCCCGAGTACCGCGGCCAGTTGTGCCTCGTTGGTCATTTCCTCGCACAGCCCGCGCGAAATGAACACCTTTCCGCCCGGCAGTGCGAACGCGTTGATGACCTTCGAGTTCAGCAGCGTGAACTCCCACGGCAAAGAGGGGAAGTCGGACTCCGTCACCGCCGCCAGACGCTTGCCGATGTCGGAGACGTAGTTGTGCAGCGCGGGCTGCGTGATCGCCCCGCCGAACTCCTCAGTCAGCGGGCCCTTGTGCTCCTCGCCGATCTGGATCTCCTCACCCCTGTTGTACATGAGCGCCTGAGAGCGCCCCGTCGCCGGGTTGGTGCTGCAGGCCGTGGAAGTCGCCACGATGACTGCCACGAAAGCGAGCCGCGCAAACGTCCCGATTCGATCGTGCATGGGTGCTCTCCGTAACTGCCTGCCTGAGTTTACCGCCACCGCGCCGTCGCGAGTACGATCGAATCGGATGCGCACCCCGAACGAGCCAGCCTGGAGCCAGACCCAACTGGCCAGCGATCCGCATGCCGCGGCGGATAAACCCGAGCGCGTCAGGAGCATGTTCGCGGCGATCGCGCCTGCGTATGACCTGAACAACCGGCTGCACTCGATGTGGCGCGACCAGGCGTGGCGGCGGTTCGCCGTGCGGAAGTCGGGGCTGAAGCCGGGAGAAACCGTGATCGACGTAGCGTGCGGGACGGGGGACCTGTCGTTGGCATTCGCCCGCGCGGGCGCGGGGCGCGTGATCGGCATCGACTTCACGCTTGAGATGCTGCACGTGGCCCGCGAGCGCAAGGCCGATCCGCGGATCACGTATGTTCAGGGCGATGCCCAGCGCCTGCCGCTGGCCGATGCCTGCGCCGACGTGGTCAGCATCGCCTTCGGCATCCGCAACGTGCAGGATGTTGACAGAGCACTGAGCGAGTTTCGACGCGTGCTGCGGGCCGGGGGACGGCTTGTCGTGTTGGAGTTCTGCGAGCCGCGCAACCCGTTGGTGCGCTGGTTCAACAACTTCTACTGCCGCCAGATCATGCCGCGAACGGCGACGTGGATCAGCGGGGACCGCTCCGGTGCGTACAAATACCTGCCGCGATCCGTCGAGACTTTTCTGTCGCCGGAGCAACTCCGCGGCAAGATCGAGTCGGCCGGATTCGCCGATACTCGATTCAATCCCCTTACTTTGGGGATTTGCGGCTGTACCGTCGCGATTGCCAAGTAGTAAGACGGGCGTAAATGCACCCACTAGTGGGTGTTCTTGAGGCGAGGATCGGCCTTACCGGACCGAGAGCGCAGTCTTGGGGTGTCGTCGATTGCGCGGCTCAAATGCCGGCCTGAAATCGCCTCGGTGTGGGCGGTGCCGTCGATACAGCGGGTTCGACACGTGCCCGGGCGGAGGCTCGGGGTGCTGTGCTGTGCGATCGGCAAGGCCGGAGGCCGAGTCGGGGCGCGAAGGTTGAAGAGACGCACCATGAACCAAGAAGCGATGATCGAGAGGTTGTTCGAAACGTTGATTTCGGGCAACCGACCCGCGACGCGGGCGTTCGTGAAACAGGCCGGAGCCGCGCTCCGGTCGCCGGAGGCCGTGATCAGCGACCTTTTCTGGCCGGCCCACGAGATGATCCAGAAACTGTACCGGGCCGACCAGTTGCCCTGCCTGAACCACCACATGGCGACTCGACTGCTTCGCGTGCTGGTGGATCAGGAGGCGGCGAAACTGACAATCCAGCCTTCTCGCGGACGCTCGGTGTTCGCGCTGTGCGGGCCCAGCGAGGCGGAGGAACTCGGGGCGCAGATGGCCGTCGATCTCATCGAGGCCGCGGGCTTTGACATCTGCTTCGCGGGCGGCGGAATCGCGAACGACGAAGTGCTGGGACGCGTCCACGAGGAGTCGCCCGACGTGCTGCTGATGTTCTCCTCGGCGGCACAGGACCTGCCCAACATCCGCGCGATGATCGATCAACTGCACGAGATCGGCGCGTGCCCCAATCTGCAGATCGCCGTCGGCGGCGGTGTCTTCAACCGGGCCGAGGGTCTGGCGGAGGAGATCGGCGCCGATGTGTACGGCACATCGCCGCTGGAAATGGTGGACATCCTGATTCACGATGCCGAGGAGCGTTCGGGCCTGGCGCAGCGCACCGTCGGCCGCAATCGCGTCAAGAAGCGCGCAGCGGCCTGATGTTCGGCTTCTGAACGGATTGCATCCAAAGTTCATGGCCTGCGAACAGCCCGGGGGGACGAACCCCGGGCTTTTTCGTGCGTCCAAGGGGGAGACGGGACGGGCCCCGTGGACCGGCGCGTCTGGATGGACATCCTGTAGGGGGATGGTGGATCGGCGGTTATCGGGTCGATGTACGTGAGATTCGACCGGCGGAACGACCACGGAGGACGAACATGCACCGCAAGTCCGAAACCAGGGGCTCCGCAGAGGGTAAAGTTGGAGCAATGACACGCGCCGAGGAACGAGACCTCATGGAGCGAGCAATCGCGGGTGACCGCCACGCGGCGGAGCAGTTCATCCGTGCGCACCAGGCCTCGCTCTACGCGTACATGCTCCGGATGTCCGGTCGGCCCGATGTGGCCGAGGACGTGGTGCAGGACGCCTTCGTCCGCGCCCTCACCAACCTGCACCGTTTCGACTTCCGTTTCCGCTTCTCGACCTGGCTGTTCACGATCGCCAAGCGGTTGTACGTGAACGCGTGCCAGAAGCACAAGCCCGCCTACGACAGCGACACGGTGGGTGCATGGGCCGGCCGCGGCCGCGGGCCCGAGGCGCCGACCATCGACGACGAAGTCACCATCAACGCCAAGGAAGCGATCGACTACGCGCTGGCAGCGCTTTCGGACGAGCAGCGCGAGATCGTCGTGCTGTTCCACCAACTGGATTGGCCGATCGCGCAGATCGCCGAATACATGGACATGCCCGAGGGCACGGTGAAGAGCCACCTGCACCGCGGCCGCATGCGGATGCGCAGCGCGCTGGAGCAGCACGCCACCTTCCGTGCGCACGTCGAGGAGGTCTGGGCCTCATGAACAACCGGCGCGACAGGCTGAACGATCTGCACCGCATCAACGATGCGTTGCGATCGGCCGCGCCCTCGCCCGATCTCTCCGCATCGATCCTTGCTCGCGTCGATGCCGAGCGCGGCTTCGTCTGCCGGCGCGGCCGCGCGCTGGTGTGGGCGGGTCGGGCCGGCGCCGCGGCGACCGTCGCGCTGGTCGCGCTCGGGCTTGCGCTGGCCTATCGAGCCAACCCCGGTTCGCTTGACCTCGCGACCCGTGCAACGCCCGCATCGGACGTGATCGACTCCGTCTCCGCCCGTGCCGCGGCACAGTTCGTGCAGATCCGCGGCGCGGTCGAGCCCGCGCGGGGCGCACACGAACTGTCGGCCGTCATTGTCGGCGTTGCCCCCATCGGCAGCCTCGCCGAGCCCATCGGCCTGGCCGTGCAGGCGACGACGTTCATCGGCCCGCCCGTGCCGTCCACGCTGCCACAGGTTGCCACCGCGCGCCGTTCGGGTGACTTTGGCGAGTCGGCCCTTTTCAACAGCCTCCTGGCCAGTGCGGCTCCGCAGTCGCCTTGGCCGCGGGCCGAGCGTGTCGAGATCCGGCCCGCTTCGTGGATCGACGACGATGGGGACTTCCTGATGAACCAGGACGGGTCCTCGCCACTCGCGCCGCGCTGAGGCGTGTTTCGATGAGGAAGTTGGTTGTTCGAGTGTCCCGCACCGTTGGGGGAATCATCTCGCGCGCTCGCCGGTACGATGTATCTCCGAGGAGATACCGATCGCATCGTGCGCCCGACGGCATCGAAACTGGCCCATGCCGAACACGCCCATTCCAATTCTGCTCGCGGCCCTGACAACGCTCGTGCTTGCCGCGGCAACCGTCCGGGCCCAGCCGGTCGCGGCAAGGGCGGCGCAAGACACCATCGCCGACGCCGCGGCGGCGATGCCCGCCAACTGCGACCTGGTGCTGGTCATCGAGAACGGTCGCGAGTTACGGCAGACCGCGCTGGGCGGCGCACTGCGCGGCATGTTCGGGATCGGCGGGGCCATGGAGGGCGCGGGCACTCCGTGGCGCGGCCTGGCGAAGCAACTCGGCTACGAGGAGTTCGACGCGTTCGACCGGCTGCTCGGGCACCGGGTTGTGCTCGTCGCGCGCGGCATTGCCGATCCCGACACGGCGCGATGGGCGCTGGTGAGCCGCGTCTCGGCGGAGACGTCCCGCCGCATCCGCGAGCGGCTGGAGATTTCGCCGCGTGTGATCGGCAAGGGCCAGCAGATCTTCGCGCTCGAGCAGGGCCGTTACGAACTGACGCTGTTCACGCCTTCGGCACGCCGCTTCACCCGCGCCGATGACCGTTCGGTCACGCTGATTCTCGCGCCGACTGGGCGGAGCGAACTGTTTGACGAGGTGCTCGGCGTGCTGGCCGGGGCCCAGACTCCCACGCTCGCCGGTCAAGACGTCATGACCCGCGCCGCGGCGATGGGCGAGGCCGAGATTCTCCTGCTCGCGCGGCTCGGCGGCCGGCCCGCCGAGAACCAGGCACGATCGGCCCGCGCACAATGGGCGGACTTCGTCTCCATCTCGGCGCGACGCACCGAACTGGCCGGCGCAGGATGGGAGGCCCGCGTCGCCCTCCGCGAGCGGAGCCGCCGCACAGCACACCGGGCCGCGGCCGAATCGACCGATGGCGCCTTCGAGGCCCTGCGTTCCGGCTCACTGCTCACCCTCGTGCAGCGCGCACCGCTCGAGTCGATCCTGGGCGCATCGCTGCCCATCGACGACCCCCTGAGCCAACTGCCGTGGCCCGAGCGTGCCCGCGAACTCTTCACCGGTGCGCAAGCGATCCGCGTACACAGCGCGGCCGATGGCGGCTTGGCGTTCACACTGGCGATGCAAACCACGCACATCGGTCAGTTGGCCCGCGCGCTCGACGACCAGATCGCCGGCTTCCTTTCAGTAATCGAGCGGCAGTCGGGCGATGCGGGCGCGACGGCGCAGGCGCCCCCGCCCATCGTTCCGCAGTTCGGCGGCATGGTGCCGCGCGCAATGCGCATCATGTCCATCGACCTCGCTCCCGGAAGCCCATTGGCGGGCGTTTCCGGGCAGGGCCTGACGGCCGCGTGGCAGTTCGCCGCGGCCCCCGATCACGCGGATGGATGGTGGGCGCTCTCCCTGGCCGCCCAAGGCAAGGTCGAAGGTCTGGCCGCGACCGCCACCCGCGATGCCGCCGCGGCATTGGTTGCCGGAGAGACCGCCGGGCAGCGGCGCAAGTGGGTCTGGCTGATGGCCGCGCGCCCGCGCGATCTCGACGCGGTGCTCCCGCCCGCGTTGCCGGACTACCGCGGCGTCCGGTCGGCGATGCAGCGACTCGATGATGTCGTATGCCGACTTTCGATCACCCCCGAAGGAGACATCGAGGGTGAGTTTGTTCTCAGGCTTGCCGCGCCAGGGCCGGATAAGCCGGCCGAGCCGTGAGCGCGGCCGGAGAGCCGCCCGACTGAACGAAAAGTTGGCGCGATTGCGGCGCGGCCAAGAGGGTTCCTTGCGCAAGCGCGCTACGATGTTCTGAGCCCTGTCGGCCCTGCGCGGCTGCGAAGGGCCGGCCTGGACGATTCGCCTTCCCTCCCCCCAATACCCGATCAACGCCCGCACGGGCCCGGCGCGCCGGTCATTGACAGCCGCCTGTTGTGCGAGCAGCCGAGTTGGAGCGACATGACCACCGCCTCGACCCAGACCGTCACCGACCGCCTTCGCAACGTCGCGATCATCGCCCACGTCGACCACGGCAAGACGACGCTGGTGGACCAGTTGCTCAAACAGTCGGGCATGTTCCGCGCCGGCGAACTCGAGAAACTCGCCGGCGGCCAACACGATTTGATCATGGACTCCAACCCGCTCGAACGCGAGCGGGGCATCACCATCCTGTCGAAGAACTGCGCGGTGATGTATCACAAGGCCGATCCCAGCGCGAAGGCGACGGCGGGCGACTACCACATCAACATCATCGACACGCCGGGCCACGCCGACTTCGGGGGCGAGGTAGAGCGGGTGATGCGCATGGCCGATGGGTGCCTGCTGCTGGTGGACGCGTTCGAGGGGCCGATGCCGCAGACGCGGTTCGTGCTCAGCAAGGCGATCGAGGCGGGGCTGAAACCGATCGTGGTGGTGAACAAGTGCGACCGGCCCGATGCCCGCGCGCACGAGGTGATCAACGAGGTGTTCGACCTGCTGGTCGAACTGGGCGCAGATGACCACGCGCTGGATTTCCCCGTGGTGTACGCCTCCGGCCGCGCGGGGTGGAGCACGATCGATCAGGATGCGGCGCGTGCCGCGGCGGGGCACAGCGGTGTCATCCCGAAGAACGCAGACGGCACGCCGGGAAACATGCGGCCGGTGTTCGAGGCGATCGTGGAGCACGTGCCCGCGCCCCAGGACGTTCTGGATGCGCCGCTGCAGATGCTGATCACGACGATTGACTACTCCGAGTACGTGGGTCGGATCGGGATCGGCCGTGTGTTCGCGGGGACGATCCGCACGGGCCAGCCGGTGGCGATCGTGAGCGCGGGGGACACGGTCCGTCAGGACAAGGTGGGCAAGATCCTGAAGTTCGCGGGGCTTGGGCGCGCCGAGACGGACAGCGTGCACGCGGGAGACATCTGCGCGATCGTCGGCCTTGAGAGCATCGACATCGGCGAGACCATTGCCGATGCGGAGAACCCGGTGGGCCTGCCGCCGGTGAAGGTCGATGAGCCGACGCTGACGATGGTCTTCAAGGTGAACACCTCGCCGTTCGCCGGGCAGTCGGGCTCGTTTGTCACCAGCCGGCAAGTGCGCGAGCGGCTGGAGCGCGAACTGCAGCACAACGTCGCGCTCCGCGTGAACTTCAACACCGGCGCGGCCGACGAGTTCATCGTCTCGGGGCGCGGCCTGCTGCACCTGGGCATTTTGCTGGAGACCATGCGGCGCGAGGGCTTCGAACTGGCCGTGGGCAAGCCGCAGGTGGTCATCAAGCAGATCGACGGCGTCGAGCACGAGCCCATCGAGTGGCTGGTGGTGGATGTGCCCAACGCGCACGTGGGCCCGGTGATGGAGTTGACGGGCGCACGCAAGGGCGAGATCAAGAGCATGGAGCCGCGCGGGGATGCGCTGACCCACCTGGAGTTTGAGATTCCGGCGCGCGGGCTGATCGGCCTGCGCTCGCGCATGCTCACCGCCACCGAGGGCGAGGGCATCATGCACCATACCTTCGAACGCTTCGCACCTGCCGGGCCGCCACCCCCGCGGCGCAGCCAGGGCGTGCTCATTGCCAACGAGACCGGCGCGGTGACGACGCACGCGTGCGAACTGCTGGCCGACCGCGGCGTGCTGTTCGTTTCGCCGGGCGACAAGGTCTACGCGGGGCAGATCATCGGCGAGCACTGCCGCGACAACGACCTGGTCGTGAACATCACGCGGCTCAAGCACCTCGACAACATGCGTGCGGCGAGCAAGGACAAGACGGTCGTGCTCAAGACGCCGCGGAAGGTGGGGCTTGAGGCCGCGCTTGAGTACATCGAGGATGATGAACTGGTCGAGATCACGCCCGAGGCGGTTCGGATGCGCAAGCGGATCCTGGATGAGGGCATGCGGCGCCGGGCGGAGCGGCAGGCCCGCGACCGCGAAGAGGCGGGCGTATGACGTCGGGTGTTCGTTTGGGTCGTTGTTCTGAGAGTTGAGGACCCAACAAACCGCGGCTAGCCTTTGCCCCCGCAACGAACCGGGCTTCAAGCCGGGTAGGCGACGCCTCGAGTTGAGGCACACCGCCGGCCCCCCCGTCTAGTGCGGACGACCCAGAAGGGTGTTCACATGTACGCGATCATCGAAGCGTCCGGCGGCCAACTCAAAGTCACCGAGGGCCTCGAACTCAACATTGACCTTGTCGATGGGGGCGAGGCCAAGCCGGGCAAGAGCGTGAAGTTTGACAAGGTGCTGCTGATCGGCGGCGAGGGCCAGGCCACGAAGGTCGGAACGCCCTACATCACCGGCGCAACCGTCACCGCCGAAGTTCTGGAGCCGCTCGTCAAGGGCGAGAAACTCCGCATCCAGTACTTCCAGCCCAAGAAGGGTTCGCGGCAGCGCACCGGCCACCGCCAGAAGTACACCGCGGTGAAGATCACGGGCATCAAGGGTTGACCGGGTGGACCGGCACTCTGTGCCGGTCTCTTGGGAGTCAAGCATCTCGGAACCATGTCACGGGCCCGGCTACAACGCCGGGCCCGGTTTCTTTCTGGTGAGCGGTGGGCCAGCAGACCTTCCAGCGCCGCATCAAGGAACCTTGGCCACGGCCTTGCCGCCGGTGAGCAGCAGCACCCCGCCGAGGATCAGCGCGACACCGAGCGCCTTCTGCACAGTCATCCCTTCCTTGAGCACGAGCCAGCCGAGGACGACTGCGGTGGCCGGCGCGAGGGCGAAGGCGATCGGCTTGACGCGCGAGACCTCGCCGAGCGAGAGCGCGGCGTAGAAGCAGATCATCGCCGCGGCACCGGCGATGAGCCCCGAGCCGCACACCAGTTTCAGGATTGTCGCGGCATCTGCGCCGCCCGCCTCCACGCCGCGGAACCACGCCGCGTTCTCGCGTGGGGACCTCAGCACATACACCGCCAGCACGTACGCCAGCCAGAGCACCGGCAGCGCGACCGTCGAGCGGATGGTGATCGCGGTGATCGGCCCGACCTTGTGCGTGTGCAGGACGCTCTTGGTGAACAGTTCGCCGATCCCCCAGCACAGACCGGCGGCAACGGCGAGCAGGATCGCGGGCATGTTGTTCCTCGATGAGTTCGGCGCAATCAGAGGTGTCCGCCCGGCCCCGGCTCCGCGGCGACAATCGGGCTGTTGCAGATGAGCCCCGGCACAAACGGCGTCACCAGCAACGGGTCGCCCGGCAGGATGCGCACCAGCAGCCCATGGTGGGCCGCGGCGAGCCCCTCGGGCGCAGGAACCGACACAGCGAACTGATACGTGCCATCGCCGACCGGGTGCTTGCAGACCATCGGCGCGGCGTGGCCATGCTCGATCCGGCCCGTGGCACGCTCAACAGGGCCGTGGTAGACCTCGATGCGCACCTCGTCGGGTCGGAGTTGGCCCAGCCGGACGACCGCGCCGACCTGCAGCGCATCGCCCGCGGGCGTGGGCGCGCAGTCGATCCCACGCACTCGCACCTGCGGCCAGAGTTTCCGGTACCGATCGATGTGGTCGGCCAGGTCGCGCGCGGGGCGGATGTCGCTGGCCGGCTCGTCGCCCGCGAGCCGGGCCGCGGCGTCGTGCGCCGGGAAGTAGTACTTGCGGGCATACTCGGCGACCATCCGGTGCGTGCTGAACTCCGGCCCCAGCCGCGCGATGCACGCCTTCATCATCGCCAACCACTTCCGCGGCAAGCGGGCGCTGTCGCGTTGATAGAAGGCGGGAACGACCTCGCTCTCGATGGTGCGGTAGAGCGCTTCGGCCTCGAAGGCCTCGCGCTCCTCATCGGGTGCATCGCTGGGATAGGTGCCGCGCTCGGGGATGCGGAAACCGAGCGAGCCATCAAATCCTTCGTCCCACCATCCATCGAGGATGGAGCAGTTGAGCACGCCGTTGAGCGCGGCCTTCATGCCGCTGGTGCCCGAGGCTTCCAGGCCGCGGATGGGGTTGTTGAGCCAGACATCGCACCCCTGCACGAGTTGGCGGGCGACATCGATGGCGTAGTCATCGAGGAAGACGATCCGGCCGCGGGCCTTGCCATCGAGGCTGCGGGCAAAGTGCACGATGTCGCGGATGAGGTGCTTGCCCCAGGTGTCGCCGGGGTGGGCCTTTCCGGAGAAGACAAACTGGACGGGTCGGCCGCCCGCGCCATCGAGCAGTTTCTTCAATCGTGTCTCATCGCGGAACAGCAGCGTGGCCCGCTTGTAGCCGGCGAACCGGCGCGCAAAGCCGATGGTGAGCGCCTCGGGATCGAGCGCGGGCGCGATGCCGCCCGTGCGGCCCGCCGCGGCCCGCTGGTTGACAAACGTGAGCAGATCGCGCCGCGCGGCGTTCCGCGCTGCCCATAGGTCGGCATCGGCGATCGACCCCGCGCCGTTCCACGAAGCCGGCTCGCCCGCGGCCTCTCGCCACGCACGGCCCATTGCTCGGTCAAACAGCGGCACGTTGTGCGGCGAGACCCAGGAGTCGGTATGAATGCCGTTGGTCACATGGCCGATGGGCACGTCGCCCTCGGGCGTCTCGGGCCAGATCTCGCGCCACATGCGGCGCGACACCTGCCCGTGCAGACGCGACACGCCGTTGGCCCAGCGCGAGCATCGGAGCGCCAGCACCGCCATCGAGAACGCCTCGTTGCGGTTGGCAACGTCCTCGCGCCCCAGCGCCATCAGGCCCTCCATGTCGAGCCCGAGCGATGAGACGTAGTGCTCGAAGTAATGCGACACAAGGCCCGGCGGAAAACGGTCGATCCCCGCAGGTACCGGCGTATGTGTTGTGAACACATGCCCCGCCGCGGCGGCCTCGCGGGCCTGATCAAAGGTGATGTTCAGGTGCGCGTGGTGCTGGCGCACAGCGCGGATGCGCTCCAGCGCGAGGAACGCCGCGTGTCCCTCGTTCATGTGGAAGACCGTGGCGTGCTCGCGGCAGGCCGCCAGCGCCCGCACGCCGCCGATGCCCAGGACCAGTTCCTGCAGGATGCGCCGGTTCTGATCGCCCAGGTACAGGTTCGCCGTGATCTCGCGGTCCTCGGGAGAGTTGGCCTCGATGTTGGTGTCGAGCAGGTAGAGCCGCACACGTCCGACGTCGCACCTCCACACCGCGCAACGCAACTCGCGCCCCGGCAGGTGCACGCCGACGGTGATCTGCTCTCGCGTCGAAGCATCGAGCACGCGACGGACCGGCTGGCGCGGCGCGCCCAGCGGCGGGAAGTTCTCCTGCTGCATGCCGTCGGCGTCGAGGTGCTGATGAAAGTACCCGTTCCGATACAACAGACCGACGCCGATCAGCGGCAGGCCGAGTTGCGATGCGGACTTGAGGTGGTCCCCCGCCAGAAGCCCCAGACCGCCCGAGTAGATCTGGAAGCACTCGGTCAAGCCGAACTCGGCGCAGAAGTACGCCGCGAGCAACGGCGTGCCCGGGTTGCCGATGTCCTTGCGCGCGTTGTCGAACCAGCAAGGGCCGGCCAGTTCGCGGCGCAGGTCCTCCGCCGCGCGGGCCGCTTCGGCAACGAACTCCGGGTCGCCCGCGAGCGCGGCCAGCCGCTGCGGCGAGGCGTGCGCGAGCACGCGCACGGGGTTGTGACCGCCCGCTTCCCACTCGTCGGGGTCGATGCGCGCGAACAGGTCGCGTACGGCGGGCCGCCACGACCAGTACAGGTTGTACGCCAGTTCGGCCAGGGGCGAGAGCGCCGGCGGGAGATTCGCCTCGGGCGCGGACAGCGTGAGCGTCGGGGTCGAGTTCATGCAGCGTTGAGGGTAGCGACGGTCCGCCGCGCCCGTCATCCGGCACGCCGCAGCAGCGCCACAACGTGGGCCTCGATCGCGCGGCCCTCCCCCACCGCATCGACGCGCTCGTGGCTCTTGCCCTTGACGTTCACGCGCGACACCTCGACCCCCACGAGGCCGGCAATGTTCCCGCGCATCGACTCCTTGTGCGGGCCGATCCGCGGCCGCTCGAGGATCACCGTCGCGTCGATGTTCTCGACCGTCCAACCCGCCGCTCCCACGCGCCGGGCCGCTTCCTGCACGAACTCCCGCGAGTCGCGTCCATCGTTCTCCGGGGCGTTGTCGGGGAACATCTGGCCGATGTCGGGAAAGCCCAGCGCGCCCATCAGCGCATCGACCAGCGCGTGGTACAGCACGTCGCCGTCCGAATGCGAGACAGGGCCCTTGTCCCACTCGAGGCGAACCCCCCCCACGATCAACGGGCGGCCGCGGCCGGACGGTGGCCGGTCCTCAAGCCGGTGGAGGTCGTATCCGTGGCCGATTCGCAGGTCGGTGGGCATGGTGGCGGGTCCGGGGCGCGGCCGCGCGATTGCGGCAGGTTCAGTCAGGAAACCGGGGACGGTTGGACGATACACACGCCGGGGTTGCTGCGCGCGAACCGCCCGCACGCGGTGATCGTCTGAGCACAGCACCCATCGACCGCCGGACCGGAGAAACTCGCCATGCAGAACCGCACCCATCCCGCCCGATTCGATCGCCTGCCCCGCGCGCTCGCGGCGTGCGCCGCACTGACGGCCGCGGCAGGCGTGGGAGGCTGTTTCTACAACGAGGGCGGGCTCGGGATGTCCGAGGACAAGCACGTGTACGTGAGCCGCTCGCACCAGCCGTGGACGGTGACGGTGCGGGACACCCGCACGGGCCAGGCATTCTGGTCGGTGGATGTGCCCGTGGGCAAGAAACTGGTGGTGCAGTTCCTTGAGGGGCAGGGGTCGGAGAACAAGTTCACGCCCGACCTGATGCAATGGGGACTGATGGATGAAGGCGATGGATACGGCAACCTGACGAACTCGTTGCCGGTCCCCGCGCGCGATGTCCGTCGGCTCGAACCGACGCTCCGAGCGGCTCCGGAACTGCCTCCGGAAATGACAGGACGCGCTGTCGCAGCGCCTCCTGTTCAGGTCCGATGATCGGAAGCGCAATTGCCGCGCAACGATCCAAGTTCCTGAAATTTCGGCACATATGAGCGATTGATCCCGGCCCGTTCGGCGTTGATTCGCAGGTTATCGACCCGAACAGAATGCCTGTCAAATGGTGTCAATTATTCATGCAAAACCGGTGGACAACCGAGAGATATTCGTTTTGCACCGCCGGCGTGGTATGCTTACGCCATGTGTACACACACCGGTCAGACCGTTTGTGAGGGGAAGAGGGTCTGGGCGGCTCGGCTGGGTTTCACCCTGATCGAGTTGCTGGTGGTGATGGCGATCATCGCCATCCTCGTCGGCCTGCTGCTCGTCGGCTTGCGCGGCGCGCGGGAGGCCGCGCGCACGACTGTCTGCCTGGCAAACCAGCAGCAGATCGTGCTGGCCAACATCAACTACGCGAACCACAACCGCGACTTCCTCCTGCGCGAGGGCACCGATCGCCCGCCGCCGTGGGATCAGAAGATCAGTTGGGCGCTGGGCGGCCGGCCGTACCTCGATGCGCAGGTTGCCAGTGACGAGCACGCCGACGATCTGTACGTCAACGCGCCGTATTACAAAGACCCCTCCCGTCCAAGGGACCGCCACAACATCCACTACGTGGCCAACGCGATCCCGTTCCTGCTGCAATCCAACGGCATGGGCGGCATGACGCCCGCGATCGATCTGATGGGCATCAGCGACTTCCGCTTCCGCCGCGGGCCGACCAAACTCACACGCATCGGCTTCCCCGAGCAGACGCTCTACATCACCGAGTTCGGCGATGACCCGCTGGAGTTCGGCGCCAACTGGCTGCTCACCCAGGCGCAGACGGATGCAGGTCAGGCGCAGTTGTACGACATCTGGTCTCCCTGGCACCTGACCGAGGGCCATCAGGAGTACCGAATCAGCGCGCGCCGGCACGGTTCGGGTGGAAACGCCGCGTTCATGGATGGCCACGCCGCGACCGTCCGTGCAGAGAAACTCCTGTCGCTCCCGCCGCAGGGAAGCATCTGGGACGACCGCGACTACGGCCGCCGCATGCACTGATTCGCGCTCTCCCGCGGCGGACGCCGCTCCGCACCGGTACAACAATCTGAACGCCAGGCGGGCCGAACCGCGTTCGGCCCGCTTTGTTTTTGTCACCCGAGGAGGCTCGCATGAACACCCGTTTTCGATTCGCAGCCGCCGTTCTGCTCGCCTGCCAGTTGCCGATGACCGCCGCGGCTCAGGCTCCTGCGCAGCCGACGAGAGAGCCCGAGAGGACGCCGGACGGCAAGACCATTTACCCCGGCCCCAAGGGCAAGAAGGTCGCTTTCCCGCTCGACCTCTACGACGAATCCGCAGATGGAGCGGCGCAGATCCGCGAGGGAATCGAGCGCGCCAAGCGCGACAATCGGCGCGTGTTGGTGATGTGGGGCGAGAACCGGTGCGGGTTCTGCTCCGAGATGCACGACCTGCTCACGTGGGAGGATGTGCGACTGCGCGACATGCTCAACGCCGAGTACGTGTTCGTGAAGATCGACATCGGCAAGTTCGAAAAACACCTCGCCCTGGCCGAGAGCCACGGCGTACACCTGGTTCCCAGGGCGGCGGACCCGCGCCGCGGCACGCCGGAGATCAAGGCCATGGGTGCCCCATCGATGAACATCATCGACCCGGCGAGCGGCCGCACGGTGGCGGTGCTGGCAGGAAACGATGCGCTGGCGAAGCCGATGACGATGCAGCGCGTCTACGACGAGCAGAAACTGCTGACATTCCTGGCCGACAACCGCCCAGACCCCGTGCTCGCGACGGCCGCGCTGAGCGAGACCCTCGCCGCGGCGGCGCGAGCCGACAAAGTCGCGCTGGTCTGGTTCGGCGAGCCCGGGTGCGCGGCGTGTGCAGCGCTCGGCGCCTGGCTGGACGACGCGGCGGTGTCGCCGCTGCTCGCCGGGTCGTTCGTGGTGGCCAAGATCGATCCGCAGCGCATGACCAACGGCCGGCGGGTGATGGACCGCGTCACCGGCAGAAACGGGCTGGCGACGCCGTGGATCGGAATCGTCGGCGGCGATGGCAAGGTGGCCGGGCCGGACGCATCGGTTGAATCGCCGCTCGAACCCGACCGCCGCGGCGCGCTGCGCGCCATGCTGTTCAAGCACGGCAAGGGCATCGATCCCGGCGCGCTCGATGCCGCGCTGGCCAGACTGCGGGAGCCCGAAACGCGTCCCTGATCGGCGTGGCGGCGCTCATGCCGCGCACACCGCCAGCGCGGCGTTGATGAACCCCAGGTGCGAGTACGCCTGCGCAAAGTTGCCCAGCGCCAGGCCGTAGCGCGGGTCGAACTCCTCGGTGAACAATCCTGTCGGACCCGCGAGCGCGGCGTAACGATCGAGCAAATCGCGGGCCTGGTCGCGCCGGCCGATCAACACGAGCGACTCGATCAGCCACGCGGTGCACAGCAGGAATCCGCCCTCGCGCCCCGGCAATCCGTCGTCGCACTGGTACCGGTACACCACCGGACCGTCGAGCAGGTCCGCGATCACCCGGTCCACCGTGCCGACAAAGCGCGGGTCGTCCGGAGGCACGAGGCCCGACAGACCGACCCACAACGCCGCGGCATCAAGGTGAGGCTCGCCATAGGCAATCGAGAATGCACCGAGTTGTTCGTTCCAACCATGCTCGAGAACATCGGCCGCGATGGTGTCGGCCAGCCTTTGCCAGTCGGCGTTGTGCCGGCCGGTGGCGGTCTCCTCGACCAGCAGCGCACGGTGCACGGCATGCCAGCACATGACCCGCGAGTGCACGTGGTGCCGCCGCGGCCCGCGAATTTCCCAGATGCCGTGATCGGGCTCGTGCCACCGTGCTTCGACGCCCTGCACCATCGCCCGCACCAGCCGCCAGTGCTCCGGCGAGATCGGCGCGCCGCGCTCCGCCAGCATCGCCACCAGGTCCACGATCGGCGCGAAGACGTCGAGTTGCACCTGGTTGGCCGCGGCGTTGCCAACGCGCACCGGACGGCTCTGGCCATAGCCCGAGAGGTTGCTGATATCCCCCTCCGGCCCCAGGTGCCCGCCCCCGACGGTGTAGATCGGTCGCAGCCGATCAGGCGACTCGCACTTGTCCACCACTGCCAGCACCCAGTCCAGGAACTTGAGCGCATGTCCCGTGTTGCCCAGGCGCACGAGCGCGGCCGCGGCGAGCGCGCCGTCCCGCGGCCAGCAGAACCGGTAGTCCCAGTTGCGAACTCCGCCGAGTTGTTCGGGGAGGCTGGTGGTCGCCGCGGCGGCGATGGCGCCGGTCGGCCCGTGGCAGAGGGCCTTGAGTACAAGGGCGGATCGCCGAACCAGATCCGCATGCACGCGTGGGAGCGACAGCGCCCCTGCCCAGCCGGTCCAGGCCCTGAGCGAACTGGTCTGTCGCTCCAGTTCGCCGAGCACCGGCGGCCGGAGACTGGCGGTGCCGTATCGCAACTCGAGCACCACGGGCTTGTCGCCAAGGTCGAACTGGGCCTCGGCGGTATGGTGCGGGCCGGCTTCGGCGAGGTGCCAATCCACCCCGGGAGCAAAGAGGACAACCGGATCGGGCGAACCCTCGACCTCCAGGCCGCCCTCGCGCGCCAGCAGACGCGTGCCCATGCGTCCGAAGTCCATCCGCGGCGCGAATCGCACGCTCACGCGCCCGCGACCCTCGATCACGCGGATCAGATCACTCCGGCCGGGTCGCTGCCACGCGCGACCCCCGGAGACATCGAAGTAGTCCGTCACATGGAAACCGTCCCAGGACGTGCGCAGGACAAACGAGTCGCCGAGGTACTCCTGCCCGCGCGGCGGGGCGCCATCGGCCGGGCCGATGTCGAACGAGCCCGCGCCGTACTCGCACCCGCCCCCGCTGTCGAGCAGGTCGGCGAACATCGCGCCCGAGTCGATCCGCGGAAGGCACAGCCAGACCAGCCGCGCATCGGGCGAAACCACCGCGACGGTGCGCTGGTCGGAAAGGACACTGTGCCGCTCGATCGGCGTCGGCCGGCGTGACTCCAGGTACCGTGCGCGCGCTTCGGCCAACGCGGAAAGTTGCGACACCACTTCCGCCGGCGAATCTACGCGCACCGGCGCGACCGACTCTCCCGCCCCAACCTTGACGCCCACATCACCCTGATGCAGCGCAACGAACGCATCCTCATCGGTCAGATCGTCGCCGAAGAAGACCGTCGCCGTGGCCCCGGCACGGTGCGCCAGCCGACGAATCGCAACGCCCTTGTCGGAGTGCGTCACGACCAACTCGGCCACCATGCTGCCTCGGCGAAGGTGCAACGAAGGCTCGCTCGCGGCCAACCGCTCGACCGCTTCGACGGCCCGTCGTGCGCCGTCGTCGCCGGCGCGCCGGTAGTGCAGCGCGATGGCCACCGGCTTGCGCTCCACGAGCGTGCCCGAAATGGTCGCGGCCACGCCCTGCAACTCCGCGGCGACACGGTCGAGCAACTCCTTGCCCGTCGCCGAGAGCACGGTATCGGCACCATCATCGCCTTCCGCGCCATGGCTGCCGACGAGCCACACGTGCCGCGGAACCCGACCAAGCCGCGCTCGCAGATCGGCCAGCCCGCGCCCGGAGACCACCGCAACGTGCGTGTGCGGGAGCGCGGCCAGCGCGCCCAACGCCTCGACCGCGCCCGGCAACGGCACCGCCCCGCCCGGCTCGTCGACCAGCGACGAGAGCGTGCCGTCAAAGTCCGCCCCGACCAGCAGCACGGGCGAACGTGCCGCCGCGGCGAGCATGGGGTGCGCATCGGTCATTCGGTCAGTGCTCCGAGGAAACTCTCGGCCCAGAAGCGGACATCATGCCGCCGCACCATGGATCGGAGCAGCGACATGCTCTGCGCGGCCTCGTCGGGGTCCATCTTCAGTGCGACGTTGATCGCCGCGACCATGCCATCGAGGTCGCGCGGGTTGACCAGCACTGCGCGGCGCAGTTCCCGCGCCGCACCCGCGAACTCGCTGAGCACCAGCACGCCGGAGTGATCGGTCCGGCACGCGACATACTCCTTGGCGACCAGGTTCATCCCGTCGCGCAGCGGCGTGACGAGCATGACGTCGGCGGCGAGGTACCACGCGACCAGGTCGCGCCGGCTGAGCGTGCGCCGGAAGTAATGCACGGCGACTCGCCCCGGCGAAGCGTGCTCGCCGTTGATCCTGCCGACGGCGTGCTCGACGGATGCGCGGATGCGCGTGTAGTCCGGCAACGGGTCGCGGGTGGGCACGGCGATCTGCACCAACACGCACTTCTCCGCCGCGATCTGCCTCCTGTTCAGCAGGTCCGCGTACGCCGCCAGGCGATGTTCGATGCCCTTGGTGTAGTCGAGCCGGTCGACGCTCAGCACGACCTTGCGCTGCGGGCCGAGCCGTTGCCGGATCGACTCCGAATCGCGCACAACCTCTGGGTCGCGCGCCATCTCGTCGAAGGCGTCGAAATCGATCGAGATCGGGAACGACCCACTGCGCACCGTTCGTCCCTCGAACTCCAGTGCGCTGTCGGTGCCGGTCGCGGTGGTGTAGCGCCGCGCAAGCCGCGAGAAGTTCTGCATCGCCGCCTGGGTCTGAAAGCCCACCAAGTCCGCCCCGAGCAGCCCGCGGAGAATGTCGCTCCGCCACGGCAGCCACGCGAACAGTTCCTCCGGCGGGAACGGCACGTGCATGAAGAAGCCGATCCGCAGATCGGGCTTGAGTTCTCGCAGCATCATCGGTACGAGTTGCAGTTGGTAATCGTGGATCCACACAACATCTCTGCGGCGCGCGGCGCGGGCCGCGGCACGCGCAAAGCGCTTGTTGACCTCCACGTACGCCCCCCACCACTCCCGGTTGAACTCCGGCGTCCGCACCGCATCGTGATAGAGCGGCCAGAACGTCCGGTTGCTCATGCCGTTGTAGAAGTGCTCCTCCTCCGGACGCGAGATGGGAACCGGCACCATGCGCACGTTGTCGGCGGAGAACGGACGCGGCACGCGGCCCGTCATCCCCGACCAACCCACCCATGTGCCGCCAAAACGCTCGAGCACCGGCTCCATCGCCGAGACCAGCCCGCCCGGCGAGCGCTCCCACCGCGCGCTCGCCCCCGAACCTACGCGGCGGATGGGCAGGCGGTTGGCCACGACAATGAGCGATTGGCGTTTGGGCATGCCGGAGCGACTGTTCCTTCCCAGTGGCGAACGAAAAATGCGCGCCGCAATGGCGGCACGGTTGCAACGCATCAGGCTGTGTGACCCGCCGCGGGCCGTTCGGCCGCGACGCGCCGGAGATCGGTCGCGCCTACGCCCCGCCGACGGTAATTCCGACAGGCTGCGGGCGGACGCGGTGCGTCGGCTCGATCACGAGGCCAAGAGGCACACGACGGCCACCCGGCGGCATCGGCGGGATGCCCGACTGATCGATGTGCCGCTGGATGGCCATGATTCCCTCGAGCAACTGTTCGGGCCGCGGCGGGCACCCGGGAATGTACACATCGACCGGAAGGTACTGGTCGCACCCCTGCACGACGGCGTAGGTATCGAACACGCCACCGGTGCTGGCGCACGCGCCCATCGAGATCACCCACTTGGGCTCGGTCATCTGCTCGTAGATGCGCTGCAGAACAGGCATCATCTTCACCGCGATGCGCCCGGCAACGATCAGCAGGTCGGCCTGACGCGGCGAGAAACTCATGCGTTCCATGCCGAACCGGGCCAGGTCGTAACGGCTGGAGGCGACAGCCATGAGTTCGATGCCGCAGCACGCCGTGGCAAAGGGCATCGGCCAGAGCGAACTGCGACGCGCCCAATTGATGACGCGCTGGAGTTGCGTCGTCATGAAACCGTCAACAGGCAGTGCTGCTTCGATGCCCATGGTGCGTCAGGTCCTCAAAGTGCGATCAGTTCCGCTTCGGCGCGGGCGGAAGGCGCGAGCCCGAACGACTGCTCGGCGGCTTGCCCCAGAACCAGTCGTCGATTTTGCCGCTCTCCTGATACGGCTCCGAGACCGAGTATTGATCCGCGCCAAAGCCGGTCGCCCGGGTGACGCGCTGGTAGCACCCGGCGCAGCACGCCATGACGGCGCACAGCGCGATCGCGAGCGGCACGATCGAACGGGACTTGATGGGGGCTGCGCCGGTCTGTGGCATGGGCGGACTCCTGTCAATGCCTCTCAGGCAAGGGTAGCCGCGGGCGAGCCCTCTTGCGAGGGGGGCGTGGCCGTGCCGCGACCCACGCCACCTGTCGCCGCTCCCCCGACGAATCGGGGCTGGCCGCCTTGAGCGACAAGGGACGCAAGGGTCTGGTCGCCGACGGCTTCAACCTGCACGCGGTGCAAACGGTCCACGGCCTCATCGGGCTCGGCGGAGCCGGCAAGTTCATAGCCAAGTTCGAGGATCTCAGCCACGCGGATGCTCGATGGAGAACGGGCCAGCACGAAGGTCGGTTCGGCGTCCTCCCGTTCATTCTCAAGCCGGTGCAGCAGGCCGCGCTCACTCAGTTTGGCCAGCACCAACCGCACGACCGGTTCGGGCAGGCGTGTCGCCTTGGTCAGGGCCGCGGCGTCTTCGGCGCGGCCCGAATCAAACCCGCGGGCGATCCCCGAGAGCACGACCAGGGCCGCGGCGGGGTCCACCAGCGTCGGGCCGATGTCCAGGAACGGCTGGGCGCGGGTGTTGGCCCGGCCGTGCTGGAGTTGATAGGCGATCTGCAGACCGAATAGCACGATCAGCCACGTAAAATACACCCACAGCAGGAACAGCGGGATGAGCGCGAGCGCGCCGTAAATCTGCGCATTGAAGGTGGAGTACGCCAGGTACTGCGTGAAGCCCCACTTGCCCGCCTCCCACAGCAGCGCGCTGGCCAGCGCACCAACCAGCGCGGGGCGGAACTTCACCTTGGTATTGGGCACGCAGATGTACGCCAGGAGAAAGAACCCGGTGCTGATCAGCACCGTCACGGCATACCCGGTCGCGGAGATCGTCAGCGCGCCCGAGCCGAGGCTGTAGCCGTGATCGCTGGCCATCTTCTCGACGCGCCCCGCGAACTGCTGCCCCACATAGAACGTCGACAGAAGCGCGAGCGGGCCGAGCGTCAGCAGCGTCCAGTACTGCATGATGCGGCGGATCCAACTCCGCCCGCGCGGCACCCGGTAGATCTGGTTGAACGCGCGCTCGATTTCCACCAGCATCGCGATCGCCGCATAAATCAGCGTGACCACGCCGATGAACCCGATGGCCTTGAACGAGACCGTGTTGACACGCTCGATCAATCCGGTGATCCACTTGTCGATGCCTGGCGGTGGCGGGGGCGGCGCACCCTCGGTCGCGGCATCGGCCACGGCTTCCGGCGCGGGCGCAACGGTCGGCGGAGGCGGCGGGCCCATCATGTCATCGAGCCACCCGCCCCCCGCCGCGGCCCCCTCGCTGACCGCGATGCTCGACAGGCCCGTATACGACAACGCACGCTCCACCACCGTGCGAACATGCTCCTCCGAGGCGAAGTACTTCACCGCCACCAGCGCGACGATCAGGACCGGCAGAAGCCCGAAGATCGTGCGATACGCCAGCGCTGCGGCCATCTGCGGCAGACGCGAGCGCTGCGCATCGGCCGCGGCGGAACGCAGGGTCGAGGTCTTGGTGTCGGTCGGCCTGCCGAACAGGCCGGGGCGGCGGGGTGTCTTTGGCGGGTTCGTGCTGATGCCGGTCAGTGCGCCGCTGGCCGCCGGTCGCGCTGGTTCGGATGATGAGCGGTCGGAGTTGTGACGGGGCTTGCCGAGCATGGGACTCCCGTTCAGCGTTGATCGGTCTTCCGGCCGCGCTGCATGCGTTGGGACGGCGTGTTTGCGGGCCCGCCGCGCCGGCGTGCTGCTTGCGGGGAGCCACGCCCGGCCCGATGGCCGGAGCCTCGCCCCGCCCCCCCTGTCGCCGTCGGTCGCGCCGGCGCGCTGGCCGACATCCCCGCCGAGACAAGCAGTACTTCGACTTCGTGGCGGCTCAGTTTCCGCCAGTTGCCGCTGACAATGCCGCGGAGCGAAACAGGACCGATGGCCAGTCGCACCAGCCGCTTGACCTTCAATCCTGCATCAAAGAGCAGCGAATCGATGCGGAGTTTGGGCGACTCGCGGAGGGTGACGTGCAGGGTTGTATCCGGGCTCTCGGACGGCACCGGTCGAAGCGCCGGCGCGGCCGGGTCGGCGTCTGTTCCCAGCGATGCGGCCACCTTGCGGGCGATGCGTCCGAGCACATCGGCCGGCACACGTCCGCGGACGACGACGCGGTAGGTCCGCGGCACGCCGTAGCGGGCGTGCGTCAGGCGGTTGGCCAGTTCGCCATCGTTGGTCAGCAGGACCAGCCCTGTGTCGTGGAAGCCCAGACGGCCCACGGGAAACAGCCGCGGCAGGCCCTTGGCCTTGACAAGGTCCAGCACGGTGCGTCGGGCTCCACGGCCCGCAGCCTCATCGCCGGCCCTTCGCTCGCCGCTGTCGCTCTCAACATCGCTCGTTGTTGACAGCGTGTTATCGGGCTTGTGCACCGCGATGTACACGCGCGATTCTCGCACCGCCCGCGGCGACGACTCGAGCGACACCTCGCGGCCGTCGACGCGCACGCGGTCGGCGCGCGGGTTGATGAACACGGGGAGAGTTCGGACGGGCCGACCGTTGACCTGTACGCGTCCGGCTTCGATGAGGGCCTCGCAATCACGGCGCGATGCGACTCCCGCATCCGCCATGGCGCGTTGGAGCCGGACGGCGTATCGATGACGCGTGGCCTGTTGCACAACGAATGGTATGCGCCGGAAAACGAAAAGCCCCCGGCATGGCCGGGGGCTCGGAGGGTTGAAGGGGCCTCTGGAAATCAGAACCGCGGGGAGATGATCTGCTGCGCCCGCGCCAGCGAGTTCTGGAAGCCCATATAGAAGTTGGTGTTAAAGGTCGAATCGAACTGGCCCGACAGCGGGCGGAGGGCATCGACAAAGCGGAACACGCTCGGGGCGTTGACGGAGTTGCTCGCCAGGATCGGAGTCGGTGCGATCGGCACCGGCACCGTCGTCTCCAGTCGCAGGCCCACCATTTCGCCGATGCGGCGGGCGACCGCCGCGGTCAGTTGGCTGATGAGGTTGTCGACGCCCGCCTGGCTGGGCTCGATGCCCAGAACGCCCAGGGACGACACGAACACGACCGCCTCGTCGTCCTTGTTGATGTTGAACGAGTCCGATCGCTGCGATGCGCCGAACGTGTCGTTGTTGAAGAACTGGCTCGGCTCGGCGTTCCCGGCGAGGAAGACCGTCGAGAACTGTTGACCCTCGAACGCCGCAGGGCTCGTCGAGACCCGGACGTCGAGGTTCGCGGCCAGGAACATGTCGTTCAGGCCCGAGACCAGACGCTGGATGACGTAGTCGTCGACGCCGATGCCGTCGATCTGACCGGAGAACCCGAGCACCGATGCGCTGAATCGCTCGATGTTCGTCGTAATGCCGGTGCCGGCCTCGAGCCAATCGATGACGCCGCCCATTGTTTCGAGCAGGATGTTCTGCGACGAAGTGTTGATCGCACCGCGGCCGCGCGTGATGACATCCAGTGTGTAGTCAGAGCGGATCGCGCCCTGGAGGTAGATGGCGTAGGCCGCGGGAACGGGGCTGCCGAACCCCTGCGCACCGGGGACGATGAACTCCATGAAGAAGTCGCCCTGATCGTCGTACCCGTACTTGTTCTGCGGGGTCTTGAACATGACCGGGTCCTGCCCGCCGATGGGCAGGAACTCCGATGGCGCGGCGACCAGCCGGGCATCGCCAAAGCCGGTGCCCTGCGGAACTTCGAAGACGCCCAGGATCGCATCGCCGAGCAGATCGATGCTGCCGAAGGTGAGGCCCTGGCGATCCCGGCCGGCGATCACCGGCGCAAGACCGATGTTCGAGCCGGTCTCGGTAAGTCGGAGCGTGATCCGGATGCGCGTGCCCGGGGCGATCGGCAGGCCGTTGTTGAGGTGGTAGACGTCGATGTCGGGCTGCACGGTGGTCGGGTTGCCCGCGGCGCCCGGCGTGCCGATGGCCGATTCAACGGTCTGGCGGATGACATCGTCGCGCGTGTTCCAGAGGCCGTCGGCCCCCGCACGGCGAATGGACACGATGCCGTCGGCGCTCTCGCCGCGGACGATGTCGTCGCGCGTGTTGGGGATGCCGTCGGGGCCGAAGTTGAGCGTGAAGGTGTAGCGGCCGATGACGATCGATGTCAGGTCGTCGGCCGTGCCAAAGACGTTGTCCGTGCCGGCGAACGCCCGCGGGATCGGGGCGTTCACGAGATTGACGCCGTCGCCCGCGTCGGTGTCGCCGCGGAAGCCGGTATCGCCGTCGTCGAAGACCTCGATGTCAAAGCGGTAGTTGCCGATCGAGCCGGGCGCGGGCAGCCCGGCGTTGATGGCATTGCCGTCGGCGATGTTCACCTGCGCCAGGTTGCTGGCGATGACGATGTAGTAGGTGCCGGTGACGGTCACGAGGAAGTTGTCGTCGTTGGAAAGTTCTCCCTGTTGCAGCGGGTCGTTTGGCAGCGCGAGAATGGGTCCGGTCTGACCGCCGAATTGGTTGCCGAACAGGCCGCCGAACGGATCGTTGGGGTCGAACGCGCCAAGGCCCGCGTTGCCGGCCAGTAGCGTTCCCATCGAGTCGTAGATGCCGCGGGAGGCACGCTGCGCCACGCCCTGCATGCCGCCGAGGCGGAGAATCTGCCCCGCGCGGAGGGTGATGCGATAGACATCCACATCCGCGCCGGCGCGGAAGGTGGTGGCGTTGGCATCGGGGTGGTCGCCGATGCTGCCGCGAATGGTGTACACGCGGTTGGTGTCGGGCAGACCGTCGGATGTGTAGTTGTTGTCAAGAACGACGTTGAGGTCGATCGCGCCGTAGAAGTCGATCGATGGATCCGACGCGGGGTTCGCCGGGTTGATCTTGTCGCCGGCGTCCCCGACGATGTCGTCTTGCGAGAAGTCGTCGCCGGTGACGCCGTCGCCGTTGCCATCGAGTCGCAGCGACTGCGATGCGCCGCGGAGCACGTTGGCATCGAGCACGAAGCGGTACACGCCCGGGCCGGGGACTCCCGGTGCGACGGGCAGGTTGCGGTTCGTGATCGTCGCCGAGAAGGTGATCAGCGCCTGCAGCGTGAGCGGATCGTAGTTGAGGAAGTAGTCGACGCCCTCGGCAAGGCCGATCAGCACGCCGCCGCTCGAGCGGACTTCGAAGATCGACAGCGCCGGCGAGAGCGTGCTCGAGTCGATGCTCTGGTTGAACGTGATGCGGCCGATGTAGACGCGGCCGACTTCGTTGACCTGCAGATCGGTGACCTGCACCGGCACCGGGCCGGCGGTCAGCCGCGTGACGCGGAAGTTGCCGGCGGACTCGAAGTTCGCCCCGCCGACGCGCACCTGCCCGATCGTGCCGGTCGAGATGATGCGGTACTGCTGCGAGTTGAACTGCGAGCCGGTCTGCGTGCCGGTGATCGTCACGCTCCCGATGGAGGAGCGGCCATCGTCGGCGCGGTCGTCGCTGGTTCCGAGGAACCCGTCCACGCCGCGGAGCACGCCCGCGGAGATGTCGGAGCGGCGGAAGTTGCCGCCGATGAGCACCTGGCCGATGACGCCGTCGGTCACGACGTCCGCCGCGCGGCGCTGATTCAGGGTGTTGCCGAACTTCGCATCAATGCCCAGGTCGACACCCGCGAGGAAGGCCGAGCCGTCCACGTCGCCGGTGACGTTGATGGTTGAGATCTCGTCGCGAGCCGAGACGCGCGAGTCGGTCATCGTGCCCGCGCGGAAGGCGCGGATGATCTTGCCCGCCCGCAGCCCGGCCCGGTTCATCGAGCCCGCATCGAAGGACGTGACTTCACGGTCGGAACTGATGTTGCCCGCAAACACGCCCAGGATGTTGATGGTGCCGATGTTGAGCGCGATGACCGTCTGCTCGGTCTCCGAGGTCGTCGTACCCAGCGCGCCGTTCACGCGGAACGACCGCAGGTCGCGGGCCAGAAGGTGGCCCGCCGGGAACGAACCCGCGGTGAAGGTCTGGATGTCGCCGCCGGAACCGACCGTGCCGGTGGTGTTGAGCACGCCGAAGGTCGCGTTGCCCAGCGCGCCATCGACGTACACGCTCGAGTCGCCCTGCAGCGTGCCGTTGACCGTCACCGCGCCCAGCACCGCGTTGTTCGCGCCCAGGATGTTGAGGCTGGTGAGCGTGCCATCCAGCGCGGTGACCGTGATGTTGCTCGCCGAGGTCGTGTTACGGAACACGATGCGGCGCACCGATGCGTCCCAGAAGACCTCGCCCGGCCCATTGAACAGCACCGCGGCACGCTCGCCCGTGCCGGGCAGCGTGATGTTGAACGCGACGCCGCCGGGGATCGCCACCGCCGAAATCGTCGGCGATGCGACAAGCGTCGGCGTGGAGGAAGCGAGGTTGCCCCCGCTGTTTCGCTGGATGTTGCCCGTCGTGGTCCCGATGAACCCATCGGCGAAGGCCTTCACGCCCACCGAGCCGGGGCCGACCGAGACGCTGGAAATGCTCGAGACGCCCGGGCCGGTCTGGTTGTTGGCGTTGCCGTAGCGCCCGCCCGGCGCGGCGGAGATGCCCGCCACGATCCGCGTGTTCGCGACCTTGCCCGTGAACACGACCGAGCCGATGTCGCCCGAGCGGACGATGTCGTAGTTGTCGGTGTTGCGCTGTCCGCCGATGCGGTTGTCCGCGCCCAGATCGACCACGCCCGCGATGACGATCAGCCCGCCCGCGTTCACGCCGACAACCGACTGGATGAAGTCGCCCGCGGCGATGAACGTGTTCTGGCCCTTGGTCAGGCCGTCGTTGCCGAAACGCAGCGCGGAAACCGTCCCAATGCTCTCGCCGGCGAAGATGCCGGTCTCCCACACGCGACCATCGGTATGGATGGTGCCGATGGTCGTGCGGGCCCGGATCTGCGGCCCGTCGATCGCCGTCGTGCGGATGGTGCCCGGCGGCAGTTGGTTGCGCTGGCCGCCCGAGGGGCCGAACGGCCGGCTGGGACGCAGCGCATTGGCGATGCCGATGTGCCCGACAAAGCCGTCATCGCCGCGAAGAACCTGGATCGAACCGATCGAGCCGTCGGCTTCGACGTTGCCCAGCAGGTGCCCGCCGCGGATGGTGATGCTGGTGATGTTGCCGTCGCCGGCGAAGATGCGGTGTCCCTTGCGGAACGACCCGTTGGTGATGAGGATCGAGCCGATGCCGCCGGAGTAGGAGATGATGTCGCCGGCCCAGTCGCCATCGATCTGCACCGCGTTGATGCGGCCGAAGGCGATGATGTTGCCGACCGACACGAGGTCGTTGGTCGGAACCGCGCTGACACGAGCCGCCCGGACGGTGCCGGTAATGCTCTGGCCGACGAGGATGTCGTTGTAGATCTGACCGGTCGTCGCGGTGATGTTGCCCAGCGTGCCGCGGATGTCGATCGCGCGGTCGCGCCCGTCGGTGCGTCGGCCGATGTTGCGTCCCGCGAGGATGGTGTTCGCATCGCGCAGGATCGTCAGGTCGACCAGAAGGTCGCGCCCCGCGCGCAGCAGGTTCAGCGTGCCGTCGCTCGCATCGGACGTCGAGATGGACATGTCGACGTCGTTGGCGATCGACTCGATCGTGCCGATCGGGCCCGACGACTCCACCACGCCCTGCATGCGGCCCTGCGAACGGATCAGGTCGATCCGGCCGTCCGGGCCGGTCGAAAGAACCTCGGTGAGCGTGATCTCGCCCGCGGCGATGATCTGCAGGATGGGACCGGCGATCGAGAACGATGACGACCGGATATCGCCGCCGACCGTCAGGTTCCGCAGGCTGCCCGCGACGATCGTCGAGGCTCGCAGATCGTTGCGCGCCAGGACGTTGAAGATCTCGTTGTTCACCGCGATGCTGACGCGGATGATGTTGTTCGCGGAGATGGCTCCGAACAGCCGGCCGCCCAGGTCGATGTCCAGGTCGGACATGTCGCCGTTCTGGCCGTTGGTCTGGATGTTCTGCGCGTTGAGCGATGCCTCGATCCGCGAGACGCGGATCTCTTCTGGCCGGCCCAGACGCGTGGAGTTGCGGAACGAGTCCGCGTTGACCGTGCCGATGCTCCCGCTGGTTGAGAGGAAGGATGCGTCGAACGCGCCGCCGGTGATGTTGATCTCGGTGATCGACGTGCCGCGGACCCATGTACCGAACAGGTCGCTGTTGATCGCGCGGACCAATCGCACGTTGCCGCCGTAGTAACTTACATCGCGGACGCGGTCCGAGAGCCAGAAGTCGTCGAGCGGCCCGGCCTGGATGTAGGCCTCCTGGAAGCGGCCGTTGGTCAACGTGATGTTGTTCAATCCGAAGACCAGGTTCGGCAGCCCGACGGGCTCTTCCGTGCCGATGGTGTCGCGCGGGGCGGCGACGATGTTCGCCGCGATGATCACCCCGCTGATCACCGCGTTGGTGCCGGTGACCAGGATGATGTCGTCGTCGGCGAAGATTCCCGCCGCGGCGAACGGCGACGAGCCCGAACCACGCAGCCCCATGCCGACGTTGATGACGTTGATCGCCACCGCGTAGACATTGCCCTCGATGCCCTCGAAGACGCCCGGCGCGGCCACGCCGTCGGCATTGGCCACCAGCCGCAGCAGGTGCCCAGCCTCGACGATCACGTCGCCGACCGTTCCGCCGACGTCGACGTTGCGCAGATCGCCGCCGCGAACGACCACGCCGTCCAGCCACCCGTCGATGGGCGAGCCGAGGTCTTCAAGCGGCGAGGGCGGGTCGTAGTCGGGATTGGTGATGTCGACGAAGATGTCGCCGTCCCAGTCGGCGCCCTCGGTCGCGACGCCGTCGATGGCCGTGCCGTTGACACCCAGCGGCCCGCCGACCCCGCCCTGACGGCCCTGCGCCAGCCCCAGCCACGGGCCGATGCGCGACGGGCCCGCGCCCGAGGTCTGCGTCCGCCCAAGGCTGCCGGTGCCGATTCGCACTTCGCGCAGTGCCGCGGCGTCGATGGCCACGATATCGCCGCGCGCCGTCTCGTTTCGGATCACGCCCAGCGGCGTTCCGACGACATCGATCCGCCACACGTCCATCTCCGCCACACCGTTGAAGATGATGCTGGGGAGGTTCGACGTCGAGGTGATGTTCAACCGGCCAAGGCTGACCACGCCCGGCGTGGTGCCCGTGAAGACGAGTTCGGCGCCGTCCTGCAGGTCGGCGTTGATGCGAGCGAACGCGACACCCTGCGACCCGTCGATCGGCAGCACGCGGATGGTGGCCGTCGAGAGGAACGCGTTCGGCCCGCCGCCGCGGATGCGCACGGTGAACGTCGCGCCGCCGTCATCAACGAACGTGATGGGCACGTTGTACACCAGCGGGGTGACCACATCGGTGTCCGCGCCGCGCTGGATGAGGTTGAAGTCGGCAAAGCGCAGGTCGGACCCGGTGCCCATGCGGAACACGGGCGTGCCGTTGATGATCTGGCCGCCGGGGAACTCCGACCCCGCGCCGCCGTTGTTGGCGCCGACGATGAACTGATCGATGATCGAGAAGTTCGACGTTGTGACCGTCAGCCCCAGGCCGTTGACATAGGCACCGACGAGAATCTGCCCGATGTGGCCCGGTGCGCCCGAAGCGCCCGAGCGGATGTTCACGATGCCCGCGCGCGAGTCGGGGTCGGGGTCCTGGTCGGAGGCGAGCGCGCCGCGGATGTCGAGAATGCCGATGCGGCGGCCCGCGCGGATGTCGCCATTGGTCAGGTCGCCCTGCGTCACACCGATGCCCACCGAAGGCGACTGGCCGGTGATCAGCACGCCCAGGTCGCGGCCGACGAGAATCTGCGCCCCGTTGATGTCGGAACCGGTCGTGATGTTGTAGAGATCGACCGGCACGCTGATCGTGCTGGCCGTGAAGTTGAACAGGTCGTCGACACCCTGGTTGTTGTTGAGGATCTCGGTCGTGTCGTTGTCCATCTGCGAGCCGTCGATGAAGCCGGTGCCGATGCGCACCGAACCCATCGAACCCGCGCCCAGGCTGAGGAAGAACGGGTCGTTGAACCCGCCCGCGCCCGCCGCGACTCGCAATGCGCCGAGCGTCACCGGCGCCATGCCGACGATGGTCAGGTCGTACGGTGTGGCGGTGCCCACGTCGCCGCCGGGGGCGTTGACGACGAGGTAGTACACGTCCGCGTGGTCGGGCCGGAAACGGATGATGCTCAACCCGAGGTTGTTGCCGTTGGGCCCGCGGCCGGGCGCGCCCAGATCGGATGCGGCCAGCGGCCGACCGTCGCGATCGACGATACGGAAGTATCTTGCGCCATCGCCCTGGATCACGACCTCGCGAGTCGGGTCGGCCGGGAAGGCGAAGACGTCGGAGGAGTCGAAGCCCGTGTTCACAGGGTCGCCGCCGCCGAGCGAGCCGCGCACGCGCGCGGCCGTGCCGTTGTATCCGATGAACTCGGCCGAGAGCAGCGAGTCGTTGCGGAAGTACCCGGTACCGAAGAACATCGCCTGGTTGGCGCGGTTTGCGTTGTTGTTCAGAGTGGCGGTGAAGGTGTCGATTTCCTGGCCGCCGATCCGGTACATCACCTCGCGCTCGAAGTAGTTCAGGAAGTCCAGCCGCGGAAGGGCGGGGTTGTTGATGTCCGCCAGCACGGTGATATCCAGCGCCGACCGACCGCCGATGGCGATCTCCCGCGCTGCGCGACCAATGACCAGTTGCGCCGTCGTGGGGGTGATGGCGAAGTTATCATCGCGTACCCAGATCGCGGCATCGCCGCCGACGACAAACGAGCCCAGGTCGCCCGCGACGCTGACCGAGCCGAGTTGCAGGCCGGAGTTGTAGCGATCCAGCGCGCCGGTGAACTGGCTGGCCCCGTGCACGATGCCGTGCACCAGCACCGAGCCCATGCTCGCGCCGCCGTTGACGAAAATACCCTGGTCACCACGAATGAAGCCGTTGGCCGGGAAGGCCGGTGGAGCCAGATACTGACCGGGCGTGGCGTTGTTGCGAACGAACGGCGAGCCGATGACGAGCGAACCCGGGCCCGGCGGAAGGCCGATGACCGCGGGCGGCATCGTGTTCGTCAGGCCGTATCCGAATCCGGCATCTTCAAATGCGTCGTACAACCCCAGAATGTCGTCGGGAATGACGAAGCCGAAGTCGTCCGTGATCGTCCCGCCGATCATCGTCAGGTTCGTCAGCGCGTTCGAGCCGGTGATGATGACGCGGCCGATGCCGTCGTTGAAGTCGGGCACGCCGTCGTCGTTGGGGTCCACGTTGGGAACCTCGACCCCCTCGGGCGCGCCCAGGTCCAGCCGACGCTGAATGTCGCGCCCGTACAGATCGAGGAACTGCACGCTCGACCCCACCGGACCTGTGAACACCACACTCACGGCGAAGATGCGGTTGCTGATGAAGTCCGTGAACCGCCCGCCGGGGAAGACGACCGTGATGTCGTCGAGAACAAAGATGTCCTGATACAGCGCGTTGTCGGGTGTCGTCTGCGCGCTGGAGAACCGCACGGCGTCAAAGCCCGCGGCGAAGTTGAAGTCATACCGCACACCCCCGCCGATCACCGCCGTCCCCAGCGCGGCAAGTTGGGCGCCGATGAACGTCGCCACGACCTGCCCGTTGCGCAGCAGCGACACGCGCGTCCCGTCGTTGGTCGTGCGCAGGCCGTCGCCGTCGCCGGGAAGTTCCGTCGCCAGCGTCGCCGCGCGGATCGTGAACGCCGCGAACGTCGACAGTCGAGCGGTCGCGTTGCCTTCTTGCACGCCGTCGAAGAACGAGAAGGTGACCTGGTCATTCACCTGCATCTGAATGCGCAGGTCCAGGTCGTTCGCGCCCGCCATCCCGGGGTCCGGACCGGGCACCAGCCGCACCGCGCCCGCCGCCTGTGTGGCGTAGGAGATGCGGATGTCCGAGCCCTCGAAGAATGTGCCGCTGGGCGGGATGGCCGGAACGCCCATCGTCCAGGGCGCCATCTCGTCGGCGAACTCCTCCACGACCACGTCCGGATCGACCGGGTCGGGAATCGGTGCAAAGAGGTAGGGCAGGACATACCCAAACTGCGCGGTCGCGGTGCCCAGGCCGGTCGTCGGGTCAACGGCATCGGGCCCGATCGTCAGCGTGAAGAGCAGCCGACGCTCTTCCAGTTGCTCGAGCCCGTGCATCTCCGCCGCGCCGGCGCGCCGCGCCAGCCTCTGCGTCGCGCTTGTGCGGCGAGCAGGTGTGAACAAACCAGCGAACTTGCTGAGCATCGAAGATCCCGCGCGACGGAACTTCATCATGGCGACTCCTGCCTTGGCTGCGGGGCCCGCCGCGGCGACTTTGCGCATGCGGCGGACGGGATGTCCTCTGGACGGCTGCGGCGACCGGCGTTCGTGCCGGACGCGGGGACTTCTGGTGGGGCGGCGGCTCCCGCGAGCCGCGTGTCCTTCGCCCGCAATTGGCCGGGACGATAGGGCCGACAGTTCGTGTCAGCCAAAGCGTCGTGCCTCGCGGGCGGCGCCCGCCTGTCGCGGGCCGGGTGGGCCGTTGCCGATGCGCTGCCGAACCCCGGTGTCCATCGGAGCGCTCCAGCGGCCCGCGAACCGGCAGACTAACGGATGCGCTGCACGCCCGCAAGTCGATGCCGGCTCTCCGTTTCCAGCCCGGGAATCCGCCCGATCGCGTCGGATGGAATCCCGGGTCGTGCGCGATACGGACCCTGCGCCATCCCGGTTTCACCCGATCGGCGGATTGCCTTCTGGTTGTCAAATGCTCGCCCGCTCGGCCACTGCGGAGTTATCCGGACCCGTATTCCGCGGCCAGCCCACACCACCGGCAACCTCTATCGCCTGACATTGGCCACTCCGATGGGCAGTTGGCGAGCCGTGCCCCACTGCCCGATCCCAAGGCCCGGTCAAACTGATCGGGAGGCAACCATTGAAACTGCTCAACTCGACCCGCGGAATGTGCGCTCAGCACCTGCTCGAAGCCCTTGAACCCAGACGGCTACTTGATGCAACTGTTTTGCTGGACGATGTTTACGAACAGAACGATGTCCCGCGGCAGGTCCTGAACGCCGGCAACGGTCCGAATAGCCCCAATCTTGGGGATCTTCATGCAGACGTTGACCTTCGCCGCCTTGTGTTGGCCGACTCGGCGGATTGGTTCCGTTTCCGACTGCCCCGGCAGGGTGGCCCCGGCGACGAGGTTGCCATCACCTTCCGAAACAAGGCCGGGAATCTCGACCTGAACCTCTACAACGGCCGCGGCCGGGTGCTGATCGATTCCAGCCAGACCAACTCCCCGACCGAGGCCATCAGCCTGAACGGCCTGGCGCGGGGGTGGTACATGGTCAGCATCACCGGGCGGGATGGCGCGACAAATCCCAACTACCGCCTGACCATCTCGGCGCCGACCGGCGGAACGCCCGATGGCGGCGACACACAGACCCCCGGCGAGGCCAACGACACGTTCGCAGGTGTAGATGCCGCGACGCCCGGCGCGGCGGGCTCGCCGAATCTCGGCGCCCTCGCTGCTCCGTTCTCGATCCTTCAAACGCTCGACGACACCTACGACATCTTCCGCTTCACGATCGCCTCCGCCCCCGGCGCGGCCGCCGCCGTGCGGATCTACTCCGACACGCCGTTCAACCTGTCGCTCTTCACCGCCGACCGCGAATCGATCGGCTTCGCGGCGGGCTACATGGGCCAGACCTCGCTGAGTCTCGCCGACCTCGCGCCGGGCACGTACTACGTGCAGGTCACGCACTACGTGCTGGGCCTGCCCGGCGCGTTCAACTACGCGCTGGAGTTTGATCCCAACTCCTCCTCCCCCGCCTGATCATCGCGTTCACAGAATCCGCTTGCTCCGCGGGAAACTGCCCAGCACGTGCATCTCGCGGCACATGCCGCGGACCTGTGCGATCGCCGCGGCGAACCACGCTTCGTCAACGTGCCCCTCGGCATCGATGAAGAAGGTGTACTGCCAGTTGCTGCGGCCGCTGGGTCGCTTGTCGATGTGCGTGAGGTTGATGCCCGCCCTGTGGAAGACCGACAGCACGTTGACGAGCGCGCCGGGTTCGTTCGCCGCGGTGAACATGATCGCGGTCTTGTCGCCGGGCCGGCCTTTGTCGTCCTTGCCCACGGGCTTGGCCGCGTGCTTGGAGAGCACATAGAACCGCGTGATGTTGTGCGGGTTGTCCTCGATGTTCTCGAACAGCACGCTCACATCGTACAACTCGCCGGCGAGCGTCGAGCCGATCGCCGCGACGCCGGTGCGCCCCTTGCCGCGGGCGGGCTTGGCGCGGGCGGCGCGCATGACCGCGGCGGAACTGCTGGCCTCGGGGATGAGTTGCGCGTGGGGATACTGCGTTGCCAGCCATGTTCGGCACTGGCCGAAGACCTCGGGCTTGGAGTAGATCTTGCCGACCTGGCCGGGCGCGCAGTTGGCCAGCAGCGCGTGGTGCACCTCGAGTTGCACCTCGGCGTAGACGCACAGGTCGTTATGGAAGTTCTGGAACGCCTCGAGCGTCTCGTGGATCGCGCCGAACGTCGAGTTCTCGATCGGCACCAGGCCGTAGTCGACGTGCCCGCGCGCCACCTCCGTGAACACGCCGCCAATCGCGCGCAGGTCGTCGAACTCGACCGATGAGCCGAAGTGCTTCACGGCCGCAAGATGCGAGTACGAACCCGCGGGGCCGAGATACCCGATGCGCAGCGGCAGTTCGAGCCGGAACGAGCCGCTCATCAGTTCGCGGTACACACCCTCGATGGCCCGCGGCGGGAGCGGGCCGGGGTTCATCGCCAGCACCTTGTTCAGCACCTGCGCTTCGCGGTTGGGCACATAGATGGGCAGGCCCGCCTCGCGCTTGATGCGCCCGACCTCAACCACAAGTTCTGCGCGTTTGTTCAGCAGGCCGATCAGGCCGCGGTCGACCTCGTCGATCTTCACGCGAAGGTCATCCAGTGCGCGCGGGTCAATCTGCGCACTTGCGCCCGCGGATTCCCGAGCGGCACGGCCCTTCTTCGCCGTACGCGAAGCGCGCGCTGCGCCGTTCTCCGTCCCGGCTCTGGTCTTCGAAGCGGTTCGCCTGGGCATCGCGGTCACTCTCCCTTGTGGCCCAAGGCTATCGGCCATTGCGCCCGCGATCGTGCGTGCCCGCGACCGGCACCCGGATATCGGACTCGGGAGCCGGCTGGCAACGTCCGATCCGCCGGCCCGGACCCTGCCCCATCGATTCAGGCCGCAGCAACGGGGGATCAACTTCTCATCGCGACCGCCCGCCCCTTGCCCGATGGCCGATCCTTGAGACGGGGATCGGGGGAGGAGGCGGCCTTGTCCATCGACGATGTGTTTGTGCGTCTGGACGCGGCGGCCCGCGCGGTCGCCGGTGCCCCGTGGGCTGTTCACGCCCTGGTCAGCCTCGCGACGGTCTGCGGGCTGGTGCTCTGGCTCGCCGGCGCGCGGGTCCTGCGACCGATGATGATCGTGCTCGGCGCCCTCGTGTTTGCGGGTGTCGGCTTTGTCATCGGCCCGGCGTTTGCCGGCTCGGCCGAAACCGCCGCGGCGACCACCCCGCATTCCACGGCCGGAGCGTACGGGCTGCTCATCGGGCTTCCGGTGGGCGCGCTGGTTGGCGTGGTGCTCTACCGCTCCGCGACGGCCGTCGCGCTCGGCCTTGCGCTGGGCGCGGCCGCGCCCCTCTGCGCCGCCGGCCTGCTGCACCTGCACGTCCTGCCGACCGGCCAGGTGCTGAGCGCGCGCGATGCAAGGCCGATGATTGCCGAGCGAGCGGCGCTGGTCGCGTTCGATGAACCGATGGTCAACGCGCCGCTGCCCGAGAGCCTGCCGTTTGACTGGGAAGATGCGCTGCGCCTGCGCGAGCGGCTCGCGCCCGCCGCAGGGGCCGCGCGCGAAGCGATCGATCACACACGCAAGGAACTCACGACCCGATGGGAAGCGGTGCCGACCCAGCACCGCGCGGTGCTGGCGCTGAGCGCGCTCGGCGGGTTGGCCCTGGGGATCGTGCTGGGGCTTGCTGCGCCCGCGTGGGCCGCGGGCGCGTGCGCCGCGATGCTCGGCTCGGCGCTGTGGCTCGCGGGCGGCGTGTGGCTGAGCGGCTCGCTGGGCGCATCGTGGGCCGGAGCGGGCGGACCGCTCGACCGTACGCCCATGCAGTGGCTGACGGTGTGGGGCATCGCCGCCGCCGCGGGCCTGTGCGCGCAGTGCTTCTTCGCGTGGCGCAAGCGAGCCTGACGCCCCACGTGCGCTCGCCGCGCAAAAAAGACCCCCGCCCAAGGGCGGGGGTTCGTTCAGTCATGGTCGGGTGACCGGAGCGTTACGGGCATCCGGCGAACCACGCGGCAAGGAACGCGAAGATGTCCGGCACATCCGACCCGCCGGAGTTGTTGAAGTCGGCTCGAGCATCTCCCGCGAACCAGCCCGCCAGGAACGCGAAGATGTCCGGCACGTTCACCGTCCCGCTCTGGTCGTAGTCCGCCAGGCAGCACGGAGTCGTGTTGTTGCCCGGCGCGTTGCACGCCGCGCCCGCGTAGAACGTCCCGCTGCACGCCGCGGCAGTGGTGATCGTGCAGATGCTCCCCGTGCAGCACGCGCCGGTGCTGGGCGCGGGGCACAAGTTCGCGGGGCTTGCGCTGTTCCGCGGGAAGAACAGCGGCTCGGCGATCACAAAGTCGAGCAGGTTCTGGTCTGTGTCGCGGCAACCCTCGAGCAGGCGGTAGCCGCCCGAGATGTTGCTGATCGCCGGCGTGGTGCCGATGCCCTCCTGGCAGAGGGCCGCGCCGTAGCCGACGAGGTCTTCGATCAGCGCGCTGCCGCAATCCGCGCCCAGCGCATCGGTTGTGCGTGCCACCGCGATGCGGCCGTTCGCGTTGTCCATGCCGAAGGGCGCGGCGGGGAGGAAGTCCGGCGTCGGGATCGGCACACCGTTGCTGCCCGGCAGGTTGGTGCGGATCAGCCGGTACTCGCCCGGGCCCATGACGCCCGAGAGCGGCACCACGCGCGAAGCAATGAAACCCGTGGCGTTGGAGCCATCGGAGTACTGCACGCTCCAGCCGTTCACATCAACGGCGGACTGCGAACGGTTGAAGATCTCGATGTGATCCGAGTCGAACGGCGCACCGGCGTTCCCGCCGCCGCCGAAGAACCCGCTGACGACGATCCGCGCGGCCGAGTCGATGCAGGTCGCCACGCGGAGCGACACCGCTGACGAATCGGAGCGCGACTGCGCATCCGTCACCGTAATGGGCACCAACTTGACACCCTGGGTCACGCTTGCGGGAATCGCATAGTTGAGCGTCCACACGCCGCCGCCGTTGTCGGTGAGCAACTGGTTCGCCGTGCCGCCGATCGACGACAGATTCGCGCGGACCTGGACGCCCGTGCTCGGGGGCGTGGTCGCGGCGGACACGTTGACGGTGAAGGACACACTCTCCCCCGCGGACACCGCCTCGGGCGCGATGGACGGGTAACCGGCGAGGAACCCGCCGAACGACCGGTTCCGCGGCGAAGGAGCGGCGATCTCGAAGTCATGGAAGTTCTGGTCCGTATCCTGCGCGCCGGCGAGTTTGCGCACCGCGCCGGTGTTGTTCTCGGTGCGTCCCGCGGGCGCTGCGCCCTCGAAGCAGATCGCGGCGCCGTACCCCGCGAAGTCCTCGATGTTCGGGTCATTGCAGTTCGAGCCGATGAGCGCGGTGCCGCGGACCAGCGCGACCCGCCCGCCGTTGTTGCCCATGCCGCCGGTGCCGACGAAGTCGGGCGTGGGCAGCGGCGCGCCCGCCGCGCCGATGGCGGAGAACTGCACGAGCATGTACTGCCCTGGCTGGATTGCGCCGAAGAGTTCGACACGGTCGGCGGGGTTATCGAACCCGTTGAGCGAGGCCTGGCTTGCGTACTGCACGCTCCAGCCGGTCAGATCCACAGGCATCGCGGAGCGGTTGTGAATCTCGACGAAGTCGGCGTTGAAGACGCCCGCCGGCGGGCCGAGATTCCCGCCGCCGCCATAGACCTGGCTGATGACGACGCGCGAGGAGGAGTTCACCGAGCAGTCGGCGACCGCGAAGGAGACATTGGTCGACCCGGACCGCGACTGCGCATCGCTGACAGTGATGGGAATCGTCTTGGCGCCGATGCTCACTCCCGCGGGCACGGTGTACCGGAGCGTGAAGATGTTGTCCCCCGCGAACTCGTCGCCGTTCAGGCCGTCATCGAGCAGCGCGACCGCCGCGCCACCGCCCACGTCGGTCAGGTTCGCCGTGACGGCCAGGCCGGTTGAATCGGGGAGCAAGCCGGGGACCACGACGGCCGACAGCGTGATCAGCCCGCCCGCCGCGCACACCGCGCCGGGTGCCGCCGTCGCGACAACCGACGGCGGGATTGAGCCGGTTGCGGTGCCGCGGACCGTGACCATGTCGAACCGGTGCGTGCCGGTGGAGGCGTAGGTCGAGGCCCCGTTCGCGGCAACGTACTGCGAGGTGCTGGGCGCGAACACCGGCGAGATGCGGAACTTGAAGTTCGGGTTGTTGTTCGCAGCGGAAATGGCTGACAGGTCCACCGTGCGGTCGTTGAACCAGGTGTCGCCCGCGTTGCCCTCGAAGGGCGCGCTCGGCGCTTCGACGAAGTTCACGCCGTCGACCGAGTAGAACAGGTTGACCCACCGGCTCGACGTGTTGGAGTGCCGGTGGTCCCACGAGATGACGATGCCGGTGAAGTTGCTGGTATCGGCGGCGAACTCGACGCCGACCAGGCCGGGGTTTTCGCCCTGGTTCTGGTAGCCGCGGGTCTGCCAGCCGGAGTTGTCGGCCCCGGGGTCGGTCGAGCCCGCCCCGTTGGCGAAGATGCACTCGACCAGCGGGATCGCGGGCAGCACGTTGTAGCACGCGGCAGTTCCCAGCCCCACTGCGGGCGAGAACGTGCCCGTGGCGGTGTTCCCATCGGGCGGGTTGGAGTTGAAGGTCCACTGGGTAATGACGGTCTGGGCCGGAGCGAGGGCGGCAAGGGCCATCGCCGCGCCGATCGCGCAGACACACTGGTTCATCCGTCCGAGCATCTTGACATCCTCCTCGTGTCGGGTCGTTGACCGGCCGCGCGGACCGCGGCTCATGAACATAAACTTACATCGCAACTCTCGCCGCGGGCGTGAAGATCGCGCGAAGCATGCGCCTCAGAAGGCCAGGCCCGGCTTGTTCAGCCAGCCGCCGAAGACCTTGCCCTCCAGTTCGTCATAGCGGATCGTGCTGATGCCGTTGATCGTTGCGTTCTGGTGCCCCCACTCCTTGTCCACCCGCCGCTCGGCGATCACTTCCGCGTGCCCATCGGCAAAGCCCAGGGTGCCGTAGATCCGGTTATGACCCGCCAGGCCGCCGATGAACGTCCCCTTGCCGTGCGCAGGGCCGAAATCGGTGTAGTTCTGCCGGCCGAAGCGCGCGCCCTGCCCGGGGATGAACGCGATGGTCGGACCATCGGTCACGGTTTTGCTGCCCTGCATCGTGCCGGTCGTCGTCATCACCACGTCGTCGGACTGGCTGAACTGCGTCGAGCCATCGCCGAACAGCGGCACCTTCTCCGGCTGCGCCTGCGCCCCGAGGAATCGCTCGTTCAAAGGGCCGATCACGTTTGCCGGGTTCTTCATGTCGGCGCTGGTCGCGGCGTAGTCCCTCGGCGCGGTGTACGCCATGTACCACGACTGGCAGTAGTTGGTGTTGAAGCCCTGGGCGATCATGTCGGTCACGAACTGCGGGCCGCTTGGCCGGTCGGGCCAACTGCCCAGCCGCAGCAGCGACAGCGCCTGGCTGGCGCGCGAGGGGCTGCTCGGACACAGAATGCGACCGGGAATCGCGTACCCGCCGATGACGTAGTCCGCGACCCAGCCGACCTCCTCCATCCGGCCGTACCCGCGGTTGGGCCGGTCCTCGAACGGGCCGGTGGAGAACTGTCCGCGCTTGTCGGAGGCGTGGATGGTCGCCGCGAGCGCGAGTTGGCGGACGTTGGAAACACACTGAGTCTGCCGCGCGGCCTCGCGCGCGCCGCTCAGCGCGGGCAGCAGCAGCGACACGAGGATCGCGATAATCGCGATGACGACGAGCAGTTCGATGAGCGTGAACGCCCCCGGCCCTGCGCGGCGTTGTGCGTCGCGGCGGTCGTCGATGGGTCGTCGTGGCGCGCAGTCCTGCATGGGGACGAAACATACCCATTCGGCCGCACACGAACCCTCTTGACAAAGTCAAGATGACGACAAGACAGCGCAAAGGAATCGCAAAGACGCTACGGACACCCGGCAAACCACGCCGTGAGGAAGCCGTAGATGTCGGCGACACCCGTCTGTCGGTCGCGGTCGAAGTCGGCATCCGCGCGCTGCGCGAACCAGTCGATGAGGAAGGCGAAGATGTCGGACACACCAACCTGCCCATCGCCGTTGTGGTCAGCCCGACAACTCACGCCCTGGAACTCGTAGGCGCCGATGTCCATCGCGCCGCCAGCGCCCACGCCGATGTTCGGCATGCCGGGGTCGTCCACGACGCGCGGCGCGCCCGCGGCATCCAGGTTCAGTTGCTCCTCGAACCACGGCGAGACGAACACTCCGGCGTCGATCGCCGGAGAGTTGGGCAGGAGACGAAGGTCGTCGTCCGGCGTGCCGGCGACGCCGTCAAGCCCCAGCGGGTCCGCGAAGCGCGGCGATCCGACAAGGCTGCCAACGTCAACGAATACCGAAGTCGCCGACGTCAATGTGGGGCCGAGCGAATCGGCCGCGAGATTGAACCACGACTCCATGGCGCACGAGTCGCCGACGTGCACGTGCGGAGCGCGACCCGCGAGGATTGTCCCGCGGACAACCGCCGCGGCCCCGCCGGCGAGCAGCAGGTCATTGCCGTGCTGCGCCGCGGCGTTGACCATCGTGCAGGCCGTCAGTTCCACGAAACCGCCCGCGGCGTAGACGCCCGCGCCCCGTGCGGCCGTGTTGCCCCACACGGCGCAACCGGCGAGCATCGCCCGGCCGTGCGAGTATGCGCCGCCCCCATGGTCGGCCTCATTCGAGACCATCGTGCAGTTCTCGAAGTACGCTTGCCCGAACCACGCGGCCCCGCCGGACATCTCGGCGCGGTTCGCGACAAACGATGAGCCGATGAACGCGGTCAGCCCGCTGGCGACCGGCGACGTTGCAAACCCCCCGCCCATCACGGCGTAGTTGTCGGTGATCACGCAGTTCACCACCGCGCAGGAAGCATGCGGATGCGCGGCCCGGATCCCCGCCCCGCGCCCATGATCGCCCTCCCCATCGGCGTGCCCGCCACGGATCGTGAACCCGGTGAGCGCGGGCTCGAGCACGGGCTCGCCGATGGTCACGACATGCAGAACGTTGTCCGCGCGGTTCAGGAAGCCCGGCTGATCGTCCCCGAAACGATCGCCCGAGAGCACGGTGGCGAACCGGCCGGGATCGTTCTCGTCGGGATTCGCGGCGTTGATGCCTGCAAACCCGCCGCGGAGCGTCAACCCGCTGAGCAACAGGAACGTCGAGTGCCGATCGGAATCCGGATGCCCCGGCACATAGGTCCCCTGCGCGACTTTCAGGCACACGCCGCCGCCGTGCTGCGCCTGCCAGGCTTGGGCCAGTTGCAGAGCCTCGGCAAGAGATCGGAACGCGCTGCTCCACGACTGCCCATCGCCACCGGCGGGCGCATCGTCGTCAACATGCAGGACACGCCCCTGCCCATGCACCGCCGCGGCGGTCGCCAGCAGCCCCACGCACGCCGCAGCGCGGCCGCTCCAACCACGGTTCCTCACCAAGTTCATGCCTCAGCCCTCGCACGCGCGTGCCAGCACCCGCCCCGGTCCGGGGCTCAGCATCGGCGGCTACGCCGTGGGGTCGTGAGATTCTGATGCGCACAAACATCGCCGTCACCGCCTGGCCGCGCGGGGTTCCGGCCCTTCGACACGTCGCGTCCAACTCCCGATGTGCGCCGCCACCAGCCGATGCCCGACGTTGTTCAACATCCCGCGAACCACGCCGCGAGGAACGCGAAAATGTCGGAAACGCCGACCCCGTTCTCGCCATCAAAGTCCGCGGCCTCGTCTGCTGCGAACCAAAGCGCAAGGAAGAGGAACAGGTCCTCCACATCGGCATCGCCGCTGTCGTTGAGATCGACCGTGCAGGGACCGCCGAGCACGACGAACGACCACACCGCGTTTCCGCCGGCCAGCCCGTCGCCGGTGGGCAGCGGGCCGGACATCGGGTCATCGATCTCGCCATCGAGCAGCGTGCCCGCGGGGAGCGAGATCGAGTTGCCCGCGGTAACGGTGTAGGTGCCGGGCGTCAGCGGCGAGTTGATTGTCACGGTGCGCGTCGAGACGGCCGAGCCCTGCGCGAAACTGATGCTCACCGAGCCGCCGGGACCATCCATGGCAAACGCGTTCGCGCCCGCCAGAACGCCGTCGCTGAACAGCAGCGTCACCTGCGTCGGCGCGGCGTCGTGCGCGAACTCCTGCCCGGGCGCGGGCGAGATGCTCACGATCTTCGGCGGACCGGCGGCATAGGTCGTCTGGGTCTTGCCCGTGTTCAGGATCCAGTCCTCGGGGTCGAGCGATAGCGCGCTGGCCGAGGCGCTGACCGGCAACAGGTAGTGCTGCTCGGCCGCGGAGTTGTGAACCGTGAACGTCTCCACCCCCGCGCCGGTGGTCACGCGTACATCGATGGGCATGGTGTAGATCGGGTACGAAGCGCTCTGGGTCTGGCGGATGCGCAGGCGCACGTACGGGCTGCCGCCGATGGTCGCGTTCTGCCAGCCGAACTCGTACGCGGGCGCGCCCGGCTGGAAGAGCCAGGGATCGAAGAACCACGACAGGTCCTGCCCCGCGGCGTCGCTCGCCGCGTCGATGAACTGCGCGGTGGTCGCCCCGCGATAGGCGTGCCGGGCGCGGTGCTCGGCAAGAATCGCGAAGAACGTGTCGTCGCCGACGGCCTTGCGGAGCATGTGCAGCACCCAGCCGGCCTTGCGGTAACTGAAGTCCGAAGAGAAGATGCGGTTGGGGTCCGACACGTTGAAGCAGTAGACCGTGCCGTTGACCGACCCCGGACGGCGCGAGGCCATGTGCGCGTGCAGCGCGGGCAGCCCGCTGCTTCCGGGCTTGCGCTCGAACCACAACGCCTCAGAGTACGTCGCGAACCCCTCGTTGAGCCAGATGTCGTGCCACGTCGTGCACGTGATCATGTCGCCCCACCACTGGTGCCCGAGTTCGTGCGCCGTCACGCCCTCGTTGAAGGTGCCCTGCCCGGAGTTGGTCTGGTGCTCCATGCCGCCGCCGAACGGGAACTGGTAGATGCCGTACTTCTCGTCGATGAACGGGTACTCGCCGAAGATCGGCCGGAAGGCGTGCAGCATCGGCACGCACAGTTCCCACGCGGCACGGTTGGCCGGGGTATCGGAGTTGGGGTAGATGTTGAACTCGACCGGCATGACCCCCTCGGGGTGCACGTAGTCGACCGTCCACGTGTTGTAGTTGGTCGCGCTGAACGCCGCGAGATACGTCGACATCGGGTAGTTCGTCGCCCAGCGGTGGCGGCGGCGACTGCTGGGGAGGACATCGATCCCCTGCAACAGGCCGTTGGAGACGGCCCGCAGCGCGGCGGGCGCGGTAATCGCCATCGTCATCGTGAACTTGTCGCCGTTGTTCCCCGGCTGCTGGAAGTCCCCATCCTTGCACGGCCACCACGTCGCGGCGAAGTACGGCTCGGAGAGCGTCGAGACGATCGGATTCCCGCCCTGGGTGCCGAAGGTGATCGACCCGAACCCTCGCGACACGGCGAGGCCCGAGTACGTGATCGACACCGTGAACTGCTGCCCCGCGTTCACAGCGCGCTGCAAGGTGATGGTGCGCCCATAGGAGTTGGCGGGCGGGCTGGTCGGGGTGACGGTGTAACTGCCGACCGAATCGGTCACCGTGCAGTTGCTGATGACAAACTGGCTGCGCAGCCGGAAGGTGAACGACGACAGCCCGTCGACGAGGCTCTCGATCAGCATCACGTTGGTGCCGCTGATGTTCTCGTTGCTGGGGAAGATCTCCAGCGACAGGTCGCAGTGGATGAGATCGGTCGTGTCGACAATCCCGCGCATCCACGCATCGCCCGCGCCCTCGCCATCCTCGCCGCCGCGTCCCTCGCCGAAGCGCGCCTCCCACGCCTGGCGATAGACGCACGCCTTCCCGCAGCCGACGTGCTCGTCGTACTCGGCGTGCTCGAGTTGGTCAAAGTCCAGCAGGCTGCGGCGGGCGCGCTCCTGGCCCGCGGCAGACTGCCCAGCGGCAAAGGGAGCGAACAACAATGCGCCAACGACTGCGGCGCACGCGACGCGAGCGCGGGGGGGAAGAATCGCGAGCATCGGACCTCTCTGGGTTGGAACGATCGACACGCCGTGCGCACGCGCCCGATGGACCGGCCGAACGCCGGAGGCGGACCCCGCCGGGTGAGCGTGCAGGTTGCTGTTCGTATTCAATGTACCACCGGTTCGACGCACGACACAGGGGTTTTCGCGGAATCCTCGCCGCGATGCGGCCCGAGAACGATCGGATTGACCGCAGAACCACTGGAAAAAGGCCCCCGTCCGCGATGGACGGGGGCCTTGGATGAGTGCGATCAGATTGCCGCGGGGTCAGCCCCGGGGCTCTTTGGAAGAACCGGCGATCAGCAGGGGCCGATGCCGTGAGCGAACCAGGCGGTCAGGTAGGCGAAGATCGCCGGGACACCGGGCGTGCCGCCGAAGTTCGTCGCGGCGGGGATGCTCGCAAACCAGTCACCGAGGAACGCGAAGATGTCGTTGACCTCGACGGTGTTGTTGCCGTCCCAGTCCGCCGGGCAGGTGCCCACATCGTCGCAGGGGTTGGAACCGCCGCCGCCATTGACGATCAGACCCCAGAACGTCAGGGTGCCGATGTCGCCGGCCGCGCTGTCGGAGACGTGCAGGCGCCAGGTGCCGGCCGAGTTCAGGCCGTTAAAGGCCGAGAGCGGGCCGGTATCGGGCAGCCAGGAGCCGCTGACGTTGTTGATGCCAGGCGCGGCGACGTTGGGAACGTCGTAGACCATGGCCGCGGAGTCGTCGAGAACGAACGGGGTGTTCGTGCCCGCGTCGCCGTAGTTGTCGTTGCCGAAGCCGAAGGTGGTCTGAGGCTGGCCCGGACGCGAGATGAGCGTGACGAACGTGCCGGTGTCGACATGCTCGAGCGCCACGCTGACATCGCCCTGGAAGGTGTGGGTGATGAACAGGCCGACATCGAGGTCGGTGATCGTCTCGCCCGCGGCGATCACGATGTCCGTGGTCGCCGTGCTGTTGTCAAGAATCGGCAGATTCGGCGAACTGCTCGCGGTGAAGTTGGCGCTCGGGCAGCCCGTGTTATCACCGAGGTAGTCGCCGCCGGCGTTGTTGCAATCGGCCTCGGTCGAAACCGAGCAGACGCCCGCGATGCAGCAGCCGCCCGTCGGGATCGGTGGGGCGGAGATGTTGAGCACGAAGTCGCCGCCGCCGGCCAGCGCGAACGCCGAGACGCGGATGTAGTACGTCGTGTTCGCATCGAGGTTGAGGATGAGGCGCGACTGCAGACCGCAAGCATCGTCGTTGCAGCCGACCATCGACGCAGCCGGGCAGTCGGTGAAGACTGACAGGCGGGTGTCCCAGGTCGTGCCGCAGGTGTCGATGGTGTACTCGCCGCTGACGGTCGGCGTGAAGTTGTAGAACACGTCGCGGCTGTTCACGCCGCAGAGGACGTTGCCGGAGGGCGTGGTGCCGTTCGTGGTTCCAAAGGTGTTGCTTGGGGCCGTCACGACTTCGCCGGGGCAGTTGTCGTTCGACGGCACGACCGTAACGGCAATGTTGCCGGCGACGAAGCGCGCCTCCGCATCGGTCGCGGTGAAGGGCAAGGAGTACGCGCCGAAGGGGGCCGAGACCATCTGCGTGTGGCTGAAGAGGTTGCCGCCCATGTCGGTGAACGACTGCGAAGCCGAGCCGCCGATCTGGCTCAGGTCGGCGACGACCGTGATCCCCGTGCTGGGCGGTGCAACGGCAGGAGTCACTTGAACGTTGAGGACGACGTTGTCGCCCGACACCACGGCGGGCGGCGCGGCGGTGCCTGTCGCGCTCAGTTGCGATGTACCCAGCGCGTTGTCCGAGCAGATGGCCCAGCGCACCACCGTTCCGATGTCGCCGCCCGCGCTGTCGGTCACGCTCAGCGTCCACGTTGTGTTCGCCGTCAGGCCGTTGAACGCCGCAAGCGTCTGGAAGAACGGATCGTCGGGAAGCCACGAACCTGTCACGTTGGTGATCCCCGGCGCAGCGACCTGGGGAACGTCGTAGGTCGTCGCCGCGGAGTCGTCGAGGACGAACGGGATCCCCGAGCCGTTGTCGCCATAGTTGTCGTTGCTGAAGCCGAAGGTCGATTGCGGGTTGCCGGGCCGGTTGATCAGCGTGACCTCGGTGCCGCTCGCCTCGTGGCGCAGCGACACCGTGACGTCGCCCTGCCAGGTGTGGAGGATGTTCAGTTCCACCTTGACGTTCGAGAGCGGATCGCCCGCGGTCGACATGGTGTCGAACACGGTCGAGTTGTCAATGATCCCAAGTGCCGGCGTGCGCACCGCGGTGTTGGGGCATGGGCCGCGAAGGGCAAAGCCGCCCGGGGCAGCGCCCTCATCGCCGACCAGGCCCGCCTTCTCCAGCAACTGCTGCTGCAGTTTCATCTTGGCCTGAGTCGCGGCATCGGTCACCGGCTCGGCCTGCTGCGGCGGCTTGGCGCCGGCGGTCATCGCCAGCATGCACGTTGCGCTGAGCGCAACACAACCGAGATACCTCATCTGCACGATCCACCTTCCTTTCAAATGGAACAACCTACTCCGAACTCGCTTCGGACAAGTTCAACCCGGGTGCCGCGCCAGTCGCGCGCGCGGCGGTACACGTCCCATCAAAGTACCACGGCCTTCCCCTCATTGCCAGCGGAACTTGCGCATTTCGCCAGAAAAATCCTAACAAAATACGCATGGCCAATCCGCCGCTCGCCCGAAAGGCAAAGGGCCCCCGTCCGCAATGGACAGGGGCCCTGAATAGGTGGACAAAGTGCCGCAGGGTCAGCCCCGGGGCTCCTTTGAAGAACCGGCGATCAGCAGGGGCCGATGCCGTGAGCGAACCAGGCGGTCAGGTAGGCGAAGATCGCCGGGACACCGGGCGTGCCGCCGAAGTTCGTCGCGGCGGGGATGCCCGCAAACCAGTCACCGAGGAACGCGAAGATGTCGTTGACCTCGACGGTGTTGTTGCCGTCCCAGTCCGCCGGGCAGGTCGGTGCGCCACAGAGGGAGCCGTCCTGCTCGCGCAGAATGAGGGTCCAACTGCTGACCGTGCCCACGTCGGCACCTGCGCCATCGCAGACGCGCAGCGTCCATGTGCCGGCCGAGGGCTGGCCATCGAACAGGCTGAGCGGGCCGGCACCCACGCCCGCGGGGCGGTATGTGCCGACCGTCGGCGTGGCGCACACCACGGTGACGCCTTCATCATCGAAGGTGACATCCATGTTGTCGTTGCCGGCGCACTGACGCTCCCACACGGCCACCGTCACGGTCCCGTTGGTGAGATGGATGCGCAGGTCGCCGATGAATGTGTGCGTGAGTTGCACGCGCACGTTTGCATCACCGACAACGAAACTGTCGGACACGACCTGGGAATCGGAAACGAAGCCGGTCGTGGTGCAGGTGTTGTCGGGGATGGCCAGCGGGTTGTTGCTGGTGTACTCATAGGTCGGCCCGACGCCGTCGCCGCAGTTGGTGTTGTCGCCGAAGTACGAGCCATTGAGCGCGGCACAGCCCGGCTGGGTCTGAAGCGAGCACACGCCGCCGATGCAGCAGCCGCCCAGTGGCAGGCAGCCGATGGCGCCGCTGCACGAGCCCAAGTCCCCAAGCGTAAGCGTGGTCGTGCCGAACGCGCCCTGCGTGCCGGTGCCGCCGTGCACGAGGATGTAGTAGGTCGCGCCGGCCTGCGTGCACCAATCGACGCGCGACTGCTGGCTGCCCGTGCCGCACCCGTTCGGCGGTGCGAGCGTTGCGTTGTCAATGCCGGTGATGCAGACCATGCCAGCGAGATTGCCGCACCCGCCGCCGGCCTGACCGGGGCAGAACACGCTCAACCGAGTATCAAAGTTCCCGCTGCTCGAATCGCAGGTATCGGCGACATACCGGTTGCCGTTGCCGATGACCGTGTACCACACGCCGCCGCGAACGATCGTCGTCGTGCACGTCGGCGGGCCAAGATCGATCGTGGAGTTGGTGGTGTTGACGACCGTGACCGATGGCACGCTCAGCGGCGCGGCGTTCTGGCACAGGTCGTTGCTCACACACGCGCCTTCATCGATCAGCGCGATCTCGAACTGACCGGTGCCGGAGGTGTCGTTGGTGACGAGGAAGTAGTAGGTCACGCCCAACTCGGAGCACATGCGAGCCGAGGCGGCCGAGGAGGGCGAACACGCCGGGAGCGTGGCCGTCTGGGCATCGACGCAGGTCAACCCCGCGCACGAGCCTCGGAACACGTACAAGCGTGTGTTCAGCACGGTGTTCGGGCTGCACGTGGTTACGTTCCAGCGGTTGCCGTTGCCGACGGCGGTGAACCACAGGCCCAGGTTCCACGTCACGAGTCCGTTGCATGTGGGCAGACCTGTCTCGTTGGTCGCGCCCGTGTTGTTGGCGATGATCGAGCCGCCGATGGGCAGGTTCAACGCCGCGGTGCAGACATCGCCCGGCGGGATGACCGTCACGTTGAGCGTGCCGTTGCTCGAACGCGCCTGCGCATCGCTGACGGTGAAGGGGATGACATACGTGCCGTTGGGCGCGGTGACCAGTTGCGTGTGCTGGAAGAGGTTGCCGCCCATGTCCGACAGCGACTGACTGGCCGAGCCGCCGATCTGGCTGAGATCGGCCACAACCATGATGCCGGTGCTCGTTGGATTCACCGCCGGCGATGCCTGCACACTGATCGTCGTGTTCTGGCCCGAAGGAACGCTCGACGGGCTGGCCGAGCCGGTGCCGGTCGGCACGGCCTGGCCGAGCAGGCTGTCCGTGCACAACGTCCAGCGAACGACCGTGCCCGTATCGCCGCCCGCGCTGTCCTGAACAAACAGCGTCCATGTCGTGGTCGCGGTCAGGCCGTTGAAGATCGACAACTGCTGCGCGAACGGATCATCCGGCAGCCAGTCGCCGGTGACATTGGTGATCCCCGGCGCAGCCACCTGCGGAAAGTCATAGGTAGTCGCGGCAGAATCCGTCAGCACAAACGGCACGTTCGTCGTGTTGTTGCCGAAGTTGTCGTTGCTGAAGCCCAAGGCGCTCGACTGGGGTGAGCCGGGACGGTCGATCAGCGTGATCTCTGTTCCCGAGGCATCGTGGCGCAGGCGCACGGAAACATCGCCCTGCCAGGTGTGCAAGATGTTCAACTGCACGCGCAGGTTGGAGATCGGGTCGCCGCCGGTTGTCATGGTGTCGGAAACTGTCGTGTTGTCCACGATGGCCAACGCGGGCGTCCGCGTGACCGAGTACAGGCATGGCCCGCGCATCTGCGGCCCGCTCGGCACCTGCGGCGCGGGCAGGTTCGCCTCCAACTCCTGCTGGCGCAACTTGGCCAGAACATCCGCGCTGACATCCGGCGCGAACTCCGCCTGTCGCGGCGGCGTGGTCGCGCCCAGAGCCATCGCGCACATCGCCGACGCGGCGATTCCACCGATCATCTTCGCAATCACTTTCCACCTTCCTTTCCGGGACGAATGCCCGGCGTTCTGCGCTGCCGGCCGGCAGGCTCCTCCGCCCGCTCGGCCACGCTTTCAAAGCGCAGTTGCCAATATGAGTACCACAAGAATCGTCCCGCGCCAAGTCTTTTGGTTGGCCTGGGCGGGTCACCCTCACGCCAACGGTCGCCAGCGGTCGGCAGAGCGAACCGCCCTATCCAAAAGGACTGCGAACCGCCGCCCCGAGAACTCGACTGCGCCGAACCGGCGGGTGTGCGGATTGACGATCTGGACATCCAATATCTGGTAGCCGCACCGCCGAAGATGCTCCACGAGCACCACCAGACAGACCGAGGAAGCGCCGGAGCCGCCCGCAATCGGTCGACAGAACATGCTCTCGGCAAAGAACGCCGCGCCGATGCTCACACCGTAAATCCCCCCCATCAGGGCCTCGCGCCCGTCCTCTCCGGCAAGCCAGGCCTCGATCGAATGAGCGTGCCCGGCCTCGTGCAGGGCGGTGTACGCATCGATCATTTCGTCGCTGATCCAACTCGCTTCCGCGCCGCCGCGATCGGGCCGAATCTCGGCGCACGCGGCCATCACCTCGCGGAATGCGCGGTCACTGGTCAGCCGGAACCGCCCCCGGCGCACCAAGCGATCCACGGTCCGCGGCACGTGCAGACCGCCGGGGATGAGCGGGAGCACGGCCCGCGGGTCGGGTCGATACACCCGGAGGGCCTGCTGTCCGCGGCCGGGCGGGTCGGCCATGACGAAGTACCCGTGCCGGTACAACTCCAGCAGTATTTGGGGTGTGAGCGGGTCGCGTGGCGGCACGCGAAAGCGTAGATCCGGCCGCGAGCGGCGCCGATTCGAGCGATTCGTGCTCGCCGGCGCGAAACCGCGCGGACATAATCCCCAAAGCAACCAGAACGGAGGCCGGGCATGGAGTGGTCACAGGTGCTAGACAAGGTGCTGCGGGACGACGTGCTGATCCCCGTGATCATCGCCGGGTCGGTGGTCCTGATCGTGCTCTTCCGATCAGTGGTCTCGATGGTTTCCTCGGTCGCGCGAGAGCGCACGCGACGCGAGATCGCGGCCTACATCGCCGAGGGCTCCATGACTCCCGAGCAGGGCGAACGACTGATGAAGGCCGGCAAGAACGAGAACTCGTGACAGCCAAGCGCCGCCGTGCCGGCGACCTGTTCAGGAGATACCCGTGGAAATCCTCACCCTCGCAACCGATCTCGAGCGACTCATCCCGATCGCGGCCATCACTGTCGGCGGAGTGATCACCGTCACTTGGATCATCATGGCGACGATCGACTCCACAGTGAAAGCCAAAGAGAAGGAAGCGACCCGGCGCGAACTCGCGGCGTATGTTGCCGAGGGTTCGATGTCGGCGCAGGATGCCGCGGCGATCATGAATGCCGGCCGTTCGGCCCGTGCTGTCGCGACGGCCGACTTCAACTGCGGCCAGAAGAAGGCCTGCTGATCATCGCCAGCACACGGAGCGTCTCGGCGACCGACCACGCCTGCGCGGGGCAGCCTCCGGCGCGCTGAGGCGCATCGGGCACATCGTCACCGTCGTAGACCTCGGCGATTTGTCCGGGGCACGTCCCCTCGCGCGGTTGAGCATCGACCGGATCCAGCGTCCGCAGCACCGGCCCGAGTATCTGCCGCGCCTCGCGTCGCGCCGCCGCGCCGAACTCTCCATCTCGCAGGACGGCCTCGGCGAGCGGGCCCAGCAGCCACGGCCACGCCGTGCCCTGGTGATACGCAGCATCGCGATCGAACAGCGTGCCGCGGTACCGTCCGCGGTAGCGCGGGTCCGCGGGGTCGAGCGTGCGCACGCCCATGGGCGTGAGCAGCCGCGCCTTCACCGTATCGATGATCGCCCGGCGCCGGCGCGCATCGAGCATGCAGTGCGGCAGGCCGGCCGCGAAAATCTGGTTCGGCCGGATCGTCGGATCGGGCGTCCACTTCCCGTTGTCGTCGGGCACCAGGCAGTCGTGCAGCGCGCCGGCCCGCTCGTTCCAGAACGCGGCGACAAACGACTTGCGCACGGCGTCCGCGAGGTCGTTGAGATTCGCGGCCTCCGCCGCGTCATCCGGCGCGACCGCCGCGGCGAGCGACCGCAGCGCGTTGTACCACAACGCGTTGATCTCGACCGCCTTGCCGAAGCGCGGGGTAAAGGTCACGCCATCGCGCCGCGCATCCATCCAGGTCAACTGCGTGGCCGAGGTGCCCGCGGCGATCAGGCGGTCGATGGGGTCCATCGCGATGTTGTGGTCGGTGCCCTGTTTGTACCACTTCACGACATCGGCGCATGCGTCGCGGAGTTCGCGGTCGAAGGCGGTGCAATCGTCGGTCATGGCCAGCCACGCGCACGCCGCGTGCACGAACCACAGCGATGCGTCGACGGTGTTGTACTCCGGCTCCCCGGTGCGGTCGTCGAAGACGTTGGGAATGATGCCGCGCCGGCGCGCCCGGGCGAACGCGGCGAGTTGGCGCAGCGCCTCCTCGTGCCGGCCCGCCGACAAGAGCAGCCCGGGCAGGGAGACAAACGCGTCCCGACCCCAATCGGAGAACCACGGATACCCCGCGATCGTCGAGACGCCCGACCGTGCACCCGCGGCATCGGTCCGTGCGACGATGAACGCATCGGCCGCGCGGGCCAGCACGCCCAGCGTGCCCGCATCCCCCGGCTCGCACCCGGCCGCGACGGCTGCCGCCAGCGATGCGCCGCGCCGGCGCTGCTCGGCGAGTTCTTCGTCGATCGAGTGATGCGGCCGTCCGCCGTGCCCGCTGTCGGGGTCATCGACCCATGCCACCAGGTCCGCGTGCGCCTCGCCGACGCCGAGGGCCAGTTCGATCTCGAACGCGCCCGGAGAAAAGAGGTCCTCGACGCAGTCCTGCCCGCGATCGGCATCTTGCGCGTATGAGAAGTCATACCACCATTGCGCATCCTCGGCGAATCGAGCCGCGCCCGCCGCAAGTTCGATCGACAGGCGCACGCCTTCGCGCGCAACCTCGACGCCCGACGCGCCCGCGCGAATCAGGAACGAGTCGGCCCAGGCACGACGGATCAGGCTGTGGAAGTCGCGAAGGGACACGAGAGGCCGAACCGTCAGGCGGACGGCGCGACCGCGTGAGATGGCGCTCCGCCGCAGGGTGTAACGCACGCCGACGGCATTCACGCCGCGGAACATCACCAACTCCCGAGACAACTCGATGCCCGCGCGTTCATCGGCCCAACGCCAGCGGCACGATTCGTCGCACTCAAACGTCATGAGCCGCGAGCAACCATCCGGATGGACAACCGGCGTGCCCGCGTTGAACTCGAAAGAGGAGAACTCGACCGCGCCGAATCCCTCGACCTCGGCCCGCTCGACCAGCGCGTTGAGCGCGGAGACCCGCGCCACCGGCGGCCTGCGCGAGGCGGTCAGGAGCGCGTGGTAACGGCGCGTCGGCACGCCCGCCGCGGTGCCCATTGCAAACCCACCCAGACCGTTGGAGAGGACCCACTCCTGGCCCCGCAGCGCCGCGAGCCCTGCGGTGCCGGAAAACGCAAACTTCGCCGCAGGGCCCGCCGCGGCATCGGCGATTCGTGCGCGCCCGGCGGGTGCGGCGGGGGTCATGGTGGGTGGCATGTTGTGCTCCATTGCGCGGGTCGAAGGTTGGATGATGGAAGGGGCGCCGCGGATTCGGGGCAACCGTCGCGGCGGACCGGCACGGAATGCACCAGTCCCGGCCCCGGTCCCACAACTTCCGCCGGATGCGCCGGAACCCCGGCCCGGCTTTCGCCATATCGAACGGGGGCGGCGTGTGTACGTCGCCTCCCGTTCGGCTAGACTCTTGGCCCCGGCGACTGATTCGCGTCTTGCCGCCGCCGGTTGTTTGTGCGACGTTCTGTGTGCCGCCCGATCATGCTCCGCAGCCCGGCAACAGGCGGCCGGGCCACCGCGGCGACGCCTTGCCACTTTCGACTCGCTCCAACGCTTGCGCACCACCATGACGACTCCCCCACTGCCCGAACACGCGACCCTGCTGATCGACCTCCCCGGCCCGGCATTTGTTCTCGCCGAGGGCGCGTCAAAGATGATCCTGCTATCGCTCTGGAAGCCCATCTTGGTGCTTTTGCCGATGGTCGGGTGGGCGTGGCTCATCGCCAAGGTCTACGACAAGCACGCGGCCCAGTTCTTTCTGCCGCGGCGGAAATGGAACCTGCTGCACATGTGCCTCGGCGGGCTCGCGCTTGCATTGGCGGTGGGTCTGGGGCTGGTGATCGGTGAGAACGAGGGCGCGTTCTGGGCGGGGCTGGGTGCGATGCTCGTGGTGCTCGTTGCCGACCTCGCGGCCTACGCGATGTCGGCGAACAAGGACGAGCGTGTGCCGGAGAAATACCACATCCGTTTCAACGCGGAGACCATCTTCGGCGAGAAGAAGAAGGTCGAAGACACCTCGGCGCAGGCGAAGGTGGCGCTGGCGATCCGCTCGCAGGACGAGAAGGGCAAGTACACGGTCGCCGTCGCGCCGCCGCTGGCCGATTCGCCCGAGTACGCCGTCCGCACGGCGGCCGAGCAGGTGTGGATGAACGCCGTCAAGGCGCGGGCCTCGCAACTGGACATCGGCCCGACGGGTAAGGACAACCAATACGGCGTTTCCTACCTGGTCGACGGGATGCGCATCGGGGCCGAAGTCGTTCCCGCGCAGAACGCGGCGCAGATCATGAACTTCTGGAAGGCCGCGGCGAAACTCGACGTTTCCGACCACCGCCGCAAGCAGATGGGGCACGTGCAGGTCGAGCAGCACGAGGTGAAGCGCATCGGCCGCGTCACGAGCATCGGCGTGCAGGGCGGAATGCGGCTGACAATCGTCTTCGACCCCGAGCAGGCGGTGACGCGCAAGCAGGCGGAACTGGGCCTGCTGGACATGCAGATGGCCGAGTTGAAGGCGATTGTCTCCGACGGCAAGGGCGTGGTGCTGCTCGCCGCGCCGGCCGACATGGGCCGGACCACGACGATGTACGCGATCACGAGGATGCACGACGCGTACACGACTAACGTGCAGACGGTCGAACTCGAGCCGCAGGGCGCGCTCGAGGGCGTCCGAACCAACGTGTGGGACCCGCAGAAGGCCGGGCAGGACGCCGCGCCCGGCGGCGCGGAGTTCAGCACCACGTTGCGCTCGATCCTCCGGCGCGACCCCGACGTGGTGTCCGTGGCGGAACTGCTCGACGCGGCGACGGCCAAGGAAGTCGCCAAGGCCGACCACGAACGCACGCGGCTTTACGTGTCGATGCGCGCGCCCGACGCGCTCACGGCGATCCAGATGTATGCCAAGGCCGTCGGCGACCTGAAGCAGGCCGCCGACTCGCTGCACGGCGTGGTCGCACAACGCCTGGTTCGCAAACTGTGCACCAACTGCCGCGTGGCCTATCCGCCGACGGCGGACATGCTCAAGAAACTGGGCATCCCCGAGGGCAAAATCCAGCAGTTGTACCGCAAGGGCGGGCAGGTGCTCATCAAGAACCGGCCGGAAGTGTGCCCGGTGTGCAACGGGGGCGGGTACATCGGGCAGGAAGCGTTGTTCGAGGTGTACTCGATCGGCCCCGAGGAGCGGTCGCTCATCACGCAGGGCAACCTGCAAGGCCTGCGTGCAACGCTCCGCAAGCGCCCGCTGCCCACCATCCAGCAGGTCGGCCTGCGGAAGGCTGTCGACGGCATCACGAGCATTGAGGAGGTCATGCGCGTCACCAGCGATGCGCCGGCCGCGGGCGCGGCCAAACCCGCCGCGGGGGGCACGCCCGAGCCTGCGCCGGCATGACCCGCGGCACGGATCGGAACTTCGGGCCGACAACTCACTGAACCGAACTTCACTGACCCACACGACACCATGATCCACGCACCCGTCATCGCCATCATCGCCGTGATCGCCTACATCTGGGCATCGCGCGGGTTCTTTTCAGCATTCCTGCACATGCTCTGCGTGATCGTCTGCGGCACGCTGGCGTTCGCGCTGTGGGAGCCGGCGGCCCACTTCATCATGAGCCTGGACGACTCGCGCACGGGCTGGCTGACCGAGTACGCGTGGACCATGGGCCTGCTGCTGCCGTTCTGCCTGCTGCTGGGCGCGATCCGCCTCGCGGTCGACAAACTCATCCCATGGAACGTCGATCTCGATGGCGCAAGCAACCTGATCGGCGGCGGTGTGTGCGGCCTGGTATCGGGCGTGCTGACCGCGGGCATCGTCCTGCTGGGCGGCCAGTACCTGCGCCTCGGGACCGAGATCATGGGCTGGAACGCCGTCGCCTACGAGAGCAACGGCTCGCTCGTGCACAAGTCCAAGGTCATCCCTCCTGCCGACCGCATGACGGCGTGGTTCTTCTCAAGACTCTCCGACACCACGTTCCGCCCGATGTCCGGCGATTCGCTCGCCAAATGGAAGCCCGACATGGCCGATGCAGGGCACCTGCTCCGCGTCACCTTCCCCCCGCCCGATGGCGGCGGACGGCAGACCATCAAGCCCGACGCGGCGGAGATCCTCGGCCGATACGTCTTCGAGCCGGGCAGTCCCAAGGACCTGACCACCGACTCGTTCGACGAGGTCCGCAACCAGACGTACAACTACGTCGACGGCTCGTCGCTCTCGGCCGGGCAGAGTTACATCGAGGGCTTCGTCGTCCGCTTCAAAGCGGGCGCCAAGGAAAAGACCGGCCGCATCGTCGTCGGCAGCGGGCACGTGAGGCTGATCGTCCGCAACCGCGAGGACACCGAGTCGATGGCCATCGCCCCGATGGCGGTGATCTCGCAGGCCGCGGGCGACAGCCCCCGCCTGGGCCGCTGGCGCTTCGATGCGCCCAACGCGTTCATCGCCTCGGTCGGCGGCCGAGACGATGCCCCGATGGCCTTCGAGTTCCCCGTGCCCAAGGGCTCCAAGCCCCTGGGACTTGAGGTCAAGGGCATCCGCTTCGACGTCCGCAACCAGAAGCCGTTCGCGACGTTCACGTCGATGGCCACGCGCGATGCGGCGATCCTCGCGGGGACCATCACCCCGACTCGGGCCGCCGAGCCGCTGGATGAGTCGACCGCCGTCGTGTACCCGATTGTCCCCAACGACATCGGCGCGTTCATCCGGATGAACGACGGTCTGTTCGACGGCCTGATGATCCAGAAGGACAACCGCAAGGAGATCGAGATCCTCGAAGAGGGCCAGCGGAACTGGATCATCGGCGGGTTCGCCAAGTTCAACAACAACGAGATCCAGCGCGGCGCGGGCATCGATCAGCGACTGCAGGTCCGCAGGTTCCAGGCCACCGAGGACACCGTGATCCTCCAGGTCGTGGTCGACATCACCAACACTGCGTTCGGCTTCCTTTCCAACGCCGCGGCGAACATGGAGCAGAGCAAGGCCCCCACGGTCTACGACCACAACGGCACGCCCTACAGCCCGCTCGGGTTCATGTACAAGGACAGCGGCGAGACGTGGATCCGTTTCACGCCGCAGACGCCCATCCTGGCCGTGACGGACCTGCCGCCGCTCACGCGGTCGCGCCCCGAGCAACGGCTCATCCTCGTCTACCGCGTCAGCAAGAACGTGCGGATCGAGAAGTTCGCCGTCGGCCCGAAGGTGCTGGCGGCCTTCCGGCCGCCGCTGGACACAGCGACCACGCGCTGACCGGCAGTGCACACCCAGCATGCAACCGAGCGGGCCCGCGCGCAGGCGCGGGCCCGTTGTCATTTCCGGGCTGGTGCGCGGTTCAGCGCTTCAGCACCGCGGTCATCTCCGCGGCAACCTCTTCGCTCAGGCCCACGTCGCGGCCGCGGTCGATCATGCTCAGCGCGACGGCGTCGCGACCCTCGGTCTGCACAAGAACCGCCGCGAGCAGCCACGCCGAGCCCGAGCGCACGCGGTTGGCGTATCCAACCGCGCTGTTGACGCGCCGCCGCAGCGAGGCAACATCGTCGGCGATGAGGGCCGGGTCGATCGGCGTGCGTGCCAGTCGCGGGCTCTTCTGATAGGCCATCGCCAGCACCGCGACGCTTTCATCAAGTCGGCGGTCTTCCATCAGCGCCAGCGCGAGCGATCGCATGACCGCCGCATCGTCGGGAACATCCTCGAGATACCTGCGATAGGCCTCCGTCGCGGCCCGCGCATCGCCCATCGCCAGCAGCGCATCGGCCCGCTCGAGCACCGTCGGCTCGCGCGGCGGGGAGATCGCCTGCTGCGCCATCGCCGTCAGGATCGCCTGCGACGCCGCGCCGGACATGATGAACGGGTCAATCTGCCCGTACACCACGGGGCGATAGGCGTAGGGGTCGTATGTCTCGTAGGCGTTCCGGTAGTTGTAACCGCCGATCCATGGATACCAATACCGATCGTTCACATGCACATAGCGCCGGGAGTGTTTCGAGTAATCCCACGGCCGCCACCACGGGTAGGCCGTGTAGCCCGAGCCGACGTGGAACCGCAGGTTGAAGCGATCGCCGCTGTACGAACCATCGACCGACAGGCCCGAGCCGCTGTGCCCGACAACCGTGTTCGGCACGGCGACATACCCGGGGCCGATGGCGATCGGCCGTTGCAGGCCGCGGGATGGAACCGTGACAATCGGCCGCGGCAGCGGTGAAACACCGGGGCGCGGCTGCACCGTCGGCGGCGGGGGCAGCAGGGTGCCCGTGCGGTTCAGCAACGTGCCCTTGCGTCCGACGCCGCTCGGCGGTGGAGCCTTCGACTTCACGCCCTGAACCGACGGGATCGGCGGCGCCATCGGCGCGGGCACACCGCCCGCGCTGTCGCTCTGCGCCGAGGCGGCACCGATGCACAACCCCGAGGCGGCGGCAGCCGCCAATGCAGAAACGCGGATCGTCGAACAGGTTCGCTTCATGGCTTGGCTCCTCCCCGCGCGGCCCCACCCGGCCCTGCCACCACTCGATGGTACCGCCCCCTGCTCAGATCGGTTCGCAAAGCGGCAAGGAACAGTTCCCTGACAAAACGACGATGCCGACGCTCGCCATGCCAACCGTGTACGCTGCGTGCATGACGGATGCATCGCACAGATGGGCTCAGAGTGGATGGTCGTTGCCTTGGTTGGCTGTCGCGGCAGTCCTGGCCGCAGTTCACGCCGGGTGCGCGACGATTGGTCTCCCCGGCGGATCGGGCAGACTGACGATGACTTCGTCGGACTCGGAGTGGGCGCTGACGCCCGACCTTCGAACCGCTGTGTACGCCACGTCGGACATCGCCGCGGCGGACATCTATCTGTCGGACCTCCCGCTCGATCGGCTCTCCAACCCGGACGATGACCTGTCCGGCGCATCGGGGTCGCTGGTGCACATCCGGCTGTTTCTCCTGCCGCGTGCGGGCAGCACGCCGATCGATTCCACCGCGTGCAACATCACGTACCGACACCTGATCATCGCTTCGTCGGACCGGGGGGCTCGTCCGGCGATCGGCGTGTTCGCGGGCGGCGGTTTCCTGCTGCCGACGGGCGCGCCGGGCGATCGGACTTTCGGCGGTCGCCTGACGGAGGTGACCATGCGCCTGACCAACTCGAGCGATGGCTTTGACGACGTGTTCGCGACGGCCGTCGTCTCGGGCCGGTTTGGCGCGACGCTGAACCCCGACGCATCGCACGCGTTGGCCGCGCGGATGCGGCAACTGGCGGACCGTGCCGCGGGCCGGTGATCGCTCACACGATCAGCATCGCGTCACCGTAGGAGTAGAAGCGGTAGCCGCGCCCCAGCGCTTCCGCATAAAGATCCCGCAACTGCGCCGCGCCGCCGGGCAGCAGCGCGGCCACCATCGCCATCAGCGTGCTCCGCGGCAGGTGGAAGTTGGTCAGCAAGGCATCGATATGGCGGAAGCGGTAGCCGGGCGTGATGAGCAGCCGCGTGACGCGTGAGACCGCCGCGCGCATGTCGTCGGTCGATGCGAAGGACTCGAGCGTGCGCGATGCCGTGGTGCCGATGCCCACGATGCGCCCGCGCGCGGCACGCGCCGCATCGATCGAATCCGCCGTCTGCCGCGGCACCGTGCACCACTCCGCGTGCATCGGGTGCTGCTCGACGAACTCGGCCTCGACAGGCTTGAACGTGCCCAGCCCGACGTGCAGCACCACGTCGGCCAGCGCGGCGCCCGCGGCGGTCACCCGCCCAAGCAGGTCCGGAGTGAAATGCAGGCCCGCCGTGGGCGCGGCGACCGACCCGTGCTCGGGCCGTGCCCGGGCTTCGGCCGGCTCCGCCGCGAAGACCGTTTGGTAGTCGGCGCGGTCGCGTTCATCCGCAACGCCGAGCCCGGCGCGGCGCCGTGCGCCCAGGATATACGGCGGCAGCGGCGTTAGCCCGACACGCGCCAGCCAGTCGGCATGGGGCCCGTGCACGCGGACGATCCACGCGCCCGAATCCGCGTCTGCCTCCTCGGACTCGGCGCGGCTCAGCAGTTCCAGCGAGACACCGCTGTCGGCCCCCGTCCGATCGAACAGCGCGACCCGTGCGCCCAGGGCGTGCCGTCGCATCTTGAGCAGCACACGGCAGCGCGGAGCGGCGTCATCGGCGGGCGAGGCCACATCGTGCAGATACAGCCCCTCGGCCTTGCCGCCCGTGTCGGTCCGCACGCCGCAGAAGCGTGCCGGCAGCACGCACGTCGTGTTCCGGACCAGCAGATCGCCCGGCCGTAGCAGCGCGGGCAGGTCGCGCACATGCAGGTGATCGATTCGCCCCGCTGCACGATCGACGACCATCAGCCGCGCGCTGTCGCGCGGCGATGCCGGCTCGGCGGCAATCGCCGACTCGGGCAGTTCGTAGTCAAGGTCCGCGACTCGCAGCATGCCACCTGATCCCACAGGGTTGAAAAGCCACCACGCCGCGCGCGGGCAACACCGTTGCGCGCACGCCACGCCGCCGGTGCCGGGTCGGGCGCGACACCCCTCCCCCGTTCGGCCGCGGCCGAGTTTATCGGCCGGCCAGCGCGGCACGCGGTTCGAATGGTGCCATGGTGTGAACGTCCAGGGCGTCCATGCCGGTGCGAATTGGTGGTCCAACGCGCGGCCTTGTCGGTCCGCACGGATCGTCGAACCAGCCGAGTATTCCGACTCGCTGCGAGATCAGAACGCCCGGCGCGATGGCGGCACACCCGCCGCCTTCGCACCCGCCGGTCCTTCCCCGCTGCACGCCCACCTCGCCGATGCGCGCCGCCTCGAAGGTCGCGCGCCCGGAGTGGTCTCCGCACGCGACCCGGGCCCGGCGAACTCCCTTGCCGCCGCGCAACCCCGCCCGTCGCTGGGCACCGGCCTCGCCCCTCGACTGGGGGAAATCCCCCCTGCTCCCGCGCGGCCCAGCCCCGCATTGACCTACGGCCCCCGGTCGCTGCAGGTCACCTCGGTCCTCGTGCGGGGATTCAGGCTCGATCTGCTGGCCTGACCGCCCTCCGCAGGACCGAGTCTCAGGTGCCGGCCCAGCGGTTCACACCGCCCGAACAGGTCTGTACACTGTGCCGACGCCACGGACCGCGGGGCCCGGGCGGCAACATGGCACGTTCAGCGACCCCAAAGCCGCGCGGCCCGGCTCGCGGATGGGGCAGGAGGCTTGATTCCCTATGGCGGTCCACAAAGTCTCGGACATCCGGAACATCTGCCTGTCGGGTCACGGGGGCACGGGCAAGACGACCCTCACCGAACGTCTGCTGTTCGCGACGGGCACGGTCAAGCGGATGGGAACCGTCGAGGAGGGCAACACCGTCAGCGACTGGACGGACGAGGAGAAGTCGCACAAGCACTCGCTGCAGCCATCAGTCGTGCACTTCTCGTACGAGGGGCACGAAGTCAACCTGATCGACACCCCGGGTTTGATCGACTTCATCGGCCAGGCGATCGCGTGCTACCCGGCGGTCGAGACCGTCGCGGTCGTGGTGGACGCGGCCAAGGGCATCGAGACGGCGATGCGCCGACTGATGAAAGTCGCCGCCGAGCGGCGCCTGCCGCGGATGATCGTGGTGAACAAGATCGATCAACCCGACATCGACCTCGAGATGCTGGTCGAGACGCTGCGCAGCGAGTTCGGGCAGGAGTGTCTGCCCATCAATCTGCCGACGCCGGACCTGAAAGACGTCATCAACGTCTTCGAGCACGACGGAAGCGACGACAAGGGCGACGAGACGGCGTTCTCGAGCGTGCACGAAGCGCACAAGAAGATCGTGGAGCAGGTCATCGAGGTCGATGAAGACCTGACGATGCAGTATCTCGAGAAGGGCGAGGGCTTCGACCCGCAGAAACTCCACGAGGCCTTTGAGAAGTGCCTGGACGAGGGACACTTGGTGCCGATCTGCTTCTGCTCGGCCAAGACCGGCGCGGGGATCGACGACCTTCTGCACATTTTCGCGAGCCTGTGCCCGAGTCCGGATGAGGTGCACCCATCCGAGTTCCTGCGGCGCGACCCCGAAGGGAAAGAGCACGACTACCGCCCGGACCCCGACCCCGCCGGCCCGGTCATCGCGCACGTGTTCAAGGTCACGACCGACCCGTTCGTGGGCAAACTCGGCTTCTTCCGCGTGCACGAGGGGACGGTGAAGACCAAGGCCGACGTGCTGGTCGACGACCACAAGAAGACCGTTCGCCTGGCGCACCTGCACCGCTACCAGGGCAAGGAGCACGTCGAGGTCGAAGCGGTCGGGCCCGGCATGATCGCGGCGGTCGCCAAGGTTGACGAACTGCGCTTCAACGCGGTGTTGCACGATTCGCACGATTTCGACAACGTGCGTGTCAAGCCGCTGCCGATGCTGCGCCCGATGTACGGACTGGCCATCGAACTCAAGAACCACGCCGACGAGACCAAGTTCTCCGCCGCGGTGCACAAACTGATGGCCGAGGACCCGAGCCTCGTCGTCGAGCGCATCGCGGCGACGAAGCAGACGGTGATGCGCGGCATGGGCGAACTGCACCTCCGAATCGTCCTCGAGAAACTCAAGCACCACTTCGGCGTGGAAGTGCAGACCAGCACGCCCAAGATCGCGTACAAAGAGACCGTGACGGTGAAGGCCAACGGGCACCACCGGCACAAGAAGCAGACGGGCGGGGCGGGCCAGTTCGGCGAGGTGTTCCTGACCGTCGAGCCGCTGCCCAACGACCACCCCGAGGGTTTCGAGTTCCACAACGACACGGTGGGCGGGTCGATTCCCAAGCAGTTCATCCCCGCGGTCGAGAAAGGCGTGCGTCAGGCGTTGACGGATGGCGCGGTCGCCGGCTATCCCATGACGGGCATCTGCGTCCGTGTCTACGACGGCAAGTACCACGCCGTCGACTCCAAGGAAATTGCTTTCGTCACCGCGGGCAAGCGCGCCTTCATCGACGGCGTCAAGAACGCCCGGCCAGCGCTCATGGAGCCCATCGTCAGCGTCGAGATCATGGCCCCGCAGAAGCACATGGGCGACCTGACCAGCGACCTCATGGGCAAGCGCGGTCGCATCCAGTCGACCGACATGCTCGGCGACGGCATGTGCGCCATCCGCGCGCACGCGCCCCTCGGCGAACTCCAGACCTATTCCAACCAACTCAAGAGCATGACCGCCGGGCAAGGCTCGTTCACGATGGAGTACAGCCACGACGAGCCCGCGCCCGCGCACGTGCAGGCCGAGGTCGTCGCGCAGTACAAGCCGCACCCCGAGGAAGATTGACGGAGGACCGCCGCATGGGCGCATGGGGCGCAGGTGTATTCGAGAACGACGACGCGATGGACTTCGTCTTCGACCTGTCGGAGTCCGACGGCTGGAAACTCGTGCGCAAGACGCTGCGCGAGTGCCTCGACGAGGGATACACCGACGCGGCGCAGGCCGCGTGTGCGCTCGTCGCCGCGGAAGCCGTCGCCGCGGCTATGGGCCACCCGCTCAAGGACCTGCCCCCGGAAGTCGCCTCCTGGGTCGCCCAGCACCGTGAGGACCTCCCCGCCGGTCTTGAGGAACGCGCCCGCGAAGCGGTCGAACGCGTGCTTGAAGACGACGAATCAGAACTCCGGCAACTGTGGGCCGAGGAGAACGACAAGGCCTGGGTCGCATCGCTCGACGACCTGATCAACCGGCTTTCGCAGTAGAGACGCCACGCCACTCGGCCGATTCCACCAGATCGCGGCACTTCTGCACCAGCGTGCCGAAGTCCACCGGCTTGCTGAGGTAGGCCGTGCACCCCGCCGAAAGGCAGTCGGTCTCAGCGCCCACCAGCGCATGGGCCGTCAGCGCCAGAATCGGAATCTCGTTGCCCATGCCGCGCAGCGCACGCGCCGCCTCGTACCCGTCCATCACGGGCATCTGCATGTCCAGCAGCAGCAGATCGAAGGGCGTCCCCGATGCCGCATGCGCGGCAAACTGGTGGATCGCCTCCTGCCCGTTCTCCACAAGGTGCACGTCCGCGCCGGCGCGCGTCAGAAAGTGACGGATCAACCGCTGGTTGTCGGGGCCGTCCTCCGCCACCAGGATCCGCCGCCCGGCCAGCGCCGTGCGCAGGTCCGCCGATCCTGCACGCACCGCCCTCGCCGCCGCCGCGGACCCCGCCGCAACCGGGGCCTCGATGCACACCTCAAACCTGCTGCCGCGCCCCGGCTCGCTCTCGACGACGATGTCCCCACCGAGCATTCGAGCCAGCCGGCGGCTGATTGTCAGCCCCAGGCCGGTCCCCCCATATCTCCGCGTCGTCGAGCCGTCCGCCTGCACAAACGGGTTGAAAATCGCCTCGTGCATCGAGCGGGGAATGCCGATGCCCGTGTCCTGCACCGAGATCGCCAGTCTCGACGGCCCCGGAGCGCTGACCCGTACTGTCACCCGGCCCCCTGCCGTGAACTTCACCGCGTTGCCCATCAGGTTCAGCACGATCTGGCGCAGACGGTGCGGGTCTGTCCTCACCGACGACGGAACATCCGCATCGACTTCCACCTCGATCTCCACGCCCTTGGCCGCGGCAAGAGGTCGGCACTCGGCACCCACCTCCATCGCCAGAGCGCGCGGGTTGCAGACTCCCAGTTCGATCGCCGCGCCGCCCGCCTCGATCCGCGACAGATCAAGGATCGCGTTGATCAGGCTGAGCAGGTGGTGCGCGCTCCGGCGGATTGTCGACACGCCCTCCGACGCATCAAACGACCCGTTCTCGGGGTCCGCCAGCAGATCCGCATAGCCGATGATCGCCGTCAGCGGTGTACGGATCTCATGGCTCATGTTGGTGAGAAACTCGCTCTTGGCCCGCGATGCCGCCGCCGCGGCCACGGTGGCGTCGAGCAACTCCTGCTGCACCGCTTCCAGGCGACGGATCGATCGACGAATCTCGAGTTGCCCCGCGACCTGCCGCGCCAGCGTTTTGAGCGCGAACACCTGCGCATCCGTCAACTCGCGCGGACGCGTGTCCTTCACACACAGCGTGCCCATGCGCAGCCCGCCCACCACCAGCGGCACACCCGCATAGAACCGGACGCCGGGCGAGCCGGTCACCATCGGGTTGCGGAAAAACCGCTCGTCAAGCCGCGCATCCGGAACGATCAGCGGCTCGTCCGAGAGAATCGCGTGCTTGCAGAACGCGATGCTCCGAGGCGTCTGGCTGTGCGTCAGGCCCACCCGGGCCTTGAACCACTGCCGCGTCTCATCGATCAGGCTGACCAGCGCGATCGGCGCTTCACAGATGTTCGCCGCAAGTCGGACAACATCGTCAAACTCCGGCTCAGGCTCCGTGTCCAGGATCGCACACTCAAGAAGAGCCTCAAGACGGGTCTGTTCCGAAACTCGGTCAACATAAGTCAAAGTTCACCTCGTCGGTCATGGACGGGGAAAAAGCGATACCGCGGTCTTGTTCGGCCCGAACCCGGACCGTTCTCGATGAATTTCCCTAAAAACCGAGTCTATGCGGTTGAACTGCGCTCCCCCTCAGCCCGCACCCCCGCTCTTTTCGGACGCCGCGCTCGTCCCCCACGTCCGCATACACTCGCCGCTATGCCACTGGTCGTAACCGGAACCATCGGAATTGACACCGTCTACACCCCCTCCGGCCATGCCGAGAGCGTGCTGGGCGGCTCATGCACCTATTTCGCCGCAGCGGCGTCCTTCCATGGCCCCGTGCGCATCGTCGCCGCGGCGGGGGACGACCTGCCGGACGAGCACCTGGGCACGATCCGCCACTTCCCGACGATCGACGCCTCGGGGCTCGAGATCCGCAAGGGGTCGAAGACCTTCCGCTGGGGCGGGAAGTACCACGACAACATGGACCGGCGCGACACGCTCTACACCGAGTTGGGCGTGCTCGCCGAGGCCCCGCCGAAGATCCCCGACAGGTTCCGCGATTCGGAGTTCGTCTTCCTCGCCAACACGCACCCGGCCGTGCAACTCGGGATGCTCGAGGCCTTCCCGCATCGTCGGCTCGCGGTCGCCGACACGATGGACCTGTGGATCAACACCGCGCGGGCCGAACTGGACAAACTGCTTGCTCGCGTCGATGGCCTGGTGCTCAACTACGACGAGGCCGAACTGCTGACCGGCAAGCGCAACCCGGTCGCCGCGGCCCGGCACATCCTCGAGATGGGCCCGTCGTTCGTCGTCGTGAAGAAAGGCGAACACGGCTCGCTGCTGATCCACCGAGAGGGCCTTGGCGCGCTGCCCGCGTACCCCGCAGAGCAGGTTGTCGATCCGACCGGCGCGGGCGACTCGTTCGCGGGCGGGATGATGGGCTTTCTCGCCGCGGCGGGCGCCAAGCACCCCGGCAACGGGTCGCGGCGCGGTGCGAGTTTCGAGGCGTTGCTCCGCGCGCTGGCTCATGGCACGGTCATGGCGAGTTTCAACATCGAGAGTTTCAGCCTGAACCGGCTGAGAGCCCTGAAGCGCGAGGAACTCGATGCCCGCTATGCTCAGTTCGCCGGGATGCTGCGAATCCACTGATCGTCCGCTACGATCGGGCCTTATGGCCATCCTGATCTTCCAGCACACGCCCACCGAACACGCCGGCCGACTCGCCCTCACGCTGCGCGATCACGCGCGCCGGCTCGATGTCCGCAGGCTCGATCTGCCCGAGTCCCGTGCCAACCCCCACGTGCCGACCGACTTCGACGACGTGGACGGCATCATCAGCCTCGGCGGGCCGATGAACGTGGGCGACGACCTGCCGTGGATGTCGCGCCAGATGGAGTTCCTCGCCGCGGCACACAAGCGCCAACTCCCCATCGTCGGCATCTGCCTGGGCGCGCAGTTGATCGCCAAGGCCCTGGGCGGCGATGTCCGGCCCATGGCCGATGGCCCCGAGTGGGGAATGGCCGATGTCACGCAGTTCCCCGTCGCCAACACCGAGACCATCCTCGCCGGAATCCCCTGGATTGCGCCGCAGTTCCACGCGCACGGATATGAGATCACCGCGCCCCCGCCGGGCGCAACGGTGCTGCAACGCTCAGAGCGTTGCAAGGTGCAGTCGTTCAAGGCGGGCCTGCGGACCTACGGCTTCCAGTATCACTGCGAGTGCGATCTGGCGATGATCGAGGATTTCCTGTTCGCGGACGATCCGCAAATGGCCGCGGCGGGGCTCGACCCGCACAACGCCATGCAGGAGGCCCGCATGCAGTACGAGATGTTCGCGCGAACGAGCGATCGCCTGTGCGTGAACATCACTGAGTGCCTGTTTGCCCGAGCCGGCGCACTCATCGGCTGAGCCGAGTCGCCCCGTCCGTTCCCTCTCGCCTGTCGCCTCTTGCCTTCTTTACCCATCCCCTGCTCTCTGCGTTCTCCTCTCTGGTCTCTCCCCCACCATGCCCGCGCGATTCGAGATCACCGTCCCCACCGACTTCATCCTCGCGCGCGATGTCTGCTCCTACGGCTACTTCCTCCTCGCCCCCAGCCATTGGGACCCCGTCACCGCCTCCTATCTCACCACCCTCGACACCGGCGAGCGAGCCGTCTCGCTCTGGATCACCCAGGGGCCGCCGGTCGCCCCCGGCAGCGCCAGAGACCTGGCCCGCCGCCGCGGCGTGCCTCTCATCGTGCGCACCGATGCAAACATCGCCCGCCCGGAGCAACGCGTCATCGCCGCGCAGATCGCTCGAATACTCCGACTCGATGAGGACCACACCCACCTCCGCACGTTTCACAAGGTCGATCCGCGCTGGAAGGCCTCCGGTCGCGGCAGGATCATGCGCTCCGCCACGCTCTTCGAGGACGTCATCAAGACCATCACTTCTTGCAACGTCACCTGGCCCAGCACCATCATCATGAACCGGCGGCTCTGCGAGATCGCCGGACGCAAGAGCGCGTCAGGGCATTTCGCCTTTCCCACCGCCGCGCGGCTCGCGCGACTCCGACCCCAGACGCTCCGCGCCCGCTGCAGCGTCGGCTATCGCGATGCCCGCATCATCGAGATCGCCCGCATGTTCGCGCGCGATTCCGGGCCCGAAATCCCGCCGCGAATCGCCGCCCGCGGCCACACATGGCCCGTCCGTACCGGCTTCGCGGCCTGGCTCGAAGAGCCTGCGACCGGTGACGATGCCATCCACGCCGCGCTGCTCGAACTGCCCGGCATCGGCCCCTACGCCGCGGCGAACATCATGCAGTTGCTGGGCCGCTACGCGCGACTGCCGCTGGATACCGAGAGCATTCGCCACGCCAAGTCCGTGCTCGGCTTCACCGGCCCCGACCGCGCGCTCATGAAGAAACTGCACGCCCACTACCAGCCGTTCGGCGAGCACCGCTTCCGGTCGTACTGGTTCGAACTGTGGGCGTTCTACGAAGCCCAACGCGGCCCGGCATGGACGTGGGAGCGCGACACGACGGGCAAGACCTTCACCGCGACGAAACTCTGAAAGTCCGCGCCGCCCGCCCGCGGAACCGTGGCCTGCCCGGTATCATCGCCTCCCATGAAGATCCACGAATACCAGGCCCGCGAACTGCTGGCCAACGCCGGCATCCCCGTTCCTTCCTCGATGGTGCTGGAGTCGCCGCTTGTCGCCGAGGACGCCTTCAACAAGGTGACCAGGGCGGCGGGCATGGACGCGGGCAACGCGCTGGCGGTGGTGAAGGCGCAGGTGCACGCCGGCGGCCGCGGCAAGGCCGGGTTCGTGAGACTCGTCAAGACCGCCGCGGAGGCCGAGGCCGCGGCGAAGTTCATGCTGACCAACAAGATGGTCAGTGTCCAGACCGGGCCCGAGGGGCTCTCCGTCAGGAAACTCCTGATCGCCGCGGGCGTCGACATCGACAAGGAGTACTACCTCGCCGTGACGACCGACCGCGCGACGCGCCGCAACGTGCTGATCGCCTCGAAGGAGGGCGGGGTCGAGATCGAGCAGGTCGCGCACGAACGGCCCGAAGCGATCCTGAAGCAGTTCCTGCATCCGACGCTGGGCCTGCAGGGCTTCGCCGCGAGGAAAATCGCCTACGCCCTCGGCTTCACCGGCAAACTCGCCGGCCAGGCCGCGGACATCATGCAGAAACTCGCGAAGGTCTTCGTCGAGAAGGACTGCACGCTGGCCGAGATCAACCCGCTGGTTCTGACCAAGGATGGCCAACTGCTCGCCATCGATGCGAAGTTCAACTTCGATGACAACGGCCTGTTCCGACACGCGGATTTGCAGTCCTACGCCGACCCGACGGAGGAGAACCCGTCGGAAGTCCGTGCCGCGGCGGCGGGCCTGAGTTACATCGCGCTCGATGGGAACATCGGCTGCCTGGTGAACGGCGCGGGCCTCGCCATGGCGACCATGGACATCATCAAACTGCACGGCGGCACGCCTGCGAACTTTCTCGATGTCGGCGGCTCGGCGAGCGAGCAGGCGGTGACCGAGGCGTTCAAGATCATCCTCTCCGACGCCGCCGTGAAGGGCGTGCTGGTCAACATCTTCGGCGGCATCATGCGGTGCGACGTGATCGCGCAGGGCATCGTGAACGCCGCGAAGGAAGTCGGGTTCAAGGTGCCGCTGGTGGTGCGTCTTGAAGGGACCAACGTCGAAGCGGGCCGCAGGCTGCTGGATGCGGCGCGGAAGGACATTCCGACCATGCAGCCCGCGACCGACCTGACCGACGCCGCGAAGAAGGTGTGCGCGGCGGTGGGGTGAGGCGATGCACGCCTGGTTCCCCGGCGCGTTACAATCCCCGCATGGACCGTGAAGGGGTCATCCGGATTCTGCGCGAGGCGATGCCCGACCTGCGCCGCGGGTTCCACGTCGTGGAACTCTCGCTCTTTGGCTCGTTCGCCCGCGGCGACCAGCGCCCTGACAGCGACGTCGACGTGCTGGTGCGCTTCGAGCCCGGCGCGACCGTGACCCTGTTCACGCTGGGCGGGCTGTTGAACGACTTGGAGGAACGGCTGGGACGGAAGGTGGATGTCATCGAGGACAGTCCGCGCATGCGGGCTGATTTCCGCGATGAGGTAGAGCGAGACCGCCGACGTGTCGCATGACCCAAAGGCCATCCCCCGGGCAGAAGGTCCTCCGCCTGATGGTTGAGGACATTGATCGGATCGATCAGTTTTTGTACGGCATGGACGAAAAGTCGTTTCATAGCGACGAGCGGACCATTTTCGCGGTCTGCTATGCGTTCGTTCGCATTGGCCAGGGGGTGGTCATACTCTCGGACGAGTTCCGTGCGGCGCACCCGAGCGTCCCCTGGAAGGAAGCCCGTCACTTTCGCAACTTCATGATCCACGTGTACATGGCGGTTGACCCTCTCCGACTCTACGAGACCGCCCGGAACGACCTTCCGCTTCTGAAGCGCGCGCTCGGCGATCTTCTCAACACCAACCTCGAGCCCTCAATTCCGCCGGCCCGACTTTTGATACGCTCTTGCTTCGCAATCTCATTGTGGAGCCCCTCATGGCCGACCTCACCGAACAGAAACTCCTCCTCGTCATCATCGCCATCCTCCTCCCCCCGCTGGCCGTCGGCCTGAAGGAGGGCATCGGCCTGCACCTCATCCTGAACATCGTCCTGTGCCTTCTGTTCTGGATTCCCGGCCTCCTGCACGCGCTCTACATCGTGCTGCGCTGATCGCCGGGCGAAAGGAGAGCAATCATGACGAGAGCCGCCCGACCGGCCGCGGCGGAACCGCGCGCCGCACGGCCCCGCACCAGGTCTGTACCCGCGAAAATCGCGGGCATCTCTTCCGCCGCGGTCGAGAAGGCCACCGGCAAGCCGTGGGACCACTGGCTCGAAGCGCTCGACAAAGCCGGCGCGGCGAACATGGCCCACAAGGACATCGCCGTCCTGCTCTCAAAGAAGTTTGGTGTCGCGGACTGGTGGGCGCAGATGGTCACTGTCGGGTATGAGCAGGCCCGCGGCCGCCGCGAGGCGCACCAGACCGCCCGCGGCTTCTCCGCCAGCGCAAGCAAGACCATCGGCGCTGCGCCGGTGCGGGTCTTCCGCGCGTGGACGGATACCAAGGCTCGCAACGCATGGCTCCCCGGCGCCCCCTTGACCATCCGCAAGGCCACCGCGCCAAAGAGCATCCGCGTCACCTGGACGCGCCCGCCTGCAAGAACGGCCTCCGAACCGCGCCAGACCAGCATCGAAATCTGGATCTCCGACAAATCCAAACCCGGCGCGCCAAAGTGCGCGGTACAAGTGCAGGAGTCCAAACTGCGTTCCGCGGCGGAGGTCGCGGCGTCGAAGAAGCACTGGTCGGCAGCACTGGGACGGCTGGCCGAAGCCCTGGAGTAGGCGCCCGCAACGCCCTCTGGCTCTGCCCGGGGATCTTTCGCGCAAGATCATCGGCCGTTCTTCGTATTCTGTGTCAGGGAAGCGTGCGCGTCGGACTCGTGGCCCGCACGTCTCAACACCCGGAAGGATGCACACCATGACGCGAAACATTGCGATCCTCGCAGTCCTGGCCGGTACGCTGCTGCTTGCCGAGTCTCCCGCAGCCCTCGGCGCGGCCGTGGAGAGCGCCCGCGCGCTGCTGCGCCAGCCTGAGGAAGTCGATCTCCGCCCGCGCTATGTCTCGGGACAGCAAGTGCGGTACACGATGGAGACCTCCAGCAGGGCGAACCTGACGTGCGAAGAAGTGCCCGAGATGAACGGCAAGCAGGCCATGTCGCAGGCCCTGGGTCTGACTCTGCGCGTGCTCGAAACCAACAGCGATGGCACGACCCTCGAACTGGTCTACGACACCGTGCGGATCAAGTACGAGTCAGACGACGGAACTGCCGAGTTCGACAGCGCTGCCCCGCAACGCCCTTCCGGCAACCGACCACCGCAGGCCGACCCCGACCTGAGCGCAGCCCTGGAGGCTATGGTCCGCGGCATGGTCGGCGCGAAACTCAAGATTCAGACCGACACGGCCGGCAACATCGTGTCGGTCACGGGCGATGGGGGCATCTCGAGCGCGGCCAGGTCCTTCATGCAGAGCGCGGGGCAGGGCGTCCCCGGCATGCCAGCGTCAATCCCCAGCGGCGGCGACACCGCGCGCTGGCTCATCAGCGGAACGCGCGGCACTGGTAGAGCGCGAGTCGGCGAATCATGGACCAACGAGGATTCTCTCGGCGGCACGCCGCTGGGCGACTTCAAGATGACCACCCGGCACACGCTGCGCGCACACGCGGGCGGCACCGCCAAGGTCGCCTTCTCAGGGCGCGCCGAGGCCGCCTCCGCCGCGGCATCGCCGAGCCTGCTCGGGTTCCAACTCAAGGGCTGCACGCACGAGGGGTCGTACGACTGGGACACCACCCGCGGCATGCTTTCCAAAATGGACACGGACATGCGCGTGTCGCTCGAAGGCTCGATGACAGGTGTCGCGCTCAAGCACGAGTCCGTCAACTCGGTCAAGGTCCGGCGCGTCGACGACCGACGGCCCGAACCCGCGCCACGGCCGCGGCCGTAGATCCCGCCTCAAGGCACAGTTATCGGAACCAGACCGCCGCGACCCGGCCTCGAATCCGCACTCGCCAAACAACCGGGAGCGATCGGTTCGATATCACTCCGCGAGGCGCCGGGTGGCCGGCCACGCAGGAGGTGACGGATGGGTGAACTTCGACGAGTGTTGGCGGCGTGCGCCGCGCTGGCGCTGGTCGCCTCCGCGGCGGCACAGAAGGGCCCCGAGAGCGTTGACCTGACGCCCCGGTGGGAGGCGGACGCGGAGGCGAGGTACATCTACCGCGCGCACTCGACGCGCACCGACCGCGTGCCCGCGATGAAAGCCGAGCAGCAACAGAAGACACGACAGGAAATGCGCATCCGGCGCGAGGTCGTCTCGACCGGTCCCGAAGGCACCGAACTCGAACTGGTGTTCGAGCGCATCGTCGTTGTCGCGATGTCCGGCAAGATGTTCATTCGGAGCGACACGAGCGAGCCGGTGGACCCCGAACGGGCCAACAGCCTCGATCCCGTTGTACGGCCCGCGGCCAACAAGCCGATCCGCGTCCGCCTCGGGCCCGACAGCCGCGTGCTGGCGATCGAGAACATCCCTACGGGCATTGATGCCGACGGCAACCCGACGCGCCTCGTCGTGGATGAGGAACTGGTCCGAAACTCGCTGGCCGCGATGTACAGCATGGAGAAGTCCACGCCGACAGCTCGCATCGGCGAACGCTGGACGACCAACGAGACTCTGCCCGCGAGCGAGTCTGCCGAACTGCAGATCGTGCATACGCGCCGCCTCACCGCAGCAAGCGAGTCGACCGCGACGGCGGAGTCCACCGCCATCGCCGATGTTCGGCCGATCGGCACTTCCGGCGCGCGACCGCCCCTGCTCGTGGATTTCTCGTGCGCGACCAGGCACGAGTGGGACCACGCCGCCGGAAGGCTCCGCTGGATGACCCTGGAACAGAAGGTCGAAACCCACGGCGTCGTCCGCCAGATGCGCTCGGAGCACACCACCGAGGTGCAGATCTCCCTCGCGCTCGAAGGCGTGGAGATTCCGACCAAGCCGAACCCCTAGAATCGGCGGTGCCACGTCCTGCTTTTCGCAGTCGCCGCCCGTCACGGCGGTACAACTTCGCCGGCCGCTCGAATCGGCCGATGCTTGGGTTGGGGAGTATCTAGACGGAGAATGCCATGAGATTCCGCGCCTTGGCCGTACTTGCGCTGCTGACGACGACCACGAACCTCCTGTCCGCGGGGACAGCCCCCCACGAGGCCGTCATGGATGAGACCGTTTCACTCAGGCCGAACCTGACGCCCGGCTATGAGGCGCGCGTGGTCATGGAAGTGAAGCGCATGACCAACGAGCGGCTGGGCATGGCGCCGGGCGGCGGCAAGGCCCCGGAGCGAACGCTCTCCGGCGAACAGAAAGTCGGGTTCCTGATGAAGGTCGTTCGCAGCGACGAGAGCGGCGCGGTGGTGACTCTGCGCATCGACGACATCGACATGAAGGCCACCACCCCCCGCGGCGAGTTTTCCTGGAACAGCGCCGACCCGCGCAAGCCCAGCGACAACACCAACCTCGCACTCACGTCTTCGCGATCGATGCTCGGGGCCACGATCACGCTCACGCTCGACAAGGACGGCAACATCACCGGCTCCGACAACGGCGGCGTGAACATGCCGACGGGCGATCTGGCGGACTACGCACGGCTGGTCGTCGGCAACGAGGAGGCCCGCGCGCGGTGGAGCCCGATTCTGGCCCCGAAGAAGGCCGATGCCACCGCCAAGGTCGGCGAGAGTTGGAAACTGGTCGAGGTCATGAAGAACCCGCCCATCGGCCGGTTCGATACCAACATGGACCTGAAACTCGCCTCCGCCGACAAGCGCTCGGCACGGGTGGAAATTGCCGGCAACTACACGCTGGTGGCCTTCCCGGAGGGCGCGACGCTGCTCTTCGACGTCAAGGAGTCCAAGGTTGCCGGCTCGGTCGATTGGGACCGGACCACCGGCCTGTTCAAGACCGCGGAACTCGATCTCATGATCGAACTCCACGGCACCGCTCAGGGTCTGCCTATCCAGCGCCGCACCGAGACCAACATCAAGTTCCGCCGCGAACCCGTGCCGGCGCCGAAGAGCGAGTGAAGCCGCGCCAAGGATGGTGCGTCACGCGACGGGCTGGGGCGCCGCGCCAACAGCGCGGGCAACGACCGCAACCGCCGCGTCAATCATCGCCGCGCTGACATCGAGGTGGCAGACGAACCGCACGCGCTGCGGGGCCGTGGGCAGCACGAGCAGGCCCGCGGCCTTGAGTCTCTGGCACAGTTCCGCGGCCGATCCGTGCCGCGGATCCACATCGACGAAACACATGTTCGTTTCGACCGGAAGCGGTACGGAGAGCCCCGGCACGCCCGACAGCGCCTCGGCGAGTCGGCGCGCGTTGGCGTGATCTTCGACCATCCGTGCGCGGTGATGATCGAGCGCGTGCATCGCGGCCGCGGCGAGCACGCCCGACTGGCGCATCGTCCCGCCGAACATCTTGCGGAATCTCGCCACCCGCGCGATCGTTGCCCGGTCGCCGGCAACGGCTGATCCGGCGGGCGCGCCAAGGCCCTTGGAGAAGCAGCACGAGACCGTGTCGGCGTGGCGCGCATAGTCCGCCGGCGAATGACCCGTCGCCGCGCAGGCGTTCCAGATGCGCGCCCCATCGAGGTGCACGCGGATGCCGCGCTGCCGCGCCGACGCCGCGACCCTTGCAAATCGCTCCAGCGGCCACACCGCCCCGCCGCCCCGGTTGTGCGTGTTCTCGATGACCAGCAGCGCTGAGTGCGGGCTGTGCACGTTGTTCGGGCGCACCGCCTCCTCGACATCGCTCGCCTCGAACAGGCCCGCGTGCCCGCGGAGCGGTCGGATCATCACCCCCGAGAGCGCGGCGGGCGAGCCCGTCTCGTAGTGAATGATGTGGCTGTCCTCGTGCGCGATCACCTCGTCCCCGGGCTCGGTCTGCGCGCGGATGGCCGTCTGGTTCGCCATTGTGCCGGTGGGCACGAAGCACGCGGCCTCCTTGCCCATGACCTGCGCGATGCGTTCCTGCAGCGCGATCACGGTCGGGTCGTCGCCGAGCACATCGTCGCCCACCACCGCCTCCGCCATCGCGCGGCGCATGGCGGGCGTGGGACGGGTCACGGTGTCGCTGCGCAAGTCGATGATCGCTCCGGACATACATCCTCCGTGTGCATGATTGCGACGCGGCGGGGCACGCGCGCCGGGGCCGGGGTTGCCCGCGCCGGAGTCTATGGCGGCGGGCCCAGAAGTGTGAAGATTGCGGTTCGCACCGGGTGCGCACGCGGCGCACGCGGCCCTGCCCGATACCATGAGCCGTCCCCCATCGCCAGGCGTGGAGAGCCCGATCATGGCGTCCGGCAAGCGAAAGGACACGAGGCACGCCGATGTGCAGGCGCAGGGCGCGGGCTTCATGGCCGGCACGCTGTCGCATCGTTCCCGCGTGTTGGTCCGCGCCATCCGCGCCGTGGTCCGAGCAGAGAACGACGATGCCGAGAAGGCCGTTCACCAACTGCGGGTCGCCACGAGGCGCACCGCCGCCGCGCTCGACGCGGCGATGCCGGTGCTGAGCCAGAAGCGTGCCAAGGCCGCGCTGCGCGTGCTGCGGAAGATTCGGCGCGCTGCGGGGCCAGTCCGCGATGCAGATGTCCTTCTTCGCTGGGTCGGCGCGACTCGCCGGAAACAGCCCGAGGAGCGGGCGGGGTTTACGCTGCTTGCGCGCTCCCTCCGGGATAGACGCAACGATGCGGCCGCGCAGTTGCCCGGTGTGCTTCCGGATCTCCGCAAGCAGTCCGCGCAAAGACTCGGGCGAGCGATCCGCGAGATGCAGCGCGCTTCGCCGGATGGCCCCGCCATCGCCGATGTCATGCGCGACGGCCTGCAACGACACGCCGACTCCGTCCTCGAAGCGGCCGGCGCGGACCTGGGCAGAACGGAGAACCTGCACAACCTGCGGATCGAGTGCAAGCGGCTTCGATATGCGCTCGAGATCTTCGCGCCGGCCATCGGCAAGTCGGCGTGCGGCCGGCTCATCCGTCCGTTGACCGACTTCCAGCAGGCCATCGGCGGGTTCACCGACTGTTCGGTCCGCGTCGATCATCTCTCCGAGGTGCTCGCTGGGGCGCGCGCGAATCTGCGCAAGCGCGCCAAGCACGGTGACAGGGACGGGGTTGAGTCCCTTGGCAGAATCCTGCGTGCCGAACGCACCGCATTTCGGCGTGAACTCCGCGCCGCACGTGCCGCGTGGGACCACCTGCTCGCATCGAACCTGTTCGACGACCTCCGCAGGCTGGTGTTCGGGGCCGGTCCGCAAGTCACCCCGGCAGAGCCGCCGGCAAACGACCCGCACCCCACTGGCCCGGCAAGTCGCGGCCCCAGCGAGCCCGCCCGCAACGGCCGACTCCCCAAGCCGCCGCGGAAGGGGCGCCGCCGAATCGCCGCGATCGACATCGGCACCAACAGCATCCGACTGATCGTGGGCGAAACCGATGGTGATGGGTCCTACCGCGTACTCGACGACGAGAAGGAGATCACGCGCCTCGGCCGCGGCCTGCACGAAACTGGGCGCCTCGACCCCGACACGATGGAGCACTCGGCGGTCACCATCGCGCGGATGAAGTCGATCGCCGAGGGATACGGCGCAAGCCAGATCCGCGTGGTGGCGACCGCGGCGTGCCGAGAAGCGAAGAACGGACAGGACCTGTTGCGCCGTGTGCGCGAGGTCGCGGGTCTCGAGGTCGAGATCATCCCGGCCGAGCAGGAGGCTCTGCTGGCGTACCGCTCCGCGGCCAACGCGTTCGATCTGTCCGGCTCGCCCGCCGCGGTCGTCGACATTGGCGGCGGCAGTCTCGAGGTCGTGCTGTCGGCGGGGACCGGGCACGGCGACCCGCGCGGCGCCGGTCTCGGCGGCGGCGTGATCGAGCGTGTGTTCAGCCTGCCGCTGGGCGCGGTGCGTCTGACCGAGCAGTTCGGCGGCGCGACTGCCGCTGCCACAGCACGCCACAAGGAACTGTCGCGGTTCGTTGATGATGTGCTGCGCAAGGCGCTGGGCAAACTGCCGTTCAGCCCCGCCGTGGTGGTGGGCACGGGCGGCACGTTCACGACCCTGGCGGGCGTCCTGGCGCACAAGGAACTGGGCCCTGCCGCGCAGGGGCTGTTCTCGGGCTCGGTGCAAGGTCGCGAGGTGCGGCGCAGCGAGTTGTGCCACGTGCTGGACTACGTGCGTGAGTTGTCGCTTCGTGATCGCTCACGCGTCCCGGGACTCCCCGCGGACCGGGCCGACATCATCGTCGCCGGGCTGACCGTCATCGACAGGCTGCTGGAGAGGCTGCACGCCAACAGCGTGCTCATCCACGAGGGCGGCATCCGCGACGGGTTGCTGCTGTCGATGGTGCGTTGCGAGGGCGCCGCGGATGCCAACGGCGGTCGCAACAACCCGATGCGCGGCGTGTTGCGATTCGCCAAGGCGTGCCAGTACGAGGCGGCGCACGCACGCCACGTGGCACGGCTGAGCCTCAGCATCTTCGACCAACTCGTCGAGCAGCGCGACGCCCTGAAGCGCCCGGAGTCAGCGGACCTCTCTCCCCGCGACCGCGTGCTGCTCGAAGCCGCGGCGGTCCTGCACGACGTCGGATACCTGGTGAACTACGCATCGCACCACAAGCACTCCTACCACCTGATCGTGCACGCGGACCTGCCCGGGCTGACCAGCCGCGAGATCCAGGTGGTGGCGAACATCGCGCGCTATCACCGCGCCGCCGAGCCCAAGGACAAGCACCGGAACTTCGCCGCCCTTGGCGAAGAAGACCGACAGCGCGTCCGCGCGCTGGCCGCGATCCTCCGAGTTGCCGACGGACTCGACCGCACGCACATGCAGCGCATCCGCGCCCTGCGGCTGCGCCTCACACGCAGCGCGGCGAACTTTGACATCACCGCGGATGCCGAACCGAGCGTGGATGTTTGGGGAGCCGTGAGGAAGTCGCGTCTGTTCTCCCGGGTTTACGGGACTCTGCCGCATTTCGACTGGAAGAACACCCTCGTTGGTGGATCTTCAGACGTCGTACCCAACTCGTCCGGCGCAAATGAGCCGGTCACGCAGGCTCCCTATTGTGGGGGGTGATAATTCGCCGTAAATCGAAGGCTGAGACGCACTTGCGCCGCACGCCCTGAGCGCCATGAGTCCCCAAGCCGGTGCTGTATTGGCATGCAGGATCCGCATCTAAATGCCTGTGTTTAATGTACTTACGGATGACATTCGGTTATTCGGACCTGGCAAGTCGGAAAAGACGGGCAAGAATTGCCGCAAGTGCTGATCGGGCGGGAATTTCGGATGAAGGGTATTGACCCCCAAAACTGGTTGTGATACAAGAGACCTTGCTCGCGAGCATACGAGCGGGTCTTGAGCCGGCAAGGCTCAGGAGAGCAAGGGTGCTCAGGTTGGTTTGGATCGGGTCAGTGGTTTGACAGTGCCAATCCGGAAGTCGCCGGCGAACCGGTGTATGGAGGGATCGGCAAAAACGCACGCAGTCACTTGCGCCGAGTTTGGAGCTCGTCGCAGCGGGCGAAACGTGGTTTCGTTCATGTGTTCCTGTACTAGGAGGTTCTCAGATGGTCCGTATGTGTGATGTGATGACTCTCGCCTGTGCGACCGTCATGGCGGCTGGCACCGTCGCGACGGCTCAGAACAAGGCGGCTGCCCCGGCTGAGGCCGCGGTGCAGAGCCCGGCCCCTGGCTCTTTCCGCCAGATCGCCGGCAACAACATGACGGGTTTTGTGACCCGCAGCGGTCTGGGCGGCTGCTCCTGCCCGGTTGGTGCGAACGCTTGGTGGAACGGTGATTGGGATCCGTCCGACGGCGATGGCCAGGCCTCTCACGAGGGTGGCGGCGCTCCGGGCGGCGCGGTTGCCGCGGACGACTTCTTCCTCTGCGACGGCTACGTCCACACCCTGCGCTCGATCTCGGTGCAGGTGCTGAACAACAGCACGTTCGGCCTGACCCGGGCTCGCCTGGAGATCTGGTCGGACTGCAACGGCTGCCCGGGCGACCTGCTCTACGTGCTCAACAAGCACGGCGTCGAGCAGAAGGATACGAACGTCAACGGTACGGGCTTCAACCTGTACACCTACACGTTCGAACTGGGCAACACCCTCCACACCGGTGGCCCGTTCAACAACCAGGAGCAGGACGGCTCTTGCCCCGGTGAGACCGTCTCCGGCTGCACGGTCGACCCCGACTGCTTCCGGTACATCGCCCTCAAGGGCGGCACGTACTGGATCTCGGTCGTCGGTCGCACCGATGGTCAGGGCACCGACCTGACCTTCTGGGCCACGGCGAACTCCAACTACACCAGCCCCAACAGCAGCATCAAGGGCTCCGTCGCCAAGAAGCGCAACGGCGTTCCCCCCATGAACTGGATGGGCCCGTGGGAGTACGTTGATCCCTGGATGTCGGTCGAGGATTGCTGCGTCGGCTGCACCGACCTGGCCTTCCGCGTCTGCTACGACTCCTGCAAGATCCTGAAGGACAACGGCAGCGACATCGGCCTGATCAGCAACGGCAACCCCGGCGTGAACGAGGAAGGCGCCCGCTCCGAGCGCTCCGGCCTCGTCCGCAACAGCCGCGCGGCCGACGACTTCGTCGTCCCCCCGTGCGCTGACTTCGACGTCTGCTACGTCGAGGGCTGCATCTACACGAACTGCCCCGAGTTCACCGCGTTCTTCGAGATCTACCGCAACGATTGCAAACTCCCCTACTACACCCTCGGCACCTCGCAGATCGCCTGGGGCCGCTACGTTGAGACCAAGCGCGTCTGCCTCGGTTATGAAGTGGCGATCGACGGCGTCAGCGGCCTGAAGGCCTACCGCGTCGAGTTCCACGACATCACCGGCATCCGGCTCAACTCCGGCCAGCAGTACTGGATCTCCATCGGCGTGCAGGACACCTTCTCGTTCATCGAGCGGGCCTACTTCTGCCGTAACCGCTACTGCGACAACTCCTGCCCGATCATGTTCAACCCCGGTGCGGTCATCGACCCCGCCGCGAACTACGTGACCGGCGGCGTGCCCACTTGGCGCAGCACCAAGGACTTCCCGACCCGCTGGGGTTCGGGCGGCACGGACTTCTCGTTCCTCATCGCTGGCGAGACCGTCGCGCCCGCCACCGGCCCGAACGCAGAGCCCCTCTGCGTCGCCGACTCGAACAACGACGGCACGGTCGATGTCTCCGACATCTTCCACTTCCTCGCCGCGTGGTTCGCCGGCTGCCCGTAATCTCGGCTGACCGAGATTCGAGGTATCTCTAGCCTCACGCAACGCCCCGGGCTCTGCCCGGGGCGTTGTCTTTTTGTCGCGCACGCCCGGACGAATCGAGCCGCGAACCCTCGCCGAATACCCACCGCGTCTCCCTCCATGGGCCGACACAATCGTTCGTTCTGCCCGCTCCGCGCACCTCATGGCTTGCATCGCGATCCAACAACGCCCGCCGACATCCATCTCCGCTCGCGTACAATCCGCGCAGCGTGGCAGGTCCGCACAGACCGGAGCAGTCGTGGAGAACGGGATCCTTCAGAGAATCGCGTCGGGCGAGGCCTCGGCCGTTCAGGCGTGCATCGACCGATACAGCGGCCTGGTCTGGTCGCTGGCGCGGCGGTTTTGCCCGTCTCCGGCCGATGCCGAGGACGCCGTCCAGGAGATCTTCCTCGATGTCTGGCGGTCGGCCTCCCGCTTCGACGCAAGCGTGGCATCGGAAACGACGTTCGTGGCCATGATCGCGCGGCGGAGGCTCATTGACCGCGGCAGGCGGTCGGGCCGCACCATTGCTTCCCTCGACAATGAAGACGGGACCACGCCGGTCGCCGACCGCTCGCCGCGGGCCGATGCATCGCTCGGCGACGCCGAGGATGCGCAACGAGCCGCCATCGCTCTGGAGAGCCTCAAGCCCGAGCAGCAGAAGGTCCTTCGGCTCTCGATCTATCAGGGACTCTCGCACGAACGGATCGCCGATGCGACGGGCATGCCGCTGGGAACCGTCAAGACCCACGTGCGGCGCGGCCTCATCCGCCTGCGCGAGATCCTCGGCGGGACCGTGACAGGATCGGAGGGCGCGCCATGAACACGGCACCCGCGCCCGGCCCGTCGATGGACCGTCTGCTCGAACTGCTGGCCGACCGCGCCGTGCAGAATCTGTCGCCCGCGGAACAGGACGAACTCGAAGCGGTCTCCGCGGCGTTCGAAGGATTCGACCTCGACTGCATGGATCGCACCGCAGCGGCACTGGCCGCGGGGCTCGCCGCTCAGGACGCCGCGCCTGTTCCCGCGGCGGTTCGTCAGCGGCTGAAAGCGAGCGGCGCCGCGTGGGCCGCGGCGACCGCCGATCCTGCACCGATGCGCCTTGTTCGCACCCACGATGCCCGTCGGGTTCGCATTGCCGCGTGGACGGGCTGGTTCGCCGCGGCCGCGGCGTTGCTGCTTGCCTTTGCGGGATGGATGGGACGCGGCACGAGCGAGGACACAACAGCGCGTGGCCTGGCAGCCCTCCGTCGCGCCGCCGACACGCAGTCGGTGGTCTGGTCCGCCGGTCCCACGGCCTCGGAATCCGGAAACCCCACGGGAGAGGTCGTCTGGTGCCCGTCGCTTCAGAAGGGGTACATGGTCTTCCGCGGCATGAAGGCCAACGACCCGACGCGGGAGCAGTACCAGTTGTGGATCTTCGATGCGACACGCGACGACCGGCACCCCGTCGATGGCGGGGTGTTCGATGTCGCGGGGGACGGCGAGGTCGTCGTGCCGATCCGCGCGAAACTGCAGGTGCGCGAAGCGACGCTCTTTGCCGTGACAGTCGAACGGCCCGGCGGCGTCGTGGTCTCGGATCGCTCGCGGCTCCCCGTGCTCGCGCCGGTCAAGCCCACGGGCTGAGCGCGATCACTGCGAATCGGCCGCTAGTTCGCGAACACCCGCGGCGGACAGTTCGACGATGCGCCCATCGGGCCCGCGGAAGACCACGGTGCGCATCGTGAGTTCGATCCGCTCGATCCGCCAACCCTGGGCCGGCTCATCGCCGACGGTGAACAGGCGGTTGTTGATGGACGCGATCGCATCCGATCCGCGGGTGACGATCCCGCCGAGCCGGAGCGTCGGCACCACCATCTTCGGCACGCCGTCGGTCACAACGACGGGCGCGGGCCTCGCTCCCTCTGGGCGGTGCATGGGGGAACGGGCCAGCGCATCCCGCCACGATCCGCCATCGATCCACTCGATCGCACGATGCTGGGCATCACTCAACGGAGCCATCGGCCTCGCCGCCGCAATGGACACGGGCGGCTCGGGTACCGCGGCGGGCGGTGCCGCACCCGCGGCGGCCGGGCCCGCACCGAGGAGAAGTCGGACGGCCTGAACGGCGAAGACCGGGCCCGACGCCGCGGCGATCCAGAGGACTTGCTGCTTGGCTCTGCCGGACAATCGCATTATCGGTCTCCCGCTTCGACGGCCAGCGCGGCTTCGGCAAGACGTGCCGCGGGCATCGCGTCAAACACCCAGTGGTTCGTGGAAATGACGGCGGTCACCGGCGGCTCATCGGGGTCGAAGGCGGCGGAGACGCGCGCCGACACGACCGCGCAGTTCGGGAACTGCCGATTCACATGCTCGAGGAATCGGCCGATGCTCGCAAACTCGCCACGGATGGTCATGGTGTAGTTGATGGAGGCGTCCCTGGGCGGGGTCGTGCCCTCGGCGGGCCTGGGCAGCGCGGGGCCCGGGCCGGGCTGCAGTTGCTCAAGGCGCAGGTCGTGGGCGCGGGCCAGATCGGTCAGCGCGGCGAACATGCCCGCCTCATTGAAGGCCTCGCGCCCGCGCTGATTCAGCGTCCCGGCCTGATGGGCGATTCGCGCTGCGGCCCGGCGCAGGTCCTCCGCCGATACTCCGTCGGCGACTTGGGCGCCGACGCCCTGAGCGACCAGCGCTTCGGCCTGCGCCCGCGTGTCGTCGAGCCGGCGCTCCATCGGCCGGACACCGAAGTACCACGCGGATGCGCACACCATCACGCCGATGGCGACCTCCGCCGCGATGCCGCGACGATCGTTCCCGTTCATGGCCTGGACTCCTCGGGGGCGGCGGTCAGCCTGTCGCGCAGGACGGGCACGCGTACCAGGTGCAGCGCGATGTCGAACGCCTGCGACTGCGCGCCATCGATCTGCACGCGCTGTGTCGCGCCCAACCGCGTCGTTCCGGCGATCGGCGAAGCAGAGAGAGCCTCGACAAACGCGCGGATGTCCGTGGCGGGGTCCTCCGACTCGCTCAGCCGGACAAAGCCGCTGATCCGCGCAACGCACGCGTCGGCCTCGTGCGCGATGTTGATGGAACTGATGCGAACGCTCTTCGCCGCGGCGGCAATAGCGGCCAACGTCGCCGCGGCGTCGGCGGCCTCGCCGGCGGTTCGCGCGGCACGGGCCTCGGTCTCCGCGAGCGCGAGGCGCGCGGAGAGTGTGGCGGCACGGACCAGCGCGGTCTGGCGGTCGGTCTCGGCACGGCCCTGCAACGCCGCAAGCCGGGCGCTCTCGCGATCAAACGCGACCGATGCCTCGCGCCACTCCCAACCGAGCAGCGCACCGGCGAGCGTGATTCCCGCCGCGAGGGCGACTCGCGCGCGGCGGTGCGTGCGGCGCTGGGCCAGCCGCCGGGGCAGCACGAGCGGCACAAGGTCGCTGTGCGCGATGAACGCCGCGATCGCGCCGCTAGAACTGCTCTCCAGACCTGCGCTCTCGGGCGGTCCATCGGCCAGCGACAGGCCGCACTGCCGGGAGATCCAGTCGCCCAGACCCTGGACCGTTGCGCCGGGGCCATCGATCTTGAGGCGAACTGTGGCTCGCTCCTGCTCGGCCAGGCCGAAGCGCAGCGATTGCTTGGTCTCGATGGTGATGCGCTGCAGCGCAGGCTGGATGATCGGCAACACCGCTGCGCCCGTCAGCCCATCGTGACCGGGGAGCGGCGCATCGGGCCCGGGCACGCCCACAGCGCCGAGCAGGCAACGTGCCGCGGCTCGATCGAGGTTCGCGACGACAGACTCATCGCGCGAGCGCAGCGGCTGCTGCCGCAGCGCATCGACGAGCGCTTCGACGCCCATGGCGACGGGCCGAACGAACTTCACCGCGCCATCGACGACCGAGGCGAGGGCCGAGCCGTGCTCGCCGATCCACAGGACCGCGGAACGGTCGCCGGCGCGCCGGCCCAGAGCCGCCGCGCCCTTGAGCGCGGCCAGCAGGGCCACCGCCCCGACCGGCGCTGCACCTGCGAAAACCAGGCCCGCCCGTTCGACGAACGCGACCGCCGCATCCGCATCGGCCGCTCGCTGCGCCGCGGCAAGAATGTGGGCGTTTCGCAGCGCACGCTGGCCAGAGGTCGCCGCATCGGTGTGTACGACCCGCGCGGTGCACGGCTCGCCATCGATCGGGAACTCCGCGATCGCGCCCACGGCGAGCATTGCCGCGCTCTCGGCCTCGGGCTCGCCGAAGTTGGCTGGACACGCGGAGATGGTCGATGCACACCCCGGGGCATGCAGCAGCACCACTGCGCGGCACCCGCGGCAGTTCAGTTCTTCCACCAGTTCGGCAAGGGTCCGCTCATGAGCACCGAGCGAGCGCGGCCAGTTCGGTTCGAGGTCCGGATCATCAATCCTGCGCCATGCCGCGGCGACAACCTTTCGGCCGCGCACCATCGCCAGTTCGATGCGCGAAGGCGAGACCTCAATGACCGCGTATCCGCTGTGCGCGCCGAACATGCCATTCTCCGTTCTCGGACGTGCGGGCAGGGCCCGCCTTATCGGGGCTATCGGGCGGATTCACATCGCGGTTCAGCGCGATCCGGAATCCTCAGGGCTCCAGCGACCACGCGGTGATGGTCGGCGATCCGCCGCTGCCGTTCCCTCCACCGCCGCCGGATGACTCATGGAGCGAGACGTCGCCGTGAAACCGCGCCTTGTCGCCCATGGTCATGGTCCTTCCGTGATACGTCCCGTACAACTCGCTCCCGGGGTTCCCGGTGCCCCACATCTCCAGTGATCCCTTCGGGTTTCGTACGTGCCCAACGAGTTTGGCCTGGTCGGTCAACTGCAATCGACGGTCATCGCCGGTCATGAAGAGCCAGCAGCGCGATGGGTCACCGGTGTTGAAGTTGATCGTCGCGTGCTTGTAGATGTTCACATCGCCGGCGACAAACAGGATGAGCGATGCGCCCGCGGCGAGTTCGAACCGCACGCCATCGCCGATCTGGAAGTTGCCGGTGCAGCGAATGGTCACGTTGCCGTTGATCGTGATCACCGTGTTGCCCCCCCACACGCTCAGGTCCTGGAAGGTCCGGTTGGTGCTGATCGTCTGCGACGATGTGTAGGTGATGCTGCCCGAACTCGCGGGCATGGTCACCCAGGGATCGACGTGCCGGTGAATGCCGACGGCGACGGGCCGCGAGCTCGTGCTCCCCGTGATCTGCGCATCGGTATAGAGCACCACCACGCTCGCCGGGTTGCCGCCGGGCCCGATGTGCAGGCTGCCGTTGATCCGCGCCCGCTGGGTCATCTGCACGCGCTGGCTGCCGGTCGCGTTTGTCGCGACCAGCAGTCGGTCGGTCAGCACATTCGCGCCGCCGTAGGCACCCGCCGCCGCCGAGAAGCCGTCGATGGAGGCCGCCGTCGCGCTGTTGTCGCCCCAGATGTACAGCGTGTCGGCGAGCGCGATAGGCGGAAACTCGACGGCGAATCCCGAGCCGTTTGAGAGCGCCGATGGCGGGACTGTCGTCGTCGTGGCGACGCCCGGGCCCTGCCAAGCCAGAGTCAGGCCGTGATTGCCGGTGTCCTCGAAGTACAGAACCTCAAGGTCGTGGCTGCCCGCTGCGAGGTTGAGCGTCCCGGTCTTGGCGCTGAAGGTGTGCAGGCCGTCGTGGTCGATGACCTGCGCGCCGCCGATCAGCAGTCGCGATCCGGCATCACTGCCGAGCGAGAAGGTCCACGCACCTGTCTGCGGGATGGCGATCGATCCGCGATAGCGAACTCCGTAGCGCGTGGTGGGGCCGGAGTTCCAGAATCGGTACGACGAACTCGATGCGCTCGCGAAGTTGAAGTACGGGATGGGGCCGACTGCACTCGGTGACGCGTTCCAGTTCACGCTCGCGAGCGTGCTGGGAGCCGCGCCGAGTGCGAAGAACTCCGCCGCGAGCCCCGCGCCGCCGCCCGACCCGCCGGTCGCCGGAATGCTGTACGCGACACGAACCTGTCGGTGCGCCCGCGTGGCCTGGGCGCGAGCGACAATCTCGCCGGAGTCGGGCCCGGTGCTCTGCAGTTGCGTGCTGATCCGCGAGCCCAGCAGCAGCGGGCCCGTGCCCGATTGACCATCGGCCGAGATCGAGCCGATTGCACCGTCGCCGTCCTCATCGGACCCCACCGCCAGTTCGCGCATCGCCATCTGCGCGCCCGCCTCGGCGGCGTACAGACTGCGCAGACTCTCCGCGCGAGGAACGCCCAGCGATTGCTCGCGCGAGCCGGCGATCACCATTCCGACGACCACCAGTTGCAGCACGACCAGCGCGATGACGATCGCCACCGCCGCGCCGCCGCGTGGACTCGTACGCGAGAGTCTCACGGCGCACCCCCCGCCACCCCGGCCAAAGCGGCCCGAGGAAAAATGCGCGTTCGCAGCGTTTCGCTCGCGCCGGATCGCGACAGCGTGAGCGTGATCTCGATCCGTCGCACGGCGTCGCACGCCGCGCCCGAGAGCGTCTGCGCCATCGCCTGCCCGTTCTGGTCATAGCAGGCGATCGAGAACCCGGTGACATTCGAGAGCAGTGTTCGGGGTGTGCCGCCGTCGATCGTGAGCATCACCACCGAGCCCGACCGCGCCAGCGACGATGTCCCGCCCCACGCGACGCTCGTCGCCGTCACGCTGTCGATCCACGGCGTGCCCGGCGAACCCGCGCGCGATGGGACACCCCGCAACTCCGACGCGATCCGCTCCATCGCCGCCGATGCTTCGGATGACAGGTGCGACGACGACGCCGCGCCGATGTACGCATCGGCCGCGGCGAAGATGATCCGTGATGCCGCGATGGACACCACCGCGAGCACCGTCATGGTGGCGACGGCCTCGACAAGCGTGAAGCCGCGGCCGCGGCGATGTGTACGTGCGTGGCGCATGTTCAGGAGTCCGTCACCACCGCGGCGAGTTCGAATGTCCGCGCTGCGCCGCGTGCGCCGCTGTAGTTCACGCGAACGGTCACGACCTTGTACCCCGTTCCCGGGCCCACGAGGTCCGGGCCGCGCTCGACGATGGTCACCTGCCGCGAGAACCCGGCAAATCCGGCGACCGGCGACTCCTCCGGGTAGTTCCCCGCGACGACGTACCCGTAGCCGCGCCCGGAGTTGGCGCGGTCCGCGAGAACATCCTCGATCTTCTCCGCCGCGAGCCAGCGGGCGCGGTTGAGCATTACCGGCTCGACGCGTCGCTCCGCCGCATCTCGCACCGCCCAGAACATCGCCGGTATGGCGACAGACAGGATCACGATGGCGATGATCGCCTCGATGAGCGAGAACGCGCGGACAACGTGAGAACGCGGTTTCACGGCACTATCCCCACGTGGCCGGTTCCCGGCTCGATCAGCACCTCCACGCCCGACCCAAAGCCGATGGCGGCGGTGGTCGTGAGGGCAGCGCCGCTGAATGACAGCGGGCGTCCCTGCCAGTCAAAGCCCGCCCACGTTCCGCCACCGATGCTCGCGGAGACGAGCGACACACCCGCAAACTCCGATTCGCCGAACCGTTGCATGTGCTCGCGACCGGTAGCCGGATCGGCCCATGGAAGTGCGTTGGCGCGACCGGGATTGGCTCGCTGCTCGACCCACAGTGTGTAGTGGTTGCCCGCGACATCAAACGCGACCCACGTCGGCAGCGCATCCGAAGCAGCGATCTCCCGCGCCAGGCGGAGGTCCCGCGCTACCTGCGCCGCCGCGGCCGAACGCCGCATGCCCATGGTCGAGGTCATCGCCGGCACCGCAACAGCGGCGAGAACCGCCGCGACCGTGAGAACCGCGACCATTTCGACCAACGAGAAGCCGCGCCCGGAGAGCCGGACGCGGCGTGAAGTTGTGCGGGGCCTATGTGCCATCGTGTCGCCCGCCCGCGCCTTCCCGTGCCGCGGCACGCCGCGGCGAGATCGGCGGAACTCAACGGCCCGCGGCGATCACCACAGGTGCTCGCCGATTCCGCTGGTGTTGCTGTTGGCCCAGAACTTGCCCGTGGCCGCGTCGTAACTCCAACCCGCGGTCCCGCTGACCGGGGGCGTCGTCGCCCAGGTCGCGGCCTGGATGGTGTTGGAGTTGTTGTACGGGTTGGCGGGCAAGGGCTCCTGCATCACGGTGCCCAGCGTCTGCATCTGCACGAGCGTGGGCCAGGTCGCGGCGCCATTGCTCACGATCGAGTTGGCGTGGAAGTTGGCGATGCCCGAGCGCACGGCGCCCAGCGTGCCCTTGCACGCCGATTCCTTGGCCTTGGCCGCGTAGTCAAAGTACTTGGGGATGGCGACGCCGGAAAGAATCGCCAGAACGACGATGACCACGATGAGTTCGACAAGCGTGAACGCGCGGGCCATGGGATGACGGGTTGCGAGGCTCATGTCTGTGCTCCTTGAACTGTCAGAGTCGGTGCATCGACCTTTCTCGGCCTCGACTTGACATTGCCGGACGGACTCTCCGGCGCTATCCCACCAGTTTGACCATGTCCCACATGGGCAGGAAAATGGCCAGGGCCACCACGAGCACCACGCCCGCGATGGCCACGATCAGCACCGGCTCGATCACCGTGCCGATGTTCTTCGTCAGGTGCGTGGTCTCCCGGTCATAGTGTCGCGCCACGACCTCGCACATCTTGGGCAGTTGCGCCGACTGCTCGCCCGCGGCGAGCATTCTTTTGGCAAAGCCCGGCAGGTATGGACAATCCGACAGCGCATCGCTCATGCGCGAACCATTCCGCACCTTCGCCGCCATGCGTTCGGCATCGGCGATGAGTTTCGGCCTGCCGGATGCGCCCGCAGAGAGTTCCAGGGCCTCGATCAACCCCAGCCCCGATGCGAGACTGACTCCCAGCACCCGCGAGAAGCGCCCCACAGCCAGCCCGACCAGGATCCGGTGGAGGTAGGGAACGCGGTGCAGCATGCTGTCGATGACCAGCCTGCCGCGCGGCGATGCCCACGCCCGTCGCAGCCCATACACCGCGCCGGCAACTCCCAGGCCGTACGCCCAGAAGTACGACTGGATCGATGTGCCGAAGAGCATGAGCGCACGGGTGAAGGCCGGCAGGTCCAGGCCGCGCTGCTCGAACATGCCCGCGAACCGCGGCACAACAAATCCGACAAGGAACAGTAGCGCCAGCGCGAGCGCGCCCACGATGCACGCGGGGTACATCAGCGCCCCGCGGACCATCTGCCTGGTCTCCTGCCCCCGCTCCAGCATGTCCGACAGATGCTCCAGCACCTTCGACAGGTTGCCCGTGCGCTCCGCCGCGCGGACGGTCTGGATGTACACCGTGCCCAGCGCTTCGCGGTGCGCATCCATCGCCTGCGCCAGTTGCTCGCCCGCATCGATACGCCTTGCGATGTCCGTGATGATGTCCTTGAACCGGCCCGCGGGCTCCTGCTCGGCGATCGTCGCCAGGCCTTGCCCCAGCGGAATCTGCGACGACACGAACACGCCCAACTGGTACGTGAAGTGCGCAAGGTCCTTGGCCCGCACGCGCCCGCGCCGGCCGAACCATGATGCGCCCACGCGCTCCGACGCGGCCCGCACCACCATCGGCGTCAGGCCCAGCGCCTGCACCTTCCGGTACGCCTCGACCTTGCTCGTCGCCTGCAGCACGCCGTCGCGCCTCGCGCCCGAACGGTCCACCCCGCGGTACTCGAAGGCGATCGCGCTCATGCCGCGAGCCTCCGAACCACATCACGTTCCCCCGTGTCCTCGCTCTCGGCGGTGCTTTGCACCGCAACAACGCGCGCGACCTCCTCGAGCGTCGTCAGGCCGATCCGCGCCTTCTCGAGTCCGTTCTGCCACATCAAGCGCATGCCGTCGGCGACTGCGCGACGACGGATCTCGTCGGACGATGCCTCTTCTTCGATCGCCGCGCGCACGCCGTCGGTCGTGCGGAGCATCTCGTACACGCCGATGCGCCCGCGGTACCCGGTCGATCCGCACCGGCCGCAGCCTGATCCCTGCACATACTGCCCGCCCTGCCCCATCGCGCCAAACAGGCGGAGCAGTTCTTCCTTCGGCGTCGCAGCGCGGGCGCAGTCCGGACAGGTGCGCCGCACCAGCCGCTGCGCGATCACGCACAGCAGCGCGGCGTTCACGGCGAAGGCCGGACAGTTCAGGTCGCGCAGCCGCGGCACCGCGCCCGCCGCGTCGTTGGTGTGCAGGCTCGAGAGCACCAGGTGGCCCGTGAGCGCGGCCTGCACGCTGATGCGCGCCGTCTCCTCGTCGCGAATCTCGCCGACGAAGACCACGTCCGGATCCTGCCGGAGGATCGACCGCAGCGCACCGGCGAAGTTCAGCCCGATCTCCGGGTTCACCTGCACCTGCCGCACCAGCGGCATGCGGACCTCCACCGGGTCCTCGATGGTCATGATGTTGCGGTCGGGCGTGTTGAGCCGCTTGAGCGCGGTGTACAGCGTGGTGGTCTTTCCCGAGCCCGTCGGGCCAGTCACCAGGATCATCCCGTACGGGTTCTCAATGATGCGCTCGAGTTCCTGCGCCTCGCCCGCGGGGAAGCCCAGCGTCGGGAAATCCTTGATGTTCGCTCCCGAGGCGAGCAGCCGCAGCACCGCGTTCTCGCCGCACACCGTCGGGATGATCGACAGCCGCACGTCGACGCTCCGACCGCCCTGCGCAAAGCGGAACTTTCCATCCTGCGGGCGGCGGGTCTGCGTCAGGTCGAGATTGGCCATCACCTTCAGACGCTGAATCAGCCCGGTATGGGCCGCCAGGCCGGGTCCCTGATGGGAACGGAGCGCGCCGTCCACGCGGTAGCGCAGGTGCAGTTCGTGCTCGTCGGGCCCGAGGTGGATGTCCGATGCGCCCAGGTCCAGCCCCTGCGCGATGATCTGGTTGACCGCCGCCACGATCGGCTCGCGCGCATCACTCGCATCGTCGGTTCCGGGCTGCGCCTCCGCCGAGCCGTCGCGCGCTCGCGGCGCACCCGCGCTGTTGCCGGTCAGCGAATAGGCACGGTCGATGAGCGCTCGCAGCGCGCCCTGTTCGCACAGAACCGGGTCGATGTCGGCCTTCAGCAGAGCGCGAAGTTGGTCCACAGCGCGCAGGTCCAGCGGGTTCTCCATCCCCACCGTCACCGAGCGCTCCAGCACGAAGAGCGGGAACGCGCGGAGCGACTCGGCCGAGCCACGCGGCAGCAGCGCGGTGTTGCGAAAGTCGATGTCGAACAGCGCCAGATCGATGTAGGGGTGCTCGCTCGTCTCGGCACGCGCAATCGCCACCTGCCGCGCCGTCAGCACGCCCAACGCAACCACCGCCTCGCCGAACTCGATGCCCTTCTCCTGCGCGTGACGCAGCACCATGTCGGCCCGGTCGCGGGAGAGCATCCCGGCTTCGACCAACGCCGCGATCAGAAACTCGTCGTGGCTCAGCATGAGCGCCCCCCCGCCTCGCCGGCGCTCGCCCCGCCGGTCCCCGCCCCCGATGCGCCCGCCCCATCCAGCGCACACACCAGCCGGTCCGCCAGTTCGGTCCGCGCTGCGCCCGTCGCCAGGAACGCCAGACCCAGGTAGTACGTCGGACGGCGGCTGTTCATCAACACGCGCTGCACGCGCGCCGGCAGTTCCATCGCCTCGCCGTTCAATCGCACGGCCACCACCACGCGCACGCCCCGCGGCAGGAACATGCCCGCCTCAAGGCCCACGCCGCCCGCGCTCGCATCCACCATGGTCGCGGTTATTGCGCCGCTCCCGTCCCCCGCGCTCCTCGACAGAACCACGCGCTCGGTGTCGCCATCGCCGATCCGAACCGTGACCGGCACGCGGCACTCGCGCCGTTCGTGCTGCCGGACGACAAGTTGCTCCGCGCGGTCTCTCATGCGCACCTGCTCCGATCTTGGCTATCTGTCCGCGACGGGCCCGCGGCCATCGGCCGAGGCCTTCCGTGCATATCGGTCGCTGCAAGGTCCCAGTTGACCGCGCCCGCGGCATTGCCCCCGCGGGCCGCAGGTTCCGAGAACCCCTCGATACCTGCGACCGATGGGCCGTCTCCACACGTCGCAAGCCGAATCCGCCGCTTGGGGCAAAGTCGCCCCCCGGACCACCCGATAGCCGTCGTTGGCCCCCGGTGCCGGAGCACGACCCATGAGCAACCCGCAGCGATCATTCGAACAGGTCAAGTCGATTCTCGGCAAACTCGACCGGGACATCGACGCGGCACGCGAGCGCAGGCTCCAGTCGCGTCCGGCGCCGATGACCGTCAACGCACCGGCGGGCTTTGTCCCACCAGCGCCATCGCAGGCACCCGCGCCGCAGCCGCAGGCCCAGCCGGCGCCCAACGACCCCGGCCGTCACGGGTATGGCCGCGCCCGGCCTCTGCGCTCCGAAGACCGCGCCGCCTTCCCGCCCTCGCAGCCCCGCCCCTAGGCCGGACCGCGCGGCAGACCGCCCCCACACCCCCTCCCCGACCCCACAACCCGCTGCGTGGCGTTCCAACGATGTTGCGGAACCTGCGAAAACTCCTCGGTGTCGAGAACGATCAGGATGTCCCTGCGCCCGAGCCGTCCCGCGCCAACGCCGGCACGTCCACCTCGCGCAGCGGACTGCTCACGCAAACCGTTCTGGGCCAGACTCTGGTCGTCACCGTCGTCAAGCCCGAACTCAACGCCTTCATGGCTGCGGAGATCAACCACGAGATCCGCGCCATCTTCGACGCCGCGCCCGGCGTCCGAAACATCGTCCTCGACCTCGAGAACATCGAGTACCTCGACTCCGCCGGCCTCAACACCTTTGTCGATCTGCTCGGCGCGGTGAAAGCCCGCCAGGGCCGCATCGCCATCGCCGCGGCGACCCAGCAGGTCGAAGTGCTCTTCAAACTCACGCGCCTCGAACTGGTCTTCTCGATCCGCCGCACCGTGATCGAGGCCGTGGACGCGCTCGAACGCACCGGCTGACCGCCGCCGTCTTTCCCCCGCTTCACTCCACCTTCGACGCCGCGTCGATCCACCTCAGCACGCGCTCCTCGAGCGCGGGCAGCGGCAGCGGCCCCGCGCCCAGCACCGCTTCGTGGAACGCGCGGACATCAAACCGCGCCCCCAGCACGCTCTCCGCCCGCCCGCGCAACTCGCGGATCTTCAATTCGCCCATCTTGTAAGCCGTCGCCTGCCCCGGCCAGGCGATGTACCGATCGACCTCGCGCTCGATGTTGAGCGCCGACAACCCCGTGTTGTTGAGCATGAAATCGATTGCCCGCTGCCGCGACCACCCCTTGGCGTGCATGCCCGTATCTACCACCAGCCGGCACGCCCGCCACATCTCATACGTCAACCGCCCGAAGTCGTCGTACGGATCGGTGTACAGACCCTTGGCCCCCTCGCCCACCTCCAGCCCCAGCCGCTCGGCATACAGCGCCCAGCCCTCGCCATACGCCGTGAACCAGTTCATGGTGCGGAACGGGTGCACACCCTCCAGTTCCTCGTGCAGCGCGACCTGCAAATGGTGCCCCGGCACCGCCTCGTGCAGCGCCAGCGCGACCATCTCATACTTCGGCCGCTGATCGAGCCGATAGGTGTTCGCCATGAACCACGCCGGAATCCCCGCCTTCAGCGAGCCGCGGTAGTAGTACGCCGTCGGCGAGTTCTTCGCCGCGAACGGCGGAATCTCCCGCACGCCGTACGTCAATCGCGGCAGCATGCTGAACAGTTTCGGCAGTTCCGCATCCATCAACTTGCAGATGTTGCGATACCCCGCCAGCAGTTCCTCTTCGCTGGTGCAATAGAACCGCGAGTCGGTCCGCAGATACTCCAGGAACGCCGCGTGCAGCGCATCGCTCGGCTTCTCATCGGCCCGCGGCCAGTCGGTCCGCGCGATCACCTCCATCATCTCCGCGCGAATCCGCGCCACCTCCGACACGCCGATCTCGTGCACGCGCTCCGCCGTCACATCCAGCGTGGTGTGGTCGCGCAGCGCAAAGTCATACGCCGCGATCCCATCCACCCCCTCCGACACCGCGATGCTCTCGCGGCACCTGGGCAGGTACTCCTTCTCGAGAAAGTCCCCCAGCCGCGCAAACGCCGGCGCAATCCCCTCGGCGATCGCCTTCCTCGCCCGCGCCGCGTTGGCATCATCGGCCGGCAGCGCGCGATACGGCCCATAGAACGGGCTCAGCGTCGGCGCCTCCGCGCCCCCCGCCAGCACCCGGCACTGCTCCACCGCCCCCGCCATCACCACCCGCGGCGGAACACGTCCGGCCTCCAGCCCCGCGCGCATGTTCCGAATGTGCTGCTCGATCTGCCGCGGCACGGCCTCCAGCCGCGCGGCAAAGTCCGCATAGTCTTGCGGCCCAAAGAACGGCAACTGGTCGCCCATCTGCGGCAGCCACACCTGCGGCCCGTTGCGGCCGTTCACCGGCGTGTGCTCACCATGAAACCGCGCGCCCGCCGCCGCGCTTTGGAGTTCAAAACGCAACAGATCCGCATCGACATGGTCGGCCTCGCTCCACCCGCTCCGCTCCAGCTCGCTCAGCCGCGCGAGCCGATCGGTCTGCTCGGCCAGACGCCGCGAGATCGCCTCGGGCGAGGGATCCTCAAGCCGGTCGTTGTAGCGCTTGTCGCCGCGGCCGCTGGCCATCACCGGGTTCTCGCGCAGCATCCACTCCACGTGCTCATCGAGAATCGCCAGCAGCGCGGCCGACCGCCCCATGCGCCACGCATCATCACCCGCGCCCAGCAGCACCGACCGTGCAGGCTGCTCGCCCGCCGTTTGCGCTGCCGCAACCCCAACCGCGCCGCCCGCGCACACCACGCCCATCACCGCCGCGGCGATGACGACCGACAAGTTTCGCTTCTGTGTCTTCATCGATGTAGCCTACCAGACTCGCGGCAGGGTGCAGCGCTGCGACAGAGGGGGTGTCTCCGCATTCCCTTCTCCCCGCCCCGCGGGGAAAAATGCCCGAACGCAGCGAGGGCGATGAGGGGTGCCTTCTAAGCCCCTTCTCCCCGCCCTGCGGGGAGAAGTGCCCGAACGCAGCGAGGGCGATGAGGGGCTCCTTCCGCCTCCAGCCTGCGAAGCAGGCGCAGGTTGTTCTCCCCTTCCTGCGGCCAGACCTCCGAGCGGGCATTCCGCACCCATCCCGCCCTCGTCCACGTACAGTTCAGCGTGGTGGTTCAGGTCGCGCATCGAGATCGTCGATCCGCGGCAGTTCCGACAGGCCGCAGTTGAGCGATTGAAGCGCGAAGGCCGGAGCACACACGAGGTCATGGTGCGGAGGAGCCGGGATGAAACGAGGATTCAGAAGAACGAGAAGGAGGTCGGCACTGGCCACGCCTCAAAGCAGGCGTGACCAGTGGCACGTCGAGATGACAGCAAGTTGGGTGTGGGGCGTGCCACCAGCCGGAACTATTCCAACCTCAAGGCCTGGTTGGAACAGTCCGAGGCACAGGGCAAATCCCCCGGAAGTTCCTGCTCCTGAGTACCTGTACCCGCCGGAGGCAGTCAAGTAGTGGCGGTGAGTTGGGTCGCCCTCGCGAGAAGTTGGCACTGCAAAATATCGGAAGCGAGAAGCGTGGAATCGAAGCTGGGGCGTTGATAGGGCGGTCACCTGAATGAGTAACAGGGCAATGCGAAGATCAGTGCAGATTGTGGTTTGCCTAATTGGTGGCGCGATTCTAACCCATGGGATTGCATGGCTGTGTGTACTGCAATCGGTAGCAAACCCCAGGGCCATTGTTTCGTCGGCGGACCGAACATGGCCGACATTGCCACTTACAGGATGGCCCGAGCCAGATCAGGGCATCATCTATCGCGCAACCGGGTATGTAGATCACTATGCATCTTCAAGTGGCCCAGTGCGGCACTCGATCCGGCATGTGCGGAGTGGCTTCCCTTTTTTATGTATGGAGGGCACCCGCTTTGGCGCTTATGATACTCAGAGAAACGTGTGGATGGATCGCAAAGATGTCGGTGTCGTGAGTGCGAAGTGGGGGACAAAAACATTGTTGCTTCCAAGTCGGCCAATTGTTCTGGGCTATGGATTGAATTCGCTGGTACTGGGAGGGATACTGCTGACGTTAGCTGCATGCTCATTACAGGTAAGATCAAGTTATCGACACTTGCGAGGTCATTGCAAGCGTTGCGGGTATGACTTGCGGGGTAGCGTAGATCGATGCCCCGAATGTGGCCATGTGTACAGTCATCTCGCTCGCCACAAGGATACGACTGGCTGAAGACTGTCCGCAGTCTTCGACCTTTGGCACAACCCCGACCTGGTCTTCCGCCCCGAAGACCGGGACCTGACCAACGAGCCCTCCCCCGCCGAGGACCCGGCCGAGCCCGACTTCGACGATGCGGAGACCCCCGGCTGGTTTGCCCTCACCGACGTACAGTTCAGCGTGATTGCCCTATTGACCCCCGAGGGCCGGATCGTGGAGCGTGTGGTGTACGACCCCCCCTCACCTACGGCCGCGGCAGGCATCACTTCGCGGCCGTTGGCAACCGCGTTGGCGCGATCGAGGTCGCTGACTACCTTTCGACATGGCGCTGTTCGCTCGCAGGCGCATTCAAGAGGCCATCGATTCGTGCCGCGCGTTCATGCCGGCCGAGACGATCAAGCGCAAGGTCGCCGAGCTCAATGCGAGCAATCGGGGTTCGCTCCCGGCCGAGTGGGAGGTGATGCTCGCCGCGGCGGTATCGCGGCTCTGCCCGGTTGCCGGTGACGAACAAACCCTACCCTTTCGCCCATGGACACCCGCGCGCGGAACCGAAGGGCCCTCATCATCCTCGCGATCACGTGGGTCGGCATCGCGGCGGTCGCGGCGAACTGGTTCATCTCACGCCGCACCGAGGCCAACGCCAAGGCCGACCTCCAGGCCCGCGAGGCCGAGTTCATGGCGAAGATGGACAAGATCGCGGCGGAAGAAGCCCGCAAACGCGCTGAATCCGGCGCTCCCGAGGCCGAATCCCCCGCCGCGCAGATGCCCGATGCAGCCCCCAGCGCCCCGCCCGCCGATGCGCTCAGCCCCGCGTCCGCTCCGCCCCCCACTCCAACCCCCGCGCCCGATGCCGCGCCCAAATAGCCACCACTCCCCCGCCGCGGCCTGGAATCGGGCTCCCTTGATCCCGCCCCCGATGCCGATAGCATTGCCGCTCAAGACACCCAATCACAGGGGATTGGTGTAACGGTAGCACGAGTGACTCTGACTCACTTAGTCTAGGTTCGAATCCTAGATCCCCTGCTTTTCCGCATGATCGCGAGTCGTTGAACAGGCGAGCCAAGTCTTGCCCGGTTGCGACTTTACGACGCCGCGGCGACCGCTCCGCGCAGGGCCGGCGTGCCCGCAGTTGCCAAGTTGTGCCGCACAGTTGGCACGTTTTTGGCACTAACCTGTCCCGCGAATCCTAGAGAGTGGTCTCCGGGTTGCATTGGCGCGGGGTCGGACGCGAGCGGGAGAGACATGCTCGGCAGCGCGTTCATCGCGCCGCTCAACGGCAGCAGCGACTCGTCGGTGTAGACCTCGGCGGTGAGCCGGATGTCGCGGTGCCGCATAATGCGCTGCGCGTACGCCATCGGGACTCCCGACGTAGCGAGCATGGTGGCCAGCGAGTGGCGGAGGCAGTGCAGCACGACCTTGCGGCCACGCCCGTCTTCCTCCTCGATGCCCGCGCCGGCGAGATCGCGCCGGAAGACCGGCATGCTCGGGATCTCCTCGAACACCGGCGTTGCGGCCCGGGCGTCACCCCGGTGGCCGCGTAGGGCTTCGGCGAGGTCTGGGACGAGCGGGACGGTCTCGTGGCGGCCGCTCTTGGTGATCGACGCTGGCACCTCGAGGAACGGGTTGGCGACGTCCAGGTGGACGTCCCCCCAGCGGAGCGCCGCGGCCTCGGCCCGCCGGAGGCCGGTGAAGATCAGGAACAGATACACCACTCGCCGTTCGGGCGGTGACGCGGCAAGAAGCGCGCGGCACTCCGCAATCGAGAGGGCCCGGCGCGTCTTGTCGGTCTTGGCGTTCCCCTTGGGCACTTGGTCGCACGCGTTGGACTCGAGGATGGCGTTGCGGACGCACCACCCAAGGAATGCGGCGATGTCGGCCCGGTAGTCGTTCACGGTCTTGCCCGAGAGCTTGCGGCCCGCGAGGACGCGCAGGTACGCTGTCACCTCCCGGGGCGTGACGTCGGTGACCCGCTGCCACCCTTGCTCGATCGCTGCGGCCTCCAGGTGCTTCCGCACGATGTAGCGATACATCTGGTCTCGGCCGCGACGCTCGAGGTCATCCACGTAGGCGTCGACATGCTCCTGGAACGGCCTCTTGCCCTGGCGGGGGTCGGCCAGAAGCACCCCGGCCTTCATCTTCTCCCCCGCCGCCATCGCGTCGCCCAGGACCTTTTGGGCCACGCTCTTGTCGAGCGCGACCGATCTACGGATGCGCTTGCCGCGGTGGTCGACGTAATCGATCCAGTACTTGCCATCTCGCTTGTAGACCCGACCCATGAAGCACCACTCCGTTCTGCGTCGATGGCCATGAACATCCAGTTTCCAGGGGCCCAGACGCCCACCATCAGGGCCTCGATGCTCGCCCAGGGCAAGTGCAAAGCCCCTGGATTAGGTGTCACCGATGTGCCACCCTATCCCTCATGGACTCGCGCACAGTGCGCACAAATCACAGAAATCATTTCTGCGATTTGTGCGCACTGTGCGCGTAGGGTGGTCGTGCCCCTCACGTTGGCGCGCCATCCGCCGTGAGCAACGCCGGGTTGACATCGAAGGGGGGAGAGGCCGGTCGGCCACGGCGACGCGGGCGATCCTCCTGCGCGGCGGTGCGAATCCACCCACACTCTTCAAGCAACCGAAGCGCAGGCTCCGCGTCGGCGGCCCGTTTGAACTCTGAGCCGCGGAGGGAGATGAACGCGTCGCGCCTGGTGATCATGCGGCAATCGGTCGCTCTGATCCATTCGACCAGTTTCTTCGCCTGCCGTACCGCCGGATCAGCATCCACCACCGAGAACACGGCTCGCTCGTGCCCGATCAGGAACGGAACCCACGCCAGAGCGGCCTTCATAGTCTCGCCCGTGATCGGACTCCGAACCCACCCGGGCTCCGATTTGGAGGCCGCCTCGAGTGCGTGAAGAGTGAGGGCGATCCGGGCAATTGCCCCGCAGAGCTTTCCTCCCCAGGCTCGCAAGGCGGCACTCGTACCCAAGTCGCCGTCTGGACCCAATCGTGGCTCGATCTCCTCACGAAGCGCCAGGAAGGCAGCGGCTGCCGCGACCGAGAGATCAACTAATGCAGGACCGTCCTGCTCTTCCGGCCCTCCCACGGGCAGTTCGAGCAGGAACCGGATGCATGTCCCGTAGTGCCGCATAAGGTCTTCGGGCACGGGCGGCGAGTCAGACCGGCGATGACCGATCCGGCTCGCCGGCACCGACTTGAGGAAGCGTGCGAGCAATCCGCGGCCCTGCGCCTGACGGCTGGTGACCACCGCTCGTACCGCCTCGGGCTGCACAATCAGCGCGACCGCCAGCGCGGGCCGGTCCATGTGGACTGACGGGCGGCCGCGGCGATCGCTTCGGCACACATCCCCGGCATGACCACCAAGGTACGGCCCCATGTTCGCCTTTCCCCGATCCGAGTACCGACCCATCATGACATCTAGGGGGTCGGCCTCGGCGCTCGCCACCAGCGCGCGTTGCTTGTTGGCTTCCATCAACACGGCCAGTGCCTCGGGCGTCGGCTCCGTACTGAGGAGCCGTGGCGGCAGTAGAGGCACCCGCGTTGCGAGCTTGACGGCCAAGTCCTTGGCCTCCGCATCAAGTTCGTGTGCCTCCTTGGCCTGCCGTGAGAGCTGCTCACGCAAATGCGCTTGCCGCTTCTCGTCTCGGGCGCGCTGCTCGGCCGCGATCGCCAACTCGGGCCCAAGTCGCTCGGCCTCCGACCGTTCCCAACTCAACACCGGGCCGAGAATCTGCTGAATGAGAGCACTCTTGCGTTCGGCCGACTGCATCAGCACCATCGCCCACAGCGGCGATGGCTCCCGCCAGTCGGGCCGAAGCCGGACCTCCGCGTGCCTGGCAAAGCAGGCCGAGGCTGTTGCAATGAGCATCATCGCCGCGGCGTCGGGCGCGACCTGCAGTGACTCTGAGACCGCCGCGATGTAGTCGCGAACTTGTGCCAATGATGGCGGGAACGCCGCGTCCAGCGGGAACGGGGGTGCGGGTTCGACCGAGGTGAGCGGGAGCGGCTCCTGCCATCGGTCAACCTCGAGGCCCGACGCCGCGCTGTCTGCTCCTATCTGGAGCCGTTCGTTTGCGTGCTCGGCGTATCCGGGCTCCAGCGCACTCCTGACGTCTCGCCACGTCAACCCCTCGCCTCGGCTGTGCAGGTTCTTGTAGCCGATCACGCCGCTGTCGTTCACCACGACCGCGATATCCGAGCCCGATGTAGCCCGGCAATCTGGCACCACAGGGCAACGATCCAGGTGCAGCCACGTCGCATCCCCCTTGCGCACCTGTCTGGTCACCACGATGCCGTGGCTGGCCAGATAGTCGGTAACGCCGTCTGGCGTATGGTCGAGCTTGGCGAATGAGACCTGGCGGGGAAGGCCGGCCCGTGCCGCGCCTCTGCGCGCGGCCGGCGCGCCTCGGGCGGGGCCGATCGGGACAGCCACCGGCAGCCGGATATCCTCGGCGAGGGCATCCAGCTGCTCGGCCCGAACGACCTCGACGGCGGCAGGGGCGTGCTCGATCCGTGCCCGTCTGTGCGGCCGGTCCTCTGCACCGGGAAGGCCGACAATCTCGTCGCCCTTTCTGGCCCTCGTTCCCGCGACCTTCGTCAGCTGCGAGGGCTTGTGGACGCTCTGGTCTACGTGCACTCGGTCATCGTCGAAGCGTCCAGCCAGTGCCCGCAACACACGCGACACCTGCCCCCCATCTTCAACAGGCAGATCAACGCGATACAGCAAGTGATATCCGTTGCCGGACATCACCACAATGGGCTCGGGCCAATCGCGCGCAGTCAGGAACGCCCGAATGGCCAAACACCGCTCTTGGGCCGCCGCCAGTTCCAGGTCAGACGACGAGACCCCGGACGGCCGGACCGGGTCCAGGTCAATCATGAGCCAGCGCCGTCCGAGGATGTCACCATCGGTCGTCGTCGCGCGGGCCTGCATCTCCAGCCGGTTGGCGGCCCGGCCCAGGAGCGAGACCGAGCCGGGGTTCAGTGTGACGTAGATTCCCGGCGCTCGCCCCTCCTCGTCCAGCCGCGCGATCGCCTCGGTCGCGGCCTGAACCTGATCGTGCGTGAAGTACCCGCTGGCGGTGGACCGGAAATCCGACCCGCGCCGCTGCAGGCAGTTGGGGACACGGACCTCGAGCACGGAGCCCGGCTGGGCGATGAGCATGAGGAACCGAGCGATCCGATCACGCGTCACGGCACCGCCCGTCTGTTCCAAGCGGCCGTCCCCACCGCCGCAACCAAGATCGCTGTGAGTCACCTGTCTGGGCAGTCCGTTCTGGATCGCTGCGCCGCTCACTTCGCACCGCCCCGCGCGATGAACGCGTCAAGCGACTCAGACGTAATCCGCACCGAGCGGCCGACCTGGACCTTCTCGAGTTCGCCTTGCCCCAATAGTCGCCAGATGGTCCGCTGGCTCGTCGCCAAGGCGTCGGCGGTCTGCCGAACGCTGTGCAACCTTGCTGCTTTGAAACTTCGATCGTTGGAGGACTGAACTTCTCGTGGCATCGGCTACTCCTGTGGCACTCGTGCGGCACCATGCCGCGCGGTGTCAGGAGTGTCGTTCAATCATCTCGATCCTCCACATTCAGCACAAGTACGGTATTCACAGCAGTTTGCGTGCGAGGTTCACAGCCAGACGCGGAACTGCGCGGTCGGGCGCGGTTGGGCGCGTTTAGGCGCCGGTCGGCCCGGTCGATCCCGGACCGAACAAGCGGCGCAGGTCGTGAGCATGCTCGGGACAGGCCTCGACAACATCTTCCAGTTCGGCCACCGGATCACGCTTCATCCCAGCCACAACCCTGCCGTTCCTTTCGAGTTTCGAATGCACCAGGTCAATTCTCTTGCCCACCTGTTCGCACACGGCCTTGAGCGAAACAGGCTGCTCAAAGCGGTAGATGCCCTCCCGAAGATCCGAGGCCCCGCGGAACGCCGCGATGCGGACGGCCGCAAGCCAACCGAAGACGTCGGGCGAGGGCGCGCCGGACCACTGCCCCGGGGATAGCTCAACCAACTGCGGCGCCAAACGGACAAGAGTCGCCCTCACGGCCTCTCGAAGCCACAGCCAGAGCTCCCTGTATTCCTGCATGACGGCCCGTTCAGCGAGGATTTCCCGTTCCGAGCTCGCATACAGCTGGTCAGAAAGCGCCAGCATCAAGGGCCCATTCACCTGGCCCGGATCTTCGTCGTAGCGTGCCCGCACTTCCCTCGCGCGCCGATGCGCCGCCTGGGCGGTTCGCAGCAGGTTGATCTGCTTGGGAAGTTCCAAGCTCAGCCGCAGCGCCGTCTGGGCAACGTAGTCGAGTCTTGCCGCGCGGACTTCCAGAGCGCCGCCCCGGAACCGTGGGAACATCTTCTCGACCAATGCGCCCGGAAACAGCCCCGTCCCGGCACCCTCACAAGCCACTGAATCTGATCGACTCGTTCTCTTGCCACGTGTTCGTTGCCCTCCGCGATTCTGCTTTCCCATGACGCCTCCATGCTGGTGGCCCCCTTTGCGCCACCCTAGCCCACGCGCGGTAGGGCGGGCAAGTGCCCAGCCGCGAGTCTTCGAGCGTCATAGAGAACCCTGACGCCCCGCCGCCGCCGTAGGCCCGGCCCCCCGCCGCAGGGCCCGGCGGCCCCGCGATTGCCCCCGTCGCCGGTCGCCTCGCCCCCCCCCTCGCCCCCTCTCGCCCCTCTCGCCCCCTCTCGCCCCCCTCGCCCCCTCCCCCCGCGATATCCGCCCCCGCGCATATCCGTTCGACACCGGCCCCCGAGGCGGTATCGTGTCGGCTGCATCGGTCCGCCGGAGAAGCCAGAGATGAACGACCCAACCCTCCGCCTCGTCGCCCACGCTGCGCACGAGTGCTGGTGCGAGCGCATGCGCGCCCGCGGCTGGCACGCCGCCGCGGCCTATTCCGCGCACGACAAGGCCCACGACGCACTCCAGCCCTTCGATTCGCTTTCCCTCCCCGACCAGCGCCGCACCCTCCGCGCCCTGCGGTGCGAGGACATCGGCACCGTCCTGGCCGATCTGCTCGACTACCCACGCGACCTGCCCGGCCTCCCCGAACTCCAGATCGAAGACATGGTCATCGGCCGCGTCGTCCGCCGCGCGGGCGATCCCGGCCAGGCCGCCGCGGGCGACTCGGCCCGCGGCCGCATCGTCTCCTGGACCATCAACCCCGGCACCGGCGACCTCGATGCCGTGCGCATCCGCTGGGACGATGGCACCGAGTCCGAGCACACACCCCCCGAACGCGATCTCATCCTCGACGATCCGGCCCGCGCGCCCGGCGCTCCGGCTTCCTCGACGCACCGGTCAAGGCCTCGCGGCCCGTGATCTCCGCGCCGCGCTCGGACTACTTGGCCGGGGGTGGTTCCGCATCGGACCGGCCCCGCCGTCCAGGCTTGCGCGGCCACTCCGGGTCCATCGGGTCGGGGACCTCGGGCACGTACGTCAGCCGGTCCTCGCGGCGGAACAGGGCATCGCCCCCCCACTGCCCCGGACCCCCACACCTGCTGGGCCACACGGTCCGTGCCGGTGTTCTCGAAGGTGCCGTAGTCGTCGATGAGCACGCACGAGAATCCGTTGGACCCAGTCAGGTAGATGCGACTCACGCCGCTATCCACACTCTCCCGGCTCACCCACACTCGCCGCGGCGATGCGTTCCTGGTCTCACCTCCCGCCCCCACCGAGTACACCTTCCGCCCGCCCTCACACAGCGACGACACCAGCCCCGCCTTCCGCAACTGCGACAGGTGCTGGCTCACGCGCGGCTGGTCGAGGTCCATGTCCCGCGCCAGCGTCCCCACGTCCCGCGGCCGCTGGGCCAGCGCAAACAGCATCTCCTTGCGGACCTCACCCGCCGCGCAGATCGCCAGCAGCATCGTGTGCAGCGGCACCCCCCCCCCCCCCACGCCTGCCCCCCCGCTGGAACCCGACTTCGCCGCACGCCGCAGCCGCGCCAGCAACTCGCGCCGGCCCACTCGCCGCGACGGGCCATCGTCATCCTGAGCGCGCAGATCATCGATCGCCCGATGCTCATCATCACCGCCAACATCCTCCCGCGAGCGTGCGAGTTCCTCTGCCGCTCGCCGCGGCGGCAAGGCCGCACCGCCCGATCGCGCAACGACCCCACTCGCAGAAGTCTCCCGCGCGAGCTCGCGCCTGGCCCCACCTCCGGCCCGGTGCTCAGCCCCGCGATTGACCAGAACGCCGGCCTCTCTCGCTCCCCCGCCCGCCGCGCGAAGCGGCCTGTCTGATTCCCGCCGCGCAGCGCCGTCACCCACTCGGCACCTCCCATCGAACCGGGCCCGACCCGCACCCGCCCGCGACCCTTCACGATTCGCTCCAATGTAACACAATTTGCATGCGCATCGCACTTCGATCAAACAAAGCGTGGGCAACCTGTGCAAAGAACCCACGCGCGCCGGTCGTTCCGGCCCGGCACCGCTTCGGGCCCTGCATGCCACATGACTCACCCGATCAAGGGAGACCTCACGCCCGACAGAACCCGGCCCTTGCACACCTTTGTGCAACAATGCACAACATTGTGCAGCACGTGCACAGATTCGTGCAAACTTGCACATATTTGTGCAGCACCGGGCGGTCAGACTCACCCGCCCCGGCAACTGGCTGGAGTGCTCCGATCGAACCCGCTCCGGCCCTGGGCAACGACCGCCCTGCCGTCATCGCGGCAGGGCGATGCGGGCCTTGACGGCACCCTTTCCCCGCCCCTCCCCCCCCCACACACACCGACAAGTGGCGAGCCGGCACGCCGCGCCGATGACGGGCGCTACGCGTGCACGCAGGGGCTTGCCTCGGGTGGGGCAGGCGTCCCGCCTGCCAACAAAATGGGGCCCTGCGCTGCACACACGCCATCCGGATAACGTCCTGAATGTTGCGCACATTGACAAAGAGGGCTCTCCCGCGGGAAGGTGGTGATGTGTAAGCACCCCTTCAAGGAGAGAGCCCATGGAGAGCGTATCGAAGAACCTGGCGGATGCAAGCGTTTCGACCGAGGAAGGCTTGGCCAACGGCCCGGCCGACACAGCGAACCGGAGTCTGAACGGGGCGATCGTGGTCGATGCGGAGAAGGTCCGCGGCCACCTCGATGAGGTGGTGCGTTCGACGGTGGAGCAGACGTTGAACCAGTTGCTCGACGAGGAAGCGGATCGTGTTGCGGGCGCGGGCCGGTACGAGCGTTCCGCCGATCGCCAGGACACGTGCGGGGAGCTACCAGCGCGAAGCTGCAGACCAAGGCCGGCGAGGTGAACCTGACGGTGCCGCGGCTGCGGAAGCTGCCCTTGGAGACCGCCATCATCGAGCGGTACAAGCGGCGTGAGAGCTCGGTCGAGGAGGCACTGATCGAGATGTACCTGGCCGGGGTGTCGATGCGCCGGGTGGAGGACATCACCGAGGCGCTGTGGGGCACGCGGGTGAGTGCCTCGGCCGTGAGCGGCATGGCGCAGAAGGTGTACGGGCAGATCGAGCAGTGGCGGAGCCGGAAGCTGACGGGGGAGTACGCCTACGTCTATCTCGACGGGATCTGGCTGAAGAGATCGTGGGGCGGGGAGATGAAGAACGTGGCGGTGCTGATCGCCATCGGTGTGGATGCCGAGGGCTACCGCGAGGTGCTGGGCGTGGCGGAGGGGACGAAGGAAGATGCCGCGAGCTGGCGGAACTTCCTGCGTTCGCTCAAGGAGCGCGGCCTCGCCGGCGTTCGGCTGTTCATCAGCGACAAGTGCCTGGGCCTGGTGGACTCGCTGGCGGAGTTCTACCCGGAGGCGTCGTGGCAGCGGTGCGTGGTGCACTGGTACCGCAACGTGATGACGGCGGTGCCGCAGGGCAGGTGCGAGAGGTCGCGGCGATGCTGAAGGCGATCCACGCGCAGGAGGATCGAGAAGAGGCGGAAGTGAAGGCCGCGGCGGTGATCGAGAAGCTGGAGACGATGAGGCTGGGGCGGGCGGCGATGATCGTTCGCGAAGGCGTGATCGAGACGCTGAGCTACATGGCGTTCCCGCGTGAGCACCGGCGGTGCATCAAGACCAACAACCCGCTGGAACGGCTCAACCGCGAGGTGCGGCGACGCACGCGCGTGGTCGGTGCGTTCCCGGATGGGCAGAGCGCGCTGATGCTGGTCGCCGCGCGGCTGCGTCACGTGGCGGGGACCAAGTGGGGCACGCGGCGGTACCTGGACATGAACCGGCTGCGTGAACTGACGCTGACCGAGCCGGCGACGATGATGACGGAACCGATGACCGCGGCCGCGTGAGCCGCGACCCGCTGCTGAGCCTTCGCCCTACGGGCTCAGCCTCAGCAGCGGGCTGGACCTTCCTGCGGAGAACCTCTTTGGCAATGTGCGCAACTTGACACACGCTACCATCGAGCACCCTCGCCCCTATGCAACCCCCAGAGGCACAAACACCGCGAGCAAGAGACGCGCAGAATGTCGATGATCGCCGCCGCGTAACTCCGAAAGCCGGGGCGGCATTTGAGGCCGCCGCAAATGCTCCATGCGAGCGCACAAGCCCCAGGAAGCGCGGGACCTGTGCCACATCAAGGCAAGGGAGGTTCATCGGCTATGCCATCCTCCGCATTCATTTTACCGCATTCAGGGCACCGGACCTGGCGCAATCCAATCAGACTATATCCACATGCGATACAACTACTATGATCTCTTCGCAAATATCTAATATATTTATAAATTATGATTACAATACCAACAACTCCTGCAAATATGCTGATATTGTACACGAATTCAACCGGAAGCACTCGTAATGGGACTGCCCAAGCATTCGGAAACATGCTGCCTGGCATTACATCAGAATGACCGATTCCCTCTGCGGCAATCCATGCACCGCTGCGATTCAGCCGAATCTGCGACCATCGAAGGGAGACGAATGGCCAGCCAATCCCGCGCTCGCGAATCGCAATAACATCATGTGATGATTTTCGGTTATGCACGCACGACCAAGCCGGTAGATGCTTGCTGTTAAAGCCCGCGGACTCTGCTGACGGAAACACGACCTCGGGAGACGCACACCAGATAAAATGGGCTTCACTTCCAACCCTGTTGTTCGCCTTCATCCATGCAAATCCGGTACGGGGGTCGACGCAAATTGGAGCGGAAGCGTCTGCCGAAATCGATGGCGAACCAGCAAGAATGATCGTGATAATCAATACTTCTATGATAACTCCGAGTATAAATAACATTCCAAGTAACAACGCGCATCGAATCCATACTGCGGCACGACGTCGAAACAGCTTATCAAAGGTGCAATAATCTCTCATGCCGCATCATTTCACTTTATGCAGTCAGAGTACTTCTTCGACGTTGAATATGATCGCATGATTCGAATCTGAGTTTACGGACTCTTTATGTCCGGCGGCCACACAGGATAAGGATTTGTTCCAGAGTCCGGCATTGGACGAGGAGTATGTCCCGGCGGCGGAAGGGTGTCATCCGTGCAGTATCCCCCATCAAATAGATGCTGGGATAGCCCGGGGAGGCCCCAGCACCCTTGACAGAACAAATCCCTATTCCGCCTAGCGCGCGTCAATCGCAAACCCACCTCAAGCAAGCACTCTCCTCGCCCTTCCTTCCACGCGAGATGGAGGCACGCAGCGAATGTTTCTTCCAAACACCTCTCTTCGACCGTATAAGCGTCGCACTCTGAGCAAAGCGTGCCTTCTGGGTGACATACCATCCAGATTCCAATGAAAACGCATTTTGCAGTTCTAAAATGCCATTCTTCATGTTCACGAACACATGCAAGTATGAGGTCTCCAAAATCTGGGTACCGTCTAGAAATAGCATCCGAACATACGCAAATGCATGGCTGTCCGTCTCGGCATAGAGTGTGCCCATTTGAGTCTGGATTGCGGTTGCATTTGTCGGAGCAAACCTCTGAATCGCATTCAATCGCACCTGTTGCTACGGCGAGCAATCCTTGTGGGTCTCGGTTGTTAGTCGGGGAGCTAATGGCGAATGCATATGAGTTCATCCCATCCACATACCCCAGCGGGTCCCTGCGTGTCCACCTCCCCAGCCCGAAGTGCAGGACCCTGTGCCGCACGTGCGCGAGTTCGGGCGCGGCGAGGTCGTTGCCGAATCCCTCGTGCTCGTAGCCGGCGTAGCCCTTGCGGTTGGCGACGTGGGCCGACAGTTTCCACCTCCCGCCCACCGCCGCGGCGTTGTAACTGGCCGTGAACAGCGTCTGATCGGCCGTCGTCCACGCGCCATCGCGGTTGAGGTCGGCCCGCGCGTGGTTCGCGGCGTAATCCGCGTTGAAGGCGGTCTGGTCCGCCGCGGAGATGCCGCCATCTTTGCCATGGTCACCCGGCGTCAGCAGGAACGGCACGCCGTAGGCCGAATACTTCTGCCACTCCATCACCGCGCCCGAGTTGTCGAAGATCGCCGACACATCGGCTCGCCAGTTCTGCGCGTAGTAGTGCCGCGTCTCCAGCGTGCCATCGGCGGCCTGCGACCACTTGGCGGAGTTGTCTCTATCGCGCAGCACCACGCTGTCAATGTAACTGCTGCCGCCCATCCCCGCAACCCCCGCCGCGTGGTAGATGAACAGTTCCTTCGGGTCGGTGTCTGTTCCCCTCCAGGTGCCCACGATCCGCCACTTGTCGTCGTAGCAGAAGTGGTACACCGGGTCGCTCCCATCCACGTCCGCATCCTCATCGGCATCGTAGTGCCAGGTGATGCGCTGGTTCAGCCCGTTGTACCGATACGCGGCCACAAGGTCGCTGTTCTGCTTGCGGACCTCCACCAGCCGCCCGAAGGCGTCCCACACGTACTTGTACCCCCCGGTGCCCCCTTCATCCTCCAGGTCGCCGCGGAGGTTGTAGGCCAGCGTGAACTCGACCCCGCCAGCCGAATCGGTGTTGCGGCTCAGAATCTCGTTCACCGGCGCGTGCGTGCGGGTGTCGTTGTGCTCGCCTGTTCCGGTGAAGAACCCGTCGCCGTCGAGGTCCAGAGCGTTGCTCGACCAGTTGCCGGTCTGGGTCAAGGTCCACTGCTCATCCCTGTATTGGGTGGTGATGCTGGACGTGTCCCACTTGCCCTCGTGGACTCGGGCCACGCGGTTCAGGCCGTCGATGGTGTACGCCGCGTCGAAGGCGTGGGTGCCTGCGCCGGAGCCCCCCGCGCCCGGGTCGATCTGGATGTTGTCAATCACCCGGGTGATGTTCGAGGACTCGTCGTACGCGATGTCAACCTCGTAGAACGCGCCGCCGCTGCCGCCCGTGTTCACCCACGTGCTCCTGGTGGGCCGGTTGAACCGGTCGATATGCGGGTAGGTGCGGGACGATGCGAACGAGTCGATCCCGGTCCCGATGCCCGGGGCCATCAACTTGCTCAGCGCCACGGTGCCATCCCCCATGTACGTGTAGAGCGCGATCGGCGTGGATGCGATCTCCAGCGTATACACGCGGCTCACCAGATCGCCGATGCCATCGGGGTCGCTGTAGTCGAACACGTGCCCGTTCTTGCTGGTCGAGGCGTAGACCAGTTCCTGCGAGGTGCGCCGGACCATGTTCCGGGACGCTCCATGCGCAGTCACATCGTACGTCCACCGCACCTCGTAGTCATCGACGCTCCCCGAGCCTCCGACCACGCCGTTGTGGTCCTGCTCGATGTTGGTCATGTTCCCCCAGTCATCGAAGGTGTACTTCACCTGGTCGAGCTCATCGCCGCTGCCCGGGGCCTCGTCGTCCCACTGCGTGACCGTCTCGGTCTGGCCGCGCGGGGTGTACTCGTAACTGATCCGGCGGACGGTGGTGTCGAGGTCACCCGCCGTGTCCATCGCGATCACGCGGCGGTGCGTCAGCCTGCCGCCGACATCGTAATCCTGCTGGATCTCCAGTTCCGTCTGGTCCTGACGCCAGACCTCCTGGCCCTGGGCGTTGTACGCGAACCACACGTCCCGGTCCGTGGCGGGCTGGCCGCCGCCACTGGTGTACTGCGGAGGGTAGATCACCCGCGCCAAGAGCCCGCCGTGGGCGATCTTGGAATCGGGGAACGAGGCGCCCTTGCCGACGCCATAGACGTACTCGGTCACCTGGTCATCGGTGTCGACGGCGTTGTCCCCATCGAGGTCGACCCACATCTTGATCTGGTGGCCGTTCTGATAGACGAAGCGCGTGTAGATGTCCTCATCGCGGTTGGTCGTGCCCAATGGTGGCGTCGCGCCCGTCCAGTTGGCGATGACGGCGATGCGCCGGCCCGCATCGTCGTACTCGAAGCGCGTCTGCTTTGTGCGCGGGTCGATGGTGGCCAGCACCGTGCCGCTGTCGTTGTAGATCGTCTGGGTGACGAGGTTGGTCGCCGAGGGCGTGGTGCTCAGGTCGCCGGGGTAGTTGAAGGTCGAGCCCCCGTTGGTCCCCACCATGACGGTGTGGGTGACGCGGTCGAGGCCGTCGTAGACCATGCAGGTGATCTGGAAGCGGCCCTCGATCTCGCTGACATCGACCAGCGACAGGTCGTTGTCGGCATCGAGCGGGCCGGCCGTGCCGGCCTTGGGGTCGTCGTGGTGCCGGACGATCCGCACGTGCATCAACGCGCGACCGGTGGTGTCCTCGAAGAGGGTCTGGTCCTCGACCAATACGATGTCGCCGTCGAGATCGGTCTGGAGTGTCCCAGGGTTGAAGACGTCGTCATAGTCGGCATCGTCGTCGAACGCCAGCGTGAACCGCCGCGTGGCGCGGCCGAGCCGGTCGTACATGGTCTTGGTGTGCACGCCCTCCCCGAGCACCTTGATCACGCGGCCCGACTTGTCGTACCAGGTCAGCGTCGCGAGATGGTCAGCGTCTGATCCCGCACTGATCTTGTGCCGCTGGGTCTTCCACACCCGGCCCGCCTCGTCGTAGAACGTCTGCGACAGGCCCAGGCGGTTGGTCGTCAGGCCCGTCGGGTCGTCGGTGGGATCAAGTCCGCTGGGGCTCGAATAGGTTGCGCTGGCGAGCATCCGGCCCAGGTTGTCGTACTTGACCAGCACGTGCGGGGCCACCGGGTTCTCGGTCACGATCGTCCGGCCGCGGACATCGTGCTGGAAGGTGGTGACGCGCTGGCCCGTCGTGGAGTCCTCCACGAACAGCGTCCGCGCGGTGACGAGGCTGTTGCCGCCATCGTTGCCGCCGTCGAACTCCGTCTCGCTGACCTTGACCATGTTGTTGGTGCCGGAGGTGTCGCCGCCCGCATCGCCGTTGTCGTTGGTGCCGACGAAGCTCTGCCAGGCCCGGCCCAAGACGTCGTACGCCGAGCGCGTGATGGTGCCATCGGCCACCTTGGTGCGGATGCGCCGGCCCATGTCGTCGTAGGCGAAGGTCGTGGCATCGAAGTTGGTGCCCGAAGACCCGTAGGCCGAGGTCGGAACCTCGAAGTAACTGCGGGCTTCCTCGACGCGCAGGCCCGGCTTGTCGTGGAGGGTGGTGGAGAGGTTCACGACAAAGGCGCGGCTCGAGCCCTGCAAGTCGGCGTGCAACGCATCGAGCGGATGCGACGTGCCCTCGGCGATCCAGTAGGTCTGGTCGTAGGATGTCGCCAGGGTATCCCAGCCGCTGGAGCTGATCCCCAGCGTGCACGACAGCTCTGTTCTCCCGGCGTGGTTGGCCACCGAGTACCCCACCGGCCCGTACCAGATGCTCGCCGAGCTGCTGTACGGCGGGAACGAGAGCGTCGCCAGCCGCCGGTCGCCGATCCTCGAGTAATACGTCTTGGCCTTGTGCCCATCGGGCATCGTCACGATGTCCCTTCGGCCCTGGGCGTCGTAGGTGTACTCGGTGATCAGCCGGACACCCTCGGAAGTTTCTGGGATGTCAAAGTCGTCCAAAGGATCGAAGTCGCCGGTGAAGTCGCCGGCGTAATCCGTCTGGCAGTCGGTGATGCTCAGCACCAACTGGCCGTTCTCGAAGCGTGTGTAGTTCCTGTACCCTTCGGCCGACTGGCTCATGTAGGTCGTCCCATCGGGACGCAGGTACCGCACGGTCGCGTTCGCAACCCCAGACCCGTTCTTGGCGGTGTCCACCGCCGGCGCTGTCATGGTCACGCTCTTGAGCGTGATGAAGAGCACGTCCTCGTCGTCGACTTCTTCCCACCACTCGTATTCCATCTTGGTGACGTCGTAGTACGTGTCATCCACACCGGGATCGTCACTGTCTGTGCCGATGTGGTACGCCCAGCGCTCCTTTACAAGCGGACGCACCACGCCCGAATCTCCAATGACCAGCACACTGGTGTTGTACACCATCCACGACACCAACGTAAAGTCCGTCGGGCTGGTCCCCTCTGAGAACCCGGATCCTAACACGAACCCGGTGAGGTCCCCGCTGGTCTCGCGGAGATAGCGCTGCACCAGGCCCGCGCCGCCCGCCGCGGTGAAGGCGTTGGTCGAGTGGTCGTACGCGGTGATGTTCGCGGGCGTCCGCACAGAGGTGACCAGTCCCGAGTCATCGCGAACCACCTGGGTCGCCCACCAGTCGGTGTGGCTCCCCAGCGGGCCATCGGTCACCACCCGCGACAGCGCCTGCCCGCACTCATCGAAGTACTGCGTGGCGAACGTCCCATCGGGCTGCTCGACCGTCACGCGCCGATGCCACTGGGTGTCGTACGACTGGACGCCAAAGATGCCGCCCGATGCCGTGTACGACAGCGTGTGCGCGCCCGCGCCCCCGCCACCCCCGCACCCGCACTGGCCGTTCATGAAGACCGAGGCCACCCGGTCGTCGGTGTTGGACACGTACTCGAGGTACGCCTCGGCGTAGGGCTTGAGGTTCGCATCCGTCTCGGTCAGGTAGTCGCCGTCGAAGGTGATGTCCCCGGTCCAGTCGAAGTTGCGGCACCCCTCGTACCCCACCACCATCTTGATCAAGTGCGGCGTGCCGCGGCGGCCGTCGCTGTCGTCCCACGTGTCGTCGTAGTAGCGGTAGTACTTGGTCTTCACGCTCGACACCCCCGAATCGCTCAGGGGCGTGGTGAGGGTCACCGTCTTGAGGTCCCCGGTCTTGCCCTTGCCCGACTCGTTGCTGGTGTAGTACCCATACTCGACCCGCCCCACCTCGCTCACGCCCGAGGGCGAGGCCCACGTGCCCCCGGTCTTGACCTCCGCCACCACGCTCACCAGCCGGTTGCGCCCGCCGATGCTCGAGTAGCCGTAGGTGTAGCGCCGGCCATCACTGGCGGTGTGCCCGTCGTACGCGACGGCGATGGTCTTGTCGGTGTTGTACCCGCTGCTCGCCGCGGTCGAAGCGCTGCCCGCATCGCCCACGTACGCCGCGTTCCCCGCCGGGTCGACGATCTTCCACACCTGGTAGTCGGCGCGGCCCGAGCCGGTGTTGCCGCCGAAGAAGTACGTCCGCACGCCGTGCTGGTCGGTGTAGATGTACACATCCGGGCTCCCCGGGACGTGCTGCACCACGCCCGCTGCCCCGTTCATGGCCTTGAACTCGTCGCTGCTGCTGCCGACGCGCTTGAACTCGACGAACCGCTCCGCCCCGTACACGATGTACACCAGGTCGTTGGCCGCGCCGAACGGGTCGTCGTGGAACACGATCTCCGGCTGGCTGGTCTGGAACCAGTTGTACCCCTGCGGGCCGTTGGAGTTCCGGTGCGCGGGAGCCGTGCTCTTCTGCGTGTGGCTGTAGCTGCGGCCCACCACCCACCGGGCCATGCCCGGGGCCGGGAGCGCCAGATCGACCTCGAAGGGCGCGAACGTCCCCGTCGCCAGGTGCACATCACCCAGACGCGTCTGACCCACGCTCCCGCCCGGGTCAGACGGGTTCCCCGCCAGCGCCCAGCCGAAGGTCGAGCCGGCCCGCATCGAGCCATCCACCCCGACGCCCCGCTGCTGCAGCATGGGGCGGATGTCCTGGCCGCCCGAGGCGGCCGAGGCCCGGTAGGAGTCCACCGAATCCCCGTAGATCTCCAGCACCTGTTGGCCGGAAGCCCGCATGGGCACTCCCGCAAGGGCCGCGAGCACCAGCGCGGACACGAACATGCCGGACAAGGGACGGCTCATGGACTGGGGGGTGAACATGCGTGGCCTCCAGGGACGCGGCCCCGCCGGGACATAAGAACCCCGGCAACGGCCTGTCGCTGATCATGGATTACCGCGCCAATGTGGGGGCCGCAAGTGCCCGTGCGCGATATCGCATATCCGGGATGTGCGATATCGCGCACGACCCCTCGACACGCACACCGCCGCGTGTTCTACTCCAACGGACCGCCCCACTCTTCCTCCCGCACACACGCAACCTCTTCGAGGCTCCGCGGGCGTGTGAGGAGGAAGGCCCCGGGCGGACTGGGAGAACGACCATGCCCGAGATCATCAAGCGTCTGGCCCACCGATCCCCCCTGGGACTGGCCTTCAACGGCCTGCTCCTCGCGCTGGTCATCGGCCTGGGGGCACTCATCGCCGCCACCGCCATCCGCGGGCCGCGCTCTGACGATCCCCTGACCAACATGGAACTCCGCGCCGCCCTCATCAGCGCCGGGCTTACCGCCGAACCGCTCGCGACCGCGGGCCTCTCGCCCGAGCAGGTCGAGGCCCTGGTCGACGCCGCCCGGGCCCACCTGGCCCCACGCATCCAGCCGCTGCGGGATGCGCACTTCAACGTGCAGGTCGCCAACCGCGCCCTGGCCGACCTGCAGCGGGCGGTGCGGCAGGGCGGGGTCGAGAACCCCGCGGGCCGGCTCGCCCAGGCCCGAAGCGCCATCACCACCGCCCTGGCCGCTCGGCAGGCGTACTGGGACGGCCTGTTCAACGCCGCCGTCGCCGAGTCGGGACAGACCGCTCCCACCGCCCCCACCGTTCTCCGCACCATCCACGCCAACAGCGGATGGAAGCTGCCGACGCAGTACCTGGCCGTCAACCGCGAAGAGGCCGCCTGGGTCGCCCTCCGCGATGCGCTCGACAACATCCGCGTCGCCGAGCAGCTCGGGACCACTCCCAGCGAACAGGCCCAGCAGACCGTCGCCCAGGCTCAGCAGGCCTCCGCCGTCGCCCAAGCCCTGGTCAACCTCGGCAACCTCCCCGCCGTCAGCCAGGCCTGGGAGACGGCCACGCTTGCGGATTGACCGTGTGAGTGGTGTTCCCGACCCGTCCGAGCCGCCGCGGTCGTACAACCAGGAGCCTTGATGTGCGCACACCAGCGATGCTCGCTCCCATCGCCTGCGCCGCGCTGCTGCTGGCCCCCGCAGCACAGGCCACCCCGCCCCCCACCCCCCCCACCCCCCCCAGTGAAGAGAGCACGCCCTCGGCCACGGAGGTGCCCGACCCAGGCGCAACCGCCCACCTCCCCTCCGGCCAGATCGAACTCTCCCGCCTCGTCGACCTCGCCTCGCAGAAGTTGAACCTCCGCATCACCTACGACGAGTCGGCGCTA
>JAHBXL010000001.1 GCA_019636495.1 Phycisphaeraceae bacterium | reverse complement strand
CAAGGGGGCGAAGCCCCTTTGCACAGCGAAGCAGACTGCACGGCCCGTGCCCTGGCCGAGGATTCACAAGGGCCTCAAGCGCCGGGTGGGGGGCCCGGCTTGAGCGATGCCGGAAGTGGGATGTCGGATGTCGGATGGCACGCGCGCGATGGGCGAGCCGGGTTGACAGTTGCAGTGTGCTGCAGGTGACTTGTGCGGGCCGGCGCGCCCGCCGCGTGACCGCGGGGGTTCCGTCAAGGCAGAAGCGGCTTGGGGTACTGGTGAAGGGGCGGTAGGAAATATACGAAGGAAAGACAAGAGCCCCCCACCCCCCACGCGGCCGCGGCGGTTCCGCTCAGGCGTGCACTGTTTGTTCGGTTCCCCAGCATCCTTGCTTGCGCGCCGAGTGGGGGGGCGCGAATCTTGAATCGGCCGAAGCAGAGCGGCAGTGACGAGGCGAACGTCAGGTGGAAGGTCGCCTGACAGAGCGCGACCGCTGACACAGATCTGTGAGATAAAACACAATATTGTGTCAGGCGGCCTGTCGGCCGTCCCTGAGTACGGGGGGAGATCGCCTTCGGCCTGCCACGTTGCGGGTTGGTTGAGCGCAGGAGTCGGCTGCGCTGCCGCGGCGCGGGTTGAGCGAGCATTCACATGGATTCTCCGCGGCAAGTGCATGCCGCGGCGGTGATCGCTGCGTACCTGCTTGTGGTTGCCAGGCGGTTTATCCAGAGCCGGTCCACATGCAAGTGGCCCGGTTGCCTGCCGCGGCGAGCATGGTGTGTTATCTTGAACAGCATCGTGCGACCGCGCGATGCACATGGGTGAACGGATGCAGGGCAGTTGGGTGTGAGCTTGGCGATCGCGGCGGGCCGGAGGATTGAGGAGAGCACGCGGGTCGCGGGTCGCGGGGTGAGGGGCACGCTCATGGGAGGTGCCGGATGCACGAAGGCGCGGCGCAACGCGGCAGTGAGGATCGGCCCGCTCGCGGCGAGTCTGCCGGGCGTGCGGGCCGAAAGCGGGCAGAGGACTCTGCCGCGGCCGATGATGCCGAGCCGGTCCGCCGCGAGACCCGGCGCGAGTTGCTGGCGCGGCTTCGGCGTGCGGCGAAGTCGGGTTCCAGCGCGGGGGCAGGCGTGGGGGGGGTGGGGGTGCCGCTGCACACGATGCTGCTGGCGATCTGCGCGGCGGGTGAGGTCCGCAAGGAGATGCTGTTTGCGCTGGCGGAGCGGCCGCGGGACGTGGGGACGTTGGCGCGGGACATGGACCTCGACCAGCCGCGCGTGAGCCAGCACCTGTCGCAGTTGCGGAAGGCGGGGCTGGTGTCGTCGCTGTGTGAGGGCGGGCGGAAGGTGTACTCGGTCCCCCCCCACCCAACCCCCCCCCACCCGACTGGCGGCCGGAGGCCCGGCAGTCGAGCTGCCCTACCGAAAGCCTGCCTCGGGGACGATGTGGCGGGGGGAATCGGCGGCGGGGGGCGGGCGGGCCTTGAAAGTGGCCGCGAGTGGAATCTCGGGATCGGGCAGGTATCCTTCTACCCCCTCTCTCCGCGGCACGATGGAGTGTCGTGAGGGGAAGAGACCGATTCCGACGACGCATTACCCGACTTGCACGAGATGAGCCATGAAGGACAAGATCCACCCCAAGTACTTCCCGTGCAAGGTTTACCACAACGGCGAGGTCGTGATGACCTGCGGCGCGACGGTGCCGGAACTGCACGTTGAAGTGTGGTCGGGCTCGCACCCGTTCTTCACGGGCAAGCAGACGTTTGTCGACTCGGCCGGGCGCGTCGAGAAGTTCCAGAAGAAGTTCGGCGGCAACTACTTCGCCCCGAAGAAGAAGTGATCGGCCGGTCGGGCCTGACACGGCCCGCGCTGGTCGTCTTTGCTCCCTCACAATCCGCGCGCTGTGTCGAACGGCCCCGATGCCGGCGACTTGTTGCCGCGCGCTGCCTGAGAACGTGTAGACTGCCGCGGCGGGCACCATTCGCCCGCCGGGAACCCGCCCATGACGATCCAGACGGCCGTGCTGGGCTGTTCGCTCATCGCGGCACTTGCGCTCTTTGTGTGGGGAAGGTGGAGGCCCGAGGTGGTTGCCCTGGCGCTGCTGCTGGGGCTCACCATCGCGGGAATCGTGCCAACGGACCTGGTCTTTGCCGGGTTTGCTCACCCGGCGGTGATTACGGTTGGAGCGATTCTGGTGGTGAGCGGAGCGCTGACGCGCGCCGGCGTCGTGGATGCCGTCGCACGCCCGCTGGAACGCGCAAAGTCGCGCCCATTCCTGCTTCTCGTCGGGCTCATGATCACGGTCGCGGCATTGTCGAGCGTCATGAACAACGTGGGAGCGCTGGCGCTGTTGATGCCGGTTGCGATCCGGCTGTCGCGAGACAGCGGCCGACCCGCATCGATGTACCTGATGCCGCTGGCGTTTGCTTCGCTGCTGGGCGGAATGACCACCCTCATCGGCACACCGCCAAACCTCATCGTGGCGGGCTTTCGCGCCGAAGCAACTGGCGCGCCGTTCGGGTTCTTCGACTTCGGATGGGTGGGCCTCCCGGTCGCCGCGGCCGGCGTGGTGCTCATCGCGATGCTCGGACGGGTCCTGGTTCCGACGCGCTCGGGCGCGGTAAGCAGCGATGAGTTGTTCAAGGTCGGCAAGTACCTGACGGAAGCGGCAATCCCGGCAAGAAGCCCCGCCGCGGGAGCGACGATCCGATCACTGGCCCCGGTGGACGTGCAGGTGCTGTCGATCGTGCGCGATGACGGGCGCATCATCGCGCCCTCGCCCTACCGCCCGCTCAAGGAGGGTGACCAACTCGTGATGATGGGCGAAAGCGAGGCCATCGAGAAGTTCATCAAAGAGCAGCAACTTGAGTTGATCGGACAGGAAGGGAGCGTCGAGGCCTCGCTCATCGAGAATGACGAAGCGGGACTGGCCGAAGCGGTGGTGAGCGCCGGCTCAAGGCTGATCGGCGGAACGGCCATTTCGCACCGGCTGAGGCAGCGGCATGGGATCAACCTCATCGGGATCGCCCGCGAGGGCGCGCGGCTGGGCCCGCGTCTGGCGCAGACTCGATTCCGGGCCGGGGACGTGCTGCTGGTGCAGGGAGATCGCAGCAGTTTGTACGGCGAACTTGAAGAACTCGGCTGCCTGCCGCTGGCGGATCGCGCGCTGGGCATCGGCATGGCGGCCAAGCGCTGGACCGCCTTGGGCGTGTTTGCCAGCGCAATCGCGCTGGTCGCCTCGGGCTTGATGGGCGCGGCGGTGGCGCTCCTGCTGGCCGCGCTGCTCATGGTTGTTCTGCGGGTCGTCACCGTCCGGCAGGCGTACGCCGCCATCGACTGGCCCGTGCTCATCCTGCTTGCGGCGATGATCCCCGTCGGCCTGGCGATCGAGGGTACGGGGCTTGCGACGCTCATCTCGGGCGCCGCGCTGAGGGCTTCGGCGGTGCTGCCGGCCTGGGCGATGATCGCCATCGTGCTCGTCGCCACGATGTTCCTCTCGGACCTGGTGAACAACGCCGCGGCGGCCGTGATGATGTGTCCAATCGCGCTGGGCGTGGCGTCAGGTCTCGAGGTTTCGCCGGATGCCTTCCTTCTGGCGGTGGCCATCGGCGCATCGTGCGCGTTCCTCACGCCGATCGGTCACCAGAGCAACCTTCTGGTGATGGGCCCGGCGGGATACCGATTCGCCGACTACTGGCGGCTGGGTCTCGCGCTTGAGGCATGTATCGCTCTGGTCGCCGTGCCGCTGCTGATGGCTTTCTGGTACAGATAGGCCCGCGCCCGCACTCAGGAAGATCGCGATGCCGCGAGATGATCCAGCGCCTGCGCCACCAGCGGGGCGTAGGTGTACGCCGGTCCGCCGCCCATCATGACGGCCACGCCCGCGACCTCCATGATCTCCTCGGGCTTTGCCCCGGCTTCGAGGGCCTTCTGCACGTGCAGGAAGATGCACGGCTCGCAGCGCACCGCGATGGCGATGCCCAGCCCGACCAGTTCCTTCTCACGGACCGTGAGCGCGCCGGGCTTCATGAGGCCCTGAAAGAACGGGCCGAACGCGCGGCCGATCTCGCCGCCGCGTTCCTTCATCGCGGCCTGGGATGCGGGCAATGCTTCAAAGAACGCCAGGGCCTTGTTGCTCATGGGGTCTTCCTTTCCTGCCCACTTCGGGGCTTCTCTCCAGTTGGAGGCGGCAGAGCACACCAAGGTTCCCACGATCGCACATCAAGATTTCGGGAACCCGGCCCGGCCGGGCCGACTCTCAGTCCATAAGGCCGCGTGCGCTCCGCACGCCGGCAAAAGGAGAAGGGCCATGGCCAACCCGATCAGACTGCCGCGCTGGTCACCGTATGTCGTGGGCGCGGGTATCGGCATCCTGTCGTGGGCGACGTTCTACTTCATGAACAAGGCTTTGGGCACGAGCACATCGTTCGTCGGCGCGTCGGGCGCGCTGCTGTGCACGGTCGCGTGCGACCATGTCGAGCAGAACGCCTACATGGTCAAGACGCTCGGCGCCAAGGGCGGCGGATTCAAGCCGGTCTTCGACTGGCAGATGGCGCTGGTCTTGATGATGGCCATCGGCGCGTTCATCTCGGCCTGGTTCGGGCGCACCTTCAGAGTCGAACGCGTGCCGACGCTGTGGCAAAGCCGGTTTGGGCCGAGTGTCGCGAAGCGCTACGCCGCGGCGTTTGTCGGCGGGGTGATCCTGATCTTCGGCGCCCGCATGGCCGATGGCTGCACGAGCGGCCACGGCATCAGCGGCGGCCTGCAACTGGCAGTCTCGAGTTGGACGTTCTTTGCCGCGATGTTCGCGACCGGCATCATCACCGCGTTCGCGCTCTACGGCCGCGGCAGCAAGGAGGTGACCGATGTTCAGTAACTTCTTCGCCGATCCGACGACGCTCCTGCTCGGCGCGATCACCGGGCTCGTGTTCGGTTTCCTGCTGCAGAAGGGCGGCGTGACGCGGTACAACGTCATCGTCCGACAGTTCCTGTTCCGCGACTTCACGGTGCTCAAGACGATGCTGACCGCGATCATCGTCGGCGCGATCGGCATCTACGCGATGCTCGCGCTGGGCATGATCGAGGGCCTGCATGTCAAGACCGCCGCGCTGATGATGAACCTCCTCGGCGGCGCGATCTTCGGCGTGGGCATGGTGCTGCTGGGCTATTGCCCGGGCACGGCCGTCGCCGCGGCGGGCCAGGGCTCGCGCGATGCGCTGGTGGGCATCGCGGGCGGGCTGGTCGGCGCGCTGGCCTATGCCGAGGCCTATCCGTGGATCAGCAAGAATATCGAGCCGGTGGCGAACTTCGGCAAGATCACGTTCCCCGGGATCTCGCACGTGTCGCCGTGGCTGTTCATCGTGCCGCTGGCGCTGATCGCATCGGCTCTGTTCTATTGGCTCGAACGCCGCGAGCACACTGTGCCGCGCGCGGCGTGAGCCCCCAACCGGCGAGGATTCGTCACCATCTGCTCACCTTATTCGAAAGGAACCCAGTCATGTGCGGGTGCAAGAACGTCGGACCGGTCGATCGGGCCCTGCGACTGGTGGTCGGAATCATCCTGATCGCGCTCGCGATCGGAATGCTCGGCGTGGCCGAGGGATCGGTCGGCGGCATTATCGCCGTCGCGGCGGGCGCGGTGCTGCTGCTCACCGGCGCACTCGGATTCTGCCCGGCCTACCTGCCGCTGAAACTCTCGACCTGCAAGGTCAGGAGTTGATCCGCTCGCGCCGGATGGCATTGAGAATCGCGCGGCGCACCGATGCGGGCATGGAGCCCTCGGCCATGCTCGCGCACGCGCTCTGGGCCAGATCGAGTTCGGCAAACACCGCTCGGCACCGCTCGCACAGCACGTCCTGGCCAATCGGGAACCCGCGCCCGCGGTCCATCGCATCGAGTTTCGCCTTGAGCAGATCGAGGCAGACCCGCTTGTCGTACATCGGATCGGGCGCGGATCTCTGCGGCACACGCCTGAGCATCGCCTGACGAAGCAGCAGGCGGGCGCGGTGCACGCGAGTCTTGACCGTTTCGGGCTTGATGTTCAGCGCTGCTCCGACCTGCTCGATCGGCAGTTCGAGCATCTCCTTGAGAATCAGCGGCACACGGAATGGCTCGGGCAGCGTGAGGATCGCGCGGTGCACGGCTTCTTCCGCCTCGCGCCGGATGGACGCCTTGACCGGCGCGGCCTCGCCATCTTCCGAAGGCATGGGGATCGCCGCGATGCTGGTCTCGCGCCACGGCATCAGTTGCGAGACCGCGGGCATGCGTCGGTCGGTTCCCCCCTTTCGGCGCATTCTCGCTTTGCACGAGCGGGCCGCGATGCTGTAGAGCCAGGTGCCGGGGTCCGCCTCGCCTCGGAACGTGTGCCACTTGCGATAAGCCTGCAGAAAGACGTCCTGCACCATGTCCTCCGCATCTGCGCGGTTTCCGCAAAGGCGCAGAGCCAGCGAGAAGATGCGCGGGCCGTGCTCTTCGAGCAGCCGTGCGACCGCATCGCGAGCGACAACGTCCTCGGCCGAGTCGATGCGTGCTGGGGCAACTGGTCCGGGCATGGTGCCGCCAGTGTACGGCCCGGACTGGACAGCGGACGCGGCACACGCTATTACGCTGGCATGTACACCAATGCGCTGCTGGTCTTTCTGGGGGCCGGTGCGGGGGGCGTGGCCCGCTGGGGCGCGCAGGAAGCCTGCGCCCGACAGTTCGGCAAACAGTTCCCGTGGGGCACGCTGGCGGTGAATGTCCTTGGCTGCCTGCTCGTCGGCTTCCTCGCGGCGATGTTTGCAACCTCCTGGAACATCCGCGAGGAATACCGACTGGGACTCATCGTCGGGTTTCTGGGCGGGTTCACGACGTTCTCGGCGTTCGGCCGCGAGACCTTCGTCCTCGCGACGGGCCATCAACTCGGCTGGGCGTTGGCCAACATCGCGCTCAGTGTGGGTCTCGGGCTCGCGGCGGTGTGGGCCGGTGCGTGGCTGGCCGGGCGCGTGGGCGGCACATGACCCGGGCGGCCGCTGGCCGAGACCGGGCGCGTGTGGTATTCTCTCCATGTGTTATCGCAGTGAATCTCATGCTGAGGTCCATCATGCTCGATCCCGCCGACGTTCATCCACTTACCGACTTTCAGCGGAACTCCAAAGCGCACCTTTCCCGGCTGCACAAGCACAAGCGTGTCACCGCGCTTACGGTCAACGGTCGGACCGCCGCCATCCTGCTCGATCCGACAGCCTACAACCGCTTGGCCACGCTTGCGCAGGAGGCAGAGGACATCGCCGCGCTGCGGGTTGCCTTTGCCGAACTCAAGGCCGGGCGGGGCCGCTCGCTGGAGGAAGTCGTCCGCGACGTGCGCAAGCGGCGCGCCGGACGCGGGAGAACTTCTGACCGGCGGAGCGCATAACCCGTGGTCCCGCGGTCGTTCCGCATCGTGGTCATGCCCCGCGCTCACCGCGACCTGATCGATCTCGAAGCGTTCATTGCGCGTGATTCACCACGCAACGCCGCCGCTCTGGGCGACCGCGTGCTCGCTCGACTTCGATCGCTGCGCACGATGCCCAATCGCTATCCTGTCTATCTCCCGGCCGGTGAGTTCCCGTTTGATGTCCGCTGCATGTCGGTTCGGCCCTGCCGGGTCCTCTATTCTGTCGCCGGCACGCGCGTGGTCATCCTCCGCATCCGCCATGCCAAGCAGCAGGATCTCGGCGCTCAGGAGTTCTGATGCCCACCCTCTACATCATCGACGGCTACGCACAGTTCTTCCGCGCCTACCACGCCATCCGCACGCCCATGACCAGCCCAGTCACCAAGGAGCCGACGAACATGACGTTCGGCTTCATCGGGATGCTCCTCAAACTCCTCCGCGGCCAGGGAAGAATCGGCGCCGACGGCGGAAAGCCCGACTACGTCTGCGTCACGCTCGATGTTTCCGGCGATCGCGGCACCTTCCGGAGTCAGATCTACCCCGAGTACAAGGCCACGCGCGATGAACCGCCCGACGACCTCGAGCACCAGGTCGAGCGCTGCCTCGCGCTGCTCCGCACAATCGGCGTGCCCATCCTCGGCGCCGAGGGATTCGAGGCCGACGACGTCATTGCCACGCTCGTCACCCAACTCCGTGCAAAGCACCCCAACCTCAAGATCCGCATCATCTCCAAGGACAAGGATCTCAAGCAACTGCTCCACGATGGCGATCATGCCGTCGAACTCTACGATGTCCACAACGACGAACTGATCACCGCGGAGACGCTGAAGGCCGAGACCGGTCTCGCGCCCCCGCAGGTCATCGACATGCTCGCCCTCATGGGCGACACCGCCGACAACGTCCCCGGCATCGAGGGCGTCGGCCCAAAGACCGCCGCGAAACTCGTCGCCGAGCACGGCTCGATCAAAGGTGTTCTCGCCGCCGCCGGGACCATCAAGGGCAAACTCGGCGAGCGGCTGCGTGCGGTCGATCGCGCACAACTTGATCTCTCCCGCCGCCTCGTCACGCTCCGTCACGATGTCCCCGTCGAACTGCCGCTCGATTCGGCCCGCACAGACAATCTCAATCTGCCCGCGATGGGACCGATCCTCAAGGAACTCGGCTTCAACCGATACCAGGACGAACTCAAGTTGCTCATCGGCGGCAGTGGCACGGGCATCTTGCCCGTGTCTCCCCCCGATCATGCCACCGGCATCCTGCCCGTGCAAACTCCCCACTCCCTCTCCCCACGCCCCGCCCCCGGCGGCCTCTTCCCCGAACGTGCGCCCATCGAGATGCCGCCCGCCGGCGCGCCAGCCTTGCCCGCCTCGCCTGTCGCGGCGAAGAAGGACGGCAAGCCCGGCCCGATCTTTGGCGGCCTGTTCGATGGCGCGCAGAGCGCGGCCGCTCAGATCACGCCGCAATCGGGCGAATACCGTGTGATCACCACTCGCAAGCAACTCGACGCGCTGCTCAGGGACCTCCGGTCCGCCGAGTGCATCGCCATCGACACCGAGACCACCGGCCTCTCGCCGCGCCGAGACAGACTCGTCGGCATCTGTCTTTCGACGAAGATCGGCACGGGTGTCTACATCCCTGTGCGCTCGCCCGACCCCGCCTCGCACCTCGACGAGGCGACCGTCATCGCCGCGCTCAAGCCCATCCTCGAAGACCCATCACGCCCCAAGTGCGGCCACAATCTCAAGTTCGACATGCTGGTGCTGCGCAAGGCGGGCATCCGCCTCGGCGGCGTGAGCATTCCGACCTCGTCAGCCGACCGCGCTGCGGCACGCGCCGCCGCGCCCACGACCTCCTCCCACTCCACCTACGCCACTCCGCGCTTCGCGACCTCCACAGCGTTCGATTCCATGGTCGCCTCCTACCTCATCGATGCCTCGCGCTCCTCGCACGGGCTTGATGCCCTCGCCATGGCCCTGCTCGGCCGCACCAACATTTCCATCAAGGACCTGATCGGCTCCGGCCCCGATCAGCGCACCTTCGACCAGGTGCCGCTCGAACAGGCCACTCAGTATGCCGCGGAAGATGCGGATGTCGCGCTGCAACTCCGCGCCATGATGCTCCCGCAACTCGCGGCGATGAACCTGATGCCGCTCTTCGAAACGGTCGAGATGCCGCTGGTCGAGGTGCTGGCCGAACTGGAATGGAACGGCATCCGGGTTGACCGCGCCGAACTCGAACGCCAGCGCATGCGCCTGCAGAAACGCATCGACGAACTCAAGATCGAGATTTCTCGCGTCTCCAAGGACACCATCGGCCGCACGTTCAACCCCGATTCGCCCAAACAACTCGCCGCGGCACTATTCAACAAGCCGGATGCCAGCGACGACGCAGGCGGGGCGGGCCTGGGCCTCAAGCCCATCAAGAAGATCAAGACCGGCTACTCGACCGATGCCGAAGTGCTCGACAAACTCGCCGCGGACCCCGAGATCGCCACGCCCATCCCCTCGCTGATCGTCGAGTACCGCGAACTGACGAAACTGGTCTCGACGTACCTCGTTGCGCTCGCGGCGGAAATCAACCCCGATACGGGGCGCATCCATGCTTCCTTCAACCAGACGGTCGCGGCGACGGGTCGGCTGAGTTCATCGGACCCGAACCTGCAGAACATCCCGATCCGCACGGATATCGGCCGCGAGATCCGCAAGGCCTTCATCGCCGAGCCGGCCCCGCCACACGTGCTGGTTTCGGCGGACTACTCGCAGATCGAACTGCGGTTGCTGGCCCACCTGTCGCGCGACCCCGCGCTCATCGAGGCGTTCGAGAAGGACCAGGACATTCACACCGCCGTCGCCGCGCAGATCCACGGCGTGCCGCTCGTCCAAGTGACCAAGTCGCAGCGCAACGGCGCGAAGATGGTGAACTTCGGCATCGTGTACGGCGTGACGCCGTTCGGACTGGCACGCAGGCTCGGTGTCAGCAACACCGAGGCGGGCAAGATCATCGATGACTACAAGCGCCGATTCGCGGGCATCACGACCTTTCTTCAAGAGTGCATCGACCAGGCGGTGCGTTTCGGTTATGTGCAGACGATGCTCGGCCGCCGGCGACCCATCATCGACATCGAGTCCAACAACCCGCAGCGGCGAGCGCTGGCCGAGCGCGTCGCTATCAACTCCGTCGTCCAGGGCTCCGCCGCCGACCTCATCAAACTCGCCATGGTCGACCTGCATGCCGCGATCGCCACCGGCGCCGCTCCGCACGGCCTGCAGATGCTCCTGCAGATCCATGACGAACTGGTCTTCGAGTGCCCGCGCGACCTCGCCGATGCCGCCAAGGCGCTGATCAGGAACCGCATGGAGCACGCGATGGAACTGAGCGTGCCGCTGAAGGTGGAAGCGAGTGTGAGCGAGAACTGGTTTGATGGCAAATAGGCGCGAGGCCTCGGGCAGGAGCAGACAGTGACTCGGCAAGCGGGCGGGGCTGCCTCAATCGACTCCTAGAAGCACAACGTGCCGCGCCCACGTCGTCTGGCTAAGTGCGTTCACGAGCCGCTCATCCGCCGTGACGACGGCGCTGCGCTCGACCGCGGCCAGGGAGACATAGAGGCTGTCATACACCGTCCGGCCGGTCTCCATGGCGATGCGCATCGCCTCCGGGAGAAGCGAGAACGATTCGATGGTCTCGACCGGAAAGGCCGCGGCATCGGCGATGATCCGATGGGCCTCATCGGGAGTAATCGCGCTCCGCCGGACCACTTTCCAGAGCACCGCGGCAACTTCGATCCACAGCAGGTCTGGGGCTACGAGCCGGCGCGTGCCGCTCAACAGCCGTGCGGCTTGCTCGGAATCCTTCTCGGGCAGGAACCACTTGACCGCAACGCTGGCATCGATGACAAGAGCCTTCACCGTGACCGATCCTCACGTATCAAATCGGTCACATCGGGAATCTCGCGTCCGCGGAGTCTCTCACGCCACGCGGCGGAGAGCGCAGCGGCCTCGTCGAAGTTCCGCCGGGCATCCCGGCGGAGCGCGGCATGCAACTCCTGCTGGAGTGACCGCCCCGACCGCTCGGCGCGTGTCCGAAGCACGCGCGCGACTTCGGGGTCAATATCGCGCAGCAACATGCTCGTGACCCAGACACCCTCACCGCGGCTTCGGGATGCGGAGCGTTTCGAGGCGGCTTTGGTCTTTCGGATGGGCCTGGGCATGCCATATAGTATCGGATTGATACCGCCCGAACAAGACCAGTCTTTGGCAAACTATCCCGGTCTCGTCCCCGCATCCGCCATCGCCGCGGCACGATCGCAAAGGTCTATCCGCGGGTCATCCATTCCCGGATGTCCAAGATGAGGCTGTGCGGCGCTGCCCGCGCGGAACCGGTGCAAACTTCGCCGGCGGCGGCACCAGCGGCCACTTGCTCCGGCACTCGGGGCACTGCCAAGGACCAACTTCGACGCCATCGAGACGCTTCGGCTCAATTGCGGACGGAACGCCCGTCAGACCGTAACCGCAATCCGGACATGATCGATTCGCCAACGCGTTGCTGATGTCGTGGACATTCAACGGCACGCTTTGAGACGATCTCCTCAGTCCGCCGCGTCGAATCATCGCTACCGCCACAAACCAACTCGGGACAACCGCAAGCAGTATCAACAGAGTCAGGAGCGGTGGTTCACCCCGTGCAATGTCCCGACCTCCGAGAACGACCAGGACGACAGTGACCCACATGGGGACCCTCATGTACGGGTGCTTGTGCCATGGAATCGGTCCATCATCTACGGTCGCCCTACCGGCCATGGCCCACGCAGTCGCTCGCGTTTGGAACTCCGCTGCAAATGCCAGGGCCGTTGCCTTGTCGCGGTCCGGATCAACTTGCTGCAACCGCGAGACTTCACCAACGCGATGCTCAAACCGAATCGCCTCGAACTCAATCGGCTCAAACTCCAACTGAGTGGTCATGCCGGGGTAGGTCAGCGGCAGCCGGTCCCACGCGCTGTAGCCATAGTGCCCCTTGGCGCGCTCTTCGCGTGCCTCCGCACCGTGTTGTCCGCACGCCGGATCGGCCATCGTTCGATGGTAACCATCACCGTCGCCTCTCACATCGACGCGGCCCTGCGCCTCACGGCACCGGCATGCCCAACATCTGCATCAGGCCCTCGCTCCCGCCGTACGACGTGATCAAAATGACCGACGAGACAAGGCCGCCAACAAGCGTGCCAACCATCAATGCGCGGCTCCACTTGTCGGGGTGCGCAAACAGCGACCAGAAGATGAACACCAGCGAGATGAGTTGCACGATCGGCACCACGACCAGCAGGCCGTATATGCCCATCTTCCCGTTTCCGGTCTTGAACGCCATGACCACCGCAAACACATACGCAGCCAGGCTCGCGATCCACCCGATGAACGCCGTACCCAGGAACACCCCCGGCCCGATCGCGCCAAGCGCAGAGATGCCGCCGAACACGCCGATCGAGATCAGCATCAGCGCGCCGAGCGATGGCCCGAACTCGCCCGAACGCCGCGGCATCCTCATCGGCCCCGCGGCCTTCGGCGGCTTCTCCGCAACCACGCGCGTGCGCAGCGTTCGTCCCGCGCGGGTGTCGAATCCGCACCGCACGCACATCACCGCGCCGGCCCGGATCGGGTCCCCGCAGTTCGGACACTTGTGCGCGCCGACCATCGGCGATGCGCTGATGAGTTGGTCCAGCATGTTCCCCCCTCCCGCCCCCCCTCCCGCCCCCCCGCCCGCCCCCCCGCCCGCCCCTGCGCCAGCCGCGCCCGGCCCCGCCGCCTGGCGCGCCTTGAACTGCTCCTGACAGGTCGCGCAGATGTACCGCCCCTGGCTGTCCTTGGTGCGCGGCAGGCTCGATACGTCCTTTCCGCACGCCGCGCACAGTTTTGACGCCGCTTCTCCCGCCATGGTCTGCACCTCGCTGTTCCGCTCGCGGCACCCCGGCCGGTCGCGACGCGCCGTCAGCATACCCGAAGCGCGGCGGGAACCCAATGTGAACACGACTCCGACTGTCGGCGAGTGCGAACCCGCCGGTCAGGACGCCTAACATCGATGCTGGCCCCGGCTCCCTGCCGATTTCCGAACAAACGTCCGTAGTGCCCCCTGTTCGCTTCACCTCTCTGGTCGATCTTCAACCATGTCCACACTCACCGATGCCGCGACTTCGCACCTGCTGCCCGAGGGCACCCGCGAGATCACGTTCCGCGAGGCTCTGCGCGAAGCGATGACGCTCGAGATGCGCAAGGACCCCCGGATCTTCCTCATGGGTGAGGAAGTCGCGCAGTACAACGGCGCGTACAAGGTGTCGCAGGGAATGCTCGAGGAGTTCGGTGAGAAGCGCATCATTGATGCACCCATCTCCGAGAACGGCTTTGCAGGGCTGGCCGTGGGCGCGGCGATGTACGGCCTCCGCCCCATCATCGAGTTCATGTCATGGTCCTTCTCTCTGGTCGCGGCGGACCAGATCCTCAACAACGTCCCCAAGATGCTCTACATGTCCGGCGGACAGTGGGGCTGCCCGGTGGTCTTCCGCGGCAACAACGGCGCGGGCGGCCAACTCGGCTCCACGCACTCCTGGACCGTCGAAGCCCTCTACGCCAACGTCCCCGGCCTCAAGATCGGCATCCCCTCCTGCGCCGCGGACGCCAAGGGGCTGCTGACCTCCGGCATCCGCGACGATGACCCCTACTTCAATCTTGAGTCCGAGCGAATGCTCAGCGACAAGGGGCCGGTGCCCGAGGGCGACTACGCCATACCGTTCGGCCAAGCCGCGCTCCGCCGCGGCACCTGGTCCGGCGAGCGCAACTCCGATGTCACTCTCGTCTCCTTCGGTCGGCCGGTGAACTTCTGCCTCGATGCGGCGGACGAACTGGCCAAGGACGGGATCGCCTGCGATGTGCTGGACATGCGGACGATCCGCCCGCTCGACATCGACTCGATCATTGAAAGCGTCAAGCGCACCAACCGCATCGTCGTTGTCGATCAGTGCTGGCCGTTTGCGAGCATCGCCAGCGAGGTGATCACGCAGGTGTGCGAGCGAGGGTTCGACTACCTCGATCACCAGCCGTTGCGCGTCAACACCGACGATGTGCCCGCGCCCTACGCCAAGAACCTCGAGGCCGAGTTCCTGCCGCACAAGGGCAAGATCATCCGCGCGGTGAGGACTACACTCGGGCTTTCCTGACGCGTCGGAGCACGCATGACCAGGTCCGCACTCGCGACAGACCAGTCCCACTCCCCGCCGGACCGCCGACGGTTCGTCCCGCCGCTGGTCGAGCAGGAGAACCGCGCCTTCCCGCGCTCCTATTACCTCGTGCTCCCGGCACAGCGGGCATTCATCTGCGCCATGCCCAAGAGCGGCTGCACGACCATCAAGCGCTGGCTGCTCGCGGCGATCGATCCCGGGGCGGCCGATGTCGCCGATGCTCACACCTACTGCCGCCGCACGCACTCGCTTGCCAATCTCGCCGAACCCGCGGCACGAGAGTGCCTCGACACCTACCTCGGCGCGGTCTTCCTGCGCGAACCCATCGACCGAATCGTCTCCGCATTCACCGAGAAGTTCGTGTGCGGCGCGACCCTCGGCTGCTTCCACCCCGCGCGCGAGGCCATGGAGGCCATGGCCCGAATCGCCGGCGTCGATGTCCGCCTCGACACCACCGCCAAGATCGGCCATCCCGATCGCCCCTCCATCGTGCCCGCCTCGACCGCCGTCGACTACGCCCGCGGCGTCACGTTCCGCGAGTTCGTCCGCTTTCTCAGTGATTGCGACGACTCCCAACTCGACAGCCACTGGCGGCCGCAGAACGCGTTCATCGCCGGACAGACCTTCGCCTTCGCAGGCCGCGTCGAGCACCTCTCCACCGCGCTGCCCGGCTTGGCCGCACACCTCAATCTCCCCGCACCGGCCACGCTCCGGCACAACGCCGTGCGGTACTCGCCGTGGGATGGCGCCTGCCTGGCCGACGTGCCCAGCGGCGAGATCCGCCGCCGCGGCATCACCCCGACCGCCGAAGCCCTGCTCGACGACGAAACCCGGCAACTGCTGACCCGCCGCCTCGCGGCGGATATCGACGCCTATCAACGCACCCGTGCTGCGCCCGGGTTCGATCTCGACTCGCAACCCGTGCGCTTCTGAACCCCCGCCGCACAATCCCACCGACCATGGCCATCGAAATCAAAATGCCGCGTCTCTCGGACACGATGGAGCAGGGCACCATCGTCAAGTGGTCCGTCAAGCCCGGACAGAAGGTCGCGGCGGGCGATGTCATCGCCGACATCGAGACCGACAAGGCCACGATGGAACTGCAGACCTTTGACGAAGGAACCGTCGGTGAACTGGTCGTGGCCGAAGGTCAGCAGGTGCCGGTCGGCACGGTGATCATGACGCTCACAGGCGCCGAGGAGCCCGCCGGCAAGCCCGCCCCGAGCGCGGCCGCGGGTTCGCCCGCACCGGCAAGCGCGGCCAGGAGCGGGTCATCTACCTCCACATCCACTGTGGCAACACCACCGAAGGCCGCGCCGGCACCGGCTGGAACGAACGGGCGCCACGCGTCACCGGTTTCCGGCGAGCGCGTCTTCGCCTCGCCGCTGGCTCGAAAAATCGCCGACGAATCCGGAATCGACCTCGGCGCGATCCACGGCACTGGTCCCTCGGGCCGCATCGTTCGCAAGGATGTCGAGGCGGCATTGGGGGGCCGGTCCGAGGTGGCCCGGCACTCCGTGCCGGGTGTTTCCGGCCGCGAGCCCGCGAAGATCTCGGGCCTCTCCGCCGGCGCTGTGCCGGGTGTCGCGATGCCCCCCACCGCCCCCGCACTCGCTGCGAAGAAAGTCGCGCTCTCCAACATGCGGCAGACCATCGCCAAGCGACTGGTGCAGAGCAAGGCGACCATCCCGCATTACCAGGTGACGGTGACGGTGCGGATGGATGCGCTCCTCGCGCTCCGCGGCCAACTCAACGATCAACTCGCCTCCCAGGGCGTGAAACTCAGCGTGAACGACTTTCTCGTCCGCGCGTGCGCCCTGGCCATGCACCAGCACCCGTTCATCAACGCGCGGTGGTCCGAGAGTGGCACGGGCTTCCAGCACGTGTCTCCCGCTTCATCCGCACCCTTCATCGACATCGTGCCCGATGTCAACATCGGTGTCGCCATCGCGCTGCCGGTGAACCCCGAGACACTCGTCGGCGGCGGGCTGGTCGTCGCGACCCTCCGCAACGCCGACCGCATGGGTCTGCGGCAGATTTCGGCCGACACCAAGCGACTCTCCGAGAAGGCCCGCGCCAAGGGACTCTCGATCGACGAGATGTCCGATTCGACCTTCACCATCTCGAACCTCGGCATGTTCGGCGTCGAGCACTTCACGGCGATCATCAACCCGCCCAACGCCGCGATTCTCGCGGTGGGCGCGGCGGTCGAGAAGCCCGTCGTCGGCAAGGATGCGGGAGGGGGGGGCGAGAAGAAACTCGTCATCGGCACCGAGATGCAGATGACGATGTCGAGCGATCACCGGATTATCGATGGGGCCATGGCCGCGGCGTATCTTGCGACGGTCAAGGAGTTCCTGGAGAAGCCGGCGACGCTGCTGGTGTAGGATCGCAGGAGCCGTGAGGAACCCGCTTGGCCGCCGCGGCGAATGATCACGCGGAGGACATCATGCCGCAGAATCCAGTAGGGGGCGTTTCGGCGTTGTTTGACCATCTCGAGCCGCGTACGTTGCTGGACTCATCCCTCTCCCCGCCTGTCATCTTTCAAGGTGAGCAGTCGGTGAACACCGTCGTTGCGGGCGACTTTGATGGCGATGGTCTCCAGGACTTGGCCATCGCCTCTTACGGCCCGGTCGGCAAGCGCCTCGCATTTCTCAAGGGAAACGGCGATGGCACCTTCGAAGCGCCCCGGTTCACTCGCTACGCCCACAACATCGCGCACCTCGCCGCGGCGGACTTCGACGGTGATGACCGCGACGAACTCGTCGTCGCCGGACTCGCGAAGAACGGCGAACGCAGCCGCCTGGCGCGAATGGAGTTCAATGATGAGCTGCAGAAGCTCAGAGTCATAACCTCCCGCGCGGTACCGGGCTTCGTTCAGGACATCGCGGTTGTCCGGAGCGCCGATGGGCCGACGCATGTGCTCTTCGCGGTCAGAACAGAGGGACCGCCTCAGTGGAGTCAGCAGACACCCTCTCTCATCCACTCGATCGCATTCAACGAACCCGGTCTGCCGATCGTTCAGACGCCGGTTGAATCCACGCTCGCACAGTGGCGGGGCTTCCGCGTGACCGACGCCAACGCCGACGGCCTGGATGACATTGTGTTCACCTCTCAGGATTCAGAACTCCCCGAGGACGAAGAGTTCTCCGTCCGGGTCCTGACCCAGAGCGCCGACCCGCTGCTGGCCGGGATGTTTGAGAGCCCATCAACCCTTCTCAGTACACCGGGCGCCGCGCAGTCCTCCGCATTGCTTGCCGATGTGGACTTCGATGGCGATCTCGACCTCGTTGTCCCACAGCGTGATGATGTGATTCTCTACCGCGGCGATGGCGGCGGCGGTTTCCTGCCGCCTGAGGTGCTCTTCGCAGGGCCCATCCACTACAACGGCAGGAATGATCTTCGGATCGTCGGCTTTCAAACCGGCCCGACCGGCGAGCCGGAACTGCAGATCTTCCACCGCCTCACCGTCGGTGGCCGTCACCCCTACGGCGTCCAGTCGTTGCAGCGTCTGTCGCCGCAGGAAGACGGGTCGTTCATTTTGCGTGAGGCATTTCACCGCAGTAACAATGGCAACTACATCGGCGACCAGTTCCTGATGGTCCAACTCACCAACGATGCTCACGCAGATGTGCTCTGGCTGAGCACCAGCCATCGTCGGCAGGCGTTCCTGTACGTCTTCGACGGCTGGCCGCGGCCCCCGCTCATCAGCGGAATCGATGCGTCTCGCGCGGGTCGCCCGAACGTGCGCATCGTCACAACCGATCAGCGGATCAAGTTCCGGGCTCGCATTAACGACCCCGAGGGCCTCATCGGCGAGCCCGGCGGCATCCGGTCCATCCAGTTCTTCCTCGACACCAACAACAATGGCATAATCGATCCCGGCGATGTGCTCGCCAACACACGGACCGGCAATGTCATGGTCCTGGCGCACTGGCCCCGCGGCACGTTCAACGTGCTGGTTCAGGCCGCGGACATCCACGGGAACCAGAGCGCGGTCTACTGCGCTGAGCAACAGTTGACGATTGTGTGATCGACCCGCCTGACCGCAAGGGCTCAGTCGCACCCTTCAAACCACGTCGTCAGGAAGAAGAAGATGTCCGGCACGCCGATGCCCGGCTCATCATCAACGTCCGCGCGAGCCTCGCCGCCGAACCGGGCCGCCACTTCTTCGCCGCGCCGACACCGGGTTGCGGAATCGGATAGTCTGCGCACTCTTCAGGAGCAGGCCCATGAATCGTGCGTGCGTTGCCATCGTTCTCGCGTGTGTGCTGGTACCGTTGATGGGTTGCCGCGCAAGCGGCGATGGCGCGGATGCCGCCGCGGCGCGGACGTGTGAGTGGGCCATCGTCCTGCACGGCGGCGCGGGCGTGATCGACAAGTCCACCCCGCCCGAACGCGTGCGCGAGTACACCGACTCGCTGGCCCGCGCGCTGGCCATCGGCGTCGAGATGCTCGAAGCCGGCCGCAGCGCGCTCGACGCCGTCGAAGCGGTCGTCATGACGCTCGAGGATGATGAGAAGTTCAACGCCGGCCGCGGCGCGGTGTTCACCGCCGAGGGGCGCAACGAACTCGACGCGTCGATCATGGACGGCGCGACGCTGAAGTGCGGCGCGGTCGCGGGCGTGACCACCATCAAGAATCCGATCCGCCTCGCCCGCCGCGTGATGGAGATGACCCGCCACATCATCCTCTCCCGCGAGGGCGCGGAGGCGTTCGCCAGTTCGCTCGGGCCCGACATCGCCCGCGTCGATCCCGCCTACTTCTTCACCACACGCCGCTGGCGAGTCCTCGAAGAGGTCCTCAAGGAACGCAACGAGCCCATGCCCGCGCTGCCCAAGGGCGTCAGTCTCTCCGCGGTTGAACCAGCCGACACAGATCCGAGACACCGTGACACGCCGGCCGGCGTCACTTTCGGAACCGTCGGCTGCGTCGCCCTCGACCGCGCCGGAAACCTCGCCGCGGCGACCAGCACCGGTGGGATGAGCGGCAAGCGCTGGGCCCGCATCGGCGATTCGCCGATCATCGGCGCGGGCAACTACGCCAACAACGCGTCGTGCGCGGTCTCGGGCACGGGCACCGGCGAGGAGTTCATCCGTCACGGAGTCGCGCGAGACATCTCCGACCGCATGCTCTACAAGCGCATCTCGCTTGCGCAGGCCGCGAACGAGGTGGTCCACGGCGTGCTGAAGCCCGACGATGGCGGCATCATCGCCGTCTCACGAACCGGCGAGATCGCCATGGTCTTCAACTCCGATGGCATGTTCCGCGCTGCGGCCGATTCCCGCGGCCGCCTCGAAGTCGGCATCTGGGAACGGCCGGAGATGCAGGCTTCCGGCGGGCGTTGACGCGCCGGGCGGCTAAACTCTCCCTCGCACTCTCGCCGGAGTGGCGGAACTGGCAGACGCAGCGGATTCAAAATCCGCCGGGCTCAAAACCCGTGCAGGTTCGATTCCTGTCTCCGGCATTGCGCTTTCCCGCGCCCGCGGCGGCCTTGCCCCGCTCACCCATTTCCGCCCGCTTGCCACGAACATGGGCTATTGGCCGCACCGGCCATGGGCGTTCCTGCAACCATCCGCCCTTTCGGAAACCTCGCCGATGTGACAGGCGAAAAGTACTTCGTGGGATGGTCCGTGCCGAGTCCCGTCCGCGCGAGGTTGCCTCGCGGCGTTCCATCAACACCGATGGACAGCCGTGGTATCTCCCTGCGCGGCCTTGCAAGGACCGTTGGATCGTTCTTTGTTCGGGAACTCGACTTGAAGCCCGCCAGCCGGGTCGCTAGTCTCTTGGCATCATGGGGGCACGCCTGTGCGTTCTGCCTCGGGCGTCCAGTGGGAGTGCCGATGGCCGCGAGGGATGTCATCCCGCCGATGCGATCCGACAGCCGCAAGCGCTGCCGCGCACGGGGGTTCACGCTCATCGAGATCCTCGTCGTCATCGCGATCCTCGCGACCCTGGTCTCGCTCCTCCTGCCCGCAATGCGAGGCACCATCGCCTCGGCGCGGTCCTTCCGCTGCCAGATGGCGCTCCGCGGCGTCGCGTTCGACTTCGCCAACTTTGCCGATGACCAGTTGCACCCCAACCGCGGCGACGATGCCTCGCTCGGCGGCGGCCGCGCCTTCAGGCTCGAGACGTTTGTCGAATACGAGTACAGCGTCGACGAGTTCTGGAGTTGGGGGCCCGAAGAAACCTACACGCTGCCCGACCTTCGCGGCAACGACCCGCTCCGCTGCCCGGAGATCAAGGGCAACATCACGCTGACCCGCGGCCTGCCCTGCTCTCAGGGCGCGATCGGCCCGCCCAGAAACGTCTCGTTCGGCTTCAACGAGCGTCTCCGCCGCAGCGAACGGCAACTGACCGCGGGCGGCTCGCAATGGGTATTGCTGACCAGCCGCATTCTCGAAGGCAACGGATCGGTCTCGCCGGCACAGGTGCCGCTCTCGTGGGATGTCGATGGTGCGCGGGCGGTCCAGGTGAACTCCAACCCGCTGTTCTCGACGCCCTCGCTCGACAGCCCGCAGATGTACGCCAACAACCGGTATTGGTACCCGGGCATGCGCCACAACGGCGGCCTCAACGTCTCGTTTGTCGATGGCCACGTGGCCTCGACCCGCTCTCCTTTGCAGCAGGGCGATTGGGCGTGGGGGTTCGAGCCTGTGCGCTGACCGACCTGCGGGACTTTGGACGGGGTTGGAGTCGGGGAAGACCATGTCGCTGCAGGCGAAGTTCGCACTGATGCTCGGGATGCTCGGGCTGACCGTCGTCCTCGCGCTCGTCGGCGGCCTGCTGTCGCTGAACTTCATGCACGAAGAGGTGCGGACGCCCTTTCAGAGCATGTCCGGCGCGCTCCTGCAACTGGAGCGCATCAAGGTCTCGGTCGAGCGCCAGCGGCACATCCTCACCCGCGCGCACGACGATGCGGAAGTAGATGAACCCGCCGCGGCACGCCGGGCCCAGCGCGCCGCGATGGCCTCGAGGCTGGACTCGCCGGAAGGCCTCACGCCGCGTCCCGCCTCCGAGCGCGACCGCGCCGAGATGTTCGACTGCCGCAGCGCCATGCAGACCGCACTCGACGAGTTGGCCCGAGACGAATGGTCGCGAATGGTCACCGGCGGAACCACCCTCGCCAACCTGCGCGACCGGCTCAGCGCCGCCCGCGACCGCGCCGATGCATGGCTGCAAGACGGCGACCACGATGCACGCGAACACGCCGCGGCGATGCTCCTCGGAGCCTTCGACCTCGTCCGCCGCACCGAGTCGCGCGTTGTCCGCGAGACCCACGAACTCCTCGCGCACGCGACCGACATCCGCGCCCGCCTGCGAAACGTCGCCGCGTTCATCATGCTCATCGCCGTGCTCACCTGCGCGCTGGGCGTGATGCTCGTCCGTCGATGGGTGCTCCGGCCCGTCGCCGATCTGCGCACCGCCGCGACCCGCATCGCCGCGGGAGACTTCGCCCACCGCGTCGCCGTGCGCGGCGGCGATGAACTCGCCGCCCTCTCGTCCGAGGTCAACGCCATGGCCGGCATGGTCAAGGACCTGCAGGACCGCGCTGTCGACCGCGAACGACTCGCGGCCGTCGGAGAGATGGTCCAGCGCATCGCCCACAACCTGCGGAGCCCGCTCGGCGGCATCCGCGTCCTCGCGGAGATGTCCCGCTCCGAACTCCGCAGCGCGACCGTTCCCCCGTCGTTGAAGGCCGACATGGACGAAAACCAGTCGCGCATCATCGAGGCCGTCGATCGTTTCGAGGCCTGGCTGCGCGACCTGCTCGACGCCACGCGCCCGACGAAGATCTCCCCCGTGAACAGCGACCCGCGGGCTTGGCTCGAACGCGTCGTCAAGGCCTATCTGCCCGCCGCCCAGGCACGCGGCGCCTCCATCCGTGTCGTCCAGACCCACGCCCCAGCCTCCGCCGTATTCGATGAAGGCCACATGGAACTCGCCTTGGGCGCGCTGATCGCCAACGCCCTCGATGCCGCGGCGGACAACGCACGCCCGGACCGGCCCCCGATGGTCAACATCTCCTCCGACATCACGCGTGAACCCGGGCAACATGGCGAGTTCTGGGAAGTTTCCGTCGCGGATAGTGGTCCCGGCGTCTCATCAGAGTTGCGTGAGCGGATATTCGAACCATACTTCACAACGAAGAAGGAGGGCACGGGCATAGGACTTGCTCTTGCTCGACAGATCGTCCGCTCCCACGGCGGAGAACTCTTCTTGGCCAGCCCCCCACAACAGGGCAATGTTGGCAAGAAACGCTCCGCCGATGGGTCCGGTGCGAAGTTCGTTGTGCGCGTCCCGCTGAACATCGGTTCAATGGGGCAGAACGGAGTGGCCAAGGCTGGCCACTCGGAGGCTGTGCGTGGCCAAAATTCTGGTCATTGAGGACGATGTCACCACGCGGTTCGCTGTCGTGAAGGCCCTTCGCAAAGGCGGGCACGATGTCGCGGAAGCCTCCAGCATCGCAGAGGCCCGCAAGCACGTTGCCGAAACCGCCTTCGAGATGGTTCTGACCGATCTCCGGCTCTCGGTCGATGACGACGGTATCGAGTACATCCGCGAACTCCGCGAGGGTGCCGAGGCTTTCGATGGGGTGATCGTCGCGATGACCGGCAATGCCAGCGTCGACTCGGCGGTGAAGGCGATGCGCCACGGCGCGGATGACTACCTCACCAAGCCCCTGGTGTTCGAGGAACTGGCGTTGAGCGTGCCGCGCTGGCTCGAGCAGCGCACGCTGCGGCAGCGCGTCCGGCTCTACGAGCGGCTGGAACGCTCTCGAACCGAGGAGTTCGAGGCATTGGGCAACAGCCCGGCATGGCTGGCCGCGCTCGGCTTGGCGACGCGCCTCTCATCGATCCCGCTGCCCCCGATCGCGGAAACGGGCGGGCCCTCCACGCTGCCGTGCATCCTGCTGCTCGGCGAAACGGGCGCGGGCAAGGGCATCCTGGCGCGACACATCCACGCCGAGGCGGTGCGCCTTGCACCCGATGACGAGCCGCCCTTCGTGCACGTGAACTGCTCCGCGCTCCCGGCGACGCTGGTTGAAGGCGAACTGTTCGGCCACGAGCGAGGCGCGTTCACCGATGCCCGCGATGCGCGCCCCGGCCTCTTCGAGATGGCCGATGGCGGCACGATCTTCCTCGACGAAGTCTCGGAGATGCCGCTGGAACTGCAATCCAAACTGCTCCTGGTGGTCGAGAACGGGCGATTCCGGCGCGTGGGCGGCACCAAGGAACGCCGCGTGCGCGCACGGGTCATCGCCGCATCGAACCAGGACCTTGCCCAGCGCGTCGCCGAGGGCCGCTTCCGCCGCGACCTGCTCTACCGTCTCAACGCGTTCACCGTGCGCATCCCCGCGCTGCGCGAACGCGGAAACGACGCCGCGACCATTGCCCAGGCTTCGCTGGAGCGCTTCTGCAGGCAGTTCGGCCGTCCCGCCGTCTCCCTCTCCGATGCTGGACGCGCCGCCGTGCTCGCCCACGACTGGCCCGGCAACGTGCGAGAACTCGTCAACGCATGCCAGCGGGCCGCCATGCTGTGCGCCGGCAGCGAGTGCGAACCGGCCGATCTGGGCCTCGCCCCCGCGGCCCAAACCGGCGCCGGCACGCCCCCCCGCGTCGGCGGGGGCGAACTGACATTCGATTTTGTCGGCGGCATACACCGCGCGGCCGATGTCGAAAGAGAGTTGATCATCCAGGCGCTGCGTTTCACTCGTGGGAATGTTTCCCGCGCAGCGCGACTGATCGGCATGCAGCGAAGCAGTCTGCGATACCGGATCGAACGGTACCAACTCGCGGACCTCGTCAAGCGCGAAGAGGAGGCGGCCCAGACATGAAACGCACGACCAAGGCACGTTGCACCGCCGCGGCGCTGATCGCCGCCGCGGCGTCCTGCACGCTGGCCGCGCTCGACCGCTCTCTGTGGACCGACCCCATGGGCGACGTCCTCATCCGCAGGACCGATCCCGACGGATCCGCGCCGATCCTCCCCGCCCCCGTTCTGCCCGACGTCATCGCCGTCGCGCTCATGCCCTGGGCCCCGCTCCAGCCCGATTGCGACCCCTACGCCGGACTCCCCGGCGATCCGCAGAACCCCCACATCGTCCGCATCGACGTCGTGTTTGCCGGACTCGTGAACCCGCCGGGTCCGCTGGGCGCGAACGGCGCCGACTTCGCGCCGACCTGCTTCGGCCCAAGCCCGGTCTATGGCTTCATCGAGTTCGATGTCGACAACGACCGCAACACCGGCGGCGAGTTCGCCGCCGCCGCGCGAACGCGCTCACTCGCAGTCGCGCCGCGATACGCCGCGCGCCCCGCCGATCCGATCCTCTCCTCGCGCGTTCCGACATCACACCTCGACGCCGACTACGACTGGCAGACGCCCCCCTACTACGAACGCACCGGAACCGACTTCGCCATCACGCTCTGCGGCTGCCACGATGCACAGATCATCAGCGAAGATGGCAACATGAACGGCATTCTCGACCCCGGCGAGACCATGGTCGTCCGCGGGCGGTTCTTCCAGCGAGCCGGCGGGTACCGCTGGGCATCCAACATCGATGGCGGCTCCGATGCGGGTTCGTACGACCCGCTCGTTGACCTGCGCTTCAAGCACGAGCCCTCGTCAAACCTCACGGTCGTGTCGCTGGTCTACCCGCTCACGATGGAGGGCGCGGCCGCGCTCGCCGGCGAGCCGGTCCAGCAGATCGACAACCTCATCGACCTGCAAGGCTCCCATCACAGCGTGATCGAGGCCCTCACCGACATCGCCATCGGCGCCCACGGCTCGCTGTCCGGGCTCACCGCCGAACTCACTTGGAGGTGGGCCAAGAAAGACCCGGCCAACTACCTCAACCCGATGAACTGGGATGTCACCTTCGCCGTCGGCACGACCTACGCCGAACCCGCCGGCGCGTGGTACGTCTGGACCGATGTCGGCTTCAACATCACGCGCGGCGATACCGATGGCGACGGCGTGGTCTCGACGCTCGACCGCGACGCGGTGCAATCCGCGATCTCCGCGCTCGACGGCTCCCCCCACGATCTCGACGGCATCATCAACGGTCAGGTCGTGCTGGGCACGCCCGGCGCGGTGTTCAGCCTCTACGACTTGAACGCCGACGGCATCCTGTCGGCCGCGGACATTGAGTGGTTCACGTTCCCCTCCCGCTGCTACCCCGATTGGAACGAAGACGGCGTGGTGGATGTTCCCGACATCTTCTCCTTCCTGTCCGATTGGTTCGCGGGCCACGGTGACTTCAACGGCGACGGGTTCACCCTGGTCGACGACATCTTCGCGTTCCTGGCGGCATGGTTCCAGGGATGCGCGTAAACGTCTGACGAACAAGAAGTTGTGGCATCGACCCGCCGCCGCGCGGAACGCCCCAAAGAGCCGCCGCCGCCGCCTTCGCACGCCGGACTGGTATCATCAGAAAGCGCTTGCATACTTGGCCTGTCCGCGCAACTCGCATGGAAGTCCCTGCTTGAGTCAAAGCAGTACAACGCACGATGCGCACGGCCCGTTGCTCCGAAGGAGCGCATTCACGCTGATCGAAGCGCTCATGGTCGTGGCCATCATCGCCGTCCTCCTTTCATTGGTGCTGCCGATCGCGCGCGGCGCCATGGCCTCCGCACGCGGCTTCAGTTGCCAGATGGGCCTCCGCGCGACCGTCTATGACTTTGCCGTGTTCGCCGACGACATCCTGCACGGGCAACGCGGTAGCGATGCGACCTCCCAGTCCTTCACGCTCTCATCTTTCCAGGACAGCGTCTACGGCGTCAACGAGTTCTGGGCCTGGCCCAGCGATCCATACATGCTCCCGGATGCGCGCGGCGCAAATCCCATGCGATGCCCCGAGGTCCGCGGCGGAATCACCGTCCGCGCAAACGCCCCGTGCGATTCCGGCGGCGTCGGGCCAACGCAGAACGTGTCCTTTGCCTTCAACATCCGACTGCACGTGCGAGAGGTCACCACCCCAGCGCCCGCGGCGGTCCCCGTGAGGCTCTCCGCGGCCGCGCTCGCCTCGGCGGATTCATCGGTCCCCCTCATCTGGGATACCAACGCCGCCGCCGCGGTCGCCGCCGACATCACGCCCTTCTACGCCGGACCGGCCCTCGGCAGCCCCGCCGTGTTCGCCGGCGATCAGTACTGGTGGCCCGGCCTGCGGCACAACAGCGGAATGAACCTCGGCTTTGTTGACGGGCACGTCGCGGCGACGCGCAGGCCTCTTTCCGAGGCGTGGCGCTGGGGGTTCGTGCCGGGCTCCTGATTCGCCCGATGCCACAGCGCCGCGACCGATGTGCCCACGATGCCGCGGAACACGGTGCCCACGGGAGCGGCGATGTCCCTTCAGGTCAAGTTCCTTCTCCTCGTCGGCACGCTGGTCCTGGCGGTCGTCGGCAGTCTCGCCGCGGCGTGGTGGTCGCTCCGCGTCGTCCACACCGAGGTCGCATCGCCGTTCCACAGCGTCACGCACGTTCTGGCGGAGTTGGGTCAACTCAAACGGCAGGCCGAGCGCATCGCCGGCGGGCTCGGGCCCGGCTGGAGCGAACCCGGCACATCCGCGGGGCCGGCCGCGTTGCGAGCCGCCCAGCCCGCCCTCGCGCCGCGCGAGCCGACCGATGATGACGCTCGTGAGATTCGCGCCGCAATCGGACGCGCCCGCTCCCACGTTCGAACACTCGAGCAAGACGACTGGCTCCGCCAGCGCATCGGCCTCTCCACGTGGAACTCCCTTCGCATGAAAGTCGATGCCATGTCCGCCGGCGCAAGCGACTGGGCGGGCGGCGCAGGGCACGCCTCCCGCATCGGCGCGCTCCGCGCATGCTGGGAGTTGCACGAACTCATCGAGAGCACCGAGTTGCGAATCCTGGAAGATGCTCGCCGCTCTGTCGAGTACTCCGACCAACTCCGCGCCACGCTGGCATGGTGGCTCGCCTCGGTGTTCCTCGCCGCGGCGCTCGCGGGCCTGCTCGCCGTCGTGCTGCTCCGCCGATGGGTGCAGCGGCCGGTCGCGGAACTCCGCCGCGCCGCATCGCGCATCGCCGCCGGAGACTTCTCCCACCGCATCCCCGTGACCGGCGGCGACGAGATCGGCCAACTCATGCGCGAGGTCAACCACATGGCCGGCATGGTCGACCGACTCCTGCGCGAGGCCGTCGACCGCGAGCGATTCGCCGCTGTCGGGCAGATGGTCCGCCGCATCGTGCACAACGTGCGCAACCCGCTCGCCGGAATCCGCGGACTCGCAGAGATCACGCGCATGGACCTGCCCGATACCTCCGATGGCCGCGAGAACCTCACCCTCATCGTCAACACCGTGGACTCCTTCGAGAAATGGCTCACCGAACTGCTCGATTCCACCAAGCCCCTCGTGCTGCATCCCAGGCCCACCCCGCTGCTTCCCTGGGTGCAGAGCGTTGTGCAGACGCACCTGCCATCGGCACGCGCCAAGGCTGTCGGAGTCGAAGTCGCAACGCACAACGCCCCCGATCTGGTCGAGATCGACCCCCGCCACCTCGACCATGCGCTCGCCGCCGTCCTGGCCAACGCCATCGACGCCGCCCCCCCCGGCTCAAAGGTCAGCCTGTCGGTCGCCGCCGGTCCGACCCCGGCCCAGTTCGAAGTCAGTGTCATGGATCACGGATCCGGCGTCCCGCTCGATCTCCGCGGCCGCATCTTCGAGCCGCACTTCACAACCAAAGCCCACGGCACTGGCATCGGCCTTGCAATCGCTCAGCAGATCGTCAGGGCACATGGCGGGCTCATAACCCACGAAGATGCCCCGAAGAATGGCTCGACAGGCTCAGGGGCCGTGTTTCGGATTCGCCTGCCGGTTTGCGCCGGCCAATCCGAACAGCCAAATGTGGCTGAAAACAGCCACCAACCCGGCTGATGTTGGCCATGTTTCACGACTCGGAGGTTTGCTGATTGGCACGAATCCTGCTCATTGAAGATGAAACCTCCCTCCGGATCCCGATGGGCAAAATGCTCCGCCGCGGGACCCGCCCTTCGGTCTCACATGCCGTCGTCGAGTGTGCCAGTCTGTCAGAAGCCGCCGCCGCCATGGCCGAGGGTGAGTTCGATCTCGTCGTCACCGATGTCAACCTGCCGGATGGCAACGGCATCGAGTTCGTCCGCAGCGCAAGGTCCGACGGGTTCGACGGCATCGCCGTCATCGTGACCGCGTTCGGAACCATCGAAACCGCGGTCGCGGCGATGAAACAAGGCGCCGACGACTTCCTGCAGAAACCGCTGAAGATGGAGGAGTTGCCGCTGCAGACCGAGAAGTGGCTGCAGCAGCGCAAGGTCGCCCGCCGCCTCAAACTCTACGAGCGACTCGAACAAAGCCGCGACGAAGGCAAGGCGATCGTCGGCAACAGCAAGGCCTGGCAGGAGTGTCTGCGCCTCGCCGATCGCCTGGCGACCATGCCGCTGACGGATTCCCACGCCGCGGGGCAGCAGGAATCGGGGGCGTCGCTCCCGACCGTCCTCCTCCTCGGCGAGACCGGCGTCGGCAAGGGCGTCCTCGCGCGATACATCCACCAGCGCGCCGTCGCGGCGGAGAAAGCCCGGCGCAATGGCAGTGCGGACCCGAACGACAACCCGCCGTTCGTCCATGTGAACTGCTCCGCCCTGCCGACAACGCTCGTCGAGTCGGAGTTGTTCGGACACGAGAAGGGCGCGTTCACCGATGCTCGCGAGCCGAAGGCCGGCCTCTTCGAGATGGCCGAGGGCGGCACGATCTTCCTCGACGAGATCAGCGAGATGCCGCTCGAACTGCAGACCAAACTTCTGGTCGTCGTCGAGCAGGGCCGCTACCGCCGCATCGGCGGGACCAAGGACAAGCACGTCCGGGCCCGGGTCATCACGGCCTCGAACCAGGACCTCGACCAGCGCGCCGCCGATGGCCGCTTCCGGCGCGACCTGCTCTACCGCTTGAACACCTTCACGGTCCGGCTCCCACCCCTGCGCGAGCGCGAAGGCGATGTCGCGTTGATCGCGTCGAGCGCGCTCGCGACTTTCGCGCGCCGCTACGGACGCGAGACCCCGCATCTGACCGATGGGGCGCTCGCCGCACTGACCGCCTATCGCTGGCCCGGCAACGTGCGAGAACTCGTCAACGCCATGCAGCGCATCGCGATGCTCTTCGATGGCGACTCGGTCGACGCCGCCGACCTCGGGCTCGGCAACCTCCAGCCGCCGATGGCAGAGAACCAGGGCACAGACGATGGCCTCTCGATCTCCAGACTCCCGAACGGCGAACTGCCCAGGGCCGAGGACCTCGAACGCGATCTGGTCAAGGAAGCCCTGCGCAAATCGCACGGCAACGTCTCCCGCGCCGCACGCCTCATCGGCCTGACCCGCGCCGGCATGCGCTACCGCGTCGAGCAGTTCGGCCTCGCCCAGTTCGTCAAGGAGACCGCCCAGCAATGAGCCGCGCGCCCGCGCAATCCCGCCTCCTGCTCGGTGCGGTCGCGCTCCTCGCGGCCGCGCCGGTCTTCGGCGGCGACGACGTGCGCGTTCACACCGATGCCGCCGGCGATGCGACGATCCGCCGCACCGATGCCCAGAACAACTGCCCCCTCGGGCCCGGGTGCACGCTGCCGGACCTCCTCGAAGCCAGACTGATGGGATGGACCACGCCCACGCCGACGACCGATCCCTACAACGGTGCGCCCCGACAGGGACGGGGCGCGAACCTCTTCCGCCTCGATGTGAAGTTCGCGGGCCTGTTGAACCCGCCCGGAACGCTCGGCGCCGGCGGAACCGCCTTCGATCCATTCGCCTTCGGTCCCAGCCCCGTGTTCGGGTTCCTCGAACTCGACATGGACCGCGACCGCGACACCGGCGGCGAACTCGGCGGCAGCGCGCACTCCCGCTATCTCGCCAACGTCGGCCGCTTCGGCCGAATGCCCGAAGGCTCCATCAGCGGCCGCGTCGCTCGATGGAGCGACGAGGTGGATACCGACTTCGCCACCGCCCCGCAGATCGAGCGCAGCGGGGCCGACTGGGCCCTGACGCTCTGCGGGTGCAACAACGTCACCGTCATCAGCGAAGGCGGGAACGCCAACGGCGTGTTGGACGCGGGCGAGACCTGGGTTGTCCGCAGCCGGTTCTTCAAGCGCAGCGGCGGCTACCAGGGCGCAAGCGGCATGTTCGGCGGATCGGCCCCGGGCCTCTACGACCCGCCCGTCAATCTCCGGTTCGCGCACGATGTGCAGAGCAACACCACGACCATATCCCTCGTCTGGGCGCTCAATGCCGCGGGCGCGGCCGCGCTGACCGGACAGACCCAGCAGGCCTACGACCAGTCGATCGCCGCGGGCAGCCACGCAAGTGTCGCCGAGGGGCTGCGCGACCTGATCATCGCCGCGCAGGGCGGCAACGGCGGACCTTTGATCGGCCCCGTGCACACGCTCACGAACGGGTGGGCCGATGAATCGCACAACGATGAACAACTGCTCGACCCGACACGCTGGCGCGTGGCCGCGCTCTTCGGCACCGCGTGCGCCGATGCCGCCGCGCTCTACGTCTGGACCGACACCGGCTTCGAGGACACTTTCGGCGACTGCAACGCCGACGGCGATGCGAACACCGCGGACTATGCCCTGCTCGACGGCATCATCGAGGCCAACGATGGCGGCCCCCGCGACCTGGACGGCGTCGTGAACGGACGCGTGCTTGTCGGTCTCGGCGGCGCCTGGAGTTTCTACGACCTCAACGCCGACGGCGTCATCGACGACGACGACCTCGACATGCTCATCGAGCCGGCCGAGGAGTGCCCCGCCGACTGGAACCGCGACGGCCAGCACAACACCCTCGACGTTTTCGCGTTTCTGACATCCTGGTTCGCCGGCCACGCCGACTTCGATGGCGACGGCCACACGACCCTGCTCGATCTCTTCGCATATCTCAACACGTGGTTCGGCGGCTGTCCGTAGCGCCCGCGTTCTCGGACCTGCTTCGGCCGCGCCCACCCACCCCATTCATCAAGAGCCCGCGCAACGCGGACGATACTCCCCCATGTGTCCCGGGGGGGACGGTTCCGCGCCCGCATTCCGACTTCCGCACCATATGCCCGCAGGCTCAACGAACAACGCGTCGAGCGCTGCACGCGACGACGATCCCATCGGCCCGCCCGCACACCGCCGGGCACACTGGTCGGTCCCGCTCGCTCTGCTTGTCCTGATCGGCGGCCTGCTGATGACCGCCCTCGCCACCGCAACGTCCCGAGATGCGACCGACGCCGCTCAGGCGGCTCGGCTCGAGCAACTGGTCGACCGGCTCATCACCCGCATCAACATGCGACTGGGCCGTCACGAAGACGCCCTCCGCGGCGTGCGCGCCGCATACATCGCCAGCCGGCACCTCAGCCGCGAGGAGTTCAGCGACTATGTCCGCTCGTGCGGGTTCGATGAGCGGTATGACGAGTTGCACGGCCTGGGCCTCGTCCGCCGCATCCGCCCGGACGCACTCGACTCATTCGTCGAGTACATCCGCTCGGACGGAGTGTTCGATTGCTCGTTCCATGCCGTCGAGGGCGACCCCGCTGCCCTGGTCATTGAGTACTTCGATGCGACCGTGCGCGACATCGATCTCGTCGGGATCAACATCGGCGATGTGCCCGAGTTGCGCAAAGCCGCGGAACTCGCCGCGGCGACCGGCGCCGCGACGATCTCCGCCCCCGTCCGCCTCGCGGACACACCCATCGACATGCAGTTGGTCCTGATGTTCCTGCCCATCTTCGACGATCGGGACAGCGCCGCGCCCGGGCACGCCGGCCCGGCCGCGCCCCTGGCCGGATGGGCCATCGCCCCGCTGGACATCCAGCGTGCATTCACGGGGGCGAGAATCGGGTCCGACTTTGCACTCGACGTCGTCGCCTCAGACTCCACAACCGCCGGAACCCGGCAGGTCATCGCCGACACCCGCGTTCATCCCGTCGCGCCGATGACCCTTCACGGCCAGACAATCTCTCGTCGTGAGTCGCTGAACGTGGGCGGTCGCACGTGGAACCTCGACATCTCCCCACGCCCGGAGTTCGAATCCCCTACCGACTTCGCGGGCGCGACCTGGTTGACCCTCGGCGGCCTCTCGACCAGCGTGCTGGCTGCGGGAATCCTGCTTGTGATCGGGCGATCACACCAGACCGCTCGCCGCGTCGCGCTGGAAATGACCGCCGCCCTCCGCCGCAACGAAGAGCGCTGGCAACTCGCCGTCCGCGCCAACAACAACGGCATCTGGGACTGGGACCTCTCGACGTCCAGGCTCCACGTCTCGCCGGCGTGGCTCAGCCAACTCGGAGTTTCGGAATCGGATTTCACCGGCCGCTACGACGACTGGGCCTCGCGTGTGCACCCGGAGGACCTGCCCCGAGCCCTTGAGGCGATCACCGCCTACATCGAGGACCGCGCGCCAGACTACAACCTCGAACTGCGCATGCGCCACGCCGATGGCTCCTGGAGGTGGATCCACACTCAGGGAGTCTGCACGCGAGATGCGCACGGCCGCGCAGTCCGAATGGTCGGCTGCCACGCCGATGTGACCGATCGCCTCCGCGTCGAGAAGGCCCTGCGAGAATCCGAAGGACTCGCCCGGGAGACCGCGACCGAACTCGAGGCCAAACGCGTCGAACTCGAACGCGCGTGCGATGCCGCCGACCAGGCCAACCGCGCCAAAAGCACCTTCCTCGCCAATATCAGCCACGAGATCCGCACGCCGATGACAGCCATCCTCGGCTACGCTGATCTGCTGCTCGACCGCGCCGACATCAGCAGCGATGCACGCGACTTTGCTGGCGTGATCAAACGCAACGGCGAGCACCTGCTCACCCTCCTCAACGATGTCCTCGACCTCTCCAAGATCGAGGCAGGACGCATGTCCGTCGAGCGACTGCCGTGCGCGCCGAGCGATCTCGTCGACGATGTCGTGTCCCTCATGCGCCCACGAATCGCCGCACGCGGGATCGAGATCAGCGTCGCCCACGACCCCGATGCGCCGCGGCACCTCATGCTCGATCCGACCCGCACCCGGCAGATCCTGCTGAACCTCGTCGGCAACGCCATCAAGTTCACCCACGCGGGGCGGATCGACGTGCGGACGTGGTTCACCCGCGACAATCCCACGGGGGACTCCGCACGCGGCCGCCTGCACGTTGCCATCCGCGATACCGGCATCGGCATCCGGCCCGAACACATCGGCCACCTCTTCGAGCCGTTCATGCAGGCAGATGAATCCATGTCCAGGCGATTCGGCGGCACCGGCCTCGGCCTGCCGGTCTCGCTGCGTCTGGCCCACCTGATGGACGGCGACATCCTCGTCGAGAGCGAGCCCGGCGTCGGCTCCACGTTCACCCTCGTCGTGCGCGCCGAGCCCTGCACCGAGCCCGCCGCGACCTCACCCAGACAGATCAACCCGTCAAACACGACCGCGCCCCACGCCGCCCTCATCGGACGGATCCTCTTTGCAGAAGACGGCGCGGACAACCAGCGGCTCATCGGCTTCCATCTCAAGAAGGCCGGCGCAACGGTCCATTTCGCGGCCAACGGCCAGGAGGCGTGCGATATGCTCCTCGCCGCGGCGAAGACCGCCGAGCCCTTCGACCTCGTCCTGATGGACATGCAGATGCCGCTTCTGGACGGCTATGAAGCGACACGCAGACTTCGCGCTGCGGGGTTCTCAACACCAATCATCGCGCTCACCGCCCACGCCATGGCCGATGACCGTCGCCGCTGCCTCGATGCAGGCTGCGACGACTACCTCACCAAGCCCATCAATCGCGACCAGTTGCTCTCGGTCTGCGGCCAGTGGCTGGAACTCTCCCGCCTGAAGCGCGCCCAGTTCCTCGCGGCCTGAGCGCCCGACCGGTGCGCCCCCGAACCCTCACGAAGCGTTCGAAGGCCCGTTCGCTCCGAGCCCATCCTTCACGATCTCCGCCAGCCGACGCGAGAGCCGCGGCCGCTCGCGATCGCTCCGCCACACCATCGCGATCTGCCGGATCGGCTTGTGCTGGCTCAGTCGCGCATAGCGCCACCGGCGCGTGCCATGGTGCCGCGCGGCCATCTCGGGCACGATCGACACGCCCACGCCGAGCGCAACCAGTTCAAAGATCGTCGCCAGTTGCGTCGTCCGACACACGATGCGCGAGGCCGATGACCGCGCCGAGCAGAAGCCCTCGATCTGACGGCCCAGGCAGTGCATGTCGTCGAGCGTGACGACCGGTTCGCTCCGCAAGTCCGCCCAGTTGATCTGCCCGCGCTTCGCAAAGGCGTGCGTGGCGGGCATGGCCACGACCAGTTCCTCGTGCGCGAGCGCCTGCACGTCCAGCCGGTCATCATCGATCGGCGTGCTCGTGATGGCGCAGTCCAGTTGGTTCTCGAGCACCAGCGCGACCAGGTCCTGCGTGAACGACTCGCGGATCATCAACTCACACCCGCGGTGCCCGGCCCGCAGAGCCTTCAGCGCGCCCGGCAGCACGTACGGCGCCACCGTCGGAATCGCCCCCAGAGACAGCGCCGCCGCGCCGCCCGCGCCCTCGTCCGCCTCGCGCTGAACATTCGCCTCCGCATCGCGAACCTCCGCGAGGATCCGCCGCGCACGCGGCAGCAGCGCTCGCCCCGCATCCGTCAGCGCGATGCCCCGCCCCAGTCGATCAAACACCCTCGCGCCGAGCGACGCCTCCAGCCGCGCGATCTGCTGACTCAACGATGGCTGCGCCACCCCGCATCGCGCCGCCGCCCGCGTCACGCTCAGCGTCTCCGCCGCGGCGATAAAGTACCGCAGTTGGTGCAGTTCCATACGCATATCCTATGACTCACCGTGGTCAATCGTCTTTGACGCATATGCCCCGCGCCGATATCGTGCCCCGTTCTCGAAAGGAGCACCCCATGAGCAACGGCGAACACTGCCCCATTCTCACCACTGCCAACGGCGCGCCCATCGCCAACCAGCAGGCCTTGACTGCCGGCCCCCGCGGTCCGGTTCTTCTGCAGGACGTTTCACTGCTGGAACAAATGCAGCATTTCAACCGTGAACGGATCCCGGAGCGCGTGGTGCACGCGAAGGGAAGCGGCGCGTACGGCACGTTCACCGTGACCAACGACATCACGAGTTTCACGCGTGCAGCGCTGTTCGGCAAGGTCGGCAAGAGGACCGACCTGTTCCTGCGATTCTCGACCGTGGCGGGCGAGCGCGGCGCGGCGGATGCCGAGCGCGATGTGCGCGGGTTTGCCGTGAAGTTCTACACCGAAGAGGGCAACTGGGACCTGGTCGGCAACAACACGCCGGTGTTCTTCGTGCGCGATCCATACAAGTTCCAGATGTTCATCCACACGCAGAAGCGGCACCCGCAGACCAACCTGCGCAACATGGACATGCAGTGGGACTTCTGGTCGCTCTGCCCCGAATCGCTCCACCAGGTGACGATCCTGTTCTCGGATCGCGGCATCCCGGCTTCGTATCGCCACCTGCACGGATTCGGCTCGCACACATACTCGCTGATCAACGCCGCGGGCGAGCGCGTGTGGTGCAAGTTCCACTTCAAGTGCAAGCAGGGCATCAAGAACATGACCGATGAGGAGGCGGGGAAGGTGATCGCGAACGATCGCGAGAGCCACCAGCGCGATCTCTTCGAAGCGATCGCTCGCGGCGAGTTCCCGAAGTGGCGCGTCTGCGTGCAGATCATGACCCAGGCGCAGGCGGAGAGTTTCCGCTGGAACCCGTTCGATCTGACGAAGGTCTGGCCGCACAAAGAGTTCCCGCTGATCGAGGTCGGCGAGATGGAACTCAACCGCAACCCCGAGAACTACTTCGCCGAGGTCGAGCAGGCCGCGTTCAAGCCCAGCGCGCTGGTGCCCGGCATCGGCCCCTCGCCCGACAAGATGCTCCAGGCGCGGCTGATGTCCTACGCCGACACGCACCTGCACCGGCTGGGCGTCAATCACCACCAGGTGCCGGTGAACAAGCCGCGATGCCCCGTCATGAACTACATCCGCGATGGACAGTCAACGCTCGGCGAGTACGGCTCCGCGCCCAACTACTGGCCCAACAGCATCCCGACTGCGCCCAAGCCCGACCCCGCCTTTGCCGACCCCGCGTGGAAACTCGGCGAGACGATCATCGATCGCTTCGATTCGACCATCGATCACGATGACTACACGCAGCCGGGCAACCTCTACCGCCTCTTCGATGAGGGCCAGAAGGACCGCCTCACGCGGCGCATCGCCGGCGGACTCGGGCAGGCGCGCAAGGAAGTGCAGATGCGGCAACTGTGCCACTTCTTCCGCGCAGACCCCGACTACGGCACGCGCGTCGCGAAGCACCTGGGGATCGACGTCGCGGCGATGATGCAGGCCGCAGCGCAGCACGGCCCGAGCGTCGAGGCCAAGGCCGCGGCGGCGTTGAAGGTGTAACACTCCGCAACGGCCGCTCCGAGCCGCAGTCGGTGGCACGAGATTGGGGCTCGCCGATGTCATTGCCGGTTGCGTGCTGACCGCTCACCGCCCAGCCCCGCCCGCGATGCGGGCGCACGTTGGTTGCCAGATGCGCAGCATCTGGAAACGCTCATCACAAAGCACCTCGCCCATGAAATGGGCGGGCGTCCCTCTCCCGCCCGCGTAGCGGACTCAAGTCGTTTGCCACCGGGCTTGTCCGGTGGTTCGCGGCCCATGCAGACCCCGCCCCTCCGTTCTGCCTTCAAGCCTGCGAAGCAGGCGCAGGTATCGCCCCCCATCCGCCTCATCAGACTCACTCGCCCCGCTTCACCGCCGCGGACGCGCCAAGACCAGCACTACCCACGCCTCAAAGTCGCGCGTAAGCAGTGGTACATCAGGGCAAGATGCCGAAAGGCCCAGACCATTCACAAAGTCAGACTAAGGTCACAGCGTAGTCGATCGGATGTCTAGCTGCCGGGGCGGCCCTACCCCTGGAACTCCCACTGTGGCCGACGCCGCGCCGCTCCGTTCGTTCCACGCCTGCCGCATGGGCAGGATGGGCTTGTCAGGCCTTGCGCTGACAATCCGAATCAGAACAACCCCGGCCCCGAATCCACCGGAACCAGTTTGCCGTTGACGAGGCGGAGTTTGGGCTTGTCCGTGGGTGCTGGCGGCTTCGCCGCGGCGGGAGAAGGGCCTGACTTCGCGGCAGGCTTGGCAGGCGCTGTGGGCCTGGGCGCGGCCTGCGCGGCGGGCTTTGCAGGTGCGGGCTTCTCTGCCCGCGCGGCGTTCGCACGCTTGGCGCTTGCGACATTCTTTGGCCGCCTGGGCGGTTTGCCTCTCTGGTTCAGGCGTTTGACCTCTGTGGTGTCGATAAGGGCGGGCTGGTCATCATCATCGCCGGCGCGGAGAGAGGCGACTTTGAGCATGGCGGCCGCGGTGTGTTCGGCTTTGGAGGCGCCCCTCACCGGCTCGCCCTTCGGGCCCGCCAACTCTCCCCGCGCGCTGCGCGCCGGGGGGAGGGTGCTTCCATCTGATGGCACGATGATCACCCCGTCTTCATCGGCCGCATCTTCTTCGCGCGATTTTTTGACCTTGCCCTCTTCATCGAGTTCGACATCGGCGATGGCGGTGCGTTTGCGGGCCTGGGCAAGGAGGGTGTCGTAGAGTTTCCTGACGTCGACACCGTTGATGGCGTTGATGGCCTGGGTGATCTCGCCGATGTAGCGCTCGAAGATGTCGCGGCGTTCGCTCTCGCGGCGCATCTTCAGGCGTTTTCGGAGATACGTTCCGAGTTTTCGGCCGCACTCCATCAACGCAAGTTTCATTTCCTTGCGAATCTCGTCATAATCGGCGATCGCTTCCTTGCTCTCGCTCGTGAAGGGCACCCACACGCTCGCCATGTGGATCATGATGACGAGCGGGCCGACGGGCACCCCCCCCCTTGGCTGCTGCAGGTCGTAGTTGCGCCAGTTGGTCTCGGCTACGGCCTTGAAACTCGAGCACGCCGACTGCTGGTAGAGCAGCGGCACGCGATTGGCAAAGCGGATGACTCGCGAGGAATCATCGGCGGGAAGGTCGCCGCCGAAGGCGATGGCGGCCTCGATGAGGAACGGGCGGCCGCGGTAGACCGCGGCCTCGCGCGAACTGGCGGCGTAGAACTCGGCGCGCACGCCCTTGAGCATTCCGGCGAGCAACTGCCGCACGCCGATGGGCGCAAGGCAATCGGTCGGCGGGGGCGCGAGTCTGGCATTCTGGAAGACCTTAAATAACTTCTCGGCCTGCTCGGATTCGATGGAGGATGCGCGGGTGCGGCTGGTGACGCCGATCTGCTCGCAGAACGCCGCGGCGGTATTGGCCGAGACGCGGCAGAACTGATCCTGCAGGAAGTTGTAGAGGGACTCGCCGCGGTGCGAGACCTCGTAGTCCTTGAGCATCTGGAGCAGAGTGCCGAGTTCGACGCCGCGGGGATGCGGCTGGATCTCCTTGGTCTCGGGCGGGAGTTCGCTGACGGCGCGGGGGAAGACGACGATGGAGCCGAGGTCCTGGGTGATCTCGATTTTGGATTGCGGATTTTGGATTGGGGATTGGGAGGCGGAGTCCGCCGGATCGGGCGCGGCATCGTCATCCGCGCTTGCGGTCTTGATGCCGGGCGACTTTGCTTTGCCCTTGAGGAGCGGGGCATCGTCGGCGTCTTCTTCGGTGGTGCGCGTGGGGCGGACCAGCGTGATGCGTGCGTGGGGATTGGCGATCGCGGTGAGTTCGAGGAACTCATCGACGCTGCCGCGGCCGCGCTGGTACTTGCCTTCGAGTTCGATGGTGACGCTGGTGCCGGTGGGATACGCCGCGGCGGAGAGAAACTCGCCGCGATCGGCGAGGTCGCGGACATCGCGCGAGAGTTCGCGGAGTCGCGCGAGGGGGAAGTCGTCGGTCTCTTCATCGACCGTGACCTCGGCGCGGTTGGTCTTGGTGTTCATCGCCAGTTCGATGTGGTGAGCGGGCTTGTGCGCCTTGGGCCGCGTCTGGATGAGCATCGGCTTGCCGGTCGTGATCAGCCCGTACATGCCCGCGGCGGAAATGCCGATGCCCTGCTGCCCGCGCGACATCTTGAGGCGGTGGAACTTCGAGCCAAAGAGGAGCCGGCCGAAGACGTTCTCGACCTGGGCGCGGACGATGCCGGGGCCGTTGTCGACGCACGTCACGCGGTAGCGCGAGGACTTTGCGGAGGCGGGCCGGTCGGGCTGCAGGTCCTCGATGACGATGGTGATGTCGGGGAGGATGCCGGCTTCTTCGCAGGCATCGAGGCTGTTGTCCACGGCTTCTTTGACGGTTGTCAAAAGTGACTTGCGCGGATTGTCAAAGCCGAGCAGGTGGCGGTTCTTGGCGAAGAACTCGGACACGGCGATATCCCGCTGCCGCGTGGCCATCGTTTCGGCGGTGGCGCGAGCGGGCTTGTCGGAACGACGTGGCTTGGCGGGCATTGCTTCGGGTGATTCCAGTAGCGCGGTGTGACTCACGCGGCCCTCCTTGGCTGGTGGCGAGTGCACAGAGGATAGTGGATCGGGAGGGGGCGTCAACCGAGGTGCGGGCGTGCAGGGGGGGAGCCCTTATCGCCTTCGCTGCGCTTGGGAAGAGCACAGAACCCCTCACCGGCTCGCTTGCGCGAGCCACCTCTCCCCGGCGACCGGGGAGAGGGGAAAGTGAGACCGCACTGACCTGAAGGTCAGTGGCACGTCGTCAGGCTGTGTCGCGGGTTTCGTCGGCGATTTCCGCCGCGGCGAGATCGGCGTATCCGCAGGCGATGGGCTCGCCCATGGCCGGGGCGAGTGCGCGCCGGAGCGTGTCGATGGCCTCGTGGCAGCGGGCGAGGTTGCGCTCGGGACAGATGAGCGCTTCGAACTCGATGAACACGCCGAGCCCGTCGACGGTGTCGATGTGGATGCGCACACCCTCGCGGCTGAGGTAGAGTTCGCGCGTTTTGCGGACGATGCACCAGACCGGGAGCGGCGTTGAGCCGAAGCGTTCGCGGGCCATGGCCTCGGGGTAGATGGTGAAGGTGCTGAGTTTCGGTCGAGCGCGGGTGGCGCGCTGATAGAAGACCCACTCGGTGGGGTGGCCCTCGGTCTCGCGTCTCTTCAGGCGGGCATCGGGGACTCGGTAGTAGGTGTCGGTCTGCTTGAACGTCGCGACCCATCCGGCGCTGATGGCCTTGAGGATCGTGCGCGCGAGGTGGACATCGCGCAACTCGGACTTGTACTCGACGTTCTGCATGTCGTCGGCGTCGCGGTTATCAGACTCACGAATCCGCCTGAGACCCATGCCCGTGATGGCGAACTCGGCCGCGCTATGCATCGGACTTCTCCAGGGCCTTCAAGAGTCGGGCTTCGTCCCAGGTGTCGATGCCGAGTTCCCGGGCCTTGTCGAGTTTGCTGCCTGCACTTGCGCCGACGATGACGAAGTCAGTGTTCTTCGAGACCGAGCCGGAGACGCGTGCGCCGAGGTTCTCGAGGATGGCCTTGAGGTCCTCGCGCTCATAGTTCTCGAGCGTGCCGGTAATGACGATGGTCTTGCCGGAGAAGGGGTTGGTCGCGCTCGTCGCTCCGCCGGAGTTCTTCGCCGCGGCGGCGCGGGCCTGGGCCTGCGCAAACTCGTGACTGGTGAGATCGACGCCGGCCTTGCGGAGTTCGGCGAAGGTGTGGCGTGCGACCTTGCTGTGGAGGTAGTCGTGCACGATGGGCGCGGTGAGTTTGCCCAGGCCGGTCTCTGGGAGGTCTTTCGGGTCTGAAGGAAGGTTGTACTTCTCGCGCTCGGCCTTGTTGCCCGCGGCATCCTTGGGCCGGAGTTGCCACTCTTCCGCGGCGAGAAGCGCATCGATATCGGGGAACTGCCGCGCGAGCGCCTTGGCGGTGGAGTCGCCGACGTGTCGGATGCCCATCCCCGCGAGCACCCTCGCCATGCCGCGGGCCTTGGCCTGTTCGATTCCGGCGAGCAGGTTGTCGACTTTCTTCTCGCCCATGCGTTCGAGGGCGAGGAGTTTGTCGCGGTTCTCGTGCAGGTGGAAGACATCGGAGAAAGAGCGGAGCGGGATGGTCCCCGCGGCGATGATCTGGTCCACGGTCTTCTCGCCGAGTCCTTCGATGTCCATCTGCCGGCGGCCGGCGAACCAGATGATGCGTTCGCGGATCTGCGCGGGGCACTCGGGATTCACGCAGCGGCGGGCGGTTTCGAGTTTCGGGTCGTCGCTCGCCTCGGGGGGTTCGACCTCGACAGGGCCCTTGCATTCGGGGCAGTGTGCCGGCGGGACGATCCTGTGCCTGCCGCGGCCCTTTTCAACGGCGACGCCCGCGACATAAGGAATAATCTCGCCGGCCTTTTCGACATAGACCGTGTCGCCGATTCTTATATCGGTTCTCGGTGCGGCGGGGTCATCGGGATTGGTCGAGGCATCGAGCACGCGCCCGAAGTTGTGAAGCGTGGCGTGCTGCACGACGGTCCCGGCGAGCAGCACGGGCTCCATGACGGCGCGGGGCGTGACTTTGCCGGTCTTGCCGACCTGGAAGTCCACAGATTTGAGGATCGTGGTCTTCCGCTCGGCCGGGTACTTATATGCGATGAACGCCCGGGGCACCTTGGAGGTGAACCCGAGTTGCTCCTGGAGCGCGAACGAATCGACGCGCACGACCACGCCATCGGTCGCGTACTGCTGCCTGTGGCGCGCCGCATCGAACTTCTCGATCGCGGCGATGACTTCGCGGATGTTCGCCGTGTGTGCCAGCGGCGGATTGACGGGGACGCCGAGGGCCTTGAGTTTCTCGAGAAACCGCGAGTGCGAGGCGGCGAACTTCGCATCGCTGATCTCGCCCTTGCCGTGCGCGAGGAAGCCGAGCCTGCGCGAGGCGGTGATGCGCGGGTCGAGTTGCTTGAGCGTTCCCGCCGCGGCGTTGCGCGGATTGAGGAACAGATCATCGCCCGCGGCCTCGCGCTCGCGGTTGACGCGCTCGAACTCTCTGAGCGGGAAGTAGATCTCGCCGCGAATCTCGATCACCTCGGGCACCTTCGCCGCCGAATCGCCATCGAGTTTCAGCGGGACCGAGCGGATGGTGCGGACGTTGGCGGTGACATCGTCGCCGCGAGTTCCATCGCCGCGGGTGATGGCGCGGACCAACCGGCCGCGCTCGTAGCGGAGCGACATGGCGATGCCGTCGATCTTGGCATCGGCGATGAGCATGGGTCCTGCGCCCGCCCTTTCCGGCCCACCGCCGAACAGCGTTGCGCCCGCCGACTTTCCCGAGTCGCTCGCCGCGCCGTCGAGGATTCGCTGGTGCCAGTCGAGCAGGCCGCGGCCGGAATCGCGGGCGAGGCTGTAGGTGTTCTCGATGCTGAGCATCGGGACGGCGTGGCGGACGGACTCGAAGCCGTCAATAGGCTCGCCGCCGACGCGGTGGGTCGGGGAGTCGGGATCATCGAGTTCGGGATGCTCGCGTTCGAGTTGCGCCAGTTCGACGAGCAAGCGGTCGAACTCGACATCGGACATGATGGGCGCGGCGTGGGTGTAGTAGGCGATGTTGGCGCGCTCGAGGAGGGCGCGGAGTTCGGTGATGCGGGCGGCGGGGGTCGTGGGGGTGGGCTTGGACACGTGGGGATGGTAACGCGCGGGGCGGGAGACAGATGTCGGAAGTGGGATGTGGGATGTGGGATGTGGGATGTGGGATGTGGGATGTGGGATGTGGGATGTGGGATGTGGGATGTGGGATGTGGGATGTGGGATGTGGGAAGTGGGAAGTGGGAAGTGGGAAGTGGGAAGTGGGAAGTGGGAAGTGGGAAGTGGGAAGTGGGAAGTGGGAAGTGGGGGCGATCGTACCGAGAGCGTGCAAGTCTTGGGCTTTGGCCTCTGGGGGTCGCAAGGGGGCGAAGCCCCTTTGCACAGCGAACCATCGCGCTGCGCGTGAACTCAACCAGCAAGGACCACCTGGCACTACGATGCCACCGGCAACGGCACGACCGATGGGAGCGACCCGGTGTACCACTTCTGCTACGACGACAAGTGGCGAGTGGTAGGGGTCTGGCGGGGTGCGGACACCGATCCCAAGGAACTGTTCATCTACCACGCCGCGGGGGTTGCGGGCTACGGCGGTTCGAGTTACATTGACAGCGTGCTGCTGCGCGACCGGGACAACACCGACAAGTGGTACAATGCCGCGGATGGCACGCTGGAGACGCGGCACTACTACGCGCAGAACTGGCGTGCCGATGTGAGCGCGATCTTCGACAATGCCGGCGCGGTGGTCGAGTGGATCAAGTACAGCGCGTACGGCGTGCCGTTCCTGCTGACGCCGGGCGATCACGGCAAGGACGGCGGCATCTCCCTCGCGGATCAGACGGCGTTCAACGCGGATTACGCCGCGAACAACGCGCGGGCGGACCTGAACCGCGATGGCGCGTGGACGACGGCCGACCAGACGCTGTTCACGGCCAGTTACAACGCCGCGGCGGTGGGCGGGAGGTGGAAGCTCTCCCACGGCGTCGCAAATCGCAAGGGCTACGCGGGCTACGAGCACGAGGGGTTCGGCAACGACCTCGCCGCGCCGGAGATCGCGCACGTGCGGCATAGGGTCCTGCACTTCGGGCTGGGGAGGTGGACGAGAAGGGACCCGCTGGGGTATGTGGATGGGCGATCACTGAACGCCTATGCCTGGTCGTCTCCGATAGGAGGCGTTGACCCGACGGGGTTGGCAGATCAAGCAACTAGTGGAGGGTGCGGCGGGACATCCAGTCGCGCGGGATGCGCTGGGCCAATCCTTCCCACTATGCCATATCCGCTTGTCCCTGGAATTGAGCAGGGAGTATGGTGTTTGATTCGCCCTTGGTTTTGTCGACCAGCGACCCCAAATGCTCCTATACCTCCACGCCGGGCGCCAGACCCTACGATTGACAAGTCATGTAAATCGGACCCTCTTGTTCGCTGCAAGGATGATCCTATCGTTAAGGCAGCTCTTGAACGGTATTATACTGACTGCGCCTCAAGTTCACGAGGAGCACTGAGGATTGTTTGCACTGACACAAATAGTTTTTCTTGCAGAGATAATATCGTACGTTACAGAGGTTCTGGTTGCGGCTCCTTGGCGCACGAAATTCTGCATGCGGCTGACTACTGCAAGGTAGACGACACGTGTAGCGTCTACGATCCCGAGAATCTTCAGCTGTACTGCAAACAATGGCTGTGCAGGGAGGCTAGAGCGTCAACGCGAGCGTCATGCTGTGACGCGCAAGGCCCATGGCGAGAGGGGAGGACATGGGCACAGTGTGTTGAAGCGATGCGCAACGAGTACATGAAGATGAGCGATAGTCGTTGCAAGGGAGTAAGCAATGATGATCGGCTTGCTGCGTGGAATGAGTGCGCTCCAAGTGGGTTGACTGAAACTACGGCGTGTAGCGGTGGCATTCCTGCCATCCAATGAGCACATCAATCGATATTGATCTGTGAACAACTAGGTAACAACAATGCTGTGTGGCAACATTCGCAATCCTCATCGTCGGTGGCTCGCTGGTGGCTGGCAGTGTGTATGCATCGCACTCGTGTTCGCGATGCCAGCAAGCTCGAGCCCTCCCATGTCGCAGCCAGCCGCGTCCTCATCTGTTAAGCCCGGCATGCTTGCAGCTTCGGCCATTAGGGAGTTGTTAAGCGGGAAGGGCGTTGATGATGCTTTCAAGAGCATGATGCACGAGAGACGTAAGGACCTCGTGAATCGGAGTGCGCCGATGCAGGATTCTTACTCAGCATGGCTGGCAGCACGACTCGTTCAAGACGCAGCGATGGGGCGATTATTCGTGAGCGCCGGTGACAGAATGGCGCTTCGTATCACTTGGGACATGGGAGACAACACATATTGGTACATCGGGAGTATTGTGATAACTAAACCTGACGGCTCACAACACGTGGCTGGCGGACCTTGGGTGCTTTGGAAGCACCTCGGAGAAGATGTCACGCCCGAAGGCCCAGGGGACGAGTTCTGGGTGAGCGAGTATGCAATCCCGTCAGTTTCGGAGGGAGATGTTGTCGAGTTGAATCTGTATCGACTGCCACGCGATAGCGTGGATATTGTGGAGAGGCTTGATCCTGTTGCGGCAATCGGCAAAGATGCCGCTCGGTTGATCGTACGACTGCCCGTTCCAGTGATCGTCAACACAAGCCCAGGCGTGAAATGAACGGCTGATGGGTATGAAGACCTGCTGCCCCTGACCAGGGAACACTCCTGGTGGGACTTGACACCCCATCAAGGAGCAACAGGCCATGGAGAATGTACCCGAGTTTGTGGGCCTGGACTACCACAGCAAGAGCGTGCAGGTGTGCGTTGTTGACGGAGAGGGGACGGTGAGCAACGCGCTGGCCTCAAGCGCCAAGTGGGGGGCCCGGCTTTCGGAACTTCGCGGCGGCGATCATCGACACGTTGCTCATTTCCCGCGCGCGGCGCCTTTGCCTCTGGGGGTCGCAAGGGGGCGAAGCCCCATTGCACTGCGATTGCATGTGCTCGTTGGCGGACACGACGACACCCGCACGCACGCCCCGGTGAACGAGATCCTGACCCGCAATACCGACAGCGCGGGCGGGGTGGAGTTGAGCGATGCCGGAAGCGGAATGTCGGATGGCGGGTGTGCAGCGCAGGGCCCCATTTTGTTGGCAGGCGGGACGATTGCCCCACCCGAGGCAAGCCCCTGCGCGCACGCGTAGCGCCCGTCATCGGCGCGGCGTGCCGGCTCGCCACTTGTCGGTGTGTGGGGGGGGGGGAGGGGCGGGGAAAGGGTGCCGTCAAGGCCCGCATCGCCCTGCCGCGATGACGGCAGGGCGGTCGTTGCCCGGGGCCGGAGCGGGTTCGATCGGAGCACTCCAGCCAGTTGCCGGGGCGACATCGGCCGGCTGGGTGTAGTTGCGGCGGATCAGGAACATGGCCGGGACGGCCATGCCACGCAACGCCGTGAACCGAGAGGTCGGATCGAGCGGCTGAAGCCTCTTGATGGAGAAGGCCGTTGAAACGGCCTCGAGCGAAGAACATTGGATTCTCAGGGCTGTTCGCGGCACTTGACCAGCCCTGAAAGGGCTGGCCTGAAAGCGAGCAAGGCCGATGAATCGGCCTGAAATGTCGCCGCGGAGTTGCCAGTTCACGGCGTTGGGTGGCACGCGGTGAATCGATCTTCAAGATCGGCACTGACCTGAAGGTCAGTGGCACTGTTCAGAGTGTGCCCTCCCCCGGCCCCTTCATCCCGCGTGACCGCGGGGGTTCTGCCGAGACCTCGATGCACCCCTCACCTGTCGCTGCGCGACATCCTCTCCCCGCGAGGCGGGGAGAGGGGAAAGCAAGCGCGGCTTCGCCGCAGCGCCCTCCCTTACGGTCGGGCTGCTTGTGCGCCCGGGAGCGCGGCCCGAGCCACGTGCTGAAGAGTTGATGGATCGGGCCAAGGGGTCGGGTTGGGAATGGCATGCATCTCGACTCGCCACATGGGCATACGTGGAACTCCGCCCAGGCACTCAGAATGCATCGGCCTCACGGTACGCCGCGATGACGCGTTGTTCGCCCTCGGGTCCGGCCTGGCTGTTGCCGTGCTCCATGCCGAGGACGCCCTTGAAGCCCTTGCGGTGGATGTGCCTGAAGACGTTCCTGTAGTTGATCTCGCCGGTGCCGGGCTCGTTGCGGCCGGGGTTGTCTCCGATCTGGAAGTAGGCGATTTCGTCCCAGCAGCGGTCGATGTTCTGGATGAGGTTGCCCTCGCTGGCCTGCTGGTGGTAGATGTCGAAGAGGATCTTGGCGCAGGGGTGGTTCGCGCCCTTCATGATCGTGTAGGCGTGATCGGAGTATCGCACGAACTGGCCGGCGTGGTCGCGCCAGTTGAGCGGCTCGAGGACCATGATCAGTCCTGACTTCTCACAAACTTCGCAGCCGCGCTTGAACGCCTCGATGACGTTGGCGGTCTGGATGCCGAAGGGGATGTTGCGGGCCTCGACGCCGGGGACGATGGTGCACCACTTGGCATTGATGCGCTTGGCGACTTCGACACTGTCTCGCAAGTTGGCGACGAACTTGTCGTAGTGCTCCCTGCGGCCGGTGGTGAGCGTGGGGCTGCCCCAGTCGATGTCGGCGCCGACGAAGACGCCCATGGTCATGCCGAGGTCGGCCATGAGTTTGCCGAACTTCTCCTGGAAATCGCTGCCGCGGCCGCGCATGCCGTTGTCTTCCCACGCGGTGAAGCCCTGGTCGGCGGCGAAGCGGACCTGATCGAGGTCGTCCTTGGCGTGATTGGAGAACGTGCCGAAGTGGGGCGCGTAGTGCATGCGGAACTTGGGGTCGTTGCCCCCCCCACTTGCGCCGCTTGCCGCGTGTCCCTTCGCGTGGGCGGGCTTCATGCCGTGGGCGATGGCCGCGCCGCCAAGGCCGAGTGCGCCCGCCGCGGCGGAGGTGGAGAGGACGAAATCTCGACGGTTCATCGGAACTCCTTGTCATCGCGGAGGGGAACGAGGCGGATGGAACGGAGGTTCATGACGGCGTTGCCGGGCTTGGTGATGGCGCGGACGGTGATGCGTTCGGGGTTGCGCGGCCACTCGATGGTGCCGATGTTCGCGGCGATGAAGTTGCCCCAGCCGCCGGTATCCTGGACGACGGCTTGCACGCGGGAGCGGGGCCCCTCCCCCACTTCGACGGCGAAGGTCGAGCCCGGAGTGGAAGGGTCGCAGGCGTAGGTGATTTCGACGGTGTACTTCGGCGCGGCGCGGCCGGGCATTTCGATGGGCCAGAAGACGGTGTCGTCGGCATTGGTCCAGAAGCCGATGCAGTCGCGGTTGGGACCCTCTTCGTAGCGGGCATGGCCGAGGACTTCGGCATCGCGGGCGTGGAGGGCGAGAGTGCCATCGGCATCGGGCTTGAAGCGGATGGGAGCGACCCTTGGCTCACCGAGACAATCGGCGATGATCACTGTCGCATGCGGATTGGAGGGCGAGCCGGAGATGCGCAGCACGGGCCATGAACCGGCGTTGTCGATGGCGACGGGGGCATCGGTTCCGAGGATGCGGGCGCGGCGGATCGTGGCCTCGAGCCCGGTGAGTTCGAGCCGGCCATCGGCGGGCCAGTTGAAGATGTGGAAGTAGAGCGTTGCGCCGTTGGGGTTGGGGCGCTGGGTGCAGCGGCCCCAGGCGAGTTTGTGGAATGGGCCGGCGTGCGTGCCGTAGATCGACTCGCCGTGGACTTTCAGCCACGCGCCCATGTCGCGCAGACGGTCGATGCTGGCCTGGGGGATCTCGCCCTCGGCGGTAGGGCCGACATTCAGCAGGAAGTTGCCGCCCTTGCTCGCGACATCGATGAGCGTGCGGATGAGCGTGGTGGAGGACTTCCAGTTGGTGTCGGCGCGGACGAAGCCCCACGTGTCGTTCATCGTCATGCAGGTTTCCCAGTCGATGCCGGGGACGCCGCGACCGGGGACTTCCTGCTCGGGCGTGCCAAAGTCGCCGACGGCGCGCTCGCCGGGCTTGCTGAGGCCGGCCATTCCGCCGCGGGCCTTGCCGACGCGGTTGTTGACGATGATCGAGGGCTTCAGTCTCCGCACCAGCGATTCAAGCGCGACGCCGTGCTCGGTGGTCCAGGTGCTCTCCCACTCGCCATCGAACCACAGCACGGCGGGGTCGTAGTTGCGGATGATCTCCTCGACCTGAGCGTGCAGATAACGCACAAAGTCATCGAACTTCTGGCCGCCTTCCGGCGCGGGAAGGTCGTTCCACGCCCGCCGCGGCAGGTAGTGCGGGTGCGTCCAATCCATGATCGAGTGGTAGAGGCCAAACTTGACGCCGTGCTTGTCGCAGGCATCCTTCAGCGGTCGGAGCAGGTCGCGCTTGAGCGGCGTGCGCGAGACGTCCCAGTCGCCCTGCCTGGTGTCCCAGAGGCAGAAACCGTCGTGGTGCTTGCTGGTGATGACCATGTATTTGCAGCCGGCCTCCGCCGCGAGTTTGGCCCACGCATCGGGGTTGTACCTGGTCGGCGCAAACTGCTCGGCGAGCGCGGCGTATCTGGATGCGGGTATCCGGCCAGCCTCCATGATCCACTCACCGACGCCGGGGACGCGTTTGCCCTCCCATTCCCCCGCCGCGACGGCGTAGACGCCCCAGTGGATGAACAGGCCGAATCGTGCCTCGCGCCACCACTTCATTCGGGCATCGCGCTGGGCGGATGTCTCGGCCTGTTGGGCCGCGGCGAGGGGCGCGAGCAGCATCGCGGCGAGCAATACGAACAATGTGCGACCCATGGCGCGGGACTCCTGGGCGGGCTGACCCGATGCCCGACCCGACGGGCGGGCGGGGCGGATGTGCATGTGGTACCGCGGCGCAGGGCCGGCGTCAAACGGCCTTGGCAATCGGGCGGTTTCGTGTAGACTGGCCGGGCGGCCAATCGAGCCGCGAGGAGAGAGCACCATGAGCATCCGGGCGCACGCGTTCCATCGTCGCACGTTCATCAAGGCCGCCGCGGCGGCCGGGGCCGGGCTGGCGTTCATGCCTGCCGCGTCGTATGCGCGGATAGTTGGCGCGAACGGGCGGATCAACATGGGGGTGATCGGGACGGGCGGGATGGGGACCAGCCACCTGAACTCGCTGGTGCGTCGGCGCGAGGCGGACAACATTCTGGTGACGCGTGTGTGCGATGTGTATCGGCGGAGGCTGAACAACGCGACGAAGATCGCGGTGGACCACGGCGCACCGACCGAGGCCGCTGGCGGCAAGGGTCCGGGCACGATGGAGTATCGCGAGATCATCGACGACAAGAGCGTCGATGCGGTGCTGATCGCGACTCCGGACCACTGGCACGTGAAGATGGCGATCGAAGCGATGGAGAGCGGCAAGGATGTGTACGTCGAGAAGCCGCTGAGCCACACCATCGAGCAGGCGCTGGCCTGCCGCGATGCGGTGCGCCGGACCAAGCGGGTTCTGCAGGTGGGCCCGCAGGGGACTTCGGCCGATGGGTACTACAAGGCGCGGGACCTGATCGGCGGCGGGAAGATCGGCAAGGTGACATGGAGCCAGGCGGCGTATTGCCGGAACTCGACGGGCGGGCAGTTCAACTGGGGGATCGACAAGGACGCGGGACCGGATGCGGCGCGGGACAGCGATGGGTACGTGTGGTGGGACCGCTGGCTGGGCCACGAGCACGGGCTGGCGGCGAAGATCCCCTGGAACGCCGATCACTTCTTCCGGTTCCGCAAGTACTTCGCGTACAACGGGGGAGTCGCGACGGACCTGCTGTATCACCGGCTTGCGCCGCTGCTGATCGCGATCACCGGGATGAACGGTGAGTATCCCAAGCGCGTGGTCGCTTCGGGCGGGCGATTCCTTGAGAAGGACGAGCGCGACATTCCCGACACGTTCATGATGATGGTCGACTACCCGAGCGAGCACACAGTCGTGCTGGCCTCGGTGATGACCAACGACGTCGGGCTGGACACGGTGATCCGCGGGCAGCACGCGACGATGTACTTCGATGGCGGATCGGATACGGGCAACAGCGGCGTGCTGCGCATACGCGAGCAGGACGCGTGGCACCGTCAGTTCCGCTCGAACAACGCGGACCGCGTGACGATCACGACGCGCAAGAACAACGAGGGCAAGGACGAAGTGCAGCCGCGCCCCGGCCATGCGGAGTATGAGGTGCGGGCCGAGGGCCGGCGCGATCACATGGGCAACTTCTTCGATGCGATCCGCAACTCGGCCGCGCTTGCGTGCAACGTCGAACTGGGGTGCGCGACGATGGTGGCGATCAAGATGGGCGTGGAAGCGTACCGGCAGGACAAGGTGATGCTGTGGGACGCGCAGCGCGAAGTCGCGCGGGCATCCTGAGCAGTTGCACGCCGGGCCGGGCGCGGCAAGGGCCCGGATGCGGGCCATGTGGCCAATGCTGGCCGAAAATAGGCCAAAAGTGAGCGGTTATTGTTGGGGATAAATCCCCTAAACCAGCCTGTGACAGGGAGTTATCCAGACGTTTCTCCCTTGAATCGGCAGTTCTTGCTTGACACAACCGTCATTTCTTGTACATTGTTCCTGCCTTTCCGGTTGTTTTGCCTTGGTGTGTCTGTCCTGCTGGAAGGGACCCTTTCTGGGTCCCAGGAGCGAGAGAGAGCCGCGAGAGAGACCGGCGGGACGAGAGAGGATTCACCCGGGCAAGACTCTGGAGTGAGAGAGAGGCGAGAGAGGGCTGAGTAGTCCTCGCACCCGGCTGCGAACTGACCGGTCGCAGCCGGGTTTTTCATTTTTGGCCAGGTGCCCGGTGTGCACGCGCTGCGCCGATCGTGGACAATGTTCCGTGAGCGGCCATGAGTGATGCGATGACCGATGACGCCCGGGACCTTGCCCTGGTTCGAGCCGGTCGGACGAGCGCGGGCGCGAGCCCTGGAGCGCACGAGGGCTTTGCACGCATCTATGACCGGCACGGTCCGGTGGTGCGGGCCCTGTGCCGCCAGAACTCGCCCTGCGACGCCGACGCGGACGATGCGCTGCAGGAGACCTTTCTGCGCGCGTATCGCATGCTCGACCGTCTCACGGACCCGGATGGCCTGAGGTCGTGGCTCTACGCGATTGCGCGGCTGGTCTGCTCGGAGCGGCGGCGCGCGGCGCGGAGGCGCACCGCGCACGAGCATGGCGCGGCCGGGGAGAACGGACTGATGCCGGCGCACGCGCACACATCCACCGGAAGGCCGCGGCCGGAGGGCGGCGCATCGCCGCGCGATGCGGCGGACCGCGCCGAGCAACTCGACCGGCTGTCTCGCGCGATGGAGCAGTTGCCGGACAACGAGCGGCTGGCGGTGCACCTGTATTACCTGGAGACGGACCCGGTCGCGGCGGCGTCGGTGGCGCTGGGGGTGTCGCGCAGCGGGTTCTACAAACTGCTTTCGCGGGCGCGGGAACGGCTGTCCGCACTTTTGAGCGAGGCCCACGCATGACCACGCAGCCCCACGACCAATCTGACGCGGGCGGCGACAATCTCGCGCCGCCGTTTGCCCAGGGCGATGAACTGGACACCCTCCTTCGCGACTGGCACCGCGACAACCGCGAGCGTGCCGCCTCTGGACGTGACCGGCTGCTCGCGGCGTTGCGCGCCGAGGATGCCGCGGCGGGAGCGCCTGCGCCGGCCGCGCTGGAGTTCAAGCCCGCCGCTGGCGCGCCGCGGAGCAGTTCGGGCGGGCGCTGGGTCCTGCGGCTTGCGCCGCTGGCGATCGCCGCGCTGGTCGCGCTGGCGTTTGTCGCGCCGTTCATCCTGCCGCCGGGGCCGCGCGGGGGAGGGGCGGTCGCGCTGGCCTCGGTGGGCGACACCATCATGTGCCCCGAGGGCGGGATGCTCGAGGCCTACGACGCCGCGGGGAACAGCCTGGGACCGTGCGAACTCAGGCACACCGACGTCGCGGCGGAGATCAGCGGTCATGTCGCGCGGGTCAAACTGACGCAAACGTTCCACAATCCGCACAAGGACAAGATCGAGGCGGTGTACACCTTCCCGCTGTCGCACCGTGGCGCGGTCGATCGCATGTCGATGACGATCGGGGACCGCGTGATCGTGGGCGAGGTGAAGGAACGCGACCTGGCGCGGGAGATCTACGAGGCCGCGCGGGACCAGGGGCTCGTCGCCGCGCTGACCGAGCAGGAGCGGCCGAACATCTTCACGCAGTCGGTGGCGAACATCGAGCCGGGCGCGACGATCGCCGTGACACTGTCGTACGTGGAGTTTGTCGAGGAGAAGGACGGGGAGTTCTCGTTTGTCTTCCCGACGGTGGTCGGCCCGAGGTACATTCCGGGCACGCCAAGCATGGGTGACCGGTTGCCGTCGCTGCCCGATGGCCTGAAGTTCCGTCGCGGGCTTGTGCTGCTCTCGCCCGCATCGATCGATATCGCGGAACGCGGCCCCGGATTTGCGCGGAGCGAGCGCAACCCGGACATCACACTGCTCGCCGCGGCGATCCGCGGGGCGACGCCCATTGAACCGCCGGTCATGGACCCCGACAACCCGCGGTGGTATGCGCTGGAGGTGCGTTATGCCGACGGCACGACGGAGCGGGGAATGTTCTACCCGCCGTCGCTCGGGCACATCGGCGCGCGCTGGTTCACGATTGAGTCACCTCTGGTTGAGAGTGAAGATTCGCCCCGGTCTGGAGACCGGGGCCACCAAGACCGGGGCCACCAAGACCGGAGCCACGGTGTCGGACCCGGCGAGGCATTCGGCGAGAACACCGACCAGGTGCCCGATGCGGCGAGTATCACGCCCATGCCCCTGCCGCCAGGAACGCGCGCCGGGCACGATCTGTCGATCAGCGTCACGATCGATACGGGCGGACCGGGGATTCTGGGCATCGAGTCCCCGCTTCACAAGACCACGCGCGCCGACACGGTGACCAACGCCGCGGGCCTGCCGCGGAGGACGGTGATCTCGCTGGAGAAACTCAACGCGATCCCCAACCGCGACTTTGTGCTCACGTGGAAGCAGAGCGCCGAGCACGTGACCGACCAGGTGTTCACGCACACCGGCCCGCACGGCAACTTCTTCGCGCTCATGCTGCGCCCGCCGGCGCGCGTGGACGATGCGATGGCGGTGCCGCGGGAACTGGTCTTTGTACTCGACACATCGGGCTCCATGCGTGGATTCCCGATGGAGAGGTCACGCGAGGTGGTGGACAGGGCTCTCTCGACCATGCGCGGGAGTGACACGTTCAACGTGATCACGTTCTCGGGCGCGACGCGGGTGCTGTGGCCATCGCCGCGACCGGCGACGATGCAGAACATCGCCGAGGCGAGACAACTGCTGGCCGGGCTGCAAGGCGGCGGCGGGACGGAGATGATGACGGCGATCGAGGCCGCGCTTCGGCAGGCTCCGGTCGAGGAGGACCGGGTGCGGCCGCTGCGCATCGCCATGTTCTTCACCGATGGCTATGTCGGCAACGACTTGGCGATCATCGATGCCGTGAAGCGTCACCGGGGCACGACGCGCGTGTTTACGTTCGGCATCGGCAACTCGGTCAATCGTCTGCTGCTGGATTCGATGGCGCAGGCGGGCGGTGGCGCGGCGGAGTATGTGCTGCTGGAGTCGGACGCGGATGCGGCGGTGGAGCGCTTCACGCGGCGGACGCGGACGCCGGTGCTGACGGACATCCGCGTTCAGTTCACCGAGCAACTGCCGGTGCTCGACGTGCTGCCTTCGCTCGACAACATCCCGGACCTGTTTGATGAGCAGCCGCTGGTCATCCTGGGCCGCTACACCGCGCCGGGCGAGGGCGCTGTCGTGATCCGCGGCAACACCGCGGCGGGACCGTGGCGACGTGTCATCACGCTTTCGCTGCCGGAGCGCCAGCCCGAGCACGACACGATCGCGACGATGTGGGCGCGGGCGAAGATCGAGCAGATCAAGTCGCGCGACCTCGCGGGTGTGCAGCAGGGCACGCTGCCACATGAACTCCGGCAGGAGATCGTGCGCGTCGGCGAGCGGTTCGGCATCATGTCGGAGTACACATCGTTTGTCGCGGTGGACAAACTGCGCATGACGATCGCGGGCAAGCCCAGGCTGGTGAACGTGCCGATCGAACTGCCCGCGGGCACGGACTACGGCGGGTTCTTCGGCACGCCGGCGCAGCAACACGATGAGACGTGGCGGACGCGCGCCGTGCCCCAGAACGAACCAGTTCCGCCGATTGTGCGTGTGCAGGTGCAGGCCGATTGGCTCGCGGAAACGGACGCGATTCGGATGGAACGCCCGGCGGAGGCATCCAGAGGAGACACGGAGGTCTCGGCTGTGCGCATGCCAGCGCCGACCGCTGCACCGCCGGCCCCCGGCAGCCATCCGGAGCAACGCGGCCAGGCAAAGTCCGGTGCGTACGCCGCGCCGACGACGCCACCGCCGCAAGCCGCCGCGCCGGCGAGGGGCGCGCTGCCGGCCGATTCGACCGGGAACCGGGCCGATGGGCGGAACCGTGAGGAGGCCATGCGCCGAAATCTGAATCTGTTCGCGGCCGGGCAAGAGGCTCGAATGCAGAGCCAGGAGCGCGGCAGAGCGGACATGGTCGGCCGGGCCCTGCAGGGACGGTCAAGGACTGGCGACGATCAGGAGTCTCGACCGGCCTACGACCACGCCGGCGTGGTGGGCACGCAGTTGCTCAACACCGTGCCGGTGCTCATCGACGATGTTGCGGGCAGCGGGCGTCAGGTCAACAGCGTCGTGGCGCGCGAGCAGGTCGTGCTGCGCGTCGCACAACTCGCGCAGCAACAGCAGAGCGAGCAGGCGCGCGAACTTGCGTGCGGGCTGGCACAGGTCGCACCCGATTATCCGGTCGCCATCGACCTGTGCAACGTGCTCAACGAGGCGAAGGCTCCGCCCGAGGCGCAGTTGAAACAAGTCGCGGCGTTCGCCGAGCAGGCGCGGCGCGACCTGCACGAGCAGGCGCGGCGCGCTGAACTCCGCCGCCGGATCGATGAGCGACTGTGGCTGTACGTCTTCGGCGAGAGCCAGACCGGCATGGCACGGCTGGGGGTCGAGGTCGCTGTGTGCAACAACCTGTCGGCCGCGGAGGCGATGCAGATGGGTCGTAACGCCGCAATCGAGATTCACGAACTCGGCGGCGGCGGGGAGGCGCCGATGGGCGAAGCGCTGGGTGCGCTGGTGACGGTGTTGGTCTCCGACACGGGCGAGGCCATGCTCTCGCGCTTGCGGAGCGCAGGGCTGCGCATCGAGAGCGCCGCGCCCGCCGCAAATGTGGTCATCGGTGTCATCCCGCTGGGCAGGCTGGGCGAACTGGCTCTGACAGACGGGGTTCGGCGCGTGGAACCGACGGCGCAGGAGTGAATCGTCGCGCGACACGCTCAAGGCAGGTTGATCGGCAACTGCCCAAGAAGCGGCGGGAGCAGCCAGTTCAGGCCGCGCTCGCACAGAGGCTTGCACAGAACCACCAGCACAGTCGCCGCGGCGAGGTATGGGCCGAAGGGCATGGCGCGCGGCGTGCCGCCGGTGCGCACGACCGACACGAACACCCAGTAGAGCCCGACCACCGCGGCAAGCGGGAAAGCCAACGCTGCATCGACCCAGCCGATGCACGCGCCGACCGCCGCGAGCAGGTGGACATCGCCCAGGCCCATGGCCTCTTTGCCGAATCCGAGCGTGCCGAGGATGCGCACGCCCCAAACGATCGCGCCCGCGACTAAATAGCCCTGCAGCACGCCCCCGGCGACCATGATCCACAGCGCGGGCGCGACAGGACGCGACGAGAGCCACGACTGGAACAGCCACCCGCCGATGAACGCGAGCAGAATCGACGGCGCAAGGAAGAGGACCTCCTTCAGCAATTCGCGGCGTGCGTGGGGATAGCGGATCCACATGTCGGGCGGGAGTTCGTCGCCATCGGAAGGTATTCCGGGCTGCGCAGCCGCGGCCGTCGAGTCGGCATCGGCGTTGCCGTGGGCGTGGGCGGAAGACTCCATCAAGCGTGCCGCGACGGCGTAGATGAACGGCGCAAGGAGCGCGCCGGCCAGCAGGCCGGACCACTTCGGAAGGTTCATCGCCGGTCCGAGCCATGCGCCGGCGGCGGCAAGGGCCGCGAAGACCGCCGCGGCAAGGGCGGCGGCTTTCAACCCTCGCCAGACCGCAGCGTGATCGCCCGCTGTTGATGCGGGCGTGGCGGCGGGCTCGATCGCGACTGGGGATTCGGCGTCGAGTCGGGGCTCGGCCATGGGGGCGGGCACGCCCGGCGCGTTCGCCCTCTGAGCCTTGGCCTCGGCGCGGACGCGATGCTCCCACTCGTCGTAGTCGGCGAACGATCGCGGGATGAGCCGCGCGGCGAGCAACACGTTGGCGATGACCAGCCCGAGCGTTCCTCCGAACGAGGCGCCGAGCCACCACGATGACACTTCGGGGCTTATCAGGCCGCGGCCGTTCCAGCCCGGAAGCGGGATGGCCCACGCCGTCCCGAAGGCGGTTTGCGGCAGTCTGCCGCCCGTCGACGACAGATACGCGGCGTAGCCGACGTGAAAAACCAGCGCGACGGCCGTGGCGAACCATGGCAGTTCGAGCGGGATGGTGAAGGTCTTGGCATCCACGATGGTCATCGCGACCAATGCGCCGAGGAGGGCGAGCAGCACGATGAAGATGGGCCAGGTGTCTCGCGGCCAGCCGAAGAACACGTCCGGCCGCGCCCACTCGGGTTTGATCGCGCCCCACTGTACATCGAGCCAGACGGCGTTGTTGGGCACGATGTACCACAGCACGAAGAACGCGGCGAACAGCAGGGCGACGAGGAGTTCGACCAGCGGGTACTCGGGACTGATGGCCGAGCGGCAGTATCGGCAGCGGCCACGGAGCACGATCCAGCCGAAGATCGGGATGTTGTCGCGCCAGGAGAGCCGGGTCTCGCATGCGGGGCATCGCGAGGGCGGGGTGACGACGCTGAGCCCCAGCGGCAGGCGGTACACCAGCACGTTGATGAGCGAGCCAACGCACGCGCCCAGCGCGAAGATGAACACCACCCACATCGCTTGCAGGCCGTACATGTAGAGTTGGTACTCGGGCATCGCGCGTTGACAGGTACGGGGACGGAACACTGCCGCGCGGGGCTACGACTCGCCCGCGCCGCCGTCCGGCCCCTCGTTATCGGCCTGTTCGAGCCGCTTCGTGAGGTCCTCGACCTTCTGCTGCGCGCTGTCGAGCCTGGCGCGGCAGAGATTGATGAGTCCGACGCCGCGCTCGTACTGGGCCAGCGCGTCCTCCAGCCCGATCTCGCCGGCTTCCAGGCGGTCCACGATGGACTCGACCTCGCCCAAGGCGTGCTCGAAGGCCATTTTCGGATCGATCGGCGGTGCGCCGGTCTCGGCGGCTTTGCTTGCTGGTGGTTTGCTCACGGCCACAGCGTATCGACCCCGCCGCGCCGCTACCACTCGACCTGTACCCCGATTGCCCCCCCACAGCCGCCTCACACCGCCTTGCCGCCGACAGTCAGCGGCACCGCGCCGTACAACTCCTCGGTGATCTCGTGATGACCGACGCGGATGCGCTTGGAATCGGGGTCGATCCCCTGCTCGCGCATCAGCCGCTTGAGCGTCGCGGGAAGGCCGAACTCGACATCCTCGTCGTAGACATCGCGCTGCTCGATGGTGCCGCCGTAGCGGTTGAGCAGGTGGCGGCAGAGTTCGGCGACAAGGTCCTCGGGCGCACTGGCACCCGCGGTGATCAGCACCGTCTCGCTCCCGCCGCCCTTGAACCATTCATCGCGGAGTTCGGAGACATCGTCGAGCAGGTAGGCGGGCACGCCGACGTTCGCCGAAATCTCCGTCAGCCGCACCGAGTTGCTCGAGTTCTTCGACCCCACCACCAGCACGAGGTCGCACTCGGGCGCGATCTGCCGGACCGCCGCCTGCCGGTTGGTCGTGGCGTAGCAGATGTCGCTGCTGGGCGGTTCCTTGATGCCGGGAAAAGCCGCCTTGAGCGCGTCGATGATCACCGCGGCATCATCCGTCGAGAGTGTCGTCTGCGTCAGATACACGATCTTCTTCGGATCGCGGATCTTCAGGTTCGGGATGTCGTCGGGCGACTCCACCACCTGGATCGAATCCGGAGCCTCGCCGCGTGTGCCGACGACTTCCTGGTGCGAGGCGTGGCCGACGAGCAGAATGTCGTACCCCTGCCGCGCATAGCGGATGGCTTCGGAGTGCACCTTGGTGACCAGCGGGCAGGTGGCATCGACCGTTGTGAACTTTCGCTGCTTGGCCAGTTCGCGCACCGCCGGGGAGATGCCGTGGGCCGAGAAGACCACGATCGAGCCCTCGGGCACGTCGGTGAGTTCTTCGACAAACTGCACCCCGCGATGGATGAAGCGGTTGACGACATGCTTGTTGTGCACGATCTCGTGGTAGACGTAGATCGTCTGGTCCGGGCACAGGCCCAGAACCTGGTCAACCACGTCGATGGCCATGTGCACGCCCGCGCAGAAGCCGCGGGGATTGGCGAGGAGGATGCGCATATGGGCGATCGTAGAGGGGTCCGGGCCGTGGCGAGAGGCAAGCCATGTGCACTTCTCACACGTTGGGCAGGAGTCGGTTGCAGATGACCGAGCCTGCTTCGCAGGCCCTGGAACGAATACGCTCCCCCATGCCCGCGGCGGAAACGCACACACCTCCGCCCCCAACCCCCGAGGCGCCGGGGCTTCAGCCGCCGCCCGCCTCCCCCACTCTTGACCCGCGCGTGCCGCCCATTGATCTGCTGCACTTGATCGGGCCGGAGGCACCCGCACGGGAGGCGATGTCCCTCGCCGCGGCCCTCGATTACTGCCGCGGGCTCGCCACCTCGCACTACGAGAACTTCAGCGTTCTCACCTCGCTGGTGCCGGGGCATCTGCGCGAGGACTTCGCGGCGGTCTATGCCTTCTGCCGCTGGGCCGATGACCTGGGCGATGAGACCGGGGCCGATGATGCCGCGCGGGCGCGGTCGCTCGCGCTGCTCGACTGGTGGAAGCGCGAGACGGTCTCGTGTTTCGATCTCACAGGCACCCAGCCCCCCACCGCCCCCACTCACCCCGTGTTCATCGCGCTGCGTGAGACCGCTCGCAAACACGCCGCGCATGGGTTGAGCGCGAAGCCGTTCCTCGACCTGGTCGATGCCTTCGAGCAGGACCAGCGCGTGACGGTGTACGAGACGTGGGACCAGTGCGTGGACTATTGCACGCGGAGCGCGAACCCGGTGGGCCGGATCGTGCTGATGCTCGGCGGGTATGCGCCGCCGGAGATCGATGCCGCGAACGCGGAGCGCTTCGCGATGAGCGATGCGACGTGCACCGCGCTGCAACTGATCAACTTCTGGCAGGATGTGCGGCGCGACCTTTTGGAACGCGACCGGGTGTATCTGCCCTCAAAGGAGACGGGCATCTCGCCCGAGATGCTCAGGGCATGGGTGAACGCGCCCGAGGATGCCGCGGCACGCGTGAAGTACATCCGCGCCGTCCGGCCGCTGGTGGAGCGGACATCGGAGTTGTTCCTGGCGGGTCATCGCCTGCCGCGGCATCTGGACCCGGGGCTGGCCCCGGTGGTCTGGCTGTTTGGCGCGGGCGGCGAGGCTATCGTCAGGGCTGTCGAGCGCATGGGATGCGCAACGCTGTGGCACCGGCCGCGGCTCGGCAAAGTGACGAAGGCGGCGCTCGTCGCCCGGGCTTGGGTCCGGTCGCGGGTCGCCGGCAGCCGCCGCGCGTGATTCTCCATGACCCGTTCCGCCACCGCCAGCACGAGCAGCCTTGACGCCGCGCCGGTCGATTCGACAGGTACGCCCGCGGTTTCGTTGAGCGGCGAACTGGGCGTGGCCTACGCGGCGTGCGCGCAGGTGGTGCGGTCGCGGGCGCGGAACTTTTACTATGGCTTGCGATTGACTCCCGAGCCGCGGCGGTCGGCGATCTACTCCATCTATGCGTGGATGCGCGCGGCCGATGATGCGGTCGATGCGCCGGTGTCGATCGATGAGCGGCGGGCCGCGCTCGCGGCGTTTGCCGCGAACACCGAACGGCTGTTGCACCGCGATGTGGTCGAGAGCCGGGAGCCATTCTGGATCGCGCTGGCGGCGACGATCGCGCACTACCCGGTGCCTGCGCGGGTTTTTCGCGACATGCTCGCGGGGCTGGAGGATGATCTGGCCGCGCGTCCGGTGACGACTGAGGCCGACCTTGAGCGCTACTGCTACCGCGTGGCCTCGACGGCGGGGCTGGCGTGCCTTTCGATCTGGGGCCTTCGCGCGGGGGTCGATCGCGAGCACGCCGAGAGGCTGGCGATCCGCCGCGGGCAGGCGTTCCAGCGGACCAACATCCTGCGGGACTTTGCGCAGGACTATGACGACACGCCCCGAAGGGTGTACCTGCCGGCCGAGGCCTTCTCGCGGCATGGGATCACGCCCGAATCGCTGCGTGCGTGGGGCGCTCCGGACAAGTGCGAGGCGCTGGTGCGGGAGCAGGCCGCACTGGCGCGGGCGCACTACGACGCTTCGGCGGAACTGGAGAGCCTGGTGAGCGCGGACTGCGCGCCGACGCTCTGGGCCATGACGCGGATCTACTCGGGGCTGCTTGGCGTGATCGAGGGCGATCCCGCTCGGATTGTCAGTGCGCAGCGTGTCCGCCTGAGCAGCGCGAGCAAGGCGACCATTGCGCTCCGCGCGGCGTGGGGCTCCAGGCGGGGGTGGTGGCGGTCGTGAAGTCGGCGGCGTCGAACGTGCTGGTTGTCGGGGGCGGCATTGCCGGACTCGCCGCGGCGGTGCGGCTGGCCGAATCGGGTGCGCGTGTCACGCTGCTGGAGACGCGTCAGAAACTCGGCGGGCGGGCGACTTCGTTCAAGGATGTGCGCTCGGGGCAGGTGCTCGACAACTGCCAGCACGTGGTACTCGGCTGCTGCACGAACTATCTCGATCTGCTGGCACGGCTGGGCGCGGCGGAGAAGGTCCGCTGGCACGATGCGCAGTACTGGGCAGACGGTGGCACCGCTCTCCAGAGCGATGCGCGGGCCGTCCCGACGATGAGCATCATCCGCCCCGGGCCGTTGCCCGCGCCTGCGCACTTCGGCGTGTCGATGCTGCGGGCGCCGCTGCTGTCGCTTCGCGAGTCCTCGGCGATCGGGCGGTGCTGCATGGCGATCCTGCGGACCGACCGCGCGGCTTGGCAGTCGCACACGTTCGGCGAGTTCCTGCGCGGGCACGGGCAGAGCGAGCGGGTGGTGCGCCGGTTCTGGGAGCCGGTTGTTGTGAGCGCGTGCAACCTGGCGATCGACCGCGTCGCCGCGAGTGTTGCGCTGCACGTGTTCCAGGAGGGCTTCCTTGCGAATCGCGAGGCCGCGCGGATCGGTGTGCCGAGCGTGCCGCTGGTGGAGTTGTACGAGCGCGCGGAGGCGATCGTCTCGGACGCTGGCGGGCGCGTGGAACTGGGCGCGGGTGTGGAGCGGCTTGATGCCCGCAGCGCGATGACGACCGATGGCCGACGATTCGAAGCCGATGCGGTGGTGTGCGCGGTGCCCGTCGAGCGCGTGAACCGGCTGGTGGGCGAGGCCGACCGCACGCGGGATGCCCGCTTTGCGCCGCTGGACCGGTTCACGCACAGCCCCATTCTCGGCGTGCACCTCGAGTTCGACCGCAACGTGCTGGGGACCATGCCGCACTGCGTGCTGGTTGAGCGGCCGACGCAATGGTTGTTCCGCAAGAACGATGCGGGCACCTACGTGCACGCGGTCATCAGCGCTGCGGATGACTGGGTCGCGCTCGATGAGCGGGAGATCGGCGAGCGCGTGCTGGCCGACATGCACGCCTGCCTGCCCGATTCGCGCGCGGCCCGATTGGTGCGTGTGCGCGCTGTGAAGGAGAAACTCGCGACGTTTGCTCCCACGCCCGAGAGCGAGGGCATACGTCCATGCGCGGTGGGGCCATCGGGCATCATCCTCGCGGGCGACTACACCGACACCGGATGGCCGGCGACCATGGAGGGGGCTGCGCGCAGCGGATACACCGCCGCGGCGGCTGCGCTGCAACGGGATGGGCAGGCCTTCATCGTTCCTTCTCGCCCGGTCGCCCGCCTGTCGGCCGTGCTCGGCCTGAGACAGCGGCATCGGGTAGCATCCGCGTAGCCGCAGCACGGTACAAGCGGCCATCCGATGTGTCTCTGGAGCATGCCCATGAGTTGGTCCCGACTCTTCGCGTTTGCAGCGCCCGGTGCTGCGTTGCTCGTCTCGTTCGCGGCGTCTGCGCAGCCCGCGGCCACCCCCGCCCAACCCTCGACCAAGCCGCCGGCGGATGCCGCGCCCTCGCGCGCGTTCCGCTTCGGCGTAGCCACCGCGCCGGCCAAGCCCGCCGGCACGATCCGATTGATGTCGTACAACATCGAGAACCTCTTCGATGAACACGACGACCCGGCACTGACCGGTCGCTTTGACGACAAGGACATGACCAAGCCCGCGGCCCACCGCGCCGCCGCGGCCGAGGCCATCCGCCGCGCCAATCCCGACATCGTCGCGCTGCAGGAGGTCGAATCCCTGCAGGCTCTGCTCTGGTTCCGCGACGAGTTTCTCTCCGACATGGGCTACACGCACGTGGTTTCGCTCGATTCGGGCGACTCGCGCGGCATCGAGAACTCGGTGCTGAGCCGCTTCCCCCTCAAGGATCCAAAAGTCTGGCCCGGCCTGCCCTTGGGCGGAACGCACCCGGAGAAGTCCGAGTTCCGCGGCGAGCCGATCGAGTTCCGCCGCTCGCCGCTGCGCGTGATGGTGGAAGTGCCCGATGCTTCGAGGCCCGATGCCGCGCCGTATACGCTCGCGTTGTTCGTGGTGCACCAGAAGAGCGGGCGCGACAACAACTACTGGCGGAACCGCGAGGCGATGAAGACCGTCGAACTCGCCAGGGAACTGCTCGCCCTGGACCCCAACTACCAGATCGCGATCGTCGGCGACCTGAACTGTCAGCCCGGCGAGCAGCCGTACCGGACCTTCATCAGCGGCGGCTTTGTGGACGCGTTTGCCGACCGGACCAAGGGCGACCCCGACTGGGTGACGCATGAATCGGGCCGGGTGATCGATCACATTCTTCTCAGCCCCGCCGCGGCGAAGCGCGTGCATACCGAGACCCGGTTCGTGCTCGGCGTTCCGGCCCGTCCGGAGGGCGTGGACTGGCGGACGACGCCGCCGCCTGAGGGGTATGCGTCGGATCACTATCCGGTGGTTCTGGACCTGTCGCTTGCTGACAAGTAGTTCGGCGTCGATTTTCCAGGCCGCGGGCGGGGGGTTGGAACGGAACACCCCGAGAGTCAAGGGTGCGCAAAGTCGGTGCCGATTCCGGCAAACCCGCGCGGCGGCGAGTACACTCTTTCGGCCTTGAGTCCCGCCCCGTCCGGCGGGCGAAGTCCGCCGCCTCGACGCCCGCGGCGAGTCGCCACGGGAAGAGTTTCGGAGACGCCGACACGATGAAAGCCAAGCCGTGGCAGATCGCGCTGATCGTGATCGGGCTGGCCGTGGGGATCGGCTCGGCCGCCTGGACGATGCTTGGCGGCGATCGTGTCGAACTGGCGAACGTGATTCTGATGGTGGACGTGGAGAGCGGCGAGATCTACGAGGTGAATCTGAACCGCACGCGGATCACGAACCCCGCGCTGCATCCGTCCACCGGCAAACTGCAACTGGTCCGGCTGGACAAGGACGACGACGGCACATTGTTCGTGAACTCGCGGGACATGCAACTGCTGCAATACCTTGACAAGGACGTGACCAACAAAGCGGTGGACCCGAAGTCGGGCGAGTTGCTGATCGCTCCGGGCAAGCCATTGCGCTACCCGGGCAACAAGTGACCTCGGCATGCGGCCCGCGCGATCGAAGGACGGCACCATGAACACACAAACCCAGCGACCCAAGCCGACACGCCGCGCCTTCACGCTGATCGAGTTGTTGATCGTCATTGCCATCATCGCGCTGCTGGTGGGCATCCTGCTGCCGTCGCTCGGCAAGGCGCGTGAAGCGGCCCGGATGATGGTGTGCAAGAGTTCGGCGCGGCAGTTGGCCGTCGGACAACTGACGTATGGGAACGACTGGAAAGACTACTTCGCCGGCGTGAATACCTCGGGCATGGGCGGGCAGGTCGACAACGGCGTGGGCTATCTCGGCGACACGCGCAGCGACATGCCGACCACGACCTATGACTGGATCAGCCCGACGATGGGCGATGTCGCGCGGATGTCCACCAACCGCGCGTGGCGGTCGAAGGAGATCTTCGAGCGCTACGGCTGCGCCGCAACGAAGTTCGAGCAGGTCCACTGGGGCGGGGCGGGCGACCTGTCGGACTTCGTCTCCATGATCCAGCAGGTCGGGATCAAGCAGGTCAGTTATCTGTCTCCCGCGGCGTTCCACATGTACCCAAACGCCACGCAGGCCGCGCGCTTCCGCCCCATCGGCCCCAACGGGCTGCCGCTCTCGATCATCCCGCGGTTCGGCTTCACCACGCCGGTTTCGGTCGTGAGCACCTACGCGCCGCGCTTCGACAAGGTCGGTACGCAACTGTCGAACAAGGTTCTCGTTGCCGATGGCACCCGGTTCCTGACCAGCCAGCAGGTCTTGGATTTCGACATCACGCCCAACCCGCAGTGGTACAGTTCCTTCACCGACCCGGGTCCGATCTTCCGGGGCTCGCAGGCCTATGGCCGCGGCGGCGACGGCGCGCCGAACAACCACAAACTCTCCTTCCGCCACCCGAGCGAGAAGATGAACGTCGTGTACTTCGATGGGCACGCAGGCGACATGGGCGTCGCGCAGGCCCGGCGGGACGCAACCCCTTGGTATCCCAGCAACAGCATCTTCACCGGGGGCCAGTCCAGCGAGGAATCTCAGGCATTCCATACTGCCGGGCAGGTTCTTCCCTAGACCTGAGGGATTGCCCGATTCGGGTGTGTCGCTCGCGCTGCACGCATCGCGATACGGCCAAGTTCTCTTGACCAGACTTTGACAGCATTTCAGGGCTGTTGCGGGCCATTCGCCTTGCTCTGTTGCGGCCTCGGGCTATCCTCTTTGACGGCACCGGGGAGAGAGTTTTCCCGACCTGCCAGCACACGGCCTTGAGTACTCCTTGAACAGAGCACGGAATCGCTCGCGGCCATGATTCTGCGCTCGGGCCGATTCGCGCAGGCTTTGCCGCTCCCGCCCCACCGAAGTCCCCCCTGCATGCCGAAGCGCCAGCAGCCCGCGGCATCGAGCAGACATCCGACCAGCACCGTCGACCCGGCACGGGTCTCAAAGTCCACGAATCCGAGTTTCCAAACACGTCCGAAGGAGAACGACGCGATGAGGATTATCAAGCAACTGGCGGGCGCGCTCGCCGCGGCGATGTGTATCGCCGGTTCCGCGAACGCACAGGTGGTCATCAGCCAGGTGTACGGCGGCGGCGGGAACACTGGCGCGCAGTACACAAACGACTTCGTCGAACTGCTCAACACCGGCTCAACTCCGGTTGACATCACGGGCTGGTCGGTTCAGTACGCATCGCAGACGGACAGTTCCGGCGGATTTGGTTCCGGCAACCCATCCACGAACGTTCCCGTGGTGCTGTCGGGCACGCTTCAGCCGGGCCAGTACTACCTTGTCCAACTCGCCGCTGGCGCGAACAACCCCGCGCCGCTGCCCACGCCCGATGCAACGGGCACGATCAACATGAATGCGACGCAGGGTCGCGTCGCTCTGGTCAACAACGCCACGGTTCTGGGTGTGCTTGGCAGCACATGCAATGCTGCATCGATCGTTGACCTGATCGGTTACAGTTCCGGGGCACTGTGCTTTGAGGGTGCGCCGGCGGCGACGTTGAGCAACTCGACTGCGCACTTCCGAGCCAACGGCGGTTGTGTGGACACGAACAACAACGCGGCGGACTTCTCAGCCGCAGCACCAGCCCCTCGCAACTCGGCCTCGCCGTTCGCCAACTGCGCCGGCAACCCGCCGACGGGTTCCGGCTCGGCATTCCCGTTCGTGGTGTGCAACACCGAGGACGTGACGATCACCGTGACTGTCACCCCCGGCTCGATGCCCGCCAGCACCGGCATCACCGTCACCGGCAACCTCACGCCGATCGGCGGCTCCAACGCGCAGTCCTTCACCAATCTGGGCGGCAACACCTTCGAGTGGACCCAGACCGTCGGCGCGGGCATTTCCGCCGGCCTCAAGAGCATGACGCTCACCATCTCCGATGCGCAGAACCGCACGACGACGGCTCCGGTCGATGTACTCGTCGACCGTTGCTACCCCTCCGCATCCGGCCTGATCGAGCCCTTGGCGCTGTGCGCCGAGGGCGGCATGGCACGCGTGGTGGTCTTCATCAACCCCGCGAGCACCGGCAACCCGGTGTTCGCCGCGGGCTCGCTGACGGCGGACCTTTCGCTCCTGGGCGGCTCGGCCTCGCAGGTGCTCTATGACGATGGCACCAACGGTGACCGTGTCGCGTTCGACAACACCTGGAGTTTCGAGTTTGCCATCGGCGCGTTCCCGGTTGGCGTCCGCACCATGACGTGGTCGGGCATGGACCTGGATGGCCGCATGGTCTCGGGCAACGGGCAGGTCGAGATCATCAACTGCTCGCCGTCGGACTCGCAGGTCGTGATCAGCCAGGTCTACGGCGGCGGCGGCAATGCCGGGGCTGACTACAAGAACGACTTCATCGAGATCTTCAACCGCGGCCAGACACCGGTGGATCTCACCGGCTGGTCGGTGCAGTATGCCTCCAGCGCGGGCGCCTTCAATGCCAAGACCGACCTCACCGAGTTCTCGCTCCAGCCCGGCCAGTACTACCTCATCCAGCAGGCCGTGGGCTCGGGCGGCACGCTCGACCTGCCCACGCCCGATGCCATCGGCAACATCGCGATGAGCGCCACCGGCGGCAAGGTCGCGCTGGTCAACACGACGACGCTCATCGGTGCCAACTGCTCGGATCCGAGCGTGATGGACCTCGTTGCCTACGGCACCGGCCAATCGTGCCAGGAAGGCCTCTTCGGCGCGCCCGGCCTGACCAACACCGTCGCCAACTTCCGTCTTGATGACGGCTGCCAGGACACCGATCAGAACGCCCCGGACTTCTTCCCCGGCGCACCGGCCCCGCGCAACACCGCATCGCCCTTCAACATCTGCGCTGCGGGCCCGGCCACCGGCGCGTGCTGCCTTCTGAACCAGACCTGCTCGGTCATGACCGCCGCGCAGTGCGACACCGCCGGCGGCTTCTACCTCGGCGACGGCGCGGCGTGCAACCAGACCACCTGCAACGGCCAGTCGGTCGCGTGCTGCATCAACGGCTCGTGCACCGTGCTCGCCCTGGGCGGCTGCATCTTCTCGAACGGCACGCCGGACTCCTTCGCCGCGACGTGCTCCGGCGTCTCCTGCCCGGCCAACTGCCCGGCCGACTGGGACGGGAACACGCTGGTCGAGGTCAACGACATCTTCTCGTTCCTGACCGACTGGTTCGCGGGCATCCCTGCCGCGACCAACTTCGGTGGCTCGCCCGGTGTCCCGGCCATCTTCGCGTTCCTGAGCGCGTGGTTTGCCCACGGCGTCGGCCCCTGCTGATCGCGCCTCGCCCCAGATACGTACTTTGACCAAGGCCCTCGCCCTTCGCGGCGGGGGCCTTTTTGCTGCGCCCGATGCGCCACACTCCCGCACGCGGCCCGTAGACTTGGCGACCCAGGGAGCACTGCATGCCCGGCATCAACGACGTCCTCACGTGGCTGGAAACCAACGAGAATCAGTCGGTCTCGCGTCTGATCGACTGGCTGAAGATCCCCAGCATCAGCACCGATCCGGCGTACAAGGCCGATGTCCGCCGCGCGGCGGAGTGGGCCGCGGCCCACCTTCACGAGAGCGGGCTGAGGGTCGAGATCCACGAGACTGGCGATCCCGCCGGGAGCGGGCACCCGATCGTGCTGGCCACTACGCCGGACGTCGGATTGGCCTCCGGCCCGCACGTGCTGTTCTATGGCCATTACGACGTGCAGCCGGTCGATCCGGTGGATCTGTGGGAGTCGGGCCCGTTTGAGCCGGTTGTGAAACCCGGGACGCCCGGCGGTCCCGGCGAGCGCATCGTGGCTCGCGGCGCGAGCGATGACAAGGGGCAGGTGATGATGTTCCTCGAGGCCTTGCGCGCGTGGAAGGAAGCGGGCAGCGCGGTCGCCGGCGGAGCGCGCTTCACCGTGCTGCTTGAGGGCGAGGAGGAATCAGGCTCGGTGAACCTCGACCGTTACCTGCGGCAGAGCGCCGACCGCTTCCGAGAATGCGATGTGTGCCTCATCTCCGATACGGGCATGCTCTCGCGCGAGCGGCCCGCGATCACCTACGGCGTTCGCGGCCTGACGTACACCGAGATCAAACTGCACGGGCCCGACCAGGATCTGCACTCCGGGCTTTGGGGTGGGCGGTGCCCGAACCCCAACAATGAACTGGTCAAGGTGCTCGCGCAACTGTGGGATGCCGACCGGCGCATCACGATCCCGGGCTTCTACGATGCGGTCCGACCGCTGGGCGCGGATGAACGCGCCGCGTGGCAGAAACTCAACGTCAACGCCGCGGCCGCGCTGCGGAAGATCGGCCTGCCTCCGGAGGCCGATATCGGCGAGGCCGGCTTCTCGTCGCTGGAGCGCGAGTGGGCCCGGCCGACCGCCGAGATCAACGGCATTTTCGGAGGCTACACCGGCGCGGGCGCCAAGACGGTCATTCCCGCGTGGGCCGCGGCGAAGGTCAGTTTCCGTCTTGTCGCCGACCAGGAGCCGCAGAAGATCGCCGACGCGTTCTTTGACTGGTGCCGCGAGCGCACGCCGCCAGGCTGCCGCTGGGAGTTCCATCTGCATTCCGGCGGCGACCCCGCGACCGTGCAGACCGATTCGCCGCTGCTGCGTGCCGCCTCCGCGGCGGTGGAGAAGGCGTGCGGCCGCGCGCCAGCGCTCATCAAGAGCGGCGGTTCGATCCCCGTGGCCGGGCAACTCAAGGCCATCTGCGGCCTCGAGACGGTCTTCATGGGCTTCGGGCTCGATGATGACCGGGTGCACTCGCCCAACGAGAAATTTGAACTGTCGTGCTACCGGATGGGCGCAAGATCGCACGCGTGGTACATTGAGCACCTGCGCGCGATGCGCTGAGGCTCTGCGGGCGGCGCTCGCTGCGCCGCGGCATGAACATTCGAGCATGACCAATCCCCCTGTCCCCCCATCCTCGCCCGATGACACGCCGACGGCGATGCCCGGCGGGCTGTCGGGCGCGGGCGGGCAGGCGGCGGGCGACGATGTGCCGACGGCGCCACCCCCCCCTCGCGCGGCTCCATCGGGCACGGCCGGGGAGGATGCGCCGACCGCGGCCCGTCATCCGGTTGCATCGCCCGCGGCCGGGGCAGGAGACGACCAGCCCACGATGATGTCGGCCCGCGCGCCGGGCTTCCGCATCGGGCCGTACGAGGTCGAGGCCGAACTCGGACGCGGCGGGATGGGCGTGGTATACCTGGCACGCGATCCGCGGCTGGATCGTCGAGTCGCGCTCAAGGGCATCACCGAGTCGTTCGCCGCTGACGCTGAGTCGATGGCCCGATTTCAGCGTGAGGCGCGGACGCTCGCCTCGCTCAACCACCCGAATATCGCGGCGATCTACGGCCTCGAGGAGCACCAGGGCGCGACGTACCTGGTGCTCGAACTGGTCGAGGGTCTGACGCTGTCGGACAAACTCAAGCAGGGTCAACTTGGGTGGGAGGAGTCGTGCCGGGTGGGCGTGCAGATCGCACAGGCTCTGGAGGCCGCGCACCAGCGCGGCATCATCCACCGCGACCTCAAGCCCGCCAACATCAAGTTCACCAGCGAGGGCGTGCTGAAGATCCTCGACTTCGGCCTGGCCAAGCAGGCCCCCGCGGGCGGCGCGCCCCAGGGGCCGGATCTGTCGATCTCGCTCCGCACCGAGGCGGGGGCGATCATGGGCACGCCCGGCTACATGAGCCCCGAGCAGGCGCGCGGGCAGCCGGTCGACCGGCGGTGCGACATCTGGGCATTCGGGTGCATTCTGTACGAATGCCTCACCGGCCGCAGAACGTACAGCGGACCCACCGCGACCGACGCCATCGCCGCGACGCTGATGTTGGACCCGGACTGGTCGAGCATGCCCGATGGCACGCCCGCGCGGCTCGATGAACTGATCCGTCGATGCCTGAAGAAGAGCCTCGACGACCGTCTGAAGGATGCGGGCGAGGCGCGGCTGGAACTGGCCGGGCTGCTGGCCAGCGCGCAGACGCCGCTGCCGACACGGGTGCGCACCACGATCCTCAAACCCGCGGCCGAAGCGCAGGCCGTCGCGGGCAACCTGCCGCGGCAGGTCACGAGTTTTGTCGGGCGAGACCGCGAACTGGGGCAGGTGGGCCAGATGCTGGCCGAGCCGGGGCTGGTGACGCTCGCCGGGGCGGGCGGGTGCGGGAAGACGCGTCTGGCGATCGAATCAGCCCGTGCCGCCGCAGCGCAACTCGATGGCGGCGCGTGGCTGGTGGAACTCGCGCCGCTGACCGATTCGTCGCTGGTGGTCCAGGCCTGCGCGGAGGCGATGGGCGTGCGGGAAGAGGGCGGCAGGCCGCTGCTCGAACTGCTTCTGGCGGCGATCGGCCAGCGGATGTGCCTGGTCGTTCTGGACAACTGCGAGCACGTTCTGGAGTCGGCAGCGCGGCTGGCCGAGGCGATCCTCCGCGGGTGCCCGAATGCGCGCGTGCTGGCGACCAGCCGCGAGGCTCTGGGAATCGCGGGCGAGCACACGTTCCGAGTGCCTTCGCTGGCAACGCCGGACCCCAGGCACGTGCGCTGCTCGGCGGACCTGGAGCCCTTTGGCGCGGTGCAGTTGCTGCTGGAGCGCGTGAAGGCGGTCGCGCCGCAGTTCGCGCTGAACGATGCGAACGCGGGCGCGGTCGCGCGCATTTGCCACCGGCTGGACGGCATCCCGCTGGCCATCGAACTCGTGGCCGCGCGGTTCAAGGCGATGACGCCGGATCAGATTGCCCAGCGTCTGGGCGAGGCGTTCCGCCTGCTGACGGGCGGGAGCCGCACGGCCCTGCCGCGTCAGCAGACGCTGCGTGCCCTGATCGACTGGAGTTACGGCCTGCTCAGCGATCAGGAGAAGACGCTGCTGCGCCGTCTGTCGGTGTTCGCGGGCGGGTGGCGGTTGGAAGCGGCCGAGCGCGTCTGCTCGGGCGAAGGGATCGACGAGTTCGAGGTCGTGGACCTGCTGACGCACCTGGTCGACAAGTCGCTGGCGGTGTTCGAGCACGAGCACGACGCCGCGGCGACCGATGCGGCACGCTACCGCATGCTCGAGACGGTCCGGCAGTACAGCCGGGACAAACTGCTGGAGACCGGCGAAGGCCCGGCGCTGCGGGCCGCGCACCTGGATTACTACCTCGACTTCGCGGTGGAATGCGACAAGCACCTGCGCGGGGCTGAGCAGGGTGTGTGGATCCACCGTCTGGAGTCGGAGCACGACAACATGCGCGCGGCCAGCGAGTGGTGCACGGCCGAGGGCGGAGACGGAGCCAAGGCTCTGCGGCTGGGCGCTGCACTGTTCCGTTACTGGTGGTCGCGCGGACACTTGTCCGAGGGGCGCTCGCACATGCTCGGCGCGCTGGAGGCCGACACCGCCGCCGCGCCCACGCGCGACCGCGCAACCGTTCTGCACGCGGCCGGCTGGCTGGCCAAGATGCAGGGCGACCTCGATGTCGCCGCGGAGTATCTCGGCAAGTCGATCGAGGTCCGGCGCGCCCTGGGAGACAAGGTCGGCCTTGCCGGCACGCTGAACATCCTCGGCCTGGTGATGCAGGCCAAGGGAGACCTCGCCGCGGCGATGAAACTCTACGACGAAGGCCTCGGGATCCAGCGCGAACTGAACAACAAGCGCGGCATCGCGGGCGTGCTGCTGAACATGGGCGTGCTCGCGCTCACGCAGGGCAAAGTCGAGGACGCGGAGAAGCACTGGCAGGAGTGCCTGACGGTCTTCCGTGCGGCGGGCGACAGGCTCTACACCGCGGGCGTGCTGTGCAACCTCGGCAACGCCGCGATGCGCCGCAAGGACCTCGGCGCAGCGCGCGAACGCTACACCGAGAGTCTGAAACTGTTCCGCGAGTACGGGAGCCCGGGTGATGTCGCGCTGCTCGTCGAGGGGTTCGCCGGGCTGGCGATGGCCTCGGGGTATCCCAGGCGCGCTGCGCGGCTGTACGGCGCGGCCGCGGCGATGCGCGACCGCACCGGCGCGGCGATCGCCATCGAGGACAAGGCCGATCACGAGAGGGCCGTGGCCGAGGTGCGCGAGGCGCTCGGCACTGAGGCGTTCGAAACGGCGTTGCACACCGGACGCGGCGTGGGCGAGGCCGCGGCGATCAAGGAATCGCTGGAACAGTGGACCGGGGACGTGGCGTAGCCGCGGCGGCGGATGGCCGCGGCAACTGAATGGGCCGGTTTTACAGATCCCCGAACGACCCCTGTTCCCAAGGCGAAGCAACACGGGCGGAAGGACTCGAACCTTCAACCTCCTGATCCGTAGTCAGGTGCTCTATCCAATTGAGCTACGCCCGCTCAGGGCCCGCATGGTAGGGGTGCGGTGTTCGGGCGGCAAGGGAAGGTTGGAAAATGGGCGGGTTCGGACGCGGCGCTCGCCGGTGGTGAAGCGAGTTCTTGAGGGCACCGCCGGGCTTGCGGCGGGAGGATGTTGCCGGCGGAGCGCGCCCGCCTTGATCGGCAGGCCCGGGCGGCCAATACTTGCCCTCGCAGGTCGATTCCCCTTTCCAAACAGGACCCGAAGGTTCATATGGCTCACTCGCTCTCGGCCAAGAAACGCATCCGTCAGAACGCCAAGCGTCGCGCCCGCAACCGCTGGCGCCTCCGCGCCATGCGGGATGCAATCCGCGATTTCCTGAACAAGTTGACGCACGGCCAGGTGGCCGAGGCCAAGACTTCGTTCCAGGGCCTGCAGAAACTGATCGACCGCACCGCGGCCAAGGGTGTGATCCACAAGAACCAGGCCGCCCGCCGCAAGAGCCGCCTGAACAAGCGTCTGCGCGAACGCGCCGCGGCGAAGAAGTGATCGTCGGCCGGCACCCTGCCGGCGCGAGCGAAGACCAGCAACGACCGAAGACGGCCCGCGCCCGGATGGAGCGCGGGCCGTTGTGCTTTGGGGCGAGTCGGACCGGCGAGCGCAGCGGACGCGGCGGCCCGCTACGCTCAACGACGGTGGCGAGAGCACACGCGAAAGACCAGGGCGGGAGCAACCGGCGCGAGGAGCCGAGGCAGGGTGACCGCGCGCCCTCGACGTACGACAAACTCGACAGTTACTGGTGGGCATCGACGCGTCCGCTGCCGGTGCTGGTGTTCCTGCTGCCGCTGGTGCTGCTGTATGAACTCGGGTCGGCGGTGTACCTGACCAATCCCGAGGCCGGCACGCGCAAGACGATCGAGGCGCAGAAACTCTTCGGCGACTTCTTCCAGGCGCTGGGCGTTGTCGGCCTGTTCGTGCCGGGGGTCGCGCTCGTGACCGTGCTGCTGGTGTGGCACGTGATGACGCGCGACCCGTGGCGTGTTCGCAGCGCGACGCTGCTGGGCATGCTCGCCGAGTCGATCGCGTGGGCACTGCCCCTGCTGGTGCTGTCGGCGCTCTATAGCCGCATGAGCGCGATGGCGGGCATCGGGCCCGAGGTCGCGCTCGCATCGGCGCAGGGGGCGGTGCACGGCGGGCTGATGGCCGAGTCGTGGCAGGCGCGGCTGACGATCTCGATCGGCGCAGGGCTGTACGAGGAAATGCTCTTCCGACTCGTGGGCATCGCGCTGGTGCACATGGTTGTTCGCGACCTGCTGGGCGCCAAGAACTGGATCGCCTGCACCGTCGCCGTGCTGGGCACGGCGGTGGCGTTTGCGCTGTACCACGACCCGCGCTTGGCCTCGGGCGCACCGGACATCCACCGGCTGGTGTTCATCACCATCGCCGGCGCGTACCTCGGGAACGTGTACGTGCTGCGGGGGTTCGGCGTGGTTGTCGGCGCTCACGCTATCTACGACGCGATGGTGCTGGTGTTCCTCGCAGCACGGTCCTGAGTCATCGCGCTCAAAGCAACCCGCACGTCTCATCGAGGCCGAGCATCAAGTTGGCGTTCTGCACGGCCTGACCCGATGCGCCCTTGACGAGGTTGTCCTCCGCCGCGACCAGGACCACGCGGCCGTTCACGACGCGACCGTTGACGTGCAGCATGTTGGTGCGCTGCACATCGCGCAGCGTCGGCGCATCATCGCGCACAACGACAAATGGCTCGCGCTCGTACGCGGCCTTCAGGCAGGACTGCACCGCCAGGGTGTCCAGTCCCGCCGTCGCGGGGGCGGCGTAGATGGTCTCGAGGATGCCCCGCTCCAGCGGCAGCAGGTGCGGCACAAAGAGCGGCTCGCCGCCGAGCGCGGCGCCGAAGTCGCCGCCCTTGAGCCGCAGGGTCTGGGCGATCTCCGGCTGGTGACGGTGCACACCAATGCCGTAGGCCGAGAAGTTCTCGTTGGCCTCGGGATAGTGCAGGTTGGGCTTGGGGGCGCGGCCCGCGCCACTCACGCCCGAGGCCGCGTTGATGATGATCGATGATGGATCGATCAGCCCTGCGCGGAGCAAAGGGAGGAGCGCGATCGCCGCGGCCGTCGGGTAGCAGCCGGGGTTGGCGCACAAATCGCACCCGCGGACCTCGTCACGGAACCACTCGGTGAGCCCGTACACGGACCTGGGCAGGCCCGCGGCGTCGGTGTGTGTGTGGCCATAGGCCCGCTCATAGGTCGCCGAATCTCGGAGCCGGTAGGCCGCGGAGAGATCCACGACCTTGACACCGCGTGCCAGCAGTGCGGGCGTGTGCTCCATCGCGGCCTCGTGGGGGAGGCAGAGGAACACGAGGCGGCAGCGCACTGCGATCTTTGCCGCGTCGATCGGCTCGCACTCGCCTGTCGGGTGGCCCGCGAGGCGATGGGCCAGACGCGGGAACTCCTGGTCGATTCGCGGCGTCGGCACGCGGGCGGAGGCGAGGTAGTCGATCCGGATGGTCGGGTGCCGGCCGAGGATCTCGATCAGTTCCAGACCGGTATATCCCGTCGGGCCGACGACGGCGACGGGGATGCGGTCGCTGCTGCGCCACGATGCCGAAGACTTGCTCATGTGTCGATTGTTGCACGCCCGGCGGGCAACGACCGATCAAACCACCGGCCGCCGCGCACGCATCGCCCCCCCGCCCCCCCACCCCGCCATCCACGGCCCCCATAGGATCCCGCGCATGTCCTCGCTCATTTCGTTCTTCACATCGCTGCCCGACCTCGTGCTGGTCATCATCGGCTTCACGCTGATCATTGTCGTACACGAACTGGGGCACTTTCTCGCGGCCCGTTGGGCCGGTGTCCGGGTGCTGGCGTTCGCCGTCGGCTTCGGGCCGTCGCTGGTCTCGTTCCGCAAGGGGCTGGGGATACGGAGGGGCAGCAGCGAGGACGAGTACCTCCGCCTGGCCGAGCGCGGCGAGGATTCGGGCATCAGTCCGACGGAGTACCGCTTCAACGCCCTGCCCTTTGGCGGCTATGTGAAGATGCTCGGACAGGACGATGCCAACCCCGCGGCCACTAGCGATGCGCCCGACTCGTTCCAGAACTGCGTGGTGTGGAAGCGGATGGTGATCATCTCCGCGGGCGTGGTGATGAACGTGATTCTCGCCGCGGCGTTGTTCATCGTGGTCTTCATGATCGGGCTTAAGGTGACGCCGCCGATGGTCGGCCTGGTCGCGCCCAACTCCCCTGCCGCGATGGCGGTGCCGGTGAACGGAGATTCGGCGGGAGTGAGCGAGCCGGGCCTTCGCGCGGGGGACCGGATACTGGCGATCAACGGCGAGGCGCCCGGGAAGTTCGAGGACCTGATCACGGCGACGGCGATGGCTCGGCGGGGCTCATCGGTCTCGCTGGAGATCGATCGGCCGGGAGTGCAGACGCCGCTGCGGTTCGAGGTCGTGCCGCGCGTGGACGAGGGGACGCGCCTGCAGATGATCGGCGTCGGCCCGGCGATGTCGGCGCGCCTGCCGGAGGCCCGCACTCCCGCGGCACGCAGGCAATGGGAGACCTTCCGTGAGGCGATCGGCGTTCCAGAACTCGAGCCGGGAATGACGCTGGTGCGCATCGAGGGGCGCGAGGTCACCACGGCGCACGATCTGTCGCAGTCGGCGGCGAAGTCGGACGGCAGACCGATGCGGGCCGTGTTCCGCGCGGCCGATGGCCGCGAGGTCGAGACGCGGCTGACCCCGACCCCAGCGATGCAGACGACCGCGTTCCGCGTCGAGGAGGGCGCGAACTGGGCCATCGATCACCTGCTGGGGCTGACGCCGGTGCTGCGCGTCGCCGCAACAAACGAGCGCGGCGAGGCCGCCGGCCTGCAACGCGGCGACGTGTTCGCGATGCTGGGATGGATGGAGTGGCCGAGCATGGCCGATGGCGTCGCGGCGATCCGCGCTGCACGCGGCAAGAGCATCCGGGCGGTGGTGATGCGGCCGCGCACCGGTGGCGGGTGGGACGAGGTGGACCTTGGCGAAGTGCCGGTGAGCCGCGAGGGGCAAGTGGGATTCACTCCGCGCGACTCGGCGGGAGTGGCGTCATGGATTGCCGGCTGGCCGACCGCGCCCCGGAGCGACGGCGGGAGCGCGCCCAGCGGGGCGATGCTGAACCTGCTGCCGGGGTCTCGCATTGTCGGAGTCGAGGGACAGCCGGTGACATCGCTGTACGAACTTGCCGCCGCGCTGGGGACATTCGCCGCGAGTTCGCCCGCGGCGGAAGAGGCACGCGTCGAACTGCTGGTGGAACTGCCGCGACCGGCGGGCGCGGCGACGGGCACCGAGCCGCTGGTGGAGCGGGTCGCGTGGACACTGCACACCGACGAGTTGCGCTGGCTGCGCGGGCGCGAGTGGCGGAGTCCCATTTCGGAGGCGGATTTCGTGCCGGCCGAGGGCCTGTTGCAGGCGGCGGGGCCGCTGGCGGCGGTGGGCATGGGCCTTCGCGAGACGCACAGCGTGATGCTGACGACGTATCTGACGTTCGCGCGCCTGTTTCAGGGAACGGTGAAGGTCACGCACCTGAAGGGCCCGGTGGGGATCGCGCACGTGGGCACGCTGCTTGCCGGGCGGGGCATCGTGTGGCTGCTGTTCTTCATGGCGCTGATCAGCGTGAACCTCGCGGTGATCAACTTCCTGCCGATACCGATCGCCGACGGCGGGCACATGGTGTTTCTGATCTGGGAGCAGGCGACGGGCAGGCCGGTCTCGCCGATGGTGCAGAACGTCGCCGCGCTGGCGGGCCTGGCGCTGCTGGCATCGGTGTTCGTGATCGTCACCTTCAACGACCTGCGCAACCTGTTCACGGGTTGAACGCACATCACGCCATCACCAAGACGCGCTCATGGACGTGATCGGATTGCTCATGCTGCTGGCGTGCGGGCTGGGCGTGTTCGCCGCCGCGGTGATCGCCTTCACGCTTCGGACGCTCACGCGTCCGCCGCGCCGGACATACTCGTGGGCGGTGGCGCGGGGCGTTCCCGGCGAGCCGCCGGAGGTGCGTGTGCCGTGGGGGCGCGTCGAGTATTCGTCGTGGTCTTTCGCATCGCGCGGGCGCGACCTGCCGGTGTGGGACATCCGCGGCGCGCGGGCCGATGGCCCAACCGCGGTCCTGACGCACGGCTGGGGCGACTCGCGCGTCATCGCGCTCTCCCGCCTGCCCGCGTTGCTGGCGTGCTGCGCGCGGGTGGTCATGTGGGACCTGCCGGGCCACGGCGATGCGCCGGGCACCTGCACGCTGGGCACGCGTGAGTGCGACGACCTGGTTGCGCTGCTCGAACGCCTCGGCCCGGCCGAACCGGTGGTGCTGTACGGCTCGTCGCTGGGCGCGGGCGTATCGATCGTCGTCGCGGCGAGGGACGCGGCAAGGCTCGGGGTCGTCGGCGTGATCGCCGAGGCCCCCTACCGCGTCCCGCGGCTGCCTGCGCAGCGCGTGCTGCGGATGCTCGGCCTGCCGTGGCGATGGAATCTGCCGATCGTGATGGCCTTGGTCGGCTCGCGACAGGGGTACGGGGTTTCGTGGGTGGCGAGCCCGGCCGCGGGCGGCTTTGACCGCGCCGTGCACGCCGCGAATATGCCCGTGCCCCTTCTCGTGCTTCATGGGACCGATGACGAGGTCTGCCCGATCGAGGACGGCCGTGCCATCGCCGCGGCCGCGCCGGCCGGTCGGATTGTGGAGGTCGAGGGCGCATCGCACAACAACCTGTGGACCGATGACCGGTTCATCCCGGTGTGCGCGGCGGCGGTTGCGGAGTTTGTCGCCGCGCTGAAATCTGCGCAGAAAAAGGCCGCGGGTGCAGCGCCCGCGGCCTGATGAGTTGTCAGTGAGTTGCTGTCGCGCGGCTTACTCGTCGCCGGGGTCGCCCTCGTCCTCATCGCCGCCCACGGGTACGGCGGCGGGCGGGTTGCTGGCCTTGGCGGCGAGCACGCCGCGGCGGACCTCGTCGAACAGTTCCGGGTTCTCCTTCAGGAATCGCTTGGCGTTCTCGCGGCCCTGGCCGATGCGGACCTCGCCGTAGTTGAACCACGCGCCGCTCTTGTCGATGACCTTGGCATCGACGGCCATGTCGAGCAGATCGCCCGAGGTCGAGATGCCTTCGTTGAACATGATGTCGAACTCGGACTCGCGGAAGGGCGGGGCGACCTTGTTCTTGACCACGCGGGCGCGGACGCGGTTGCCGACGGCGATGTCCCCTTCCTTGATGGAACTGATACGGCGGATGTCGATGCGGACCGAGGCGTAGAACTTGAGCGCGCGGCCGCCGGGCGTGGTCTCGGGGCTGCCGAACATCACGCCGATCTTCTCGCGCAACTGGTTGATGAAGATGACCGTGCAGTTGCTGCGGGCGATGACACCGGTGAGTTTGCGCATGGCCTGCGACATGAGCCGCGCCTGAAGACCGACCACCGCGTCGCCCATCTCGCCCTCGATCTCGGCCCGCGGAATGAGCGCGGCGACCGAGTCGACGACGATCACGTCAACCGCGTTGGAGCGCACCAGCAACTCGCAGATCTCCAGCGCCTGCTCGCCCGTGTCGGGCTGCGAGACCAGCATGTCGTCGATGTTCACCCCCAGGCGGCGGGCCCAGGTGGGGTCGAGCGCGTGCTCGGCGTCGATGAACGCCGCGACGCCGCCGGCCTTCTGCGCCTGCGCGGCGACGGTGAGGGCGAGGGTGGTCTTGCCGGAAGACTCAGGGCCGAAGATCTCGACGATTCGGCCGCGCGGGATGCCCTTGCCGCCCAGGGCCAGGTCGAGCGAGATCGCGCCCGTCGAGATGCCCGGAATGTTGGCATAGGCGTGCTCATCGAGTTTCATGATCGAGCCCTTGCCGAAGGTCTTCTCGATCTGCCCGACGGCCATGTCCAGCGCCTTGGCCTTCTCCTTGGAGATGGCCGGCGGCTGGGCCACCGCGGCCGGCGTGGCCTTGGCGGGCTTGGACTCGACTTCAACAGCGGTGTGATTGGACGAAGAAGCGCGGGCCATGTGGGCCCTCCTTTCTGCTGCCGGGCGTGGCTGGTCTCCGCTGCCCATGAAGGGGCGGGCCAGGCGCTCCGGGTCCCCGTGCTCATCCGGGGCCCCGACCTCCATGAAGGGGCTCGGTCCGGGTCGGGGGCGGCACAGGTCGCGGGCCCGACTGAGCAGGAGTTTACCAAGTACCGAACAGTTGTCAATGTTCGGATCGTGAACGGTGAAAAGTTGTGGAAAAGTTCGGAAGTCTGGCCCGATTCGTGGGTTGCATCGACACCGAGGGCAACCCGGTGAAAGATCACGCTTTCCGACCATTTCGCCATCCATTCGCCAAGGAGTTCTGCATGAGACTTCTCCCCTCCACGCTCGTCGTTGTCGGTGGCCTTTCGCTCTTCGGCCTCGGGGCCGCGAGCACGCTGGCGCTCCAACAGCCCGAGAAGCCAGCGACCCCGCCGGCGGAGATGCCCGACTTCTCGAAGATGAGCAAGAAGCAGATCGCGGAAATGATGGAAGCGCACGGGGCACGCTCGGTGACCCACGACCGGCTCGCGTTCATGCTGGGCAAGTCCGAGTCGGCGGTGAAGATGACCATGGGCCACGGCATCCCGGAACTGACGGCCCGCGCCCTGGGCGAGGGCGAGTGGAGCCTGGGCAAACGCTTCGTCATCACGCGGTCGCGCCCCGCACCCGGCGAGGAGATGTCCACCGAATCGATGAATATCTTCGGGTACGACACACGAAAGAACGAGTACTTCTGGATCGGCCTCGACACGCTGGGAACGTACTTCGTGACCGCGTTCGGCCAGTTCGACGAAGCCACGCGGACCTTCACGCTCTATGGCGAGGAGACGCATGAGGGAATGGACGGGCCCATCCGCCACCGAATGGTCATCACCGACCATGGCGATGGGCTCAGCACGTCGGCGATCGACTTCGAGATCGACCGAGGCAGCGACGAGTGGGCCCGGGTCGTGGAGATCAAGACGACACACACTCGCTGAACTCGTGGCCGCTCTTGATTACCATGCGCTGATGAGCATCGCGTGCCCGTGCGGGCAGGACATTCCGATCGCCGACATCAACGTCGCCGAGGGCGTTGCGCTCTGCCGCGGGTGCGGAAAACTGTCGCGGCTGATGGACCTGGCCACGCCGCTGGAGGAAGCCGCGGCGATCGAAGCGGCCAACGCGGAGCCTCCCAAAGGCTGCCGCATCGACGATTTGGGCGGGCAGGTGGTGCTGGTGGCCTCAGCGCGATCGCTGACGACGGCCGGGCCGCTGCTCTTCTTCGCGGCGTTCTGGATCAGCATAGTAAGCGTGTTCGTGTTGATCGCGATCGCGGGCCTATGGACCAACTTCGTCGGGCCGATCCCCTCGTGGTTCCCAGCCCCCGCCGCGAACAACGGTTCGGGAGGATCAAACAACAGCATCGGCAGCGGCATGCCGCTGGGCATGACCCTGTTCCTGTGCGTGTTCCTGATCCCCTTTGTCACGATCGGGCTGGGCGTGCTTTGCGCGGCGTTGGTCGCGTTGCTAGGCAGAGTCGAGGTGCGGCTGCGCGGGCCTGATGGCGCGGTGTTCACGGGCATCGGGCCGATCGGCTGGCGGCGGCGTTTCGATGCATCACGCGTGAAGGCGGTGAAGTTCGCCGAATCCAGCGTCGAGACCAACGGCAAGCGCCAGAAACTCATCGCCATCGAGGGCGAGGAGAAGACGGTCAAGTTCGGATCGGTCCTGACCGACCAGCGCCGCGTCTGGCTCGCCGGTGCGTTGAAGACGGTGCTGATGCCGCGAGGCGGCACACACGCGCGATGATTCACCCACGTCACGACTACGCTTGAGCCGCCGTTGAACGAGCCGTTCGGCCCCAATGGAGGTTGCATGTCCACTGAACCGCCAGCACCAGCCTCCAAGCCCGCCGCGGCTGCGCCATTGGGCCTGCGCGAACTGACCGACCTGTACATGAAACTGGAGGCGAAGATCCGCCAGGGCGGCGGGGCGAAGGCCATTGAGCGGCAGCACGAGAAGGGCCGGCTGACAGCGCGGGAGCGGATTGAGCGGTTGGTGGATCGGGAGCCTGCGCCCGCCCGGCACGGAGTGCCGGCCCACCAGGAACCCCGCTCTGGAGAGCGGGGCCACCAGGAAGCATCCGCACCCCGGTCTGGAGAGCGGGGCCACCAAGATCTCGGCCGGCACGGAGTGCCGGCCCACCAGGAGCCGGGCTTCACCGAACTCGGCCTATGGGCCGCATGGGGGATGTATGAGGAGCACGGTGGTGCGCCCGCGGCGGGAGTTGTCACGGGTGTCGGCCGTGTACAGGGCCGGCAGTGCATGATCATCGCGAACGATGCGACGGTGAAGGCCGGGGCGTTCTTCCCGATGACCTGCAAGAAGATCATCCGGGCGCAGATGATCGCGCAGATGGCGCGACTGCCGCTGATCTACCTGGTCGATTCGGCGGGCGTCTTCCTGCCGCTGCAGGAAGATGTGTTTCCGGACACCGACGACTTCGGGCGAATCTTCCGCAACAACGCGGTGATCAGCGCGGAGGGCATCCCGCAGATCGCGGCGATCATGGGGTACTGTGTGGCGGGCGGCGGATACCTGCCGGTGCTGTGCGACACGCTGCTGATGACCGAGGGCAGCGGGCTGTATCTCGCGGGCCCCGCGCTCGTCAAGGCGGCCATCGGCCAGGTGGTGACGGATGAGGAACTCGGCGGCGCGACGATGCATGCGGCCATCAGTGGCACCATCGACTTCAAGGAGAAGGACGATGAGGCGTGCATCCGAAGATTGCGGGAGTTGATGGGCAAGTACGGACCCGCCGCGCCCGAGCGCCCGCGCGCGGCATCGTCCTATCACGGCGGTGACAGGCACTACGACTTCTTCACCGACAAGCCGGGCGCGCAATACGAAGTGCGTGACTTGATCGCCGCGATCGTCGATTCTCGCAACGACAACGGCACGCTCGCGCCGGACTTCGATGAGTACAAGGCCGACTACGGACCGTCGATCGTGTGCGGCTACGCCAATATTGGAGGGCTCGCGTGCGGCATCGTGGCGAACCAGAAGATGGTCACACGCACCGGCGCAGGGGCGGTGCAGTTGCCGGGCGTGATCTATCACGACTCGGCGGACAAGGCCGCACGGTTCATCATGGACTGCAACCAGCGGAAGATCCCACTCATCTTCCTGCACGACACCACCGGCTTCATGGTCGGCAAGGAGAGCGAGCAGCACGGGATCATCCGCGCCGGGGCGAAGATGGTCAACGCGATGAGCAACTGCATCGTGCCCAAGATCGTGGTGATCGTCGGGGGGTCGTACGGCGCGGGGAACTACGCGATGTGCGGCCGCGGGTTCGACCCGTTCATCACGCTCGCCTGGCCGAGCGGCAAGTGCGCGGTGATGGGCGCGAACCAGGCGACGGGCGTGCTGACGACCATCGAGGAGGCGAGCCGCAAGCGCAAGGGCGAGACCATCGACGAAGAGGCCCACAAAGCGATCTACTCGGCGATCCACGCGAGTTACACCGAGCAGGCCGACATCCGCCACGGCGCAGCCCGCGGCTGGCTCGATCGGATCATCCAGCCGCACCGCACGCGCGAGGAACTGATCGCGGCATTGCAGATGACCGAGAACTGGGACTACACGCGCGAGTTCAAGACGGGCGTGCTGCAGACCTGAAACGAATGCCGGCACGGAGTGCCGGCCCACCAACGACATCGCATGTCCGTCGCCCAGCCATTGCGCCGAATCGACTTTGACGAGATCGACTCGACCAGCCTGCACGCGCGGCGGCTGGTCGAGGCGGGCTCGCCCGAGACCGAGCACTCGCAGCCCCTTGTCATTGTCGCCGCGACACAGACTGCGGGAGTGGGGCGGCTCGGCCGCGCGTGGTCGAGCCCTCGCGGCGGCCTCTGGTGCACGTTTGTGCTGCGGCCGTCGCGGGCCTATGCCCAAATGAGCGACGGGCTGGGGATGCGCATCGGCGCGGCGGTGACCGAGGCCCTGCGTGCAGCGGCGGGGCCGGAGCACGCACCGCGCCTGCAAACCAAGTGGCCCAACGATGTGCTGCTCGATGGCCGGAAGGTCTGCGGTGTGTTGACCGAGACCGCGGGCGCGGGGGACCGCCTGCGCGTGCTCGTCGGCGTGGGCGCGAACATCGACTTTTCGGTGACCGATGCGCCCGAGGAACTGCGAGAGCGCATCACGACCATGCGCGAAGCGTTCGGCGCGGCGGACATGCCCACGCGCGAACGCGTGCTGGCCGAACTGGCCCCGCGTCTGCTCGCGGCGGTGAATACGGCCGTGTGAACCGAGAACGACGGCACAAAAACAACACCGCCGATGGATCAACCATCGGCGGTGCGTGATTTCAGTCTGCCTAGAGCCCCGCTCTGGAGAGCGGGGCCACGAGGAGTATCAGACCATGTCCTTCAGGCCCTTGAGGGGGCGGACCTTGATGACGGTGCGGGCCGGCTTGGCCTTGACGGTCATCATCTCGCCGGGGTTGAAGGGGTTGGGCTTGGTCGTCGCCTTGGTGGCGGGCTTGTAGATCGACTGGACCTTCATCATGCCGGGCACCACGAACACGCGGTTGGTGCCGTTGGTGGGCTTGGCGAGGTCAACAGCCATGACCTTGCCGAGCGCCTCGAACACCCCCGCGATCTGCTTGCGGGAGAGGTCCGAATGCTCGGCGAGGATGTTGAAGAGTTCGCTCTTCTTGCGGGGCTTGCTCGCCTGGGTGAGTTTCGCGGGCTTCTTGGCAGCGGGCTTGGCAGTCTTCTTCGCCATCGTCTTCTCCATGAAAAAAGGGCTTGGTGTGCCGGTTGCTCCATCAACCGGGGCGTGTTTGTACACCATCTCGCGGCAATGTTCAACTCCCGCCATGTGGAAAACCACGGTTTTCTACGGGCGCAACGACCGTTTGCGGTCGGGGCCGACCGCCCGACCGCCGCGCCCCGCCGCACCCTCGGCACCCAGCGCGACCGCAAACGACTGCACCAGAACGCGACGGACCGCGGCCCATCGGTCGCCCCCTGCACGCACCAGGGACTGGTTCACTTCGACTTCGATCCCGACGTAGAGATCCGCCTGAAATCGGCCTCGGAGGCTGGTTGTGTGGCCATCGGACGTGCCCAGATACGGGTAGTTCAGCCGTACTTTCAGACCCGGTTGAGCACTGCGGATCGCGTGCTGCCAGGCGGCCGCGAGCGCCTTCTCACGCGGGCGGCGCGGGTCATAGAGCAACCCGATGTCCGCCGTCCGCCGCACCCCCTTGAGCACCGGCGTGAAACTGTGCACCGAAACATGAACGACGCGATTTTTGCCCGAAACTGGGCCTTCGATGCGCTGCAAGACCGCTTCGCGGTAGGGCCGGTAGTGCTCCTTCAGCACCCGCTCCCGCTCCAACTCGGGCAGCGCGCGGGTACATCTTGAGAACACCCGAGGGTGCCTCTCCGACCGGTTCAGGTCCACAAGCAGGCGCGAGACCGTCGAGAAATGCAGGGGCGCATCGAACGCCGCGGCCAGTTGCCGGGCCAGTTGCAGCGCGCCGGGGTCCCAGCCGCGGTGCGAGTTCAGCGCGGCGTGGCCACGGTCGAACAGCGCCCGATACCGCGGGGGGATGCGGTTGCCCCCGTGCTCGCAGGTGATGATGAGTGCTTCAGTGCGCGACTTCACCCAGCAGCCTCCCGGTCTCGACGCACGCGCACAGATCCGAGTAGACGAGGGCAAGTTCGCCTCGGGCAATCTCGCCGCGGCGGTTCCCCAAGGCCTGCGCGATGCGCTGCGAGAGCGTGCCGCGTTCGAGGATGAACTTCAGCGGCGAGAGCGAGGGATCGCTGCAATATGCGACATCTGCGCGATCAAAGAGATGTGCCCACAACTCCGCAGCGCGACAGCACGCCCCCTTGAACCCAAGCGCCCGCAAGAACTCGGCATCGTCGATCACTGCATCGCCCGCATCGCGGATGCAGGCATCCAGCACGCGCACCAGCGGGTCGATCCCCCACTGCTGCTGCGCGGCGAGCGGGCAGGGCTCACCGCTCACCAGCCACTTCAGCACGCCGATCACGCCGCGGACGATTGCCAGGTCGGCGTGTGGGCATTCCTGCACGTCCATGACGCGGATCTCGATCGACCCGCGGTCAAACCGCGCGATCGCGCCGCGCGAGTTCATCCAATCGGGCTTCATCAGGCCCGAGTTGTCGAGACGTGCCACATCGCGCGCGATCGGATCCATGATCACGCGCTGGTAGTCGGCGCGTGTGAATACCGGCTCTGGGATCACGCGGCCCGAGAGCGAGGGGACGGCCGCCTGGTTGGCGCGATAGACCTCCAGCCGGTTGCACGCGATGCCCGTCAGCCGGCCCTCCATCACCGGGCTCGCCGCGCACAGCGCGGGCAGCAGCGGCAAGACCAGCCGCACCGCCGCGTGCAGCCGCGCGAACTCCTCATCGCCGTCAAAGGGCAGGTTCAGGTGCACGCTCTGCAGGTTGGCCCAGCCGTGGCGGCAGCAATCGAACAACCGGTGGAAGTTCGCGTACACCTCGTGGTACTCGTGCGGCCAGAGCCGGGTCTCGCGCCGCGGGTCCATCCATGGGTGCATCGCGCCGGGCATAATGCGAGCGGGCCTGTCGAGCGCGGCCGCCAGCCGGTTGACCTCGGCGAGATTGGCCGCGAAATCCTCCGCCGCTCCGGTCAGATCGGCGCGCGGGTCGGTGGTCTTGATCTCGATGACGTGGGCGACGAGTTCGTTGGACCACGAAACGCCGCGGAGGGCTTCGACCTCGCTGAGCGGCTCTCCCACGCGGGCGGAAATGATCCGATCGACCACGGGCGCGACGTCGAGCGTCGGCGCGTCAACCAGCATGTACTCGAGTTCGACGCCGAAGGCCTCAAACTGGTGCAGCGGCACGGTCGATCTCCATCAAACCCTCTGGCGGCCCTCGCGCCGCGCTTCCATGCGCGACAGGAACACCTGCATCACACGCAGGTACAGGTCCTTGCCCAGCACCTTGTCCTCGTATCCCGAGTCGATGTTCGGGTTGTCGTTGACCTCGATCACGTACACCTTTCCATCGACCTGCTTGACATCCACGCCGTACAACCCGTCGCCGATGTGGCTCGCCGCCCGCACCGCGGCGGAAACCACCCTTCGCGGCGCTTCGTCGATCGGCACGGCCTCGACCCGGCCGAACTCGCGCTCGCCCGAGCGTGTGGTCGTGACGATCTGCCAGTGCCCCCTGGCCATGTGATACTTGCAGACGAACAGCGCCTTGCCATCGAGCACGCCGACTCGCCAGTCGAACTCCGAGGGCACGAACTCCTGCGCGATCACCAGGTCCGACCCTTCGAGTAGTTCGCGTGTCTGCTGCTCCAGCATCGCCGGATCTGTCGCCTTCATCACGCCCTGGCTGAAGGCCGAATCCGGCTGCTTGAGCACGCACGGAAAGCCCACGTACAGCGGGATGTCCTCGATGTTGTCCTTGTGCGCGATGAACGTCCGCGGGTGGCCGATGTCGTGCCGCTCGAGCATCTCGGCAAGGAAGACCTTGTTCGAGCAGCGCACGATCGACTCGGGGTCATCGATGACAACCAGCCCCTCCGCCGCGGCCCGGCGCGAGAAGCGGTAGGTGTGGTGGTTCACTTTCGTCGTTTCGCGGATAAACAGACCGTCGAACTCGGCGAGGCGCGCGTAGTCGTCCCGCGTGATGAGGTCCGCCTCGATGCCCAACTCGCGCGCTGCGCGGATGAACTTCTCGAGCGCGCCCTGGTTGGAGGGCTTGGCGTCCTCTTCCGGGTTGTGGAGAATGGCGAGGTCGAATCGCGAGGTGCCGCGCCCGACACCCGACCCCGCGCGGCGGCGGCCCGCGAAGTACTCCTGCGCGACTTCCAGCAGGAACGGCCGGTGCTCCGCCGGCACGTCGCCCACGGGGATCGGCGCGATGCTGCGCAAGGTCCAGGCCTTCTCGCGCACGAACTCGGCCCGAAGCAGCGGCGCGGGAAAGAGATTGAAGAGTTTGAGCGCGAGGCGGTCGTGTTTCCGCGCCAGGTTGCGTCCGAAGTACACCGAAAGTGTGAACTCATCGGAACCGATGCGCCCGAGGCTCTCCTCGATGGTCTCTTCGAGATCATCCGCCGCGAGCCGGAGCATGGCGGGGCTTTTGAGATCCTGGATGGTCGTGATGCTGGGCATGGGGCGGTGCCCGCGCGCCTCGGCCAGAAGCGAAACGTAGTACCCCAGCGACTGGTAGCGGTACGACTTGCAGAGGTTGAAGACCTTGACGCCGCGCAGGTCGCTGAAGCGCGCCTCGGAGACATAGCCGCGGGCCGATACCACTTCGACGCCGGGTACGTGCAGCGGCCATTTGTCCGGCGAGTTGACGACGATCAGGATCGACACTTGGTCACGCCTCGCCCTTGCCCCTGGACTTGCCGGCCCGGGCGCGGCCGCGGCTGTCGACGTCGGTGTCCTCGTCCTCTTCCGTCCGCGTTTCGATCACCAGCATGTCCGCATCGTGCGTCAGAATTCCCAGCAGGATCGAGCACACCAGCCGGTCGATGTCCACGACATACTGCAGACCCTGGAACGCCGGGTTGGGGTGCATGGGGTCGGCGACGAGCACCGTGCGGTCCTCCTTGTCGTATCCGCAGAGCACGACGAAGTGCCCCTGCGGGTCGCCGCGGATGTCGTCATCGCGGAGATCGTGGCCCATCTCGCGCATGGTCTGGTAGAGGTAAGTGGACGACAGGCCCGAGATGATGGGCGTGCCGCGGTTGAGGAACTTGCGGATCATCCGCGTGGTCAGGTCTTCGAATGCGACCTCGCCGCCGGCGCGGAGGAAGTCGAGATAGGCCTGGTGCGCCCGACGGAGGTGCGCGTGGGACTTGAGTTTGCTGCGTGCTTCGAGGCGCGCGGCCATGTCGCGCGTGGAGAGGTCCGCCCACGTCGGGTCGAAGACCTGTAGGTTCCAGGTGTAGAGCGTTGCGTCGTATCCGCGCTGGAGCGCATGCAGCGCGAGATACGCGGCGTAGGTCCCGCCGTGCTCGAGCCGTTCGACCTCGCGCACGACCTTCTCCAGAGGGAGACGGTCGTTGTAGTACTTGTACACCGCGTGCAGGCACGTCGGCCCGCAGGTGGTGTCGTCGGGCTGTGGGAGGATGTCGAGTTCGAGGCGCTGCTTCATGGTGTGCGCGGCCGGCGCCCTGGGCGGGAGTTCCCACCGCGGCGACCGGGCAGGCCGCGCGAGTATAGTCCCCGGCCGGAAGCCTCAGGAGGCACCTCACTTTGAGCCAATCCACGGCAGGTCAGCACGATCTTCAAGGGAGACGGCACGCCCCGCACATCCCTCCGGGCGCGGGGCGGTGCATTCTGCTGCACGCGTTCGACATCGCGCACGGAATCGACCTCGACGAGGCGGAACGGCTGATCAGCGGCGCGACCGAGCGCGTGGCCGTGCGGCACACCCGCAAGGCCCCATCGTACTTTGAGTACAGCCCGCCGCCGTTGCGGATCACGCGCGCTGCCCCCGCGCTGGAACTGGGACCTTTCCGCACGAAGCCGGCAGTTGAGATGGTCGTGTTCGATTTTGGCGCCGTCTCGGTGCGGTTCCGCATCGATCTGGTCGGCCCCGCGCCGGGTCTGCTGGACCTGGCCGAGGCCGTCTTCGACAGCGCGGCGGTGCGGGACGAGGCGCGGAGGCAGGCCGAGGCCCTGCTCGCGCTGCTCGGCGGCGCGGCCCGCCAGCCGCGAATGGACCCGACAACCGAGGACTACGCGGTGTTCCATGTCGGCGCGCTGGCCGATGGCCGCGCGCCCGCCGCGCTCCTGGCCGACAATCCCGCGCTCGTCGCCCAGGTGCTGCGCTGCGAGCGACGGGAGATGTCCGACGACGAGCAGCGCGATGCGCTGGCCTGCCGCGTGTCCTACGGCCGGGGCGACGCGATGCTGGTTGACTGGAACGCGGCGATGGTGCTCGACCCCGATGCCGACGAGGCGGTGACGGTGCTGGAGTTCGCCAACGTCGAACTGCTGGAGATGCGCATTCTCGACGACCGGCTCGATGCGCAACTCGAGGAGGCGTATCGAACGCTGACCGAGCAGGAAGGTCGGCGGCGATGGTGGATCCTGCCGCCGCGGGCGGGCGTGCTGACCCGCATCGGCCGGCTGCAGGTGGACAGCGCGCTGCTGTTCGAGAACGTGAACAACGCGCTGAAACTGATCGGCGACCAGTACCTGGCGCGGCTGTACCGCATGGCCGCGACGCGCTTTCACCTCCCGGAACGCGACGAGACGATCGGCCGCAAGTTGCGGACGCTCGAGAGCATCTACGAGAAACTGAGCGACCACCAGGCGGGCGTGCGGGCCGATCTGCTGGAGTGGATCATCATCCTGCTGATCGCGCTCTCGATCGTCCTGCCGTTCCTGGGCATCGGCAAGTGAAAACAAACGGACCCGGGCGCGCGGCCCGGGTCCTTGAATGATTGAAGAGATATTCGAATCGCGGCCCGTCCGCCGCCGCGATCACTCCTTCTTGGCGGGCTCGGGCTTGGTCTCGGCGGCCTTCTTGCCCTCTTCCTCCGTCATACGTGTGACCGCCTCGATCACGACGTTCTTGACGGGGGCATCGCCCATCTGCTGCCGGTTGGCGAACAGTTTGGTCGAAGTCTGCACGCCCTTGATCTTGTCGACCGTGTCCATGCCCGAGACAACGCGGCCGAACACGGCATACGCCGCGCCGCCCGAGACCGGCTCATCAAGCCGGGCATTGTCGACGACATTGATGAAGAACTGGGCGGTGGCCGAATCGGGATCGTTGGTGCGGGCCATGGCGATGGTGCCGCGCCGGTTCTTCAGGCCGTTGCGCCACTCGTTCTTGATCGGCTTCTCGGTGTCCTTCTGCTTCAGGTCCTCGGTGAATCCACCACCCTGGACCATAAACCCGTCGATCACCCGGTGGAAGATCGTGCCGTCATAGAACTTCTTGTCCACGTAGTTCATGAAGTTCTTGACCGTGATCGGGGCCTTTTCGTGGTTGAGTTCGAGGACGATGTCGCCCATCGACGTCTTCATCTTCACATACACGAGTTTGGCCTCCTCTTTGGGTTTGTCTTCGGTCTTCTCATCGGACTTGGGCTTGTCGCCCTCGGGTTGCTTGGCCGGTTCGGGCTGCGTGCCCGTGCCCTGTGCCGAAACAAACGTGGCGGGGAACATGATGGCCGCGGCGGCCAGGAGCGAGAGCACAGCGTTTCGGGTGGTCATGGCTGGGGTTCCTGCTGGTTGATGCCTGATCGGAGCCTGATCGTAGGCCCCGACGAGTTGTACCGGGGAATCGCGGCGGCGCGGCAGAACGCCGCGCCTACTCGTCATCCTCGCGGAGTTTCGCGACGACCGAAAAGTCCTCCAATGTCGTTGTGTCCTGCGTGATCTTCTCCACGCCCGCGGCGACATCCCGCAGCAATCGCCGCATGATCTTGCCCGAACGCGTCTTGGGCAAACCCTCGGCGAAGCGCACCTGCTCCGGCCGCGCCAGCGCCCCCACTTCCTTCGCCACGTGCGCGCCCAGTTCCTTCTTCAGCGCATCATCCGGCTGACGGCTGTTGGCCCTCAGCCACGCGGGCTTGAGCGTGACGAACGCGACGATGGCGTTGCCCTTGATGTCGTGCGGCACACCCACCACCGCGGCCTCCGCCACGCCCGGATGGGAGACCAGCGCGCTCTCGACCTCCATCGTGCCCAGCAGGTGGCCCGACACCTTGATCACATCATCGATGCGACCCTGGATCCAGAAGTATCCATCGTCATCGCGCCGCGCGCCATCCGCCGAGAAGTAGTACGGGCGGCCCGTCTTTGGGTCCTTCACGCGGGCCCAGTAGTTGCTCACGAACCGCTCGCGGTTGCCGTACACGCCGCGAAGCATGCCGGGCCACGGTTTGCGGATCACAAACAGTCCGCCCTTGTTCGCGCCGATCTCCTCCCCCTGCTCGTTCACAATTGCCGCATCGATCCCCAGCATGGGCAGCGTGCACGAGCCGGGCTTGGTCGGCGTCGCGCCGGGCAGCGGCGTGACGACGTGCCCGCCGGTTTCGGTCTGCCAATAGGTGTCGACCACTGGGCAGCGCTCGCGCCCGATGTGACTGTGGTACCAGATCCACGCCTCGGGGTTGATGGGCTCGCCGACCGTGCCGATGACGCGCAGGCTGGACAGATCGTGCCTCGCGGGCAGGTCGTCCCCCCACTTCATGAATGTGCGGATCGCGGTGGGCGCGGTGTAGAACTGCGTGACCTTGTGCCGCGAGATGATGTCCCAGAAACGGTCCCCGCCCGCACCGACCGCGGGGAAGTTCGGCGCGCCCTCGTAAAGCAGCGTCGGCACACGGTTCGCCATGATGCCGTAGAGCACATAGGTGTGCCCCGTCACCCAGCCGATGTCGGCCGTGCACCAGAATGTCTGCCCGCGCCCGCCCCGGGGGTCGCCCGTGCCCGGCTCATCCGGGTTCAGGTTGAACGTGAGGCGCGCTGTGAGGGCGGCGTAGGTGAGGTAGCCGCCGGTCGTGTGCAGGATCCCCTTGGGCTTGCCGGTCGAGCCGGAGGTGTACAGCAGAAAGAGCATGTCCTCGCTGTCCATCGGCTCGCACGGGCACGCATCGGATGCGGCGTTGCGTACATCCGCCCACCAGTGATACTTCGTCGGCCCGATGCGCGAATCGCCCGTGCGAAAGCGCTTCTCCGCGGCCAGCGAACGCGTACGCTCGAGCACGACGACGTGGTTCACGATGTGCCCGTGATTGGCCAGCGCGACGACCGCGTCGTCGACGTTCCTGAGCAGCGGCACCACTTCGCCGCGGCGGTATCCGCCATCGGCCGTGATGATCACTCGCGAGTTCGCATCGATCACCCGCTCGGTGATGGCTGTGGGTGCAAAGCCGCCGAAGATCACGCTGTGCGCAGCGCCGATGCGCGCGCACGCCAGCATGGCGATGGCCAGTTCCGGCACCATGGGCATGTAGATCGTGACGACGTCGCCCCTCTTCACTCCCAGTGCGCGAAGGGCGTTGGCCATGCGCGAGGTCTCGACCATCAACTCGCGATAGGTGAGCCGGCGGATCTCCGGCCCTTCTCCGCCCCCCACTCCGACCGGCTCACCCTCCCAGATGAGCCCGACACGCTCGCCGAAGCCCGCCTCCACGTGCCGATCGACGCAGTTGAAGCACGCGTTGAGGCTCGCGCCCACGAACCACTTTGCATCCGGCGGGTTCCACTCCAGCACGCGGCTCCACGGACCAAACCACGACACCTGCCCGGCCGCCTCGGCCCAGAAGCCCTCGGGGTCCTCGACGGATCGGCGGTGCAGGGCGCGGTAGTCATCGAGCGAGGTGATGTGCCAGCGCTCAAAACTCAGGCCGCGGGCGTCTCCGGGCGCAAAGACGCGGTTCTCGGTCAGGATCGAATCGATGTTCTGCGCAGGCTGTTGGGACGACATGCCGGGCCTCCTCGTGCACAGCATAATCCACTTCCGGCCGCTGCGCCGCCGACAAAGACAGACCGGCCCCGGGACTCCGCCGGGGCCGGAAAGATTCACTCAGTCGGCGAACCTCACACGCCCAGCATCAGCCGCGTCGGGTCCTCGATGCAGTTCTTGATCGTCACGAGGAACTGCACGGCCTCCGCGCCATCGACCAGCCGGTGATCGTACGACAGCGCCAGGTACATCATGGGCCGGATCACGACCTGCCCGGCGTGCTTGGGGTCCTCGACCGCGCGGTTCTTGATCGCGTGCATGCCGAGGATGCCGCACTGCGGCGGGTTCAGAATGGGCGTGCTCATCAGCGAGCCGTAGATCCCGCCATTGGTGATCGTGAACGTGCCGCCCTGCATGTCGTTCAGCGTGAGTTTCCCATCGCGCGCCTTGATGGCCAGGTCCTTGATGCCCTGCTCGATCGCCGCGAACGACAGCGTCTCGCAGTTGCGCAGCACCGGCACGACCAGCCCCTTGGGCGTGCCAACGGCGACAGCCACGTGCACGCCGTCGTGATGCTCGATCTCGAGTTCGCCGCTGGTCGCGTTCTGCACGATTGACGCATTCACCAAGGGGAAGGCGCGGACCGCGTTCACCACCGCCTTGACGAAAAACGACATGAAGCCCAGGCCGATCCCGTGCTTCTTCTCAAAGGTTTCCTTGTACTGCTTCCGCAGGTCCATGACCGCGGACATGTCGCACTCGTTGAAGGTCGTCAGCATCGCCGCGGTGTGCTGCGCCTCCACCAGCCTCGCCGCGATCCGCTGCCGCAACTGCGACATCTTCTCGCGGCGGATGCCCCCCTCGGGGGCGTGCGCGGCCTGCGAGGGCCGCGCGATTGCCGGCGCGGCGGCAACCGCCTGCGACCCGCCGCGGCGAGCGGCGACGGCGTCGAGCACGTCCTGCTCGCGGATTCGACCGCCCGCACCGGTTCCCTCGATACTCGACAGCGCGACACCGTGCTCTTCGGCGAGTTTGCGGGCCAGCGGCGTCGCCCGGACATCCGCGGAGCCCGCGTGTCCGTTGGCGGCCGCGGGAGCGGAGGGCGATGCGGACGGAGCGGCATTGGCGGGTGCGGCGGGAGTCGGAGCGGATGCCGCGGCGGGCGAGGGCTCGGCGGCCTCATCGATCCGCCCGACGATTGCGCCGACCTTGACGGTCTCGCCCTCTCTTGCACCGGGTTGCAGAACACCCGAGGCCGGCGCGGGAATCTCGGCGGTGATCTTGTCGGTCTCCAGTTCCAGCACCGTTTCGTCGCGTCGGACAAACTCGCCGGGCTTCTTGCGCCACGCGGCGATCACGCCCTGCGTGACGGACTCGCCCATCTCCGGGATCACGATGTTGGTCGGCATAGGTTGGCTATCGCCTTGGACTGCGGGTGCGTGTGCGGGTCGCGGGAATGTGCGGCCGCGCGCGGGTGACGTCGATCAGGCCTTGGCCCTGGCGGGCTTGGCGGCGGGCTTGCCGGGCGCGGGCGAAGACGCCGCGCCGTTGGCGACGTGCGCGGCGTGCTGCACGGCCTTGCCGCCGGCGGGGCCGAACGCCTCGTTCAGGACGGACTCCTGCTGGTCCTTGTGTGCGTGCTTGGAGCCGGTCGCCGGCGTGGCCGAGGCGGCGCGCCCGATGTAGTTCAGGTCGATACCGAGGTGCAGCCCGAAGAGGTCGGCCATGAACACGTATGCGCCGGCGTTTCGCGGCTCTTCCTGCACCCAGGTCACGCTCTGTCGTGCCGGATACTGCGCGAGTATGCGCTTGGCGAGCGCGACATCGAACGGATAGAACTGCTCGACTCGCACCAGCGCGACATCGTGCCGACCCGCCGCATCTCGGCGCGCCGCCAGTTCGTGATAGAACTTGCCGGTGCAGATGTACACCCTGGTCACCTTGGCGCGGTCCACCTTGCCCGCCGCGGCGGCGGGGTCGTCCAGCAGATGCTGGAAGTGGCCGGTCGTGAGTTCCTCGATGCGACTGGTCGGCACGCGGAGCATGCTCTTGGGCGTGGCGACGATGAGGGGCTTTCGGAACCTGGCCTTCACCTGGCGGCGCAGCATGTGGAATGCCTGCGCGGCCGTCGAGGGGTAGCAGACCTGCATGTTGTCGTTGGCGCACAGTTGCAGGAAGCGCTCGATGCGGCAGGACGAGTGCTCGGGACCTGCGCCCTCGTACCCGTGAGGGAGAAGCAGCGTCAGGCCGGACCACCGCTCCCACTTCATCTCGCCGCTGGCCAGGTACTGATCGATGATCACCTGCGCGCCGTTTGCGAAATCGCCGAACTGCGCCTCCCACATGACCAGGATGTTCGGGTCGGTGAGGCTGTAGCCGTAGTCGTAGGCCATGACCGCCGCTTCGGAGAGCGGCGAGTCGTACACGTGCAGGCGGGCCTGCGTGCGGCCGTCGTCGCGGGGCGGCCGGCCGTCCAGCCCGTCGGCCTGGGGCAGGATGTTGTTCAGCGGGACGTGCGCCGCCTCGGTCACCATGTCGCGCAGCACCGCGTGGCGGTGCGAGAACGTGCCGCGACGGCAATCTTGTCCGGACAGCCGAACGTCGTGGCCCTGCATGAGCATGGTGCCGAACGCAAGGCTCTCGGCATCGGCGTAACTGATGTCCAGGGTCTGCGGCAGCGCGGCTCGATCGGCCAGCAACTGCTTGAGTTTCGGGTTCACATGGAAACCCTCGGGCACCCGGCCGAGCGCAGCGCACACCTGCTCGATCTCGGCCATCGAAACGCCCGTGGAAACCGGGTCGAACGTGTACGCCCCGCCGAAGCCGGCCCACCGCTTGGAGCCGGGGTCGATCGTCGGGTCGTAGGGCTTCTTCTTGGCGGCCTGCTGGGCCTGGTCGAGCGCCTCATCGAGCCGGCGTCGGATCGCGTCCATGTCGGACTCGTTGATCACTCCCTCGGCCAGCAGTTTGCGCGAGTAGGTCTGCAGCACGCCCGGCTGCGCCTTGACGAGCGACGTCAGGATCGGCTGCGTGAAACTCGCCTCGTCCTGCTCGTTGTGACCGTACCGCCGGAAGCAGTACATGTCGATGAACACGTCTTTCCTGAACTTCTGGCGGTACTCGACCGCGATCTGCGCACAGGCGATACACGCCTCGGGGTCCTCGCCGTTGACGTGGAACACCGGCGACTCGAGCATGAGCGCGATGTCGGTGCAGTAGCGCGTCGAGCGTGCATCCTCCGGCCCGGTCGTGAAGCCGATCAGGTTGTTCACGACCACGTGCACCGTGCCGCCGACGGTGTAACCCTCAAGACGCGAGAGGTTCAGCGCCTCGGCCACCGTGCCCTGCCCGATGAACGCCGCATCGCCGTGAAGCAGCATCGGGATGACGCGCGTGCGATCCTCGTCGCCGCGGGTGCGCTGCTTGCCGCGACAGCGGCCCATGACCACGCCGTTCACCGATTCGAGGTGGCTGGGGTTGCTCGCCATCGCGAGGTGGATGCTGCGGCCGTTGCGCAGCGTGCGCTCTCCGGAATAGCCGCGGTGATACTTCACGTCTCCGCCGCCGCCGCCGCCCTCGTCGGCCCAGGTGTCCTCGAACTCGGTGAAGATCTGCTCGTAACTCTTCCCGAGGATGTTGTTCAGAACGTTCAGGCGGCCGCGGTGCGGCATCCCGAGCACCATCTCCTGAGCGCCCAGTTCGCTCGCGGCGTCGATGACGCGGTCCATCAGCGGGATGAGCGCTTCGCCGCCTTCGAGGCTGAAGCGCTTGTCGCCGGGGTAGCGTTTCTGCAGGAACTTCTCGAACTGCTCGGCGCGGACGATGCGCTCCAGGATGTGCGCCTTGTCGCCGCGGTCCAGAGGGATGCGTCCTTCGTGCTGCTCGAATCGCTGCTGCAGCCAGGTGCGCTCCTCGGCGCCGACAATGTGCCCCCACTGCACGCCGATGGTGCCGCAATAGGTCCGCTCCAGAAACGCGACAATGTCGCGGAGCGTCGCCGTCGAGGGCAGCGGCAGCGTGCCGTGATTGACCGGCCTGTCCAGGTCACGATCGCTCAGGCCGTGGTACTCGAGGCTCAGGACGCGCGGTTGCTGCGGCGCGCGCCCGAAGGGATCGAGTCTGGCCGCGAGATGCCCCATCGATCGATAGGCCTCGATCAGATCGGCGACGGCGGACTGGAAGCGCAGGGCCTCGGTCGAGATCGAGTCTGCGGCCGTCCCACCGCCGCCCAGCGCGCCGCGGGATGCGGGCGGACGGGCCACGGCAAGGTCGAACCCCTGGAAGAACGATCGCAAGTCGGCCGGGACCGAGTCCGGGTCGGCCTTGAAGCGGCCGTACTCGGCGTCGAGGTACTCGGCGCTCCAACTGTTGACCGATGGCGGGACGCCGCGCGGTGCGTCACTCATTGGAAAACCCCGCAGGGGAAAGACCTCTCTGGCACCGGGAGAGTGGTTATCGGACCGGCCCGGCCCATTCCCGCCGCTCGCCACCGAGGGCGGAATGGGACCAACATCGTAGGCAGTAGGATCGGCGTGATCGGGTGCCGGGGTGACCTTTTCCTTCGACACTCGGACGCGGCAGGCGCCGCCCCGGCCCGACCGGAATCAGCCGAAGCGACCGGTGACGTACTGCTCGGTCTCGGGGAGTGCGGGGTTCTGGAAAATGCGGTCGGTTGGGCTGAACTCGACCAGGCGGCCCAGGTACATGAAGGCGGTGTAGTCGCTCACGCGCGAGGCCTGCTGCATGTTGTGCGTCACGATGATGACGGTGTACCGCTCGGCGATGTCGTGGATCAGTTCCTCGATCTTGAGGGTTGCCAAGGGGTCGAGCGCGGAGCACGGCTCGTCCATCAGCAGGACCTCGGGCTCGGCGGCGATCGCGCGGGCGATGCACAGCCGCTGCTGCTGACCGCCGGACAGGCCCAGGGCGGATTCCTTGAGACGGTCCTTGACCTCGTCCCACAGCGCGGCCCAGCGCAAACTGCGTTCGCACGCGTCCATCAGCACGCTCTTGCGGCGCTCGCCGTCGATCCGCAGCGAGTAGACCACGTTCTCGAAAATCGACATCGGGAACGGGTTGGACTTCTGGAAGACCATCCCGATTCGCTTTCGCAGGTCGATCACATCGACGTCGGGCGCGTACACCGGCTCGCCGTTGAGCAGGATCTCGCCGTTGGTCGATACGCCGTCGATGAGGTCGTTCAGGCGGTTAATCGACCGGAGCAACGTGGACTTGCCGCAGCCCGAGGGCCCGATGAGCGCGGTGACGTGGTTCCGCGGGATGTTCATCGTGATCGAGTGCAGCGCCTTGCTCGCGCCATAGGACAACTCGAAACCGCGCGTCCGCACGATCGGATCGAGCGCTTCGATCTCGGGGTGAATGACCGGTTCGAACGCCTGCCCGGCGCGCACGGCATCCATCACGCTCGGTCGATCGACGCCCCTGCTCTGGCTTGCCGCACCGGCCACATCGGACTCCCGAAAGACCGCCGATGGTACGTCGACGCCGACCGGCCGGACCGGGCGAACGGCCAGGGGGGATTGTCCGCCGTGCGTGTTCGTCGCCACCATGACCCACTCCTAGAACGCGCCGCCCACGAAACGCCGCCGCAGACGCGACCGCAGCCGGATCGCGCTGAGGTTCAGCATCAACACCACGATCACCAGCACCAGCGTGGTCGTCCACACCAGCGGACGCGCCGCCTCGGAGTCCGGGCTCTGGAACCCGACGTCGTAGATGTGGAAACCCAGGTGCATGAAACTCCGCTCAAGGTGCACGAACGGGAAGCGCCCGTCCACCGGCAGTTCGGGCGCGAGTTTCACCACGCCCACCAGCATGAGCGGGGCCACCTCGCCCGCTCCGCGGGCCATCGCCAGGATCATGCCCGTCATGATGCCCGGCATCGCCCGCGGCAGCACGATCCGCCGGACCGTCTGCCACTTGCTCGCGCCGCATCCGTACGAACCCTCACGCATCGTCCGCGGCACCGCCGCGATGGCCTCCTCGGTCGCCACGATCACCACCGGCAGCGTGAGCAACGCGAGCGTGAGCGCCGACCAGAGCAGCCCGCGCGAACGGAAGACCGAGTTCGGCAAACTCGACTCGTACAGGCCCGTGAAGTACGGCGTCGTCAGCAGCAACCAGACCGCGCCGACCGCCGCGGCGACCCACAGCGACCCCGCGCCCCATGCCATGGCGCGCTGGCCGCGCGTCGCCGCCGAACCCGGCGTCGGTCGCGCAAAGAGCCCCAGCCACGCCGCGCCGACGCCCGTGCAGACCAGCGCCAGAACACCCACCCACCACGACCCTCTCGAAGCGACGCTCGCGGCGGCCGGGCCGGTATCGACGTACTCCCCGACGAAGTAGCAGAAGAACCCCAGTCCGAACACGCCGTACACGATGCTCGGCACGCCGGCGAGGTTGTTCACCGCGATGCGCACGATCGAGATCACCATGCCCTGCTTGGCGTACTCGCGCATGTAGAGCGCGGCGACAACGCCCAGCGGCACAACGATGATGCTGAGCAGGATCGTGAGCGACACCGTGCCGAAGATGACCGGGAAGATGCCGCCGGCGGTGTTGGTCTCGCGCGGCTCGTCGAGCAGGAACTCCCGCCAGCGCTCGATGTATACGCCGATTTTTCCGGCGAAGGTCAGCCGGTTGGACTCGATGCCGAGCACCACCTGCGACAGCCGGAGGGGCTCGTCCGGCTCGGTCTGACGGAGCGGAGCGATCGTCCCGCCCGTCGCCTCGCGCACGAGAATGCGCATCTTCGAGTCCTCGGCGTCGATCGCACGGATGCGCTCCAGGATCGACTCGTACTCGCGGTTGAGGGCCTCGGTGCGCTGCGCATACTCCGCGCGGACCTCGGCCATCCGCTCCTCGGTCATGTTCGGCGCGGCCCAGGGACGCTCGAGCCACGCGCCCAGCAGCGCACCCAGCCCGATGCACCACGCCGCGGCGGACATCATCCGCATGCCGATGCGGTCCGGCTTGCCGGCACGCTGGGCCCGCGATCTGGATGCCGAGAGCGCCAGCCCCGCGCCGATCGCGCCCAGGCCGATGCCCGTGATGGCGAACCAGTTGTGCATGGCCAGCGGCGATTTCCGCCCGCTCTGCGTGCGAGCCAGCGCGATTTCGGCCTCGCGCAGCCGCAGCCGCTCGGCTTCGAGTCGGTGATTCACCTCGCCCACATCGTGCTTCTGCATCGACAGGACCCGCGCCGCGGTGGCACGCGACACGGGGTGCATCGTCCTGAATGCCTCCCAGGTCGATTCGCCCTCGATCAGGAATGTCCAGCGACGCACGCGAATGCCGCCCTCCGGGCTCTCGCCCAGAACGCGCTGCTCGAAGCGCTGACCGTCCGCCGTGCGGCCCTCGGCGAGGGCCTCCGCGCCGGCCGGCAGGTCGACGATCTCTTGGCGCACTATCGCTTCGGGCACGCCGATCCACACGCCCCAATCCAGACGCTCGAGCAGCACGGCGCGAGGCTCGGGCGCCTGCTCCGCGATCGAGTACAGCGGTACCCAGCGGAACGGCTCGCCGACCTCGCGGTTGCCGACTCGATACAGCCTCCGCACTGGCCGGCCCTCGCGGTCGAGCACGCCCGGCCCGATCTGCCCCGCCGCCCGGAGCGCGGCAATGGCCGCGGCGTCGTCCGCCCCCGCGTCGTACGACTCCTCTCGAACGGGGACGCCCAGCAGCGCTTCGCCGGTACGGAGGACGACGCGGTCGATCGGTCGCGGCCAGAATGTGCGTGTCCCCATCACCGCGGTCAGCACGAGCAGGGTCACGATCATGAGCGTGCACACGACCATCGCCATGCCGGTGATCCACACGACCGGCTCGCCGCGGGCCGAGAGCGGCGTGGCGCGGCGCGCCGGGCGGTTCGCGGCGGACGGGTTGTGCGGGGCGGTGCTCATGAGTTCATGATCGCTTCTTAGATCAACGTTACAATCCGGCCGCGCGACGACGGAACCGCTGACGGACCAGTTCGGCCGCGGTGTTCACGATGGCGGTCATCGCGAACAGCGCCAGGCCGCACAGGAACAGCACGCGGTAGTGCGTCCCGCCGACGGGCGCCTCGGGCAGTTCGGTCGCGATGTTGGCCGACAGCGTGCGGAACCCGCTGAACATGTTCCAGTTCATTTCCGGCGTATTGCCGGTGGCCATCAGCACGATCATCGTCTCCCCAGCCGCGCGGCCCAGGCCGATCATGATCGCGGAGAAAATGCCAGACGCCGCGACGGGCATGACCACGCGGACCGCCGTCTGCCAGCGCGTCGCGCCCGCGCCCAGCGAGGCCGACCGCAGCGCGGGCGACACGCTGCTGAGCGCGTCCTCGCTCACGGTGTAGATGATCGGGATGACGGCAAAGCCCATGATGATGCCGACGATCAGGCTGTTCCGCTGGTTGAAGGGCCCGAACACCCAGTCGCGCGGGTCCAGCCCGGCGCCCGAAAGTACTCCGCCCAGCAGCGCTGCGACGGCGATTGTCAACCCGGCCACGACCAGCAGCATGACCATCTCCGCCGCGGCGGCGGGGAAGCCAAATCGCAGCGCGACGCGACGGTGCGCAAGCGGCTCGATCAGGCGTGACTTGATCAGGAACGCGATCACCGCGGCGGGCGGGATCATGAGCACGAACCAGCCGGGGAAAGCCCGCCCGATCACGCCGTCGAGCCACAGGCGGAAGTCGGCACGATCGAGCCGGCTGTGCGATACCACCGCCGCGACCGCAGGGTCGGTCAGCGAGCCGACCGGCCGCACCACCGCGCCGTTGCGGAAGTACAGGCCCTGCGCTCGCAGCCGCCGATTCAGTTCGTCATTGAGGTTCTGCCGATTGCCGATCCACGCGGGCCGCTCCGACTCCGCGACAACTTCATACGACCCCGCGAGCACCAGAACATCGGACTCGCTGGGCGAGAACAGTGCTCGCTCCGCCGCCGCGCCGATCGGCACCGCCGCCGCCAGACCGACAATCACCGCCGCGGCGACCAGCAGCAGGTGCTGGAAACTCCGCAGGCGGTTGGTGACGCGAACCGGGAGCATCTGCCACGCGTGCGCGGCGACCAGAACAGCGAAGGGCACGACGATGAACGCGGCGAGAATCGCGTCGAGGTAGTCACGAGCGAACGGCGCAACCACCATCGCCGCGACGAAACCCAGCACCACCGATGGAAGCGAGGCCATCGCCTCGATGACCGGTTTCACGCGGTTGCGGACCGTCGGGTGCAGCATCTCGCTCGTGAAGATCGCCGCGAGCACCGCCAGCGGCACCGCGAACAGCATCGCGTAGATCGTGGCCTTGATGGTGCCGAAGATCAGCGGGGTGATGCTGAGTTTGGGCTCCGCGGCGTCGTCGCCCGAGGAGGACTGATAGAAGAACGAGGGCTCCGGGTCGCCCTCGTACCAGATCTTCCCGAACAGCGCGGCCCAGCCGGCCTCGGCGTGCTTGGGGTCCATGTCCCAGACACGGAACGACCCATCGGCGTGGATGGCGACCAGGCCGTCGTTCTTGGGCGTGATGTCGACGATCGCCGCGGGCGATGCCGCTGGCTCGTTGAGATCGACGACCGCCTTGCCGCTGGTCATGTGGCGGACGAAGAGGCGGCCGCGGTCATCGCCGACGACGAAGGAGCGGTCGCGCTGACCGATGCCCAGGGCACGGATCTTCCCCGCGCCATCGGCGGAGATGTCGTAGTCGTGCGCGATGACCAGTTTCCGCCGATCGGGGGTGTAGGCGGCCTCGTCGCGCGCGACAAAGAGGCCCAGCGCGCGGCCGTCTTCAAGCCCGGCGATGAGCGTCTTGGAGCCCAGCAGCATCGCGGCCGATGTGACCCGCGCGCGCTCGTTGCCTGCGCTGATGGGAATGCTCACTGTGTCGGCGATGCGCGCGGTGTAGTTGCCCTCGCCGTCGCGAAGAACCGCGTACCGCTGGCAGAAACCGTCGGGCCAGAGCATCAGAACGTGCGAACCGTCGCCGGTGAGGAATGTCCACCGCGGCTCATCGCGGCCATCGGGCAGCGCGAGCGTGAAGGGGTAGGAACTGAACCGGACACGCTGCTTGCCGCCGCCCAGCGGCGTGATAATGCGGACGAGGTTGAACGCCGCGCTGCCGTCCTCTCGCGTCGCCACCAGCCACTGCGCCGACGACGACACGCGGTAGTCGAGCGCGACGACCGCGCCCGAACCGTTCTCGATCGCGACCGGGTCGCGCATTTCGACGCTCGGGCGCACCGCGCGGAACTGCCCCCCCGGCACGCGTTCGACGAACCCCGCGCCGAACCGTCCGCGCCCGCCGATGGGCAGGTCGCGCAAATCTACCGGCACTTCCTCAGCGCGGAGAAACTCGGCCTCATACGCCAGGCGTCCGGTCTGCACGCGGCCATCGGCATAGCCGAAGGCCACGGCCCCATCGCCGCGAGAAAACGACCAGGCCGTAGGCTCAACGCCCTCCGGACACAGGCGGCGGCGGTCGGTCTGGACGCCATCGGCCAATGAAAACGTCACGGCCTCGCCGGTGCCCAGCACGACCGTTGCCAGGCCGATGTACTCATCCGTCAGGCCAAACACGGGCACGCCGCCCAGTTCGGCCCGGCCCTCGGCTCGCGGCGTCACCTCGCCGCGGCCGAAGAGCGGCACGACCTCCGCCGCGAGGAAGACCAGCATCCCCAGCACCGCGACGATCACGCCCAGACCGCCGAGGGTGATGACCATCGCGGCTGAACGGTCGGCCAGACGAACCCGGCGCAGCGTGGCGCGGCGACGTGGGTTTCTGGCCGCGGCGGTTGCCGGATCGGCGGCTGGTCCGTGCTGTGCGGCGGGATCGGCCACGTGCGCTCCGGTCTTATCTCGCGGCGAAGGTCAGGGAAGAAAGAGAGCGGCCCGCGTTTCCGAGGACCGCTCCGGGATCATGCAGAATACCAGAAGCGGATCAGAAGCGGACGGGCAGGCCGACCTTCTTCAGATCCTCGCGGGCGATGTCCGCGGTGATGGGGAAGTAGCCGTCCTTGACGACCGACTCCTGACCCTGGCGGGAGAAGATCTTCTTGATGAACTCGGCCCGGAGCGGGTCCATCGTGCTGCCGGGCTTGTGGTTGACATAGACGTAGAGGAACCGGGCCAGCGGGTAGACGCCGTCGTAGGAGTTCTGCGCGTTGGCCTCATAGGCCGTCTCGCCGTCCTTCGCGGCGATCTTGACCGCCTTGACGTCGGCGGTTTTGTAGCCAAGACCCGAGTAGCCCATGCCGAACTTGTCGGTGGCGACGGCCTGCACAACGGCGGACGAGCCGGGCTGCTCCTTCACGGATGGCTTGTAGTCCTTCTTGTTCAGGGCGTGCTCCTTGAAGAAGCCGTAGGTACCCGAGGCCGAGTTGCGGCCGTAGAGGCTGATGGGCTTGGTCGCCCACGCCGGGTCCTTCACGCCCACGTCGCCCCAGGTCATGTCCGGGCCGTCAACGGAGAAGATCTTGCGGACCTGGTCCATCGAGAGTTCGTTGAGCGGGCAGTCCTTGTGGACGTAGACGGCCAGCGCGTCGACCGCGGTGCGCAGTTCGACGGGCTTGTAGCCATACTTCTTCTCGAACGAGTCGATCTCGGCACCCTTCATCGGACGGCTCATCGGACCAAACTGCGCCTGGCCCTCGATGAGCGCCGGCGGCGCGGTCGAGGAACCCTTGCCCTCGATCTCGATCTTCACGTTCGGATAGGCCTTCTTGAAGTCCTCGGCCCAATAGGTCATCAGGTTGTTGAGCGTGTCGGACCCGATGCTCTTGATGCTGCCCGAGACGCCCTGGGCCGTGGTGTAGGTCGGCAGAGCCGAATCGACCTGAACCTGGGCCGCGGCACCTGCGATCATCGTGCCGACCGCGGCACACGCTGCGAAGATGGTTTTCATGGGTTACTGCTCCTGTTGGAAAACCGGTCCCCCCGGACACCGGAAGTATCCCGTCCAGCGCGCAAAGCCACCCGTCCGGAGTGTTAAGATCCGGCCAAAACAAACGGGCTCCGCCTGTGTCTAAGTCTCTGTTTTACAGACACTTGTGCGCCATGGCGACATTCCGGCACCGCCCCTACCGGATCTTGCCGACCGTGACCCGAATCGGCGCTCGCGGCCGGATGATCTCGCTGCCAGAGGGGACGAACTCGCAGAACAACTGCGCATCCTGCGATGGCAGGTTGTCGTTTCCGTGGTCGCGCAGCGTGAAGCGGAACCGGTATCCGGGCCCGGGAAGCAGCCGCTCGACCGAACGCGCCGATGCGTCCGCATCGAATGTCCACTCGCCCAGATTCTCGCCCGAGAGCCGGTCGAGCCTGAATCGGAACTCACCGGGGACGGTCACGGGGATATCGCGCGGCGGGGCAAACAGGAACGCCGTCAACTGCACCTCGTCCGCGTAGCCGTTCTTATCGCTGTCGTTGGCGTAGCGCGCCGCGGCGACTTCGAGCACCGTCGGCGCGATGCCGGCGGGCTGCGCCGGTGCCGGACGCGGCGGCGCCTTGGCCCGGCCTTGCGGACCATCGGCGACGCAGCCGACAAGCATCGCCGCGGCGAGAGTGGCGACCCAAGCGCCGCGCAGATGCGGCGAGGGAATGCACGTGGACCAACTGCTGCGCGCGGGGAGCGTCATTCAGGGCTCCGATCCGGAGTCTTTGCCGGTGCCGGTCGGGGGCATGGGGTCGGGCTCGTCCTGCTCGTCGAGTGGCCGCATGTAGTTGAGAATTCGGACGGGCTGCCGCACCCGGTTCACTTCGCGCTCGCTGAGCACGCGGAGGTTGGAGACCTCGTCCTCGCGGTTGCCGTGGACGACGCGCGGCGTGAGCAGAACGAGCAACTCGGTTCGCGACTGCGTGCGCTTGCTGGAGCGGAACGCCTCGCCGATGAACGGGAAATCGCCGAGCAGCGGGATCTTGGTCCGTCGCTCCTCCTCGGTCGTCTGCAGCAGGCCGCCGATGACCACGGTCTCGCCGTCGCGGACGCGCACGTTGGTCCCGATCTCGCGCTTGGTGATGATCGGCGCCTGGAAGTCCTCGGTGACCTGCGTTGTGCGGGCCGAGAGGCTGGAGATGGTCGGCGTGATGTCCATGCGGACAAAGCCGTCGGAACTGATCGTGGGCGTGACGGTGAGAATGATGCCGACGTCCTCGCGCTTGACATTCGCGAGCGTGTTGCCGTTGTCGCGACGCTCGACCGACTCGACGATGCCGACGTTCTCGCCGACCTGGATGCGTGCCTCGCCGTTGTTGTTGACGAGCACCTGCGGGCGGCTGAGCACCTCGAGCCGGCCCTGGGCCTCGAGTGCGCGAATGAGCAACTCAAAGTCCGAACTCGAGACCGAGAGATTGGGAACGCCGAGCGCGGTGATGACGCTTGCGCCCGCCGCGAGCGAGCGGACACCGTACATTTCGCCGCCGAACGGGCCGACCGAGATATCCATGCCCCAGGACTGCTCGGCGTCGATGGTCACTTCGGCCAGCAGGACCTGGATCATGACCTGCGGCGGGGTTGAATCGAGTTCGCGCACGAGGCGTTCAACGGTCTCGCGGTATTGCGGCGAGACGCCGATCACGAGACGGTTGCTGGGCGTGTCGCCCTGAACGGTCACCTCGCGCTCCAGCATGCGGGCCAGCGAGCCGGCCCGGTCGGCGCCGAGTACGCTGCGGATGGTGCTGGCCTGCTCGGTGAAGTACTGGCGAAGCGTTGCCGCGACTTCGGCGGCCTTGGCGTTGCGCAGTTCGAAGACGAGTTGCTCTCGCTCATTGGCCTCGATGCCGTCGAGTTCGCCGACGACTTCCTCGACCCGGCGCAGGTACTCGGGCGTGCCCGAGACCAGCAGCGAGTTGGTGCGGCGGTCGATGGTGATGGCCAGTTGCTGCCGTTCGTCGAGCGAGGGGAAGAGCGCGTTGTCGCCCGCGGCGGGCAGCGCATCGGGCGTGTCGTCGGGCCGACCGGGGATGAGCACAAGCGTCGCGCCGTTCTGCCGCAGGTTGAACAGTTCCCGCAGCACCTCGGCCATGGCCTGCGCATCGGCGTTGACGAGGCGGAAGACGCGAACCTCGCGTGCGCCGGCGATGGTCGAATCAAGGTCGCCCACCAGCGCCTCGATGAGCACCATCAATCGAGCCGGCGCGACGGCGACGATCGAGTTGGTCCGCAGTTCGGCCGTCAGCGTCACCTGTTCCTGGATTGCCCCGCTGATCTCGGCCTCCGTCGGCTCGCGCTGCGTGCCCGCGATGAGTTCGGCGGCGGTCTGTCCGCGGACGAACCGGAGCAGTTGGGCCTTGCGCGCTCCGACGACGCCGGTGCCCGCGATGGGCCTTCCGGCCAGAACATTCTGCAGGAGTCGCACGACCTCTCCGGCATCGGCCTTGGTCAGTTCGAGTCGCTTGATCTCGGCGACCGCTGCGATGCTGGTGCCGTCGAGCCGCTCGACAAGCGAACGCACCGCCGCGAGGTCGGCCGGCGTGCCGCGGACGATGATCGCGTTGAGCCGCGAATCGGCCGAGACGCGGACCGAATCGGCGCCGCGCTCGCGGTTCTGCTTCTCGACGTACAGCGTCTGCACAGCCTGCTGCACTTCCTCGACGCGCGCGGTTCGCACGGGGATCACGTCGACGGCCTCCAGCCCGGCGACTGCCTCGCCGCCGCGCGTCAACTCCTCCACCAGGCCGCGGATGATTTCGACATTCTCGGCGCTCGCCGCGACGATCAGCGAGCGGCTGGCGGTATCGGCCTGTATGGAAAGCGTGTCGCTCGGTCCGGCGATTCCGCCGGCACGGCGCGCGGCTTCCATCCGGTCGCGCATCAGGCGTTCGATTCGCGGAGCCAGTTGCGTCACGTCGCCGCTGAGCACCGGGATGACGGTCAGCCCGACGGTCGGACCACCGGCATCGGCGTCGAGTTGCGCGATCAGACGCTCGACGATTGCAAACGACCGCGCACTGGTCGAGATCACCAGCGCATTGGTCCGCACGTCCGAAGAGATCACCAGGTCGTCCTGCGGCAGCAGCGCGCCGCTCTGCACCTGTCCGCGGAAGACCTCTCGCAGGATCGAGGCTACGCGATCAACCGCCGCGACCTTGAGCGAGAAGATCCGCACGGCGTTTTCCGCCGCGGCGGCGGGGACATCGAGCAGTTTCACGATCTCCGCCACGGCCTGGGCGTTGGCGCGGCTGCCGATGACGATCACGGCGCGGAGCGTGGGCTCGGGCAGGATGACGAGCGTGGAGATCGGCGCGAAGCGGTCGGCCTGGATCATGCCCTGCACGTCGGCAGGATCGCCGCCCTCGGCGAGAATGCGGTAGCGCGCCACCTGCCGCTGCAGCGCCTCGGCCTCGGGCGATGGAGGAACGTTCTCCAGCAGCACCTGTCGCACGGTGGTCGCCAGTCGAACGGGGTCTGCATGCTCGATCTTGATGACGCGCGGCTCGATCCAACTGGTCGTCCGCTCGCTGTCGAGTTGCTTGATCATGACCTCGACGAGCGCAACGGCCTCCTCGCGCCCGGCGACGATCATCGCGTTGGTGCGTTCGTCAACGCTCACCGCGACCTGCCCGGTCAGGGCCTTGCCCGTCTCGCTGGTTGGCTGCGAGCGGATGGTGGTCCCGGGGTTGGTGCGCAGGCGGTCGCCCTGCTCGAAGATGCCGCGGATGACCGTTGCCAGTCGCGTGGCCGAGGCGTTCTGCAGCGGGAAGATGCGGACCATCACGGCCTCGCCGACTGGGAGCGCGTCGAGCATTTCCACGACTTGCGAGAGCGCGAGCACGTTGCCCTCGGTCGAGGCGATGAGGACGGAGTTGGTCTGAGGCTCGGGAGCGATGGTGATCGGCTGCGAGAGATCGACACGCAGGTTGGCCTTGTCCGCCTCGCTGCGGTGGATCGTGAGCCGGCGGACCTGTTCGGCCAGCGCGGCCGCGAGATCGACCTGCGAGTCCTGCGTCCGCGGTTTGAGCATGGACTCGACCGCCGCGGCGATGTTTCCAGCGGGCGCGATCTTGAGCCGGATGAACGCGACGTGCTGGTCGGCAAAGGCTGGTTGGCGATCCAGCGAGCGGACAAGCGACTGCACCGCCGCGCCGTCCTGCGGGCCGGCGATGACGGCGATGGCGCGGCGGCTGGTCAGCGGGACAATGGTGATCGGCTCGGCGACGATGCCCGGCCGGTCGGCGGGCTGCGGGCGAGTCAGGCCCATCTGATCCAGCGTGGCGCGCATCTGATCGGGCGTGTGGTGCTCGAGGTCGATCAGGAGCATGCCCTGGTTGAGACCGGGGACCGAGTCCTGCGGCGTGCCGCCTTGCGGCGCGGCGAGGGCGTCGAGTTCGACCACCAGCGCGCGGATCTGTTCGTAGATGCGCTCGCTGCAGGCGACGACGAGGTTGTTGCCCGTACGGTCAATCTCGATCGTCAGCGATTCGTTGGCCTGCTGCGCAACGGGCTGGAAGGTCGTGCGGATGGTCGGCAGAACTCGGGCCACGGGGAAGTTGGCGACCCGGATGACACGAACGCTGACCTGCGACCGGTCGCCCTCCTGCTGCAGCGAGTCGGTCATGACCTTGATCTGCGCGAACTGGGCATCATCGGCGCGAACGACGATGACGTTGCTCCGGTCGTCGCCGACGATGAGCACCGATCTCGCGGTGATCGTGTTGGCCCGGCCGCGACCGGCATCGGCGGTGTCGACGAACAACTGGCGGAGGGTCGCCGCGACCTGGCTCGCGGGACCTCGCCGCAGCGCGATGATGCGCGGCTCGGGGAGTTGCGAGTAGGCGGGCACATCGAGTTGCTGCGCCACGGCCTTGATGCGCTCGGTCTGATCGCGCGGGCCGGCGATGACCAGGGAGTTGGTCAGCGGCTCGGCGGTGACGCTGACGACCTCCTTGCTCGAGAGCACGACCGTCGGGAAGTCCGGGAACTGGTCATCGTTCCGGCGCGGCTGCTGCGGCTGGCGACGGGCACGCTCGCGCTCGAGTTCGGCCCGCAGCGGCGCGCTGAACGCGTCCGACAACGCGCGAGACAGGCTCTCGGCATCGGCGTGCTTGAGCGCGACAATCTCCAGCCGGCGCGAGGTGTCGTACTCCTCGGAGTCGAGTTTCTCGAGCAGCGCGCGGATTCCGGGCCACTCGGCCTCGCCGGCCGCGATGACCAGGCTCTTGCTCGCGGGGTTGGCCAGGATGCTGACCGCTCGTGCACCGGGCGTCTGGGCCTCGCGGGCGAACTGGCCGTAGAAGACTTCCAGCGCGCGCGCGGTTGCCTCGGGGTCGGCGAACTTGAGCGGGATGAACTCGGTGGCACGCCGGCCCGTGCGGGCGACATCCAGTTCCTTCACGACCGCGAGGATCTCCTCCAACTGGTCGGGCGTCGCCGAGACCAGCAGCGTGGTGCCCGGCGAGAGCGTGCTGATCGCCGGGGCGGGTTCGTTGGGCCCGAGTTGCCGGCGTGCCAGCAGCGTGCGCAACGTCGAGGCCAGGTCGTAGCCGTCCTGGTGTGAAAGGTCGATCCGCCGGAACTCGGTCTGCGGCTTGGGCGGCGTCGCGTCCAGTTCGGCGATCTGCGACATCACCAGTCGCACCGCTTCATCGGAGCCGGTCAGGAGGAGCGTGTTGGTCCGGCGAACGGGGGTGACCTTGACCTTCACGCTGCGCGGCAGCGCGGCGGTGAGCGATTGCGCCACGTCCTCGGCGCGCGACTGGCTCAGTTGCACCGTCACGATGCGCGACATCTCCGCCTCCGGCGGCGCATCGAGGCTCGACACCAGCGCATCGACCTTCTCGAACAACTCTCGCGGCGCGGAGACGATGACGGAGTTGGTTCCCGGCTGCGGAGTGACGATCACCAGGCCCTCGCGCGAGGCGAGTGTGCGCGGGAACTGCTCGCGCAGGATGTTGGCCAGTTCGCCAGCCTCGGCGTTGCGCAGGCGGTAGAGTTCGCGCACCCGACCCTCGGATTCCTCGGGCTGGTCCATCTGCGTGACAAACGCGCGGACCTGCGCCATGTCCTCGCGCGATGCCGCGACGATCAGCACGTTGCCCTCGGTCGAGCCGATGACGCTGACCAGGGAACGCTCGAGCCCCGCGCCGCGGTCGCGGCCCTCAAAGAACCGCGAGAGGTTCGCGGCGATGCGCTCCGCGCCGGCGTACGTCAGGCGGAGCGTCTCCACCTCGCGATCGGCGATGCCCGAGGCCGAGTCCAGGTCCTTGGCGTACTGCTCGGCCTGCTGCACGCGGTCCTCGCGGCCGATCATGAGCAGCACGCCGGCCCGACGGTCGACCTCCACGCGCACGCCGTCGGGGTCGTTGCCGCGCCACCACTGCCAGTTCGGCGTCGACATGGCCGACTGGATGGCCGGACCGACCGACTGCGGGCTGGCATTGGCGAGTTTCACAGCGCGCACGACCAGTCGCGTGCCCTCGGGCTGCGGCGTGTCCAGCGCCTGGATGATCTTCTCGATGGTGTCGAACGCCTCGCCCTGGCCGAAGAGCACCACACTGTTGGAACGGTCGTTGAACTGCGCGCTGAGCGTGTCGTCCTGTCCGCTGCGACGATTGCCCGACCACCAGTTCGCCGGGTACTTCACCTCCTCGACGACGCCTTCGACGGTCTGACGGATCTCGGCGACGCGCGCGTGCCGCAGCGCGATGATCCGGAACTGCATGTCCTGTCGCGCCGAGGGCGAATCGAACGTCGAAGCCAGCGACTGCACCTGCGCGAAGTCCTCGTCGCTCGCGGCGACGACCAGTGAGCCGCTGCGTCGGTCGCCGATGACCGCGACCTGTCGCTGCCGGGCCGGCTGGTTCGGACGGCTCGAGGCCCGCGCGCGGTCGTCGTAGAACCGCTGCAGCGCCTGGGCGACCGCCTCGGCGTCGGCCCGCTCGAGTTTCACACTGCGCACGGGCAGCCCCGCGACATCGGACGAATCGATCTGCGCGACGATGCGCTTGGCCTCGTCGATCAACTCGCGTGGAGCGCGCACGACCAGCACGCTGGACTCGTCCGCCGCGGTGATTCGCAGACGCTCGCGGCGTCCGGCGTCGCTGCCGACGATCGCCGCCTCGACGATGCGCTGCGCGGTGCTGGGGCGCGTCGAGCGCAGCGGCAGGATCTCCGTCTCCGCGCCGTCGGCCTCGGCGGGGATATCGATCTGGGCCAGCAGCCGTTCGGTCTCGCGGTGGTGGGCCTCGGTCCCGGTGATGAGCACGGCGTTCGTGCGTGCATCGGTGATCAACGTGGGGCGTGGCGCCTCGGGCGCGGCCTGCCGCGCGGCCTCGAAGGCCTGCTGCAGCATCGGCGCCGCCTGCTCGGCCCGCGCGTTGGTGAGCGCGAACCGGCGCAGCGCGAACTGGTCCTGCATCGGCGCCTGATCGAGCAGCGAGATGAAACGATCCAGCAGCGGGATGGCATCCGCCGGCGCGGCGATGATCAGCGAGCGCCCGGCCGGATCGGCCGTGGCGCGAACGGTCGCGGGGTCGATCCGCAGCGTGCGCCCGTCCGGGCCCGCGCCGCCGTCGAAGGCCAGTTGCAGCACGCGCTGCGCCTGCCGCCCGCGCGGCGCAGGGCTGAACAAATCGAACACCGCCCGCACCACGCGCGGCGCGCTCGTGTTCGCGAGCGGGTAGACCTTGATCGTGAGGGTCGAGCCCGGGAGCGGCTTGCTCACCGCGGCGATCAACTCGCCGAGCGTGGCGAAGTCGGTGTCGTTGGCCGACACAATGACCGCGCCCCCCTGAGGATCGGCCTGAACGCTGACCCGCGACGTGAACCCGCCGGGGTTCTGTGCCGTCGCCTGGCCGATCTGCGCCGCGGTCTGGCTCACGATGCTCGCGATCACGCCCGCATCGACGCCCTCGGGCAGCGTGACGATGCGCAGACGGAGCGGCTCGGCGGGCATCTGCCGCTGCAGTTCCGCCGCGAGCGCGACGGCACGATCGACCGCGCGGCTGCTGCCGGAGATGATCAGCGAGTTGGTGGCGGGATCGACGGCGATGGTCACGCCGTCATCCGGCTGCGCGGCCTGCTCGTCCAGGGCCGCGATGGACATCGCCGCGAGCCACGAGGCCATGGCGTGCGCCGTCGGCGCGCCGACCGGCTCCAAGCCCCGGTCGATCGGGGTCGCATCGCTGCCCTGCTTCCTTTCGTCGCTCGCGGGCGCGAGAAGTTCCTCGACGCTGATGACCTGCACCTTCGTCGCCGCGCGCTGCTCCAGCAGTCGGCGCAGCGCCTCGGCCAGCATCTGCGCATCGGCCTTCGAACGATCGACATTGATGAGCCGCATGTCGCGGCTGGCCGCGCTGGTGGCCTTGTCGAGCCCTTTGACAAGTTCCTCGATTGAGGCGATCTGCCGCTCGGTCCCGCGGACGACCAGCGAGTTGCTCGCGCGGTCGACTCGCACCACCGGCGGCTGCTCGGCCGCGATGCCCGCGCCATCGTCCTGGAAGACGGCCTGAACGCTCTGGGCCGCATCGTCGGCCGCGGCGTTCTGCAGTGTGAGTACGCGCACGACGCGCGATGCGCCCTGCGGGGTCTGGGCCATGTCGATGTCCAGGTCGGCGATCACCTGCCTGGCGACCTCGACCGACTCGCGCGGGCCGCTGACCACGACGACATTCAGCCTGCGGTCCGCCGCGACCTTCACGGGGACGAGCGTCCGGGCCTGCTCGGCCGCGGCGACGGGAACCCGGGTTCCGGGGCGGAACTGCTGGAACTGCTGCGTCTGGTCGCGGTGCAGGAGTTGCTGGACAATCGGGGCGATTGCCTCGGCGCGGGCGTGCTTCATCTGCACGGTGGCGACGGAAACTGCGCCGGGCTTGTTGCCCTCGAGATCGAGCGAGCGTGCGATGTCCTCGACCATCTGCACGTCGGTCGCGCTGCCGCTGATGACCAGCGCGTTGGAACCCTCGGCCGAGGAGATGCTGACGCGCCCGCCCGCGGGGCCGACGCCGCCGAGCGGCGCAAGCGACTGGTTGATCGCCTGGGCCGTCGGGCCCGACTCGACAAACTTGAGTTCGAGCACCTTGACGACGGGCTTGGCGGCCAGCCGCGACAACTCGTCGACGATCCGCGCATAGCGTGCGACGGCCTCGGCATCGCCCGAGACCAGCAGCGCGCCGCGCTCCTTGTCATCCTGCACGTCGACTCGTTGCGCGCCGGGCATGTTCGCGACTTGCTCGCGTTCGATCTCCGCCGCGCGGGTGCGCACCGAAGCGAGCGACTCCGGCGGGACCAGCAGCACGCGGAAGACCGCGTCGCGGGCCGTCGCGCCGTCGATCGACGCCGCGAGAGACTCGATCGCGCCCAGGTCTTCCGGCCGGGCACGGACGATCAGCGAACGCGTTTCGTCCACCGCGTCAAATCGCGGCTCGATGTAGGCCGAGCCGTCGCCGGGTTCGAGCAACGTGCGGGCCAGTTGCGCCAACCGACCGGCGATCTGGCTCGGGCGAGCATGCTTCAGAACGAGCGTGCGAGTCTCGCGTTCGACGATGATGCCGGATTCGACCGACCGCAGGAGATCGGTGAATGCGCCGATCGCGCCCGCGCTGCCTACGAGCGTGACGGTGCGGCTCTCGCCCTCCAGCGACGCCGCGACCGGCTCGCTCTCGGCGCGAGTGGACTGCTTGTACAACTGCTCGGCGCGTGCGACGACCTTCGCCGGATCGCCCTGGGCGATGCGCACCTGTCGCGCCTCGCGATCGCGCTCTGCCGGCACATCCAGTCCCTTGATGAGCCGCTCGAGCGCTTCGACGTCCGACACCGGCCCGGAAACCACCAGGCTGCGGTCGTCCACGCCCTGCGCGTATCGCAGCACGGCGGTCTGCCGCGGCGAGAGCAGCCGCGTCACGAGGCTTTGCGCGGCCTGGGCAGTGAGGTGGCGGGTGCGGAGCACGGCCACGCGCGACTCGGGCGCAGCACGTCGCGGCTCGCCATCGGTCGCCGTCGGCATCGCCTCGGGGTCGACCTCGGCGATGAGGGCGGCACACAGGGCCAGTTGCTCGGCGGTGCCGACGATCGTGAGTTTGCCCTGCTGCGTCAGCGGCAGAACGGTGGGGCGCGAGCCCGGGTCCGGCGGCCCCCCGCCCCCCCCACCCCCCCCACCCCGCTCGCCGCGCTGCTGGAACAGCCGAGTGATGTGCCCCGCGGCTTCGTCGGCATTCACGCCGCCGAGCACGAACGTGAGCATCTCGCGCCCCGTCCCCGCGCCGTCGGGCTGGTCAAGCAGCGCGACCAGTTCGCCCACGACATCCAGCCGCGGTTTGGGGCCGACGGCGATAATGCTGTTGGTGCGTGGATCGGGCTGGATGTTCAGACCCTCGATCTGATCATCCTGCACCGTGGTCTTGCGCCCCTGCTGGTCGACAAATGTGATCTGCTTGCGCTCGGCGATGAGGCCCTTGAGCGCGGCGTGGACCCTTTCGGCCTGAGCATGCCTGAGGGGGAAGAGTTTGAACTGCGCATCGCGCGGGCGGTCGGCGTCGAGTTGCTCGATGACGCCGCGCAGACGACGGCACTGCGCCGCGGTGTCGACGATGATCAGCGCGTTCTGCTGAGGCAGCGCGGTGATGCCGCCGAACTTGCTTACCAGGCCCTTGAGTTGTTCCGCAAGCGGCGCAGCGACGGCGTTGTTCAGCGGCACGACGGTCGTGATCACCTCGGCCGAGCCGATTTCCTCGGGGATCTTGCCCACGACCTGGCCGAAGGCACGCATGTCCTCGGCCTTCGTCAGCAGCAGGTAGCGTCCCTCTCGCCGCAACTGCACGCCGTGCATGAACAGCAGGCGATTCAGCACGTCGAGCGCTTCCTCCAGCGTGTACCTCGATGCGCCGATGAAGGTCAGCCCGCTCTTGGGCGCATCGGCCTCGCGGATGACCGGCAGGCCCGTTTGGCGCGCCATGAAGTCCAGCACCTGCTCGAACGGCACATCTTTGAAGTTGAACTCGATGCCCTCGTCGCGGGCCACAGCCGCGCCATCGGTGGCAGTCGCCACCTCGGGCTGGTTCGCCTCGGGCGCGGACTCTGACGCAAGCGCCGCTGCATCGGCCCCTTCAACTTGCGCGAACACCGAGACCGGCTGCCCCGCGGCCAGCAGCAGCAGCGCGGGAACAAGCAATCGGCGGCTTGGGCGTAGTTTCACTTCTCGGTCCCTCCATGAACAACCATCACCCCGCCACAAACACACCGGCACCCACGCCAACCCTCGTGACTCAAAGGGCCGGAGGCCTCCCGGCGCGGGCTCCGCCCGCCAGGCTCGAACAGTCTACCGACTACGACGCCGACTTGCGGTCTGCAAGGGTCGCCCCCAAACGGACTTCGAAGATGTCATCCCCGATTCGGATGCGAGCCACTTCCCCGGAACCGGTCACAAAGGTCGCGCCGAGCACTTCGGTACCCGGAGCAAGGGTCCGCGTCTCGCCGGACTTGATGTTGAATATCCACAACTCCGGGCCGCTGGCCGACTGCACGACGGCGGTGATTCGCCAATCCGCCAGACTCGGGACCACAGGGGGGGGCGCAGGCGGCGGCGCTTCGACAACCGGACGCTCGCGCTCGGGCTGTCGGGGCGGGGGAGCCGGCGGCTCGCGGAAGACGTTCTTGCTCACGATCGCGCGCCACGGATCAACCGCGCCATCCTCGATGGGCGTCCAGATGCGAGCCGAGGATTCATCCGTCGAGCGGGACTTTCCGCCGCGAACAAACAGACCGGTGATCGTGACCGACAGGTCCACGCTCTCGCGTTCGCGTCCGACGACGCGCATCCCGACGCCATCGACGCGGCAGACCCACGGCTGGGCGTTGAGCAGCGCGACCGTACGAACGGCCTGTTCGAGCGAGCACTCGCCGGTGAGCGTCGCGGAGAGGGCGTGGAAGTCGGGCCGCTCACGCACCTCGCGCGGGCGGAACTCGCGGAGGCGCGATCGAGTGGCGGGGTTGACCTGCGGGCGCGAGGTCGAGGTGGAAACCTGTGCGCGGCGGAGGCCGATGTGCGCGGCCATCTCGTTCAGCGCGCGGCGGAGCACCGCGTTGGCCTCCTCTTCGTTCGCACCCAGCGAGATATCCGCGAGTTCATCGAACCGCTTTCGAAGTCGCGGCGCATCCGCAAGTTCGACTTCGCGAGCATCGAGCGCTTCGCGGTAGCGTGCGACATCCGCATCGAGTGCGCGCCGTCGCGCCGTGTACGTGCTCCAGCCCCACCATGCGCCAAGCAATGAGGCCGCAGCGGTTGCAATGATCAATGCCTGTCGGGTGCGCCGGTTCATCCGCCGCCTCCCCCCGCACGCGGCGGGCGCGGCCGCTGCCCGCGCGGCTGATCGCCGCGGGGCGCGCTCGCGGGCGCGGCGGCGGGCGGCTGCGCGGCTTGGGCGGCGGGCGAGGCCGGTTGTGGTTGCTGGGCGGGCGGTTCGGGGTCGGGCGCCGCGGTCGGCGCGGGGTCGTTGCGGACGGTCGGCGGGGGCGTGGTGATCTCGGCCGCGCGGGGGCCGGGCGCATCATCGGGCGTGCGGAGCCGCGTCGTCAGCGTCCAGTCGAAACGGTCCGGCAGGTCCGAGCCGCGCGTCTGCACGCTGTATCGCTGGTCCGCAACGAGCCGTGCACGGAGCGCATCGGCGATCTCGCGGCGTTTCATCGAGCCGGCGATGGACATCGACCCATCGTGCCGCACGGCCCACGCGGCGGGCGCGTAGGCGGTCTGGTCGCGCGTCGGTGCATAGACCACCTCGACATCGCTCTTGGCGGTCACACTGTCGAGCAGGGCGTCGCGCGGGTCGGGCATCTGCGCACTGAGCATGTTGAGGTGTGCCAGCCAGTCCACCTCGTTGTCGCGGAACCGCTTGATGTGCTCGAGGCGGGCCTGCATGCGGACGAACTCGGCGTGCTGCTCCGACTGCACCCCCCACTCCCGCTGCAGGTCGGCAAGTTCGGCGGCCCGGCGTTGCAGATCGAGCCGCGCGGCCGTGAACGCGCTCCCGCCGACCACGATCGCCGCCAGCGCGCCCAGGAGCACCAGCCTGCGGCGCTGCCCGGCGAAATCCGGCACGCGCCGGGGCGAGGCGAAGTCCAGCGTCGCACGACCGATCGCCGGCTCGGCCAGCAGGCCGATCAACGGCGCAACGGCCGAACGCTCCGCCTCGGGCATATCCGCGGCAATCTCCACATATCGAGGGAAGTCCACGGCCTCGCTCGGCAGGTCGAGCGTCTCTGCGCAGCGCTGAGCCACCAGGCGGCTCAGGGCATCGGAGCCGAGTACGGTCACAGCCTCGATCACCGGCGCATCGGGCGCTGCGCGGTACGACATCCAGGTTCGCTTGGCCTCGACGGCGACCTTCTGTGCGAAGCCGTCGGTCTCCTCGGCGCTTGCCGGACGCACGAGGTCGGTTGCGCGGGCGAAGACCAGTTGACCGCCCTCGACAATCACGAACTCGGTCGACTCGGCACCCAACGCGACGCCGAGCGTTCCGCCGGTCCGCCCCTGCGCCACTTCCGCAAGCAATGCCGCCGCGCCGGCCGACTGCAGCGCGACGCGCCCCAGACGCAGGCCGGCGGCCCGGCACACCGCGCGACGCCACTCCAGGCGATCGCCCTGCAGCGCGGCGGCGAGCACCGCCGCGCCGCTCTCGCCATCGTCGATCGGAACGAAGTCGATCGCCGCGTTCTCGGGAGAGACTGTCAACTGACGGACAAGTTGCAGGCGCACCATCCCCGGCAGTTCGTCCGAATCGGTGCCGGGCGGGAAAGCGATGCGCTTCATCACCACTTCGCCGCGCGACACCGCGAAGATCACGCGCCCGCGCCGCGCCGCACTCCAGAGTTTCGCGCGTTTGAGTTCCGATGCCACCCAGCGGCCGGCGGCAGCGGTGTCGTTGAGGTCGAGCGTCGCCGGCCGCGGCACGCTGAGCCACGCCCGCACGGTGATGCGTCCGGCCTGAACGCCCGCAGCGACCGCCACCAGACGGTTGCTCTCCAAGTTGATTGCGACCTGGTTCCGCTCCATCGAAACCCTCGTTCAAACCGCGCTCACCCTCGCCCGCCGGTGGTCCATCGCCCCACCCGCGGGTCCTCCTCAGACGGGCCTGCACCCCCGCCTTCATCGGACGGAGGTGATCGGCGCGGGCTTTCCGTGCCGCGCGATACTCTCCTCGGAGACGAGGATACCGCCGAACCGGGGCCCGGGGATGCACCGGACGGTACAAGTTCGGGATTGGCCGGGGGCAGGTCGGTCGCAGCGGGCTCCGGCGCGGCCCGGCGCAGCCCAAGCCGGCGGGCCGACTCGGCGGACGTCACATCGCGCAGGTACGCGACCCTCGGGCGCTCGGAAGCGACATCGATGACCGCGTCGAGTACCACACGGTCCTGCAGCGGCGGACGATCGTCGCCTTCGTCAGAATCCGCGGGAACGAATCCCGCCTCGACGACGATCCGCCATTGCATTGATCGCGCACACAGAAACTCGAATGCCTGCTCGAAGCGGTCCGGCGTCAGGATGTTCTCCGTCACAAGCCAGCACACGCTCAGGCGCTGCTCGGGCGCGAGTTTGTCGCGAAGCGAAACGGCCTGCTCGGCCGCCGCGGCATCGAAGCCCGGCACGCACGCCAGGACCTCGCGGGGGGCGGCCAGAACATCCACGCGGCCGTTTCGGAATGGAGACGGGTCGGCGCAGAACACGTCAAGCACCTCGGCCCAGTCCGCGGGCGGGCTGTTGTACCTTCGGAGCACACGCACGAGGTCGGCATCGCGCTCGAACCGGGAGCCCTGCTCCATCACCGACTTGACGATGTTGGCCGTCGCATCGTCGTAGCGTTCGCGGATCGCATCGCCCATCGCATCGGACCAAGTGCCGCGCAGCGAGATGCGCCGCGCCCCGGAGTGCGACTCGGCGCCCCGCCCCATGCCGGCCTGAACATTGGGGTCGAACGCGAAGACCGTCAACAGGTCCTCAAGCGGCCGGGGCGGCGCAGTGTCGGTCGGCGGAACGAACGCATCGGCGTTGCCCGCCGGTTCATCTTCTTCGCCCGGTGCAAACGCGTTTCGGAGGCCCTCGATCGATGCGAGATCTCGCACGCTGCCGAACTTTCCCGCGCTCCGCGCTGCGACGATCCGGCCCGCGATCTCCGCATCGAGCCCGGGCACAATCGCGAGCATCTCCGCGGTCGCGGCGTTGATGTCGATCTTGCCTGATTCGCTGACCGCGGCCTGCCCGTCGCCGATCACCAGCCGCGCCACCGCGCGCCGGCCGTCGCCATCGACGAACAACGCCCACTCATCGCTGAGCGCCGGCCGCCGGCCAAGCAGCAGGTCGGCACGCTGGGCGCGGAGTTCCTCCTGCGCCGCCTGCACGCCGCTCCATGCGAGCGCCCGGCTCTGCACGCGTCGCGCCGCCGCGTCTGCGGCGACACGCTGCGCCTGCGCCGAGTACACCACGCTCGCGGCGACCAGCGCGCCGATGGTGACGGTGACCAGCACCGCGTAGAGCGCAAAGGCGCGGCTCACGGCACACCCCCCGACGACGCTCCGCCCGTTCGCGCTCGCACCGACCACGCCGCCTCGGGCGCATCCGGAATGACCAGCACCCGCACCCGGTCGGGCTCGGGCCAGAACTCCGGCGGCGGAGCGCTCTGGCCCACCGGCTCGAACCACAGCGCAACCTCGACCGCCGCGGGCAGGCGGCCCGAGGCCGCGCTGTCGAACGAGCCTGCCCACGTCTGACCATTGAAGTAGCGGAACCTCGCGCGGAGCGCGCGGGTCGAGAGCGCGTGGCGTTCGCCGGGCTCTCCGGCGGGCCCGCGCGCCAGCCACAACATCGGTCCGATGAACTCATACACGGCTTCCTGAATGTCCGCCGCGCCCCCGTCGGCCAGGTCGACGCCGCGCGTCAGCACGCGCAGGCGCGTGGAACTTCCCTGCACGCCCGCGCCGCGACGAGCATCGCCGGCGATCGCGCCCAGCAGGTCCGACTCAAGCCTGTCCAGCAGCGCATCGGCGCCCTGGGCATCGCCGGCGACCAACGCCAGTGAACGCTGCGATGAAGCGATACGCCAGGCGAACGCCGTCACCGCGCCGGCCAGCATCGCGCCCAGCCCGAGCGCGAGCAGGACCTCCATGACCGTGAACCCGCGGCGTGACGTCATCGCCCGCCCCCTCTCTCACCGCTCCGGGCGCGCTCGGCAGCGCGGCCGATGTCGTCAAGATCGCCCACGCGGTCCTCGGCCTCGGCTCCCAGTCGGACCAGTTGGCGAAGCGTGACGGTCACCGCGGGCGCGGCACGTCCCGGGTCGCGACGCAGCGCGGTGACCTCCACCAGCGTCAGCCCCCCGCCGGCGATCGCGCCGCCCCGACCGGCGCCGCCAAAGGGCGTCGTGCGGATCGAAAGTTCCCACCCCGTCGGCGCTGGCGGGGCGTCCTCGAACTCGGCCGTCGAATCCTCGTCCTGCCACTCGGGCACGGGGCCGTTGAGTGTTTCAGCGGTTTCGATGCCGGCTTCGATGCGCGACAGCGCGCTGCGCGCCAGGTCCATCGCGCGTTGCCGCTCCTTCGCCGCGGCGAGCGATGCGGCCGATTGCCCCATGGCCGAGAGAATCGCCAGGGCCGCGCCGACAAAGACCGCCAGTGCGAGCATCATCTCCATGAGCAGCGCGCCGCGCCGGCGGTGCGGCCCGCGCCCGGTCGCTCGCAACAATGACCGGGGCGGGTTCATGGTCGCGCTCCGCTGTCTCGCGACGGGGTCGCACGAGTCGGCGGCGGCGGGGACTCCGCATCCTCTCGCACAAACGGCAGGAACTCCGCCTCACCGGTCCACCGGTTCAGCCGGATGCGCACCTCGCGTCCGCCCGCCGGCTCCGATACCAGCAGCAGGTCGTGCGGCATGAGCACGCTGCCATCGGGCAAAAGCACGCACAACGTGCCGCCCTCGGAAGAACTCGATTCCGAGTCCTCTCGTTCATCGCCGGGTTCATTGCCGGTCGCGTTGGCGCGTAGGTCGTTTTCCGGCAAGGGCGCCAGTGCGATCCGCACTCCCGAAGGCAGGTCGAGCACGAACTCCCGACGCGGCGTGCCCGCGCCCTCGCGGGGCCGCCGCTCCTCAACGCCCGGCATCGGAGTCTCCTCACTCCAGAGCGTTGCGCTGCCCGCATCCTGGCGCACCACGAGCCGGACGATCCCGCCGCGCCGTTGCGCATCGGCGCGTGCGATGATCACCGCGGTGGCCAGTTGCCGCTGCGCCTGCGCAAAGCCGTCGGCCGAGAGCCTTGAAACCCCGATCGGCAGCACGATGCCTGCCAGCAGCGCGACCAGCGCGATCGCGATGAGCAGTTCGAGAAGCGTGAAGGCCGGATGGCGCATGCGAACGCTCCAAACACACCGGCCGCGGCGGATCCACTGTGCCGCGGCGGGCGCCTGGCCGTGGACGAAGTCAAGCCTCAGGGCCGGCTGGGCGGAGGGGGCGGCGCGGACGAACCGCCGCTCGATCCAAACCCGTCGACGCCCTCGAGCGCCGACTTGGGCCAGACGTTGATGTCGTCGTCGGTCCCCTCCTGTTTGTCCGGGCCGGCTGAGAGAAGATCGAACTTGCCCTCGGGCGCGCGCTCGCCGACCTGCAGGTAGATCCACTCCGTGCCCCACGCATCGGTCGGGATCGGCTCTTCGACGAACCGCCGCCACTTGGCCTGGTCGGCATCCTCGGAGAGTTTGGACTTGTCCCACAGGACCGCAAGACCCTCGTCGTCGGTGGGGAAGCGGTTGAACTCAAGGCTGAACTGGTTCAACGCATCGCGAATGCTTTTGAGTTGCACGGCAACGTTCTTCTCAGTCGCGGTGTCGCGCGCGCCCATCAGGTTCACCGTCACCAGCCCCGCGATCGCGAGGATAATGACGATCACAATCATGACCTCCAGCAGCGTGAACGCGCGGGCCGCGGCCGCGCGAATCCTCATTTCGGTCCTGTTCATCCTGCCTGCCTCCTCTACCCCCCGCCCCCGCCATCCATGATCCGCGTCCCGGTGCCCCCGTTCTCAGATCGCCACCCGCCCGACAGCATGAGTTTACCGCCGCGGCGGCTGTGCGGCTTCGATCTCCGCACCAAGGAACCCCCTGCCCCCAGTCCGCGGCATGGTTCCGCCCTACCGAATGGCCGACCCCATCTGGGAGATCGGCAGCACAAGACCCATGGCAACAAGGCCGATGACCACCGCCAGCAAGAGCAGCAGCAGCGGCTCGATGAGTTTGAGCGCGACGCCGAGCATGCGCTCAATCCTGCTTTCCAGAGTTTCGGCGACGGTGATGAGCACCCCATCGAGGTTGTTGGCCTGTTCGCCGACGGTGATCATCTCGACCACGTCGGGCTGGATCAGACCGCTCTCGGCCAGCGGCGGCGCGAGCGGTTGGCCCTGTCTCACCGCCTCCGCGGCATTGCCGATGGCATCCTCGAGCAGCACGCTGCCCGCCGCATCCCGGGCGATCTGCATCGCGGCCAGCAGCGGGATGCCGTTGGTGAGCATGGTGCCGAGAATGCGGCAGAACCGCGCGACAGCCAGCGCGCCGAGCAGCGGGCCCAGCACGGGCAGTCGCAGTTTGACGTACTCGATACGGCGCGAGACATCCGGCCGCTTGGTCAGCCTCCACAGCACGAACGCGATCGCCGCGCACGCCGGAACCAGCACGAGCCCCCACGTCGAAACGAAATCACCCAGCCCCAGCACGACCTTCGTGACCCGCGGCAGACCCGCCTGCTGATCAATCTTGGCGAAGATCGGCTTGAACTTCGGCACAAACACGCCGAACACGATCCCGAGGATCGCACCCCCGACGACAACGAGCACGATGGGGTAGATCAGCGCGCCGATGACCCGCGCACGCATGTCGGCCTGCTGCTGCAGAAACGTGCCCAGACGCGCCAGCACCTGCTCAAGGAATCCGCCTTTCTCGCCCGCTCGCACCATCGCCACGTGCACCTTGGGGAAGATCTCCGGCCGCGCGGCCATGGCCTCGGCCAGTTCCACGCCCTCGGCCACCGAGTCCGCCACTTCGCCGAATGTCTGCGCCAGCCGCGCCGATGACTTGCGCGCTGCCAGCAACCTCAGGCCGCGCATCAGCGGGACGCCCGCGCGCAGCAGGTCGGCCAGTTGGGTGTAACTCGCGGCCAGTTCTCGCGTGGAAACGCCGAAGCGCAGGCCGCCGCGTTCGGACTCCTCGTTCACGTTCACGGGCGTGAGGCGGCGGGACTCGAGTTCCGCCAGCACGGCCTGCTCGCTCGCGCCGGCGAGCACGCCCACGACGCGTTCGCCACCCGACGTCAACGCGATGTAGCGGTAGTTGCCCATTCGGAATCGGCTGTCGCCGCAGGCAATGCGGCGTCACTGCTTCTCTTCGGCCTTCGGCATGGCGGCGAGCAGTTCCTCGACCTTCTTGACAAGACCGTCCTCAAGATTCTTCGTGCGAACGTTGGCCCGCTCGGCGTCGAATCTCGAAACGACCTTGCCCTCGCGATCAATCACGAACTTGGTGAAGTTCCACTTGGGTTCGCCCCCGATGGGCTTGGGCTGCTCCGCCAGCGCCTTGAACAGCGGGTGTGCATCTTCGCCCTTCACGCTGACCTTCTCAAACATCGGAAACTCGACGCCGAAGGTGCCGGTGCAGAACGCGGCGATGTCCTTGTTCTCGCCTGGCTCCTGGTTGCCGAAGTTGTTGGCCGGGAAGCCCAGCACGACCAGCCCATCGTCCTTGTGCTTCGCATAAAGCGCCTGCAGGCCCTCGTACTGGGTCGTGAACCCGCATTTGCTCGCGACGTTCACGATCACCACGACCTTGCCCTTGTACTTGGACAGGTCCTCCTCGGTCCCATCGATGCGCTTCACCTTGAACGAGAGCACGTCCGCGGGCTTCTTGTCCGCCTTCGCCGTGTCGGCGGGCGTTGGTTGCGCGGGCTGGGGTGCGGGTTTCTCGGCCTGCGCGGGCTGCGTGCCCGCCGGTGGGTCACTTGCGCCGCCGCGGGAGTTGCCCATCCCGACAATGCTGGCGACCGCCGCGCCGGTGACCAGCACCGCCGCGAGCGCCCACACCGCCTTGGCGCCGCCGCCGCCCTCGCCACACTCCACTTCGCCGCATCCGCCGCCGTGGCAACACGACATATCAACCTCCATAGCGCGCCGATCTGGCGGCCCGCCGGGCAATCGTACCGCGCACCCGAGGCCAAGGTCGCAACCGAATTCACGACCCGCAGCGGGCACGAACTACCATCGGCCATGGTCGACCTCACGCGCACGGTGCGCTTCAGCATCACCGGCGGAGCGCCCGCCGGGCCGGATGCGCCCGCGCTCAACTCCTTCGCCGCGCACCCAGCGATGGCCGGCCTGGGTCGGCACTATGAACTGGACATCCGCTGCCGCGGCGACGTGGACCCGCGCACGGGCTATTTCATCAACATCAAGGACATCGACCGCGCAGCGCGGGCGACGGCGATCCCGACCATCGCCGCGGCGTGCGCGGCCGATGAGCACGCATCGCCCGCGGCGGTTCTGCGCTCGGCTCTGCCCGCGCTGGATCGGGCCATCCGCGACGGGGGCGCGGTCGCCAGTGTGCGCTGGCGTCTCAGCCCGTACTATTCCGTTGAAATGAGCCCGCAATCGCCCACGGTCGCGCTGCTCCGGCAGCAGTTCGAGTTCGCCGCGGCCCACCGTCTGCACGTGCAGGGCCTGAGCGATGAGGAAAACCGGCGCATCTTCGGCAAGTGCAACAACCCGCGCGGGCACGGGCACAACTACCGCATCGAGCCGTGTGTCGAAGTTCGCGCCGACGCGACGCCGACATTCTCGCTGGAAGAACTGGAGCGCATCACCGCGGAGCGCATCATCGCGCGGTTCGACCACATGCACCTGAACGAGGACACCGCCGAGTTCGACACGTCGCGCGGCGGCCTCAACCCGTCGGTCGAGAACATCGCCCGGGTGTGCTTCGAACTGCTCGCGCCGGCCGTCGCCGCGGCGTCGCCCGATGCCCGACTGCGCTCGGTCACGGTCTGGGAGACCGACAAGACCAGCGCGACCTATCCGGCGTGACCGTGCAGTTCAGCGCGGCTCAAACGTGAACTTCTGCCCGCCGATCGAGGCTTCGAACATCAGGCCCGCCTTGGTCGCGGTGAATACGGCGACGCCGTTCTCGTAGTTGGCGGTCTCGGCCGCCCCGGCGCGGACAGCAACGGCCGATGCCTGGCCGGAGAACTCGAACGTGCCGGACTTGAAGCGGTCGAGCGCTTCACGCGTCTGGAAGACGATGAGTTCCATGTACTCCTGCCCGCCGAGTTGCAGGCCGATCGTGCCCTGACGCAGGTCGCAGAACCCGACCATGCGGCCGGACTCCCACACTTCGCCGCGCCCGTACGCCCCGCCGATTCCAACCGCGCCCTTCCCGACCGAGGGGAAGATGGCGTAGCCGTACGCGCTGCCGAGCACCCGCGAAAGCGAGGGGTCCTCGGCCTTGAAGCGCGCCAGCGCATCCTGTGATCGGATGCGCAGCACCTCGCGGTCGGACTCGGACCTCGGCGCGGTCTCGCAGCCCGGGGCCATGATCGCCGCAACCGCGAGGCAGATGGACGCAGCCGTACGTGATGTTCGTGCACGGTTCATGCCGGTCTCCTTTCGTGGGTACGGGAGATCATTGGCGCGCCGGCGGCGTCAGAAGGGGAACATCAGCGGCGAGAGCGTCACCGTCACCGCCAGCATCAGCACGTTCATGGGCACGCCGATGCGCAGGAAATCTGTCAGCGCATAGCCGCCGGGACCGTACACCATGAGGTTCGTCTGGTAGCCCAGCGGGGTCGCGAAACTCGCCGAGCCGGACATCATGATGCCGATGACAAAGGGCATGAAATCGACGCCCAGTCGCTGCGATGCGGCGTACGCAATGGGGAAGACCAGCGCGACCGCGGCATTGTTCGTGATGATCTCGGTCAGCAGCGAGGTCACCGCGCACACCGCGAGCAGCGCGAGCCACGGGTGCTCGCCCGCCAGCGAGAGCACCGAATCGGCGATGAGCCGGGCCGCGCCCGAACTGTCCATCGCGCGGCCGATGCCCAGTGCACCCGCGATGACAATGAGCGTGGGCCACTTCACGCTGCGGCGGGCCTCGCGCACCGTGCAGCACCGCGTGACGATCATCGCGCCCGCCGCGACCATCGCGGCGACAAGCATCGAGTACACCTCGAACGCGGCCAGCGCAACCATGCCGACGAGGATCGCGGCGGCGATGGGCGCGCGGGTGTGCTGGCGGGGCGCGGAGTCTTCGATCGCGCTGACAAGAAGAAAATCGGACGAGTCGCGGTGGCGGTCGGCGAACCCCGGCGGAGCCTCGATGAGCAGCACGTCGCCGGGGCGCAGTTCGATATCGCCGATCTTTCCGCGGACGCGCTCGCCGCTCCTCGCGACGGCGATGACCGCGCCGTTGTAGCGATTGCGGAAGCGCCCCTCGCGGATGCTCATCCCCGCGATCGGGCACGTCGCGGACACCACCGCCTCGAAGAGGCGGCGGCGGTACCGCGGAGAATCGAGTTTGAAGATCTGGTCGGTCGCGGGGACCAGCCCCCGCGCGCGCGCCAGTTCGCGGATCGCATCCACCACGCCGGCGAAGAGCAATCGGTCGCCCGCGCGCAGCACGTGCTCGGGACCCACGGCCTCCAGCACTTCGTCGCCGCGGCTGACCTCGACGAGGAAGCAGCCGGGCAGATTGCGGAAACCGACCTGCTCGATGGTCCTTCCGGCGATCGCGCTGCCCTCGGGGACAAGCAGTTCGAGCGTGTACTCACGCGGGTCGGAGAGGATGGTCTTGGGCGAGCGACGGTCGGGCAGCAGTCGCGGGCCCGCGAGCACGAGGAATGCGCCGCCGACCACCGCGGCGGGAACGCCCACCCACGAGATGTCAAACATCCGGAGCGGCCGCTGGTCGGTCTGGTCGACGACCAGCCCCGCGACGACGAGGTTGGTGCTGGTGCCGATGAGGGTGCATGTCCCGCCGAGGATCGCGGCGTAACTCAGCGGGATCATGAGTTTCGACGGCGCGATGCCGAGTTTTCGGGCCCAGTCCTGCAGCGCCGGGATCATCACGGCCACCACCGGCGTGTTGTTGAGGAACGCGCTCATCGCCCACACCGGCGCGCACACGCGCACGATTGCGCCGCGCGTGCCCGATGGGCGGCCCAGCAGCCGCTGCGAGACCGCATCAATCGCCCCCGTCTCGCGCAGCCCGGCAACCACGACAAAGAGCACCGCGACCGTTGCCACGCCCGGATTGGCAAACCCCAGGAGCGCTTCACGCACTCCGAGGACACCCAGTTTCCAGCCCGCCTCGGTCGGCACGGGCACGGCGAGCAGGAACGTCAGCACGCCAATCACGATCGCATCGGGCGCAATGCGTGTCAGCGCCAGCATCCCGATGATGCCGGCGAGTGCGAGCAGGACGATGAAGGCGTCGACGGACATGGTGGGCGTGCGGGCTGGGCCTCGGGCCGGTACGATAAGCCAACGCGGCCCGCGCGGCACGACCTTGCTCGGGCGGCAATCGGCTGGCACGGGAATGCGTTGAGCCTCTGGCGCGGCCGCGGGCCGCGCGCAACAGCGCGGTCGAGGGCGGGCGCGGGAACGCGGGAGCGATCGATGAACAGTCAAGCACGGCGTCTGGCAGTCCTGGTCGGCGGTCTCACGTTCGCGGCGATTGCCGCCGCGGCGGTCGCGCAGCCTGGCGCAGGGGGAGGACGCGGCGGCGGCGGTGGGCAGCCGGGCCAACCCGGTGGCCAGCCCGGCCGACCGGGTGGCGGCGCCGGGGGGGGTGGCGAGGGCATGATCGAACGACTCATGCGCTTCGATACCAACGGCGATGGCAAACTGCAATGGGACGAAGTCCCCGAAGCGCAGCGCGAACGCCTCTTCGAGCGTGGTGACACGAACAACGACAAGGTGCTGGACCAGGAGGAACTCCGTGCGATGGCCGCGGCCGGCCCGCGCCGGCAGGGCCCGGGCGCTGGTGGCGGCGAGGGAGGTTCCGCGGCGGGCACGCTCCACGATGCGATGGAGCAGGCGGGGCGCGCCATGCGCACGCTTCGGCGCTCGCAGTTCTCCGAGATGAGTCGCCGGCAGGACCTCTCCTCGATTCAGTCGCTGCAGGCCGCGCTGGTCGCGGGCAAGGGCCTGATCCACGAGGCGAAGATGTCGGAGCCGGCCAAGGCGAAGTTCAAGGACGACACAGCGGCCTTCCAAAGGGAGTTCCGCCTGACGATGATCAAGACCGCGATCAAGGCACTCGAACTCGAGCGGGCGATCGTCAATGGCGATAGCGCGGGCGCGACCAGGCAGCGAGACGAACTGCTCGCCTTGCAGAAGGAAGCCCACGACCTCTTCCAGCCCGATGCAGAGAACGAGGGCGACGGTGCGCCTCCGCCGCGGCGCGAGCCGGGCGGCCCGGGCCGTCCCGGCGGCGGCCGTCCGCCGAACTGATCTTCAGGGACTTGGAACCCAGATCACCTGACCGTTGTCGGCATCTCGCTCGCCGCGAAGGCAGGCGGCGATGGTGTCGGCAACTGCCGCGGGGTCGAGCGCGCGTGCCGGCGGAATCATCTTCTCGTTGAAGTTGGCGCGGAGCATGGGAGTCTCGACCGCGCCGGGCGCAACGGCGAACGCGCGGATGCCGATGGCGCGGCCTTCCTTCGCGCACGACTGGGCCATGAGATTCACGGCGGCCTTCGCCGCGGCGTAGGCAAAGAACCCTGCGAATGGGTCCTTGGTCGCCATGGAGGATACGTTGACGACCGTGGCACGCGGCGGCCCTCCCAGCGTGCGCGCCGCATCGGCCTGTCTCTTGAACTCCGGCCACGCCGTGGCGATCAGGTACCCGGGCCCGAGGGCGTTGACGGCAAAGCACTCTTGCAGCATCGCGGGAGTGGTCTTGTCGATCGGGGCCAGCGGAGCACCGCCAGCGTTGTTGATGAGCGCATCGAGGCGGCTGAAGCGCTCGACCGTGGCCTTCACAACCTCCGCCGCGGCGGCGGGGTCCGAGACATCGCTCGCAAGCACAAGCACGCGATTCGGGTCGGCAGTCAGTGACGCGGTCTCGCGCAGCGCCTCCACGCGTCGGCCGGTGATCGCCACCGACCACCCTTCGGCCACCAGTGTGCGGGCCAGAGCCCGTCCGATACCCGATCCCCCGCCTGTGATCAATGCGACCTGCTCAGCCATGGTTGCTCCCGCGCCCGCCTCCAAGCCCGCCCAGCCCTCCCATCGGGAACCGATCCAGACCCGCATTTCGTGCCGCCGCGGTCCGCCGGATTCACACAGTCGCCCCCACGTTCTCGGCAAACGGTAGACTGCCCGCATGCCGCTCCTGCTCGGGCTCGACATCGGAACCTCCGCCGCCAAGGGCGTGCTGCTGGATGCGCACGCGGAGCGGATTGTCGCCGAGTCGTCGGTCGAGTATCCGCTCAGCCAGCCGCGGCCCGGCTGGAGCGAGCAGGACCCGGAAGACTGGTGGCTGGCGGTGTGCCGCATAGCGCGGCAGTTGCTCGCTGCTTCCGGCGCAAAGGCCGGCGATGTCACCGGCATCGGACTGAGCGGGCAGATGCACGGGGCCGTCTTCATCGGCGCCGATGCGCACGTGTCCGGCGGCCGCGCCAACGCACTCCGCCCCGCCATCCTCTGGAACGACCAGCGTACCGCGCGTCAATGCGAGCAGATCGAACATGCCGTCGGCGGAAGAAGCGTGCTGGTCGAACTCGTCGGCAACGCCGCGATGACGGGCTTCACGCTGCCGAAAGTCCTGTGGCTGCGCGAGCAGGAGCCCGATCGTTTCGCGCGAGCACGGCATCTCCTGCTCCCCAAGGACTTCGTCCGCTTCCGCCTGACGGGCGAACTGGCGACCGATGTCAGCGATGCGGCGGGCACGCTCGCGCTCGATGTCGATTCGCGCACACATTGGAGTAACCGGGTGCTGGGCGCGTTGTCGATCGATGCCGCGCTCTTTCCGACCGTCCTCGAATCGTGCGCCGTCGCGGGTCTCCTGACCGAATGGGCGGCAGCGCAAACGGGGCTGGAGGTGGGAACGCCGGTCGTTGCCGGCGCGGGCGACAACCAGGCCGGCGCGGTCGGCGCGGGCGTTGTTGCTTCCGGCGAGGTCCTCGCCGCGCTCGGCACCAGCGGCGTCATCTTCGCCCACACCGACAAACCCCGCCGCGATTTGCCCCCGAGCACTGCCGCGCCCGGCGCACCTGGGAGTGCTCCCGTCGGCCGCCTCCACACCATGTGCGCTGCCACCGGCACGGCCCGCGCACCCGGCGGCTGGTCGCTCACCGGATGCATGCTTTCCGCGGGCGGCTCGCTGCGCTGGGCGAGGTCGGTGCTCGCGCCGGGTGTGCCCTATGACGAACTTGTGCACGAGGCCGCGGCGGCCCCGCCCGGCTCCGAAGGGCTCGTGTTCCTTCCGTACTTGACCGGCGAGCGCTGCCCACACCCCGACCCAAACGCACGCGGCGCGTGGGTCGGCCTCACGTCGCGGCACACGCGCGGGCACATGGTCCGCGCGGTTCTCGAAGGCGTGTCATTCGGCATGACGCAGATGCTCGACCTCATGCGCAAAGCAGGGGTAGCGGTCAACTCGGCGCGGCTCGGCGGCGGAGGATCCAAGTCCGCACTCTGGCGGCAGATCCTCGCCGACAACTTTGGCGTGCCCTGCAAACTCGTCGGCAGCGGGGGAGATGAAGGCCCCGCCCTCGGCGCGGCGATCATGGCGGGTGTCGGCGCCGGCACATTCGAATCCGCCGCCGCGGCGTGCGCCGCGGTGATTCCCATCGTCAGCGAGACACACCCCCATCCCGCCGCCTCCGCCGCGTACACCCGCGCCCGCGCCACGTACGACCACCTCTACCACGACCTCCGCGCGACGTTCACCGAACTCGCCTCCCAGTAGAGGTCTTCCCTCTCCCTCTCCCTCTCCCTCTCCCTCTTTCCCTTTCTTTGCCTTCCTTCTTCCTTCCCATCTGTCTCATCCGTCTTCTATCTGTTGCATCTGTGTTGCTGCCCTTTCTTCTTCGTCCATTCTTTCTCTGTTGCCCTCTGCTTGCTCTGCTCCCTCTGTGTTCCTCCTGAGAGAACTCCCATGCCGCTGGCCGACCTCCGCCCACAATCCACCCGCCGCTCCCCGGCCGAAGCCCTCAAGCACCTCAAGTCTTTCTCCCTGGACCTGAAGTTCTCCGCCGGCATCTGGTTTCTCTCCCCCGCGCAGAGCCGCTTCCACGACAAGTACTTCCCCGACCTCACCATCGAGCAGCGTCTCGACATCGCAAGCAAACTCGCGAAGGACGGTTTGGCCGCCCTCGAAGCCCACTGCCCCAACGAGATCAACGAGGACAACGCTGGTCTCTGGCAGACCTTCAGCCAGCAGACCGGCATTCGCATCCTCACCGTCATACCGCTCCTCTTCTGGGACAAGCAGTTCGAGTTCGGCTCGCTCTCCAATCCCCTCCCCGCGCCGCGCAAGGCTGCGATCGAGCGCACCATCGGCGCGCTCCGCCTGAACAAACAACTCGACACCGACTTCGCCGTCGTCTGGCCCGGCATCGATGGCTACGAGAACGGCTTCGGTCTCGATTTCGCCGCGGCACGCGCCCGCTTTGCCGAGGGCCTCGCCGAAGCGATCGATGCCGTCCCCGGCGTCCGCATCGCCTTCGAGCCCAAGCCCTACGAGCCCCGCGGCCACATTCTCTACGGAACCACGCCCGAGGGCATTCTTCTTGGCCGCGATGTCGAAGCCATGCTGCGCGCGGAGGCCAACAAAAAACTCCTCGCCGAAGGCCACAAACTTGTGTGCATGAATCCCGAAGTCGGCCACGCCCTCATGGGCCTCGAGGATGGCGCGTACGCCTACTCGTGGCCCCTCTCAGAAGGCCGCCTCGCCCACACCCACTGGAACAGCCAGCCCCTTGGCAACTACGACCAGGACCTCGGCGTCGGCGTCATCTCGCCGGAAGTCACCGAAGCCATCCTCTACACGCTCAAACTCCACGCCTACACCGGCTACTTCGGCATCGACATCAACCCCGAGCGCACGCCCGTGGACATCGCCCTCCGCAACTCCTTCGATGCCCTCCGCGCGGCAAACGACCGCATCGACTCCCTCGACCACGAATCCATCATCGCTTGCCACAACTCCCCCGACCGCGCCCGCGGCTGGCTGGATGCCTACCTCACCCGCGCCCGCGCCTCGCGGCCCGAAAGACTGACGCCCCTGCCGCGGCTGGTGTGATTCTCTCATTGGTGGCCCGGCACTCCGTGCCGGGCATGGTGGTGGTGTGTCGACACTCCGCGCCGGGATTCTCAGTGGCTCAACAGAGCCCGGAGCGGCCGCCGGCACGGGTGACTTCTTTGCCTTGACGTGCCCCGCGTTCCGTCAACGAGCCTTCACACCGACAAACTTGGAGCATGGGCCGCCATGACCGCCAACACCGACGTCCTCCCCAGCAATGTCGAGCCGTAAATGCTTGCACCTGCTCCACCTCTGTCCGTTTCTCGATCGCTCCGTCGCTTGGTCACTCCGCACTTCCCACCCCCTCCCTATATTGCCCCATGCCCGAGAGAGACCAATCCGCCTCCGCCGCCGCCCGAATCCACCCCATCGAGGTCGCCTCCCCGGCGCCGCGGCAGCGATTCGAGATCAAGCACATCCCCTTCGAGTCCCCCACGCGCGATGTCATGAACGGGGCCCAGCGGCAGGAGATACAGATCCACGAGCACGGCTTCGTCGCCCTCGTCGATGCCATGCCGCGGCTGGTTCCCGAGGGGCAGACGGCTGATGCCGCGATCGTCCAGGCCGCGCGCGTCTCCTACGGCCAGGGCACCAAGAAAGTGAACGAGGATCGCGGCCTCATCCGCTACCTCCTCCGCCACCGCCACACGACCCCGTTCGAGATGGTCGAGTTCAAGTTCCACATCGCGATGCCCATCTTCATCGCCCGCCAGTGGATCCGCCACCGCACCGCCAACGTCAACGAATACTCCGCCCGCTACTCCGTCGTGCCCGACACGTTTTACCGTCCCTCGGCCGAGAGCGTCCGCAAGCAGAGCAAGAGCAACCGGCAGGGCGGCGCGGAACTCTTCGGCCCCGAGGAGCACATCACCGCCGAGGCGTTCCTGAAGTATCTCGATGATGCCGAATCTCTATATGCTCGCTACGAGCAGTTGCTCGAAGCCGGCGTCTCGCGCGAACTGGCACGCATCGGCCTGCCCGTCTCCGCGTACACGCAGTGGTACTGGAAGTGCGACCTGCACAACACGCTCCGCTTCCTCTCGCTGCGCATGGACCCGCACGCGCAGGAGGAAATCCGCATCTACGCCGAGGCGATGTACCAGTTGCTCGAGCCCATCGTTCCCCTCACGATCGAAGCGTTCCGCGACTACGAGATGGAGAGCGTGCGGCTGACGCGCCTCGAGATCGAGGCCTTGCGTGCGCAGCGCGAGGGTGGCACGGGCGAACTCGCGACCGACAACAAGCGCGAGCAGGATGAGTGGCGAGAAAAGCGTCGCATCCTGGGCGTGTAGGGCCCGTGGCCTTCTCCGAACGGCGATGCGCCACGACCGGCGGCTCTTGAAGCGGAACAGCCGCGAAGCGGCCCGACAGGCCCGATTCAGGGGCATTCTGGCGGTGTCTCGCCGCGACTGCGGCGGAAATTCAAGGGAAATCTCGCGCACGTGGGTGGCGCGCGCGGCCCGGGCTGCGCCCCTCATGGTGTACGCCGCCCCGGTCTCGTGGATGCCGCGGGAGGACGGCGAGAACTCACGCAAGGAAAGGGAACGACCATGTCGAATCTGAACCAGAACGATGCGAAGAACGTCGCCGCGGGCCTGAGTTACAAGCCCGGCACCGAGCAGCCTGCTCCGGGTCGTCCGGGGCGCGAGCCGACCAAGGCCGAGATCCTGGAGAAGGAGAAACTCAACGCGGCGGCGGGCGGGGAGTTCAAACGCGTGAAGATCGATGCGAGCAACCAGAAGGTCGAGCCGGTGAGCAGCGGCAAGTTGGCCGAGGCCTCGGGCGGCGGCTTCCAGCGGACCAAGATCGATGCGAGCACCCAGAAGTCCGAGCAACTGAGCAGCGGCAAGTTGGCCGAGGCCTCGGGCGGCGCGAAGGCGAACGTCGGCAAGGGTGAGAGCGTGGGCAAGGTCGAAGTGCTCGACGCGGGCAAGTTGGAGAAGGCCGCGGGCGGCTTCAAGTCCAACGAGATCAAGGTCGAGACCAAGGTCGGCACCGCGAAGAACGCCGAGAAGGTCGATGCCACGTCGCTCGGCAAGGTCGCGGGCGGAGGCAAGACGGTGGACACCGGCATGGAGCAAGGCCGCGCCGGAGCGAGCAGCGATGGCTCCACTCAGTCCACGGGCAAGAGCGTGAACACCGGCGGCATCTGAACCCGCATCAGACATTCTGAACTTTCGCACGCGGCCCCGGCTTGTCCGGGGCCCGTTGCGTTTTGCGTGCCACTCCTGGGCCCGTGGCCGACTTTGACGACTCGGGCAACGTGAACGTGGTGGACATCCGCCGTTTCCTGATCGCATGGTTCCAGGGCTGCCGCTGATCGCGCTTCGCGATTGGCAGTGAGCGCGGTGCGATCGTCCTCCCGGGCTTCGCAGGCACCATCCGATCTCGCCGGCAGGGTCGGAGTCGCTCATGCTGTGGTTCGGGCTGCCCGGCAGCGACTCAATCTTCGGCTCCGACGCCGCAACCGCGTCTGTCCGATGTCTGTACGTATTCTCAACGTCCGCGAACCCGCCATTGCCGCCGCGGCGGGCAATTTCGTTCGCCCGCGGTGCACCTGTCGATAGCATTCATCCCATGGGCATCGGCACACTCCTGATGGACCGCGGCCTGATCAGCCGCGAGCAACTCGAAGACGCCCTGTCCCAGCAGCAGGCGTCGGGGGAGCGGCTGGACCGAATCCTCGTCCGGATGGGCCTTGTGGATTCCGAACGCGTGCTGCACGTGGTCGGCGATCAGTTTCACATGCCGGTGATCGATCTGGCCACGGTCGAGGTCAAGCCCGAGGTTCTGCAGATCCTCCCGGCCAAACTCGTGTACCGGCAGAACTGCGTGCCCATCTCGCGCGAGAACGGCACCCTGCGGGTGGCGACCAGCGATCCGTTCGAACTGCCGGGCCTGGACGAACTGCGCCTGCTGACGGGGTGCTCGATCGAGGTCGTGCTGGCCGACGACGACGAACTGCGGAACTTCATCCGGGCCCACTACGGGGTCGGGTCCGACACGCTCGATGAGATGTCGGCCGGGCTCTTGACCAAGGCCGAGGCCGACCCGGCGCAGGCCGAGGTCGAGCAGGCGCAGGAAGCCTCGGTCATCAAACTCGTCAACGACGTGCTGGCCGAGGCCATCACCGAGCGGGCGACCGATGTGCACATCGAGCCCTACGAGCGCGAACTGACCGTCCGCTACCGCATCGATGGCGTCCTGCAACGGGCCAACGTGCCGCCGACCATCAACCGCTTTGCCGCGGCGATCATTTCGCGCCTCAAGATCATGGCGAGTTTGAACATCGCCGAGAAGCGCAAGCCGCAGGATGGCCGCATCACCTTCAAGCACAAGGGGCGCGAGTATGACCTGCGTGTCTCGGTGATCCCCATGCTCTTCGGCGAGGGCGTGGTTCTCCGCATCCTGAACAAGGCGGCGGTGATGCTCGGCCTGGCCGATCTGGGCATGCCGCGGCACGTCGCCGACATCTGGGAGCGGATGATTCTCCGCCCGCACGGCATCCTGCTGGTGACCGGCCCGACCGGCTCGGGCAAGAGCACGACGCTGTACGCCTCGCTGAACACGATCGTCTCCGACGAGGTGAAGGTGATCACGGTCGAGGACCCGGTCGAGTATCACGTGCCGGGCGTGAACCAGATCCAGGTGAACCACAAGGTCGGGCTCGACTTTGCCGAGGGCCTGCGCTCGATCCTCCGCCACGATCCCGACGTCGTGATGATCGGCGAAATCCGCGACAAGGAAACCGCCGAGACCGCCATCCAGGCTTCGCTCACCGGGCACCTGGTGTTCTCAACACTGCACACCAACGATGCGCCCGGCGCGGCGACCCGCCTGCTCGACATGGGCGTCGAGCCATTCCTCGTCGCTTCGAGCGTCGAATGCGTGCTGGCGCAGCGGCTGGTGCGTCGTGTGTGCCAGGAGTGCTCGCAGCCCTATGTGCCGGACCATGCCGATCTCCCGCCCGACCTGGCGCTGGCCGAGGGTCAGACGCTGGTGCGCGGCGCTGGCTGCCGGAGTTGCCGCAACACCGGCTACCGCGGCCGACTGGGCGTCTATGAAGTGCTGCGGATGACCGACGAACTGCGGGAGAAGGTGATGGAGCGTGTGAACGCGCACCGCATCGCCGCCGCGGCGGAGAAATCCGGCGATCTGTTCCGCCTTCGGCAGGACGGTTTCGCCAAGGCGCTGGCGGGCGTGACGACGATCGATGAAGTCGCGGCGGCGCTCGCGACGTGAGTCCGACTCAAAAAGAAAAAACGCCCGGCCGCGGGGCCGGGCGTGGAGCGAGTTGATTCAGCGTCTCTGCGCGATCAGAGCGAGATCTTGTCGGTGCCCATCGCGCCGTGATCGGTATCCATTCCGCCGCGCTTGGGAGCCTGCTTGCCCTTCTTGGCCGGCGCGGGCTCGGCCCCGCCGCCGCCGGAATCGACACCGGAGGTATCGCCCCACTGGGCGCGCTTGAGCGACAGGCCGATCTTGCGGTCGTCGATGTCGACTCGCAGGATCTTGACATCCACCTCGTCGCCGGGCTTGACGATGTCCATCGGGTTCTCGACCTTGTGGTCGGCCAGTTCCGAGATGTGGAGCAGGCCCTCGAGATCGTTCTCGAGTTCGACGAACACGCCGAAGTTGGTGATCTTGGTGACCTTGCCGCGAACGACCATGCCCGGCTTGTAGGCGTCGGGGATGGCGTGGATCCACGGGTCCTCGTGGAGTTGCTTGACGCCGAGGGCGACGCGCTGCTTCTCACGGTCAACATCGAGCACGACGCAGCGGACCTGGTCGCCCTTCTTGTAGACCTCGTTGGGGTGCGTGACCTTCTTGGTCCAGGAGATGTCCGAGACGTGGAGCAGGCCGTCGATGCCGGGCTCGATCTCGACGAACGCGCCGTAGTTGGCCAGGTTGCGGACCGTTCCCTCGATGACCGTGCCGGGCGGGTACTTCTCCCCGACCAGTTCCCACGGGTTCACCTCGGTCTGCTTCATGCCCAGGCTGATCTCCTGTTTGTCCTTGTTGATCTCCAGCACCACCACCTCGGCCTGCTGGCCGGGCTGCACCAGTTCGGACGGGTGGTTGACGCGGCGGGTCCATGACATCTCGGAGATGTGCACCAGGCCCTCGATGCCCGGCTCGAGCCGGACGAACGCGCCGTAGGACATGATGTTGACGACCTCGCCGGTGACGCGCGAGCCGACCGGGTACTTCTTCTCGATCTCCTCCCACGGGGAGACTTCGAGTTGCTTCATGCCCAGCGCGATCTTCTCCTTGTCGCGGTCGATGTTCAGCACCTTGACCGTGACCTTCTGGTCGATCTTCAGAACGTCCGACGGGTGGTTCACCCGGCCCCACGACATGTCGGTGATGTGCAGCAGGCCGTCGATCCCGCCCAGGTCCACGAACGCGCCGAAGTCGGCGATGTTCTTCACCGTGCCGGTGACGACCATGCCCTCCTTGAGGTTCTCCATCAGGCGCTTCTTGGCCGACTCGCGCTCCTCCTCGATGAGTTTGCGGCGCGAGATGACAATGTTGCGGCGCTCGGTGTCGATCTTCAGCACCGCCGCGCGGATGTCGCGGCCGATGTACTCGCCGATGTCCCCCGGCCGGCGCACATCGACCTGCGAGGCGGGCAGGAAGACCGGCACGCCGATATCCACCAGCAGGCCGCCCTTGATCTTGCGCATCACGCGGCCCTCGACCACGTCGCCCTCGCGGGTCGTGTCGATCAGCCGCTGCCAGTTCAGCATGCGGTCGGCCTTGCGCTTCGAGAGTTCGACAAGCCCGCCGTCGCCGTCGATCTTCTCAAGCAGGACGTTGACCTTGTCGCCGACCTTCACCGCGTCGGGGCTGTCGAACTCGTCTCGCGGGACCAGGCCCTCGCTCTTAAGACCAGCGACCTCGATCACCACGTCGTCGGCCGCGAAACCGATCACGCGGCCCTCGTAGATCTGCCCGGGGGTGAACGACACGGCCTGTGTCGAGAGCAGCGACTCCATGTCGCCGCCGCCGACCTTCTGGCCCAGCGCCTGCGTGATCAACGCCGTCGCTTCGTCTTCGGCCAGACCGAGGGACGCAATCAGATTCTCATCAACCATGTGCTGTGCTTTCCTGACGATACTGCATCGCGGCCGCCCGCGCGGTTGGGGTGCTGAGCCTGTGGCGTGTCCGGGTGCGGCGGGTCAAGGTTCCGGGCCGTTCGCGGCGGAGATTCCCGCATCGCCCGCGGCCTGTCCTTCGACTCGCCCGACTCGACTTGCCCCACAGGGGCGGCTGGGGGTGCGAACTGCCGCTCCCGCGCACGCGGGAGAACACGGCCCGGCCTTCGCCGGAAGGGCAAGGGTAGACACGCCGCCCGGCCCGAACAAACCACCGGCAAGGGCCGATGCTCTTCGCCGTCGCCGCTCGCCAAAAGCACAGCCGCCGCGACGCGAAACGCGCCGCGGGCGGCTGTGGGTGGTGGGGGCTGGTTGGGGCCCGGCTCTACTGAGCCAAACGCGGTCCGCCGCCCTGCTGCTGCTGGGGCGGGTTCAACTGGATCTCGCCGTTGCGCTCCTCGAACTGGCGGATGACCTGTCCGAGGGAAATGGCCAGGCGTTTGGCGCCGCGCCAGTTCATGACGACGCGGCTGTTCACGCTGAACAGGAGCGCGGGCTGGTTGTCGGGGGTGGGCATGGGCAGGTTGACACCAAAGTCAAGCACCACCTCGTCGCCCGTCGTGGACGTACGGATGGTGTTGGCGTAGGTGGTCGTCATCTTGCTCTCGTCGATACGGAGTTGGACCTGCTGCTGCTGGGGTTGCTGTGCATCGGACATGGTGATCTCCTGTGGCCTTGGCCGGGTGGGCGCCGCGCGTGGCGCAGCGCCGAATCCCTCCCCCGGTTCTCCCTACGAGGGGCCAAAGCGTAGGCCCCTGCCCATACGGCATCCGCGCCGGTGCGGTTCCCGCCGCGGCGCGGTCCGCGCGCGAAACACGGCGCGAGGGTTCAGCCGTTCTTTTTCTCGAACTCCCGCATGAAGTCGGCCAGGGCCTTGCACCCGGCGACGGGAAAGGCGTTGTAGACGCTCGCACGCATGCCGCCGGTGGAGCGGTGGCCTTTGAGTTGGTCCATGCCGTGCTTGAGCGCTTCCTTGACGAACTGGTCGTCGAGGGCCTCGCTGGGGGTGCGGAAGGTGATGTTCATCGCCGATCGGCTGCCGGGCTGGGCGTGTCCCTTGTAGAACTTGGAGGAATCGAGCACGTCGTAGATGACCTTGGCCTTGTCCTCGTTGTGCTTGTGCAAAGTGGCCAGACCGCCCTGCGCGAGTATCCACTTGAACACCAGCCCGCTGATGTAGATCGCGAACGCGGGGGGCGTGTTGTGGCGGCTCCCATCCTTGGCGTGGGTTTCATACTTGAGCATGAGCGGGAGTTTCCGCACCGGCTTGAGCAGGTCGTCGCGGATGATGCAGAACGTCGTCCCCGCGATGCCGACGTTCTTCTGCGCGCCGCCGTAGATCATTCCGAACCGCGTCACATCGATCGGACGGCTGTACATGTCGCTGGACATGTCGCAGATGAGTGGCGCGCCATCCGGGGTCTTGGGGTAGCGGAAACTGCCATCGGCGTTGCGCCACTGCGTGCCGTAGATCGTGTTGTTCGAGCACATGTGCACGTACACCGGCTTGCCGCTGTACTTGATCTCGGCATCGCTGGGGCAATGGTCGTGCTTGCAGCCGCGGCCATCCCACGCCTCGTAGCACTTGCTCGAGTAGACCTTGGACTCTTCCCAAGTCTTCTCGGCCCAGTAGCCGGTCGTCAGGTAGGCCGCGACGCCGTCATCGGGGAGCAGGTTGGCGGGGATCATGAAGTTCTGGCTGGTCGCGCCGCCGGTGAGGAAGAGAACCTTGTAGTTGGCGGGGATGTTGCCGATCTTGCGGCAGTTCACCTCGGCCTCGGCGAGGACCTTGTCGAACACCTTGCCGCGGTGGCTGTGCTCCATGATGCCGATGCCCGAGCCATCGATGTTCCAGAGGTCGGCCTGGGCCTGCCTGATGACCTCTTCGGGCAGGCACCCGGGACCGGCGGAGAAGTTGAAGATTCGGCCGGACGCGGCGTGAGTAACGGGGCTCTTGGTGGACGGCGCGGGGTGTGTGGCGGTGCTCATGAGCGAATGGTACCCACGGGCGGTGCGCAGTGCCCGGCGCCTATCCCGGCAGGCCCGAGCCGGACCTCCCGCACTCCGGGCACTTCGCCCCAGACACGAGGCCAATCAGGTCGTACCCGCATGCGGCGCACGCTCACGCGTCTCGCCGCCGGCGTAACGCGAGAAACAGGCCCGCGCTCGCCAGCGCGCACGCGCCCAGCGGCAGCCACAGCGGCGTTCAACGCCGCCGGCCTGCGAGCGGCGCGATGCGCTGGGGCGTGGTGCTGGCGAGCGGGTCATACGGCCGGTCATCGAACTCGAAGGCCGGGCGGGCCAGTCGCACCTGCGGGCGCATGGCGACATTCAGAACAAGGCCCGTCATCAGCCAGACCGAGAGCATCGACGAGCCGCCATAGGAGACGAATGGCAGCGTGACGCCGACAATGGGCAGGATGCCAAGCGTCATCGACACATTGATGAACATCTGCGCGCCGAGAACCGCCGAGCAACCGATGACCACGAGTCGGCCGAACGCGTCCTGGCTTCGCGCGGCGGTGAGATAGGCCCCGGCGAACCAGAGCGCGTAGAGGAAGAAGAGGCCGACCGCGCCGAGCATGCCGAAGCGGGTCATGATGACCGCGAGGATCATGTCGTTGTGCCGTTCGGGCAGGCGGTTGTAGCGCACCAGCACGCGGGCCCGGGCATCGGGCACGCCCGCGAACTGCCCAGCGCCCGCGAGCGTCTGGGCGGTGACCGACTGGTAGTTGATGTCGTCAGCGCCGTGCGTGGGGTCCTGCACCATCTTGATCAACCCGACGATGCGCGCTTTCTGGTGGGGCTTCAGGATCGGGTACACGATCGGCGCGGCGAGCATCGCCAGCAGCACAACCGTGGCGAGGTGCCCGATCCGCGAGCCCGCGGCAAGGAGCATCGCAAACAGCGCGGGAACGAACAGGATCGCCGTGCCCAGATCGGGCTGCAGGATGATGAGACCGATCGGCACGCCCGCGATGATCGCCGGCGGCAGCAGGCCCTTGATCGTGCGGTGATTCTGACGGAAGCGCAGATACTCGGCCGAGACCAGCACGAAGGCGATCTTGGCGACCTCGGCGGGCTGAAAATCGAACGAGCCGAAGTTGATCCACGCCCGCGCGCCGTTGCGGGGGCGGACGATCTCGCTGGGCACGAAGGGGATCAGCAGAAACACGAGGAAACCGAGCATGATCCACGCCGCGGGCCACGCGATGAAGCGCACCAGCCGCGCGCTCGGCAGCGCGATGGCCGCCGCGGCACAGACGCCGACAAAGAGAAACAGCAACTGCTTGAGCGTGCGGTCGGCAAGGTGCACAGGCAGCACGCCCTCGGGCTGGGAGACAAACATCGCGACGTCGATCGCGTAGACGCCCAGCAGCGAGAGGCCGAGCGCGGCGAGCAGTGTCAGCCAGCCGGCGTGGCGGAGCGTGACATCAGGACCGATGATGGTTCGGGCCAGTTCGCGCACGCTCGCATCATCTCCCGGCCCGTCGTTGATCCTCGGCCGCGGGCAGATAGCCCTCGGCCATCAACGCGCGGATGACCTGCGTTGCCACCGGCCCCGCGACACGTCCGCCCGAGCCGCCGTGATCGATCACCACGGCGACCGCGTATCGCGGCCGCTCCGCGTCGCCGCAGAGGAACACGCACCAGGCGTGGTCGCCGTCAAAGACCTCGATGTTCCCATCGAAGTTCAGATCGGCCCTGAAGGGCGCGACATCGGCCGTGCCCGACTTGGCCCACACGGTGATACCCGGGATGTCGAAGATCCGCTCCTGCACGCGCGAGCCATCGGGCATGTCGTAGGTGACGCGGTAGGTCGTGCCGCCCTCGCGCGAACACGACCACCGCAGACCGAGCAGCGCCTGCTCCACCGCCACGCGATCGAGCGCGAGGTCCTCGGTCCGGACCGGCGCATCGGCACGCACCCGCGGCACGATCCGTGTGCCGGCGCGGGCCAGCGTTGCGTACGCATCCGCCGCGTGGAGCGGCGTCCACGAGATCGGGCCCTGGCCGATGCCCATCAGCACGGCCTCGCGATGATCGGTCTTCGCGGCTTCCTTCACGACGCCCGCGAACTCCTGACCGACGCCGAGATTCCAATGCCGCTCCGGCGGCATGCCGACCCCGAACCGGCGGTACCACTCCCACACGCCGCGGGGCCCGAGCCGGCTTCCCAGTTCGTAGAAGTAGATGTTGCAGGAGTGCTGGATGGCCTCGGCGCCGTCGAGCGGGCCGTGGGTGTTGTGATACTGCTTGAAGATCCAGCACTGGTACCCGGCCTCGAGTTGCGGATAAAACTTGCCGCTGCACTCGATGCGTTCGGCCGGGTGCACGCGCTGCATCGTCGCAGCGCCGGAGAGGATGAGCGGCTTGACGATCGACCCGGGCGTGTAGGACTTGTTGATCGCGCGGTTGAGATACGGCAGGTTGAGTTCGTCGCGCCAGATCTCGGCGGCGGGTCCGCCGTGCGGCGACCGCGTGAACGTCGGGTGCGAGACCATCGCCAGCACATCGCCCGAGTCGACGTCGATCACCACCGCCGCGCCGTTGAGGGGCGTGCCGAGCGGGATCTCGTTGAACCGGGGAGGCGGCGCATCCTCGCGCCGGCGCGGCCGGTGCCACGGCTGCACGACCGTGAGGCCCAGCGACGGCGAGAACAGCGCGTGCATCCGTGCCTGCAACTGGGCATCGATCGTCAGGTGCACGTCGCGGCCGGGCTCGGCGACGAGATTCTCGACCTCGCCGGTGTCGAGATGCCGGATCTGCAGGCCGCGCAGGCCGCGGAGCGTGTCCTCCGCGCCGGACTCGACCCCCCACGCGCCGACCGAGTCGGCGGCGAAGTACCGCGCGCGGTCCGGGCTCGGCGGCTCGAAGTTCGCGGCCTCGCGCCGCTTGTTGCGGGCGGCGATGTCGTCGGCGGTGACGCCGTCGCGCATCCAGCCCAGCAGGTGCGTCCCAACTCCCTGCACCTGCACGACCGCGGGCCGGTCGCTGCGCAGCGGCGGCGGGAAGTGGGCGCGATCGATCTCGATGCTCATCGTCTCCAGCGGGTACTCGCGCCGGCCCGAGTTGAAGACCTTCAGACCCGGGTATCTCGGGGCCTCGCCTTCCTTCTCGGCGCGGGCGTCCTCCTCGGCCAGCCGCATGAACGCGAACCCGATCGACTCGGGCATGCCGCGGAGCACCACCTGCGGGATGGCTTCCTCGACCAGTTGCCGGCGGACATCGGCCGTCTCGACGATGATGACCTGTTCGGCCCCGCGCGCCGCCTTCTCGCGCAGTTCGGCCTCCCGGTTGCGCCGGTTCTGCTCCGCCACGCGCGCCGCGAGAAGGTCCACCTGCTTGCGCACGTTCACCAGTTGTTCGTTCAGGTCCGAACGGCTCACGCCCGCGGCGATGCACACGCGGCCCCACATCTCCTCGATGCGGTCGCGGAACTCGGGCGCGGCGGCGACGATACGCTGGTCGCGCTGCTCGGGGCTGAGTTCCGCCCACTTGGCGCCCTCCAGTCGCCGCGCTTTCCGCGCCGCCTGCCGGTAGACCCAGTCCCCGTTGATCACCGCATAGTCGAACGCAATGTCGAATGTCGCGCGGTCGAACGCCAGCACCCGCCCGTGCCGGTCGAGCACGCGCCCGCGCACCGTCGGCATCCACTGCTGCGTGACCAGTTTGCGCTCTGCGCGCTCGCGGGAGGTCTCGCCCTTCACGACCGTCAGGCGAAACACCTGCGCCGCAGGCGCGAGCACAAGCAGCGCAAACATGCAGCCCAGCAGCAGCAGCCGCCGCTGGTACATGCTTGGGATGATCTTGTTGATCCGCATGGGCCGGCTCCATCCATGGTCCGGGCTATCCGGCGGCGCACGCCGCGGCGAAACAATAGCGGCAACGCGGCGTTCATACATCGGCGATCCGATCCGCCGCGCTGACCCGGTCGCGACCGATCAGCCCGTACCCCCGCCACCCCCGCCCGCTCGCCCGCCCCAGGCCGCATCCGCCGCGGGGAGGCGCTCGTCAAACGCGCTCATCGCCGCCTTGGTGAACGCCGCGACCTGCTCGGGCGAACCGGGCAGGGCCAGCCGCTCGACCAACTCGGCGGCATCGGCGGGCAGGTCGGCCCGGATGTACCGCAGGCCGAAGTCGAACCGGTCGGGGCAGTGGATGATGCGGAGCAGATCAACCAGGCCGCGGAGGGCGATGCCGTGATACATGGAGGCGGCCTCGGGCGCATTCCCGCGGCGGGCGGCCTTGATCGCCAGCGGCGCGAGGAGAGGAACACGGTCGCGGAGATCGGCGAGTTTGGCGCGGACTCTGGCCTCGTGAGCGGCGCGGTCGAGCGGGACCGGTGCGAGCAGGCCGTCCTTGTCGAAGATCACGATCGGTCGACCATGCCGCTCGACCTCCATGAACCGCGCGGTGATCGGCGAACTCGACTTCATCACCGTAAAGTCGATCATGAGTTCGGGCGGACAGTCGCGGAGCGCGTAGAACGTCTGCGAGTGGCCGTGCCAACTGGGCTCGGGCACGCGATAGCGGCGGGCGATGGGGGAGAGCGCGGCGAGCGCCGATTCCGCCGCGACGAAGGTCGATTCGATCGCGTCGTCGCTCACGATGGCCTGAATGTCGATGTCGGAGAGCGCATCGGTACGGCCGGTGGCATCGGACCCGCCGAGCCAGAGGGCGCGGCAGTCGGCACGGGGCTGGAGGGCGGCTCGGAGCGCGTCGATGAGTTCTTGGCGTGTGGGCATGGGAGGTGGCCGGAGGGCGAGGGCGCGGTCTCAACGATGTCTGGACGCGCGGGGGCGGATTCTCCGTCGCCCATCGGGGTCATGCCGGCGGGTCGATCATGCACCCGTACTTTTCTGCCGCGAGTTGGCCCAGGCGCATCAGGTCCTGCTCGGTCACGGGCGCGGGCTCTGTAGCGCCGGAAGGCAGTCGGCGACCGGCATCGTTGAAGAGTCCCTCCATTCCGCCGGGCAGGACGCCAAAGAGCATGCGCGCGGGCCGTGCGGTGTGGTTGTAGAATCGGTGCTTCTGGTTGCGTGGCGCAAAGAGGAATGTTCCGGCGGGTGCGATGATGGGCCCCCTCACGCCGGGCGACTCAAGATCGAAGGTGACTTCGCCCTCAAGGATGAAGAAGAACTCGTCCTCGCGTGTGTGCACGTGCGGCGGCGGGCCGCCGCCGGGCGGAACGATGGCATCGACCAGGCCCAGGACTCCGCCAGTGGTCTCTCGCGTTGCGAGCACGCGGTAGACATCGCTGACAATCGAGAACGTCGGCGCTGAGTCGGCGTGCGCGGCGAAGGGGTTTGGCATGGCCGCATCGTACCGGCGGCGCGCGCGGGCCGCTTCACTCCGCCGCGAGGCCGCGGATGACGTGCTCAATGCCTTCGACCACGCGGGCCATGCGGTCGTAGTCGAGGGTGTCGGGACGGTCATTGGGCGTGTGGTAGTAAGGGTTTCGGAACGTCGCGGTGTCAGTGATCATGATCGCGTCGTAGCCCTCCTGCCAGAAGGACCAGTGATCGGACCAGCCGACGCCGGGCATGATGCCCGGAAGCGCAGCGCCTTCGGACGGGAACTGCGCGTGCTCGCGGAAGATGCTGATGGCGCGGCGCGTCAGGCCGCGGGACCTCCAGTTGCCGACAAAGCCGATGAAGTCGCCGGTGCTCGGATACAGGCTCGCCAGGGGCTGCGGGTAGCGCTGCGAGCCGGGCGCATCGCTGTAGTAACCGATGCTCTCGATGCTGATCATCGCGGCGATATCGTCGTTCTTTGCGCGGCACGCCTTGGCGTAGACCCACGAGCCCATGTCGTCGGTCCAGAACGCCGGCGGCTCCTCGTTCACAAAGAACAGAAACCGCAACTCCATCGGCTGCGGATCGTGGCGGAAGATCCGCGCCAGATGCAGCGTCGCGGCAACGCCTGAAGCGTTGTCATCGGCACCCGGCGTTCCTTGGAACGCGTCGTAGTGCGCGCCGATGACGAGGATGCGCGGCTTGGCTCCCCCACTGCCATCGCGCGACTTGGCCGGCACGATCACTTCGATGTTCGGCACTGGCGCGCCGCGCTGCACCGGGTACTCGTTGCGCTGCTCGTAGCCGTACGCCGCGAGTTGATCATCGATCCAGGAATACGCCGCGGCGAATCTTCTCGGGTAATAGGTGCTGCGATTGCCGACGCGTCCGACACCGCCCTCGGCATCGGCGAGGATGTTCACGTATCCCCGCAGTTCCGCCGCGAGGGCGCGCTGGGAGTCGGTGGCGGGCGGGAGCGCGCCGCGGAAGGACTCACCGGGCATGGAGATCATGGAGATGTATGCGCAAAAGAGCGCTGCGCCGATCGCGGCGAAGAGGAAAGCGAGGCGCTTGAGGGCAGCGCGGGAGAAGGGGCGGCTGGCGCGCGGGCGGGGAACGGTTGGGGGAGGATCGACGGGTTGGCTGGCGGGGTTAGCCATGACTAACTCATAGTTCGTCCGGCTGCGTGAGCCGGTTCCAACCATTGCGCATCGTCGGCCCAAAGGCCCGAAGGAACCTGCAGCACGCCTTCGAGTGGCTGAAGCCACTCGCAACCACCGAGCGCCCAAAGGGCGAGTGCGGGAGGGCCAAATGCAGGCACACCATGCCGCTTCTCGCCACGGAGTGGCGAGGTACCCAGGATCACGGAGTGGCGAGGTACCTGTTCGCGCAACTCTCAACCCGGGTCTTCGGCCGCGGCGGCCTCAGACCCGGCGTCGGGCACGGGCAGGATGCCCGTGGTACGCGTTCACTCCACCATCTTCATCCGCCGCCACTCCACGGTTGAGCCGACATTGGGGTCGTGGCCGCCGGGGCCGATGAGCAGGTACTCGCCCTGCGGGTTGACCCACGCATCGGTGTAGCCGGCGGGGAGTTGGACCTCGCGGCTCTCGTAGGGGTTGGTGTAGGTTTCCACGCCGCGGATGTACTCGCCGAAGGAGCGGTTGATGCGCTCCTGCGAGGCGTTGCGATCGGCGTAGGCCTGGGCATACAACTGGCGGGTGTGCTCGGCGTTCTCGGAGATCATGCGGCTGAGGCGTGTGGCATCGCGGATGCCCTGCATCTGCCGGTCGCGGAACAACTGGCTGACGTACATGTAGCCGCTGAACCAGTCCTGGCTGACGCGAGCGGTGTTGGTGATGGTGGTGAGAACGGGCGCCGCTTTGTCAAGCCCGCTCCCGCCGTCCGCCGCCTTGGGCGCGCGGAACGAGTAGGCCGAACTTACGCTCCAGATCGTCATGCCCTGGCCGGTGTAGTAGGACAGGAAGATGTAGACATCCTCCTCCCACACTTTGCCCTCGCGCTCGTACTCGTAGCGCACGCGACCGGAGTAGACCGATGCCTGGCCTCCTGCCGGGGCCTGCGCAACCGCCGCGGCGTACTGCTGCTCGACTTTCTCGAGCCGTTCGACCTCTACCTGCTTGGCACGCTGGAGGTGCGGCAGGGCCTGGGGCATGTACATGGTGCGGACGAACGCCGCGGCATCGCGGATGGGCGGGTGGATGAGGTTGCCCATGTAGTTGCTGAAGTTCTGCATGGGGAAGGGCGGGTTGTCGATCCACGAGAAGTTCTGCATGGGCAGATACTCGACCTGCGCGCCGGTCGCGGGGTCGGTGATCTTGAGGAGCAGGTTGGCGAGGATGCTGTAGTCGTGCATCCATGTGATGCCGCCCTCGTGCTTCCAGCCCTCGGGGATCAGGAAACTGACGGCCTCGATGTTGTTGATGCCGGGATCCTTGATCGAGAGACGCTTGAGTTTGAGCGCGCCCTCGACAGGCAGCGCGGGCTTGGCATCAGGGTTCTTGTCGAGCGGGTTGGCGGGCGGCTTCTTGGCCAGCGGATTCGCGGGCTGCGCAGATGCGGGCGCGGCGAGTTTGTAGACCGTGCCGCCGGTGGTGAAGGTGAGTGTGCCGCCCTTGAGCACGGCGGTGAAGTCGAACTCGTCATCGCCCACTTCGAACGTGCCGGTGAGGCCGTCGTCTTCATCGAAGTCGGCATCGAGCGGGTAGGTCCTGCCGTTGAGGGAGACGGTGCCGGTGTAGGTGTCACCCGCGCCGCGCTTCAGCACGACCGTCAGACCCTCGCCGGTGTAGGTGCCGGAGGGTGGGGCGATGGGCGGCGCGGCGAGGGCGGGTGCGATGATGAAAAGCGCGAACGCAAGGGCGGAGATGAGTGGGCGCATGGCAGGAACTCCGATGCACTGTTCGCTGTTGTCAACCCGGGCCTTCGGACGCGGCGGGTTCAGACGCCTCTTCCGACACGGGCAGGATGCCCGTGCTACGGTCACAACTCCGGCGCGAAGCCGCGGCGCATGGTGTTCTCGCAGGATGCGCGGGACTCGACGAACTGCAGCAGGTAGTCGCTGCCGCCGGCCTTGGAGCCGACGCCGGACATGCCGAAGCCGCCGAAGGGCTGCCGGCCGACGAGCGCGCCGGTGATGCCGCGGTTGAGGTAGAGGTTGCCAACGCGGTACTCGCGCTTGGCACGCTCGATGTGCGTGGGCTTGCGGGAGAAGACGCCGCCGGTGAGTTTGTACGGCAGGGCGTTGGCGAGTTTGAGCGCGGCGTCGTACGTCGGCGCGGTCATGATGGCGAGCACGGGGCCAAAGACTTCCTCGCGCGCGAGTTCGTGCTCGGGCGTGACGCCCAAGACGATGGTGGGCGGGACGAACGTTCCGGAGAGGCCGGCGGGCAGCGGCAACTGCATGACTTCGAGTTTCGCCGCGCGGGCGCGATCGATGAAGCCGTTGACCTTCTGTTGCGCTTCGGCATCGATGACGGGTCCGACATCGGTGCCGGGTCGGGCCGGATCGCCGATGACGAGGGCCTTGGTGGCTTCGACCAGACGGTGCACGACGAGTTTGTATTGTTCGCCGCCGGTCCCCTGCGGGTCGACGATGATCAGCCGCGAGCAGGCCGAGCACTTCTGACCCTGAAAGCCGAAGGCCGAGTGCCGGATGCCGAGGACGGCTTCATCGAGATCGGCGGTGGTGTCGATGATGATCGCGTTCTTGCCGCCCATCTCGCAGATCACACGCTTCACGTGCGCCTCGGGATGCGAGGCGAAGGCGTTGTACTGATCGCGCTGCGGGCCGAAGGGCGTTGGCGGCGCGGCGGCGTTGAGGATGTCGCACCCGACATCGCGCGAGCCGGTGAAGGCGATGAGTGCGATGCGAGGATCGCGCACGAGCGCCGCGCCGGTGGTCTCGCCGGGAGCGGGGCAGAAGGCAAGAACAGATGATGGGGTGATGAGGTGATGAGGTGAACGGGGGAGTGATTCACCGATTGCCTGATGCAGAATCTCGGTCATCACCTTGGCGATTCCGGCCGTCTGCTCGGCGGGTTTGACGATCACGGTGTTGCCGGTGACGAGCGCGGCGACGGTCATGCCGCAGCAGATCGCCAGCGGAAAGTTCCATGGTGAGATGACGACGGCGACGCCGCGGGGCTGGTACCACTGCTCATCGAGTTCGCCCAGGAACGCGCCCAGGCGCTGACGGGTGAACATCGGCACGGCGAGGCGCGCGTAGTACTCGCAGAAGTCGATCGCCTCGCACGTGTCGGCATCGGCCTCGCGCCAGGTCTTGCCCGCTTCCTTGATCATGATCGCGGAAAGTTCATCCCGGCGGGTGCGCATGATCGCGGCAGCGCGAACAAGCACATTTGCACGCACGTTGGCATCGACGTCGCGCCAGACGTTGAAGGCCTCGTCCGCGCGGGCGACCATATCCGCGGCCTGCTGGGGCGTGCGGTCGCTGGCGACCTTGGGGACTTGGGCTTTGGAGACCGCCGCGGCGAAGGCTTCGCGCTGCTCGCGCTGCGAGAAGTCCCGCATCGGTTCGGTGTAGAAGGGTCGTGAGTTGGAGACGCCCTCGATGGCCGGGGAGAGTTTGTGGCGCTCGGGCGCGGCGGAGAGGCGGTCATCGGGTTGTGCGGACTCGTGCGTGCCGTTCGCGGTACCCCCGCGCTCCAGGTTCGCCCTCCCCCCGGCCCCCTCCCTCTGGAAGGGGGAGTGCGGCGAGGCGAGCAGCCGCGCGATGTCCGCATTGTCGGCGAAGCCCGCCTTGAGCCAGGACTCGTTCGAGGTGTTCTCAAGCAATCGGCGCACGAGATAGGCCATGCCGGGGATCATCTCGCCGACAGGAACATACTCGCGCATCCGCAGTCCGGAACCACCCCACTCGATCGCCGCGTACTTCAACTGGTCGGCCATACCGTGGAGCATCTGCAGTTCGAGCGCACTGTGCGGCATGCCGCGGCGTTCGACACCGGCGATCGCGGCGGCGATCGAGCGGACATTGTGCGAGCCGAGGGCGAGTTTGACGCCGCCTTCGCTCCCCCTCCCAGAGGGAGCGGGCAGGGGGGAGGGCGAACCGCTCTGCGCCGGCAACGCCGGCGCGTGGTCGAGGTAGATCTCCGCCATGCGCTCGAAGCACGCATCGGTCTCCGGCTTGGTCGGCCAGACCGGGCACGGCCAGCCCATCTGCTCGGAGTGGATGACGTGGTAGTCCCAGTACGCGCCCTTGACGAGGCGGACGGTGACGACATGACCCGTGCGCTTCGTCCACTCGCAGATACGGCGTGCATCCGCATCGCCCGACTTGAGATAAGCCTGCATCGCGAGGCCGGCGTGAAAGGTGCGGCCGTTCGCATCTCTCTTGCCCGCACCCATCTTCTCGCAGCAGCGCATGAACAGGTCCAGCGTCAGGTCCTTCAACTGGAACTGCTCCATATCGAAGTTGACGAACACACCCTTGTCGCGCGCGGCCTCGAGGATCGGCATCAGCCGCCGCTCCAAGTCGCGGATCGAGCCCTCGGTGTCGATGGGATCGCACCGCGCCGAGAGCGACGAGATCTTGATCGACACGTTGGTGCGCGGGATCGAGCCCCAGGCATCCGTCTCCAGCCGCGGGTTGGGCTTCCAACCCGCGACCGTGGCCGGCAGGTTGTTGATCAGGTCGAGGTACTTCCGCTGATATGCGTCCGCCTCCTCATCCGACAGGCACGCCTCGCCGAGCAGATCGACGCTGAAGCAGATGCCATCGTCCCAGTACTTCTTCAGGTTCGGCAGCGCGCTCGCGGCATCCGTTCCCGCGATGAACTTGGACGCCGTGCCGGTGATCTGCTTGCTGATCTGGCCCGCCGCGAGCCCCTTGGCGACGTTGCCGAGTTTGAGCGCGGCGGCGATGGGGCCGGGAACCGTCACGCCGGGCTGCGACAGGTAGTCTTCAAGAACCTCGAAGACCTGCTCGGGCGTGCGGAGTGTGGGGAAGCAGTCAACGAACCGGAACAACTGCACCTTGAAGTTTTGGTCCTTCATGGACCAGTTCATCAGGGCGTCGGAATAGAACGCGGCGGAGAGCAGCCCGGCCTTGTGGCCGCGGGCGGCGGTCAGCAGTTGCGTGCCGATCTCCACGAGGCGAGCCTCTCCCGCCGCGGCGGCGGGCGACTGCACGGCGACGGGGACAGCAGGATGGGCAGGGGTCCTGGGCTTGCGCGAGAACAGGGCCATGGAGGGCTGGCTCCGCGGGTGTGCGTGCGGGTTTGAGGCGAGAGTGTAGCGGCGGATCGAGGCATGCCGACGCCATCGGGCGATGCACGCCCCGGCCCGCAGCCCCACCGCAAGTCGCGGGGTTCCTACGCTCTGTTCTTGATTGAACCGGCACGGAAAACCCCTTTCGCGGACCGGGATCGCGGGCACAAGGGCCAACGCACGGTGCTGACGATTGGTACGTTCGATGGCGTACACGCGGGGCACCGCGCGCTGCTGGCGCGGGCCGCGACCATGGCCGAGCGATGCGCAACGGGCCGCGCTCGGGTCATCGCGCTGGCCTTTGATCCCCACCCGCTCGAGGCGCTCGCGCCGGAGCGCGCCCCTGCCCGCCTCACGACCTGGCCGCGGCGGGAGCGCCTGCTGCGCGAGGCCGGCGCGGAGGAGGTCGTTCGGCTGGAGCCGACGCCCGCGCTTCTGTCGCTCAGCCCGGCTGAGTTCATCGAGCAACTCGCGCGCGATTATCGACCGGCGGGCATCGTCGAGGGCACGGATTTTCATTTCGGCGCCAAGCGCGCCGGCGACATCGAGATGCTCCGCTCGCTCGGCGCGGCACACGACTTTGTCGTCGATATTGTGGATCAGGTCCAATGCGCTCTGAACGACCACACGATCGCCCCCGCGAGCAGTTCGCTCGTCCGATGGTTGATCTCGCGCGGACGTGTCAGCGATGCGGCGAGGATTCTGGGCAGACCCTACCGCATGGACGGGATCGTCCGCCGCGGCGACCGGCGCGGGCGGACCATCAACTACCCAACCGCCAACATCGAGTCGCCATGCCTTGCGCCGGCCGACGGCGTGTACGCCGGCCGCGCACACCTTCCCGATGGCCGTCTCGTCGCCGCGGCGATCAGTGTGGGCACCAAGCCGACCTTCGACGGACGCGACCGGGCTGTGGAAGCGTACCTGATGGATGCCGATGCGTCCGCGACCGGACGCTCGGGCGCGTGGGACACACTGCCTGGCCTGCCCGAATATGAATGGGATGTGGGACTGGAGTTCCTGGCGTTCGTGCGCGATCAGGTGCGGTTCGATACGCTGGAAGAGTTGCTCGCACAGATGGCCCGCGACTGCGAGGCCTGCCGCGCCATCGCCGAGACCGCGGCCCTGTGCGAGGCCGCGCACAAGGGAGCGTGAATGGGACCATCGACGAAACCGGATTGGGGATCGACCCACGACGCCCGCGGGATTGCTTCGCGCCTGTCGTCGGCGCGACGCGCGGTGGTGGTGACTCACGGCAAGCCCGACGGCGATGCGGTGGGCTCGACGCTTGCCATCGCGCGCGCGCTCGCGCTGCGCGGGGCATGGGCGGAGGTGTGGTACATCGGCCCTGTCGCGCCGTGGGTGCTCGAACTGGTGGGCAAGGTGCCGCGCCGGGTCTTTGAGTCCGGACAGGCAGCGACCGGCCCCGGCGCGAGCGATGCCTATGACACGCTCGTGTGCGTGGATACCGGCACGTGGTCGCAACTGGCCGAGTTCAAGGGGTGGATGCCCGCGCTGGCGGATCGGGCGGTGCTGATCGACCATCACCTCCACGGCGACCCGGACGTCGCGAGCACGCGACTGGTCGACACCACGTGCGCCAGTTGCACGCAGGTTCTATCGCCGGTCGTCTGCGACATGCTGGGCCTCGCCTCGCCCGCGGATCTCCCGCACGAGATCGCCGAGCCGCTGTACCTCGGACTGGCGACGGACACGGGCTGGTTCCGATATTCGAACGTTACGCCCGAGACGATGCGCCTGGCCGGCGACCTGCTCCGCGCCGGCGTGGACCATACGCGGTTGTACCGGATCATCGAGCAGCAGGACCAGCCGGCGCGCTGGAAACTGCTCGGCCGCGCGCTGTCATCGCTGGAACTCTTCCACGGCGGACGCGTCGCGGTGCAGGCGCTGCGGTTGAGCGACTTTGCCCAGACCGGGGCCGACCGAAACGACACGACGGGGTTTGCCGACATGGTTCTCGCTGTCGCGAGCGTGCAGGCATCGGCCGTCATCTCGGAGAGCGACCAATCGACTCCCGATGCGCCGCTGTGCAAGATCAGCCTGCGGACCAAGCCGGGGCCCGATGCGATCGATGCGAACAGGGTGCTTGGCGGACTGGGAGGCGGCGGGCACGCCCGCGCCGCGGGAGCGAAGGTCCGGGCCTCGATCGACGAGACCCGTCGCCGGCTGCTGGAGTTGCTGGCGTGACGCGGCCCGACCGATCCGAACAACGGCCCGGACCGAAGCGCTCGCGCGAACCAGCCGAGCGCGGCACGCGGCCTGCGCCGCGTCCGGGCCAGCGCCCGCCGCTGCGGATTTTCACCACCACGCTGTGGGAGTATCCCAGCCAGCACTACGACGCGTACGTGAACGACGCGGGCAAGGTCGTGCGAAGTTCGATGCGAATGCAGGGCGACTCCGCCTACACGGGCGCGACGCCCTCGTGGGTCATCTGGCAGTTGCTCGCCCGCTACACGCGGCCCAACGACCTCGTCGTCGATCCCATGTGCGGCAGCGGCACCACGATCGACGTGGCGCGGGACTTTGGTCGCCGCGCGCTCGGTTACGACCTAGCGCCCTCTCGGCCCGACATCTTCCGAGCCGATGCCCGCGCACTGCCGCTCGAGAACGGCGTGGCTGACTTCGCATTCGTCGATCCCCCCTACTCCACGCACATCGACTACTCCGACGATCCCGCCTGCATCGGGCGACTTGACGCATCGGGCCAGGACGGGGGGCGCGCGTACTACGAAGCCATGCGCGCCGTGATCGTCCAGATGCACCGCGTGCTCAAGGACCGGCGCTACGCCGCGCTGTACGTGTCGGATTCCTGGCGCAAGCGCGGCGCGGCGGGCAAGGCCGAGCGCGGGGACGGGCGCGCCGGCGCACGCGCGGCGACCGGAGCCGGCGTCTTCATGCCCATCGGCTTCGAACTCTTCAACATCATGCGCGAACTGTTCGTGCCGGTCGACATCATCTGCGTCGCGCGGAAGAACGCCAAACTCGAACGCGGGCATTGGCACAAGGCCGCGACCGAGGGCAACTTCTTCATGCGAGGATTCAACTACCTGTTCATCATGAAGAAGGCGGACAACGCCTGATCAGTTGTCCTTCGCCGCCGATTCCCATGCGGCGAGCAGACGCTTGCTCGACACGGGAACCGCGGCGCGGAGTTCCTGCGCAAACAACGACACGCGGAACTCCTCAATGAGCCAGCGGAACTCGGCCGGCGGCGGCCGGGACCGATCGCCCTTCCCCTCGCGGACCGCCGCGGCGTGCGCGGCGTCGGCCTCAAGCCACGCCCGCCAGAAGGGCGCGACCTCGGCCATCTTCTGCGCATCGCGCGCGACCGAGTGCGGCGGGTCCGCCGCGAGCCGCTCCAACCGCAGCCGCATGGCCCGCAGGTACACCGGCAGTCGCGAGAGCACTCGCCATGGCGTCGCCGACAGGACGCCCGGGTACACCAGGCGCGAGAACTGCTCGCGCATGTCGGCCATGGCCTGGTCCCACGCGGGTGGACCTGCGGCCGCGAGCGCAAGCGCGAGGGGCTGGTGCTCCTTGAGAAACTCCTCGACGAGGGCGCACGAATCATCGGCAGCGCGGCCGAGTTGGCCCCAGCCGGCATCCAGCCGCTTTTCGAACGCAAGTTTGCTGCGAACCTCGTGCGCGGGCGCGAGCAGCAGCGGCACGGGCGAGCGAGGGTTCTGGTCGGGGCCGAAGACACGCGTGCCGACGACCTCGGTCATCTCGTCGAGGAAGCGGTCGGGCCGATCCATCCCGGCGTACAGCAGGCGCACGCGCTGGATGCCGGGCCGGTGCTCGATCAGCGATCGAACCTGCTCGCGCACCTGAATGAGCAGCAGCCGCTTCAGGCCGTCGCGCATCGCGGCGTCCGCCGCGGCCCGAGTATCGAAGAGTCGCAGCGCGGCGCGGCGGTGCCCGTCGACCCCCTCCTCCTCGGTAAGCGCGGGATAGGCCCGCAGGCCCGCGGCCCCGCCCGCGTCTCCTCCGCCAATGGTGATCTCTTCTTCCAGTTCGTGCAGCGGCGGAGATCCGAAATCCCACGTCCGCACATCATCGCGCGAGAACGGCCCACGCGAAAGCGCACGGACCGCCTCGGCCCGCCGCTGCTCCAGACGCCTGAGCACCTCGGCCCACTCGCGCCCCCCAGCCACCTCGGCGCCCGCCTCATCGACGACTCGGAAGTTGGCCCGCAGGTGCGGGGGCAGTTGCGCCGGATTCCACGCCGCGGCGTGAACCACCACCCCCGCCAGTCGTGACAGTCTCGATGCGAGCACCTCCAGCAGGTCGCCCTTGCCGAAGGGCAGGTCCTTGAGCGCGGCATCGGCGAACTGCGGCGCAGGCGCGAAACTCGCCCGCAGAGACTTTGGCAGCGTGCGGATGAGTTCGATGGTCTTCTCGCGCAGCATGCCGGGCACGAGCCACTCCAGCGGGCGCGGGTCGAACGACCACGCCTGTGCGAGCGGGATGGTGATCGACACGCCGTCGGCTGGCGCGCCGGGCTCGTAGGTGTACTCAAGCCGGAGGTTGAGCCGGTCGCCGCCCGCGCCGGTGAAGGCGTACCGGTCGGGGAACGCGCCCTCGGGCGGCGCGGCGAAGTCGGGCGCGAGCAGGTCATCCATCGTCATGAACAGCAAGCGCGGGTCGCGCGCCTCGGCCTTGCGGCGCCAACGCTCGAAACCCGGGCCGGAGTAGACGTCGTCGCCGATACGCTGGTCATAGAAGTTGAACCGCGCCGTCGCATCTCTGAGCAGGCCCTGCTTGCGCGTGCGGGCTTCGAGGTCGGCGATCCGCTTCGCGAGATCGTGGTTGTGCCGGAAGAACTCACCCTCGGTCAGGTACTCGCCCATGACCAGCGCGTGGTGGATGAACAGCGCGCGGCTCGTCGGCGGATCGATCGGCCCGTAGTGCACCGGCCTCCGCTTCACGATGTCGAGCCCCAGAAGCGACACCCGCTCGTTGGCCTCCACCTGCGCAATGTCCGATCGCCAGTGCGCATCCGAGTGCGTCTTCTTCAGCAGGTGCCCGGCCAGCGGCGCGGCGACTTCCTCGATCCACCGCGGATCGATCGCCGCGCACGTCCGCGCATACAGCCGCGTCGTCCGCACCAGTTCGGCCGCCATGATCCACTTCGGCTGCTTCTTGAAAAGGCCCGAGCCGGGGAAGACGTAGAACTTCAGCGCACGCGTGCCGTCGTACTCAAACCCCGGGGGCTTGTCGCTCTTGCGCCCGATGTTGCTCAGCAGCCCCGCGAGCAGCGCTTTGTGGATCGCCGCGTACCGCGCCTCGCCTTCGATGTCGCGCGGCGTGCCGCGCTGCCGGGTTTCGCCGCGCCCGTGCCCGCCGCGCCCGCCCTCATCGACTCCGCCGAGGCCCGTGCTCCGTGCCCCGCGCATCGGCCGCGCCGAACCCTGCGACGGCAGAGCGGTCGCGCCGGCCGCCTGATGCCCCCGTTGTTCCAGGTGCGACAGTTGCCGCCATACATCCTGCCATTCGCGCATCCGCATGAAGTTGAGAAACCGCTCCCTGCACCACTTGCGGAGTCTGGAACTGCTCAACTCCCCCTGCGCCTTCTGCCACGCGCCCCACAACTTCAGCCACGAAATGAAATCCGACCGCTCATCGCGGAACTCCGAGTGCGCCGCATCCGCGGCCTCGGATCTGTCGATCGGCCGCTCGCGCGGGTCCTGCACGCTCAGCGCCGCCGCGATCACCAGTACATCCGCCAGCACACCCGGCCCCGCGTGCCGCGCGGCGAGAATCATGCGGCCGATGCGCGGGTCGATCGGCAATCTCGCCAGTTCGCGCCCGATCGGCGTGATCTCGCCGCGGTCATCGACCGCGCCGATCTCCAGCAGCGTGTCGTACCCATCGTGAACCAGCCGCTCATCGGGCCGGTCGATGAGCGGGAACCGCTCAATGCGGCCCAGGCCCAGCGCCTTCATCTGCAGGATCGCGCTCGCAAGGTTGGTGCGCAAGATCTCGGGCTCGGTGAACCTGGCGCGCCGTTCGTAGTCGTCCTGCGCGTACAGCCGGATCGCGATGCCCGGCGCGATGCGCCCGCAGCGGCCCGAACGCTGGTTCGCGCTCGCCTGCGAGATCGACTCGATCGGCAGCCGCTGCACCTTCACACGCGGCGAGTACCGGCTGATGCGCGCCAACCCCGCATCGACGACGAACCCGATGCCCGGCACAGTCAGCGAGGTCTCCGCGACATTCGTCGCCAGCACGATGCGCCGAGTACCGCCGGTCGTCGGGCGAAAGACGCGGTCCTGCTCCTCATTGGTCAGCCGCGCAAAGAGCGGCAGCACCTCGCCGACCCGCGGCAGATGCCGCCGCAGAATGTCCGCCATCTCGCGAATCTCGCGCTCGCCCGAGAGAAAGACGAGGATGTCGCGCGCAGATCCGTGCGTCGGGGTCTCCGGCGAGGTGATCTCGCGCACGGCCTCGACCACACCGCGCTGGACCGGGTTGAGGTCGTCGTCCTCGCGCTCCTCGGGCGGTCGATAGCGGACTTCAACCGGAAAAGTCCGTCCGGAGACTTCGAGGATGGGGACGGTCGGGGTGGCGCGCGGAGACGAAGCGACTTCTCGCAAAGGCGCGGAGGCACGGAGGGAAGAAGAAGCAGAAGAAGACGGGGGAGATGGGGCAGAGGAAGGAGTGCTGGTGGACTGGACGGGCGCTGAGGATCGCGCCGTCGGGTCCGCGGTGGCCGCAGCGGCGGCAACCACAGGCGCACCCTCGAAGAACCGCTTGAACCGTTCCGGGTCGATCGTCGCCGAGGTGATGATCACCTTCAGATCCGGCCGCTTGCCCGAGTCGAGCAGGTTCCTGATGTACCCGAGCAGGAAGTCGATGTTCAGGCTGCGCTCGTGCGCTTCATCGATGATCAGCGTGTCGTAGTGCGCCAGCAGCCGGTCCCCCTGCGTCTCGGCGAGCAGGATGCCGTCGGTCATCACCTTGATGTACGGCGTGTGGTGATGGCGCGGCCGGCTCGCGCCAGTGCCGGTTTCCGCACGCGGGCGCCGCCCCTGCCCGGACAGATCCGTGAAACGCACCTTGTAACCGACGCCGTTGCCGACCTGCAGGCCCAGTTCCTCCGCGATTCGCGCGGCGACCGATCGCGCCGCGATCCGCCGCGGCTGCGTGTGCCCGATGATCCCCTGCCTCCCGCGCCCGGCCTCGAGGCACAACTTGGGCAACTGCGTGGTCTTGCCCGACCCTGTCTCGCCGCAGACCACCACCACCTGGTGCTCGAGGATCGCTCTCAGAATGTCGTCGCGGCGTTGGACAACCGGCAGATCAGTCGGGTAATCAGGCCGCGGGACGTGGGCCTCGCGGTCTTCAATGCGGGCGACGGCCCGCGCAAGTTCCTCGCGCCAGGTGACGGGCGGAGAGTCGGAGTGTTGGGCGACCAGGCCTCGGGCACGCGCACGCAGCCGGAACCAGTCGACCAGCATCACGCGGTCGAGGTCACGGCGGAGGACGGGATCGCGCAGCCAGTGTGACACGCAGGACTCTACACATCGACCCCGTGGGGGTTCGGAACCGCCCCGCGTTGGTTATGGGGCCGTCGCGATTGACGCCTTCTTTGTCGATTGCGACTCATGCGGATCGACCCGAAGCGTCGATGTGCCTATTATTGATTTCACAGCCAGTGGCCTCAGACTCGCTCTTGCCCGCCGCGAATGATCGCAGGCAGGCCCGATCCGACTGGGAATCTGCTGGCAGCGTCCACCCGGCAACGTTGCCGACCGGACGTGCCCCCAGTACGGCCGACTTGTCCCAACTGAGATTGGTGCAGGGAACGCCCGAAACAACGCGGCAATCGCGCGCCATTCAACTGCGCGCGGTCCGCAGGAGTCATTCGTCTTGTTGCAGTTTTCTTCCCTTGGCCTCGCCGACCCCATCCTCCGTTCGCTGAACACCGAAGGCTACACGACCCCCACGCCCATCCAGGCTCAGGCGATCCCGCCCGTGCTCGAAGGGCGCGACCTGCTGGGCTGCGCCCAGACCGGCACCGGCAAGACGGCCGCGTTCGCGCTGCCGATCCTGCACCGCCTGCACGCGCAACCGGCCGACAAGTCTCGGCGCGGCCCGGCGCTGCCGCGCGTGCTTGTGCTCTCGCCCACACGCGAACTGGCGACACAGATCGGCGAGAGTTTCGCCGTCTACGGCCGCCACACCGGCCTCTCGCACACCGTCATCTTCGGCGGCGTCAGCCAGTATCACCAGGTCAAAGCGCTGCAGCGCGGCGTGGACGTGCTGGTCGCCACACCCGGCCGCCTGATCGACCTCATGGAGCAGCGGCTTGTGAACCTCTCCGCCGTGCGCGTGCTCGTGCTCGACGAGGCCGACCGCATGCTCGACATGGGCTTCATCCAGCCGATCCGCCGCATCGTCGCCGCGCTCACCGAGCCGCAGTCGCGACAGACGCTGCTGTTCTCCGCGACGATGCCGCGCGAGATCATGCACCTCGCCGACTCGCTGCTGCGGAACCCGGTGAAGGTCGCGGTTACGCCCGTCTCCTCCGCCGTCCCGCTGATCGAGCAGTCGCTCTACATGGTCCCCCGGAACTCCAAGCAGTCGCTGCTCGAGCGCCTGCTCGAAAACCGCGATGTCACACGGGCCGTGGTCTTCACCAAGACCAAGCACGGTGCCGACCGCGTGGCGCGCCGACTGGCCCGCGCCGGCGTTTCGTCCGATGCCATCCACGGCAACAAGGCCCAGAATCAGCGCACCCGCGCGCTCGACGCCTTCCGATCCGGGCGCGTCCGCGTCCTGGTCGCGACCGATGTCGCGGCACGCGGGCTCGATGTAGACGGCATCACGCACGTCTTCAACTTCGACCTGCCCATGGAGCCCGAGGCCTACGTCCACCGCATCGGCCGCACCGGCCGCGCGGGCGCGACAGGCATCGCCGTGTCCTTCTGCGATCATGAGGAGCGCGGCCTCCTGCGCGACATCGAGAAACTCACCGGCAAGGCTGTCCCCCGGCTCGAAACGCCAACCGACCTGCCGGTCATCCCCAAAGCCGAGCACGCCCCGCACCCTGCCCATGGCGGACACGCACCGCGGCGGCCCCAGCAGCCCGCACGCGGCGGCCCGCGCCACCAGAGCGGCCACGACCACCGCGCCCCCCACCCCAAGCCCCACCCCAAGCCCCACGCCAAACCGAACGCAAGGCCGCACATCGAAGCCAAGCCCCGGCACGCCGGCGCTTCGACCGCGACCCGCAGCGCGGGTGTTGCAACGCCCGCTCGCGGCATGCGTGCCTGGAACCGGCCGACCGGCGGCTCGCGCGCCGGACGCTGAAGCGCTGGGCCGACGAAACTGACCCTCCCCCGCATCGCCGCGCGAGCAAACTCGCGCGGCGGTCGTACGCGCGGTCCGGACTTGCTGCCGCTGCGAATCGGGAATACGAATCTACGCCCTCACTCGATTCCTCTCCGGCACGCAGAACTCATGGTCCCTGTTCGGAGGCCGATGCATGATCGACATCCGGGCGTTGAGCAAGCGGTTCGGCTCGCTGGTCGCGGTCGACGGCGTCTCGTTCACCGTGCAGCGGGGCGAGGTGCTGGGGTTCCTCGGCCCGAACGGCGCGGGCAAGTCCACGACCATGAAGATGGTCACCGGGTTCCTTGCGCCCAGCGCGGGAACGGCGGTCGTCTGCGGGCATGACGTCGTGCAGGAGCCGCTGGCCGTCAAGGAACGCATCGGCTATCTGCCCGAAGGCGCCCCGGCCTACCCCGACATGACACCCGCGTCGTTCCTCGGGTTTGTCGGCGCGGTGCGGGGTCTCCGCGGCGCGGCGCTGCAACGCCGCATCGACGAACTGGTTTCGACCGTGCATCTCGAGGGCGTGATGCGCCAACCGATCGACACGCTCTCCAAGGGCTACAAGCGCCGCGTCGGCCTCGCCGCGGCGATCCTGCACGACCCCGAAGTGCTGATCATGGACGAACCGACCGACGGCCTCGATCCGAACCAGAAGCACGAGGTCCGCCAACTCATCCGCGAGATGTCGCCGCACAAGGCGATCGTGCTCTCGACACACATCCTCGAAGAGGTCGAGGCGGTGTGCACGCGCGCGGTGATCATCGCGCGCGGGCGCATCGTTGCCGACGGCACGCCGGCCGAACTGCAGGCCCGCTCGCGCACGCACAACGCTGTACGCATCGCCGTGCGAATCGCCTCCCCGGGAATGACCGTGGGCGTGCGGCAGGAACTGGCACGGCTGCGGTATGTCGACACCGTCGAACCCTGCGCATCGAGTGCCGACTCCGCGGCGTTTGTAGTACGGCCCAAACCCGGACGCGCCGTCCTGCCAGAGGTTGCGCAGTGCGTCCGCGCAAAGGGATGGGCGGTCGAAGAACTGCGCACCGATGAGGGCCGGCTGGACGAGGTCTTCCGCGAGATCACCACCGGGCACGCGTCCAAAGGGGGTGCGAAATGAGCGACGCGGCACCCATCGCACCGCGCCGCGTCGCGGGATCGGTCCAGCGCATGGCCGCCGTGTTCCGGCGCGAGTTGTCGGGCTACTTCGTCACCCCCGTCGCCTACGTCTTCATCGTGATCTTCCTGCTCGTCACGGGGCTGTTCACCTTCTCGCGCGACCTCGGCGGGTTCTTCGAGCGCGGCCAGGCCGACCTGCGCCCCTTCTTTGTCTTCCACCCCTGGCTCTACCTGTTCCTCATCCCGGCCGTCTCGATGCGCCTCTGGGCCGAGGAACGCCGACAAGGCACGATCGAACTGCTCATGACCCTGCCCATCCCGCTGTGGGCGGCGATCGTCGGCAAGTTCCTCGCGGCGTGGGCGTTCGTCGCCATCGCGCTCGTCCTTACGTCGCCGCTGTGGGTCACGGTGAACTACCTCGGCGACCCCGACAACGGCGTGATCTTTGCCGGCTACATCGGCTCTTTGCTCATGGCCGGTGCCTACCTCGCCATCGGCTCGTGCGTCTCCGCGCTCACACGCAACCAGGTCATCGCCTTCATCATCACCGTCGTCGTCTGCTTCGCCTTTCTCCTGCCGGGGTTCGGGCCCGTGACAGCGCTCCTCTCGGCATGGGCGCCGCCGCGACTGGTCGAAGCGGCCGCATCGTTCAGTTTCCTTGCTCGGTTTGAGTCCGTCGCCAAGGGCGTGCTCGACCTGCGCGATATGGTCTACTTTGCATCCGTGATCGCGCTGTTCTTGTTCGGCACCGCCGCGGCGATCGAAGGAAAGAAGGCAGCCTGAGGCCCCCCGGGCCCGGGTCGTGCATCGGGGCACTACTCATGCGTGGAGCATCCATCATCTCCGTTGGCGCGTTTGTCGCAGCCCTCGTCGCGTTCATCGCCGTCAACGTGCTCGCCGGTTCGGGGCTGACGCGTGCCCGCATCGATCTCACCGAGGGCAGGCTGTACACGCTCTCGGCAGGTTCACGCGCCATCGCGGCCAACGTGCCCGAACCCGTCCGCCTCACGCTGTACCTTTCCGAAGGTCGCGCCGACATCCCCCCGCAGATCGCCACCTACGCCCAGCGTGTCCGCGAAGTGCTCGCCGAGTACGCACGCGCCTCGGGCGGCCGTGTTGTCGTCGAGGTCGTGAACCCCGAACCGTTCAGCGATGCCGAGGACCGCGCCGTCGCCGCGGGCCTGGCGGGCATTCCCACGGGGCGCGGGCAGGAGCGAATTTACTTCGGTCTTGTCGGCACCAACACCGTCGACCGTCAGGAAGTGGTCCCTTTCCTCCGTCCGGAACGGGAGCCGTTCCTGGAGTACGAACTCACGCGAATGATCTACCTGCTGGGCGAGCCCGAACGCCGCGCCATCGGCCTCATGTCCTGGCTGCCCGTCGATGGCGGTCCGCCGAACCCGATGACCGGCCAGCCCGGCGCGCCCGCGCTGCAGGTCGTCCGCCAGGCCCGCGAGATGTTCGACATCCGCGCCATCGAGCGCGATGCAACCCAGATCCCCACGGACATCCAGGTCCTCTGGATCGTGCACCCCAAGGGCGTGGGCGAGCCCACGCAATACGCCATCGACCAGTTCGTGATGCGCGGCGGGCGCGTGCTGCTCTTTGTCGATCCGCTGTGCGATGCCGATGTTCCGCCCGGCGTGAACCCCATGCAGGCCATGAACCTGCCGAAGAACTCGGACCTCCCGCGCCTTTTGCAGCGCTGGGGTGTCGAACTCGTGCCCTCGATGATCTCGACCGACCGCGATGCCGCGCTGCGTGTGAACGTGGGCGGGCAGGGCCGACCCGAGCCGGTGGACTACATCGCGTGGATGAACCTCGCCGAGAGCAACATCGACCGTGCCGACGCGGTGACCGGCGGCCTGCGGTCGCTCATCGTCCCGACCGCCGGCGCGCTCCGCGCTGTTCCCGGCGCAACGACCGACCTCGCCCCGCTCGCACAAACCGGCCCCAACTCCGCGCTCATCGCCGTGGAGAAGTTCTCGTTCTTTCCTGACCCCAAGGCCCTGCTGGCCGAGTTCAAACCGCGCGGCGAGCGGCTGACCATCGCAGCGCGGGTCACCGGACCGGCCCACAGCGCGTTCGATGACCCGCCCGAGGGCGTCAACAGCGCCGCCCACCTGCAGCAGTCCGCCGGACCGATCAACCTCATCATCTTCGCCGACTGCGACATGCTGCAGGACCGCTTCTGGGTGCAGGAAGAACGCATCGGACCGATCGTCCTTGGTCTCAACAAGATGGCCGACAATGGCGACTTCGTCATCGCCGCGCTCGACAACCTCACCGGCTCGAGCGACCTCATGGCCGTGCGGGCCCGCGGCACATTCCGCAGGCCCTTCGATCGAGTGGACCGCCTCCGGCGCGAGGCCGAGCAGCGATACCAATCGCGTGAGCAGGAACTCCAGGCCCGCCTTCGCGAAACGGAACAGAAGATCAATGAACTCCAGCGCGCCCGGCCAGATTCCCAGAACCCAGGCGGCATGGTCCTGCTCACGCCCGAGCAGCAGGCCGAAATCGAGAAGTTCCGCGCCGAGCAGGTCGCCACCCGCCAGGACCTGCGCGCGGTGCAGCACCAACTCGTCAAGGACATCGAGGGCCTCGGCCGCTCCATCAAGTTCATCAACATCGGCCTGATGCCCATCCTCGTCGGCGTCGCCGCGCTGGCGCTGGGCGCCTGGCGTGCCCGTAGGCGACGCGCCGATCGAACCCACCGCGCCGCGCTCAACTGACCGACACCAACGGGAGCAACCGCCGTGAAGACCCACACCGTCGCCATCGTCGCGTTCGTCGCCGCGGCATTGGCCCTTGCGGCGTTTTTCGCATCATCAAGAAACACCGCCGCCCCGCCAGACGCCGACCGCCCGATGGGCCCCGCCCTGCCGACGCTTGCCACAAGACTCAATGACGCCGCGGAAATCACGGTTCATCGATCGACCGGCGCATTCACCTTCCGCCGAACGACTGAAGGCTGGGGCCTGAAGGAGAAGGACGGCTACCCGGCGAACTTCGAGAACCTCCGCGGACTGGTTGTCGGCCTCGCGCAACTGCAACTGGTCGAGGCCAAGACCGCCAATCACGAACTCTTTGCCCGCATCGGCGTGCAGGATGTCTCGCCCGCCGATCCGCCGGCCGATGGCTCGCCCCCGCCCCCGCCCGAATCGCAGAACGTGCACGTCGAAGTCCGCGACAACGCGGGCACGGTCCTGGCCTCGGTGATCCTCGGCACGCAGAAGTGGGGCGCGGAACCGGAGGTGTTCATCCGGCGCGCCGGCGAGAGCCAGTCGTTTCTGGCCCGCGGACGCGTCGACGTGCCGTGGGACCAGATGGCCTGGCTAGATAAGACGATCGTGAACTTCCCCCGAGACCGCGTGCGTGCTGTCACGCTCGAACGCGACGGCGCGCCGCCGATCTCCGTGTCGCGCATCAGCCCGCAGTTCCCGGCGTTCCTTGTCGAGAATCTGCCCGAGGGACGCGAACTCACAACGCCCGGCGCGGGCGATCAGATCGGCAACCTGCTCAACTTCCTCTCGCTCGACGATGTCCGCGCGGCGGAGAACTTCGACTTCGATGCCGCCGCGCCCGGCCCCAGCGCGACCGTCCACCTGTTCGACGGAACGGTGATCTCGCTCCGCAGCGCACTGTTGAATGGCGCGTCGTGGGCGGTTCTCCTCGCATCGTTCGATGAACCCCCGCCCGCCGATGATCAGGAGCGCGACATGACGGCGATCGATGCCGCCCGCGCCGAGGCCGGGCTTCTCGATCAGCGATTGGCTCGCTGGGCGTTCAAACTCCCCGATCACAAGGTCCGAGTGCTTCAGACCACCTGGGACGCTCTGCTCAAGCCGATCGCGTCCTCAACGACGGCTGACGAAGAGACACCCGACGGGGAGGAATGAGCGGCGGGGATCCACGAAGGGCCGCGCCCCCACCACCGCTCTCCCCACAACGCCAGGTTGAGCATCGGCCACCCGAGCCGCCACAGCGCACCGGTCTGTTGTGCAACGGCTTCGACCGCCCCGGGCGCGAACACCTGCGCCGCAAAGCCGCTCTCTCGCAGCACGTCGCCCGTGCCCTCGATCCACGCCTGAAACGGGAGCGGAAAACTCGCCTTGGGGCGCGCGATGACCCACGGCGACAGGTCCGCCGCGAACGCGCTGCGCAAGCAGCGTTTCGTCTGTGCCGGCGAGCCCGGAAGGAACTTCCGCCCGATCGGCAGCGATTCGGCCAGTTCAGCGATGCGACAATCGGCCAGCGGCGTCCGCCCCTCGACGCGCTCCAGCATCGTCGCCGTGTCGAGCCGCTGCAGCAGCCCCGCGAGGTTGATGCGCCGAAGGTAACGCAGGTGAATATCCGCCGCGCTGGCGTGCGGCCCGGCATGCCGTGTCAGTTCCAGAAACTCCGCGCCCAACTCCGCTCGCATCGCCGCGTCGCCCTCGACCGCGCGCCACACTTCCTCAGCAAGCACGTCTCCCTTTCGCTCCGGCGGCGTCCATGCGCCCGCACACACGTGCAGCATCGCTCGCCCGGCAGCGGTCTGCGCCGCATCGCCACGCGCGTTCGCCGCGTGCGCCGCCTCAAACTCCAGCGCGGCGGACACGATCGCGTCGTACCCCGCGAACAACTCGTCGGCGCCCTCGCCCGACAGCGCTACGATGCGTCCATCGACCCGCAGCCGCCGCGCCACCTCGTTGATCGCGACCTCGTTAGGCGTGCTGAGCGGCGCTCCCAGCCGCGCGACCATCTCCGGCCAGCGTGCCAGAAACAGTTCTCGCGTGATCGGCGCCTCGGCATGCTCGGTCCCGAGTTCCGCCGCGGCACGCCGCGCACACGCAAGATCGGCATCGGGCGCGCCGTCGTCGTGCCCCGCGGCATAGGTCCGCAGGCCTCGCGGCGGGGCCGCCGCGGCCGCCAGCGACGCGATGATCGTCGAATCCAACCCGCCGCTCAGCAGCGAACACACCGGCACATCCGAACGCAGATGCGCACCGACGGACTCGACGACCGCCCTGCGCACCAGTTGCTGCGCCTCGGCGTCATCGACTTCGCCCGCGGCACGAACCGGCGTGCTGCGCCAGAACTCGCCGGCACGCGCCCGCCCGCCGTGTGCAAGATCGAACTCGACAAACCCGCCGGGCCGCACCACGCGCACGCCGTCGAACAACGTCCGCTCGCCGAGCGTCGCGCGGATGGTCGTCAGATACGCGCTCAACGTCGCCCAGTCCGGCGAAACCGGAACTCCCGGGTGCGAAAGAATCGGCGAAATCTCGCTGGCGAACACCACCTGCCCGCGGTCCCCGCCGCCTGTGTGCCAGTACAACGGCTTGATCCCCAGCGGGTCGCGCGCCAGAAGCAACCGCTGCTCGCGCGAATCGAACAGCGCAAGCGCGAACATCCCGCGGAACCTCGCCAGCGCGCCGACGCCCCACTCCGCGAGCGCACGCAGCACCGTCTCGGTGTCGCACCGCGTGCGGAAGACCGCGCCGCACCGGGCCAAGTCGCGCCGCACCTCGTCGTCGTTGTACAGTTCCCCGTTGTAGACCAGCACGAACCGGCCATCATCGCTCATCATCGGCTGTGCGCCATGATCCGGCGGGTCGGGCTCGATCACCGCCAGCCGCCGATGCGCCAACGCCACGTGCCCCTGCGCCGATCGCCACAGCCCCGCGCCATCGGGGCCGCGGTGCGACATCGTGTCGCGCATCGCCACAACCTGCACATCGGTCAGGCCGATGCGGTGCCCCATCGAACAGGCGATGCCCAGAATGCCGCACACGCGGCATCTCTATCGGCCCGCCGCGCCCGCGGCGGCCAACGCCTCACACCCAGATGTTCACGATCAGCGCGGGCTCGCGGATCTTGCCCTGCCACTCGCCGACCGACGAGTTCACAAACTTGACCTCATAGTCCGGGTGCTCGTCCAGCCAGCGGTTGATCTGATCATCCATGCTCGCCAGCGACTCGGGGTTCAACCGGCAGAAGAACGAGCGGATGTGCGTCGCCCCCGACCCGGTCAGGTTCGTCTTCCGCTGCCAGTTGTCGGTGTGCCGTCCCGCCCCCCCACCGGCCAGCGACTGGTTGATGTGCATGATCTTGGGCTTGGCCTCGCCCCCCTCGGTCGGGTTCGGAGGCTTGCTCGTCGGCACCACCGCCGGGTGAAACCCCGCGGCGGGCTGACCGCCGCCCGCGCCATCGCCCATCGGATGCAGGTCCTGTCCGGTCCACGTCCGCATGTCGGCCTCCTCTCGTTCTGCTCGAGCGGGCTGCGCCGAAGACTCCAGCGCCGCGATCGGCCGAACGGCCAACACCCGCGCCGAACGCAGTATGCCAGAACCAGGTCAATCTGCCAAGTCGAACCGCCAGCGATCCGGCATCGAGTCTTGCCCACCGGACTCGAGCATCTTCCCGCGCCAGTTGGCGATAACCCGCGAATCACGATCATACAAGACGACTGTCATACCCTCAAGAGGGGAGTCAATGACCTCGCAGAGGCCAGATTCCACGCGAACCACCCAACCACGATCCCCTAAAACAGGGCCTTCATACTCCAGATACTCGCAACGGTGCGGAGTCAGATGTTCCGCGCTGAACGTCCGCAGCCCTCGGTCAGATGGCCGAACGCCGTCCTCCAGTCGAAAAGTCAGCAGGCCCGCATCCCTGTGGCCCGAGCGTTCGAGCATCCAGTCATGGTGGCTAGTTTCATCCGGCAGCGTGTGGCGGAGCAGCACCCAGCGCGGCATGCCAAGATGCTACGCCATTCGCGGCAAGACGCTGGGACAAACGCGGGCCGCCCGATACACTTGCCCCCGGACGCGAAGGGGCACCACTTCCCCACAGCCACCTTCGCCTGCCCACGAAACGGAGTTCACCATGCCCACCACGCCCGCTCGCCGCGCATTCACCTATGTTCTGCCCCTCGCGCTGCTCCTCGCGGCCGGCACGCAGTTCGGCTGCCAGAAGTCGCTCCTGGCCGTCCGCCAATCGGGCGATGCCAACTTCGCCCGCGGCCAATACACCGAGGCCGAGGCCGATTACCGCGAATACCTCGACCGCAGCCCCGCGCGCCCGGAAGTGCACTACATGCTCGGCCGCACGCTGCTGGCCCAGGGCCGAACCGCCGAAGCGCGCGAGCAACTGCTCCTGGCCTACCGCCTGACACCGGAGAACGACGAGGTCTTCGTGCAGACCTGCGAGGGCCTCTTCGCCGACAAGCAGTACGAGGAACTCAACCGCCTGCTGCGGAGCCGCACCATCGACCGCGGCCGAATGTCCGACTGGACGCTCCTGGCCGACTTCTCCATGCGCCAGGGTGACAAAGACGAAGCGGCCCGCTCGCTGCTCGCCGCGGCGAGGGTCGATGGCGGCACATCCGTCGAACCGCAACTCGGCCTGGCCAAGGTCTACATGGCCGCGGGCGACACCACCCGCGCCATCGAGCGACTCCGCATGGCCTACTACGTCGCGCCCCAGAACGGCGAAGTCGCCGCGCTGGCATCGCAACTCGGGCAGATCGTCGGCCCTTCGTTCGGCGTCCCGCCGACCGAGCGCATGATGCAGATCGTGCCCGTGGCCGATGTGCCGACCGACCGACGGTGAGCGGCATGTCGGATGTCGGATGTGGGATGTCGGATGTGAGTGACCGTGAGGAGTAAGCCCTCGCCGCGCATTCCCTTCTCCCCGGTCGCCGGGGAGAAGTGCCCGAACGAAGTGAGGGCGATGAGGGGCATTCGGTCATTCGGGCCCGGCCCCTCAGGACTCAGGACCTCATCACCTCATCACTCCCGCTCCAATCGTTTCCTCGCCGCGGCGAGGCCGCGCTGCTGTTCGAGTGTGAGTTTCGGGAACCGCAGATCAAGCGACCGGATCGTGTGCGTGATGATGGAGGCCACCATCGCCCGCATCACCCATTTGTGATCCGCCGGGATGATGTGCCACGGAGCCCACGGCGTGCTCGTCGCGGCAATCGCCCGCTCATACGCCCGCATGTAGTCATCCCACTTGTCGCGCGTGTCGAGATCGCTCGCGTTGAACTTCCAGTTCTTCTCCGGATCATTCAGCCGCGCCAGCAGCCGCTTGCGCTGTTCCTCCTTGCTCACGTTCAGGAAGAACTTCAGGATCACCGTCCCGTTGCGGGCCAGGTGCCGCTCGAAGGCGTTGATGTCCTCGTAGCGCTGCGCCCACAGTGTCTCGCCGCGGCCATCAATCGCCAGTTTGCTGTTGCCCAGAAGTTCCGGGTGCACGCGGACGATCAGCACGTCCTCGTAGTGCGACCGGTTGAAGATGCCGATCTTGCCGCGCTCCGGCACGCGCTTGTGCACCCGCCACAGGAACGTGTGGTCGAGTTCCTCCGGCGTCGGAGCCTTGAAACTCGTCACCTCGCACCCCGCCGGGTTCAGCCCGCTGGTCACGTGCTTGATCGTCCCATCCTTCCCCGCCGCATCCATCGCCTGGAACACCACCAGCACCGCGTGGTCGTTGCTCGCCCACAACAACTCCTGCGCCGCGGCGAGTTCCTCAACGTTCCGGCGCAGCACGTCCTTGGCGCGGTCCTTGATCTCGTCCTTGTCCAGCGCGACCAGATCGTCGCTGGCCAGCCCGCTCCCGCCGCGGCGGGATTTCCCACGCGCCTCCGGCACCCACGCACAATCATGATCGCGCAGGCGGAAACTGGCCCCCTTCGCGCCAGCCTTGCCCGGTGCGGCCGGTTCAATGCGGACGCGCTTGAGGACCTGGGCGATGTCGGGCAAGGGCGGGGATGAGGAGGGGAGGGTGGGCATGGGGGAGGGTAAGGCGGCAAGAGGGTTGCTCAAGGGCCTCCCGCCTCACGACTTATTCGAGTTTCAGATGCGGGTCAACCGACGCGGCCCCCGCGCTTCGCCCCAACGGGGCGACGGGTTGTAGCCACGGGTGCAGCGTCGTTGCGGCGAAGCCGACGACGCGAAACCCGTGGAAGGCGTAATGGACGAGGAGGCCGCCCTGGAGGGGCGGAGGAAGCTATCGCTTCCATTCGTCCGGCACCGTGGGCAGGAACATGGGCAGGTTAATGCCACCCGGCTGGCGTTCCCGTTCTCGCTTCCGCTCTTCCGCGTGAACCCCAAGCGACAGGTAGGTGATGGGGGTAGGCAGTTGGGCTACAGGATTCACCTCACTCGCAAGCGCACGGGCCCATCGGGGCCGGGGGAGAGGGGAAATGCAAATCCGGTTCCCCTCTCCCCGTTGCTTTGAACGGGGAGAGGTCCCCGAGCGCAGCGAGGGGGGTGAGGGGTTCCTGAAGAACCGAAGGACAGCCCCTCACCGGTCGCTTCGCGACCACTTCTCCCCGGCGACCGGGGAGAGGGGAAATGCAAATCCGGTTCCCCTCTCCCCGTTGCTTTGAACGGGGAGAGGTCCCCGAGCGCAGCGAGGGGGATGAGGGGTTCTTGAAGAACCGAAGGAAAGCCCCTCACCGGTCGCTTCGCGACCACCTCTCCCCGGCGACCGGGGAGAGGGGAAATGCGACGGGCTTGACCTTGGAACCCCCCAATCTATCATCCGTTTATCCGGATGGACGGATGAATCCGGTCCGCCCGATGGTCGATATCGACAGGGGACGGGGTACTGGGGAGTGCCCGGGCGAAGAACACGGGCAAGATGCCCGTGCTACGGAAGAAAGACCACGGGCGGGGTGCCCGTGCCACGAAGAACAAACCACGGACAGGATGCCCGTGCTACAACAGACATGAAGCGCTCGACCAACAACTCCCTCCTGACCGACCGGCTCGTCGCACTCGGCGAGATGGTCCGCCTCCGCATCCTGCGGATGCTGGAGCGCGAGGAGTTGTCCGTCGGCGAGGTCGCGCGGATCGTGCAACTCCCGCAGAGCACGGTTTCGCGGCACCTCAAGGTGCTCGGCGATGGCGGGTGGCTTCTCAAGCGGACCGAGGGCACGGCGACGTTCTACCGCCTCGTGCTCGATGATTTGCCGCTGCCCTGCCGCGAACTTTGGCTGGTGGTGCGCGAGCAACTCGGCGGCCCGACGGGCACGGGCACCACGCCCGAACTGGCCGAAGATGTCCGCCGGCTCGCGGCGGTTCTGGCCGAGCGCCGGTCCGATTCGCAGGCGTTCTTCGGGCGCGTGGCGGGGCAGTGGGATGATGTCCGCAGCGAGTTGTTCGGCTCGCGCTTCACGGCCGAGAGTCTGCTTGCGCTGCTGCCGCGGGAGTGGACGGTCGTCGATATCGGCTGCGGCACGGGGAACGTGTCGGAACTGCTGAGCCCGCTGGTGAAGCGCGTGATCGCGGTCGATGCATCCAGCGCGATGCTGAAGGCGGCGCAGAAGCGGCTGGAGGGGCGCGGGAACATCGAGTTTGTTCGCGGCGAGATTCAGAGCCTGCCGCTGAAGGATGCGAGCGCGGACGCCGCGGTGGCGTTTCTCGTGCTGCACCACGTGCCGGAGATTTCCGCCGCGCTGGCGGAGATGCGGCGGGTTTTGCGGCCGGGGGGTGTGGCGCTGATTGTCGATATGGTCGAGCACGACCGGCAGACGTATCGGCACACGATGGGGCACCACTGGCTGGGATTCTCCGAGCAGCGGCTCGGCGACGAGTTGCGGCGAGCGGGATTCGGCGATGCGCGGTTTGTGCCGCTCGCGCCCGAGCCCGAGGCCAAGGGACCGGGGCTGTTCGTGTGCACCGCGTTCGCAAGAGAGCAACAGGCCGTTTCGGCCCTATGAGACCCATACGCAAGGCAGAAGACCGAGAGACCGACCAACGCTTGAGGAGCAACTGATGACGACGATGTCCAAACCGACCGTTTCACCCTCGAAGATCACGCTGACGCCCGACCGCATCGGCAAGATCGACTTCAAGGTCCGCGACCTGAACGACTTTGAACTGGGCCGCAAGGAGATCCGCCTTGCCGAGCACGAGATGCCGGGCCTGATGGCGCTGCGCGAGCGCTACGCCGGACAGAAGCCGCTGAAGGGCGCCCGCATCGCCGGCTCGCTGCACATGACGGTGCAGACGGCCGTGCTGATCGAGACGCTCGTCGACCTGGGCGCGGAGGTGCGCTGGGCCAGTTGCAACATCTTCAGCACGCAGGACTCCGCCGCGGCGGCCGTCGTCGTGGGCAAGGATGGCACCCCCGCCGCGCCCAAGGGCACGCCGGTGTTCGCGTGGAAGGGCGAGACGCTGGAGGAGTATTGGTGGTGCGCGGACCAGATCTTCAAGTTCACCGATGCCTCGGGGAACGTGATCGGCGCGAACCTGATCCTCGATGACGGCGGCGATGCCACGCTGCTGGTGCTCAAGGGCGCGGAGTTCGAGCGCGCAGGCAAGGTGCCGGCCTTCAACGAGGCGAGCGACCCCGAAGAATGGGGCGTGATCCTCGGCCTGTTGCGCGAGACCATCGCCGCGCGGCCCGGCTACTGGACGAAGATCTGCAAGGAGATCAAGGGCGTTTCCGAAGAGACGACGACCGGCGTGCACCGGCTGTATGACATGCAGAAGAAGGGCGAACTGGCCTTCCCGGCGATCAACGTCAACGACAGCGCGACCAAGAGCAAGTTCGACAACCTCTACGGCTGCCGGCACTCGCTGGTCGACGGCCTGAACCGCGCGACCGATGTGATGCTCAGCGGCAAAGTCGCGGTCGTGCTCGGCTACGGCGACGTGGGCAAGGGCTGCTGCCAGGCGCTGCGCGGGCAGGGCTGCCGCGTGATCGTCACCGAGATCGATCCCATCAACGCCCTGCAGGCGGCGATGGAGGGCTACCAGATCGCCGTGCTCGAGGACGTCGTCGACTCCGCGGACATCTTCATCACGGCGACGGGCAACAAGAACGTCGTCACGCTCGACCACATGCAGCGCATGAAGGACAAGGCGATCGTCGCGAACATCGGCCACTTCGACAACGAGATCGACATGGCCGGGCTGTACAACGCCGTGAAGAGCGGCGCGGCCAAGCGCGTGAACATCAAGGCGCAGTACGACGAGTTCGTCTTCCCCAAGACCAACAAGAGCATCCTCGTGCTGGCCGAGGGCCGGCTCATGAACCTCGGCTGCGCCACCGGGCACCCGAGTTTCGTCATGAGTTCCAGTTTCACGAACCAGACCATCGCGCAACTCGACCTGTGGCTCAATGCCCAGGGCAAGCCGACGCTCAGCGGCTTCAAGTATGAGACCGGAAAGGTCTACACGCTGCCCAAGAAACTCGATGAGGAGGTCGCGCGGCTGCACCTGTCGAAACTGGGCGTCAAACTCACCCGCCTGAGCAAGGAACAGGCCGAGTACCTCGGCGTTTCGCCGGATGGCCCGTACAAGGCCGAGCACTATCGGTATTGAGCGGGAAGAGGCAAAGCCGCAGCATCCCACGAGGGGCCGGAGCGATCCGGCCCTTTTTCATTGACGCGGACGGGGCCCGGTCAAACGCGCCCGAAACGCTTGTCCAGTTCGCGGATCGACAGCCGGATCGAAGTCGGCCGACCGTGCGGGCAGTTGCTCGACCGGTCCACCGCATCACGAAGCCGGATGAGTTCCACCAGTTCGGCCTGGCTCATGCGGTCGCCCGCCTTGATCGCCGCCTTGCACGCCATCATGTCGAGGATTTCGTGCAGCGTCTCCTCTCGCCCCGGGGCGAACCCCTCGGCCTCGGCCCGTTCGAGCATCTCCGCGAGAAACTCGCCGGGCTCGACGCCCTTGTCGAACAGGAACGTCGGGAACGACTGCACCGCCACGCTCGCGGGGCCGATCGGCTCGATCCCCACACCGATGCGTTCGAGCAGGGGTCGGAGTTCATCCACGCGCGCCATGCGCGCCGCCGACAACTGCACGACCGCGGGCACGAGCATGCGCTGGCTCTCCAGCGTCCCTTCAGCGCCGAGGCGCGCCGAGAGGTACTCGAACATCACACGCTCGTGCAACGCGTGCTGATCAACGATCACCAGCCCCTGCTCATCCTCGGTCACCACATACTGGTTGTGCACCTGCAGCACGCGCTCGGCCGGACGCGGCGCGATGAGGCCCTCTTGGCCTTCCGCCTGCGGAGTCTCACCTTGCGCGGCATCACTCGCCGTGTCGCTCGCGCTGGGGTCAATCGAACCGCCCGGGAACGGCGCCTCGGGCGAGATCTCGTGCGCGGCCGCGCCGCCCAGGCTCTGACGCAGTGCATCGAACGACAGCCGTTCGTTTGCACGGCCGGGAACCTGCCGCGTGAAGTACTCGACGAACCGGTTGATGCGTCCTGCGGCATCCGGCGCAGGCGAAAGCGGCACAGGATCAACACCCGCGCCGGCGCCCATGAACCCCGCGCCCCCGCTGCCATTCCCCCAACCGCGCGAGCCGAAGCCCGTGCGCGAGAAGTCGGGCGTCAGGTCGGCCCGCTGCAACGCCTCGCGCACCGCGCGCAGCACCGCCGAGTGCACCATGGACTGGTCGCGGAACCGCACCTCGGTCTTCTGCGGGTGAACGTTGACATCGACCGCGCCCGGGTCCATCTGCAACATCAGCACCGCGGTCGGGTAGCGGCCCGGCTCGATCAGCCCTCGATACGCCTCGCGCAATGCGTGCTGCAGTGTCTTGTCGCGGATGGGCCGGCCGTTGAGAAAGATCTTCATCGCCTTGGCCGTCGCGCGGGCCAGCGCGGGCCGCCCCACCAGCCCCCACATCGCCACGCCGCGAGAATCGTCAAACGTGTCCACGTGCGCTTCGAGCAGTTCGGGCTCGAGTTCCTTGCCCAGCACGGCCAGCGCCCGCTCCCGCGGCGACTGCCCGGCCGGAACATCCAGCACGCGCCGGCCATCGCATGTGATCGTGAACCCCACCGCCGGATGGCTGATCGCCAGGTCGCTGGCGATGTCCACGCAGTGCCCCTGCTCGGTCGGCGGTGTCCGCAGGAACTTCCGCCGTGCGGGCGTATTGAAGAAGAGGTTCCGCACCGTGACGCACGTGCCCACCGCGCCCGCGGCGGGCTGCACGGGCTCGACCCGGTCGCCCTCGGCCCGGATCTCGCTTGCGCCGGCATCGGCCGCGGTGCGGGAGCGGAGCGAGACACGCGCAACCGACGTGATCGACGCGAGCGCCTCGCCGCGAAATCCGTACGTGGCGATGCGGTCGAGGTCATCGACCGTCGAGACCTTGCTGGTGGCGTGCGGGGCGAGCGCGAGCGGCAGTTGCTCGGTTGCAATACCCGCGCCGTCATCGGTGATGCGGATCAGTTCGATCCCCCCCTGCTCCAGTTCGATCGTGATCCGGTTCGCCCCCGCGTCGAGCGCGTTGTCCAGCAGTTCCTTCACCACCGAGGCCGGGCGCTCCACCACCTCGCCCGCGGCGATCTGGTTCACCAGCAGCGCGGGCAGTCTGCGGATCGGCCGGATTGTCGCATCGGTCGTGGCCATCGGCTGGCAGTGTACGGGCCCGCGCGGTCAATCTCCCGCGGCGAGCAACTCGGCGATTCTCGCGGCCAGATCGCGCCCCGCATCGGGCTCGAGTTTGCCCGATTTCCAGTCGATCCCCAGCCCCCGGCCATCGGCGGTCTTCGGGATGATGTGGAAGTGCACGTGGTAGACGGCCTGATGCGCCGCCGCGCCGTTGTTCTGAAGGACGTTGTACGCCGTCGCCCCCGTGGCCCGCATGACGGCGCGGCAGATGCGCGGCAGAACCCGGCCGATCGCCGCGGCGGACTCATCGCTGAGTTCGTCAAGCGTCGCTTTCTCTTCCTTGGGAATCACCAGCGCGTGGCCCCGGCTCAGCGGTGAAATGTCGAGAAACGCGAAGACGTGCTCGTCTTCGTAGACCTTATGGCTGGGAATCTCGCCGCGGATGATCTTGGAAAAGATGGTCATGACCAAGGGTACGACGGACAGCGAATCGGCATCGTGGTGTCCTGCCGTCCTGGGCCCGTGGTGCTGGGTGCTGGTCGGGGGTCCGGGGTTCGGGGTTCGGGGTTCGGGGTTCGGGGTTCGAGCGTATTGAGACTTCAGGACTTCAGGACTTCAGGACTTCAGGACTTCAGGACTTCAGGACTCAGGACTCAGGACTCAGGACTCAGGACATCCTGCTGATATCACATCCAGCCCTATATCGATGCTGACCGCCTGGTGCGTCAAACCGCCAACGCTGATGCGATCGATCCCGGTTTCGGCCAGGTTCCGGACTGTATCGAGTCGCACCCCGCCAGAGGCTTCGAGCAAAACGCGGCACTTCGAACCGTCGCGCATGTGCACCGCCTCGCGCAGCATCGCGGCCGACATGTTGTCGAGCAGGATGATGTCCGCCCCCGCACCACCGGCATCCAGCAGCGCGCGGAGTTGATCGAGGGAATCGACCTCGACCTCTGCGAAGCGCAGCGAAACGCCGCGCTCCGCCGCCGCAGCGCGCGCACGCTCGACCGCCGACCGCACGAACGCCGCGAGTCGGTCTGGCGAGATGCCCGCGAGGTGGTTGTCCTTGATGAGCAGGGCATCCTGCAAGCCGATGCGGTGGCAAAATCCGCCGCCGCAGCGAACCGCATACTTCTCCAGCACGCGCAGACCCGGTGTGGTCTTGCGCGTGTCGAGCAGTTGCACATCGATGCCCGCGACCGCCTGTACAAAACTCGCCGTTCGCGTCGCCACGCCCGAAAGGCGCGAGACCAGGTTCAACAGCGTGCGCTCAACCGCCAGAACCTGGCCCAGCGGGCCGCAGAGCCGGCCCAGCGTCGCCCCCCCCTCCACTCGCTGCCCATCCGCCGCGGCGGGCATCCAGCGGGCCTGAACGCCGAACACTTCGAGCAGTTCGGGGATCGTGGCAAGCCCTGCGATGACACCGCCTTGCCGCGCTGCGAGCGTGGCGGTACCGTCCGCACCGGAGGCAAGTCCGGCGGTGCTGGTCACATCGCCCTGCCAGGGAGCGCATCCGGGGGCGGGCGGGCCGAGATCCTCATCGCGGGCCAGTTCGAGCAACCGGCGAACGAACCCCTGCCGGGCGAGTTCGGTATACAGGTCCGAGAGGGTCAGGGCGTTGAGGTCGGTCACGCGAAACTGTAGTGCGGCCGAGTCACTTCGCCGGTGAATCCGACATCCAATGATGTGGGAATGCCAAGCCGGGAACAACCATGACCAAGCCGCTCGCCATGCTCGCCGTGTTCGCGACCTCCGCCGTGCTCGCCGCGGCGGCGATGTTCGTTTCCGCGCCGCACCCGTCACCGCCGGATGCAGGACAGACGACCAAGGACCTGCTGGCCCGCACGCAGGCCCGGAAGGACACCATGAAGACCGCCGACCAGGACGCCGCGCCGCGCTACTCGCGCTCGGCGTACGACATCACACCACTCACGCAGTCAAGGGTCGATGAACTGGCCAGGAAACTGACGCCCGAGCAAGCCAAGATCCTGCTCCGCAAGGGGACGGAGCCGCCGTTCTGCGGCACTCTGCTGGACAACAAGAAAGACGGGTCGTATGTGTGCCGCCTGTGCGGACTGCCGCTGTTCGCATCGAGCGCGAAGTTCGACTCGGGCACGGGCTGGCCGAGTTTCTTTGCGCCGTTCGACAAGGACCACGTGGCGTACGAGCGCGACACCGCGCACGGCATGGTCCGCGTGGAGATCCTCTGCGCGCGCTGCAACTGCCACCTCGGGCACGTATTCGAGGATGGGCCGCAGCCGACCGGCCTGCGCTACTGCCTCAACTCGGCATCCCTGGAGTTCGTCGAGAAGGGCGCCGAGTGGCCCGAGGCTTCCCGGCCGGTCAAGACCGCGACCGCGTACTTCGCAGGCGGGTGCTTCTGGGGTGTCGAGGACCGCTTCCAGCAGACGCCGGGCGTGATCGACGCGATCAGCGGGTACATGGGCGGGCACGTGAAAGACCCGACGTACAAGGCCGTGTGCAGCGACACGACGGGGCACGCCGAGGCGGTGAAGATCGTCTTCGACCCCGCACGGGTCACGTATCGCGAACTGCTGGAGAAGTTCTTCCGATTCCATGACCCGACACAACTGAACCGGCAGGGTCCGGACATCGGCACGCAGTACCGCTCGGCGATCTTCGCCGCGGATGAGACTCAACTCTCCGAGGCTCGGGCGTTCATCGAGGAGCAGAAGAAGAACCCGCGCTTCAAGGGGCGCCGGGTTGTGACCGAAGTGAGCATGGCCGAGAAAGAGGGCTCCGCCGCGGCGTTCCATGCGGCAGAGGAGTATCACCAGGACTACCACCTGAAGCACGGCGGGCACTGCCCCCTGCCGCCGGAGTAGTCGATCGGCGGACGGCGTGTGCGGGGGCGCTGTACCTGCTACGCTGCACGCATGATTACACGGATGTTCTGGCTCCTTGCTGCGACCGTTGCGCTCGGTCCGTTCATGTGTCGCGCGGTTGCTGCCACGCCCGAAGCGCCGATCGACGACGACACGACACGCTGGATCGGCCGAATGCCGCTCGCCGAAGCGACGCCCGCCGCGGCGGAGCAGGGCGAGGTCTTCGCGCTCCAGCGATACGTCGCGTTTGATGATGGCGCATTCGCGTGGAGCAAGGAGGGCGAACAGCCTGTCGATGGCGGGACCGTGCACCACCTGCGTCTGACGTCGCAGCGCTGGCGCAGCGCGGGCGAGGTGAACCGCCCGCATTGGCGGCACTGGGTCACCGTCGCCGTGCCGGAGCGCGTGACACGCCGGACCGCGATCCTCGTGATCGGGGGCGGGCGGCACGCCGATGCCCCGCCCGCACGGGCGCCGCGCGAGTTGATGCTGCTCCTCCGTGCGGCCGGCGCGGTCGTGATCTACATCGACAACGTGCCCAACCAGCCGCTGCAACTGGAGGGCGATGGGCGCGACCGCTGGGAGGACGGGCTGGTGGCGCGCAGTTGGCGGCTGGCGATGCGCGATGACGATGCCTCGTGGATCGTCCGCTTCCCGATGGTGAAGAGCGCGGCCCGTGCGATGGACGCCGCGGAGGCGTACCTGGGCGAACTGGCCGGCCGAACCGGCCGTGATGAACTTGTTCCAACAGGTTTCTTCGCGGTGGGCGCCTCGAAGCGCGGGTGGACCGCGTGGCTGCTCGCGGCGGTCGATGCGAGGGTAAAGGGCATTGCACCGCTGGTGATCGACATGCTCAACATCCCCGAGCACACGGCGCACCACTGGGCCAGTTACGGATTCTGGGCCCCCGCGCTCCGAGACTACAACGAGAACGAGATCTCCCGATTCTTTGGCTCGCCGCAACTGCGTCGCATCACCGCGCACGAGGACCCGGTGGAGTACCTGACGCGGGTGGAACACCTGCCGCGGCTGATCGTGACCGCCGCGGGCGACGAGTTCTTCCCTGCCGACAGTTTCCGGCATTACGAATCGCGACTCAAGGGCGAGTGGCGGCTGCGCACCGCGCCCAATGCCTCGCACGGGCTGTCCGGCACGCTGGTGCCGATGGAGACGCTGGCGTTCTATCACGCCATCGACAGCGGAACGCCGCTGCCCCGCATCGAGTGGACGCACAAGGCAGAAGACCAGGGCGATGTGCTGGCGGTCCGCGCAACCCAGCGGCCGACCGCGGTGACCCTGTGGCAGTGCGACAACCCCACCGCGCGGGATTTCCGACTCGAGACCACCGGACGGGAGTGGCAGCCGACGGCCCTCGAACCCATCGATACCGAGGGCCGGGAGTGGACGGTGCGGATGGACCGCCCCGAGAAGGGCTGGCGGGCGTACCTCGTGGAGTGCGCGTTCGCGGGCCCGACGGGCCTGCCGCTGGTCTTCACGACACGGGTGTACATCACGCCGGATACGCTGCCGTTTGCCGACAAGCGGATGGAATGAGCGCGGTCTTGATGCCGGAGCCGGGATGGGCGGGGCCGCATGCGGTACGCTCCGCGGTCGCCCGGGCGCAGTCGTCCCAACGGAACAGGACAGGACCTGACCCATGCAGAAACTCGCACTGCTTCTCGTCGCGGTGTTCCTTGTGCTCCCCGGGCCGCACGCCGCCGCGCAGGACAACATCGGTCACGACCGGCATCGCCACCATCACAACCCCAAGCACCCGACCGAGGTGCCGACGCCCGCGCGGTTCGTGACAAGCCGCGCAAGCGACGTGGTACTGCCGCTCCCGGAAGAGAAAGACGCTTTCGTGTTCGCGGTCTTCGGCGACCGCACAGGCGGACCCGTCGACGGCGTGAAGGTGCTGGCCGATGCGGTGCGGGATGTCAACCTGCTCGAGCCCGACCTGGTGATGACCGTGGGCGACCTCATCAACGGATACAACACCACGCCCGCCTGGCTCGAGCAGATGCGCGAGTACAAGGAGATCATGAACGAGTTGCGGTGCCCGTGGTTCCCCGTCGCCGGGAACCACGATGTCTACTGGCGCGGCGAGGGCCGACCGCCCGAGGAGCACGAGGCGAACTACGAGATGCACTTCGGCCCGCTGTGGTACGCCTTCCGGCACAAGAACTGCTGGTTCATCGCGCTCTACAGCGACGAGGCCAATCCCGAGACCGGCGAGCGGAACTTCAACAAGCCCGAGTGCCAGCGCATGAGCGATGAGCAGTTCTCGTGGCTCAAGGACACGCTGCGCAAGGCCGCGGATGCCGACCACATCTTTCTCTTCCTGCATCATCCGCGCTGGCTCGGCGGGCAGTATGGCGACGACTGGGACAAGGTGCACCGCGCGCTGGTCGCGGCGGGGAACGTGACGGCGGTCTTTGCCGGGCACATCCACCGCATGCGCTACGACCCCAAGGACGGCATCGAGTACGTGACGCTCGCGACAGTCGGCGGCGGACAGGGCGAGACCGTCCCGCAGGCCGGCTGGCTGCACCAGTATCACCTGGTGACGGTGCGCAAGCAGCAGGTGGCGCTGGCCGCGCTGCCCGTGGGCGAGGTGATGGACGTCCGCGAGATCACCGGCCAGTTCGCCGATGAGTGCGCGCGGCTCGTCGCCGCCGCGCCTCGGTTCGATGGCCCGCTCACCCTGGGCGCCGATGGCACGGTGTCGCAGGAGTTCAAGGTCACCATCAACAACCCCACCAGCAGACAGGCCGATTTCACCATCACGCCCGATTCGGCGGACCTTCGATGGCTGTTCTCGCCCGACCACACGCACGCGATCATCGAGCCGGGCGGCTCGCGCCAACTGACGTTCCGGGCCCGCCGCGCGGGCGACTCGATCGACGCGCTCCTGCGAACGCCGGACCTCGTGCTGCACGCCGACGTGCTCATGCCCGGGCACCGGTACGCGATGCCCGAGCGGCGCATTGCGATCCCGCTGAATCTCGACGCGGTCCCCCCGCCTCTTGCGGCCACGCCCGATCTGGCGTTGCACCTGTCCGGCACCGACGCCCTGCGTCTGGCACCGGGCGAGGTCACCATTCCCGATGGACCGTTCACGGTGGAGTGCTGGATCAACGCCGACTCGTTTTCATCGCGCATCGGCATCATCTCGCGGGCCGAGAACTCGGAGTGGGGCCTGTTCGTCAACAACGGGCGACCGCACATGGCCGTGCACCTCTCGGGTCGCTACATCCGCGCCGAGTCGCAGACTCCGCTGAAGACGGGGCAGTGGCACCATCTCGCGGGCGTGTTCGACGGGAAAGAGGTTCGAATGTACGTCGACGGCGTGCTGCGCGCCCGGACCGCCGGACAGGGCCCCCGAACCGCCAACCGCCGGCCCATCTTCATCGGGGCCGATCCCAACAGCGACAACGCGCCGATGTCGTTCTTCCGCGGCAGCATGGACAGCGTCCGGATCAGCAGCGGGGCCGTGTACACCGGCGAGACCTTCTCTCCGTCGCGCCGTCTGACCCCCGCCGAGAACACGCTCCTGCTGCTCAACATGGACGCGCTGTTCGGCAGGTCGCCCTGGACCGAGACGCCCGACCGCCGGGCACGACCCATCGGGACGCTGGTCGGTTCACCGGTTCTTGTTCCGGCCGAGTGAATGCCGCGGCGGACTTCGGCGGCAACAATCGCCCATGCTTGCATGGATCTACGTCGTCGTCGCCGGACTGTTCGAAGTCGTCTGGGCGACCAGCATGAAGACGACCGACGGCTGGACGCGCCTCTGGCCAAGCGTGATGACCATCGGCGCGATGCTGGTCAGTTTTTTCCTGCTGGCCAAGGCGATGCAATCGCTGCCGCTGGGAGTCGCCTACACGGTGTGGGTCGGCATCGGGGCCATCGGCGCAGCGCTGACCGGCTGGATTGTGCTGGGCGAACGCCTCACCGCTCCGCAGTGGGCGTGCATCGCCCTCATCGCCGCGGGGATCATCGGCCTCAGGCTCGTCACTCCCGCCCACATGCAGCCGCCGCACCGCGCGCCGGTCGGCGCGCATTCCTGATCCTGCTCGGCCGAGCGACCGACGGTATGCTGCCACCATGCCCGCGCCATCGGCACCACGCCCCGCGATCCGCACGACCCAGGGGCCAAGCCTCAACCACGGCAGCCTGTTCCCTTCGTCCTGGCCCATCGCCGCGAAACTCTTCGGCGCGATGATCATCGCCTCGCTCCTGCCGCTCTCGGTCGCGCTGTGGTGGACCGCCTCGCAGAGCCGGCACGAACTGGAGCGCGCAGCGCGGCGGAACATGGAACTGCACGCCGCCGCCGCGGCCGAGCGCCTCGACCAGTTGATCGGCGACACCGCCCGCCTCGCCTCGTCGCTTGCCAAGGACGAGCGAACGGTGATGCTCTGCACAGCCGCCGCCGCCGCGCGGCCCGATGCCCATCCGCTGGCCGATCCCATGGGGCACCGCCTCCGCGTCGCCGTCGAGACCAACCCCGACCTCGCATCCGCGTTCATCATCGATGCCCGCGGCATCGGTCTTGCCAGCACGAACCCTCGGAACTTCGGGCAGGACCTGAGTTTCCGCGAGTACTGCCGCGACGCGCTCGCGGGCCGCGCGCACGTCTCCGAGTTCCTCGTCGGCAAGACCAGCGGCGAGGCGGGCGTGTACTTCTCCTCGCCGGTCCGCGCCGATGACACCGGCGGAGGAGTTGTCGGCGCGGCGGTCATCAAACTCCGCGGCGAGCGCGTGCAGGAGATCATCGCATCGGTGCGCATCGGCCACCTCGGCCACCTCATGCTCGCCGACCACCATGGCGTCATCCTCGCGCACCCGCTGGCCTACCTGCACTTCCGCAGTCTTGGACCATTGACCGATGGGCAGCAGCAGGCCATCGACCCGCAGGCCTCCTACGGGCTCGACCGCATCGCACCCGTCGATGCCGCGGGCCTCCTGCCCATCGCACGCGGCTCGCACGAACGCCCCCGCGGTTCCACGTCGTTTGCAAGTTCCGACGGCGCGGCCGAAACCGGCCACTCGGCGTGGGTCGCGGGCTACGCGCGAATGAGCGCTCGCGAGTGGACCGTCTTCGCCGTCGAGCCCGAGGCGCAGTTCGACGAGGCCGGCCGCTACCTCTGGCACCGCAACCTCGGCGCGACGGGCGTCGTCGCCGTGTTCGCCGCGGGCCTGGCGCTGTGGAGGTCGCGTGCGATCACTCGACCCGTCGTGGACCTGCACGCCGCGGCCGAGCGCCTTGCCGGCGGCGATTTTTCCGCCCGCGCAACGCCCAGTTCACGCGATGAGATCGGCCGGCTCGCCGAGACCTTCAACTCGATGGTGCCGCGGCTGGAGGAAGCCGTCGAACTCCGCCACACGATGGAACTGGCAACCGAGATCCAGCAGAGTCTGCTGCCCGAGCACGACCCCGACCTCCCCGCCCTCGAGATCGTCGGCCGCTGCCGATACTGCGACGACACCGGCGGCGATTACTACGACTTCATCGACACCGCGCCGGCGCGCGGCGGCGGCACGCTCATCGCGCTCGGCGACGTCGCCGGCCACGGTTTGCCCGCCGCGCTGCTCATGGCCTCCGCCCGTGCCGCGCTGCGCTGCGCCGCGGCCGGGGGCTTGCCGCTGCCCACCATGCTCGACCGCGTGAATCACGTGCTGAACTCGGACCGCAACTTCCGGTTCATGACACTGGTGCTGCTGGCGATCGACCCCTCGCGAGGCACGGCGCGCTGGGCCAGCGCGGGGCATGATCCGGCGATCGTCCTGCACCACGCGAGCAACGACTTCTCCGAACTTGTCGGCGGCAGCGCGCCGCTGGGTGTCGAGGACGACATGGTCTACGCGGAGTACACACGCGACGGCCTCGGGCCCGGCGATGTCATCGTCATCGGCACCGATGGCATCTGGGAGGCCGTCAACCCCGAAGGAGTGATGTACGGCAAGCAGCGACTGCGCGACGTCGTGCGCGAGAACGCCCACGCGCCCGTCGCGGCGATCGCCGATGCCATCGAGGCCGACCTCCGCCGCTTCCGCGACACAGCGCCCCAGCGCGACGACATCACCTTCGTTGTCATCCGCATCGAACCGCCGCGTCAAGAGAACGCCGAATGAGGCCCGCGCCGCATGACATCGCCAAGGTCGACCTGCTGCGCGAACTGGGGTACGGGGGGGACACTTCGCTCTACGCCGGCGCGCTGGAAGCGGCCGGACTCTCCAACCCGCGCAAGGACCGCATCGCACTGGACAAACGCGACCGGGTGGCCGGTGCGCTGCGAGCGGCGTTTGTCCGCGTCTGCTCCCGCGGAGACTGCTCGAGCATGGCGGCGGGGATCGGCGGCGGCCGAGCACCCGCGCCCGCCGCGACACAGGCCGATTGCGAAGTCTGCGGCGGTTCCCGGAACCGCAGCGCGGTGGACGAGATGGTCCGCGCGTTCGACGCGGCCGGCTGGAAGCGGCTCGTGGTCGTGGGCGGGTCCGCGGCCACGCGCGAGGACCTTCTGCGACAGATCGCCGACCGACTGGAGGTGCGACTTGTCGACGGCACCATCGCCCGGCGACGTGTCCAGGCCGAAGCCGACCTGGTCTGGGCCGACCGGGTCGTGATCTGGGCCTCGACCGAACTGAACCATAAGGTCTCGGAACTCTACCGAGGCCCCAAGGTCATCACGGCACGCTCGCGCGGCGTGGCAGAACTGGCGCAGGCCGCGACCACGTCCGCGATCAGGACGAACTCCGCCCCATCTCATCGATGAACGCGTTGGCCTCGGCGATGGCGGCCTCCATCTCTCGCACCAGGGCCGCGACATCGTCCTGCACTTGCGTGACGGTCCCCTGCAACGAGGCGATGGCCCGGGCGTTGAGGTTGTGCTTGAGGAACAGCACCTGGTCATTGAACGCGGCGAGAACCGGGGCCATCTTCGATTCAGCGGCCTTCATCGCCCCGACCAGACGGTCGTACTGCGCGCGGGTCTGGTCAAGTTGCCGCTCGCTCGCGATGCGCATCGTGTCGCTGGTGTACTGCTTCAGTTCCTCGCGCCACTCGCGGAAGAGCGCCTCGCCGACCCGCTCGACGTTGCGAATCCGGTCGGTGACCGCCGCGGCACGCGCCCTGCTGCGCTCGTGCTCTCGCGTGAGCCGGGCGTAGCGGGCCTCAAGGTCCTTCACATCGACACCGGTCACGGCGATGAACTCGGCCAGTGCCGATTCGAACTGCTGTTTGGCCTCCTCCTGGCCATCGCGAGCGGCCTTGACCTTGTCGGTCAGTTGCTCGCGCTTGGCGTATCCGAACTTCTCGGCCAGTTCGATGCGTGTGGATGCGCACCCGCACACGCCCGCCGCGCACGCCGCCAACGCGCCGATCGAGATGAAACGGAACGCGGTGATCAACAACAATCTGCTCGAGTTCATGGTCAGCCGCGCTCCTGTCCCCTCTCGCACGCCCCAACCACCGTTCTCTCTCGACCATCCACGCGCTTGAGCCCGCCGATCAGTCGCGCGGCCTCACACACCGGAACACCCACGCCGGCGGCGTGTTCCCGGCCACCAGCCTGTCCGACTCGATCGGACCGATCCGTGCCGATACGCGTTCGCGCATCTCGCGTCCCGCGGCAAGCGCACGCGGCCAATAGGTCACCTGCGCGAACAGACCCCCGGGCGCAAGCAGGTGCGATGCGCCCCCCAGCACGCGGTCCTGCACACCTTCCGGCAGCAGGCGCAGCGGCAGCGCGCTGAAGATCGCGTCCACGCTCGGCATGCCCCGCATGCGACAGATGGCCCCGACCTCCGCCGCATCGCCCTCTACGACTTCGAGGTCCGGCCATCGTGCACGAAACTCGGCGACCAATGCCGCGCTCCGCTCGACAGCCAGAAACCGGCACCCGGGCGGCAGGGCCTCGCTGAGCACGCCGCTGAGCGCGCCCGTGCCCGACCCGAGTTCGACCACCGCGCGCCAGCCGCTCGTGTTGATGCCGCGCACCATCGCCCGGGCCACCGCCGGCGAACATGGAAACGCCGTGCCCAGTTCACGCGGCGACCTTAAAAACTCGCGCACGAACGCCCACCGGCTCTGTCCGCGCGGCGCGGCCGGTTCCGAGGCAGGGCGGCTCGACTTGCCCGTGGATCGTCGCGGCATTCCGCTCCCAGTCTATGACCCCGCTGCCTCCGCTGCGCGCCCATGATCCAGTTCGTCCTCTCCGGACGAACCCGCCCGCGGCAACGGCCGCGGTCTGATACCATGAGGGCGCATTCGCACACCCGGCGGTCCGCACGCGAGTGTCTCGCGACCGAGCGCCGTGGAGGCTTCCCCATGAACAGGATTGCGTGGTTGTCGGTGCTCGGCGCGACCATGATCTGCGCCGGGTGCGAGGAGAAATCCGGCACGCCCGAAGGCGCCACCGGCGCGGGCGCTGGCAGCTCGCTCGCCGGCGCGGCACAGAAGGCCGCGGGCGCGGTCGAAGGCGCCAAGGACAAGGCCGCGGAAGCGTTCACGAAACTCCGCGGCGACGCCGTCGCCTCGCTTGAGCCGCGCATGGCCGATGCGCGCGAGCAGGTGAGCAAACTCAAGAGCAAAGTCGCGGACCTGCCCGCCGCCGTGAAGCCGACCGTCGAGTCCGGACTCAAAGAGATCGAGAAGCAGTTGGGCACGGCCGAAGTACAGTTCGACAAACTCAAGACCGCCGGCGCGGATGCCTGGGAGTCGCTCTCCAAAGAACTCGGCGACACCATCGACAAACTGGTTTCCTCGATCAGGGACCTGTCCGCCAAGGTGCCCGGCTGACCGCCGCGGCTTCGGCGTTCTCTTCACTCTTCTTCGGGAGGCAATCACATGAGTTTCGTCAAGGAGTTCCGCGAGTTCGCTCTGCGCGGCAACGTCATGGACATGGCCGTCGGCGTCATCATCGGCGGCGCATTCGGCACCATCATCAACTCGATGATCAACGACATCCTGATGCCGGTCGTCGGCATCGCCGGCAAGGCCGATTTCTCCAACATGTACTTCGGCCTGACCGAAACCGCGCGGGAGAAGATCGAAGCCGCGACCACCGCCGCCAACGGAGTCGCACCGACGCTGGTCGATGCCCGCGCCATGGGCCCCGTTCTGGCCTACGGCAACTTCATCACCGTCGCGCTCAACTTCGTCATCCTCGCCTTCTGTATCTTCCTGATGATCAAGGCGATGAACTCGGCCCGCAAGCGCTTCGAACACGAGAAGCCCGCAGCGCCGCCGCCAGGCCCGACGCCCGACCAGAAACTGCTCACCGAGATCCGCGACTTGCTCGCCAAACGCGGCTGATTTGTTCCACATCGTGCCACCGACCGCAGCCTTGGGCGGTCGGTGCGCTTTCTCTCCATACCTCACGTGCAACCGATCGCAGCCCTGGGCGGTCGGTGCGCCTTCACTCCACACCTCACGAGCAACCGACCGCCGGCTTGCGCGGTCGGTGCGCTTTCTCTCCATACCTCACGTGCAACCGACCGCAGCCTTGGGCGGTCGGTGAGTGTGCAACGTGCCACCGACCGTCGCTCGGGACGGTCGGTGCGGGGCCAGGGCCCGGACATGTCCTTGGAATCACCCGGGCTTGCCAAGTGCAATCACCGAGGCCATGGCCAGCGAGTCGGTGTGCGTCAGCGAAACCAACCACGACGTCACGCCGAGTTCCGCCGCGGCGGACTTTGCCGTGCCGTGCAGCGCGAGACTGGGCGCGCCGCTCGCCCCGTTGACGACCTCGATGTCCGTCCAGTTGATGCCACCGGTAAGGCCGGTGCCCAGAGCCTTCAGCACTGCCTCCTTCGCAGCGAACCTCGCGGCCAGATGCTCGATGCGCCGGCGGGATTCGGCCTTGTGAGCCTGCTCATCGGGCGTGAAGCACCGATCGAGGAACCGCTGGCCGTGCTCATCAAGCATCGCCCGGATGCGGACGACTTCGACGAGGTCGATTCCGTGGCCGACGATGGACATGGCCGATGATAAGCGCATGAGCGAACTACTCGCACGGCGACTTCGCACCCTTGGCGCGATAGCAACTGTTGTGGCCGTCATTCTGATTCTCGGCAGTCGTCAGCGTGAAGTCGGTTTCTATTGGATCGGCGACTGGTTCGTGTGTGTGGGCAACGGCTGTTTTCAGAGTGGATTCTCCAACGATCGCTTTTGGAAGGTGCCCGGATCGCCAACCAGTTCGGGTCTATACACACTGCCCGCGTACCACTCAGATTGGACGACGGCATGGCGTCCGTTTCGCGCGCGAATGCAATGGGCGAGAGGATCCCCTGGTTACCATTTCATCGTCATCCCCCTCTGGCCCCTCATGCCCATCGGCACCGCAATCGCGGCATATTCCCACGGCATGCTGGCGGGCATGCGGCGGGCGCGAACCGGCGAGTGCCGGACCTGCGGGTACGACCTGAGGAGCACGCCGATCGTTGACGGGAAGCGGAAGTGTCCGGAGTGCGGGCTTTCCGTGGCCATCCAAGCGGCGACGGAACAACTCCCCGCTTCAGCCGCGACTTGAGTCGTTATTTCTTGGCCGCGGATTTGCGGGCCTTCTTCGGAGGCTCTTTCGCGGCCGGCTTCGGCGCTTCCGCATTGGCAGGCCTGGCCTCGCTCTTCGACTCCGATTTCGATTTCGCCTTCGACTCCGGCTTGGCCTCGCTCTTGACGTCAGCGGACTTGCCGTCTCCGTTGGTCGAGGGCGTCGACTCGGCAGCCGGTTCCGCGGCCTTGCTGTCAGCCTCCGCCGCCTTCTTGTACGCCTCGGAGCGGTAGTCGGTCTGATAGAACCCCGAGCCCTTGAAGATCAGCGCTGCGCCGGTGCCGACGAGCCGCTCCAGCGCGTTCTTTCCGCACTCCGGGCACTTCTTCAGCGCGGGAGCCTTGATCGACTGGAACTCCTCGAACTGGTGCTTGCACGATGTGCAGGCGTACTCGTACGTTGGCATTCGTGCTCACTCCGCCTTGGGGGCCACACCAACTTTGGCGGAGCGGATGACGCGGTCGCCGAGCATGTAGCCGGGCTGCATGGTCGTGCTCACGCGCCCGGGCTCCACGCCTTCCGCGGCGATCTGCGCAATCGCCGAGTGCCGATTGGGGTCAAACTCGTCGTTGGGCCGCGGGTGGATCAACGTCACGCCGTGGTTTTCCAGCGCGCGGATCAGTTCGGCGCGAATGACCTGCACACCCTCAAGGATCTTCGTCCCCGCATCATCGGTCGGCTTCTGCGACAGCGCGAGATCGAAATGATCCAGCACGGGCAGGATGCTGCCCAGCACGCTCGTCACGCCCTGCCGGTGCGCCTCGGTCTCGTTGTTCGCGGCGCGGCGCTGGAAGTTCTGGTAGTCGGCCAGCGCACGCTGATAGTCGGCCGCGGCCTGCTTCCAGTTCACGATTGCCTCATCGCGCTCCGACGTGATCTGATCGATCAGGTCCGCCGTCGCATCCGGGTCGCCCTCGGCCAGCGGCTCCGCCCCACCCCCCCCGCTCCCGCACGACCCGCCGCCGCAGCATCCACCCCCGTGCCCCCCATGCCCACCGTGCGGCCCGTGCTGATGAGGCTTGTCCTCGTTGTGCTGCTTTCGTGCAAACATCGTGACCTCGCTTCCGTGTTGCAATGCTCGATCCTACGAATGCTCCACAAACCGCGTGCCAGAAATGCGTTTCACCACGGAGGACACGGAGGGCACGGAGAGAGGCCGAGGCAGAAAAATCATAAAGCCCAGAAGCCAAACTCCCACAACTGCCCGAAGAATCCATCGCCGGATCAACTGGCTCCCTTCCGTGATCTCCGTGTGCTCCGTGGTGAAAACAGTTCTCTCCTCAATTCCCACTCCGGCTCCGTGATCTCTGTGTGCTCCGTGGTGAAATCCATCCTCACCAGATCTCTCACTCCGTCTCCGTGGCCTCCGTGATCTCCGTGGTTCAAACTCGCCGTCGTGAAGCCCATTCTCACCCATCCTTCCGCAGCGCATCCTTCATCTTCTTCCAGAAGCCCTGGCTCTCCGGCAGAACATCATGGTTCTCCGTCGCGGCGAACTCGCGCAGCAGTTTCTCCTGCTGCGCCGTCATCTTCCGCGGGATCTCGATCTTCGTCACCACCAGCAGGTCGCCGCGCCGGCCGGTGCGCAGGCTCGGCAGCCCCGCCTCCTGCACCCGCAGGATCGAACCGTGCTGCGTGCCCCGCGCGATGGTCAACTTCTGCTTGCCATCCAGCGTCGTCACCTCCAACTCCGCCCCCAGCGCGGCCTGCGTGAAGCCGATCGGCATCTCCATGATCAGGTGATCGCCCTCGCGCTTGAACAGCGGGTGGTCCTGCACGCGCACCACCACGTGCAGGTCGCCGCGTACGCCCTCGCCCCCCACCGTCGGCGCGGGCTCGCCCTCGCCGCGGATCCGCACCGCCTGACCATCCGAGACCCCCGGCGGGATGCGCACACTCAGCGTGCGCTTCTTGGGCTGCCGTCCCTTGCCGCGGCAAGCCTCGCAGAACTCCTTCACCACCTGCCCGCGGCCGCCGCACGCCGGGCAGTTGGTCACCATGCGGAACATGCCGCCAAGCCCCGACTGCTGCACCCGCCCCTGCCCATCGCACGTCTTGCACTTCACCGGCTTGGTGCCCGGCTTGGCGCCCGTGCCGGTACAACGATCGCAGAGATCCAGCCGCGTGAACTCGACTTCTTCCTCGCAGCCTTTGAGCACATCTTCGAGCGTGATCTGCACCTCGGTCTCGAGGTCGTAGCCGCGGGCCTGCCCCCCGCCGCGGCCTCCCATTCCCCCGCCGAAACCGCCACCGCCGCCGCCGAAGATGTCGCTGAACATCGAGAAGATGTCGGTGACATCCATCCGCGAGAAGTCGTGCGCTGCCGCGCCCCCGCCGCGAAGACCCTCGTGTCCGAAGCGGTCGTACCGCGCCCGCTTCTCCGGGTCCGAGAGCACCTCGTACGCCTCTGCGCACTCCTTGAACTTCACCTCCGCCTCGGCATCGCCGGGGTTCCGATCGGGGTGATACTTCATCGCCAGGCGGCGATACGCGCGCTTGATCTCCTCGCCATCAACCGTGCGTTCGACGGAGAGAACCTCGTAGTAGTCGCGTTGGGTGGAGGGCATGTGCAGGCACTAGGGACTGGGAATGAGGCACTGGCAACGCGCCGGCGACACCAACCCGCGTTTGTGAATCGAGCCCGTGGACTTTCGGCCACGGGCTCGTGAGTGTCTGTGCACGCCCGAGCCTGCGCTCGGGGCTCTCTTGGTCGATCAGGCGACGGCGCCGGTCACGGCCTCGGTTTCATCCTTGAGTTCGGCGATCAGGCAATCGGTCGTCAGCATCAGCCCCGCCACGCTCGCGGCGTTCACCAGCGCAGTCTTCGCCACCAGCGCGGGGTCGATGATGCCCATCTTCACCATGTCGCCGTAGGTATCCGTCGCGGCGTTGTAGCCGAACGAGCCCTTGCCCTCCTTCACCTTCTCGACGACCAGATCGCCATCCACGCCCGCGTTCTCGGCGATCTGCCACAGGCACGACTCAACGGCCTTGGACACGATGTCGAAGCCGAACTTCTCATCGCCCCGGGCCTTGCTCTGCGCCTTGCGGATCGCTTCCTGCGTGCGGATGAGCGCGACGCCGCCGCCGGCGACATAGCCCTCCTTCGCGGCAGCGCGGGTCGCGTGCAGCGCATCATCGACCCGATCCTTGGTTTCCTTCATGGCGATCTCGCTCGCCCCGCCGACGCGCATGATCGCCACGCCGCCGGTCAGTTTCGCCAGCCGCTCCATCAGTTTCTCGCGGTCGTAGTCGCTGGTCGACTTGTCGTGCTGAGCCTTGATCTGATCGGCCCGCGCCTCGATGTCCTTCTTCTTCCCCGCGCCCTCGATGATGGTCGTGTTGTCCTTGTCAACAGTGATCTTCTTGGCCTTGCCCAACTCGGAGAGTTCGATCGACTCGAGCGAGCGGCCAAGGTCCTCGGCGAAGAACGTGCCGCCGGTGAGCACCGCGATGTCGCCGAGCATCGCCTTGCGACGGTCGCCAAAGCCCGGGGCCTTCACCGCGCACACGCGCAACATGCCGCGGAGACGGTTCACGACCAGCGCGGCCAGCGCCTCGTTCTCGACCTCCTCGGCGATGATCAGCAGCGGCTGGTTGGCCACCGCGACCTTGTTGAGCAGCGGCAACAGGTCCGTCAGGTTGCCGATCTTCTTCTCGTGGATCAGGATGAGCGCGTTCTCCAGCACGCACTCGGCCGTCTTCGGGTCGGTCATGAAGTACGGCGAGATGTAGCCCTTGTCGAACTGCATGCCCTCGACATAGTCGAGCGTCGTCTCGGCGCTCTTCCCCTCTTCAACCTCCACCACGCCCTCGGCACCGACCTTGTCGATCGCCGTCGCGATTTTCTCGCCGATGTCGGTGTCGTGGTTCGCCGAGACCGTCGCGATCTTCTTGTAGTCCTCGAACCCCTTGCACTTCACGGCCATCTCGTCGATTGCCGCCGCGGCTGCCTCGGCCGCCGCGTTGATGCCCCGCTGCACCTGCACCGGGTTCGCCCCGCTCGACACCACCCGCAGACCCTCGTTGAAGATGGCCTCGGCCAGCACGGTCGCGGCGGTCGTTCCATCGCCCGCCACATCGGCCGTCTTCTTGGCCACCTCGTTGACCATCTTCGCCCCCATGCTCTCAAACGCACCCGGCAGGCTCACCTCGCGGCTGACAGATACGCCGTCCTTGGTCACTGACGGTGGGCCGTAGGACTTCTGCAGGATGACGTTCCGGCCGGTGGGGCCCATTGTCACTTTGACAGCCCGGGCAAGGGCGGCAACGCCCTTCTTCATCTCGATCAGTGCCTGGTCGTCGAACATGATCTGCTTGGTGGCCATGAGTTTCCCTCTGTTCGGTGGTCGTTTGAAGGTGGTCCGAGTGCAAAGGCTGTGCCGCCCCGGATGGGGCCCGGCAGCGGGGCCGACCGTCAAAGTGGCAGTCGGGCCCTTGGGTAGGTCGCAACTCCGTGGCGACATTGCCGGGCCCTACCAGTTCAGGTCCTGCTCATACCCCGTCCGGACGAGAGCCTCGCCCGCCTCCTCCTTGAACCACCGCCGGAAGTCGTCCGTCGCGTAGTTCTTCCAGTCGCCAACCTTGCCCGACCGGTAGAACCACATCGGGTTGGTGCGCGGAAAGCCCGCGCTGGTCTTGGTCTGCGCCGAGGGCTCCGCCGCGGCGTCCGGATCGACCCCGAGGAACTCGTACATCCTCCGCTGCTCGGCCTTGGTCTCGGTGATGCAGCGCTCGTAGCGCAGCGGGCAGATGGTCGTGCCCGGAAACTCTCCTGCCTCGATCCGCGCGATCATCTCCAGGTCGGCCATCACCACCTCGGCCCACCCTCGCGCCGCGGCACGCACCCACGGCTCGACGCTGAACAGGTCCGCCGGGCGCTTGGCGAAATGCTCGGGGTCGGCGTGGAAGCGCTCGGTGAGCGCGGCCATGTTCGTACGGTGCGGCTCTCCGATCAGGAACCTGAGGCGCAACTGGTGGAAGGTCCAACTCGTCACCACGTCGCGACCATCGCGGATGATGTTGAAGTGCGGGCAGCCGGGAACCGTGATGTACAGGTTCTCCGATGTGTGGTCGCCGATCCACTGCGCATCCGGCTTGTACCGCGCGAGCGACAGCGTGTAGTCCCGCGCGAGGCGCTCGAAGAGCGCATCGAGCACCGCGGGCATGTCGTCGCGCGAACTGGTGAGCCACGACGAGCGCTTCGCTTCCGCCACCGCGCGCGACAGGAGTTTCAGCGGACCCTCGCTCTGCGTGTTGATGTCAGGGTGCAGGTTCATCAGGTTGCGCACCCACGTCGTGCCGGAGCGCATGTGCCCGCTGATAAAGAACATTTGGTACGGCCGGCCATCGGGCGTGTGCATCGCGATGTTCATGCCGCGCCCTGTCGCGCCCCCGAACCGCCGGGGACCGGCGCGGCCGATACGCGCGGCGCGACTTCATAGCCCGCGGCCCGGAGTTCATCGCCGATCTCGCTCTCGATGATCGCCACCGCGCGGTCATCAAGGTAGTTCTGCCAGTCCCCCACCACGCCCTTGCGGAAGAAACTCCGCCGGTTCTCGCGCTCGAACCCCGGCAGCGTCTTGGTCTCCGCGCTCGGCCGCTCAGCGCGGGCCGAATCGAGCGAGAGAAACTCGTAGAGCCTGCGTCGCTGGCCCTCGAGGTCGGCGTGCAGTTCCTCATAGCGCACCTCGAGCACGCGCGTCCCTTCGGCCCGCAGCAGCGGGATGTTCTGCCGCGACAGGCGCGAGATGTCGGCCCACTGCCGCGCGTGGAAGCGCAGCCACGCCTCATCGCCGAGCCAGCCATCCAGCGGGTCAAACCCCTCGGGGTCGGCCTTGAACTTCGCGTTAATGACCGCCGCCTTGGCCCGGAACGCATCCGCCATCAGGTTCGGATCCTTCAACCGCAAATGGTGGAACGACCACGAGACCAGCACATCCCGCGGGTCGCGCACGATGTACACCTGCGGCGCGCCCCGGATCACCGGCACCAGCGCGTGCGGCGTGCGATCGCCCAGCCACGTCGCCCCCGGCTTGCCGCGCGTCGCGGCGTACATCATCCGCCGGACCGTCAACTCCATGCCGTCGAGCGCGACCGGCACGAGGTGCTCCTGGCTCCCGATGAACCACGACATGCCCGTGAGTTGCCGCACGCCCCGCGTCAGCACATCGAAATGAAACTCGCCGACGACATCCACCTCGGGGTGCAGGTTCAGCAGGTTCTGCACCCAGTTGGTGCCGGACTTGTAGCAGCCGCAGATGAAGAAAAACCGCCGCGGCAGGCCATCGGCCTCGATCGTCCACCGGTTGCCGACCCAGCGGTCGCACACCGAGAGGTCGGGAGATGGGTCTTCCCAAGTCCTGCGGCGCAGGTGCTCGGGAATGACGGTGCGCACGATGGGCTTAAGCGCGGTACGCAGGCCCCGCGGCGTGGCGGATCGCGCGTACTTGAGCAGGCTGAGCAGCGCCGAGGACCCGCCCCGCGGCTGCGCGCTGTTGGCGTGCCCGGTCCGTTCGGCGGGGCCATCCGCGGGTCGGCCGGTGTGTGCTGCTTCGGACACGCTCACTCTCCCGCCCGGCGCGAGGCCGTCACCAGTTCAGGTCTTTCTCGTACCCGGCCTGGATCAACGCCTCGCCTGCGACCTGCTTGAAAATCCGCTTCACGCGGTCGTTGAAGTGGTTCTGCCAGTCGCCCGTCTGGCCCTTACGTGTCGCCGCTTTGAGGTCCACTCTCTTGAAGCCTGGCAACGTCTTGGTTTCGTGCGATGGCGCTGCGGCCTCCGACGGATCGAGCCCCAGAAATCGGTACAACTCGGCACGATGCGTCTCAAGATCGCGGTGCAAATCCTCGTAACGGACCAGATGCACCGGTGTCCCCTCGGCGCGGAGCCTCGGAATCGTCGCAAGGTCGTTCTTCAATGCCTCCCCCCACCCGCGGCAGGTAAACCGCACCCATTCATCGCTGCCCAGCGCCCCGATATCAGGGTCCACAAACCGTTCCGGATTCGTCGCAAACTCCGGCCCCCAACGGCGGATCATCTCGGCGAACGCGGGTCGCAGCATGACCTCCGGCCTGTTGGCACGCAGCACGTGGTAGGCCCGGCTCACCAGCACATCGCGTCCATCGCGCAGCAGCAGGATGTGCGGGGCTCCGGGGATCACCGTATCCAACCGACGCGGCGAACGGTCCCCGATCCACATCACGCGCGGGTTCGCATCAAGGTGCGGCTTGGTCTGCGCATACATGCACTGACGAACGAGCCGATAGAGCGACCGCCGCGCGATCCGCTTGAGTTTCTGCGAGTGATGCCCGACACGCCCCGGCTTGCCGAGGAAAATGGAGAATCCATCGACAACGGACTCAAAATGGAACTCGCCGATCGTGTGAGCCCGAGGGTGCAGGTTCAGCAGCGCCTCGACCCAGTGCGTGCCAGACTTCCAACCCCCGCACAGGAAAAAACACTTGAACTCCCGCTCGCCATCGCGGAATGTCCACTCGTTGCCCGCCGCGGCGTCGGCGCAGGCCCACGGGTCGGCCGGCGCGGCAAGCCACGGGCGAACCACCGGGCGCAGCGCGTCCTTTACCGGGCGCGGCAGCACGGCCTTGGCGGTCGCCACGAGCGCGTTCCCTCGCGATGGGTTTGCTGGCCTGCTCACCAGTTGAGGTCCTTCTCGTAGCCCGCGAGGATCAGCGCCTCGCCGGCCTCTTCCTTGAAGATCCGCTTGATCCGGTCGTTGAAGTAGTTCCGCCAGTCGCCCGATTGGCCCTTGCGGGTGGCGGATTTCAGGTCTTCTTGCTTGAACCCAGGCAGCGTCTTGGTCTCAACCGACAGCGGCTCCGCCTCTGCGGGATCAAGATTCAAGAAGCGATAGATGGCCTCGGCCCCGTTGTGCGGGTTCTGGTGCAGGTCCTCGTACACGATCTTGTGGACAGGTGTGCCTTGCGCCCGCAAGCGCGGAAACGCGTCAAAGTCGTGCGATATGTAGCGTGCCCAAGCACGCGCCGTTCGACGGACCCAAATGTCGCTACCGAGAAGCCCGTGCTCGGGATCGCGAAATCGATCAGCATCTCTCGCAAACTCGGGTCGGAACCGCGCGAACATCAACCTGGCAAATGGGGGTCCCGCCGCCTCTACACGAAGCCAATGAAACGTCCACGATACGAGCACATCGCGCCCGTCACGTACCAGCCAAAGCGTCGGGGCACCCGGTAAGACTTCGCGAAGGAGGCGCGGTGTGCGGTCCCCAAGCCAGACAGCACTTGGACAGTCGCGCGTCGAGCAATACATGGTGCGGCGCACGAGGTTTTCGAAGGACTCTCTCGCCACCCGCTTCCCGCGTCCCCGACTGCAAATGTACCACGACGGCAACGTGAACCGATCCATCGCCCGCATCAAGTGCTCGAAGTGGTATTCCCCACGAATCCAGACCTCGGGGTGAAGATTCAGAATCGCTTGCACCCAATGAGTACCACTCTTCCAGCAGCCGCACAGGAAAAAAAACCGGTGTTCGACCCCGGTACGGGGGTCGAATACAGTCCAACGATTGGTTGTGGGATGGTCGCAAAACTCCAACTGAATCGGCAACGCTGCACGCGGCGCAAGAACCCGCGGCGCGACGACTTGGATGGCCGGTCGGATCGCCGACCTGACTGGGCGCGGGAGAAACGCCCTTACGCTGCTCAACAACAACTTGGTGTGCTTTGGTGCTTCCATTCAGCGCCCCGATTTACTTCCCTGGTTCTGCCTCCAACAGACCAGTACTGTAGGCGAGGACAAGCCCAAAGACGGTTGCCGCTCGCTTGCCGCCACCACAGAGAGCCCCCCGCCTACCCACCCGGCTTGACAGACTTGATCCCAGCCTGTATACCGCACCATTCGCGACGGTCAACCCTGCGCAACTTCAGAGGGCTGGCTATCGAAGGAGCATGAGATGTATAAGAGCCATGGAGTGGGTTTTGCCTTGGTGGTCGCACTGCTTTCAAGTCTCTCCGTGCTGCCAACCGCACTCGCCCAGTGCCTGGGCTGCCCGGACGGCGCACGAGTCGACGACCTCTATGTCGCCAGCCCAACCACTGGAAAATACCGGCTTGTCTACAACAAGCTAGGCACACATCACAACTTCGCAGTCATGGATGACGCCAATCAGCGTCATACGGTGCCGATGGCCGACCCAACAATTATGTACTTGAACGGATGGTATTATGTTACCGGCACGAGTCCTGCCGCAAGAGATGCGAATTTCGCCATTTACCGATCGACGGATCTCGTCACCTGGGAGCCACACATGCTGGCTTTTTCTGAGAGCGGCTCGCAGAGAAAGAAGCTAACTGGCACCGACAAGTTCAATCCTTCGAGCTACACGCCTTCGCCGCTCGACCAGAAGCAGATGCTGCACGGCCCATTCTGCGACGGATGCAGTTCGGATGTTTATGCTCTGACAATCGGCGCAGGCGATGAGGGCAATAGCGCGCTCTTCCGCGATCTGTGGGCACCACATCTATTTCTGGATCCTAACGATTGTACGGCCATCTATCTTTCTTTTACGTCGCGAAAGGTAGTCAATCCCAAAGTATGTACGTATCCACTGGTAAGAACAGTTTACTATGCAAAAATGAGCATAAGCGCCTTTGAAGCACGGACTGCGAACTTTGCTGCGGGAGGGGGTCAACCATGGACCTACAATTACCGAATCGGACAGACCCCACACGCTGATGGCGGCCTAACCGCAGGGTTCCCGATTCCTTGCTCCGCGAACTTGGAGGAGGAAATGGACCCATGCAATCCTGCGGGCCAGCCTGGCTTCCAGATAAGAATATGGATGGATGGCGAAGCGGAATTCTGGGGGCCGAATATTAATGTACAAGGCAGAAACTTAATGGCGCTGGACACTTTTCATTACTTCGATCCAGCGGCAAGCAATAAGCGATGGATGTTCTATACTTGGGTGTCGGATCGCGCGGGATGGAATGGGAATCATATTGCGGCTCATCCAATGCTGAATGCTCGAAATATGGATGCATCTGCGAGCAACCTATCGATCGGGGTGGCTTATCGCTACAACACAAGTTCAAATCGGATTGAAGTTCCATCCGACTCCATCTGCACCTCCTTGGGTTGTTCAGATGGTACCTATGGCTGCATGTGGAATGGCATCGGTGGGCCAGATGGTGGACCCTTGCGGCCGGTCCCGTGCGACGGGACAAACGATCCAATCACGGAGTTGCCCTACGAATTTGCGGGTGCGTACGGCGCGGCCGAAGCTCCCGCGGCGTTCTTCCGGTCAGGCAAGACCTATCTGCTGTTCAGTCGCAACAATACAGACGGCCCTGCGTATGGTATCTTTTATCGTTTTGCTGCCAAACCCGTATCGAATATGGGCATTGGCTTCAACGACACCACCACCCCTGAGTTGCCGATGGTCCGCTCGATCAACCGGGCCACTGCGGGCGGCAGGTCATACGGACACGGCGAAGTATTCATGGGACCGACCGTCTACCAAGCAGAGGCCGGCCAACGCTACTTTGTCATCTTCCATGCCAAGCGCCAGACTGGCGAGGTCGGAGTTCCATACCGTACCGTTTTCATTAAAGAACTTCGATTCTTGTCCAACGGCACAATACGAGATGTGATTGAGAACAACTCGACGGTCAGCCGGTCTGATGTTGAAGCATTCTTGGTTCCATGGGATAACCCGGTTCCTCCCCCGGCGGTCTGCGGTGAGTCGCAGCAGCTGGCTACCGGGTCCGGGGGCTTCTCGGATGTCGCGGCGTTTCTATCTGCATGGTTCGCGGGCAGCGAGCTCGCTGACGTCGATGGCGATGGTGCTATTGATCAGGGCGACCTCATGAGGTTCATCGGCCAGCATCTTGATCTTGTTTCGTTCTCAGACACGGACAGCCCGACGTCAAATTGAGTATTGTACTCGTAACAATGGATCCGCCAACCGGTTCGCCGGTCGTCGTAACCTCGAACAGCCTCGTTCAACAAAAGTTCGTTGCCTTGACCGAGCCGATAAGAGAACTGTTCTGGTTGTCCGGCATGCTCACTCCTGCATGGGTCGCGCGGCACATGCAGCGCGGCCCGCCACTCCGGCCTGAGCCTAGGACTTTCGGCCGATTCTGACCACTTTGGAGGCACTCAAACCGCGCGGCTGCGACATTGGTCGGCGCGACGGATTTCGCCCGATTGGCGGCAGCGGAATCAGCCCTCGACCACGCCGAGCAACTCGTTCTCGCGCAGGATCAGCAGTTTGTCGCCCTTGAGTTCGACCTCGGTGCCGGCGTACTTGCCGTAGAACACCGTGTCGCCCTTGCGGACGGACATCTCGGCGCGCTTGCCGTTCTCCAGCCGCTTGCCGGGGCCGGTCGCGACGACCTGGCCGCGGACGGGCTTCTCCTTGGAGGTCTCGGGGAGATAGATGCCGGAGGCCGTCTTGGTCTCGGGCTCGGCGGGCTTGACAAGGACGCGATCTTCAAGGGGCTTGATGGCCATTGGATCAACTCTCCATGATGCAATCGAAAAGAGTGCGGCGCAAACCTGCTTCTGGTTCGCCGCGATGACTTTGTTACACCTTCGGCCGACGCGCCACCGGAATCTTGCCGCCGCCCGATTGCTGCGGGCCGAAGTTCGGCTTGCCGCCGGCCTTGTTCGGGTTCTTGTGCGAGGCGGGTCCGGTGGACTTGGGATTGGCGGGCATGAGCGGGTTGCTGTGGCCCTTGCCGCCCGCGCCGCTGCGTCCCATCAGATCACTGGCTTTGGCCATTGCGAAACTCCTTTGGCACCTCTTACAGGAGCCGATTGAACTCTTCCACGGTCAGTCCGGCTTCACGAATCAATCCTCGCAGCAGACCTTTCGCGAGTTCCTTGTGGTTGGGCACCGACAGGTGTCGGTGCGGCGGCGCTGCTCGACGAAGAATGATGTGGCTTCCGGTCTGGTGATTGACTTGATAGCCAACTCGCTGGAAAGCCCGCACAGCATCTGCACCCGATATCACCGGCAGCCTGCCCACTCATCCGGCCTTTCTCTTCAATGGAATCTCGATGACCTCCTCGGTGATCGGCATCGGAATCGGGTCGCCACTCTTGTCAAGACTCTCAAGGTATCCCTGGATCGCATCGGCGATGTTGCGCATGGCCTCTTCGCGCGAGTCGCCCTGACTCATGCAGCCCGGGAGCGATGGCGCCGTGGCGATGAACTTTCCATCCTCGTCCTGTTCGATCACCACCCTGAACTTCATATTGGACACTCCAGCGGTTGCGCGGCCGACGATGAGGGGATTTTAGAGCCTCGCGCGGCTCAGAACCCCATCCCGCCCATGCCACCCATGCCGCCCATCCCACCCATGCCACCCATGCCCGGCATGCCGCCGCCGCCATGGCCGTGACCATGCGAGTGGTCGTGGTCGTCCTTGTCCTTGGGCTTCTCCGTGATGATGCAGTCCGCCGCGAGCAGCACCGTCGCCACGCTCGCGGCGTTCTGGATCGCACACCGATCGACCTTCGCCGGGGTGAGCACGCCCGCCTTGAGCAGGTCGCCGTACTCGAGTGTGAGCGCGTTGAAGCCGAACGCGCCCTTGCCCTCGCCGACCTTGGCCACGACGACCGTGCCCTTCTCGCCGGCGTTGTCGGCAATGGTCTGCAGCGGCAGGGAGAGCGAGCGATACACGATATCGAGGCCCGCGGCAAAGTCGTAGCGGGCCTGGCCCACATCGTCGGCGGTCTTGTCGTCGCCCTTGTCGCCCGGCTTGCCGTAGACCGCGCGATACTCCTTCATCGAGGAGATCGCCTCGCGGGCGCGGACGAACGAAACGCCGCCGCCGGGAACCACGCCCTCGGCGACCGCCGCGCGGGTCGCGTGCAGCGCATCCTCAAACCGCGCCTTCTTCTCCTTGAGTTCGGCTTCCGATGCCGCGCCGACGTTGATCTGCGCCACGCCGCCGGCGAGTTTTGCCAGCCGCTCCTGCAGTTTCTCGCGGTCGTAGTCGCTGGTGGTGTTCTCGATCTCGCGCTTGATCTGCTCGATCCGCGCCTTGATGTCCTTCACCGCACCCGCGCCCTCGATGATGGTGGTGTTGTCGGCATCGACCTCGAGTTTCTTGGCCATGCCCAGGTGCGCCAGTTCGACCTTGTCGAGTTCGATCCCCAGGTCCTTCATGATCGGCTGCGCGCCGGTGAGCACCGCGATGTCCTCGAGCATCGCCTTGCGGCGGTCGCCGTAGCCCGGAGCCTTCACCGCGCACACCTGCAGCGTGCCGCGCAGTTTGTTGATCACCAGGGTCGACAGCGCCTCGCCCGAAACATCCTCGGCGATGATGAGCAGCGGCTTCTTGGCCTGCATCACCTTCTCGAGCAGCGGCACCAGTTTCGACACGCTCTCGATCTTGTCCTCGTGAATGAGAACGAGCGCCTTCTCGAACTCGACGGTCATCTCCTCAGTGTTGGTCACGAAGTTCGGCGAGATGTACCCGCGGTCGAACTGCATGCCCTCGACAACGTCAACCGTGGTCTCCTGGGTCTTGCCTTCCTCGATGGTGATCACGCCGTCGGCGCCGACCTTGGTGAACGCATCGGCGATGATCTTGCCGACGGCCGGATCGTTGTTTGCCGAGATGGTGGCGATGTTCTGGATATCCCCACTCTTGGGGGATCGATCCACCGGCTTGCTCAGTTTCTTGATCTCGCCGACGGTGGCCTCGACGCCCTTCTTCATGCCGCGAATCAGGGCATTGGCATCGACGCCCGCGGCGATGTGCCGCAGCCCCTCGCGGAAGAGCGCCTCGGCCAAGACCGTCGCCGTCGTCGTCCCATCCCCCGCCTCATCGCTGGTCTTGCTCGCGGCCTCCTTCACCAGCCGAGCGCCCATGTTCTGGGCCTTGTTCCGCAACTCGATCTCTTCAGCCACCGAGACACCGTCCTTGGTGATCGACGGGCCGCCCCAGGACTTGTCGAGGATGGCGTTGCGGCCTCGGGGGCCGAGGGTGCTCTTGACTGCGCGGGCGAGTTTCTCGACGCCCGCGAGCAGTGCCTGACGAGCCTCGATGTCGAACGTGAGTTCCTTGACGGCCATGGATCGCTTCTCCGGATCGATTGTCGGGTCTTGATCGGTACTTCGCCGGCGCGGGGCGCGGCGGCATCGTGGGGTCACTACTGGCAACTGGGGTGCCACACCGGCACCGTCCGGACCGATCGGAAGTCGTTGCGCGGCCGCGCCTCGCGGGCCGATCTGTGACGGATGGGCCTGTCAGTGTACGGCGGCGACGGATCGGGCCTGCCGGAATGGCAGGGCATGCGGTGCTACGATGGGCCCCATGATGGACCATCCGCACATGCTTGCCGCCACGGACGTCGGCTCATATCTGCCGGTGCTGATCCTTGTCACCGGCGCGGTTCTCTTCGGCATCATGAACGTCGTGATGTCGATCATGATCGGGCCGCGTCGGGACGGCGCGGTGAAAAGCATGACGTATGAATCGGGCATGAACCCGGTGGGCACGGCCCGAAAGCGGTTCAACGTCCGGTTCTACCTGATCGCGATGGTCTTCTTGGTGTTCGACATCGAGATCATTTTCCTCTACCCGTGGGCAACGACGTTTGCCAACATCGACCAGTCGAGCCCGGATGGGCTTGTCTGGCTCGGCCGCATCCTGTTCTTCATGCTCACGACGGTCGTGGCCTATGTCTACGGCCTGCGCAAGGGGGTCTTCCGCTTCGATTGACTCGCGGTTATCGGCGTCCGTGTCCGATCGCGTCAAAGGGGCGAGTGTGGAAGGCCGATAGCACGGTGACGCGTCCCACGGACGCGGCGGCTGTGCCGTCGCGCTTGTTCGCCGCGTCTTGCCAGCACCATGGGCCAGACGCCGACCAACCCCGCTCCCTCGCGCGAGCAACTTCTCGGGGTGATCTCCTCGCGCCGGGTGTCGGTCGCGTTCCAGCCCATACTCGATCTCAACGACGGGATGATCGTCGCGTACGAGGCGCTCACGCGTATCGACGCCGCGACGGGCTTCGCCAACCCCGCGCAACTCTTTGAAGCCGCGGCCAAGCACGGCCTGCTGTGGGAACTTGAAGCGGTGACCCGCGCGGCATCGATCGAGGCCGCGGCATCGTGGCCATCGGACACGCGGCTGTTCCTGAACACCACGCCGTCGGTGTTCGCCGATGCGAGGTTTCCGGGCGCACTGCGCGAATCAATCGGCCGGGCCTCGGGCGTGTTGCCGCAGCGCGTGGTGCTCGAGATCACCGAACTCTCCGACGAGCAGGATTTCCCGGGCCTGGCCGAGCAGGTCCGACGCCTGCGCGACATGGGCTTTGACGCGGCGATCGACGACGCGGGCGCGGGAGCAAGCGGCCTGAACCGCATGATGATCATCCGTCCGACATGGATCAAACTCGACCGCGAGTTCGTGCGCGGGATCGACACGGACCGCTACAAGCAGAACCTGGTGCGGTTCTTCGTGCACTTTGCGCGGCTCAGCGGCGTGAGCGTGATCGCCGAGGGTGTCGAGCACAAGAGCGAACTGGCGATGGTCATCGACCTGGGCGTGCGCTATGCGCAGGGTTTCTATCTCGGGCACCCCGGATCGCGCGAGCAGACGACGGACCCGCGCTTTGTCTCCACGGTGCGGGGGCGGTGGGCCGAGGTGGACGCGGAGGCGGCCCCGGCCAACGACTCGGCCACGCTTGCCAAACTGTGCAGGCCCGTGCTGACGCTCGATGCGGATCTGACGGTCGCGCACGCCGCGGCGGCGCTTCGGGCCGACGAGACGCTCGCGGGTGCCGTTGTGCGCGACGGCCGTCGGATCGGCGGATGGGTCTCGCGGCAGTCGCTGCTGGATCGCGCCGGCGAGACCGCGGGGGTGCGGATCGGCGACTCGGTGACAGAGGGGACATACCAACTCCCGCCGAGCGCGAGCGTGCAGGAAGCGCTGGAACTGGCGTGCCTGCTCGATGAGGACACGATCGCCGACCCGCTGATCGTGACAAGCGGCGCATCGGTCATCGGCATAGTGCGTGTGCGCGACCTGCTGCGGGCTGCCGCGCGCGAAGGGCGCCTCGGGCAGTCGTGGCGCGCGCCCGTCACCGGTCTGCCAGCGCGCACCCGCGCTGACCAGCAGGTGGCGGCGATGATCCGCATGGCGCGCGAGCCGGGCACGGCCGGCGATGCTGCGCACAGCGATGCGGCCTTTGTCGACCTGCGCGCGTTCGCCAGTTACAACGCGGCGTTTGGGTACGAACTGGGCGACCGGCTCATTCGATCGCTGTCGGACCTGATCAACTCGACAGTGGTGTCGCCGATCGGAGCGTTCGTGGCGCACCTGGGCGAGGACCGCTTTCTGCTGACCGGAGCGGCGGGGAAACTCGGGCCGCGTCTGGCCGCGCTGATGGACGCGTTCGATCAACAGGCCACGCTGCTGCCGACGAGCGGCGGCCTTGGCGGCGTTCCGTGCCCGCCGATGTCGCTGCGCGTGCTGCTGCTCCCGGGCGTGTTCACGCGCATCGCGCAGCCGCGGGATCTCTATCGGCGCGAACAGCAGTTGCGGGCTGCTTCGGGCTCGCGCTCGCACCGCACAAGCGCCCAGGGCGGGGCGACCGGATCGACCATGGTCACCGACTGGCGGCGCGATGGGCTGCGTCGCGCGGGCTGACCGACCACCACCCCCCACCCCACACCCACCTTCCCAGCGGCTAGGGCGCGGGCAACTTCCAGAGCCAGTGCGCGGGCATCGCCTCGGGGCTGGGTCGGACTTCCGTGCGCGCCGAACCGTCGTAGACGCCGAGATTCACGCGGCCCCCGCTCCGGCCGCCGTGAAACGCTCCGATGCGCAACTGCACGTGCGAGGATTGCCTGAAATCCGCGACGCTGGCGGTGCGCGTCGGCGGCGGCACGTTCGGGTCGCTCGGCGGGGCATCGATCGCCGAGTCGAGCACGGCGATCGTGCGCGAAGGGAACTGCACGCGGTCGAAGTCCACGTGGGCCCGACGATGGTCGGCCAACTCGTCGAAACTTCGAGAATCCGCGACGCCCTGGGGGTCGGTCCAGCCCGCCTGTCCGGTGGCGTTCATCGCGTAGGTGCGCGTCATGGCTTCGGGGTACACCCTGTCCACCGTCGGACACACGAGCACGGACGCGTTGGTGTACACATCGGCGGTGCCGGACCATTGCCGACCCGCCGCGGTCTGCACGACAAAGGCCCAGTTGGGAGAGTCTCCCCAAGGCTGGCCGAGCGCGGGGCCGACGCCGCGGTAATCATCGGCGTACGCACGGCACACGACAAAGATCTGTCGCTGGTTGGAGAGGCAGATGACCGATCGCCCGGCCTCGCGCGCGCCGGCCAGTGCGGGCAGCACGAGCGCCAACAGCACCGCGATGACGGCGATGACGACCAGCAGTTCGATCAGCGTGAATCCCGCTGCGAACCGGCACGCGGCTCGATCTTCGGACGTAGGCTTCATGGTGTTGGGCGGCCACCGGGGCCGCATCCGATCCGGTCGGTCGATGGTATCCGCTCTGGAATACCGCAGGAGATCCTCGGCATGACGAGATTCGGGAGTTCCGCCGCTCTGCTCAGCGTCGCGGCGCTCGCGGCCGCGCTGCACACCGGGCCCGCGCACGCGCAGCCATCCGGCGCAACCGACGTGCAACACTGGGCCGGCGAGTTCGAAACGCGGCAGACATTCCGGCCGCGGCTGCTCATCGCGGCGACGTTCTGGCGCGAAGCGGGCGGCTGGCGAGGGCTCCTGAACATTCCGCCGGACGTCGGCATTCCCGGGGTATGGGCCGCGGACCTGCTGCACGCGGAAGTCGAACCCGGGCACATTGAGTTCTACCAGGCCCACCCGAACCCGGATGCGGCGCCGAATCGCTACATCGTGAGCCGTCGCCCGGAGGGCGGCGACACCGGGGAGGGATCGGTCTCGCTCGGGGGCGGGCCGCCCCTGAGACTGCGGATGTGGCGCATCGGCGAGGATGAAGCACGCGACCTCATGCCGCGCCGACCGCAGACGCCGCGCGGGCCGCTTCCCTATCAGTCGCGGGACATCATGGTCCCCAACACTCGCGATGGCGAGACGGTTCGGGTTCGCGGCGTGCTGACCATCCCTGCGGGTGAGGGGCCATTCCCGATCGCGGTGCTGTTCCCGGCGTCGGGCCGGCGCGATGCCGACCACACCGAGAGCGCGCACAAGCCCTTTGCCGTGATCGCCGACCGACTCGCCCGCGCAGGCATCGCATCGATGCGGCTGGAAGGCCGCCAACCGCGCGACCGGTTCTCCGATGTGCGTACGCAGGTTTCCTCCGCGCAACTCGCCGCGGAAGCCGCCGAGGCGGTCCAGTGGCTGGTGCAGCAGCCCGCAACGGACCTCTCGCGGCTGGCGTTTGTCGGGCTGAACGAGGGGTGCACGGTCGCGGCGGAGGCGGCTGGGCTGCTGCAGCCTCCGGCCAAACTCGGCGCGGCGGCGCTGCTGGGCCCGCAGGGCATGTCCGGCCTGGCGCAGATCGGCGCCGAGTTCCGGAGTTCGATGCGGCGCGAGGGTGAAAGCCCCGAGTTCATCGATCGGCGCGCGAGCACGTTCATGAAGGCGTACGAACTGCTGGCCCGCGATGCTCCGGAAGCCGAGGTCGTGGAGGCGTTCTACGAGGAGATTTCGGAGAGTCACCGCTCGCGGAGGCAGCAACTCGGCGAGTGGCAGCCCGAGCAGCGGCGGGAGATGGCCGTGCAGCAGTACCGGATCGTGCACACGCCCGCGTTCATGGCGATGCTCCGCGCTGAGCCGGCGGCAGCGCTCGCTTCGCTTCCCTGCCCTGCGCTGGCGGTCCTGGCCGGTCGCGATGCGAGATTCCCACTGAGCGTAAACCGCCCGGCGATCGAGGGTGCGTTTGCCGGCCGCGCAGCGCCGTCTCGCATCGTGGTGTTTGAGAGCATCAACCACCGTCTCCAGCCGGCGCAGACGGGCGGCCCAGAAGAGATGGAACAGATCGAGACGACCATTGACGAGCGCGTGCTCACGGAACTTGTCGAGTTTCTGCGTGAACACCTCGGCGTGTCGGCCGCGAAGGCCGGGGAGGGTCGATGATGAACCTGGTGCTCGTCGTCTTGTCGCAGGTCGCTTGCCTTGTGCAGCCGCCGGCGATTGTGCCCGGGGGAGCGGGCCGGCTCGCCGGAGAGGAGATCGCGCTCTTTCAGACACGAGCGGGTTACTCGGTGTCGGTCGCCGTCGAGAGTCTGCCTGGCGCGCGGATGCTGGAGGTTGACCCGCGCGGAACGCTGTACGTTTCGCGACCATCGCGCGGCGATGTGATCGCGCTGCGCGACGAGGACGGCGACGGCGTGTTCGAACGCCGAGAGGTCTTCCTGAGCGGTCGTCCATCCGTGCACGCCTTGTGCTTCCACGATGGCGCGCTGTGGTTTGCCACCTCCGGCTCCATCGGCCGCGCCCGTGACACCGACGGCGACCTGAAGGCCGACGAGATCACGGACGTGCTGCCCGCGGGAACGCTGCCCAGCGGCGGCGGGCACTGGTATCGCTCGCTGCTGGTGACCGCCGAGGGAATCTACACCTCCATTGGCGACAGCGGCAACATCTCCGACCAGTCTGACACCGACCGTCAGAAGATCTGGGCGTACGCGCTCGATGGCACGGAGAAGCGACTGTTTTCCTCCGGCATCCGCAATACCGAGAAACTCCGGCTCCGTCCGGGCACCGACGAGGTCTGGGGCGTTGATCATGGCAGCGACTGGTTCGGCGCGGCGTATGGCGAGCGCCAGGGCCAGCAGGCCATCACCGATCTGAATCCGCCCGACGAACTCAACCATTACATCGAGGGCGGTTTCTACGGGCACCCGTTCCTTGTCGGCGACCGCGTGCCGCGCCCCGAGTATCGCGAGCACCCGGAACTGCTGGACCTCGCGGCACGGACCATTCCGCCGGCGTGGTCGATTCCTGCTCACTGGGCGGCCAACGCGCTGTGCTTCATCGAGGAGGCTCCCCGACCCGGGCCCGGCGCGATGCCGATTGATCATCGCGGGGATGCGTTTGTGGCCTGCCGCGGATCGTGGAACAGCACGCGCGCCGTGGGCTATTGCGTGGCGCGGGTTCTGTTTGACGATGGCAAGCCGTACGGCCTGCTGCAGATCGTGTCGACACACGACCCGCGCACGGGCGAGGTGCACGCGCGACCGGTTGACTGCGTGCAGGATGTGGACGGCTCGGTGCTGTTTTCATCGGACCAGCCCGGGCGTGTGTACCGCATCCGGTACACGGGCACGCGATGATTCACCCTGCGCAGAACAAAGCGCAGCGCGGATGCGTGGGGCTCATCGCCGCGTGCGCAGCAGCGCTGGCGGCGTGCGATTCTCGGGAGTGTGCTGCGCCCCAGATGCCGACGGGCGAGCCCCCCGCATGGGCCCCCGCGCCGCCGGTCGCTCCGATCTCGTTCTTCGAGAACGCGTGCGCAAACTGCCACGGCCCGCACGGGATGTTCTATGGCGAAGGGTTCGCCGCGCTTCCCGACGATTCCGCGCTGACCCACGCGGTGCGCGAGATGGTCATCGGGCCGGCGCGTACGACGCTGGATGAAGCGAGCACGGCCGCTCTCGTTGCCTATCACCGGCACCTGGCACGATCGGAGCGTGAGCCGTTTGTCGTGATCACACGCATCGACGGATCGGCGGTCGAGGGCGAGGTATCGCCCGGCGCGCGGGTGGTCGTGGTCGCCGATGGGCTGGAGTTCGAAGCGAGAGTTGACGGGCACGCGTGGACCGCGCGGCTCGACTCCGCGCCCGTCGCGACGCTTGTCGTCCGCTCGGCGCGACAAGACGACGGGTCGTGCGCGATCGAACTGGATGCACGTGCCGCGGCGTGGACCCATCGCGGGCCGGAGTGAGCCGCCGCGAGCCCGATCCGGCGCATATCGTGTCGGGCCGCAACGCCGCGGCGCAACATGGCCGAGAAGAACAACACACCGATGCGGGGCGCCTGGCGGATCGCGACGGCGGCGGGCATCGGCATCTACGTGCACTGGACGTTTCTGCTGCTGCCGGCGCTGGTGGCGGGGCAGGCGTTGCTGGCATCGAACCTCGACGGCGCGGCCCGCGTGAACATGGCGGTGTTCAACGTGTCGCTGGTGCTTGCGGTGTTCGTATGCGTGGTGCTTCACGAACTTGGCCACGCGCTGATGGCACGGAGGTTCGGCGTTCGGACCAAGGACATCGTGCTTCTGCCGATCGGCGGTGTGGCCCGCCTTGAGCGCATCCCGAGAAACCCGGTGCAGGAACTCCTGATCGCGCTGGCCGGGCCGGCGGTGAACGTGGTCATCGCGGCGGCGCTGGGTGCGGGGTTGCTTGCGGCGGGCGCGGTTCGCGGCGATGCGCTGTCGCTGGTGCGCTTCGAGGGCGGGCTGGGCTTTGTGCCGACCCTGGCGGCCATCAACATCGTGCTGGTGGTGTTCAACATGATTCCCGCATTCCCGATGGACGGCGGCCGTGTGCTGCGCGCGCTGCTGGCAATGACGATGCCGCACGACCGAGCGACGCACATCGCCGCACGGGTGGGACAGTTCGCCGCGCTGGGGTTCGTGATCCTGGCTGTGGTGACGAAGAACCCGTTCCTGCTGCTGATCGCGGCGATGGTGTTTTTCGGCGCGGGCGCGGAAGCGACGCACGCACAGACACTGGGCCGCCTAGCGGGCCGGATCGCTCGGGACGCGATGATGACCGAGTTCGCGGTCGTCCGGGGCGATGCGCCGCTCGGACATGCGGCGGAACTGCTGCTCTCGGGCTCGCACCGCGACTTCCCGATCGTCGGGCCGGACGGCGCATACGCGGGGATGCTGTCGCGCGAGTCGATTCTCGCGGCGATCGCCGAACTCGGGCCGGATGCGCCCGCCGCGATGGCGGCGAACCATCGCGCGCCGACCTTTGATGAAACTCAGCCTGCGGCGGAGGTCTTCGAGCGCATGCAGGCCGCGGGGGCTGCCGCGGCGGCGGTGCTGCGGGATGGACGCACCATCGGCGTCGTGACGATCGAGAACCTGGCGGACCTGCTGGACATCAGCGCGGCGATGAGCGCGGCGCGAGCACAACAGAGTGCCCCAGCATCGGCAGTTCACACTCCAGGCCGAGTTCGGCCCTGAGCCTCGCGGCGAGTTTTTCGCGCTGCGGCTGCTCGCCGTGGGTCAGGAAGACGCGCGGCCTGGCGGGTGCGACGCCGCGTATCCACGCGACCAGATCGCTCTGCCCGGCGTGGGCAGAGAAACCATTCACGGTATGGACTGACGCGCGGACGGGGACGGTTTCGCCGAGGATGCGCACGGACTCTGCGCCGTTGACCAGTTGCCGCCCGAGCGTGCCCTCGGCCTGATAGCCCACGAACAGAACGCGCGTGGCTGGGTTGGCCAGGGAGTGGCGCAGGTGGTGCACGATGCGGCCGCCAGTGCACATGCCCGAGCCGGCGATGATGACCGTTCCGCCCTGCGCGCTGTTGAGTTTCTGGGACTGCTGGGGCGTCTGCGAGTATTGCAGGCCGGGGAAGTCGAGCGGGTCGTGGCCCTTCGCGCGGAGTTTGCAGGTCTCGGCGTCGAACAAGTGCGGATAGCGCTTGTAGAGTTCGCTGACCTCGATGGCCATCGGGCTGTCGATGTGCACGCTGAGACGATCCGGGCGGCCGGCGCGGAGTTGCTGTCCGAAGTGGTAGACCAGGTCCTGCGTCCGGCCGACGGCGAACGCCGGGATGAGCACTTTGCCGTCGTCGTCTCGGGCACGTTCCAGCAGGCCGATGAGTTCCTCGACCGTTGCTTCTCGTCCGCGGTGGTCGCGGTCGCCGTAGGTCGATTCGAGAATGACCACGTCCGCCTCGGTCGGCGGAGTCGGGTCGCGCAGCAGCGGCGAGTTCGGCACGCCGATGTCGGCGGAAAAGACGATGACCATTTCGCGGGCGTTCGGGGTGTCGCGGATGCGCATCTCGATCGACGCGGAGCCGAGGATGTGCCCCGCGTCGAGGAAGCGGATGTCAATGCCGGGCGCGATGGTCTTGCGCTCGCCGTAGCGCACGGTCTGGAAGAGGCCGAAGACGCGCTCGGCATCGCGCGCGGTGTACAACGGCTCGATGATCGGCCGGTCCTGCGAGGCGCGGTGCCGGTTCTCGCGCTCGGCATCGGCCTCCTGGATCGCGGCGGAATCCCGCAGGATGATCTGCGTGAGACTGAAGGTCGCGGGCGTGGAGAAGACGGGCCCGGCGTACCCGCTCTGCACGAGCAGGGGCAGGCGGCCGCAGTGGTCGAGGTGGGCGTGAGAGAGCACCGCGGCGTCGAGCGCGTGAGCATCGATGGCGGGCATCTCGCGGTTGCGCTCCTCGTGGTCGCGCCCGCCCTGGAACATGCCGAAGTCGACGAGGACCCGGGCACGCTCGGTGGTGACGAGGTAGCAGGAACCCGTCACTTCGCCCGCCGCGCCGTGAAACGAGAGATGCACCATCAAAGGCCTCCAATCGCACCCCGTCCGAAATGGTCGCGATCCGCCGGATTTGCGTCAAGATCGAGAGTGTAACCGGAACCCGAACCGACGCCTGCAAGGGGGCGTACCTTCCCTGTCGAAGACGGCCCGGGAGTTGCTACGGTCCATGACGATGCGAAACGCCCGCCCAGGAAGCCGGACGCTCAACCCCGCCGTCCCGTTGGACCGAATCAACGGGACGATGGCATCGCCGCCGAATCCGCCCCCCGCCGTTGATCGCCTGCGCCGGGCCGCCATGGCTGCCCGGTCGGGGCTGCGCCGCTACCCGCGGCATCTGCTGGAATCGCTCTCGCGCGGAAGCCCGGGCCGCGTCGTACCGGCGAGCGTGTGCGAAACCAATCTCTGCCAGTTCGGCAGCGGCGGCATCGGCGCGGTCTGGCTCGGGCACGCGACCATGCTGCTGAGCGTGCGCTCGCCGAACGGGCGTGCGGTCACGGTTCTGACCGATCCGGTGTTCTCGGACCGAATCGGCCTGAAGGTCGGGCAGGTGACATTCGGCCTGCGCCGCCTGATTGCTCCCGCGTTGGAGGTGCACCAACTCCCGCCGATCGACCTGGTTCTGCTCTCGCACGCGCACTTTGACCACCTCGATCGCCCATCGCTGCGCCGACTGGCCGCCGGGCCGGCGCGGGGCGCGACGGTCATCACCGCGGAGCGCACGGGCAAACTCGTGCCTTCGGGGTTCCGACGGGTGATTGAACTGCCGTGGAACCACACCATCGAGTGCGCGGGTCTGCGGCTGGACGCTCTGCGACCGGCGCACTGGGGCGCGCGGGCGGCGTTCGACCGCCGGCGCGGCTTCAACTCCTATGTCATCGAGGCAGGGGCGCGACGTGTGCTATTTGCGGGCGACACCGCCGCGACAGATGCCTTCGAGCGCATCGGGCCGGTGAACCTCTCGATCTTCGGCGTCGGGGCCTATGAGCCGTGGGAGCACGCGCACGCCACTCCCGAGCAGGTCTGGCGGATGTTCGCACACCTGCGCGGCAGCGACGGCCTGCTGATGCCCATGCATCACTCCACGTTCGATCTGGGCGAAGAGCAACCCGGCGAACCCCTGTCGCGCCTTGCGGTCGCGGCGGGAGACTCGTGGCGCGCGGTCGTCGGCCGCGAAATGGGCGAGGTCGTTTCGATCGATTGAATCGGCGGCACTACGCCGCGACGAAGGCGCGGGCGGGTGGACGCGCCCTTTGGGCTGGCAGGCCGAGTTCCTCGGCGAGCATCCGCGCGCCGATCTGCGCCGAGAGGAAGATGACGGGCAGGCCGGAGCCGGGGTGTGTTCCGCCGCCGACGAACCAGACTCCATCGAGGCCTTCGAGTTTGTGCGCGACGCGGCGGTGCAGCATCTGCATGAGGTTGTGCGCGAGGTTGAATGTCGCGCCGAAGTTGATCGCGCCCATGCCGTCAGCACCGTCGCGCCAGTCGAGCGGCGTGATCCGCTTCTCGACGACGATCCGCTGTTCGATGTCCGCAATACCGAATCGCCGCTCGAGTTGCTCCAGCACGACCTCGCGGACGCGCAAAGACTCGGCGCGCCAGTCGATCGACCCCACCCTGGTGTTGGGCGTGGGCATGAGCACATAGAGCGATGTGCAGCCGCACGGCGCCAATGTGGAGTCCAGCGGCGTCGGGTTGCACACATACACGCTCGGGTCGCGGCTCAGCACTCCGTTGGTGGTGATGTCCTCCAGGTTCTGCCGGTAGTCCGACGAGATGTAGATCGTGTGATGCGGCAGATCCGCCGCGCCATCGATGCCGAGGTAGAGCATGTACGTGCTGCACGAGTAGCGACGCGAGTCGATGTGCTGGTCGCTCGCTCCGCCGAGCCCCGAGCCGAATCGCAATCGCACAGCCTCGGGGATGAACCGCTTGAGCGCGGCGGAGGCATCGGCATTCACCACCACGTGCTCATGATCGACGATCGTGCCGTCCGCCAGTCGAATGCCGGTCGCCCTCGCGCCGTCGAACTCGATGCCGGCGATCGGCGAGTTGAAGCGGAACTCGACGCCCATCTCGCGGCAGACATCCGCCATCGCGTGCATGAGCGCGTTGCATCCGCCGCGCGGGTGCCATATGCCGTATTCGTACTCGATGAACGGCAGGATCGAGAAGAGGCTCGGGCACTCGAGCGGGCTCATGCCCAGGTACTTGCTCTGGAACGAGACCGCCATGCGGACGTACGGGTTGCGGAAGTACGTGGAGAGCAGGCCGTCCACCGAGAGGTGCGGGGACAGATGCGGCAGGAAACGCGCCGAGCCGGCGCCGACCACGTCGCCAACGCCGCGCATCGGCGAGCGGAGGATCGGTTCCATCAGCCTGAGTTTGGTCCGCGTGTCGCGGATGAAGCGCTCGAAGTTGGCCCCATCTCGCGGTTCGATGGCCGCGATCCGCCGGGCCATCTCCGACACGTCCTGGGTCGTGTCGATACGCAGCGGCGATTCCTCGCCGCTCTGGCCGCGGCCCATGATGAGGCGGTACATCGGGTCGAGCCGCGTAAGGTCGGCGTAGTCGGTGAGTGTCCGCCCGGTCGCGGCGAAGATCTCCTCGAGCACGTAGGGCATCAGGAAGAACGTCGGCCCGCGGTCGAACGCGAACTGGCCGCGATTGGAATCCAGCGTGATTCGGCTGGTCCTCCCCCCCACATCCGACATGGACTCGTACACGCGGACCCGAGCCCCCGCCGCGGCGAGAAGCATCGCACTTGCCAACCCGCCCGGACCGGCACCGACCACGGCGACTTCATGACGATCTGCTGCGGACATCGATGACTCCGGGGCTCGGTTCGGCCAGGTTGAACGCTTGGCAATGCGGACGGCGGTTCCCTGGCGTGAATCTCAACTCCCGTGGGTATCGAAACAACCAAGGCAACCGGATTCAGTCGCCGCCGGATTGCGGATTATCTGTCCAAACAACTGGCCCTTGCCCCCTTCCCTGTCCCGCCGTCCCCGTCTCCCTCTCTCCGCCCATCGTCCTCTCGCCAGCCCATCCGCTTGCTGTCATGACCGCGCTCCTCAACCGCCCATCTCCGCTGCAGACCGAGCCACTCAGCGCGAAGGCGGCTGTACGCTCGGCACCATTTCGAATCCACCAAGGCGATCAGGCCGCTCCACAACCGGCATGGCCCTGTTCATCGCTTGCCGAACGAGTGGCGTGGGTTCGCGGCTTCCGAGCCGCCATCGCGCGGAATGTCGAGCCGCTGCTAGAAGCCATGCACGACGAGGCGCACAAGGCACGGTGGGAGGCGTTCACCGCCGACATCCTGCCGCTGCTTGCGGCGTGCGCGTGGACGGAACGGAATGCGAAGCGCCTGCTGGGTCCGCAGCGCGTTCGCGGCGGCGCGTGGTGGTCGATCGGCCAGACACACCACATCGAGCGTGTGCCGATCGGACGCATCGGGATCATCGCGACCTGGAACTACCCCGTGCAGTTGCTGGGCGTGCAACTCGTGCACGCGCTGGCGGCCGGGAACCGGGTCGTGGTCAAGCCCTCGGAGCGTGCGCCGCGAACGCAGGCCCTGCTTCTGGAACTTGCCCGGACCGCGGGGCTGCCCGATGGGACGCTGGATGCTCTGCCCGCGACGCGCGAGGCGGGTGCCGCGATGCTCCAGCACGAGGAGATGGACCACCTGGTCTTCACCGGATCGACAACCGTGGGCCGGCGCATCGCCGAGGCCGCGGCACGCCGACTGCTGCCCACCACGCTCGAACTCTCGGGGCGCGACACGGCCTTCGTGCTGGCCGATTGCGACATCGCGCTCGCCGCACGGACGATCTGGAACGCGGTGACGATGAACGCCGGCCAGACGTGCATGGCCCCGCGGCGCGTGCTTGTCGGTTCGAGGGTCTATGCACGCTTCCTCGATGCGCTTGCGCCGCTGGCTGCGGGCGCACGGCCGCGTCGGCTGATCGACTCCGACGCCGCGGCGGCGTGCTTTGAATGTGCTCGCGGGGCGGTTGCCGCAGGCGGGCGGAGCCTCTCGGGCGTTCTGGAATCGCCGCGGGGCGATGCGCTGGTGCCGGTGGCGGTGGTCGATTGCCCGGCGGACACCGCGCTCTTTCGCGGGGAGCATTTCGGCCCCGCGCTGGCGGTCGCGCCGTTCGACGAGATCGAAGAGGCGGCCCGGCTGCACGCCCTTGGCGCGGGCACACAGCAACTTGCAACATCGATCTTCACGCGCGGCCGCGCGGTGCCGCGGGAACTCCTCAGCGCGTTGTCCTGCTGCACCATCACCATCAACGACTGCATCCTCCCCACCGCCGACCCGCGGGCGACCATCGGCGGTGTGGGCGAGAGCGGCTGGGGCGTCTCTCGCGGCGCGGCCGGACTGCTGGCGATGACACGCCCCGTGCACATCGCCGGCACCTCGAGGCGAGTGCGCCTCCCGATCGATACGCCGATTCCGTCGGTGGCCTCGCGACTCATGCGCGCCTGCCTGTGGACGTATGGCGCGGGGTCATCGCGCGCGGGCGTCGCCGCACCGAACTCCATCAACGGCTCCGACACATGAACACCATGACACCAACTTTTGATGCCGTCGTGATCGGTGGCGGCCTTGCGGGGCTTGCCGCGGCGGCGGAGTGCTCATCGCGCGGCATGCGCATCGCGATTGTCGAGGCCAACTCGCACCTGGGCGGGAAGATGAATGTCCTGCGTGTGCCCTTCGCGGGTAACGGCCGAGCGCCGGCCGGGACGTTCACCTTCGACATGGGACCGACGATCATCACGCTCCCGCAGGTGCTTCGGGGCATCATCGAGCGCAGCGGCCGGCGCACCGAGGACCTGATCGACCTGGTCGATCTCGATCCGCAGTGGCGGTGCTTCTACGAGGACGGCGTGCGGATCGACCTGAAGAAGAACGTCGCGCAGATGGCCGCGGCGCTCGATGCGCAGTTCCCCACGCACGCGCCCGGCGCGGGGTACTCGAAGTTCATCGAGTTCTCACGCCGGATGTATCGCCTGAGCGAGCGGGTGTTCTTCTACAAGGACATCGGAGGGATCGGCGACATGATGCGGGCCACGCCGCCGCGAGACCCCGCGCTGCTGCGCGAGGTCATGGCGATGCGCATGCACAGCACGATGGCGGGGACAGCGCACGCGATGATCAACGAGCCGCACGTCCGGCAGATGGTCGAGCACTTCCAGCAATACGTCGGGTCCAGCCCGTTCCTTGCGCCGGCGATTCTGTCGCTGATCGCCGCGGCCCAGACCGACCACGGGTGCTGGTATCCGCGCGGGGGCACGCGGATGGTCGCCCGCGCGCTGGAGACCATCGCCCGCGAGCAGGGCGTGGAGGTCTTCACACAGGCACGGGTGACGCGGATCAGCCACGACGGCCGGCGCGCCACGGGCGTTGAGTTGGCCGATGGCCGGTTCATTCGCGCGGCCCACGTGATCTCGAACTGCGATGTTCAGCGCACCTGCCGCGAACTGCTCGACACGCCGCGGGCCGCAGCGCGGGTACGGTCGATCTCGCGGTCGTACACCCCCGCGTGCTCGGGCGTCGTGCTGTACCTCGGACTGACCCGGCAGTATGCGCACTTGGCGCATCACGACTTCCTGTTCTCGCAGGATTCGCGGCGTGAGTTCGACGACATCTACACCCGCGGCGTACCCGCCGAGGACCCCACGCTCTATCTCGCCGTGCCCAGCCGCACCGAGGACGAGGGCGTGCAGGCCCCGCCGGGATGCGAGGCTCTGTACGTGCTCGTGCACACGCCGTACATGCGGCCCGGGCATGACTGGCGAAGCGCCGATGGCTCGCCCGGTCCGATGCTGCGCAGTTATCGCGAAACCATCCTCGCGAAGTTGCGACGCTTCGGCATGGAGGACATTGATGGGCACATCGCCGTCGAGCGGCACCTGACGCCCAACGACATCGATCGGATGTACAACGCCGAGGGCGGCGCGATCTACGGGCTGGCCTCGCACGGGCGGCTGGCCGGGGGCTTCAAGCCGCGAAACCGGAGCCTGGTGCTCGAGAACCTGTACCTGGCCGGCGGCTCGGCGAACCCCGGCCCCGGCGTACCGATGGTGCTGATGAGCGGCGTGACCGCGGCGAACGCGCTGTTCGAGGATGCGGGCATGCGGCCGGTGCCGCCGCGAACGCGGAGGGAGGCGCCATGGCGCGAGCCGGCGATGGTGAGTTGATCCGCGCGACGCCGCGCAGGGGCTTTGCCCGCGTGTTCGCGTGGTATGCGCGGCGGCTGCTGCGGTCGCGCTTCCACCGCGTGCGGTTGACGCCGGAGGGGCGAGGGCTGCTGCGCGGGCTTGATGGCGAGGCGGCGCCGCTGATCATCTGCTGCACGCACGCATCCTGGTGGGACCCGCTTGTGGGGCTTGTGCTGCAGCGCGAGTTGCTGCCCTCGCGCGCCGCGTTCTCGCCCATGGATGCCGACCAGTTGCGACGATTCGCCTTCTTCCGCAAGGTCGGCCTGTTCGGCATCGACCCTGACGACCCGGCGAGCCTGGCCGCGATGACTTCGCATGTATCGGAACTCGTTGCGGCGCACCCGCGTCTCACGCTCGCGCTGACGCCGCAGGGACGCTTCGCCGATCCGCGCGAGCCGGTGCGCATCCGGCCCGGTGCGGCGGCGCTTGCAGCACGGCTTGAGATTCCCCGCGTGGTGTGCGTTGCAATCGAGTACGCGTTCTGGCAGGACCAGAAGCCGGAGGTGTTTGTGCACGCTGTGGAGTCTTGGGCAGAGGCCGCGAGCACCACGGGATGGCAACGCGCGATCGCGACGGGCATGCAGGAAGCGGCCGATGAACTGGCGCAGCGCGTGATCTCCCGCGAGCCCGCGGGGTTTGAGATCATGCTGGGCGCGGCATCGGGCCGCGCGACGGCGACCAATCCCGTCCATGCGCTGTGGCTCACGCTGCGGGGCCGATCGGGCGAGATCGAAGCGCGGCGGGCAGGCCGCACGACGGAGGCGCGCGCATGATGCTGGTGGCGCTGCTGTGGATCGGCCTGAGCATCGCGGCGGGCGCGCTGGCGATGACCATCTGGAATCTCGCGCTCTATTGCCGCCCGCGCGCCGATGCACCGGCCCGCGCGGAGATGGTGACGGTCTGCATTCCGGCGCGAAACGAGGAGCGCAATCTCGAGGTGTGCGTGCGCGCCGTGCTGGCGCAGGATCATGATGCGCTCCGCGTGCTCGTCTATGACGATGGCAGCACCGATGGCACCGCCGACATTCTCGACCGTCTGTGCCGCGAGAATGTGCGGGTCGAGGCCTGCCCGGTTCACCCGCACCCGCCGGGCTGGGTGGGCAAGCAGTTTGCCTGCGACCAGATGGGCTTGCACGCGGGGGGCGAGTACCTCTTGTTCATCGATGCCGATGTCCGTCTCGCGCCCGACTGCATCCGCCGCGCGCTCGACTCGGCGCACCAACTGCGGGCCGACCTGCTCTCGACCTTTCCGCGGCAAGTGACCGGCTCGATCGGCGAACAACTGCTGGTGCCGATGATCCACTTCATCCTGTTCTCATATCTGCCGTTTGTGCGGATGCGCCGGACCAATGACCCCGCCGCTTCCGCCGCGTGCGGGCAGTTCGTGCTTGTGCAGCGCGAGGCCTATCTCGCGGCGGGCGGCCACGCGAGCGTGCGCGACTCGATGCACGACGGAGTGAAACTGCCGCGGGTGTTCCGTCGCGCCGGATTCCGCACCGACCTATTCGATGGGACCGACCTGGCCTCGTGCCGGATGTATGAGGGCCTGGGCGCGACCTGGCGGGGCTTTGCCAAGAATGCGTATGAGGGCCTCGGCTCGCCCGGACTGCTGGTCTTTCTGACGGTGCTGCACCTGCTCGGCCACGTGCTGCCGTGGGTGGTCCTCGCGTGGGCGGCGGCGGCATGGATCGGCGAGGAGGGCGGGCCCGCCGCCGCATCGCCGGCGACGATGGCCGTTGTGCTCGCCGCACTCGCCTGCACGCTGAACATCGTGCAGCGGGGGCTGCTCTCGCGGCGGTTTGCGCAGGGTCTGCTGCCGGTCGGTGCACACCCGCTGGGCGTGCTGATGATGACCGCGGTGCAATGGTACAGTTCCGTGCTGCAACTGCGTGGGGCGCGTGCGTGGCGCGGCCGCGCAGGGCCCCTTGCCTCGGGTGCGCGGCGGGAGATGGCACAAACGTGACGACCGCAGCATCAGCGGGAAGGCCGATCGGCGTGGGCGATTCCGCCCCGGACTTTGTGCTGCCCGATCAGCACGGGCGGATGGTGCAGTTCAGCGATCTGCGCCGCGCCGGCGGGCGCGAAGCCCCCGTGGTGCTGTTCTTCTACCCGCGAAACTTCACGCCCGGCTGCACGCGCGAGGCGTGCGCGTTTCGAGATGAGTACGAGCAGTTTACCGAGGCCGGCGCGTTGGTGGTCGGCATCAGCGGCGACGATGCTGAATCGCACGCACGCTTCGCCGCGATGCTCCGACTGCCGTTCACACTGCTGTCGGACAGCGGCGGCGAGGTGCGCCGCCTGTTTGGCGTGCCCGCGTCGCTGGTGCTCTTCCCCGGGCGCGTGACGTACGTCATCGACGCACGGGGCGTGGTCGTGATGGTCTTCAACTCGCAGTTCCGGCCCGGCGAGCACGTTCGGCGCGCACTGGATGCGCTGCGCCGGCCGCCCGAGACGGCGGCGAAAGTTCACCAGTCGCGGCAGCGGTAGTCGGCCCAGGTGTGGCCGCCGTGGTGCCGTCGGGCCTGACGGTCGTTCTGATCGCCGATGACACCGCCACCGAGCGCGCCACCGACTGCGCCGACCGCCGCGCCCGTGCCCGCAGCGCCGAAGAAACTGCCGATCACCGCGCCGGCGCCGGCACCGAGCGCAGCGCCCGAGAGCGTGCCCTCCGCGGCGTTGTTGCACCCGCCCGATGCTCCGGCAAGCAGCACGAGCGCGCTGAATGATGTGGCCCGCCCGACGAGGCGACGGATTGGCATGTTGCTGGCCATGGATGAGCCCTCCATATGTTTGTGTATACTAACAGATCGGACGGCAGTTGCACAAAATCGAGGTGCAGAATCCGGAGTTTTCCCTAGTTCCAATGGCAGCCCTTGGGCGTTTCGACCCGCCGCTGTGGCTCGGCCCGCCGCAGCAGTTGGGCAAGTTCCGCCAGTTCACGCGAGAGAATCCGGGCCCGTCCCTCGGGGTCAGGCTCGGCCAGAAGGCGGTAGCGCGATTCCAGTTCGTCGACGAAAGAGATGGTCACCATCTCGAGGACGGCCGCGGCGGGGAGTTCGGGCTCGCGAAGATGCTCGGCGAGCGCCGCCGCGTGGCGGAAGTCGCACAGCGGCTTGCTCTCCAGCGCATCGGCGAACGTCTCCCTGTAATGCGCAAGCGACTCGTCCTCGGCCGATTCCTCGACCAGGTCGAGCATCGCATCTCGGTAGAGGCGGTCATCGTGGGCGGGCAACTCAAATGCGATCCGCGCGCGGCAGAGACCCTGCAGGATGATGACGCCGCGGCCCTCGGCCTCGCGCACGTGCTGCACGATCTGCCCGACGCAGACGGCCGGTCGCAGCGGCGGCCTTCCGTGGTACTCGCGTTTCCAGCGGCCGCCGGCGAATGTCGCCATCGCAATGAGTTTGTCGCCGGACATGGCGTCGTCGACCATTTGCCGGTAGCGCGGCTCGAAAACCCGCAGCGGCGCCACCGCATGGGGGAACAGCACGACCTGGTGCAGCGGGAACAGCGGCACGGGGCTCGCGAGTTTCTGCTCCAGTTGTTCGCGGTCCAAGATCCACCCTCCGTGATGGGGGAGCGCGCCGATCAATCGGCCAGCGGGTCGGGCCTGAACAACCGGGTGTCCAGCGCCCACTGCTTCTCGGTGAAGTTGCCATTGAGGCCCGCGCCGGTCTGATCCGAGGCGTCCGCCGCGGCGATGTCCGGCCGTGCCGCGGCCATGGCGATGAAGATCTTGGCGTCGAGGTTGTCGAGCATCGAGACGAGCATGGCCTCGGGGGTCATGGGCACCTTTGCCGCGCCGAACTCGGGCACGCCGTGGTGCGAGAGGATGATGTGCTGCAAGACGAGCACGAGGTTCCGCGGCAGGCGCTGGCCGGTGGCCCGCATGACCTGCTGGGCCTTGTCGTGCAGCATGATCGCGCCATCGACGATGTGGCCGATGAGTTCGCCGCGATCGCTGTAAGAAAACGTGCGGTCGTAGACGAGTTCGCGGGTCTTGCCCAGGTCGTGCAGGAACAAGCCGAGCAGCACGACATCGCGATTGATTTTGGGATAGTGCGGGCAGACGGCGTTGGCGACGTTCAGCAGGCTCAGCGTGTGCTCGAGCAGACCGCCGAGATAGGCGTGGTGCATGCTCTTGGCCGCGGGCGCGCGGCGGAAGGCCTCCATGAGCGGCTCATCGGCGAGGTAGACGCCCGCAAGCGCGCGGGCCGCGGGGTGCGACAGCGTGCCAAGGAGGTCGGTCAGTTCCTTGAACATCTCGTGCGGATCGCGCGCCGAGCAGGGGATGAGTTCGCGGAGCATCTCGGCCGTGGGCTCGACGGGCTCGATGTTCTGGATGATGACCTGAAGTTCGCCCTGGTAGGGCTGGGTCTCGCCCTCGATCCAGACGAATCCGTCGGTGGGCAGCCGCTTGAACAGGGCCGGGTCGATCGACCACATCCGCGCGGGCAACTGACCGGTCTTGTCGCTGATGAGGCACTTGAGAAACGGTTTGTCCTGCTTGGTGCGGCCGAGTTGTGCGTTGCCGATGGCGAACGTGCCCTCGATGCGCTCCGACGGCGCAAACTGGCTGATCGTTCGGCGCGGGACCGGTGGGCGTTCGGCGGTGGTGGGCATCGAGACTCCTTGCTTGCTCAACTCGGAGGATTGTAGGTGCGCGGCGCGGGCGCACGGCGGTCGCGTATCTACCATCCGAACCGATGGCCGAGGCACGCAAACTTCACGATCGGTTCTTCAAGCAGGCCAAGGCCGAGGGCTACGCCGCGCGGTCGGCGTACAAACTCAAGGAGATCAACCTGCGCCGGCAGATTCTGCGGCGCGGCGACATGGTCCTCGACCTCGGCTGCGCGCCCGGGTCGTGGGTGCAGGTCGCTGCGGAGAGCATCGGCCCCAAGGGGCTGGTCGTCGGCGTCGACCTGAAACCCGTGGACATTGAGTTGCCCGCGAACGCGCGGGCGTTTGTCGGCGATGCGTTCAACCTCTGTGCCGAGGATCTGCTCGCGCACGCGCAGAGCGCCAGAACGAGATTCGACGTTGTACTTTCGGACATGGCCCCGAGCACCGAGGGCGGCGGCGGCGGCACCGTCGACCACTTCCGCTCGGTCGCGCTGTGCCGGCGTGTGCTGGAACTCTGTCCCGCGGTTCTGCGCGCGGGCGGGCACCTGGTGATGAAAGTCTTCGAGGGCGAGGAATACCCGCGGCTGCTGCGCGAAACGCAGCGCGTGTTCGCGGAGGTCAAGGGCCTGAAGCCCGAGGCCAGCCGCGATGCCTCGCGCGAGATGTTCGTCATCGCCAAGGTCTTCCGCCCACCGACTCCCCCCGCCCCCCCCGCCCGCCCCGCTCCCCCCGCTCCCCCTACTCCCCGCACCGCCCCTTCGGCGCCAACCTCGCACCGCTCCCCCTCGCCTGATGACCGCGCATCCGATCAGCCTCGAAAGGGTGAGGCGTGACGTTTCTCGCACCCGTCGCGGGGATCATCGGCGCTGCGCTCGCCGTTCCCGCGTTGCTGCTGCTGTACTTTCTGAAGTTGAGGCGGAGGCCGCTGCGCGTCAGTTCGGTGTTGCTGTGGGAGCAGGCGGCGCGCGATCTGCAGGTGAACGTGCCGCTGCGGATGATCCGCTGGTCGTGGGTGCTGCTGCTGCAACTGCTTGCGCTGGCGTGCCTGCTCGTCGCGTTGGCGCGGCCGGCGGTGCCCGGCGCCGGGCCCGCGGGCTCGCGCATCATCATCCTGATCGATTGCTCGGCCTCGATGAGCGCGACCGACGGCGGCATCGGCCCTGCCGGGGCTCCGCGGACGCGGCTCGATCTCGCTCGTGATCGCGCACTCGAACTGATCGACACGCTCGGACGCACGGGCTCGTCCCGGGCGCGCGCGATGGTCATCGCGCTTGACGCCTCGCCGCGCGCGCTGACGCGCTTCACTTCCAACCTCGGCGAACTGCGCGAAGCGGTCCGCGCCATTGCGCCGACCGACCAGCCCGACGATCTCGCCGCTGCGATGCGTCTGGTCGAAGCCATGACCGCCGAGGCTGATGGCGAGGAAACCGATGACCCCGCGGTGGTCTACCTCATCAGCGACGGCGGGCACGCCGCGCTCTCGCCGCAGGACCGTCGCGGCGTACTGGTGCGGCACGTCTACGCGGGCCCGGCGCGCGGCGCGGACGCCGACCCGCGCGCCGACAACCTCGGGATCGTCGCGATCAGCGCGCAGCGCGACCCCGATGATCCCGCGCTGGTGCGCGTCTTTGCGCGGATCCAGAATGCCGGGCCACAGGAAGTGAGCATCGCCGCGCGGTGCACGCTCGACGGGAGGGTGCCCGAGGGCGGCATCCGCGCTGTCGCCGTGCCCGCCGCATCGGCGGCGCCCGGGGGAACGATCGAGCCCGGCGAAGCAGGTGTGCATTTCACGATCCGTCAGACCGATCCGGGCATCGAGCAGGTCGTCGTGGTGGACCTGAACCGCGAGGACCTTCTCGCGGCCGACGATGCCGCCGCGCTGGTGCTGCCGCCGGTGTGGAGGCCGCGCGTGCTCCTGGTCGCGCCCGACAGCGATGCCCCCCCCCGCCCCGATGTCTTCCTCATTCAGGCGCTGGAGGCGACCGAGCCGGCGACAATCCGCATTCTTGGCGCGACGGAGTACGCCGCGGGCGTCGCAACTGCGCTGCAGACGGGCGGCGATGCGCGGCGCGTGCCATGGCGCGGATTCGATCTGGTCGTGCTCGATCGCGTCGGGCCCGAGGTGTGGCCGCAAGCGCCGACACTGAGTTTTGGTGTACCGCCGACGGCAGACGGCGTGGAACTGACCGGTGGCCCGGAGCCGGGCGGACGGCCGGTGGCGCGGGTCATCGCGTGGCGGCGCAACCACCCCGCCCTGCGATACGTTTCGCTCGACACGCTCATCGTCGCGCCGGGCGCGGCGCTGCGGATGCCCGCAGAGTCGCACGCGGACCGCGCCGGACGAGCCGCGAAGTTCACTGAACTGGTCGATGGGACCATCGGCCCGCTGCTGATCGAGATCGAGCACGACACTGATGCCCAGGACGGCGCGGAACGGGTCATGCGTCGCATCGCCGCGGCGTTCGCGCTCGAGCGCAGCAACTGGGGACCCGATGTCTCCTTCCCGGTGTTCATTGCCAACGCCGTCGAACGGCTGACAGAGTCCTCGGGGCCTTCGCGGCTGGCCTGGAGCATCGATACCGGGGCGCGACTGCCGGTGGTGGCTCCGGCCGCGGCCCGATCGGTCATTGCACGGACGGGCACCGCGAACCTGGAACGAGTTTTTGCCGTCTCGCCGACAGCATCGGATGTCGCGACCGGCCTGGTTGGTCCGCTCGACCGCGTCGGTGTCTGGAGGCTTGTCGGGGCGACGCAGGGCGCGGTGGAGCCCGGAGTCGTCGCCGCGAATCTCGTCAGTCCGCGCGAGAGTCTGATTGCTGTCCGGCCGCGCGCGGCACTGGGACCCGGGGCCCGGGCCGACACGCTCGGGGAAGGACTCGCGGCCGATGGCCGGGGCCGCGGCGGCGAGCGGGAGGTCTGGCACTGGTTTGTACTCGCCGCGCTGGGCCTGATGAGCATCGAGTGGTTCGTGTACGCTTGGCGGATGCGTGCCTAGGCCGTGCGGCCCGGGAACACGCAGCGACACCCCGTCTTGCCGGCCGCGCCGGCACCGACGCACATGGAATCTCCCATGAAGTTCGGTTTCACCATTGCAGGCCTCGCCGGCGCGACCTTCGCGGCGATGGCGCAGGCCCAGAGCGCACCCGGCTCACACGCCGAGCCGGTGATCACTGCGGAAGAAGCGCGGGCGCGGCCCGAGATCCGCTTCGAGATCAGGCCGCGGATTTCGCACGCCTTCCGCGCCGACTTCGACGACGCCGCGGCGGATGTGAGCGTGACGCGTGCGGGCCTCTCCGCGGGGTGGTCGTACGCCGTGAACGATCGTCTGCGGCTTGGGATGAGCGCTGACTTCGAGTCCTCGTGGTACGACTTCGGGAACGCGTCGATGCTGCCTGGCGGCGATGCGCCGCTGGACAGCGCGGCGAGCATCCGCTTCGGGCCGAACATCTTCTACGCGATCAGCCAGCAGTGGTCGGTGTTCGCCGGTGCGGGGCCGGAGTTCTCCGGCGCGTACGGCGCGGATGTGGGGGATTCGTTCACCTTCGGCGGGTACGTGGGCGCGCGGTATGCCTTTAGCGAGAACTTCGCACTGAGTTTCGGCGTGCAGGGAAGAACTCGGCTGGAGGAGGATGCTCGATTGCTTCCACTCCTCGGCATCGAGTGGCAGATCACCGACGATGTGCGGCTCACAACCGAGGGCCCTGGCGTGCGATTGACCGTTCGGCTCGACGAGGCCTGGTCGTTCAGCATCGGCGCGGCATGGGAACTCCGCGAGTATCGTCTCGAGGACGACGCCCCGATCCCGGAGGGCGTGCTGCGCGACTCGCGCTTCGTCTTCGGCGCGGGTTTCGACTACACACCGAGCCAGTGGGTCACGCTGTCGCTGTTCGGCGGCGTGGTCGCGTGGCAGGAGTTCCGCTTCGACGACCGCGACGGCAACGAACTCCTGGAAGACAACACCGATCCCACTGGGTTCATCGGCTTTTCGGCGACGTTCCGATTCTGAGGCAGACGATGACCGACTCGCACACTCTACCGCCTCCGGCGAGGTACACCTTCAGACTGCTGCGCGCCGGCCTGTTCAAACTTGATGGCGGCTCGATGTTCGGGCTCATTCCTCGGACGGTGTGGTCGCGTCAGGTACCGACCGATGACCGCGGCCGCATCTCCGTGCAGCACAACTGCCTGCTGCTGGATCGGGTGGAGGACGGCGTGGATCGCCCCGCGGGCACGCCGCGACGCGTGATCATCGAGGTCGGCACCGGCGACAAACTCGATTCCAAGATGCGCGAGATCTTTGACCTCGATGGGCGCACGGTCCTGGACGCACTGATGGAGGCTGGCGCGACGCCGGAATCAATCGATGCGGCGGTGGTCTCGCACCTGCACTTCGACCATGCCGGCGCACTGACGCGCCTGTGCCGCGAGGGCGAGTCACCGGACTGGACCGGCGAAGACGGCGGCGGGGGCTCGTCGGCGCGCGGGGGGTGCCGGGTCACCTTCCCGAACGCGAGCATCTACGTGCAGCAGCGCGAATGGCGCGATGCGCTGGCCAACCGCTCGGTCATGACGCGGACCTACTACCGCGATCACCTGCTGCCGATCGAGAAGCGCCTGCGACTTGTGGACTCGCCGCGCCCGTTTGCGCCCGGCTACACGCCCGACCGCGACGAACTGCCCCCCGCACCGGTCGAACTTCGCGAGACCGAACTCTGGCCGGGGGCGGGCGTGTGGGTGTTCAACGTGCCCGGGCACACCTGGGGGCAGCAGGCCGTGCGATTCACGGAGCCCGACGCCCCCCGGGGCAAGGGGCGGACGATCGTCTTCACCCCCGACGTGATGCCGACCGCCGCCCATCTCGGTGCGGCCTATTCGCTCGCGTACGACGTCGAGCCGTACACATCGATGATCTCGAGGCGGTGGCTCCTGATGGAGGCGGCCGAGCGTGGCTGGGTGCTGTGCCTGGATCACGAGCCGGGCGAGCCGCTGTTCCGCGTTCGGGCCAATGCGAAAGGATGGTTCGACCTTGTGCCCGAACCGGCATGAGCGACTTGGAATCCGGGGCGGGACAGCGACCGGATATGATGTCGGCATCGATTCGGTCAGGAGCAGTTCACGGTGACACCGGTCACAGCGGCCAATGCGAGCGATGCAGGCACCCGCGAGAGTGAGGCCGTGGCCATCGACGCGCCCGCGGCCGAAGCGCCCGCGACGGAGACCCCCGCGAACGAATCGGAAGGCGGCGCGACGGGTGCGGCACGTCCGGTGGCCAACCCGACCGCCAAGGGCCGCAAGAAGACCACGATGTTCGACCGGATCGAGGCATTTCTGTCGCGCCTCTCGACGCGGAACAACTTCTGGCACCGGGTGTGCAGTTTGATCTGGCTGCCGTTCGCCTTTCGCAGCGGCATCAAGATGAAGCGGATCGATGGAACCACGTTTCAGGCCGTGTTGCCGTTTCGCCGGTTCAACCGCAACTGGTACAACGCGATGGCCGGGGCCGCGCTGCTCGGCAACTCCGAGATCGCCGGCGGCATGTACGTCTTCGGCGTGTGCGGCGGCGACTACACCGTTGTGTGCAAGGAACTGACCTACAGGTTCCTGCGACCGTGCTTCGGGCCGGCGCTGTATCGGATCACGCCGCGGGAGGACATCGAGTCGCACCTGGCGCACCGCGGCGAGTTCAACATCACGGTCGATCTCGACATCGTGCAGATGATCGGCAAGGCCGGGAAACTCGGCAGTACGCCGGAGCGCGAGCGGCGCGTGGGCCGGTGCACCGCGACGTTCCACGTCACGCCCAAGGCCCACCACAAGAACAAGGCCGAGCGCAAGGCCGAAGCCCGCCCCGAACCCAGGGCCGAGTGACGATACACTCGCCCCGGTGATCGCCCGCAGCACGTCACATCCCGACACCGCGCGGCCCGCATGGCTCGAGGCCATTCTCTGGGCGGCGTATCTGGCATGCTCCTGGACATGGTGCATCGGCATGTTTCTGCCTGTGCTGCTGGTGCGCGACTTTGGCGTGTGGGGCTGGGTGGTGTTCGCGGTCCCCAATGTCATCGGCGCCGCGGCGATGGGATGGGTGCTGCGGGATGGCGCAAGCGAGCGGATCGTGTCGCGGCACAGAACGGCCGTGGAGTGGTTCCGGCTGGTGACGGTGGTGTTTCAGTTGTGGTTTTTGGCGTCCTTTGTCGCCGCGCCAATCACGCTGAACAACAACCACATCGTTCCGGATGCCGCTCGGTTTGCGATCGTTGCGGCGATGGTGGCGGGATTGCTGTTTGGGCTCGATGTGCGGCTGGGCCTGCTTGCGTGGCTGGGGTCGGCCGTGTGCGCCGCGATGGCCGCGTCCCGCGGCGGGCTGGAATGGCCGGGATGGCCGGGCGCAGCGCCTACTGACGTGCTGTGGCTCGCGCCCGTGTGCGCGTTCGGTTTTGCGCTGTGCCCGTATCTGGATCCGACGTTTCATCAGGCGCGCCAGGCAACCAGGGGCGGCACAGCCCGCGCGGTGTTCACGCTCGGCTTCGGCGTGCTGTTCCTGGCCATGATCGTGTTTACGCTGGGGTATGCACAGTGGGGAAACGAGTTCGCATCCGGCGCGGGCGGGCTGGCGCAAGCCGCGGCGCTGTTTATCGCGCTGCACATCGCAATGCAACTGGTGTACACCTGCACCGTGCATGCTCGCGCAACGCCGGGGCGCGGACCGTGGCCCGCCGCGAGGATCGCCTTCGCGATGCTCGCCGCGTGCGGAGTCGCGTTGGCGACTCCGCATGTTCCGGTTGTCGCCGGGCTCGCTGGGCGCGAGGTCGTGTACAGGCTGTTCATGTCGTTCTACGGCCTGGTGTTCCCCGCCTATGTGTGGCTGCTCATGATCCCACGCGGCACGGCGGATTCGAGCGATCGTGGCGTGCCCGGTCGACGCGCGATGCGGGTCTTCTGGCTCGCCGTCGGCATCGCCGCGCCGTTCTACTGGATGGGGTTCATCGAGCGGGCTGAGTTGTGGCTGGTACCGGGGCTGGGGATCGTGCTCGCCTCGCGGCTGTTCGTCGCGCCGCGCACATGACGTGGCGGGGGCTCGCATCAGGCCGAGAGCCGGGCCAGCACCTGCCGCGCGGTCTCGCGGACGATTGCATCCTCCGAGGGATCGGATGCAAGATCTGCAATTCGCCCGCGGAGCGCGGCGGAGTGCTCTCCCCCACTGCCGCCTGCCATCGCGTTTCCCGCCGCGATGAGCGCGTTTCGCTTGAACATCGCCAGCGTCGCACGCTTCGCGGCGGAGCCGGAGAGCACGCGGGCGCGATCGGCATCGGTCCAGCCGAGCACATCGAGCAGAGGGAGCGTGGCCCGAGTGTGCGGCGATGAAGACACGGGCAGGATGCCCGTGCTACGAGGGTCAGACACCGGCGGGACGCCCGTGGCACCGTTGAACGGGCAGACCTCCTGACAGACATCGCACCCGACCAACCTGTCGCCGATGCCCGAGTGCAACGACTCGTCGATAAGGCCGCCGTGCTCGATCGTCAGGTACGAAACGCACCGCCGCGCATCGACCGAGTACGGCGTGATCGCGCCGGTCGGGCAAGCATCAATGCAGCGCGTGCACGTGCCGCAGTGATCCGCGATCGGCGCGCTGTCCGGGTCGGGCGCAACATCCAGCGTGGTGACGAGGCCGCCGAGCACGAACCAACTGCCCATTCGCGGGTGAATCAGCAGCGTGTGCTTGCCGATCCAGCCGAGCCCGGCGCGGGCGGCCTGCTCGCGTTCCAACACGGGACCCGTGTCGGCGAACAGCCGGAAGTCGGCGTGCTCTGCCGCGGGCAGCCCGCGCAGGGTATCAGCCAGCCGACCGAGGCGCCGGCGGATGATGGCGTGGTAGTCCTCGCCGCGGGCGTAGCGCGCGATCACGCCGACGGGCCCTGGCGCGCCTTCCTGATTCGCCTCCGACGAACGGCCGGGCACGTCGTACGCATCCGCGACGATGATCACGGCGCGTGCGCCCGGCAGCAGTTGGCCAACATCCAGCCGCTGTTCGAGATACTCCGCCATCCAGTCCATCGTGCCGTGCTTTCCCGCGGCGAGCCACGCCCGGACATGCTCCCCCCACGCGCTGGGTTCGGCGCGGGCGACACCCGCCGCGGCGAAGCCGAGGCCGAGGCACGCGCGAACAACCTCGCGGCCGAGAGCGATGGGATCAGGAACGGACACACCGAATGGTTGGCGCGAAACACCGTAAGTCGATGGATGGGAAAAAGGCCCGGCGGTCTGCCGGGCCTTTGCGTGTGTTCTTCACATCCCACATCCCATTTCCAGCATCGGATCAGGCCGACTCGGCCCGCGGGTGCGCCTTGTTGTAGGCGTCGTGCAGGCGGTGGGTGGTGAGGTGCGTGTAGATCTGGGTGGTCGAGAGCGACTGGTGGCCGAGCAGTTCCTGCACGCTGCGCAGGTCCGCGCCGTTGTCGAGCAGGTGGGTGGCGAACGAGTGCCGCAGCGTGTGCGGGGAGATGTCGGGGTCGAGCCCGGCCTGCACGAGGTACTTGTCGAGTTTGCGGCGGACCGAGCGCGAACTCAGACGCTGGCCGTGCTTGTTGATGAACAGCGGCCGGGCGCGGTTCTCGTCCTTCCACCACTGCGCGTAACGCGGGTCGGCACGGACAAGTTGCGCGTAGCGGGCCACCGCGCTCAGCGCGTGCGTGCCGAGCGGGACCATGCGCTCCTTCTTGCCCTTGCCGCGGACCTTGAGCGCCTCGCCGCTCTCATCGAGGTCCTCGACGTTCAGTCCGACCAGTTCGCTCACGCGGATGCCGGTGGAGTACAGCACTTCGAGCATGGCGCGGTCGCGCATCCCCAGCACGTCCTTGTCGCTCGGGGTTGCCAGCAGTTTCTCGATCTGCTCGACCGTGATCGCCTTCGGGAGGCGCTTGCCCTGACGCGGCGTTCGGATCGCCGTCATGGGGTTGGTCCGCGTGATGCCGCGCCGGTTCGACCACTTGTAGAACGATCGCAGTGTCGCGATCTTCCGGGCCATGGTCGCGGCGGAGTAGTCCTTGCTTCCCAGGTGCTCGAGGAACTCGCGGATCGTATCCGGCGTCGCGTTGATCACCATCTTGGTGATGGTGTTGGGCGTAATGGTCGCCGCGACGGGAGTCTCGGCGTGCCCGCCGGGCGTGCCCTGGTCGCTGACGATGTTCCACGCCTGGAGTTCGGCGGCGTCGCTGGCCTCAAGCCCCGCCTCATCGGCGATGAACTCGGTGTACTGGCGCAGGTCCGCGCCGTAGCAGCGGGCGGTGTAGTGCGAGAAGTGCCGCTCGTTGGTGAGGTAGTCCGTGAAGCCGGCGATGATGGGAAGCGTGTTCATTGTCCTGTACTCCGAGTCGTGCTCGCCGGGTTGGCCCGCCGGCGCGGGGTCTTCTTCTGTTCGGTCGGGCCGGGCCGCATCCGTGCGCCCGCGCGAGGATTCACTGCTCAAGGCTGGGGGCGTTGGCGCGCCGAGGGAGCGTTCGCCGCGGACGCGGCATCGATCCGCTGGAGTCCGGGGCGCAGGCGCTTGGAAAGTTGATGGCTGACCAGCGCGGCGTCGAACCAGTCGAACGGCGCATCCGGGTCCGCGGCCAGTTCGCTCAGGCGACGGAGCAACGCGGGCTCGTCGCCCGTGTCGCACTGGAAGGTCCACCGGTGCGCGCCCTTGGTCAGCGTGACGGGCTCGCGGGCGGCTGGTGCGGGCACGGCACCCTGCGGTTGCGTGCGGCGCCGGGGACGTTGGCTCGACTGGTCTTCGATCATCCGAATCTCTCCGCGCCGCACGGCCTGCGCCGCGCGGAGAGATCCGCCGCGTCGCCTAGCGTGCGGCCTGCTGTGCCGCGGGCGGTTGCGCGAGCCGGAGACGCTCCTGCTCGATCAGCCGGCCCACGGCCTCGTGGGCCGCGAACTCGACGTACAGACTCATGCTCGCGAGCATGCCGCGCCATCCAAGGGCCGAGCCGGGCTCGTGTCGCCCCGCCGCGTAGCGCTGCAGCGCCAGTTGCACTTCGTGGTTTGCGCCGTCAAAGTGCTCGCTGATCGCGGCCACCGGCCGGTCGGCGAACTGCGACCGCACGGGTGTGTCGCGGTCGGAGTAGGCAGTTTGCAGTTTCATGGGGTCGGCGATGACGCGGGCCCGCCCGTCGCGGGCGAACACCGCCAGGGCCAGGCCGAGTTTGGGCGGGTCGTAGGGTTCGTAGGCGGTGATGCTGCCGACCACCACCGCATCGACGCCCATCGCGCCAGCGAGCGCGCGGGCCTCGGCCGGCGTGCGCACCATCGAGATGCCCAGGGCCCGCATCGCCGCGATCGTGCGGTTCAGCGGGAGACACGCGATTCCGCGCACCTCGTCGAGTTTGGCGGCCAGCGCATCGGCCACGAGGTGGGTGTCGGCGAACGACACGCCCGACTCGTTGGCCGGCGGGACGACCGCCCACAGCGCCTCGCCCTGCGATGTGTCGTAGGGCGCGACGTGGATCTGGGGCGGCACACGCGCGGCTTTGTCCGTGGCGCAGCCGGAAAGGAGAGCAACAAGCAACGCGAGCGCGAAGCCCGCGCGGCATGTTCCGAGCATGGTCTGTACGGTTGTCATGGCGTCCTGCCGAAGGCACGGGAACTCCGCCCCGTGCGTGTGTTGTGCGAATCGCCGCCGGGGCGTTTCGGCCGCGGCGGGCGCGAGGGGTCAGCGGTGAGATTCGGGCGAGGCGTGATCGGCGGGCGTCGTGGCCACGCCGCGGTCGTTGGTGTGCCTGGGCTGGTGCCCGGTCGCGGCGAGGATGGCCTTGTCCGTGCCGACCGACCAGATGTTGCTCACGCCGGTCCGGTCGGAGACAAAGAAGATGCGGCCGCCGTTGCCCCATGCGGGCATGAGGTTCATGAACTTGCCGCCGGTCAACGCGACCTTGCCCGTGCCGTCGACGCCGACGATCCACAGATCGCTGGCGGGCGTGCCCGAAGGCGTCGTGGCCGAGTCCGCATCGCGGAAGTTGACCGAGGCAAACACGATGCGCTGCCCGTCGGGGCTCCAGGAAGCGTTGATCAGCGCGCTTTCACGGCTGGAGACGATCTCTGTGGGGCTGCTGGTGTCGCCCGGACGGTAATCGACCGTCCAGAGGCTGAAGGCGCGGTCACCGCGCTCGCGGCTGCGCTGGAAGAGAATCTTGTCGCGACCATCTGCGCCGGTGCCCGCGACAGGGCACCACTCGGGGAACAGACCGTAGCCGATGAACTCGGTCGTCGACCCGCCGGTGGTGTCGGTCACCCACAGTTCCCAGCGGCCGCTCACTTCGCCCAATCGGCAGAACACCAGTCTGTTGCCATCGGGTGACCACGAGGGGTGCAGTTCGTCGGCCGGGTCGCTGGTCACCTGCACGGCCTGACCGCCGGAAGTGGACATAAGGTAGATGTCCCAGTTGCCGTTGCGGTCGCTGGCGAAGGCAATGCGTCTGCCGTCCGGCGAAATCGCCGGCATGACGTCGTGCGCGGGGTCGGCCGTCAACTGCGTAATGGTGCGACCATCGACCTGCTTGATGTAGATGTCGGCGGTTTCGCGGTGCTGGGTACTGGCGAACGCGATCCAGCGGCCATCGCGAGAAACACACGGGTCAAAGTCCGCGCCCTGCGCGGCCTGCGTGATGTGCGTCAGGCCTTCCATCACGTCGGCCAGCGGCGTCGGGCTCTCCGGCGCCGCGTTCAGCACCGGGTGCGATGCGACCGGGTGCGGCGTGGCGATGTTCGCCGGCCGGCCGCGCCGGTTCTCCCAGTTCGCTTCCGCCGCCCCCTCGAACCAGAACGGGTTGAACCCCGTCATGCGCTGCTTGCCGGGGGGCACATACAGCGGCGAGCCCTTCTGCCCGGTGCTCGCGGCGGTCTGCCCGGCGGGCTTGAGGGTTGATTCGCCCGTCGCCATCTGGCGGTTGCTCGAAGCGCAACCGGCCGCGGCGAAGGCGGCGGCAACGGCGAGAGTGACGTTCATGCGATTGGTCTTGCGGTCAAGATGGCGGATCTGCACGTGGTGCTCCTCGTGGTGGCGCAGCGGCGCGCTGTGCCGGCTTCCTGCCTGCCCGGCGCGCTCCGTCCCGATTCCACGATTGAGCCGACCTCCGGTCGCCTCAACCTCGACCGAACCACTCGTTCCGATGCCCCGACGCTCCACGGCGGGGCGGTGCGTTTATCGGACGCCCTCCCCGCCGGCCTTGAAGTCAGGCCATCGGTTTGGAGGGATCGCCCGGGTCGCACGGGTGGCCCGGTCCGGAGAACTCATCGTCCGGCCGAGAACCCCACATAACCCCGGGCAGACCTTTTTGTGCGGTTATTGGGATGTCGCCCCCCCACCCCACCCCCCACCCCACCCCCCCTCCGACCCCGCCCCCGCTCCCACCCGCATGGCCGCGCGGCCCCCGATCGTTCCCAGCACCTACGTCACCGGGCCGAAGATGCGGCCGGCCCGCTGGGCGCGCACCGGCGGCGCCGGCGGGGCTGCCACGTCCCGTCGACGCCGCGGTGCTGCGAGAGAAGATGGCTTGTTATGGCCCTTCAGGTTCGGGCTTCGCTGCGCACGATCCCGCGCGAGCCATCGGGCCGCACCCATCGTGCATCGCCGCCGCGGGGCCGCTGGGCCGCGTTCAAATGGCGGAGATAGTGCTCGAGATCGCGCGTCCCGAAGCGTTCGAGGAACGCCGCGGTCGCCGTGGGGTTGATTGTGATGATCTGGCTCATCAGCCGTGGACGGGCCGGGTCATCCGCCGGGAGCGTGCGCCGCTCGGGCTTGGACTCGACCAGATTGAACAGCCGCGGAATCAACGGGAGCGTGGACATGTGCGCATCCTTGCTTGCGCCGAGCCGGCTCCGCCCGCCATGGCGAGGGAAGGTATCGGAGGCGGTCTTGCCAGCGCGTGAAGGTGTAACCTTCGCGGACGTGACCGACCCACTGATCCGCCAACTTCCCTTGCCCGGCTTTGTCGCAAGAGGGCTCGACGTGCGCGACGAGTCCGTGCTTGCCGCGCCGGTAGCCGCCCCGAAAGCGGGCACACGCATCGTTCTGTGGTCCGGCTCGCTGGGCGACGATGATGGACCCGCACCTCGCAACTGGACCGCGGCCGCGTGCGAAACGCTCGATGCCGCGACGGCACGATGGGTGGATGCGGGGCTGGCGGGCGAGTTGCTTGTCCGCCCACACGCGCGGCACATCGTCTCGGACATTCCGTCCGCGGTGCGGTTTGCCCGCCGCTGGGGCCAGACCGGGCCGCACCTGCTTTGGGATCCGGCGGCGATGCTGGAAGGGCCGATGGTCGCGCCGACCCACGCCTGCACGCACCTGGAACGCCTCATCGACGCGCTGGAGCACCCGGACCTTGCCCGCGCCATCGAGGCGGTGGCGCTCTTGGACGGTCGCGGCCCCTGGGATTCGGAGATGATCGCCGCGGCAAAGGACCGGTGCGCAGCGCTGGGTGTCCGCGTGCTCGACTAGGCCCGCACGCGCCGGCCCGGCTGCGCCGCCGCGAACGCGGCCGCACCCTACACTCCGGGCCAACCACGCCAAGGAACCCGCCGTGCCCGCAGACTCCAAGCCCACGCTCGACCACCCCGTGTTCAAGATCGTCAAGGAGCGCTTTCCGGACAAGCGCTTCCGCGGCACCGAGTATCGCGGCCAGAGCACGCTGATCGTCGACGCGGCGGACTCGCACGAGGTGCTCGCGTTCCTGCGAGACGATACCGCCTGCCGCTACAACTTCCTGTCCGACGTGTTCGGGATCGATTACCTGGACTACCCGAGCAGGACCATCGGGCGGTTCGCGGTGGTGTACAACCTGATGTCGCACGAACGCGACGACCGCCTGTTCGTCAAGGTCTTTGTCGACCCGACACTCCCGACCGATGGCACGGCCGAGGATCCGGCGCTGGTGGTGGACAGCGTCGTGGGCCTGTGGCCCGGCGCCGAGTGGCCCGAGCGCGAAGTGTTCGACATGTTCGGCATCCGCTTCCGCAATCACCCCGACATGCGCCGCATCCTGACGTGGGAGGCGTTCCCAGCGCACCCGCTTCGGAAAGACTACCCGCTGCGCGGCCGCGGCGAGCGCGAGCAGTATCGGATCGTGGACCGAACGTCGGCGTGACCGGGAGCCACCTACCGCGGCGCGATGATCGTCGCCGGCTCCAGCACTTCGACCGCATCGCGCGCCAGGTCCCATCGGAGTTTCCGCGCGGTGAACGGAGTTGCCCTCCGGTCGTCGAACAGCGTCACTGTCCCGCCCGGCGCGGCTTCGGCCAGCAGCACGCCTCCGCGCGCATCGTAGTGCACGTCTTCGGCGACCAGCCGCTGCGGCCCCGACTCGGCGTACACCGCGCCGAGGGCGCGAGCACTCACCAGCCGTGAGCCGCCGCCCGAGAGATCGAGCGTTGCCGTCAGACGATCGCCGGTCATCCGCGCGACGGGCCCGTCGCCCAGCGGCTTGTGCACAACCTCAACCTCGCGCTCCAGTTCAAGCAGGCCCGTGTCGCGCGAAAAGATCATCGAACGCGCCCAGCGGAAACTGGAGGTGCCCCGCGGCGAGGACATCGCATCATCGGAAGTCGTCGCCGCATCCGGCTCGCGCTGGTCGAACACAATGGCCCGCCCGGCGGTCGGCGATGAGAACGTCCCGTGCTCATCATCGGCGACGAGTTGCGACGACTCGATGTAACTGACCGTCTGCAGCACCCGCCCCGCGTTGTGTGTGCCGTCCGACGCGGCGGCATAGCGCCGGCTTTCGATCTTCGCCAACGCGCCGCCCTCGATATCGTCCAGCGCGCCATACACGGTTGCTCGCATCACCGTCAGGCCTTCGACGCTCACGCCCGGAGCGCCGGAGGACTCGGCCGAGGCCGTTGCGCCCGCATCGGGAGCGGCGAAGTCGATCCGCACGCGCTGACCTCGCACCACGTCGGATGCGAGCGGCTCGTCCCGTGTCACGACCACGTCGCCCGCGCAATCCAGCGTGCGAGCCGCATCGTCAAACAGCATCGATCTGGTCCACGTCGCGGCGATGCGCGTCACCCCGCCGTCGGGTGCGGGCTGCACGTGGTCGAACCGCCCCGGCTCCAGAACTGCCATCGTTCCCTTCACGCCATCGAGGTCCACCGATGTGGAAGTGATTACCGATTCGCCGCGGGCCACTTCAACTCGCGGCCCGGTCAGCGCGGCGGTCTGCCGCTGCGCGTGGCCCCGGATGCGCTCGGCCGCGGCCCGGACGCCGTCTGTCCGGCGGAAGCGCACGGGGGCATCGTCATCGCCGCCGGGGGCGGTCGCGCGGGCCTCGAAATCCGTCACCACCACGTCGCCGCGATCGTCGCGGCCCAGGTGGGCCTCCAGCACGGGGGCGAAGATCGCCGAATCGCGTCGGCCCGCCGCCGCGTCGCCGCGGGCGAGCAGATACACCGGATCAGCCTCGCCGGGACGAGCGGCCGACGGCTCGAATCGCACATCGAGGCTGGCTGCGTGCAGCACGCCCTCGCCCAGGTCTGGCCCGACCAGCGCGAGATCCACCCCCGGCGGGCGCGACCAGCCCTCGGCGAGCGCTTCGACATCGCCCTCGACACGCAACCGGCTGAGCAGCATCGGGCTGGATTCGTGCTCGACAAAGTCCACGCGGATCGAATCGCCGCCCAGCGATGAGCGTTCGTCCATGGCGACAACGCGACCGAGGAAGTCCGCCCACTCCAACGCATCGCGGATCTCCCCATCGACCACGCGGAACTGGAAATCGGCTCCATCCTGCCAGAAGACCCGGCGCGACAGCCAGTCGGATCCTTCGCGGCCTTCACGTGAGAGAAATGCCGGCAAGCCGTCGTCTCCCGGCGCCATCGCCACGATGCGCGACTTCTCCGCGATCGTCGCGAGTTCGCCCGCGCCCGGCATCATCGCCTCGCCGGTGGCGAGGTCCATGCGAAGACTCGGGCCGACCAGACAACCCGACTGCGGCGCGGCGAGCCACACCCGCGGCGGCATGGTCCCCTCTGTCGCCCTTCCGCCCGACATCGTCAGAATGCGTCGTGTCGCCAGGTACTCGAGTTCCGCACAACCGCCGCGAGCATCGATCTCGGCATCGAGCAGACTCACCCTCTCCGCGCCGCCCGCGGGCGCGGAAGTGAACCGAAGCGCGAGGTGGTTCCCGCGTGCCAGTTCCCGCGGTGTTTCGCCCACGACAGGCCGCGCGGTCAGCGCGCCGGCCCAGGTCAGTTCCACATCCGCCGGACCGGGAGCAAAGAGCCGCGGCGGCCAATCCCGTGCCGACACGGCCAGCGCAGGAATCACCGCGGCGATCGGCAACTGCTCACCCACGCCTGCCCACGCCGTGCGTTGCCCCCCCCCTTCCGCTCCGGTCGAGCGACGCAGAGGACCGCCCGATGCTGCACGGCTCCCCGCCTCGCCGAACGCCCCTCCGGGCAGTTTGTTGTCAAGTGTGCGCAGCCACACCAGCAGCGCGTCCGCCGTCAGCAGCCTTCGCTTCTGCGTTACGCGCACTTCGCCGCTGAACACGGCGCGGTACTGGTCTTCCTTGGCGATCCGCGTCGCGAGAACGGGCGCAGGGCGCACCGGATCGCCGGCCTCGTCCGGGGGAACTTGGTCCGCACTCGGCGCAGAGGCCACGTCGGCATCACGCTCAGGCGCAACGTTTCGGCCGCTGCGAGGCGCACGCTCGGCAGTCGGTCGGCTTGGATCGGGGTCGGCGGCGGCGGTCTCCCACCCCTCATCGCGCCGCCGCTCTTCCGGGCTCTGCTCGACGTGGTAGCGGATGAGGCCGTCGCGCGAGACGTTGAGATATTCAATGCGCTCCAGCACCTGGTTGCCGCGCACGACCAGACCGGTGCCCTCGAATCGGATCGCGGGGGTCTCGATCTCGAAGGCGTCGTCGGTCGCGAACTCCAGCAGCAGCGTGTCGAAGCGCACGGCGTCGGTCCGCGCGACCAGTACCGGCGTGTCCGTCAGCACGTCGCGCGGCCGCTGCACATCCGTCATCGTCCGCGGCGGGAAAATCAGGATGACGACGTCGCCCTGGAACACGCCTGATTCGATCTGTTGGGTGGCGGCCTGGCCCTTCAAGCGTCCGCCATCGGCTCGCACGAACAACGCGCGCCCGTCGTCGAGGTAGATCCACGCGCGCGGCTCGACCAACTCGTACGCGCCCGGGCCGACCGGGTTCATGCGACGGTACAGCACCTCGGCTTGCAGTTTGTTCGGATCGTCCTTTCGCGTGAACTGCCATCGACCATCGGCGGGAGCATCGGGCACGGTCGCGGCGTTGATGTCGGTGACATCGCCGGTGGTGGTCTGCGCGGGCATCGGCGGACGGTGCTTCAGCGCGACCAGCAGCACGCCGCCCGCGAGCACCAGCGCCACGGCGCCTGCGACAATCAAGCCCGTGGTCCGGGTGCTGGAGAACTTCGAGGACGGCATGGGCGCATGGTACGGCCCCGCCCGCCCGCGCGGTTAAACTCTCTGCCGGGCTTGCATGGGCAGGCCGGAGGGTGCTGGCGGCGAGGGCACACGTGCTGCAAGGGCTGCTCATCGGGTTCGGAGTCGGTGTGCTGGTCGCTGCGTGGGCCGCCTGGCTGCTGCTGCGCCGGCACTTGCGCCGTCTCCGCGCCGCCGAGCGTCGCGCCCGCGCGGCGGAACGCATGGCCGAAATCGGCGCGATGACCAGCGGCCTGGCCCACGAGATCAAGAACCCACTGTCGACCGTCGGCCTCAACGCCCAACTGCTGCTCGAGGCGATCCGGGACTTGCCCATAGAAGAGAGCGATCGCTCGCCGCTGGTGAACCGCATCGGCGCGCTCCGCCGCGAGACCGAGCGGCTCGCAGGCATTCTCCAGGATTTCCTTCAGTACGCCGGGCAGGTGCGGCTGGAGGTGCGCCCGACGGATCTCGACGCCGCGCTGCAGGAACTGGCGGACTTCTTCATGCCCGAGGCCGAGCGCAACGGTGTTCGGCTCCGCGTCGTGACGAATCACGCCGATCGCGCAGCGGCGACAGCACGCATCGATGGCAAACTCATCAAGCAGGCGCTGCTGAACCTGATGCTCAACGCGACGCAGGCGATGGCCGCGGCGGGAGCGAAGGACCCTTCGCGCCCGCGCGAGTTGATGCTCCGCACCGAGACCCGTCGCGAGGCCGACGGCCACCCCTCGGTTGTGGTCCACGTGACCGACACCGGGCCGGGAATCGCGCCCGAGACGCTGGCACGGATCTTCGACCCCTATTTCACGACCCGCGCCGGCGGATCGGGGCTCGGCCTGCCAACCGCGCGACGGCTTGTCGAGGCCCACGGCGGCAGGATCGACGTGTGGTCCGAGATCGGCAAGGGGTCGGACTTCGCGGTCGTACTTCCGGTGGATGGACCGCCCGCTGGCGATGACGCCGCCCAGGGCACTCCCTCAGTCCGTTGACCTGTCCGTGCCCTTCGCGGCGACCGCGCTGCCCGATGTCGCGCGATTGCGCCTCGCGGCGAGCGAGCCACGTTCTTCGGAGACTTGTATGGCGACGCTCGAATCGCCCGGCGACGGACTCAGCGAGGCGGTTGCGCCGCTGAACACCGGCCGGCCAACCGAGCATCCCGTGAGCACGGCCGGGGCCGCACCACCGCCCAGAGCAACCGCCGCGAGGGCAAGATTGCGGGCGAACACATGACGGGTTGAACGCATTGGGCAGGAAGTGCGGGCCCGCAACCGGCCGGAGCGAGCCAATGCAGACATCGGCCAGCGGCACGCGTTGGTGCCGTGCCGGCGCAGCCTGCGCCGCCGGACCGCAACGCCCCGAGGGGCGTGTGCCGGTTCTGCCGGTCGCGCTGCGCGTTCGCGGACGTTGGTGTTGAGGCAACGCGTACGCGGCCTTACCATCGCGGGCCATGCTCAAGCCCACAATCAGCACCGTCGCCTGCCCGGAACTGCCCCTGCGTGCCGTTGCCGAACTGGCGGAGCGTCACGGGTTCGAGGGCGTCGAACTTCGCACCTTCGGGGACGATTCGAGGCGCTTTGCGTGCGACCCCGCGCTGACGGCGGAGGAGAAGACTCGCACGCTGTTCGCCTCGCGGGGCGTCGAGGTGCTGTCGCTTGCCACCTCATGCCGTTTCGATGCGACCATTTTCCCGCCGGTCATCGGGCACGTCATCGCCGACACCGAGCGCAGCGTCCGCGAGACCGGGCAAGCCGTCAACCTGGCCGTGCGGCTCGAGTGCCCGTACGTCCGAGTGTTCGCGTTCGAGATCGCGCCGCGCGAGAGGCCGGCCGCGGCGACCGCGCGGATCGCCGAGCGGCTGCGGAAGGTCTGCGACCACGCCGACAAGACCGGCGTGCGGATCGTGCTGGAGAACGGCGGCTCGTTTGAGACGGCCGTGCAACTGCGCGACCTGATCGAGCGGGTGAACCACCCACTGCTGGGCGCGTGCTACGCGCTGGCGACCGGGTGCGCCGCCGGCGATGCGCCGCAAGCCGCGATCGCCGCGCTGGGCACGCGCCTCTGGGTCGCGCGCGTCAAGGACCTGAAAGACAGCGCGCCCGCCCTTCTCGGCTCGGGCGACTTGCCCTGCCGCGAGTTCGTGCAATCGCTGGCCCGCGCGGGCTTCGCGGGCCCGGTGGTCTATGAATGGGACCGCGCGTGGGTCCCCGATCTCGCGCCCGCGGACGATGCGATGGCGGGCATCGCCGCGCAGATGATCGGGTGGGCCGCGTCCGCCGCGAAGGACACGGGCAGGCCGCTACACTCGGCCCCATGACCTTCGACCCAGACGCGGCAGCCCAACCCGGTTCGGGAATCTTCGGCCTGCCATTCAAGCGCGAGCAGTCGCGCATTGTCATCATCCCCGTTCCATTCGATGCAACGACCTCGTACGGCGGCGGCACCGCGAACGGCCCTCGGGCTGTCTTCGATGCGTCGGCTCAGGTCGATCTGCACGACCACCAGTTCGGCGCGGTGTACCGGCACGGCATCTTCATGGAGCGAATCCCGCGCGACATCGCGGCCCTTTCGGCGCGCGCACGCCGGCTTGCCAGGCCGATCATCGCTCGCGGCGGCGCGATCAGTCGCGACCGAGCCGCCATCGCCAAGGTGAACGATGCCTGCTTCGCCGTGGCAGAGCACACCTACGACCGCACGCGGACCGCTCTCGACGAAGGTCGCATCCCGGGAATACTCGGCGGCGATCACTCCACGCCGTTCGGAGCGATCTGGGCCGCGGCGGACCATGTCGCGCAGATCCGGGGCAACAAGGGGCTTGGCATCCTGCAGGTCGATGCGCACATGGACCTGCGCGATGCGTTCGAGGGCTTTGCGTGGTCGCACGCCTCGATCATGCACAACGTGATGTGGCTGCTGCCGCGGGTGTCGCGACTGGTGCAGGTCGGCATCCGCGACTACGGCGCGGGCGAGCGCGAGGCCTCGCGCCGATCCGGGGGGCGCATCGTGACGCACTTCGACCACGATTGGTCGCGACGGCTCGACGCAGGCGCGAGGTTCGAGGCGCTGTGCAGGAATGCCCTCAAGCCGCTGCCGCGCCACGTGTGGGTGAGTTTTGACATCGATGGGCTCGACCCCGCGCTCTGCCCGCACACCGGCACTCCCGTGCCGGGCGGGTTTTCGTTTGCGCGGGCGTGCGTGCTGCTGGAATTGCTGGCACGGTCGGGAAGGACGATCGTGGGGTTCGATCTCAACGAGGTCTGCCCAGGGCCGAGCAAGACCGAGCCGGAATGGGACGCGAACGTCGGCGCACGCATGCTCTACAAACTCTGCGGCGCAGCGCTCGCTTCTCGAACCGATTGAGCCTGTTGCGCCGGACCCCAGCATTGCTCGACGGCGGCCGCGGTCGGGCAGATCGTGAACAGCGCGTCCATGCGCAGTCGCTGGAACGCGTCGAGCACCATCCCCTGCGCGCCGACCAGGGCCACCCGACCGTGACGCGTGCGCACGCCCGAGGCGAACTCCACGAGTGTCCCGATGGCCAGACTGGCGATGAACGAAACGCCGGAGACATCGATCGCCGCACGGGACGGGTGTGACGATTGGACACGGCGGAGTTCCAGCGACAAACGATCGACTTCGGCCAGCGACGCATCGCCGATGAGCGTGACCAGTGGTCCTCCGATGGCCGTGCTGGCTTGAATGCGAATCTCGAGCATGCTCTCGCTCCTGATGGACTATCGGCGGTTCCTCGAAATGGCGCGCCCCCGGGCCCGATAGCGTTGGCAAGACGGAGTCGATTCAGAGTTGCGAGCGCCGACCTTTGCGCAGTCTTTACACGCTCGTCGGCACTGCCGACAGGCACACATCGGCCCTCGCCCGCACGGCGCTGAATCGGTCGTGCTGTGAGGTCAGGCACAATGCCGCCCAAAGGAGCGGATCGGCCCGCAGCCACCGGCCGCCAAGCAGCCTGAACGCCGCCCACAGCGCGGCCACACGGTGCATCGCCGCACCGTCGTGCAACATCGCCACGAGCGCAGCGCGAGCCGGCTGGGTCTCGACGCGGCCCAGAAGCACGATGGCCGTCGCGCGGACGCGGTGCCTCGGATCGTCAAGCGCACGGCGCACGTCGGCACGCACACCCTCCCACGCGCCGGCACGCACCGCGCGCCGTGCCAGCGACTCCATCGCCGCCGAGACGATCCGTCCATCCGCGTGCCGAAGCAGCGCACGGAGCGTATCAACGCTGGCCGCATCGTCTGCATCTCGCAGCGCGACCGCCGCGGCCGAAACCACCCGCTCGCCGCCCTCGATCACCGCCGCGCGTTCCGCCAGCGCGCACAAGTCCGGCGCCAGTTCGCGCGAGACGCCCGCGCAGCGCGCCCACCGCGCTGCATTCGCGGCGGCGGACAGGTCGCCATCGCGAAGCCGCCGCCGCGCTTCCTCGATCATGCCGCCGGGCTGGACACGGAGCATCCGGCGGGCCAGAACGCGTGAAGCGACCGAATCGCTCCACGGGTCCACTGTGCGGTGACACCCGCGTTGCGTGCTCGCTCCCTCGCCGCGAACGCCGACCTCGCCGAGCATTGCGGCCCGCGACGGGTGCATGAGAAGGCGCGGCTCGATTCGCCGGACGACCATGGGCCCGATCGCCCGCACCCTGGCCCGAGCCGCCGCGGCCCACGGCCGAGTCGTCAGATGCCGAACAGCCACTTCGGCACGCTCATCGGGCAGATGGCGGATGGCCGCGCGTGCGGCCAGATGCACTGGGTGGGCATGGTCGGCCATGATCGCCCGGAGCGATTCCGTCGCTGCCGCACGCATCACGGGATCCGCCCACACGTCCACCAGCAGCGCGGCGACGCCGCGATTTCGATGCCGGTCGATCCCATCGGCCGCGGCGGCGAGCGCATTGCACACTCGCGGCCAGGTGAGCCGCGTCAGTCGCGCAGGACCAATGGCCTCCATCAGCGCGGCCAGGGCCGCTTCTCGTACCGCGACATCGGGGTCTCCGAGCATCGGGGGCAGGATGCTCTCGATTGCCACATTCGGAAGGTTGATGGCAGCAGAAGCCGCCGCGATCCGATGCTCGGCCGTGGTCGATGCTGCGGCATCAGCGACCGCTGCGTGCCAATCGACGCCCGCGGCAGACGCGGCGGCGCGTCGAAGAGCGTGCGACAGATCGACCCATGCCCGCACCAAGGCCGAGCGAACCCCGTGATCGTGAAGCGCTGCCAAAACGTGCCCAACTTCAACCGAGTTGTCTGCGGGCAGACGGCCTTCCCGAAGCGTCTCGATCGCTCTGCGCGCGAGTGTCTCCGCCTGGCCCCGACTCGGGACGGCCAACCGGAGCGTCCGGTAAATTGCCCGCCTCATTGTGGGCATAGGATTGACCATCCCTCCGATGAAGTCTGCGAGGGCATGAACCTCGGATCACCCAAAAACCCACGTACCACTACCTGTTGTGGGCGGCATTGACAATGATCAAACAGGTAGTGTAAAGTTCTCGCGATTTTCCTCTTGCGGTCCGGGAACATTCCTGAAACAATGCCGATCGAGTGATTTGTCCGTGTTCGCGAATCGGGAGCATTGGCCGTGTCGGGCCATGCCCGGAACGAAGGAACCAAGGCCCCCAGACAGATCATCGGTGCAGGCGCAGGGAATCCACGAATGAACCTTCCGACCAAGCCGAACGGTCTCCAGACCTTCCAAATCTTTCTCTACCGCAAGGCCCTTCACCCGGAACTCTTTCCGCTGAAGGGTCGCCGGTCGCTTGTTCATGGCGCCTACGAGATCGAAGCCTGGATCATGCCCGGCGCGCACCTCATGCGTTTCCAGCATGGGAAACTCTGCGTGTGCGAACTGCTGACCGATCAGGAAGGCTCGCTGCCGATGGAGGGCGCGGTCACCGGCTTCCAGTGCGCGGGCGAGCACGAGTTTGAGCACGTGTTCGAGTCCGAGCGCGTCAAATACATCACGTCGGTTCAGACCGAGCAACTCTCCGAGAACCTGTACCAGGCCACGTACGACGAGATGGTGCAGTTCGCGCAGGAGACCGGCGCTCTCGTGCACCAATGGTCGGAGAGCGCGGTGGGCGCCACCAACGGCCGCAGCAATGGCCACGCCCTTGCCCTGCACAACGGCTTTCACACCAATGGACATGCCGGCGCGGCGAGCGGACGGAATCTTTCTCTGCTCGATGTGCAGCGGCTGACCAAGGAAGTCCACGCGCAGTCGTATCACCTCATCGCCCGGGGCGGGCTGGTGATCCGTACCCAGACGATCTTCGAGCACGCCTGACTGATCTTGACGCCGCGGATCGACGATCTAGGCTTGAACACCATGACCCGCGTTCGCCCCATTCCGGCGATTCGAATTACCAGGCCCCGCTGAGGCTTGGCGCGCGGTCATCTGGCCACTCCAACCAGAAGACGAGCGGTCGCCGGGCCCCTGGGGCTTGCCGCGTGCGCTGGCGGACTCTCCGCCCGCGCTGCTCCATTCCGCCGATGGCGGCCGGTTCTTCCCCGTACCATCTGCACTCATCAACAAACGCCGCGCCGGCACCCGAAGCCGAGCCCCGCGGCGAAGGATTCGAAGATCATGAGCACGCCTTCATCAACTCCGCCCGGCGCCCAAGCCCCCGACAAGCCCCTCGCGGCCGAGGGCGGGGGCGCAACTGGCAAGCACAAGTACCCGGTCAACCTGCCCAAGACCGCCTTCCCGATGAAGGCCAACCTGGTTCAGAACGAACCGGCAAGCCTGAAGCGGTGGAGCGGTCTCGCGGCGGGCAAGGGGCTGTACACCTCGCTCGTGGTGGAGCGTGCCTCTGCCCCCGCATTCGTCTTCCACGATGGCCCGCCCTATGCCAACGGCAACATCCACATGGGGCACCTGATGAACAAGTGCCTCAAGGACTTCGTGGTCCGCTCGCAGATGATGGCGGGGAAGCGCTGCGCGTTCGTGCCCGGTTGGGACTGCCACGGCCTTCCCATCGAGCACAAGGTGATGACCGACCTGATCGAGGGTGGGAAGTACGACAAGATTGCCGCGCTGCCGGATGACCAGCGGAAGATGGCGGTGCGGCGCGAGTGCCGAAAGTACGCTGAGAAGTTTGTGAAACTGCAAGGGGAGCAGATGCAGCGGCTGCTGACGCTCGGCGATTATGCGCATCCGTACCTGACCATGGACCCGGCGTATGAGGGCGCGGTGCTGGAGGTGCTGGCCGACCTGGTCGAGCAGGGGCTGGTGTACCGCGCGCTCAAGCCCGTGCACTGGTCGATCGCCAACGAGACCGCGCTGGCCGAGGCGGAACTGGAGTACGAGGACCGCGAGGACCTGTCGGTCTACGTCGATTTCGAAGCGCTCGATGCCGATGCGGTATATGACGCGTTTGGGTTGGCGAAGAAGTTGGAGGGGGACGACGAAGACGAGGAAGAGCCCCTCACCGGCTCGCTGCGCGAGCCACCTCTCCCCGCCCCTGCGGGGAGAGGGGAAGGCGGACCGCGTCCCGCGCAGCGTCCATCGTTCATGATCTGGACCACCACGCCCTGGACACTCCCGGCGAATGTCGGCATCGCCGTGAACCCCAAGCACGAGTACGCGCTGGTGCGCGTCGATGGCAACGTGACGGTGATGGCCGCGGGATTGGTCGAGAAGGTCACCGCCGCGGCGAACGCCGAGGATGTTCGCGTGCTCGCGACCACTCCCGGCGCGAACCTGCTCGGCCTGCGCTACAAGCACCCGTTTGTGAGCAACCCGCCGCCCTGCGGGCTCGGCCGCGTGTGCGATCCGGCCCATCTCTGGTCGGTGGTCGCGGCGGACTACGTCACGCTCGAAGATGGCACCGGCATCGTGCACACCGCGCCCGGACACGGCGCCGAAGACTTCGCCACCGGCCTGCGGGAGCACCTTCCCATCTACTGCCCAGTGCAGGGCGATGGCACCTACGACGGCACCGCGCCCGACTGGCTCCGCGGCGTAAGCGTGTGGGATGCCAACAAGAAAGTGACCGACTGGCTCCGCAACTCCGGGCATCTCTTCTACGACCACACATTCACGCACTCCTATCCGCACGACTGGCGCAGCAAGACGCCGACGATCTTCCGCTGCACCGAGCAGTGGTTTGTCGGCGTGGACGGACTGCCCGAGACCGCGCGAGGACGCGCCGGCGCGGCCGAGGGCCGAAACCTGCGCGAGATGGCTCTCGCGTCGGTGGATGCGGGCGCAAACACCACGGCCGGGACGGCCGTGCCACAGCAGGGCGTCAAGTTTGTCCCCGAGTGGGGCCGCAACCGTCTGCGCGGCATGCTCGAATCGCGCCCCGACTGGTGCATCTCGCGGCAGCGTGCATGGGGTCTGCCGATCCCCGCGTTTACCACGCCCGAGGGCGCGGCCTTCATGACCGCCGCGAGCGTGCGCGCGGTGGCGAAGGTCGTGCGCGAGAAGGGCTCGGATGCGTGGTTCACGCTGCCGCCCCAAGAACTGCTGAAGCACTACGACGCCGCGAGTGACAAGGACCCACTGGCCAAGTTGCTCGCAGAAGGCAGCCGGCACGGAGTGCCGGCCCACCATCTGAAGAAAGGCAACGACATCCTCGATGTCTGGTTCGAGTCGGGCACATCCTGGAACGCGGTGCTGCGCGAGCGCAACCTCGGCTATCCGGCCGACCTGTATCTCGAAGGTTCCGATCAGCACCGCGGCTGGTTCCAGAGTTCGCTCCTGCCCGCGCTGGGCGCGACCGGGCAGCCGCCCTTCCGCACGCTGCTCACGCACGGCTTCATGGTCGACAAGCACGGCAAGAAGATGAGCAAGTCGATCGGCAACGACATCAAGGTCGAGGATCTGCTCAAGGACCACGGCGCGGATGTCTGCCGCTGGTGGGTCGCCTCGCTGGCCTACGAGAACGATGTCAAAGTCGACATGGAGTTCTTCTCGCTCGCCGGCGAGAGTTACCGAAAGGTGCGGAACACGCTCCGGTTCATGCTCAGCAACCTCGATGACTACCAGCACAGCGCCGGCCTGAACTTCAGCGGCACATCGCTCGAGGCCTGGGTGCTCGGCGTGTTTGACGCCCTCTCCGCCCGCGTGCAGGCGGCCTACGCCGACTACGACTACCGCACCGTGCACTTGGCGCTCTACGAGTTCTGCAGCCAGACGCTCAGCGCAACGTACCTCGCGGCGGTCAAAGACCGGCTCTACTGCGATAAGCCCGATTCGCCGCGCCGGCGACAGACCCAGCACGCGCTGTGGACCATGACCGATGGTCTCTGCCGGTTGCTCGCCCCCCTGCTGCCGCACACGGCCGATGAGGCCTGGCGCGCCCTGCACAAGGCCGCCCCAGGCGATGACCGCAGCGTGCACCTGCTCACCTTCGCCCCGCCGACCGGCGCGCAGCCGGACGAGGGTTGGAGCTCGGCCATGGACACGATCGCCGCGGCGAGCAAAGCGCTCGAAGACGCCAAGGCCCAGACCGGCATCCAGAACCCGCTCGATGCGGGCGTGCACCTGCCCGACAAGGCCGGCGTGCTGGCGCGCTTCGAGGCGATCGATCTCGCCGACCTGCTCGGCGTCAGCAAAGTCTGGATCGACACCTCGGCGGAAGCCGCGCGGGTCGAGGACTTGCGCGCCCGCGGCTGGGAGGCCTGCGGCCGATCGTGGAAGCGCGATGGCACGGTGAAGAAGCGGGCCGATGGCGGGATGCTGTCGGATCGCGATGCCGCGGCAGTGGGCCTGGCCTGATTTGGCGGGCTGTTGCCCAGGCGCGACACACTGCCCGCGCGGCGTCCGAATAACGACGCCACGATGTCGCGTGGAATCAACATCCGGCCTTCAGCAACCTCCGCGGGCCGCCGATAGCCGTGGGCGATGTCGATCCCCCCGGACCCCTCCTCGCCGCAGCCTCCGCCCCCGCCCGGGGACCGTCGATCGCGCGGGCGCAAGGCTGGCCGCGCCGGAAAGAACGATGCGCCGCTGCGCCGGACCGTCGTTCGCCCCGCGGGGCTGGCGGTTGATCCGATCGACAGCGCGTTCGTGACCGACCGTCTGACGACGCTCACGCACGAACTGGCCAACCTTCTCGATGGATCGATGCGCTGCCTGACACTCGCGCAGCGCAGCGTCGGCCGATCGGCCGAATCGGGCGCAGCGCCGACGGCACAGGAACTTACGCGCCACCTCGACACCGTGCAGGCCGCGATGCGGCAGATGTCCGAACTGGTGAAGTGTGCGATGCAGGGCGTGCCGCTCTCGCACGCGCACGCCTCGCCCGATGGCGCGGGCGGGCTGGCCGAGGCCATCCGCCACGCGGTCGAAGTGATGATGCCGCTGGCCGATGAACGCGGGATCCGCCTGAGCGTCGAAGTCCCGCAGGAACTGATCGACGTCGCCGCGGGACCGGTGTTCGCCGTCGTCACCAACGCACTGAGAAACTCGATCGAAGCGATCGAACGCACGGGGCGCAGCGATGGCGCAATCGATGTGACCGCCCGCGCCGAGCCCGGCCGCAACGACCGCTCCGTCATTCTCGAAATCACCGACGACGGCGAAGGCCCGCCCGAACTGCCGATCCGCGGCGGCGAGAGCGTCTTCCGCCTCGGCTACACCACCAAGCCCGGCGGCACCGGCGTCGGCCTGGCCGTCAGCCGCGAACTGGTGCAGGAACTCGGCGGCACGATCCAACTGATCCGCCGCGAAGCGGACCCGAGGACGGCGCGAACGGGCGCGCTGCTCCGAGTCACATTCCCGCTCCCGCGCCGGATCGACGGCCCGGTGCTGTGAAGGAGGGACCTCGAGCAGCCAGAGCACGGCGGGAACCCAGCCCCGGCCCAGCAAGGCGATCAACGGCGACGCTCGGCGCCCAGCGCCGCCATCTCACGCGTGGCCTTGCCCCGGGAAACAGACGGCCCGCTGGTCCGAGAGACCAATGTGTCCCTCGCCGTGCTCTGCCTGCACGCGGCCCCACAACACGCGGCTTCGCGCGTGATACCCACCGATCGACCCAGCGACCGCACACTATGCCCTCGCCAATCCTGCCATCCCCATCGGTGCTGATGCGAGTGATCGAGGTGCGGCCGTGAACGCATCCAAGCCCGCCAAGCCCGATGCCGCCAGACCGGGCGCGACGCCGCGCCCGCGCGTGCTGATTGTCGACGATGACCCGATCACCGCGGAGTCGCTGGCCGACTATCTGAGCGAAGAGGGGTACGACACCGCTACCGCGTTCAACGGGAGCGAGGCGGCGGGCGCACTTGTCGCGGCGGAACAGCCCGCCGGCGCGGGTGAGACGGCCCGGCCCTTTGCGCTGGTCATCTGCGATGTCTCGATGCCGGTGATGGGCGGGGTCGAGTTGCTCAAACGCATCGTGAAAGAGCACCCCGCGACGATGGTGCTGATGCTGACGGGGTACGGGTCGATCGAGGCCGCGGTCGAGGCGGTGCGCATCGGCGCGGTGGACTACCTGACCAAGCCGGTTGTCGAGGGCGAACTGAAGATCGCACTGCAACGGGCCATGCGCCAGCAGGCGCTCGCGGCGGAGAACCGCGCCCTCAAGAGCCGGCTCGAGGAGCGCTGCGGGCTGGACCGGATCGTCGGTTCCGATCCGCGGATGCTGAAGATCTACGACCTGATCCGGGCCGTCGCGCCGAGCAAGACCACCGTGCTGATGACCGGCGAGAGCGGCACCGGCAAGAGCATGATCGCCCAGTCGATCCACCACCTCAGCCCGCGCAAGGACAAGCCGTTCGTGCAGTTGTCGTGCGGGTCCATCCCCGAGACCCTTCTCGAAAGCGAACTGTTCGGGTACGTCAAGGGCGCTTTCACCGGAGCCTACGCAGACAAGGTCGGCCGCTTCCTCGCGGCCGATGGCGGCACCATCTTCCTCGACGAGATCAACTCCGCCTCGCCCGCGATGCAACTCAAACTCCTGCGCGTCCTGCAGGAGCGCCGCTTCGAGCCCGTCGGTTCCTCCCAGACCATCGAGGTCGATGTGCGCGTCGTCCTCGCCACCAACAAGCCGCTCGAGGATCTCGTCGCCCGCGGCGAGTTCCGACAGGACCTCTACTACCGCATCAACGTCGTCACCATCGAACTGCCGCCGCTGCGCGATCGCGTCAGCGATATCTCGCTGCTGGCCGCGCACTTCCTCGACCAGCAGGGCGCAGCGGTCGGCCGCACGTTCACGGGCTTCGCGCCCGATGCACTCGACGCGCTGCGGCGGTACCGATTCCCCGGCAACGTGCGCGAACTGGAGAACATCATCGAGCGGGCGGCGGTGCTGTCGCACTCGCCGACGATCACATTCGCCGACCTGCCGGAGCATGTGCAGCGTGAAGACCGCGACGAGGCACGCACGCCGGGTGCGTTGCGCCTCGTGGGCGGCGCTGATCCCGCCGGAGAATCCGCCACGAACTGGACTCCCTGCCCGCTGGAGGATGCCCTCCGCGGCCCGGAGCGACTGATCATCCTCCGCGCGCTGCGCGCTAACAACTGGAACCGGCAGAAAACCGCCGACGATCTGAGAATCAACCGCACCACGCTGTACAAGAAGATGAAGCAACTCGGGATCGAGGGCGAGGAGCGCCTCGCGGGATAGCGGATCGATAGTCCACGCCGTCGCGGACGAACATGCGCTCTGCACAATCAACGCCTCCAGCGCCAGCCCACTGCTTCGCCGCTCGCCCTGCCGCTCGCCCTGCGCGAGCGCCCCGCCCCGCGCGTCCCGCCGTGGCCGAGGCCCCTGCTCATCATCAGCGCAGTCACACTCGCGGCCGAAGTGGTGATCTCGATGAAACTGAGCGCTCTGGGCTGGGCGTTTGCGATTGACTGATGCTGAATGTCACACCGGCAGCGTCGGGACCTTCTCACTTGCCGCGGCCTGAACGAGTTCGTGGTCCAACGTTGCCAGAGGGAGGCCGCGACGCAGAGCAATCTCCAGGTACATCGCATCATAAACCGTCAACCTGTGGCGGCGTGCAAGCGGCACCACCGCGAGATGGATCCGCGAGCCAGAATCAGCTTCAACCTCCAGTTGAAGCGTGCCCAACAGCGTCAGATACTCGCTGACAGCATCGCTCTTGAGCCGGCCCCGCCGCTCCGCCATGAGAAGGACATTCGCGATCTCGGCGAACCACATGCCGGGAACAACGGCGCCGCTGTTCTTCACCCGGTTGAGTAACTCCACAACAGCGGGGGGCGACTCATCGGCAAGGCACCACGTGGCGGCAACGGAAGCATCAACGACGAACGGCGTCACGGCCGCCCCTCATCGCGGAGTTCTTTCACACTGAGCCCGCCGAGACTGTGGTGCCGGCGGAGCTCGAGCAGACGGTCGATCGCCGCTTGAACCGCAAGCGGATCGCGCTGCTGAGGCGGCACCAAGCGTGCTACCGGTATCCCGTGACGAGTGATGGTGATGGACTCACCCTTGGCCACTCGATCCAGGAGATCGCTGAGGTGCGTCTTTGCCTCAAACGTCCCGACTGAATTGGGGTCTCGTGCGATCATGACATGGCTCCTAATCCAACTGGTTAAATACTAGGAACCTCTGACCAATGGCACTTGCACTTCGAGAGGACGGGCCGGCATCGGTGACCGGCGTCGCGTCCGATGAGCGAATCCATCGGTGCGACGTGGATCTCCGCGGCTCAGGCCGCGGTTTTCAGACTGAGGCTTCTCTTGATGTTGCAGGCGATGAGGATCATGGCGAAGTCGAAGGCGTTGCGGTCTCTTCCTCTGTATCTCACCCGTCTGAACCCCAGTTGCTGCTTCATCATCGCGTTGGGATGCTCGACCCTGGCCCGATCGCGTGCCACGATGGCGTTCCACCGCTCCTGCCAGTCATACAGCCTGGCCTGCCCACGCACCCGCTTGTAGCAGATGCCGTCGATCACGCCGCGGGCCCGCAGTTCGGCACGCCGCGCAGCGCAGGAGTAGGCGCTGTCGGCCAGCACCAGCTTCTGCTCGTTCCTGGTCAGGTCGTCGATGTGGTTGGAGTCGTGTTCCTTGGCGGTGCCGAAGCGGTAGTCGGTGACGATCCCGGAGAGGTCCGCGGCGATGTGGCCCTTGTACCCGTGGTGCGGCGTCCCGTGCTTGCTGGTGAACGAGGCGTCCTGGTCGCGTGTGGTCGTGCCATCCGGCCGCGGCCGGCCACGCGGGGCCTCGATGATCGTCGCATCCACCATCGTCCCCTCACGTACCAGCAACCCCTGCTTCTCGATGTGCTTCACCACCGCGTCAAAGAGCGTGTCGTGCAGCCCGGCCTCGCGCAGCCGCTTGCGGAACTTCACGAACGTGGTCTCGTCGGGCGTCTTGTCGGTGAACGAGAGTCCCACGAACTTCCGGAAACTGATCCGGTCCTTGAGCGCATCCTCCAGCCCGGGATCGCTCAGGTTGTTCCACTTGGCCAGCATCAGGCACTTGAGCATCAGGACCGGGCACCACGACGGATGACCGGCTCCGGGCGCGTTGTACTCGGGCAGGGCCCGGATCGGGGCCGCGAGCCGCTCCCACGGCGTGGCCGCGTCGAGCCGCTCCAGCAGCGTGGCCGACCGTGTTCCGCCCAGGCCGTCGAGCGCCGCATCCACAAACCCCATCGACTCGTTCTTCCGGACACCCATGATCGCGTCTCCGTGCGGCCATCGGCTCTCCCGCCAACGGCCCGCTTCCGATACGATCATTCACACGCCGCGGTTGCGCGATTGTTCAGAGATTCCACTAGTCTATAATCCAGCGAATGGCCGCCCCTTCATTGGTCTGCATTGCGCAAACACCGTATTGTTCGGGTGATGGAAGGCTTGCCCGCCGAGATCAAGGATCACCTCCCGACCGGCCCGGTTCGCGGCCGCGGGGCGTGCATCAATCCCGGCAACCGGTTCGAGACCGTCCGCCTCCACGTACTTGGCGAGCATCTCGATGGGCAACTGCGCGAGCACCCCTGCGGCCGGCAGGTCCGCACGCAGGTGTTCGAGGATGACACCCGGTCCATCCTCAACCGCGTCGACAGCCCGGACCTTGGCTTCAACTGGACCGTCAATCCCTACCGCGGTTGCGAGCACGGATGCATCTACTGCTACGCGCGCCCGGGGCACGAGTATCTCGCGCTCTCCTCGGGCCTCGACTTCGAGACGCGCATCTTCGCCAAGCCCGAGGCGCCGCGCCTGCTGCGCGAGGCGCTCTCCCGCGCATCCTGGCAGGGCGAGCCGATCGTCTTCAGCGGCGTGACCGACTGCTACCAGCCGATCGAAGCCGGGCTCGCCATCACCCGCGCGTGCCTCGAGGTCTGCGCCGAGTTCGCCCAGCCGGTGTCCATCGTCACCAAGAACAAACTGGTGCTGCGCGATCTCGACCTGCTCAAGCAACTGGCCGCACACAACGCCGCGAGCGTCGCGGTCAGCATCACCTCGCTCAACAACGCGCTGGCTTCGAAAATGGAGCCCCGCGCGAGCGCGCCGCGCGAACGACTCGAGACCATCCGACAACTCGCCGCGGCGGGCATCCCCACGCATGTCATGGTCGCGCCGATCATCCCCGCGCTCAACGAGCCGGAGGCCGCCGCAATCCTGAACGCCGCGGCCGAGGCCGGAGCACGCGATGCGGGATACGTCCTGCTCCGGCTGCCGCACCAGATCAGGGCTCTGTTCGAGGAGTGGCTCGGGCGTCACTATCCGGACCGGGCGGCCCGCGTGCTGAACGCCCTGCGCGACATGCACGGGGGCGAACTCTACAACGCCGACTTCTTCCACCGGCAGCGCGGCGCGGGGCCGCGGGCCGAGCAGATCGGCGCGGCATTCAGACTGTTCAAGCGCAGGGCCGGGCTCGGGCGCGACGGCGAGCGCCTCGCCGGAGACCGTCGTGCCGGCGGCTGGGCCGCGCTGAGCAGCGCCGAGTTCCTGCGGCGCAGGTCGCTGAACATCTCGCGCGCCCATCGCGGCCAACTGGGCCTGTTCGGCTGAGTGCCGCGCACGCTCACGTGCGAATCACTCACCCCTGATGCGCCCGGCCACCAGGTCCGCCGCCGCGTCGAGCAGTTCGTCGCGTCCCGCGGCGATGCCCTCTATGGTGCGCGCGACCGGCACGTTGGGCACGATGCCCGTGCCGTGGTGCTCGCTCCCATCGTGCTTGCGCACCTTCATGCCGGTGAAGCCGATCGAGTAGCCGCCGGGCAGCGTGAACGAGTTCACGTTTCCGTTGGTGCCCGCGGTCGCCTCGCCCACGATGTCCGCGAGTTGGAACGCCTCGACGATGCCCATGTAGGTCTCGGCGTAACTGATCGCGCGCCCGTCGATGACGAACGCCGCGTTCCGCGTCCAACGCGGCGGTACCGGCGGCACAGGCCAGCCGCCGTTGGCGAACGCCATCTGTTCGCGGTCCGGCCGCGGCACGAAGGGCACGCACCAGAATGCGCTGCGGAGCGGCCGGTCGGCCAGGTGCGCCAGAACGATCGTGCCCAGCCGACCCGGATAGCCGCGCAGATCGAAGACCAGCCCGCGCGCTGCGGCGAGGTTGTCCATGCTCGCGCGGATGTCATCGTCGGTCACACGGTCGAGATCGACGTACCACACTCCGGGCCGCAGTTCGCAGATCCTCTCGGGCCGCGGCTCGACCGGACGCGTGTTCATCGGCGCGCACACGGCCTCCCGCTCGTGCTCGGCGCCATCGGGCCGGCGGAATCGCAGCGTCACCCGCTGACCGATCTCGCCGCGGGCCAGTTCCGACGCGATGCGAAATCGCCGGTGCTGCGGCGTCGCCGCGCTGACTCGCGCCGCGGCGGCCTTGGCCAGTTCGGCCACTGACCGTCCGTCGATCGCGAGCACTTCGTCGCCTCGGGCGATGCCGGCCTCGCCTCCCGCGTTCGTCACGATCAACCGATCGCCCACAAACGACCACGCCAGGGGCACCGCGCCCCAGCGGCCGGCCCCCGAGAACCCCACGAACCCGTGGCCGTCCTCGAGTTTGGCGACGAGTTTCTCGAGTGTCTCGTGAAAGTCCGCCGCGTCGCGGTCTTCTGCGGCCTCGCTCAGCGCATCGGGCAGCACCGCTTCCCAGTCGGTCCGGACGACGTCGAAGTACGGATAGAAGTGCTGGAAGACGTTCCACGCGATGATCACGCCAATGAGCCGCGTCGCGCGGTCGTTGCCGCTGCCGCGCACAATCGTCGCATCATCGTGCGGCTGCATACTCACCACCGCGCGCGGCAGAGTGCCCGCGGCATCGCGGTACAGCGCGAGCGGCACGCGACACCAGACGCCGGGCGCGATCTCGCGCTCGATGCACGTCCCTATCGGCGGCACGTGCTCGGGCGGATCCGCCGCAACGGCCCAGGTCAGACGCTTGCTCTGATAGACCCCGTGGTTGGCCATCGTGCCAACCCCATAGTGGAACCAGGCTGTCGATTCAACTGCGTGCCCTCCTTCGTCCGACTCTCGCGGCGGAGCACAGCCGCCATCGATCGGACATGCTCGAACCACCGCCGCGGGCGCAACGGGCAGGCTCGCCGCGCTGAGCGCCGCCGCGAGTTGCTCGGCGTCGGCCGCGTTCTCCACCGAAGCAAGCGCGCCGCGCAGCCATAGAACCCAGTCGCACGCCGCGGCCTCGTCGGACGGGTGAAAGTACCGCAGATAGCCGTACAGACGCGCGAGCGCGATCAGATTGGCGAGACCGCGTTCGGTGAGCGGGCGCGGGGCCTCGCCTGCGGCCCTCGCATCGCCGACGACCTCGAACGCCACATCGTCGATCCAGACTGTTGCGCCAAAGGCCATGAAACCCAGCGCGATCCCTGATGCATCGTCGTCCACGTCGGCAACGATCTTGTGCACTGTCCACGCGGCCTCGGTCGCGGGCCGGTCGTTCATGTTGTCGAAGAACCCCGTCTCCCCGTTGGCGCGGTCGACGCGGAACCACATCTGCGCGCCGCCGCTCCCCGGCGGTCCATCGGGCCGGACGCGGATGTGAGCGCTCAGGACCACGCGCTTGCCGCGGAACGGCGTTGCGTCGAACTGCTGCATGAGGTTCCCGAACGCGGCGTTCGCCGCCCCCCCACCTCGCTCCCCCCGCCGCGCCAGCGAGACGCACTGTCCCGCGCGCCCGGCCACGTTGCGGCGTACCAGCGCGCTCCACCCGGTCGACGCGGCGGGCCCGGGCACAAACCACGACGCCGGAGCACGGCCGACCGCGTCGCCCTCGAAATCAAGGTTGGCGGGCCCATGCGCGCGCGCCGCCGACACCGCGAACAGGAGGAGAACCGCTGCCAGCCGATGCGCCATGGTCTGCCCTTCTGGGTCTTGCGGCCCTTGGCCCTGCGCCCTCGCACCGTTCATGGCCGGAACGGTTCGCCCGTCCATTGTTCCGGCGTCAATGCGTGCGGGCACGCGGGGAATCCGATAGTCTCTCCGCCGACCTTCGCGGAGGTTTCGCCTGTTCAACGGCCGCCCCCCCGCCCCCCCCCGCCCCCCCGCCCCCCCACGCGCCCCAGATCCGGAGTCCCCATGAGCAGCACTCCTCCGTCCAGCCGGTTCAGTCTTCTCGACGCCATCGAATGGGCCGGCAACAAACTGCCCGACCCCGCGATGCTGTTCGTCTGGTGCTGCCTGGTTGTGATCGTCCTCTCGGCGGTCAGCACCGAGTTGGGATGGAGCGTCCAGCCCGTTCGTCCTGAGGCGGTCATGCAGACCGTGACCGACCCGCAGACCGGCGCATCACGACAGGACTATGTCATTGATGCCAACGGCCGGCGCGAGGTGCGGCTGGTCGAAGTCGGCGACCCGATCGCCTCGCGCAGCCTGCTGACCAGCGACGGCATCTTCTGGATGCTCAGGACGATGGTCCGGAACTTCGTGGACTTCCCGCCGCTGGGCGTCGTGCTGGTGACGATGCTCGGCGTGGGGCTCGCTGAGCGCGCGGGATTGATCGGCGCGCTGTTGAAGGCCGTCATGCTTGTCGTGCCCGCGCGCTTCTTCACGCCCATGCTCGTCTTCCTCGGCATCCAGTCCTCCATGGGCGCCGACTCGGGATATGTCGTCCTGCCCCCCATCGCCGCGCTCATGTTCAAGTCCGTCGGGCGCAGCCCGCTGGCCGGGGTCGCGGCGGTCTTTGCCGGCATCAGCGCGGGATTCAGTTCGAACCTTCTGGTCACATCGCTCGACCCGTTGCTCGGCAGCCTGACGCAGACCGGCGCCCGCGTCATCGAACCCGGCTACGAGTTGAACGCGGCGTGCAACTGGTGGTTCCTCGCCGCATCCACGTTTCTGCTCACGCTCGTCGGCTGGGCGGTGACGGACCTGTTCGTCGAGCCGAGGTTGTCGCGCCGCGGGCCCGATGATGGCGGTCCGGCGCAGCCCGGCGCGGGCGCATCGGAACTCCGTGCCGAGCGACTCTCCGCAGGCGAGTCCCGGGCCCTGCTCTACGCCTCGTCGGTCCTCGGCGTCATGCTCGCGGGCGTGCTGGCGCTGATCTTCATCGAGGGTTCGCCGATCTACGGAGACGGCATGCCCGACAGCCGGTCGCCGCGATGGATCATCGCCATCGTGCCGATCATCTTCTTCCTGTTCCTCGTGCCGGGGCTGGTCTACGGCGTCTCGATCGGCACGATCCGCAGCGGACGCGACGTCGCGAAACTCATGAGCGATGCGCTCGCCTCCACCGCGCCGGTGATCGTCCTGGCGTTCTTCGCCGGCCAGTTCATCGCCTACTTCAAGTACTCGCAACTCGACCAGTTGCTGGCCTATTCCCTTGGCAAACTGCTGGCCGAGAGCGGGCTGCCCCCGCTGCTCCTGCTGGCCGCGTTCATCGTCCTGGTGATGGTGCTGAACATCCTTGTCTCTTCCGCATCTGCGAAGTGGACGCTGCTCGCGCCAGTGTTCGTGCCGATCTTCATGCTGATGCAGGTCAGCCCCGAACTGACCCAGGCCGCCTACCGCCTTGCCGACTCGTGCACCAACATCGTCACGCCGCTGAACGCCTATCTCGTGCTCATCCTCGCGGCCTGCCGCACCCATGCGCCCAAGTCGGGAACCGGCACCATCATCTCGATGATGACGCCCTACTCGATCGTGTTCGCGATCGTGTGGACCACGTTCCTGTTGGGTTGGGCCGCGCTGGGCATCGACCTGGGGCCCGGCGGCGGGCTCGTGTACACGCCGCCATCTGCCGCGAACTGACCGAAGCGCTCATCATGCGGCCGAACCCCGCTCGGCCGACCGCGGAACGAGCAGGCCGAACACGCTGGCCAGGCACAGCACGCCCGCAACGATCAGGAACGCACGGTCCAGCCCAAACGCGTCAGCCAGTCGCTGCGCGATCGGCGAGCCGACCGATGCCACGGCCCACGCGCCACCCATCATCAGGCCAGAGGCCAGGCTCGTGCGATGCGGGATCAGTCGCTGCGCCATCGAGATGGTGAGCGGCACCACCGCCCCGTACCCCACCCCCGCCGCGGCGCACACCACCAACGCGCCCCACCCGTGCGTCGAAGGCAGCGCGGCGATCAACGCAGCGCCCAGAAGCGGAGTGACGACCAGCAGCGCTCGCTCGTGCCGAACGTGGAACAACCACCCCAGCGCGACCCCGCCCAGGCCCATGCCCACCTGCTTGGCCGCCTGCAGCGGCCCGTTGATCTGCGAAGCCTGGATGCGCACCGCCTCGGTCAGTTCGTCGACCGGGGCGCGGTCAATCGCGATCGCCTCCGACCACCGCACGATCAACTGGATCAGGCAGACATCCGCCGCGAATCGCAGCACGTTCCCCGCGTACAGCACCCACACGCCCGCCCAGCGTCGGCTTCGCTCCCGCGCTGGCAACTCGCGGTGCAGCGCGTGCGCATCGTGCGTGCGGTGCGCGACCCCGTGCGTCGCAACCGCCAGCGCGCCAACGAACACCAGGCCCACCGGGATGAGGTACGCCAGTGCCGCCAGTCCCGACGCAGTCGAGCCGCCAGCACGCGCGAATCGTTCCACATAGTGCCCGGCGGAGATGTTGCCCAGAATGCCGCCGAGCATTCCCGCCATGTAAAACCACGCGATGCCCATCGACCGGCGCGGCCCGGCCAGGTGCCCGACCGCCGCCGCGGCAACCGGGTGAAACGCGCCGATCCCCGCGGTCCCGATGATCTGCAGGATCAGCAACTGCTCAAATGTGCGGACACTCCCCACCAGACCGATCGCCACGACGGCCGCCAGGAACCCGAGCGTGCCGAGCCATCGCGTGTCGAAGCGGTCGGAGGCAATGGCGACAACCGGTTGGATAATGCCGCTGGAAACCTGCCCGATGGCCAGCAGGAGCGCGCCCTGCTCGGGCCGGATGCCAACGTGCCCCTCGAGCACTGACAGCAGAGGCACAATCAGAAACGAAAAGAAATCGACGACCGTGTGCGTGCCGATGGCGGTCCACATCCGCCAGCGCGTGCCGGGAATGTGCGGTTCGGCCGATGCGGTCATGTGCAACTTTCCACGCGCCCGCGCTGCACATTCGGCACGCGCGGAGACGGGAAGGTAGGCCGCTCCATCACGATGCGGTCGGATCCGCGAACAGCGGCGTCGACAGATACCGCTCGCCGAACGAGCACGCGATCGTCACGATGCGCTTGCCGGCATACTCGGGCTTCGCGGCCAGCCGCGCGGCAACGCACACATTCGCCCCCGTGCTGATCCCGCCCAGGATGCCCTCCTGCTTCGCGAGCCGACGACCCCAATCAAACGCCTCGTCATTGCTCACCAGTTCGATGCCGTTGAGCAGCGAGGTGTCGAGGTTCTTGGGCACAAAGCCCGCGCCGATGCCCTGGATCTTGTGCAATCCCGGCTGCCCGCCCGAGATGACCGGCGAGGTGATCGGCTCCACCGCGATCGCCTGAAAAGTTGGATTCCGCGGCCGGATGTACCGCGTCACGCCCGTGATCGTCCCGCCGGTGCCCACGCCCGACACGATCGCATCGATCTTCCCACCAGTGTCGGCCCAGATCTCCGGTCCGGTGGTCGCCTCGTGAATCGCCGGGTTGGCGGGATTGTCGAACTGCTGCGGCATCCACGAGCCCGGCAGTTCCTGCACCATCTCCTGCGCGCGGGCCACCGCGCCGCGCATGCCCTTCTCGGCCGGGGTCAGCACCAGTTCGGCGCCCAGTTGCTTCAGCAGCGCGCGACGTTCCAGGCTCATCGATTCCGGCATGCACAGCGTGAGTCGGTAGCCCTTGGCCGAGCACACGAACGCCAGCGCGATTCCCGTGTTGCCGCTGGTCGGCTCGATGATGTGCGTGCCCGGGTCGCTCGCGCCCGTCGCCCCGCGCGGGCGGATGCGGCCTTCCTTCTCCGCCGCTGCGATCATCGCGTGACCGATGCGGTCCTTCACGCTCGCCAGCGGGTTATCGAACTCAAGTTTGAGCAGCACCTCGGCGTGTCCCTTGGGGATCACCCGGTTGAGCCGCACCAGCCGCGTGTTCCCAACGCAGCCGATCATGTCGTCGTAGACGCGGTTGTGGATCGATCCGCTCATAGGCAGGCTTTCAAAGGTCGCATGGTTTCGCCCGCTGCGCGCTGCCGCGAGCCTTCAACTTCTCGATCATTCCGCGGCACGCGGCGCTTGCTCAACGGGCAGGTTGTTCGCACGCCACTCGTCCATTCCCCCCGCGTACAGACGCACCCCCTTGTGCCCGGCAATCATCAATCGCTTCGCGATTGCCTTGGCCACTCCCGAGCCGGGATTGTTGCCGTACACGACGACGGTTTTCGCCCGCGCGATGCTCGGTTCCATCTCCGTCTTCACCTCCGAAACCTGCGGCAACTGCAGATTCAGAGACCCCGCGATCCGCCCCGCGGCGAACTCCTCGGGCCCGCGCGAATCGACAAACCGCGCGGCCCGTGCCGCGTGCAGTATCCGAGTCTCCGCGAGATCGATCACGACAATGTCGCGGTCGCTGATCTTCTGCTGGCAACCGACCGAGATCAGGACGAATACCAAACACAATGCTGACACAACGCCGGTGATGTGGCTTTCACGGTTCATGGGGGCAAGCATATCGGGTGCAGCATCGTTCCGCACGGGCGGTATCAGCAGGACCGGGACTGCCGGCGTGGCGGTCCGACACGCGGCCCAGGGAGGGTGCCAGGCGAATGCTCGTACGACTCATGACCCTCATCGCGGCGTTCCTCGCAGCGCATCCCGCTCAGGCGGAGACAGCCCAGGCGGGCCGGTCACCGCACGTGAAGGCGCAGATGGCCGCGGAAACACTGGCCTTCGCCCCCGGGAAGCGCACCTTCATCGCGTTCCGCTTCGACATCGCCGAGAAATGGCACATGTACTGGCGCGGGCAGAACGACAGCGGCATGCCGCCGCAGATCGATCTCACGCTCCCTGACGGATTCAAAGCCTCGCCCGCGCAGTGGCCCGCGCCCAAGCGGCACACGCTCCCGGGCGGGCTGCTCGACTACGTCTATTACACCTCGTTGACCGTGCTCGTGCCCATCGACGTGGCGATGAGCGTCAAGGCGGGCGGCGAGGCGACGATCTCGGCCCGCGTCGAGTGGATGGTCTGCGACGAGGTGTGCGTGCTCGAGGAAGCCGAGTTCAGGCTCACGCTCCCGGTCCGCGACGCATCGCCCTCGGTGGAGATCAACCCGGCGAACGCGAAGATCTTCGCCGAGGCGCGCGCAAAACTGCCCCGCCCTCTCCCCCGGGACAACCCGCCTGTCAAGATCGAGTGGTCCGGCGCCGACGTCGCGATCGAAGCCCGGGGCGCGGCAATGCTCACGTTCTACCCCGATGAAGACGGCGTCGAAGTGCTCTCGGCCCTGACCGCCGCGACGGCCAAGGCGCCCCGGCTGGCTTTCAAGGTCAAGCCAGGGGCCGAGAAGCGACTCACAGGCATCATCGAAGTGCAACGCGAAGGCGTGTCGAGCGCTGAGACCTATGTTGTTGACCTCGCGCCCAAGGCCGGCGCCAAGGATCGGATCGATCCGTGATCGAATCTGTGAACGCGGCTTGGTTCGCCCAGCGGCATGTGGCCGCGGGGACCTCGGCCGCGAGTGGAACCACGAAGGAGACGAACTCATGATGACCAAGACCCTCTTTGCAATGATCGCCGCGGGCGGACTTCTGATCGCCGGCGCACCGGCCCACGCGCAGGGCGCCAAGCCCGACGGCGCGAAACCCGCGCCGACCGCCACGCCTGCCAAGAAGGACGACAAGCAGACGGAGAAGAAGGACGAGAAGAAGACCGAGAAGGCCGCGCTCGGCGAGACCGCGCCCTCGTTCGAACTCACCGACACCGACGGCAAAACCATCAAACTCTCGGACTACAAGGACAAGATCGTCGTCCTGCAGTGGTTCAACCCCGAGTGCCCGCACGTGGTGAAGCACTACGGCAAGGCCTCGACCTTCAACGACCTGCACAAGGACTTCTCCGGCAAGGGCGTCGTCTTCCTGGCCGTGAACTCCGGCGCGCCCGGCAAGCAGGGCGCGGGCAAGGACCTCAACGCCAAGTACAAGAAGGACTGGAGCATGCCCTACTCCATCATGCTCGATGAGAAGGGCACCGTCGGCAAGGCCTACGGCGCAACGACCACGCCCCACATGTACATCATCGGCAAGGACGGCAAACTCGCCTACAAGGGCGCGATCGACAACAACAAGGCCCTCGACGCCAAGGACTACAAGAACTACGTCCGCCAGGCCCTCGACCAGATCATCAAGGGCGAGACCGTGACCGAGCCCGAGACCCGCAGTTACGGCTGCTCCGTCAAGTACGCCAACTGATCCCAGCCGGCCGATCCGTTCGACCGCGACTGAACATCAAGGCCCGGCCGGGATCATCCGGGCGGGCCTCTTTCGTTTCCGAGGTCGTATCATCCGCCATGCCCACCGCCCTCGTCGTCCGCACCGCCGGCACCAACTGCGATGCCGAACTCTGCCGCGCGTTCGAACTCGCCGGCGCTCGGCCGATCCTCGTCCACGTCGACCGGCTCGTCGAGGACCCGGCCCGAATCGACGATGCCGACCTCATCGGCTTTCCGGGCGGGTTCTCGCACGGCGACGACGTCGCATCCGGCCGCATCCTCGCCGTCAAACTCCGCGAGCGACTCTACCCCGCCCTGCGCGAGGCCGCCCGCCGCGGCGTGCCCATGATCGGAGTCTGCAACGGTTTTCAGGCGCTCGTGCAGGTCGGCCTACTGCCGGGCCCTTCCGCCGGCGCCAACTGGCCCGACGATGCCCCGCCGCCGCAGACCGTCGCGCTCGCCCACAACGCCCAGGCACGCTTCATCGACCGCTGGGTCAGAGTCCGGCCGGAACCCGCCTCGCCCTGCGTCTGGACGCGCTCGATCTCCGAACTCTGGCGCGAGGGCGAGCGCGACCGCACCCTCCGCGACGATGCGCTCGTGCTGCCCATCGCCCATGGCGAGGGCCGGTTCGTTGCCGCGAGTGATTCCGTACTCACCGCGCTCCGCGACGGAAACCAGATCGCCCTCCGATATGCCGACAACCCGAACGGCTCGACCGACGACATCGCCGGCATCTGCGACTCCACCGGCCGGATCTTCGGCCTGATGCCCCACCCCGAGCGCTACCTCGACTGGACGCTGCACCCGTGGTGGACCCGCCTGCCCGAGTCGATGCGCAAGCGAAACACGCCCGGCCTCCTGTTCTTTCGCGATGCTGTCGAGGCGGCGCGGCACGCCCCTGCCGCCGCGGCGAGGTAGACTCCCGCGGCATCAAACAGGTTCCGACGTGCGTATCGGTCGTGGTTGCCGGCGCGACCGCCCGACCGCGCCTCGGCACAAAGCCGGCCATGCCGATCTCCGAGAAACAACTCCGCGTCGTTGCGCCAGAGGTCATCGTTACCGACCGCCCGTGCGCGAACTGCGGCTACAGCCTCCGCGGCCTGCAAGTCGGGGGAGTCTGCCCCGAGTGCGGGCACGCGATCTCTCGACGAGCGCGCGGCCCGAGATACAGCCAGCAACTCGTCAACGCGCCGTTGCCGTGGCTCGACACCCTGGCGACGGGCGCGACGATGATGTTCCTCGCCGCGCTCGGGTTCTTCGTCCTGGTGGTCATCATGCTCTTTGTCCGCCCGCCGGCGCTGCTCGTCATCACCGGCCTGGTCTCGCTGGGATGGCTCGGCGGCGTGTGGATCTGCACGGGGCCCCGCCCCGCCGCGCCCGGTTCAACCTACGACACCCGTCGAGAGTGGATGTCCCTCCGGCTCGCGGCCCGACTCTCGCAGGCCTGCTGGCCGATGGTGTTTATCGCCGCGCTGGGCGCGCTCGCGGCCTCTCGTGCCGGGACGTCCCCGGTCATCACGAACGCCGCGATCATCGGCGCTGCACTGTTCGCGCTCGGCGCGGTCGCGGGCCTTGCGCCGCTCTGCGCGCTGCTGGCCCACACGACCGACTGGGCCGAGGACTCGTCGCTGGCGCAGGGCTTCCGCGCGTGCGCGTGGACCATCTGCTTCTGCGGATTCGTCATCGCGCTCACCATCCTCAACGGTTTCACCGGCATCCTCGGCGGGATCATCGGCGCCGTCCTCGCCGCGATCATCATCACGCTGATCTACATCCCACCCGTCTACTTCCTCTGGTGCCTCTTCCGCTTCCAGAGAATGGCCCGCTGGGCAGTCTGGAACCACGTCGCCGCGGAGGCCAGACTCGACCGCTTCCGGGCGCGGGCCGATGCCAACGCGGCGATGCCGCGGCCGGAACCCGACCGGCCGCGCGTTCCCCCCGCCCGCCCGCGCTGAAGGGCGCGGTCTACGCTCCACCCGCATGCGGGTCGTTGTGCTGCGCAACTCGTTCGCCGGTCGGGGCCGCGGGCGCGCCAAGGCCGATCGACTCCTGACCGCGCTGCGCGCCGGCGGGCACGACGCTGTAGTCCTCGATGTGCAGCGCGCCGACGGATCGTCCGTCAACGGCGAACTCGATGACGCGCTCCGCGGCGCGGCCGCGTTGATCATCGCCGGCGGCGACGGCACCCTGCACCACAGTGCGCCCGCCGCGATGCACGCCGGCGTGCCCGTGTACCACTTCCCGCTCGGAACCGAGAACCTCTTCGCACGGCAGTTCCGAATGACCGCCGTCCCCGGCGGCGTGCTCGGCGCGCTCGACCGCCGCGAGCCGGTCACGATCGACACCGCGACCTGCGGCGATCGGGCCTTCCTCCTCATGTGCAGCGTCGGGTTTGATTCATGCATCGTCGAGCGCGTCGCCGCCGCCCGCCGCGGCGGGGTTTCCAGGCTCGATTACGTCGCCCACTCGATTGCCGAGATTGTCCGGCCGCGATTCGTGCCGCTCACGATCCACGCCGATGGCCGAGAGATCGTGCGCCACGCCCCAGGCATCGCGCTGGTCGCCAACTCTTCTCAGTATGCCGCGCGGCTCGACCCCGCGCGCGATGCGAGCATGCGCGACGGCCTGCTCGACCTGGTGTTCATACCCGTCGCCTCACGCCTCGAACTGGCCCGCCAACTCGTGCGTGTCGCACGGGGCCAACACCTCCACGACGCACGCGTCGCCCGCATCCGCTGCCGCGAAGCGACCATCGCCGCGGCGTGCGCTGTGCCGTACCAACTCGACGGCGAACACGCGGGCACGCTGCATGCCGATGCACCGCTGCGTATCCGCATCGCGCCCGCAACGCTGCGTGTGCTGGCGGAGTAGACCTCAACACTCTGTTCACTTCCGCGGCCGATCGGTCCCACCCGCCGCGAGCCACGCGTCCACGCGTGCATCGACCGACGCGGCGTCCACTGCACCATCGACGCGGACCGCCAGCCCATTGCGGCCCAGCCACTCGGTCGCGAGATCCTCGAACTGCATCGGCGACAACTGGTCGATCGCAAGCCGCTCGTTCTTGCGAACGACGGCCTCAAGTTCGACCGCCGCGACGCGCTCCATCGCGTTGAGCAACTTCGGCGAAACCGGCCCGCCCGCCTGCTCAGCGCGGCCCCGGGCCCAGTCCCGCTGGCGCGTCCGCCACTGGCTCATGCGGCGGTCGGTCCGCTGACGCACGTCCAACTCTCGCCCGTACGCCGCGAACGCCATCGCCCCGGGGAAGAGCATCTTCTCCTGGGCCTTGTTCGCCAGCCGGTCCAGAGTCGCGACGCGCCCCTGCTTCACGTCCTCGGTCATCTCGATCACCGCCTTGTCCGCGATGATCACGACCGAACGGAGAATGTCCCACTGCTGCTTGCTGCGCGGCCAGCCCTGGTTCAGCGGCGGCATGTTCGTCGGCAGCGCTACGTACCACTTCCCATCGCGCTCGATCATCGGCAGACCGATCAGCGGGATCAGCGGCTGGCCGTCCAGCAGGATGGTCGCCTGGTCGTCGGTGATCATTTCCGTCGACAGCCGTTCGGCATTCTGTTCCAGCCAGCCGTACGGGTCGGCGAACAGCCGATTGACCAGATCGCGCATCGCGTCCTCATCGCCGCCGCGCGGCGGGCCGCGACGCCCGCCCCCGCCGCCCGCCAGTTGCGCAAGCAAGGGATTCTGCGCACCCGATGCGGCGCGACGCTCCGCCTCCGCCTTCATTTTGGCCATCTCGTCGGGGAAGCGTTGCTGCGTCGCCGCGGCGAGTTTCTGCATGTTGCCGAACAAACGGCCGAGTTGATCGAGCATCCGGCGCATCTGTTCATTGTCGGCGTAGATCAGGTCGGGCAGCCGCTGCGTCTGGCCATCGCGGATCATCTCCACCGCCGAACGCAGCACATCGTCGGGCGTCTCCTGGCTGTACTGCTTCGGCCTGTTGCACGCGGACAGCGCGAGCACGCACGCCGCGAGCGCCGCCATCCACGCCAAGCCACCGACCCGTTGCCGCATGCGCGATGCCTCCTTGCCCCGCCCCGTGTGACGTGTGGTACGGCACCCGACGCGGTCAGGTTACACGCCGGCTGCCCGTCCCGCCCGCCCCGGCGGGCGAACAATGCCACGGAGGATCGTCCATGAGGCTCGAAATCAATGGCCAGACCCGCGAAGCCCCCGACGGCGCAACCATCGCCGTCCTGCTGTGCGAACTGGGTCTCGACAGGCAGGCGTGCGCGGTCGAAGTAAACGCCGAACTGGTTCCGAAGCGCCTGCACGCCGAGCGCCCGCTCGCCCCCGGCGACCGCGTCGAGATCGTCACGCTCGTCGGCGGGGGCTGAGGCATGGGGCCCGCGCCGCGCCCGTTCGGCGTGTACCCTCACCGCATGGCCACGACACCGCTCACCCCTGCCGCCGCCGCGGAGCACGCACGCCACGGCCGGGCCGACCTTCTGACCATCGGCTCCCGCACGTTCACGAGCCGCCTGATCGTCGGCACGGGCAAGTACGCGACCTACGACCTGATGCGCGACTCGCTCGACGCCTCGGGCGCAGAGGTGATCACCGTCGCCGTCCGGCGCGAGCGGCTCTACAACGAGCGCAACGAGTCGCTCCTGTCGTTCATCGACCTGTCCCGGTACACCATCCTGCCGAACACGGCGGGGTGCTTCAGCGCGGCCGACGCGGTGCGCGTTGCCCGGCTTGGTCGAGAACTGCTCGAGCAACTGGGCAACCCCGGTGCAAACTGGGTCAAACTCGAAGTGCTCGGCGACAGGAAGACGCTCCTTCCCGATCCCATCGGAACGGTCGAGGCCACGCGCGAACTGGTCAAGGACGGCTTCGAGGTCCTCGCATACTCGAGCGATGACCCGATCGCCGCGCTTCGCATCAAGGAGGCGGGCGCAACCAGCGTCATGCCCGCCGGCTCGCCCATCGGCTCGGGCCAAGGCGTGCTGAACCGCAACAACATCGTGCTCTGCCTCGAACTGCTCAAGCAGGGCGATGCGGCGTTCCCGGTTGTTGTCGATGCGGGCGTCGGAAGCGCATCCGACGTCTCGACCGCGATGGAACTCGGCGCCGACGGCGTCCTGCTCAACACCGCCATCGCGCACGCGCAGCACCCGGTGACGATGGCCGCGGCGATGCGGCACGCGTGCCAGGCCGGAAGACTCTCGTACCGCGCCGGCCGGATCCCCAAGCGTCTGTACGCCTCCGCGAGTTCGCCGTGGGAGGGCGTGATCGGGTATATTCCCGGCGAGTGATCGATGCAAGCGTGCTCGATCAGCGCGCGAGATGTCGGAGAGCCAAGCCATGCGTCGCAAGACCAATCTGATGACGAACCTTGCCGTCGTGATGCTCGCCATTGGCGTGGTGCTGTTCATCTTCGTGATGCTGTTCCTGCTGTTCATGTAACCCCTTATCGGGCATGGCTTTCCATTCTTGGAGCAGGTTCTCGGACGCTCTGCGGTTGCGAAGGTCCGAAGAACACCCTGCCGAAGCCCAAAAACGTCGTAAAACCTGATACCACCGATAGATAGGGCTTGAGAACCGGCCCTTCTGCGGTTCTAATAGGCCCCTGTACCGGGCCACCGGCCTTGTCCTTCCCGTTGACGCCGCGCACGGAGCGCGCGGCCGAGGGTCGTGTGTTACGCGCTGGCTATTTGTTCAGGAGCCGGTCAAATGTTGAGGCGTTTGTTCCCCAATGGGGTCGCCCGCATCGCATTCGCGCTGAGCGCGATGGCGATTGCGCATGTCGCGAGTGCCGCGACAATCACGGTCACGAGCCTTGCCGACACCGTTGATCCCAACGACGGCGTGACCACGCTGCGCGAAGCGATCATCCAGGCCAACACCGATCCCGGCCCGCACACCATCAACTTCGCCGTCAGCGGCACGATCCTCCTGACCGGCGCCACCGCGCTGCCGAGCATCACCACCAACGTCACCATCGAGGGCCCCGCGCTCCCGAACCGGGTCGAGATTCGGCGCGACAGTTCCGCGCCGCGCTACCGCATTCTCACGATCGGCGTCGGCGCCAACGTCACGCTTCGGCGCCTGGTGATCTCCAACGGCTTCCCCGCGACAGGCGTGAACGGCGGCGGCGTTCTGAACCAGGGCGTGCTGCTGGTTGATCACTGCGAGATCCGCGACAACCGGACGGACGGCGCGGGCCTGCTGGGCGGCGGCATCGCCTCGGGCAACGCCCCGGGCGCGCAACTCACGATGACCAACTCCACCGTCGCCGGCAACACCGGCGGCTGGGGTGGCGGCGTGTACGTCAACGACACCGCGCTCAGCACGTTCCGCAACTGCACCATCTCGGGCAACACCGCCGAGTTCGGCGGCGGCATGCGCATCCACACGCCCGAAGTCATCATCACCAACTGCACCATTGCCAACAACACGGCGACCACCAACAGCGCCGTCAACGCCGGCGGCATCATGGTCATCCGCGGCCTGCGGATGAAGAACACCATTGTCGCCAACAACAATGGCGGCACCGGTGCCAGCAACGCGACCAACATCCGGCTCGTCGGCGCCACCGCGGTTTACGTCAGCGATGGCTACAACCTGCTCAGCACGAACACCGGCGGCAACCTGCCCGCCGCGGCGATGGGCGACCTCTACGACACCAACCCCTTGCTCGCGGCGCTCGCCGACAACAAGGGCTTCGGGCGGACGCACGCGCTCCGCCTGACGCCCACGCCCAGCCCCGCCATCGACAAGGGCGCGGCCGAGCCGGGCATCTTCCTCGACCAGCGCGGATCCATCCGGCCCATCGACCAGCCGGGCATCCCCTCCGCGCCCGGCGGCAACGGGTCCGACATCGGCGCGTTCGAACTCTCGGGCGACCTGGACGGCGACGGCGTCGAGGATTTCGTCGACAACTGCAAGTTCGTCTTCAACCCCAACCAGTTGGACACCGATGGCGACGGCGTCGGCGATGTCTGCGACAACTGCCCCTTCATCGCGAACCCGCCGGTCCTCCGCGGCGATGGCGAGCCCATCCAGCCCGACTTCGACGGCGACGGCATCGGCGATGCCTGCGACAACTGCCCGACGATCTTCAACCCCGGCCAGGAAGATGCCGACGGCGACGGCGTCGGCGATGTCTGCGACAACTGCCCGAACGTCTTCAATCCGGGTCAGGAAGACTCCAACAGCAACGGCATCGGCGATGCCTGCGAGGCCTCGCCCCCGGTCGCCGTCAGCGACATCTATTCCACCCCCGAGGACACGACGCTCAACGTCGCCGCGCCGGGCGTGCTGGCCAACGACTTCGACCCGAACCCGGGCGACACGATCACCGCGGTGCTGGTCTCGAACCCCTCCAACGGCGTGCTGACCTTCAACGCCAACGGTTCGTTCACATACACGCCGAACCTCAACTACAACGGGCTGGACACCTTCACCTACCGCGCCGTCGACCAGGGCGGCCTGCTGTCGAACATCGCCACCGTGACGATCACCGTGACGCCGGTCAACGACCCGCCGGTCGCGGTGAACGATGCGTACTCGACGCCCGAAGACACGGTGCTCAACATCGCCGCCCCCGGCGTGCTGGCCAACGACACCGACATCGACGGGCCCTTTCCGCTCAATGCTGTGCTGGTCGCGACGACCACCAACGGCTCGCTGACGCTCAACGCCAACGGCTCGTTCACCTATACCCCGAACCTCAACTACAACGGCCCCGACACGTTCACCTACCGCGCCCGCGACGGCGCGGGCCTGCTGTCCGACAACATCGCCACCGTAACGATCACGGTCACCCCGGTGAACGACCCGCCGGTCGCCGTGAACGACGCCTACAGCGTCAACGAGGACACGACGCTCAACGTGAACGCCGCGCAGGGCGTGCTGGCCAACGACACCGATATCGACGGACCCTTCCCGCTCACGGCCGTTCTCGCAACGACCACGAGCAACGGCTCGCTCACGCTCAACGCCAACGGCTCTTTCACCTACACGCCGAATCTGAACTTCAACGGCATCGACACCTTCACCTACCGCGCCCGCGATGGCGCTGGCGCCGAATCCGCGCCCGCGACGGTGACCATCACGGTCATCCCGCAGCCCGATCCGCCGGTCGCCGTCGACGACGCCTACTCCACCGCCGAGGACACGCCCCTGGTCGTCGCCGCGCCGGGCGTACTCGCCAACGACACCGACCCCGACGGCCCGATGCCCGTGGCCGCGCTGCTGGTCAGCGGCGTCTCCAACGGCTCGCTCACACTGAACCTGAACGGCTCGTTCACCTACACACCCAACCCGAACTTCAACGGCATCGACACCTTCACGTATCGCTGCCGCGACGAGACCAACCTGCAGTCGGCCAACGTGGCGACGGTGACGATCACCGTCACGCCGGTGAACGACCCGCCGGTCGCGGTGAACGACGCGTACTCGACCGCCGAGGACACGCCGCTCACCATCAACGCGCCGGGCGTGCTGGCCAACGATACCGACATCGACGGGCCGCTCCCGCTCACGGCGGTGCTGGCGACCTCTCCGAGCAACGGCTCGGTCACGCTCAACGCCAACGGCTCGTTCACCTACACGCCGAGCCTCAACTTCAACGGCATCGACACCTTCACGTACCGCGCTCGCGACGGCCTGGGCGCCGAGTCCGCGCCCGCCACCGTGACGATCACCGTCACGCCGGTGAACGACCCGCCGATCGCCGTGAACGATGCGTACTCGACGCCCGAGGACACGGTGCTCAACATCGCCGCCCCCGGCGTGCTGGCCAACGACACCGACATTGACGGGCCCTTCCCGTTGACCGCCCAACTGGTCTCGACGACCAGCAACGGCTCGCTGACGCTCAACGCCAACGGATCGTTCACCTACACCCCGAACCTCAACTTCAACGGCCCCGACTCGTTCACCTACCGCGCCCGTGACGGCGACGGCCTGCTCTCGGCCAACATCGCGACCGTCACGATCACCGTGACGCCCGTCAACGACCCGCCGGTCGCGGTCAACGACACCTACACCGTCCGCAACGTGGACGTGCTGACCGTCGCGCCCAACGGCGTGCTCGCCAACGACACCGATGTCGACGGCCCCTTCCCGCTCACCGCGCAACTGGTCTCCGGCCCGTCGCAGGGCACGCTGAACTTCAACGCCAATGGCGGCTTCACCTACACGCCCCCCCCACCGCCATTCATCGGCCCCGTCACGTTCACCTACCGCGCCCGCGACGGCGAAGGCCTGCTTTCGACCAACACCGCCACCGTCACGATCAACGTCACGCCGAGCAACCGGCCGCCGGTCGCGCTCTGCCGCAACGTCGTGATCGATGCTCGCACCTCCTGCCCGGCGAGTTTCTTCATCACGCCCGAGCAGGTCGACAACGGCTCCACCGATCCTGACATCGCCACCGGCGACTTCATCACGCTCTCGCTCAACTTCACCGGGCCCTTCACGATCGGCCAGGCATCGGTGATTCTGACTGTCACCGACTCCTTCGGCCTTTCCGATTCGTGCACCGCAACCGTCACGGTCCTCGCCAACGACTGCAACCGCAACGGCATCCCCGACGCCTGCGAACTGGCCGATGGCACCGCAGCGGACTGCAACGGCGACGGAATCCCCGACGACTGCCAGTGCCTGTGGGACAACGGCGAACCGATGGACATTCTGTCGGTCAACCCGGATGGGCAGTTGTCGCACCTCGGCGGCGGGGCCCCCTGGGGCGCGAAGGCGGCGGACGACTTCTACCTCATGCCCGGGCACGTGCACCGGCTGTCGTCCTTCACCGGCCAGATGCTCACCAACTCCTGGCCCGGCATCCGCCGCGCCAAACTCGAACTCTACTACGACTGCAACGGCAAGCCCGAGGACGAGCCGTTCAAGACCTTCACACAGTTCACCATCGTCGACCAGCAGCCCGCACCCGACGGATTCACGCTCATCACCTACCGGTTCGAGTTCTGCGATCACGAAATCTGGCTCGAGGGCGGCAAGGTCTACTGGGCCTCGCTGATCGGCATTCACGACAACGTCACCAACGACATGTCGTTCTGGGCCGTCGCCGGCGACCCGCGCCAGCCCGACCCCATCGCGGGCAACGTGCCCTGCAAGCGCCGCGGCGAGCCCGGACAGGCCTGGAACGAGTTCTCCTTCACCGAGCCTTGGGAGACCATCTCCGACTGCTGCATCGGCTGCATCGGCTTCGCCTTCAAGATTGAGGGCAGTTCCTGCAAGATCCTCTGGGACAACGGCAAGGTCGATCTGTCCGCTTCCCGCGGCGGGTCGGTGTCGGGCGTCAGCCACGACCGCACGGCCCGCACCGCCGACAACTTCACCATCCCGCCGTGCCGCGACAACGAGGTCTGCTACATCGACGGCTACGTCTGGTCCAACTGCGACCCGCTGCTCGCCTTCATCGAGATCTACGACAACGAGTGCCGGGTCCCCAGCAACCTGGTCTTCGCCGCGGCGCCGACCAAGGTCACACTGATGAAGGACACCTGGAACGACGGCTTCTACACCTACCGTCTGTACAGGCTGGAACTGTGCAACCTTGAGTTGGTCCTTGAACCCGGCGCCTACTGGATCTCCATGGGTGGCCACTCCGGCGGCGCGTTCGCGGCCAATGCGTTCTTCGCGTACGCGGCCGATCCCTGCCGCGACTGCGTGGTGCCCCATGGCTACTACGGGATGAAGCGGAACATCGCACCGCTCCTCGATGACCAGTGGGGCCCGACAGCGCGTGACTACGCGTTCCGCATCGGCGTCCGCGCGCCGAGCATCATGACCGGCTTCGTCGGCGGGACCCAATCCAACCCGGCGCACTGTGTCGCCGATGCGGACGGTTCGGGCGTCGTGGACGTGGCCGACATCTTCACCTTCCTGTCCGCGTGGTTCGCGGGCTGCCCCTGACGGCAACTGACCCCTCTGGCGAGGGAACTTGACGGGAAGACGCCCGGGCCCCCTTGGCCCGGGCGTTTCTCATTGGCACCCGGCCCGTGACCACGCCGACCCGGCGCGCTATGCTCTGGCCCCGAGGGGCGATTAGCTCAGTTGGCTAGAGCGCAGCTGTCACATAGCTGAGGTCACTGGTTCGAGCCCAGTATCGCCCACTTCCCGCCCTCTTGACCTTGGGACTTCATCCGCCCCCGAACAGCCCCGGCTGCTCCGGGCCGTTGCGGCGCGCCGGCCGTGCCGCGCTTCGTGCGCTGCGGATCGGTGCGTGCGCGCCAGACCCGCCCTGCACCACCGATGCGAACGAGCCATCGGCCAGCCGTGTGTGCACGGTGTCGCCCGGACGTACATCGCCGGTCGAACGAACCACCTCGCCGCCCGGGCCGATGGTCATCGAGTACCCGCGCCGCAGCACCGCATCGGGCGCGACAAGGTCCAGACTGCGAGCGGCGGTCGAAACCGACTCTCCCGCGCGAGCCAGCCGGCCTCGAATCGCAGCGCGCATGCGGCGCGCCGCATCCTCGACTCGATTGTCCCGTACGATCGCCGCCGCGGCGGCTCGTAATCGGACCGCCAACGCCTCGACCGCCGCCTCGCGCCGCGCGTGGAGCGATGCGGGCCTGTGCCGTTCGAGGCGTGCCGAGGCACGCTCCAGCCGGCCCTGACGGGCCTGCACCGCCGCGCGGGCGCCCGAGCGCATGTGCCGCATGAGGTTCGCCAGTTCATCGGTGCGCGACCGCACGGCTCGCGCCGCGAGGTAGGCCATGCGGCCCGCGTGCGATGACAACTGCCGCCGCAGCGCATCGGCGTCGGGCGCGATCCGCATCGCCGCCTGCGTCGGTGTCGCCGCGCGAACATCCGCCACCAGTTCCGCCAGCGTCGTGTCCGTCTCGTGCCCGATCGCCGCGACCACCGGCACCGGGCAGCGCACAATCGCCCCCGCCACGGCGCGGTCGTTGAACGCCCACAGATCTTCGCGCGATCCGCCGCCGCGCGTCACCAGTACCACGTCCACACCCAGTCGCTCGTGCGCTCTTCCGACCGAATGCACCGCCGCGGCAATTTCGGCGGCCGCGCCATCGCCCTGCACGCGCACATCGACGAGTCCGACCTCCAGAGCGGGAAAGCGCCGTCGAAGGGTGTCCAGTACGTCCTGCAGTGCCGCGCCCGTTCGGCTGGTGATGACGGCGACCCTTCGCGGCAGCGCGGGCAGCGGGCGCTTGCGGGCCTCATCGAGCCAGCCCAGGCCGCGCAGTTCCTCCACCAGTCGGCGCAGTTCTGCGTCCAGCGCTCCCTCGCCGACCGGCTCGATCCGTTCAACTTGGAATGTCGTCCGACCCTGCTTGGCGTAGTGCTCCACGCGCCCGGTGACGACGACCTGCATCCCGGTGTGCGGAACGAACCCTGCCTTCCGCGCGGCGGAGGCCCACATGACACACGACACCACGGCGTCGGCGTCCTTGAGGTCGAAGTACCAATGCGTCCGCTCGCGGAACTGCCCGACCTCCCCCACGACCTTCAGGCCCGCCGGCACGCCGTCACGCAGAGCGCGGTCGATCAGCGCGGCCAGTTGCGAGACCGTCAGACGCGGGGGCGCGTGCGACGGCGCGGGCGTCTCCGGACCCTGCATCCTCGACGGGTTGAACGGCAAGCGGCCCATCAACGGAGCGTAGCCGATGCAGGACGCTTGGCGCGCAGGTCGGCATCCTCGGCGTGCAGGCGGACCGCCTCCGAGTACGCCGCGAGCACCGAGTGAATGTGGCCGGCGACCGGGTGCGCGGCACGCACATACTCGCGGGCTGTCGCGCCCAGCACCCCCCACCGGGGTGCATCCAACACACTGTCGCGGACCGCATCTTCCCAATCTCTCGCATCGGCGCGGAGCACGATCCGCGCGGTCTGCCCGCCGCGAAGGTACTCGACCCTCTCGTCCGGCGCGGCGAGCACCGCCATGCCCGCGGCCATCGCGTCCAGCGCGATCGAGTGCGCCGTGCCGCTCGCATCGGGCAGCAGCATGGCATCCATCTGCAACGCCGGTTCGCGGCGGGATTCCATGTCGGGCGAGAGCGACAGACGATCCAACAGGTTGAGGCGCCGCGCCACTTTCCAGTAGGGCGCGTTCCGATCGTCCTGGATATGAGCGAAGATCATGAGCGTCGGCTCGTCCGCGGCCACCCTTGCCAGTGCTTCGAGCGCGGCCGCCGCGCCGCGTGAGTCGCCGCGTTCGACGAACATCGCCACGGCGCGCACCTCGGCGCGGGCCCTGCGCGCCGGCGGAACATACACCCCCCAGCGTGCCAGCGAAGACCGCGCTCCGGACACTCGCGCCGACAGCATCGCCCGGAGGGGTTCGGCGGCGCACAGAAAATACGGAGTCGGACCCGCCTCGGCCTCCTTGGCCGCCGCAACATCTGCCAGGCGCCCGGCATCGGCGATCAATGCTGTGCGGTCGATCTCGAGAACCAGCGCAGCACCCGTCTGGCGTGCGAGTTCCACCGCCACCGGCCAGGCCCGCGCCCCAAAGCCATGTACGACCGACACGCCCCCCTTGTCGCCCTGCTTGGTCGCCAGCGCATCCAGCGTCTCGACCAGCACGCCGACTCGGCGCGGCAGCGTGAAGCCCAGTCCGGTGTCCACGTAGCCCGCGACGGTTGAATACACGCCACCCTGTTCGCCGCCAAGCGCTGCAACCGGCATGGCACGCACAACGCGATAGCCCTCATCGGCAAGGCCGATCTCAAGGCGCGAGAGCATCCCTGTCTCACGACCGGCCATCCAACGGTCAACCACGATTACAGCGCGCATGGGCTTTCAGTTTCCATCGGCTTGACGGCTCGATTGGCGAGACACCCAGTGCTGGGGAGATCATGTGGAAAAGCCTCGGATCGACTTGACCGGCCGGGCGGCGTGCGGTCGAACAATCGACAGTGGCCGACTCGATTGTAACGCATTGTTCCACAGTGCTTTACAGTCACAGGACCCAAAGTCGGAGCGACCGGACCCCGTGGCTGCACCTGACCCACGGACGGAGTCAAGCCACGAATGTGGAAATCTCGTGGGCTTTCAGGGAGCCGACGCCGCTCGCGAAGGATCATCCGCGATCCGGTACGCCAGGTCCGGAGGGCGGCTTTCGTGCTCCTGCACGGCCTTGGTCCGCCACACGCCCACCCAGTGCTCGGGCTTCACTTCCTGCAGGTAGTAATCGCCGGCCGGTTCGTTCCGCGCGGTGAGATCGGCCGGGGGCTCGTGCCATGGCCACCACGGCCGCACCCCCTGCTCCGCTCCGGGCAATGAGCGGAAGGCCTCGGGGTTGTCGATCACGTCGGCGATGGTGACCAGCCGGTCGCGCAACTCGCCGACTTTCGGGATGCTGGCGAACAGGCCGCGGGTGTAGGGGTGCATCGGGTTGCCGAACAACTCGAACACGTTGGCGTACTCGACGACGCGTCCGGCGTACATGACGCACACGACGTCCGCATTCTCCGCGACGACACCCAGGTCATGGGTGATCAGCATCATGCCCATCTGCCGCGTGCGCTGCAGGTCGCGCAAGAGTTCGAGAATCTGCGCCTGGATGGTCACGTCCAGCGCGGTGGTCGGCTCGTCGGCGAGCAGCAACTTGGGCTGGCAGGCCAGCGCCATGGCGATCATCACACGCTGCCGCATGCCGCCTGAAAACTGGTGCGGATAGGCGCGGAGCCGAGCCTCGGCGTCCTTGATCCCCACGGACAGCAGAGAATCGATGGCGATGCGCGTTGCCTCACTGAAGGTCACGCGCTGGTGCAGGAGGATCGCCTCCATGATCTGGTCGCCGATGGTGTACACCGGGTTGAGCGAGGTCATCGGCTCCTGGAAGATCATCGCGATCTCGTTGCCGCGGACCGTGCGGATCTCGCGCTCGCTCATCATCAGCAGGTCGCGCGGACCCGCATCGGTCTGGAACATCGCGCGCCCGCGGTCAAACCGGCCCGGGGGGCGCGGCACAAGGTGCATCATGCTCATCGCCGTGACGGACTTGCCACACCCCGACTCGCCCACGACCGCCAGCGTCTGCCGCGGATAGAGGCTCATGCGGACGCCGTCCACCGCCTGGATGCGCGGGCCTGAGCCGTTGTCGAAACTCACGGCAAGGTTGTCCACGCGCAGCAGCGGCTCGCTCTCATTGAGCGACTTGTGAATCTTCCGCGATGCGGGAGCCGCGGCGGGCGTTGCCGCGGCGGAACTGTCGTCGAATATGGGTCCGCGGGTGTGGTGCATGAGCGTGTGCGGGGGCGCGCGGTCAGACGCGGGCCTTCTTCAGTTTGGGGTCGATGGCGTCGCGCAGCGCTTCGCCGAGGAAGTTGTATGACAGCACGGTGAGGAAGATCGCCGCGCCGGGGAACACCGCCAGCCACCACTTGAACTCGCCCTCCTGGCTCACGGCCATCGAGAGCAACTTGCCCCACGAGGGGCTGTCCACCGGGCCGAGGCCGAGGTACGACAGCACGGCCTCGATGGAGATCGCCGCGGCGACCGCGAACGAGGTGTCCACCAGCACCGGCGCAACGCCATTGGGCAGGATGTGCTTGAAGAGGATTGATCGCAGCGGGAGCCCGCTGGCCTGCGCCGCCTGCACGAAGTCCTGGTTCCGGAGTTTGAGGAACTCGGCGCGCGTGAACCTCGCCATGCCCGTCCACGTGAAGCACCCGATGATCCCCATGATGACGTACGTGGTCTTGAACTCATCGGGCAGCACGGCGACGGCGACGATGAGCAGGAACAGCACCGGCACCGCCATGAAGACCTCGACGATGCGGTACAGCAGCAGGTCCACCCATCCGCCGAAGTAGCCCATCAGCGCGCCCATCGTCACGCCGATGAGCAGGGCGATGCCCGTCGAGACCACGCCGATCGAGATCGAAAGCCGGCACGCGTGCAGCACCTGTGCCAGCACGTCGGCCCCGAAGGCGTCCGTGCCCATCATGAACGTGCGGCCCGCCACCGGCGTCGGCGCGGCGATGTTCATCACCCGCGAGAACTCCGAACCCGGCGGCTTGCGCGACAGTTCGCTGAACCGCTGATTGGGAGACCACGGGATGACCGTGTACGTCGCCTTGATGCTGCCCTGCATCTCGCGCTGCGCGTAGTCAAACCTCGCCAGCGGCGGCGACCACCGCGCCGAGACGGCCCACACGCTCGCCACCGCCGCGACCGCGCACACGATGATCCGAGGCTTGCGCCGGCCCCACGGGGCCAGCGCCGCGACCGCGGCGACCAGCGCGCCCACCGGCACGCCGACGATCAGCCCCGCCTGCGGCCACCGCGACACCATGCGCCAATCCGACGTGATCGGCGGGGGCGTCTTGCCCTCGGCCAGCAGCCGGATCGACTCGCGGCCAGCGTCCGTCGCCATGGAATCCAGCCGGCCCTTCACGACTGTGGAAAGACTGAGAATCGCGATGGCGACGATAAGCCCGGCCAGCGCATAGCCCAGCCGATGCGCCCGCCGATCCGCCCGGCCGATCATGATGTAGGGAACGCCCACAAAGACCCAGACGATCAGGACCAGGTCCAGCGCGGCAAGGAACCGCCACAGCGGAAACTCCGCCGTCCGCCAGAAATCAGCCGAAACCCATGACCCGGTGAAGGTCGCTGGCACGGCGGCGATCGGGTGCCCGCTCGCCAGAACCGGCGCGAACACCGCAAAGAACGCGACCACCGCCAGCCAGCAGAGCGCCAGCAGCGCGGCGGGCCGACGCACCACCTGCGACCAGGCCTCGGCCCAGAAGCCCTTGGCCGGCTGCACGCCGATGCCGCGTGCCAGTTGCACGCCGGTGACGGCTTCGATCGGCGCGGCGGGATTGGGGCGGGGCGTTTCGGGCATTGGTCGTTGCAACAGGTATCAGCGGTAGGTGATGCGCGGGTCGGCCAGCGCGTACAGAATGTCGGCAAGCAGAAGCGCGCACAGGTTGACGACCGCGATCATCGCGGCGTTGGCCAGGATCAGTTCGCGGTCGCGCAGGTTGATGGCCTCGATGAGCAGCAGGCCCATCCCCGGCACCGTGAAGATTTTCTCGATGACGACGCTCCCGGCGAGCATCGCGGGGAAGATCGTCACGGCCATGGTGATCAGCGGCAGCAGCGAGTTGCGGAAGACGTGCCGCAGGATAACGTCGCGCGGCGCGACGCCCTTGGCCTTGGCGGTGCGTACGTAGTCGGCATTGAAGTTCTCCAGCATCGCGGCGCGGGTCTGCTTGCTGATGACCGCGAACGACGCGTAGACCAGGCACGCCACCGGCAGCACGATGTGCCACACGCGGTCCATCAGCCAGCCGCGGTGCCACGCGCCGGTGAAGTCCGTCCCCGGCAGCATGCGGAACGCATCGTGCCCCTTGCTCGAAAGGCCCGCCGTCGGGAACGCGTTCAGGTAGTCCGGATTGGCCATGAACCCCTGCAGCAGCACGCCCGCCAGCACCGCGGGGATCGAGAACAACGCCAGGTACAGACCGCCAAGCCCCACGTCGACAAACGTCCCCTTGCGCGTCGCCGCGGCCATGCCGCTGGGGATGGCCACCAGGTAGATGATCGGGAACGCGATCAGGTTGAGCATGAGCGTGACGGGCAGGGCCTCGGCGATCAGATTGATCACCGGCCTGCCGCGGCTGAAGGCGATGCCCAGATCGGGCCACGCGATGCTGACGACGCCGGGGATGATGCCGACGCCCGCCTGCGGAAAGGGCGCGTGGCCCATGGCGGCGATGTATCGAAGGCGGGCCTGCGCCGCCGCGCCGTATGCGTCGATCGCGGCTCGCCCGTGCCTCTCGACTTCGGCGAACGACTTGAGCGTGCGGTCGGGCGTGGTGCGTTCGATGGCGCCGATGCGTGCCTCGCGCTTCGAGTTCAGCAGCGAACCATCGCCCAGTTCCTCGGCATAGGTCTTCAGGGCGTCGGCCAGCATCGCCTGGGCCGCGACGACCCGCGCACGCGCCTCGACATAGTCTCCCTCGATGCGCCTGAAGGCACGGGCCTTCTCGTCGTCCGGCTTGTCGCCGAAGCGCTCGGCCGCCCACTCGGGCGCGAGCGGCGTCGCCCGGGGCAGTTCATCGGCGAACCACCTCCACACCGCGGGGGTGGGAACGGGTCGCGGGCGCGTGATCAGTTCGCCGCTCGGGCTGACCAGGTCGCGCCGACCGAACTTGATCGGGCTGACGCGTCCCAGCCATCGCCCGTACTGCACGATTGCCGGCTCGTTCAGGCCGTACCGGTCCTCGAGTTTGGCCTTCTGGATCGCGATCTGCGACTGGCTCTGCATCGCCCCGCCGCTCACCAGCAGGCCCGCGCCGATCCCGCCCGGCGAGAGCGCGATCAGCATGAACACCACGAAGGTGATGCCGATCAACGTCGGGATCATCAACAACAGTCGCCTGAGGATGTAGGTGACCATGTGGTGCTCCGCCGCGGCGGCTTGAGGAGGGCGAACTGTCGATCAGCGCGGGTCAGTTGCCGCGCATCGGCGCTGCACCGGCCGAACGGAAGAACTCGGGGTGCTCGATGCCCTTGGGATAGGTGTGGACGTTCCCGATCTCCTGCCCGACGATGCGGAGCCACGGCGGCACGCGAACAAACGTGTACGGCCCCTCCTCGTGAAGAACGCGCTCGAGTTGCCGCCAGATCGCGGCCCTCTTGTCGTCGTCCATCTCGCGCCGCCCCTCGTCGATCAGCCGGTCGGCCTCGGCGTTGGCCCACTGCGCGAAGTTGTCGCCCTGGTTCCGGATCGAGTCGGAATGAAAGATCTGCTTCGGGTCGCTCTCGGGCGCGCTCGCGCCCCAGCCGAGCGTGATCGCGTCGAAGTCCCGTGTCTTCATGTAGTCCTGGTACACCGACCAGTCCGCCGGGCGCAGCCGCACCCGGATCCCCGCCGCGGCGCACGAATCGACCACGAACCGCGCGATCTTCTCCGAGATTTCCCCGCCGCTGGCGTACGAGAACTCGAACTCGAACTCGTTGCCCGCTGCGTCCTCGAGCACGCCGTTGCCGTTGCGGTCTTCCCAGCCCGCTTCCTTGAACAACTGCCGGGCCCGCTCGGGGTCAAAGGGCCATGGCCGGATGTCCGGGTTCGCGCCGGCGGTGCCCAGCGGCATGTTGCCCTTGGCGACCTCGCCCACGCCGCGCCAAATGTCGCGGATCATCTTCTCGCGGTCGATGATGTGCGTCATCGCGCGCCGGACGCGGACATCATGGAACGGCGTCAGTTTCCCGTTCCGCTCGCCGCAGTTCCAGCAGATGAACGAGTACCCCGACCGCATGTTGACCCACTTGAGGTACTGCGCCCGATCCTTCCACTGCGGGTCCTGGGTCATGCTGACAAACTGCGTCGCGGCGGGGGTGATGATGTCGCCCTCGCCCTTCTTGAACGCGTTGAGCCTCGGGATTTCGTCGTTGATGGCCTTGATGCGCAGGCCCGCCATCGCGGGCTTGGGGCCCCAGTACTGCTCGTTGCGCTCCATCACCACGTCGGCCGGCGGTGTCCACTGGCGGTCGGGGTCGAAGTCCTTGAGTTTGAACGGGCCGGAACCCACCAGCAGGCCGGTGGCCCGGTTGATCTGCGCCGCGGTGAACTGCGAGTACACGTGCTTGGGCAGGATGAACAGCCCCAGCGCGTTGTCGACGTTCAGGAACAGCCGCTGCGTGAAGTGAAACTCGACCGTCCTGGGATCGATCACCTCGACGCGCTCGATCGAGTCGCGCAGGGTCGAGCGCGAACGCTCCGCCTCGATCTGCTCGTTCATCACGTAGTCATGGAAGGTCCACCGGATGTCCTCCGCGGTGATCGGCACGCCGTCGCTGAATCGCGCGTTGGCCCGGATGCGTGCCCGCATCCACATGCCCTCGGGGTCGACCTGCCAGGCCTCGGCCACCTGCCCACGCATCTTCAGGGTGACGGGGTCATAGATGCCCAGCGAGCCCAGTGTCAGTTCCTGTATGCGCCGCGCGTACACGTCCGACGAGATGTAGGGCGTCAGCCGCGAGAGTTGCGCCTCGTAGATCTCCGTCAGTTCGCCCCCCGGCGTGAAGTTCGGTTGCGATCGCGGGTCGTTGGCATACACCAGCGTCGGCTGCCACTGCACCTTCGCGCCGGGCCGGGCCCACGATTCATCGCGCCCGCCCGCCGAAGCCCGCGGCTGGGTCGATCCGGGCTGCTGCCGCAATGCCTCGATCCGGGCGCGCTCCTCTTCGCTCAGGGGGGCAGCGCCATCGGCCGACAGCCTCGCGCTCAGCATCGCCAGTTCGTCCAGACGCTCCGCGATCTCCTGAACCGCCTGCGCGACGGCCTCGGCGTTCTCCTGCGTCGCGCCCTCCAGCCGGCTCAGCAACCGCTCCTGCTCGCGGATGCGTGTATCCAGCGACCGAACGCTGTCCCACCGGCGATCTTCCTGGAAGATCGCCAGCAGCACCAGCAGCCCGATCCCGATGACGAGCACGAGCAGCACGAAGTCCTTGAGCCCAAACTTGTTCTGCATGGTCGTTCCCGCGCAAGGTGTGAAACCAGCCAGTGTACCGCCATCCAACGCCCGCGTCCCGCGAATCGGTCCGGAAACCGGCGCGACCGCGCACACCCTGCGCTCTCGCCCCCCCGCCGCCGCCGCGCCGCGCCCGTTCGTCCGGCACGTCCAGCGCAATGTCCCGCGCTCGCCGACCACCCCGCCTCGACGGCCTCACCCGCCAACTACCGCCGACCGATTCCCCGGGCCATGAATCACTCCGTTCACAGCGACGATGGCGCGGTCCCCCTTCAGGTTCCCGGTTTCGGTCCCAGAACAGTCACCACTCTTTGCGGGTGCGCCCTCGCCAGCACCGCCTATGTGCTGGGCGCCACCTGGCTGGAGAGCCCCTGGCTCGGCCTGCCGCTGGGCGTGTGGCTCATTGGCGCTGGGGTCGGTGCCGCCCACCTGTGGACCACCCGCGGGCCTGCCATCACCGCGGCAGCCGGTCGCGGCCGCGTGCGCGTGCCGCGAGGGTTGGCCGCCTCGCTGACGACCGACAACGTTCTCGCCACGGTCATGGAACTTTCCGGCGTGCCGGCGCGGTCGGTGCAAACCGCCCGCCGCCGCATGAGGGAGATGGCCGACAACGCCGGCCTGAAACTCACGCCGCGGGCGATCCGCATCGGGCTGGACCTCTCCCACCGCGACCACGAGCGGCTCTGCGCCGTCGGCGCTTCCGGCCTTGCGCCGGGCCTGGCGGTCGAATGGGTGCGTGCCCCGGCGGGCCTGATGGCCGATGCACCCCATGATGCCGCCGCCTTCGATGCCCTTGTTCGCCGCGAGCCCGAGGGCCGCGGCGGCTCCGGCGCGGCCGCGGTGTTCGTGCCCGAACACGGCGAGTTCCACGCCGCGTGGAAGGATTGGGCTGCGCCCACCTCGCCCGGGTACGCGCAGTCGTTCCCCGTGCGGCTCGATCCCGGCGTCATTCGGCTCGAGCAGTGTGACTTTGCCGACCCGCTGCATGCGCGGCTCGCGGCAGACATCATCGTGCTCGGCGCTGCGCTCGGCGCCGGCCCGGCCCGAAGGCCCGGCGGCATCCGATCGGTGATCCGCGGCGGTGCGCTCGACAACGAAACGGCCCGCTCCGCCGTCGAAGTCGCCATGCTGCGCCTCGCGGGCACGCTCGAGGATCTGGCCGCCGCGGCGGACCGAAATGAAACGTCCGTTCCGCCCGCCGCCCGCAGCGCGGCGCGCGTGCTCTCCGCCTGGCTCACGGCCTGGCAGGCCCAGCCCGGCACGCCGCCGATCCACCACGAACGCTGCCGTCTGGCGCAACTCGCCGCGGGCTTCCTCGACGACGAACCCGAGGCCGCGCTGCGGCTGGGCGCGACACAGATCGCGGCCTTCGAGGACCGTGCCGCGATGACGACCTTCCGCCGCGCTCGCGACATGCTGCGTGCCGATGGCCGTGCATGCCCGATCGACCCGTTGGCGTTCATTCAGAGCGAGATCGAAATGGGCGCGCCCAACGGCCTGACGCTGGGGCGCGTCGCCGCGGGCCTCGTGCTGCTCTGGGGCACGACCCCGGCGGACAGCGCTCACTATCTGCGAGACGACCTGCTGGACGACCTGCGACACTCGGGCTGGCTGGCGCAGCGCGAGCAGGATTGCAAGGTGCTGGCGGAAGTGCTGGAAGAACTCGCACGCGACGAGGACCGGCGCCGCAGCGTGCGGGCCGAGGCGGCGTAGCACGGGCGGTCACCCTTGCACGTCAATCCGCGGCGGATGCTCCGGGGCGTTGCCCGCGGGCCGGTAGTGGTCCTGCTTGCGGCGGTCGAGATCGGTTTCCTGGTCGGTGTTGTCTTTCAGGCTGCGAACCGCTTCATCGGTCTGCGCCTGGTTGAGTTCGACCTCGTCCTCGCCGCGGAGCAGGCGTTCTGCGCGGGTCTGTCGCGGCTGCGGGCGGGCCCGCTCGGCATCGCGCACGGCCTTGTGCTCGGCCTGCGAGATGCCGGCGACCGACTGGGCGACGCCTGTACCGAGCGTGCTCATGCCAAGAGCATCGGCCGCGCGACCGCAAAGCGTGCAGTCGTGCCGAAGAAACGACGGGTTATCGGCTGCCGGCACCCGCTCCGAACCGCAGCGCCGCCGTCACAGCCCCACGGTGTTCACGCCGCAATCGACGTAAATGGTCTCGCCCGTGACGCCCGAGGACAGGTCGCTGGCGAGATAGACCGCGGTCCGACCCACATCCCCGCCCTCGACATTCCGCCGCAACGGGGCACGCCTGGGCACGCCTTCCTCCATCTCCGAAACGCCGCCGACCGCCGACGAGGCGAGGGTCCGCAGATAGCCGCCGGAAATCACGTTCACACGGATGCCCTCGGTGCCCAGTTCCCACGCGAGGTAGCGCGCCGAGCATTCCAATGCGGCCTTGGCGACGCCCATGACGTTGTACCCCGGCACGACCTTCTCGCCCCCGTAGTACGACATGGCCATGACCGCCGCGCCGCCACCGCCGGGCGCAGCGCCGCGGGCCAGCAACGGCCTTGCCCGGCGGCACATGCCCACGAGCGTGTACGCCGAGATATCGACCGCCGAGAGATACGCCTGCCGCGGCGTATCGACGAACTTGCCCGGCGCAAGCCACTCGCGATCGGCGAAGGCGATCGAGTGGACGAGGAAGTTCATCTTCTCGAACGACTCGGCATACTTTCCGAACGCGGCGTCGAGATCCTCTTCCTTCGATGCGTCCATGGGGAAAAGCCACGGGTCCTTGACGCCCAGTTCCTCGACCGCGCGCCGGGTCCGGCGCTCGTTCTTTTCGCCGGGAAGGTGCGTGAAAGCGCATCGCGCGCCCGCGGCGATGAGCGCCTCGGCGATGTACCACGCGTACGAGCGGTCGTTGGCGATGCCGACGATCAGGCCGGTGCGTCCTTCGAGCAGTTTCATGCCGAATCTCCGTGCCGCGAACGCGTCGACCGCGCCGCGTTGTTGCTCAGTGAACCGTCGGCAGCCACGCCGCGAGCAGGTCGCGCGCCGCGCCCAGGTCGCCCTTGTCGATCATCTCGGTGACGGTGTGGATGTACCGCGTGCCGACCGTGATGCCGACGGCGCGAGCGCCCGCGCGGGCCTGCTGCGCTGCCGCGCCGTCCTGCCCGCCACGAGCGAGGATCGACCGCTGCGACGGGATGCCCCGCTTCTCGGCCAGCGCCTCAAACTCGCGGATGAGCCGGTAATCGGAGATAAACGACGAGTCCATCACGTGCAGCACCACGCCCTTGCCATGCACGCTCACGCATTCGTCCTCCGGCACGCCCGGCGTGTCACAGGCCAGGGTCGTGTCGATCCCCACGCCGATGTCGGGTTCCACGCCGAAACTCGAAGTGTGCGCCCCGCGAAGGCCGACCTCTTCCTGCACTGTGAACGCGACATAGATCTCGCAATCGTGCGCCGCGTTCGCATCGTCGATCGCCCGGATCGATTCGATCCCCAGCCAGCACGCCACCCGGTTGTCCAGCGCCTTGGAGACGAACTTGTCCCCCACTTCGATCGCCGGTTCATCCATCACGACAAAGTCGCCGACCTTGACGGTCTTCTTCACCTTGTCGGCCTTCATGCCCAGATCGACAAAAAACTCCTTGACCTCGGGGATCTTCTTCTTGTCCTCCTCGGTCGCGATGTGAATGGGCCGACCGCCGGGGTTCATCACCCCCTTGAAATCCCCGCTCTCCGTGCAGACCAGCACGCGCCGGCTGAACAGGTTTCGTGTGTCGAACCCGCCCGCGTTCTGGAGACGCACGAACCCCTTCTCATCGACGCCCTTGACGTAGAAGCCGATCTCGTCCATGTGGCAGAGGATCAGTACACGTGTCGGCCTGCCGCTCGCGCCCTTCTTGCTCTTCCTTCCACGCGGATCACGCCGACAGATCAGACTCCCCATCGCGTCCGTTCGAACATCGTCGAACAGGCCCTTGATCTCTTTCTGGATCAACGCCCGGACTCGCTCCTCGCGCCCCGGAACTCCGGGTGTCTCGCACAGACGCTTCAACAAATCGACGTTCAGTTTGGCCACGAAGGCTCTCCTTATCGACGCTTGCTCGCTGGCCGGCCGCCGGCCGAAGCGGCCGCGGAGCCAAAGCACGGACCAAGCCTATCCGGCCTGCGCGGGGGCCGTCCGCGCCACCCGCGACGCATGCTACCCTCCCGCGAAATGGCCAGAATGTCGCCAATGCTGGAGTTGTACGCCGCGGCGGGGGCGCCGGGCCTTGCCTACGGCCCGGAGCAAGCGGGCGTTCACATCGCCATCGGCTTCGCGCCGTTCGCGCTCGAATATGCCGCGATCCGCACCGGCGCGGCGGCTCTGGATTGCCCCCACCGTGGCGTGGTCGTCGTTCGCGGGGCCGACCGGCACGCCTTCCTGCAACGCATGATCACGCAGGATGTTCGCGGCATGGGAGAGTGGTCAATCCGTCGCGGCTTCTGGCTGAACCGCAAGGGCCGCATCGACGCGGACTTGGAGATCATCGAACTGCCCCCGGGAGCCCTGCCCGCGATCACGGGCGATGCCGCGTGCTCGCTGCTCGTCGTGGATGTTCACGCCGCGCAACGAACCGTGGAAACTCTCTCGGCGTTTGTCATCGCTGACGACGTCGAGATCGAGGACCTGAGCGAGCGAACGCACATGGTGCAAGTACACGGCCCCGCGGCGTGCGCGGCACTGGCGGCACACTGCCCCGTCGGCGCAGACGCCGTGCTGGATCTCGAGCGCGATCGAGCGTGCGCCGCCAGGGTCGCGACGCCCGCGGGCCCGCGGTGCACGCTCGTTACGCGCACCGACACGACGGGCGAGATCGGGCTCACGATCATCGCCGCCGCTTCGGATGCGCGCGCGATCTACGAAGCCATCTCCGATCTGCCGCCGGTGCCCGATCGCCCTGATGGCGCGCTGGCCGAGCCCGCGCCCGGCCCGCGACGCGCACGGCGCATCGGCTGGCACGCGTTCAATGTCGCGCGACTCGAAGCAGGCACCCCGCTCTACAACGTGGACTTCGGACCAACCTCACTCCCGCACGAGACCGGCCGCGAAACCCTGCTCGACCGGGTGAGTTTCAAGAAGGGCTGCTACCTCGGACAGGAAGTGGTCGCGCGAATGGAGTCGCTCGGACACCCCAAACAGCAACTGGTCGCTCTCCGGCTCGATACCCCGGCAGATGCGCCGCAGCCTGTCACCGGTTCGCACGTGCTGGCCGATCCGGCCGGCCAAGCAATTGGGGCGGTCACCTCCTCGGCCGTGAGCCCCATGCTCTCCGGAGCGGTGATCTGCCTGGCGATGGTCAAACACGCCCACGCGGCGGCGGAAACCATCCTGTGGGTGCGGCCGACCCCGGATTCGCCCCCCCAGCACGCCCGCGTGCAGCCGCATCTGGCTTCCTGGAGGCGGCCATAGGGTGGGCGGGCCGGCCAACTGTCAAGACAGGCAACTTCGCTCATTCCCTACGAGGAAAATCGATCCGCATGTGGTATATTGGGTGTCGGAGGGGACCCCATGCCCGGGCCGTGCGAACGGCCCGCGGCGGCCGAATCGATGGAGGATTTTCAATGCGCCTGGAACGTCTGATTGTCGCCGCGGCAGGCATCGCTGTCTGTGCGGGAACGGCCGCGGCCGAACCCGCGTTCAACATCGTGCTCAACCAGGCGCAGTCGAGCGTCACGGCATCGCTGACGGTCAACGGCGTGACCGGGACGGACACGTCGCCGGTGACGGGCTACATCCGCGTGAAACTCAACGCCGCGAGCGCGCCGAGCAGTATCGAACTGCACGACTTTGACTTCATGGCAACCGAGTCGCTGGACCTGGTGCTGCGCTACATCGTGTTCATCGAGGTCGGCCGATTGACGGTGAACGCGACGGGCGTCGGGGTGGAGTACGCGAACGTCGGGACACCCGTCGGACCCGTCGCCATCACGGGCAACGCCTTCACGTTCACAGACGTTCCGGCTGATTCTCGCGGCAACGCGTCCTACACCGCGACGGGCATCGTCTGCACGCTGCTGCAAAACCAGACGCCGCCTCTGGCGTGCAACGGGGCGTTCAACCTCGCCGACACCGGCACGCAGAACGCCAACAGCATGCCCGGAACGGTGACCGTCAGCAACCGCGTGGCAACGCTTTCGGGATCGATCAACATCAGCGGGCCGATCGACCCGGCGAACCCGACCCTGGGTTCGCTCACCATCTCGGGCTCGTTCGTGGGGACCGGGACGGTGCCGTACTGCCCGGGCGACTTCGATCAGGACGGCGTGGTGGCGGTGAACGACATCTTCGCGTTCCTGAGCGCGTGGTTCGCCGGTCTTCCTTCGGCCGACATTGACGGCATGAACGGGAACGATGTGCCGGACATCTTCGCATTCCTGAGCGCGTGGTTCGCGCCGTGCTGAACGATCGCGGGCCTATGCTCGCCCGATGAACGAGCGCACCATCCCGGCGCTGATGGCGCCGCCGCCGGCACGCGACAACCCGCTGACGCGCTCGTGGCTGGGCGTGGCGGGCATTGTTTTTCTGGTGGCCATGTTGCTCGCCTGCCTGGGCTCGATGCCGTACACGCTCGGCCGGGTCGATGAGTCGCCGCGCTACGCCTCGCAGGACCGGCACGGCCGCCACCTGCCGCCCAGTTGGCTCTACCGGCCGGACGTGCCGGCCGACCTCGACCCCGAGTCGCTGCCCGACGACACGCTCCGGCGGTTCGTCGAGGTCACGCGGCGACGCGCCGGCGCAACCCCCGATGCCCCATCCGCCATCGCCGACGAAGATCTCCGGCGCGCGCGGCCCTTCTACGTCCTCGGCACCGACATCCTCGGGCGCGATCTGTTCGTGCGATGCCTCGCCGGGGGGGGTATCTCGCTCACCATCGGCCTGTCGGCCGCGCTGCTCTCGGTGCTGGTCGGCACGCTGTACGGCGCGATCGCAGGCTATGTCGGCGGCAGAACCGACGCCGTGCTCATGCGGATCGTCGACATCCTCTACGGCCTGCCGTACGTGCTGCTGGTCGTGCTGCTCGCCGTCGCGGCGGACGCCGTCGTGGACAACTACCAGGCCCGCATCACCTCGCAGGCGACCAAGGCTCGGGCCGAGTGGGTCGAGCGCGAGGCATCAGCGCTGGACCCATCTGCACGAACCGATGATGCGCTGAATGCCCTGCGCCTGCGGGCCATCGCGGCCGTGCCCGCGCGGGAGATCACGCCCTCACAACGGCAGGCGATCAGCATCGTCACGCTGTTCGTGGCGATCGGCGGAGTGTCGTGGCTCACGATGGCGCGCGTGATCCGCGGACAGGTGCTCTCGCTCAAGGCCCAGCCGTTCATCGAGGCCGCGCGGGCGACGGGCGTCGGAACCACCGGCATCTTCGTGCGGCATCTGCTGCCGAACATCCTTGGCCCGATCATCGTCTACGCCACGCTCACGGTGCCGCAGGCGATCCTGCAGGAGTCGTTCCTCAGTTTCCTCGGCATCGGCGTCAAGCCGCCGATGCCCTCGTGGGGCAACCTCGCGGCCGAAGGGCTGACCGAACTCAACCCCTATCGCTCGCACTGGTGGTTGCTGCTGTTCCCCTGCCTGCTGCTCGGGACCACATTGCTCGCGCTGAACTTCGTCGGCGAAGGGCTGCGCGAGGCATTCGACCCCAAGCGCGCCCGCCGCGGCTGAGAATCAGGCTTTTTCCAGTTTGAACATCAACTGCTGCGCCACCGCTGTGACGTGCACACCGATCACGCGGTCGAAGAGCCGCGGCACAAACCGAAGCGCCCGCGGGAAGTTCTCGTCCCACTGCACGCACGGGTGATAGTGAAACTCGGCGCGAGCGAAGTTCAAACCTCGCGCCGCCCGCAACACCGACCGTCGTGAGTTCAGGCGGTAGTACGCCGGGTAGCGGTTCCAGCCGCGCTGCGCGACGTCCTCCATCTTGCCCTTCAGGTTCAATGTCTCGATCAGACGCACGCACCAGGCGAACGGGTGCTGGCTGTGCGGCGTGCAGGCATAGAACACGCCGCCGGGCTTGAGCACGCGGTGAACCGCGGCCAGAAACGCGGCGGGATTCGCGACGTGCTCGGCCACGAAGAACGACACCACGGCGTCGTACTCGTTCGACGGGATCTCGGGCACATCCTCGAGCCCGCCGACCCACGACCGCGTGAGCAGCGGGTTCTCCTTGACCTCGGGAAAAGGGTCGATCCCGTCGATCTGCGCAGCGCGACGCAGCGTCGTGGCATACGCGGGCACGGTTGGGCCGGACTTTCCGCACCCGACATCCAGCACCTTGCCGCTCAGGCGGGAATCGGCGTTGATCACCGATGCGAAGTACACCGACGAGGATGGCCGGTCCGCATCCAGCGCGGCGAAGTTCCCGGCGAGCCCGACCCGTGGTGCGATGACGACTTCCATCCGACGCCGCTCCGGTTCAACATTGCCCGACCCCGGCCCATTCGGCCCATGGTATATCGGCCCTTGGGCGGCCCATCTGAGCCGGAGACACCCGTTGGGCGGCGTTTGTTCGTGGCGATTGCAGATATCGTTGGTATGATTGCAAAGCCGCGGATTCGATGCGGCAACAGCGAACCCCTCGAATGACGACCGCCGCTCCATTTCCGATCGAGACCGATGCGGCCGGGCCGTTCGCCGGCATCGCGGCGGTTCGGCTCGAGCAGGCGGGCTCGCCCATGGTCGTGCTCGACGAGCCGCTCATTCAGCGGATCGAGGCGACCCTCCTCGCGCTGCCCAAAGGTGCGGCGGGGTTGGTGCTCGCCTCGGCCAGTTCCCGCGTGTTCATCGCGGGGGCGGACCTGAGGTCGATCCAGGCGCTCGGCGATACCGAACTGGACCGCTATCTGGCCTATGGCCAGCGCGTGTTCGGGATGATCTCCGCGTTGCCCTTCCCGACGGTCGCGGCCATCAACGGCGCGGCACTCGGCGGGGGGTTGGAGATCGCCATGCACTGCGACGCGCTGGTCGGCGCTCCCTCGCCGACAGGCAAGCCGTATCCCGTCGGCCTGCCGGAGGCGGGCCTCTCGATCTGTCCGGGTTGGGGCGGCACAAACCTTCTGCCGGCGCGCATCGACCCGGCGGATGCGATCGCGCGCACGGCCGCCGGCAAGCCGATGAACTTCGATGAGGCACGCGGCGCGGGCCTGTTCGACATGATCGCGCCAAGCGCCGAACTTCTCATCGAAACGTGCAAGAACTGGATCGTCTCCCAGCGTGGCCGCGGCGTGCCGACCCGCGATGGCGCGCCGGCGCGGTGGATCGGGCGCGCGGGCACGCGCGAACGCGTCGCCGCGGCGCTGCCCGCGCTGCGCGATGCGCTGCCGCACACCGAGCCGGCGCTGGCGGTGGTGGACGCGGTCCGCGCGGGGCTCGACGGCGGCTGGCAGGCCGCGCTGGAGGTCGAACGTCGGGAACTTGTGCGGCTGCGTTCGACCCCCGCCGGAAAGGCGGCGATCGAGGCGTTCTTCGAAAAGAGCGCCAAGAAGTGAAACTGGCGGCCGACGCTCCGCGTCGGCAGATTGCAATCTCGTCCCGAACTTGGTGAGACCCCCATGGCCGACCTCAAGAATCTCAAGGGCATTTCCGCCGCGGACCGCAAACTGCTGGAAGAGGCGGAGGAGTGGCTCGGCGCCGAGCCCGCGAAGATGGGCCCGGTGAAGAACCTGTTCTGGGGCAACATCAAGCAGGAGTTCTACTTCCCCTACCCGCAGTGCGATGCGAGGGAGCAGGCCGAGTGCGACCAGTTGCTGGCGCGGCTCGATGAGTACCTGCGGAACGAGCACCCGTCGATCAAGATCGACCAGGATCAGGAGATCCCGCGCTGGGTGGTCGACAAACTCTTCGACCTCGGCGTGCTGGGCATGACCATCCCGAAGGAGTTTGGCGGGCTGGGCATGGGCATCACGAGTTACAACCGCGTGCTGGAGCGTATCGGCCACGCGTGCGGCTCGACGGCGGTGATGGTGTCGGCGCACCAGTCGATCGGCTGCAAGGCGGTCATGCTCTTCGGCACGGAGGATCAGAAGAAGAAGTGGCTGCCGCACCTGGCCAAGGACTGGCTCAGCGCGTTCTGCCTGTCCGAGCCCAACGTCGGCTGCGACGCGGGCGGGCAGGAGACGTACTTCGAGCGCGACGGCGACTCCTTTGTCGTTTACGGGGAGAAGAAGTGGGCCACCAGCGGCGCGCTCGCGGGCCTGTTCACCGTCATGGCGCGGGAGAAAACGCCGGACGGCAAGGGCAAGGTTTCCGCGTTCGTCATGCACCCGGACATGCCGGGCGTCGACATCTTTCAGAAGAACCGCAGCAAGTGCGGCATCCGCGGCACGTGGCAGGCCCGCATCCGTTTCCACGGCGTGCGCGTGCCGCGCGAGCACCTGCTGGGCAAGGAGGGTCGCGGCTTCCAGATGGCGCTCTCGTGCCTGAACTACGGGCGCTGCACGCTCTCGGCGGGCATGCTGGGCGGCGCGCGGCACGCGCGCGACCAGGCGACCAAGTGGGCCATGACGCGGTTCCAGTTCCAGGCCCCGCTGGCGCACAAGGAACTCGTGCAGTTGCGCATCGCGCGCATGGCCGCGTATTGCTACGCCATGGACGCCGTTCTGTACATGACGACCGGCATGCTCGACCGCAAGGACGACGACATCCAGGTCGAGACGGCGATGTGCAAGGTCTTCTGCTCGGAGTTCGGCTGGCGGGCCGTCAACGACGCGGTGCAGATCATGGGCGGCGAGTCGTACATGACCGAGAACGAGGTCGAGCGGATCTTCCGCGACTCGCGCATCAACCTCATCGTCGAGGGCGCCAATGAAGTGATGCAGTCGTACATCTTCGGATACGGCGGCAAGCAACTGGCCGAGCAGATGCTGGGCGTCAAGCAGGCCCTGCTGAAGGAGCCGGATGAGTCGATCGGCGCGTTCATCGGCAAGGCCGCGCGGAACACGCTGAACATGCGGATCATGAAGATCGCGATCCCGCTCGGGCTGGAGGTCTACTTCGGCATCCGCCGCGCCCTGCCGCGCATCGAGAACATCTCCGCCGACCTGCGCGAGCCCGCCGAGCGCATCGCACGCCTCGTGCGCGAGCACAGTTACCAGTTCAAGATCATGTCGAAGAAGTTCGATGTGAAGATCCTCGACCGCCAGGCCGTGCAGGCCCGGCTGGCCGACGTCGCCATCCTGCTGCACGCGATGCTGTGCACGATCTCGAAACTCGACGCCGACCTTCGCGCCCGGCACGGCGCAGGCCGCACCGGCGATGCCGAGTTTGAGCGCGACCGCACCGCCGCGTTGCACTTCCTCGACCTGGCCGAGGTCGAGATCCACGATCACTTCCGCGCGCTCTACGAAAACGCCGACGACTCCATGCTCGCCGGCGCCGCCGCGGCCATGAAACTCACCGAGACGCTCCCCAACTCCGACTTTGTCATCCCGGAGAAAAGCCCCACCGCCAAAGGCACGGGCCGAACGCCCGACCAGAACGGCGTCAAGCAGTTCCCCGGCGACGGCAAGCACGCGCACCAGCGGGCCGAGAGCGCGGCGACGGTGTAGGGGACCGGGAAAGGTCACGCGCCGCGTGCCGCGGCAACCAGCGCTTCAAACAGCGCCAGACCTGCGCCGGCGTGGGCCGTGCGCTCCGGGTGCCACTGCACGCCGAGATAGAACGGCCGCGCGGGATCATCGATCGCCTCGATCACGCCGTCGGGTGCACGCGCGACCACCCGCAGCCGTCCCGCATCGCGCACCGCCTGACGGTGGTGGCTCGTGACCGGGCACGATTGACCGCCTCCATCGGCCATGCACCGCGACAGCGCGTGATCGCCCGCTTCAATCCGCAGCGCGTGCTGCGCGTTCCCCGCGTGGTCCGCGGCGGTCGGCACGTCGTCGGGCAGGTGCTGGTTCAGTCTCCCGCCCGCGCACAGCGCCATCAGTTGCATGCCCAGGCACACGCCCAGCACCGGCACATCCGGCCGCGACTCGAGCGCTCGCAGCAGGGCGACCTCGTACTCCTGCCGGCGCGAGTGCATCGGCTTGGCCATGCTGTGCGTCGGCTCGCCGAACATGTCCGTGCGCGGATCGTCGCCGCCCGTCAGAACCACGCCGCGGCAGAGTTCCAACTGGCTCGGGATCAGTTCGACTACCGGCGGAAGGACGACCGGTACTCCGCCGGCGCGCACGATCGCATCGGCGTACGCCATCGCGCACTCCATTCGCGGCGACCCGGGCCGGGGCTCGGCGAGGTCGGGCAGGACTCCGATGATGATTCGAGTCTGAGTCATAATCTTTGTTTATATCGGCTTCGGCGGCGCCAGCCCGTCGCAGGTCCAGAGCCAACCCAGCGGCACACGCAGCCGCGGCGGCAGCGCGGCCCGAACGACAATCCGCGCCAGAGGACGTCCCAGGAGCACTCCCGCGCACAGCGACACCGCGGCACAGGCCAGGGACATCGGCAGCACCACCGGCCAGAGCATGCCCGCGGCAAGGTCGTAGACGCTCGAGAAGGTTGACCCGCCGGTCTGCGACAGCGCCCAGAACAGCATCGCGAACAGGATCATCGGCAGCGTAGTGAGAACGAGGCGAACGCCGCGACGGTGCGACATCAGCACCGCCCACGCCGCGGCGAACGTGAAGAGCACTGTGCCTCCGGCGAGCCAAATGGCGAACGCGCGCCAGCGGATCGCGCCGAACCACCCTCCCGCATCGGCGATGATCTTGCGTTTGTCCTGAGCCGGCCACCATGTCGGGTCGGTGATCCACCACCAGTTGATCGCATTGGGATCGGTGCCCCGCGCGGTCTCGTGGGCGATGTAGGCGCTCTTGATGGTCTCCACCACGCGCTCGGCGGCGCTCTGCGACACGCCGAACGTGAAGCCCGTGATCACGCCGGCGACGGCCAGCGTCCCGGCGGTGATGACCAGGAACCACAGGCCCGCGAGCAGCGCGGCCCATCGGTTGGCCCAGCGGCCAAGCAGCGGGTACTCCTGCAGCGAGGCGACCGTGCCGCACTCGGGGCAGCGGATGATGAGCAGGCCGTAGTGCGATTCGCGCACGATCGACTGCCCGACAAGGTTGAATGCGCAGCGCGTGCAGGCACGGTCGGCCGCGAGCAACGAGACGCGCTGCTCCGCCGGGCCGCGGGCGCTGGGCGCGGGCGCGCCGGGCGCGGTCGGCGGGGCCGGGGGCGGCATGTTGAACTGTTCGCTCATGCATTCCTCCTGTGGAGCCGGATGCGACGCCGCCTGCGCCACATCCGCCGCGCAGCGGAGCGGCGGGTGAAGGCGCCTATCGGCAGGCCCACCGCATACCCAAGGCCAAAGGGGACAAGCGAAGCGATGAGCACCCGCGACGTGCCGGAGTAACCCTCCACCACGCCGGTCGCGTGTGCGAGGACATCGATCTCCTCGACCTGCGCGATGAACTCGACCACCTGCTGGACCTCAACGAAAACGATCAGGCCGAACAGCATGGCGACCCACGCCGGCAGGACCAGCCACCACCGCCAATGGGCGAGCATCGCGCCCGTCCATACGCCCGCGGTCAACGCAAGACCGGCCCAGACGGCGGCCGCGACCACAAAGCCCTCGTGCGTCCACGGCGCCGTGGAGTTGCGCTGCGCGCGAACCCATTGCTCAAACACCACCGACGAAAGGCCGATCACCGCACCCGCGAACCCCGTGGTCAGGAGCACCGAGAACGCCAGCATCGCAAGCGAAACGACCAATCGCCTGGCCTGCCGCGCTCGGGTTCGCACGGGAATCGATGTGCGAACGACCGCCTCGCGGCAGCGCGGGCAGACCACGATCGGCAGCCCGTACACCGGGTCGATCAGCGCGCAGAGTCGTGACAGGTCGTGGCCGCAGTTGGCGCAAGTGTGGGCGATCCGCACGTGGTAAGCCTACCCGAACTCGATCCGACCCACCGCCCCCACCGTTTCACGGCCCCACCCCCGCGGCCGCCTCGCGTTGTGGCACACCGCGGTGTTTGGGAAATCGGACCGGGCGGTTTCCGCGACGCAACCGGCGCCGGGCCCGCCGCTACAGTTCGGCATGTCCACCAAAGCCGTCATCGGTTGGCTGATTGTCGCGGTCGTCCTGGGCATCGGCGCGATCTTCGCGATGCGCGGGCCCAACCCGGCCGGGGGCGCTTCCGGGCCGGGCGTCGGCAGTCTGGTGTTGAACTTCTCCCCCTCGGCGGTACGGAGCATCGCGATCAACCCGTTGAACGAGCGGGCCGACACCCTGACCCGTGCCGACAACGCCGCGGGCGACTGGCTCCTGCGCCTGGGCGATGCCACGCGTCTGACCGACTGGCCCGTACCCGGCCGCACGGTCGACGGCCTGCTGCTGGCGCTCAGCGAGGCGAGGTCGGTCGCCGCGGGCCCCAAGGCGCCCGATCTGGGCGAGAAGCCGACGGTCGCGACTCTGGCGCTGGCCGATGGCACTTCGCTCACGCTGCGGTTTGCGCAACGCTCGTTGGGCGGCACCGGCTTGCTGGAGATCCAGACCAGCGCGGGAAAGACCGTCGCGATCGTCGATGACCGCCTCCATCAGATGGTGCGCGACCGCAACATCCGGCAATGGCGAGACCGCACCGCGATGCCCTGGGCCCGCGGCGATGCCTCGCGCATCCGCTTGGAGAACAAGGACCGCGCCATTGCCTTCGGCCGCATCGGCAGCCGCTGGTCGCTCCGGGAGCCGGTGCAGGCCCCGGCCGATGGCCCGGCCGTGGGGCGACTGCTTTCCACGCTTGCCGAAGCACAGATCGTCGAGTTCGTCGACGATGCGCCGGGCCCCGGCGTGCAGACCGGCCTTGACGCCCCCAATGCCCGCATCCTCGTCGAGATCGACCGCCCCGAGGGCACGCCGATCCGCCACACGCTGGACATCGGGGCCGCCGCGGACGCCCGCGGCGAGCGGATGTTCGCCCTCATCGACGGGCAACGCACCGTCAAGATCGACGCCCGCAACCTCGGGCAGACGATGGACGCGGCGGCGTACCTGTGGCCGCACCCGACGGCCGTCGCCGCGCCCGATGTCGGCATGATCGTGATCGAACGGCTGGATGCCTCGCGCGTTCCGGAGGATGGGCGCGTGTTCAAGCGTTCGCTGGACCGCTGGATCGAGATCCGCGAGGGCAGCGAGGTGCCTGTTGTCGAGCAGGAACTGAAGGAGATGGACGAGGCGTTGGCCTTCCTGACGGGCACGGGCGGTCCCGCCGGCGCACCGCGCCCGCAGGGCCGTCTGGCCGAGCCCGAGGCCTATCGGCCCGGGGCCCGCGTATCGCTGCGCGACATCGGCGGACAGCCGCTGGAAACGGTGGAAGTGGGTGTGAGCGGCGTGTCGGCTCTCGCCATCGTGCGAACCGGAGCGGTGTACCGCGAGTATCCGCTGGACCGCCTGCCGCGGCTGATCGACCGCGTCATGCGCAGTTCACCGCTGGTGACGCCCCCGCCGCGGGGCGAGCAGCCGGAGGCGGAAGAGAACAAGTGATCCACGGTGGCGGGGTGTGCGCTTTGCACGCGCGGGCACCGGCGCGGTAGCATGCTCCGCATGGCAGAATCACGAAACACCGAATCGTGGCGGTCGCCGCTGACGCTCTCGGACCTGACGGCCGACCTGGTGTGGCCGCGTCTGCTGCGGGCCGGCGCACTCGCGCTGCGCCCGTCGCGTCTGGGCGTGGCGTTCTTCTACCTCATCGGGTTGATGGTCCTGCTGCACGTGGCCGACCTGATCGACGGATCGGAGGGCAGCGTGTTGATCGCCGCTTGGCACGAGTGGCTGACGCACGTGCGCGGGCTGTTGGGCGCGGTCGTGCGGCTGGACGGGGGCGACGTCGGACAGGCGGTGAACGGGCTGTTCATCTCGGCGGTGTGGAATCTCGTGCGCGACCACCCGCTCGTCGGCGTGCTTTTCATCCCGGCCATCCTGCTGTGGACAACCGTGATGGGCGGGGCGATCTCACGCATGGCCGCGATGGACTTTGCCCAGGGCGTCGGGCTGTCGTGGCCCGAGGGCGTGGGCTATGCGCTTGGCCGGTGGGCCTCGTTCGCGGGCAGCGTCATGGGCCCGCTCGCGCTGCTCTACGGCATCGCGCTGGCCATGGCCGTCGGCGGGTTCGTGCTTTTCAGCGTCCCGGTGCTCGACGTCATCGGCGGCCTGTTGTGGGCCTTCTTCCTCATGGGCGCGCTGATCGGCACGGTCATCATGATCGCCATGACACTCGGCGGACCCATGCTCGTGCCCGGGGTCGCGTGCGAGGGGACCGACGCGATCGACTCCGTGCAGCACGCCTACTCCTATGTCTTCGCCAAACCGCTGCGTCTGCTGGTGTACATGGCGGTGCTCGTCGTGCAGTTCCTGGCGCTGTGGCTGGTGGTCGCGGCGGTGGTGTGGCTTGTCGGGCACTTCTCGCAACACGCCGCGAGCGTGTTCGCCGGCGCAGGCGCTGAAAGGGCCATCGCCGGCGAGACGGGCCTTGGCGGCACGGAGGGGGTGGCCTCGGGCTTTGTCCGATTCTGGAGCGCGCTGCCCGCGTTGCTCGGCGGCGCATTCGCCGTCAGTTACTTCTGGTGCGCCGCGACCGCGCTGTATCTCTGCATGCGGCGCATCTGCGACGGGCAGGATGTCAGCGAGGTGTGGGTGGATACCGTCGTGCCCGGCACCGCCGCCGAGCGCCGACCCCCTGCCGCCGCGGCACGCGCCGAAGCCGTGCAGGACAACGGCCCCGCCGATGAGAACTGAGCCATGACCCGAGACGAGGATGCGATCGCTCTGGCCGGCCGCCTCGCCGAGCACGCCGTGCAGCAGGTCGAGTTGATCGGGCGCGATGGCACCCGTCGCGCTCTGCACGCGCGCCAGACCGACCTGCCCGGAGCGCTGCGCGAGGCGACGGCCGGCACTCGCCTCTTCTGGCCCGGCGGCGCGGCGGAGGTTCGGGCCGATTCCATCACGTGGGAGTTTGATCCGCCGGCGCACTGAGCGCGGGGACGGGCAACAGGTCTGGCTGGATCAGTTGGTCGGGGAGTGCATCGAGCCGCACGGCGGTCTCCACGCGGTGGGCCCCAACGGCGGTGCGCCGGAGCGCGGCAAGGCACGCGGCGCGGCCCGTGAGCGCCAGGCCGATGTCCCGCGCCATCGATCGGATGTATGTTCCCTTCCCGCAGCGGATTCTCACATCGATCATCGGATACTGATATTCGAGCACGTCGATCGATCGCACGATGACAGGGCGCGCTGCGAGTTCGACCATGTTTCCCCGCCGGGCCTCGGCGTACGCCCGTTTCCCCCCGACCTTCATCGCCGAAAACGCCGGCGGCCGCTGCATGATCGTGCCGACGAGCCCCGCCAGCACGCGGTCAACGTCGGCGCGCATCGGCTCGCTCGCCGGCGGCGGATGGGACTCCAGGGGGCCCTCGTAGTCATCGGTCGCGGAGGCGTGCGACAGATCGACCCTTGCCTCATACTCCTTCTCGCCGCTCATCAGTTCGGCGCACAGCCGCGTCGCCCCGCGCCCGATGAGGATCACCAACAGGCCCGAGGCCAGCGGGTCCAGCGTCCCGGCATGCCCGACCTTGATGCGCTTGGGCGCGCCCGCGGCGATCAACCGCCGCTTCACCGCCGCGACGACTCGCGCCGACGAGGTTCGCGCATCGGCGGGCTTGTCGACCAGCAGAATCCCGACAGGATTCTGCGCCGGCTGGTTCATGGCTTCACCCCGTCGACGATCTGAACCGTCTCGAACCGGCCCCGCGAGTAGTTCAGGCCTTCGATCTCGGCCAGATACACCTGCGCATCGAGGTCGCCCGGGTTCACCCGACGGATGACCAGCGGATGCGCCCCCTCCTCCCCGGCGCTCCGGCTCTCGATCCAAGACGACAACTCGCCGTCCCCGACTCGCTCCACCCGGCCGCGAGTCAGGAAAATCAGGCTGTCCTCGTGATACCCGACCGCGCCCAGCGGGCGCAGGCCCGCCGGGTCGATCCGCTCAATCTCATCGACAACTCGCGTGCTCAACTGGTTCGCGGCAGGTATCACGGTCTGCATGTACAGCATGAGCAGCAGCACCGCCGCGAGCAGCGCGTGGCCTTGTGCCCGCAGGAAGCGCCCTCGCCACAGCGACCTCGCCGACCAGAATATCGCCATGCCGATGAAGAGATACCACAACATCAGGACGGCAAGTTCGCTGCGAACATCGATGCCGCGACGGGCGAGAATCTCCAGCAGCGCGATTCCCGCGGCCATGATCCCCACGCCAATGACGACCCACAGGAACAGGCCGATGCGCGTGCCAAACTCGCGCAGGCCGGCGAGACGGCGTGTGTCCGCCGCGAGTACGGCACGGGCCGAGAGCAGCGCGACCGCGGGATAGAGCGGCATGGTGTAGTGCGGGAGTTTCGTGGACACGATCTCGAAGACCAGCCACGACGGAATGATCCACGCGAGCAGGAACAACTCGGGCCCGTGCCGTCGCAGTTTCCACGCACGGCGCACCGCCAGGCCCGTCAGCATCACGCCAGGCCAGAACAGCACGCACAGCAGGACGAGGTGATAGCCCGGCGGGCCCCAGTGGCCTTCCTTGGCGCCCGCCGAGCGGCCGATTGTCTCGTCCCAGACCATGTGCAGGTAGTTCGACCAGCCAACCTGCATGCCGACGGCGACCACCCAGGGCGCGACGATCGCGCACACGATCGGGATGCCGACGGCGGGCCGCAGGCCCGCGATCCACCGACAACTGCGCGAATGCCAGCAGAGCGCGGCGATGGTCAGTATCACGATCATCGGCGTGATCGGCCCTTTGGCCAAGATGCCCAAGCCGAACCAAACCCACAGGCCGACCCACGCGCCGGTGGCGGCGCGGCGGCCGCGCCGGACATCCGACCAGCACGACCACAACGCCCCCTGCGCTCCGATGACTGTCAGCAGCAGCAACTGGTCTGCACGCGCCTGGTGCGCATCCCACGCGACCATCGGACACACAGCCAGCAGCGCAGCGCCGAGCGCGGCGGCCCGCGGATCCAGCATGCGAAGGCCGATGCGCCACGTGAGCAAGACGCTGGCCAGCGCACAGAGCGCGCTCGGCACGCGGAAGACCCAGATGTTTCCGTTCGGCCAGCGCCCCGGCACATCCCCGAACGCCGCGACCGATGCGCACTGAAGCCAGTACACCAGTGGCGGCTTGTTCAGCCGCGGCCGGTCCTGGATCCGCGGCACGATGAAATCGCCGGACTCCCACATCTGCCGCGAGGCCTGCGCGAATCGGGCCTCATCCCGATCGACCGGCGGGATGTTCCACAAGCCGGGGACATAGACTGCCATGCACAGCAGGACGAGGCCGAGCCCGGCCCCGCTCCAACGGCGGCACCAGGGGCGCAAGTCATGCGCACCGCCGTTGCTTGGCGCGGCGGCGTCCCGGAGGATGAATCGCAGGATGCCCAGCCGAGCGGTCCGCATGGCGATCGACTATAACCGCGGACTGGCGTGGCCGGTCCGCGCGGGACATGTCATAGTCGCCGGCCTGATGGACTGGATCGGCCCGCTCTGGACATGGGCGGTTGCGCCGGTTCGACGCCGATGGACGATTCCGCTGCTGCTCGCGCTGCCTGTGTTCTGGCTGGTCCACCCGTTTGACGCGCTGATCGACCAGGCCGCGCGGAGCCTGGCCGCACGGTCGTTCTTCCGCGGCGACATCGTGCGCGAGTGGTCCGCCTGGCAGCAGTTCGGCGCGGCGGGTTCGCTGCTTTTCACCGCCGCGGCGGTGTGGCTGGCGGATCGCGCCCGCGCCCGGCGCTTGCTCGACTTGCTTGCGGCATCGCTGGTCGGCCTTGCGGCGTTTTCGGCGCTGAAACTGGGAATCGGGCGACCAAGGCCCAAGTTCGGCGATGCGGAGACGATCCTCTGGCCGTGGGGCGCGTATCCGCTGGGCCCCGGACGCGGCGTGAAACACGCGTGGGAATCGGGCGCGGGTGCCGAACTCTGGTCGATGCCGTCGAGTCACACGGTGTTCGCGGTGATCCTGGCCTGGTTCCTGGCGCGAATGTACCCTCGGCTGGCGCCGCTGTGCATCGCCGCCGCGGCGATTGTCGGGCTTGGCCGCATCGTGTTCAGCGCGCACTGGGCGAGCGACGTGGCGGTCGGCGCGCTCGTCGGTGTGGCCGTGGCGCGAGCGACGATTGATGGTTGGTGGGGCGTGCGCGGGCTGGACTGGCTCTGGCGACGAGTGGTGAATCGTCAGGCCGAGCCGGCGTACCCGATGCTCGCGGCGAGGTTCTGCGAGCGCGCCATTGGCCGGCATCCGATCCCGAGTTCGTCGGACGGGTTGGCGAACGTACCGTCCGAGGCCGCTGCGACGGGCGGTGCGGATCGGTCAATCCCTCCCGGAAAGACCTCCGATAGAGGCGTAGACTTGCGGCCCTGACATCCGGAGAGGTGTCCGAGTGGCTGAAGGAGCAGCACTGGAAATGCTGTATAGGGGTAACTCTATCGGGGGTTCGAATCCCCCCCTCTCCGCTTTGCTCAGACCCCCGGGCTTGCCCGGGGGTCTTGTGCTATCCGGAGTGTGCGCCGAATGTGGGGGCACAGGCCGGCGGGCGGGCCGACCCGATCATGGCGGAGCAAGGCCGAGTTGCGCCGAAGCCTGCGCGAGAATCTGGTGTGCAATTTGCGCCGGGTTGTAACCGCCGGGAAGGCGGACATACACCTTTTCATAGCGTTCACACATCTCCTGCACTTCTTCGAAACTGTGGCTCGACCAGCGGATCATCACGATGACCAGTCGGGTCTCGGGGCGCGCGATCGCCGCTTCGAACGGCGCGATCGACCCGTGCTCTCGTGAGAACAGCCAATCGAGTTTGGCCAGTTCGAACTCGCGCTCAATCATCTCCGCGGCGCGACGGCGAGGGCTGCCGCCGATCAGCACCACCGTCTTGCCGCGCAGCGCCTCGCGGACCTTGAGGATCTCGGGAGTCGGCTCGCGGCGTGCCGTTGCCGCGCTCTCATCCTCCCGATCCGCCGCGGCGAGTTGGTCATCGACGTAGCGCAGCACCGAGCGCAGGCCCTCGTGCTCAACGAACTCGGCGGGCAGGTCGTCGGCAACGGGCGCGAGCGCAGAGACGAGATCAGGGTCCGACGGTGCAGCGCCCGACGCGAGCACTTCGGCAGTGCCTTCGGCGATACGTTGCCAGTGGTGCTGCGCGTGCTCGGCGTCGTCGCGCAACTGGCCGATGTGGTATCGGATGGTGTTCAACCCGCGGCGGAGTTTCTTCTGCGCGTCCCGCCCGGCAGCGATCTCCCGCCGAGCGTTGGCGATCCGCGCGCGGAGCCCCGCGTGCAGCGATGGGTCGGCCAGACTGTCCAGCGCAAGAAACTCGTTGAACACGCCGCGCCGGGCGCCCTCGTCGCGGCACCAGTCGAACAGGAACTGCTGGTCCAGATCGGTCCACCGCGGGTGCGCGCCGCAGGCCGACATGGCCGCTCGGATCGCCGACTGCGCCTCGCCCAGAAGTTTGAGCAGGTCCTCGGATCGCTCGTACTCATCGGGGAAATCGACGATGCAGCGCAACGCCTCGGCGCATGCGCGGCAGCACGCCTCCAGACGTTCCCAGTCGTCGCGCGCGATGAAGACCGTGTCCTTGTGGATCATCCACAGATAGCACGGCTGCATGGTGTCGGCCCGGGTACGGAGCGCGTTGTAGTCGGCTTTCACCGGCCCGAAGCCCTCGCCCGCGGCATCGGCGTCGTAGCGGCGTACGGCCCACTTGCACGCATCGGCCTTGAGTTCCAGACGCCGCGCATAGACCTCAAGTTCCAGCACGCTTCGCCGCGAGGCAACTGCCGCGGCCTTGGCGGGCGCGATCGGGTCCTGCACGATCGGCGAGACCTTGCCGCTGCCGAACCCATCGAGCAGCGCGCGAAGATGCTCCGGACCAACGGTCTCGACCGGGGCGGCGGTCGGCAGCGCCACTTCGTCGGCGATGATCGCGGAGATCGGAAACTCGGAGGCTCCCGGAGCCGAGCCATCGACCGACTCGGCGACAGGCATGGCCGCGTTCTCCGCCGCCACGTGCGAGAGCCACCGTCCGAGCGACGCAAGGAGCAGTCGAAACTCCTGATCGTGACTCGCCCGCCGACGAAGATAGCCTTCGAGTTCGACCATAAACCCATTGTCAACAGATGGTTGCGCAATCACTACGCCGTCTTTTCCGAGTTCCATGCTCTACTCCTTCCATCAATGCCGATGGTACAGACGGAAGGCAGCGCGGAGGCGGCTTGCTTACGCGCGCGGGTGATACCTGCGTTGCACCTCGCGCAGGCGCTTGGAGTCGACGTGCGTGTAGATCTGCGTGGTACCCACATCGGCGTGGCCGAGCAGTTCCTGCACGACGCGCAGGTCGGCCCCGCCCATCAGCAGGTGCGTCGCGAACGAGTGCCGCAGCATGTGCGGGTGGACGCGGGCGAGCCCCGCCGCGGCGGCGCAGCGCTTGACAATCTGCCAGATCGCGACGCGCTCCAGCGGCCGTCCGGTGCGTGAGAGCAGCAGGCGGCCATCGCCGCGGGCTTCGAGCGGGTCGTCGGCTCGCGCCAGGCGCGGCCTGCACTCGCGCAGATACTCCCCCACTGCTTCCTGCGCCGGCTTGCCTATGGGTACGAGCCGCTGCTTGTCGCCCTTGCCGTGCGCCATCACGACACCCAGCGTCTCGTGCACATCGCGCACGCGCAGGCCCGCGGTCTCGGATGCTCTCAGGCCGCAGGCATACATCAACTCCAGCAGCGCGCGGTCGCGCAGGTGCAGCGGAAGGCGCGCGGCAACGCCATCGTGTTCCGCCGCGGCCATTTCCTCGGGCGCGGCGAGCAGCGCACGCACCTGCGCCGGCGTCAGCACGCCGGGGAGTTTCTTCCAGCGCGTCGGCCGGTCGAGCGCATCGGCCGGGTTCAGCGGTCGTCCATCGGCGTCGGTCGGCAGTTCGCCGGTGGACTCGGCCCACCTGAAGAACACCCGCATCGTCGCCAGGTGACGGATGACCGACGACGCCGCCAAGTTCCGCTCCCCGCGGAGCGCGGCGAGATGACTCGACAGGTCTCGAGCTGTCACCTCCGCCAGCCGTGTCCGGCCCGCCGCGGCAAGGTCGGTCAGCAGGTCTCGCAGGTCACGGCCATAGGCCTCGACGGAGTTGGCGGCGAGGCCGCACTCGACTCGTGCAAACGTGAGGAACGACCGTGCCAGCCTCGCTATCGCGGGCGGCAGGTCCGCCGCGACAGCCTCGGTCCTGCCCGCTTGCCGCGCGGCAAGCCTGCGGCGTCGAGGTCGTGCAGCGTGAGGGGCGTTTTGTACAGCCATGGCGAGAGATCATCGGCGCGCAGGCACAAGCCGGGCGACCGACAGTGCGACCATCTCGGAAGCAGCCTGCAAATGCTTGATGGCACTCTGGTTGCGCAAAGAAGCCGCCCCGGCGTTGGCCGGGGCGGCTTGGAGGGTCACGTACTCTCGTCCCCTTTCGCGGGGCGCTTGGCTCGGATTAGCCGAGCAACTGCAGGGCGGCCTGCGGCTGGCTGTTGGCCAGCGAGAGGATGTTGGTCGAGGCCTGCACCAGGATCTGGTTGCGGGTGAGGGCCGCGGTCTCGGCAGCGAAGTTGGTGTCGCGGATGACCGACTCGGCCGCGGTCGTGTTCTCGATCGACACGTTCAGGTTGCGGATGGTCGCGCCGACGGTGTTCTTCTGGAACGCGCCGAGGCGGCCGCGGATCGCGGAGATCGAGTCGATGGCCTCCGAGACCACACGCTGGGCGGCGGACTGATCGCCGCTCACGACGTTGAACGACTTGCCGGAAGCCAGGTCCGACAGGAAGCCCAGCGTGGAGTTGCCGAGTTTGCGGGTGGAGACGTCGGCGATGCCCAGGGCCACCTTGCCGGCGATGTCCACGTTCGGGGCCAACTGGAAGTCGGCGCCGCCGCCGGTGATGTTGAACACCGACAGGTCGCCGCGCTGCTGCGCGGTGCTGTTGTCGAAGGTGATCTCCACGTCGAGGAAGTCGGTGTTGATGCGGGCGGTCTTGCCGTTGGCGGTCGCGGCGACACCGTTGATGGTGGCGACGATGTCCTGGCCGACGTCACGGACGCCATTGCGGGCGGCCGAGGCGCTGAAGGCGACGGCGGACGAGGAGTCGGCGGTGTTGAAGTTCGAGCCGTCGAGTTGGAAGATGCCGACGCCGGTGCCCTGGATGTCCGCGGGGTTCACGATGCGGGTGGACACGAAGGCGTTGGAGCCGAACTGCTGGGACTCGAGGCGGATGCCCGTGGTGCCCGAAGCGACGGCCTGCACGCCCGTGACGGCGGTAAAGGTGTTGATCGCGTTGACGATCGCGGAGATCGTCGTGCCCGAGGCGAACGACAGTTCGCGCGAGCCGAGCGAGCCGGTGACCTCGATGGTGAACGCGGAGTTCACGCCGCCGTTGAGGTTCAGGGGGCCGCCGAGCGACAGGAACAGGCCGGCCTGCTGGGCCGAAGTCGTGACGACCGCCTGCACCTCGATGTTGCCGCCGAAGGCCAGTTTCGCGCCGTTGACGCGGAAGTCGGTCACGCCGGCGTTCACGTTGTTGGTCGTGTAGTCAAGGTTGCCGTTGAGCAGTTTCTTGCCCTGGAACGACGTCGCGCCCGAGATGCGGTCGATGGTCTGCAGGATCGAGTCGATCTGCAACTGGTTGGCCTGCTTCTCCTGGATCGACAGGCCCGCGCCGTTCGCCGCGGCCGTCACCAGGCCCTGCAGGTCGATCAGCAGGCTGGAGATCTCCTGCAGACCGCCCTCGGCGATGTTGGCGACCTGGTCGGCGCGCTCGGCGTTGCCGATCGCGGCGTTCAGCGAAGCCTTCTCGGAGCGCAGATTCTCCGAGGCAATCAGACCCGCCGGGTCGTCCTTGCCGCGGTTGATCCGCAGACCGGTGCTCAGCCGCTCGAGCGACTGGCTCAGCGAGAAGTTGTTGGCGGTGAGAACCCGCTGAGCAATGAGAGACTGGATATTCGTGTTGATGCGACTCATCGAACGTGCCCTCCGTGAACTCGAACCGGCGTCTCGTGCTGCAAGGAACGCCTGGACCCAACTGAGGTCCGGCCGCATCCCCAGCGGCAGGTCTGTCGGGCTCCGGCCTTGACGACCGGTCGGCCCCGCCCGGTATCCGTACCGGGCCCGAGTTGCCAGCCCGCCCCCCTTGCGGGACGGGCGTGCACGGACAGCATCGGAGGGACCGGGGATCAGGTTGAGCGCGCGTTTGAAACGATCAGCCGGAATTTACGGACCGGGTCCGATAAGAAACACCGGCCCGGACGCTCGAAGCGTCGGGGCCGGCGTGTGCTGTGCCGTTGCGTTGTCGGAGGCGAGTCGAGGATCAGCCGAGCAACTGCAGGACCTGCTGGCTCTGCTGATTGGCCAGCGCGAGGATGGACGTGCTCGCGCTGGAGAGGATCTGCGAGCGAGTCAGGCGGCTGGTCTCGTCGGCGAAGTCCGCATCGCGGATGCGCGACTCGCTGGCCGTCAGGTTCTCGATCGCCGTGCTGAGCGACCGCACGTTGGTCTCCAGCGTGTTGCGCTCGAACGCGCCCAGCCGACCGCGGAGTGTCGAGACCTCGTCGATCGATGTATCGAGAATGGCCGACGCGTTCTGGAACTGCCGGCTGTTGAGGTCGTTGGAGCCGCCGGAACGAAGCGAACTGAGGAACTCGAGTTGGCCCGCGTTGAGGGTGCCGCCGAGGCGCGAGGCGGCCATCGACTGGATTCCGATGTTGGTCTGCTGGCTGGTGTTGATCTGTCCGCCGAGTTGGTAGAGCGCGCCGCCGCCGGTGATGTAGAAGGTGGTGGTCGAGCCGTTGGTCGTGGCGAAAGCCGCGCCCAGTTGCAGTTCCAGCGACACGGCGGTCTGGTTCTGCAGGCTCAGTTTGAGCCCGTTGCCATTGGCCAGCGCGCCGTTGACGATCGCGTTCACATCCCGCCCGGTGTCGCGGTTGGCCGCGGTCAGCGCGGAGACGAACGCGGTGTCGGAGAACGATGGAGAGCCGGGCACCGCGCCGTTGCTCGCGATCGAGAAGGTGCGGAAGAACCCTCCGCCGGAGGGCTCGTTGAGCCGCCGCACGGAGACGAACGCGTTGGACCCGAAGCCCTGGGAACTGAACTGCATGCCCGAGGCCGGGTTGGCTGGATTCAGCAGCGAGGCCGAGATGCCCGTGGCCTGCGTGAAGGCGTTGATCGCACGCACCACGTCGGCCAGAGACTGGCCCGAGAGAATCTCGAGCACCTGCACGCCCAGCGGGCCTGCGATCTCCAGCGTTGTGGTGCTGGCGAAATGACCGGCCGCGACCGGACTGCCGGCGTTGGAGGCCGAGAGGAACAGCGCGGCGGTCTGCGCCGAGGCGATGACGTTGACATCGACCTGGATCTGGGGGCGGCCGGCGAAGTTGGCCCCGAAGATCGTCGCCTTGTTGATGGCGTCGCCGTCGAGGCCGCTGGTCACATAGTCCAGCGAGCCGTTGAGCAGTTTCAGGCCGCCGAAACTGGCGCTGTTGCTGATCCGGGTGATCGTGTCGATCGCCGAATCGATCTGCAACTGGTTGGCCTGCCGCTCCTGGGTGGAGATGGCGCCGGTGTTGGCGGCTTCGACCACCAACCCGCGGATCGAGTTGAGCAGGTCGGCGATCTCGGCCAGCGCGCCCTCCGTGGTCGCGATGACCGATGAGGCGCGCTGCGAGTTGTTCACCGCCTGGTTCAAGCCCGAGATCTCCGAGCGCAAGCGCTCGGAGACGATCAGGCCGGCGGGGTTATCCGCGCCGCGGTTGATCTTCAGGCCGGTGGCCAGGCGCTGGAGCCGGACCTCAAGGTCCTGGTTTGCCCGCGACAGGTTGGTCCGGGCGATCAGACTCGGGACATTCGAGTTGATCCTCGACATGGCAATCCTCCGTGATTGAGGCCGAGGTGGCGTTCGGGGGTCGTTTCGGACGGTGCGTTCGCGTCGGGGCGCCCGATCCATCGGGCGCGCGGTTTTGAACGTTGTTCAGGCGGTTTTGGCGTCGCCCAGCCCGTGGTGGGGCAGGGTGGGGTTGTCGTTTGGTCGCAGTCGCGCCGCCGGTGCCAGGTGTGGCCTGGGCAGCGGTGTCGATGGACCGGTGAGCCGTCGGCGCAGCAGGTCGGCATCGGCCCCCGAGAGTTGCGCAGCGCGCTGGTTCTCGGCTTTGATGGCCTCATAGACCTCTTTGCGGTGGACGGCGATGCGCGTCGGCGCGGTGATCCCGAGGCGGACCTTGTCCCCTCGGATGTCGACGACGGTGATTTCCACATCGTCGCCGATCATGATCGTTTCGTCGCGCTGACGGGAAAGGACCAGCATGGATCGGCTCCTTCCTCGGTGCGTGGCTCGGTGAAAGTGCAACGAGACCCGCGGCCCGTTCTTCCCTGAACGGGCCCCCCTCCCCTGCTCTTGTTGATGCCGCGGCGGGGTCAGCCCCGGCGCAGCGCTGGTCGTACGAACTCAGGCGGACATGGCTCGCGGCGCGGCGTGGGGCTTGGCCACGGTCACCAGCGGGTGGCGCATCTGCCAGCGCTTCTCCGCCAGCACCAGTTGCTCGCCCGAACGCGTCACGGTGTTGATCACCAGCGGTCCCTGCAGGTTCCCGGTCAGGGTCTGCTCGACCTTGTTGACGATCACGAACACCTGCGCATCCTCGAGTCGCGACAGGCCCAGTTCGCCCATCTGCTCCTGCCGGATGGGCACGGAGTAGTCGGGAACAAAGAACGAGGGGTCGGTCACGACGAAGGCCAGGCCCGGCTCGTCGAGCGACTGCAGCCAGAAAAACGCCGAGTCCTCCGCGGGCTCGAGCAGGCAGAACCGACGTTGGTCGGCAAAGCCCAACAGGCCCTTGGGGAAGGTGATCACGCGGTCCTCCGCGATCTCCACCGTTCCGAATCTTGTCGTCCGCACATGCATGGGTGCGCTCCCGCAATCCCCGGCCAGTCATCCGGACCAGCCCCGGCGACATTCGCCGGGCGACGTCCTGTCGTGTCCTCCTGCGGCCGCGGCCGGTGCGGTGCAGGGTCCTCTTGCGGCTCCTTCCATGCCGCCCGACGCTCCGCCCTCTAGCGGAGGAAGTCGAGCAGACTTAGCCGGTTCGTCTGTGCGCCCGATGCGAGCGCCGCCTGCAACTGCGTCTGCAGCATGGTGAACCGGGTCGCCGCCTCGGCGTAATCCAGGTCCTGCAGTTGCGAGCGGAGTTTCTCGTCGAGCACCTGTGAATCCTCGAGTCTCGTGATCGCGCGGGCCACCCGGTTCGAGTGCGCGCCCACAAGGGCACGCGTCTGGCCGAGTTGGTTGACCGCGCGTTCCAATCGCTCTCCAGCAAAGGTGATGCCAGTCCCGCTGTCGCTCCGCAACGCCTCGCGAAGTTCGATCAGCGCGGTGAACAAGTTGTCCACCTTGATCGATGCGCGGTCTTGCGCGATCAAACTTGCGCTCGCCGCGTCATACGTGCTCGATAGGAACCCCAGGTCTTCTGCCGCGCCGGAGTTGTTCCGGCCGGCGACCGAGATCGCTCCCCCCGCGGCCTGCCCCGCCGACTGCACAAAGGTGATGCCGTTGGCCCCATCCGTCAGCCGCGCCTCGAAGTCGCCCGCGGCCAGCGGCGCGGCATCCGGGTTCTGCGGCGGCAGCGCCAGGGCATCCGTGAACGCCTGGTTGATCCGATCCAGCAACGACTGCACGTTCACCAGGTCCTGCGGGCGCAGGTCCACATCGAACGTCTGGCCGCTGCCCAGCGTGATCCGGAAGTCCACATCGCGCGAGGGGTCGGGCAGGCCGGTGACAGGGTCCACCGATCCGTGCACGATGTGCACGCCGCGCCCGCCGTTGAAATCCGCAGTGAGCGTCCCGACGTCGAGCGAGCGGACACCGAGTTGCGTCGCGGTGTGGGGCGCGCCGGGGATCTCCTCGATCGACATCGCCGGGCCCGAGACCTCGTTCACGATGTCGATGCCGCGGCCATCCTCGCTGATGAGAACTCGCACGCCCGGCGCAGCCGTCTCGATGAGCGAACGGACATCGCCAATGGTCTGCGCGCCGGACAGGTCCACCTGCCGCACGGCCGTGTTGGCGCCGAGCGTGAACTTGATCCGCAGACCGTCCATCGGCAGCGCCACGCCCGAAAGCACGCTCACGGGAGTGAGGTACGTCAGACGCGGATCGACATCCGCCCCCGCCGCGGCGGTGTTCTCAAAGGCCGACTGCGTCAGGCCGAGATCGCCACCGGTCGTCCCGCCGGAAACATCGGCGAAGGTCAGCAGCGGGTCGGCCCCGGGCGCGCCGGAAACCACGTCGATCGACAGGCCTGCCCCGGCGACCGAGACACCGCCCGCGCCGAGGATGGTCACGCCGTGGTCGGTCTCGTAGCGCCGCAACGCGCTGGTCAGCGCATCGATCACGTCCTGCACGTCTTCCGCGCCGGAAAGGTCCACGGTCGCCGTCGGCCCGCCGTCGAAAGCGAACTCGAGCACGCCGGGCGCGACACCCTGTCCGCGGCCGCCGCGAAGATCCGCCAGGCGTGTTTCGACGGTCAGGCCGGGGTCGAGATCGCGCGAAGATCGCACGCGTGCCGAAGTGGCTCCGATGGCGTTGTTGCCGCCAAGGGTGATGGGCACGCCGAAGGCCGGGCCCAGATCGGCGGTGAGGCCTTCGCCGCGGGCGACGTAGCGGAACCCGCCGAACTGCCCGACCTCCACCATGGGGGGGCGTGTCGCGGTGCTTCCGCCGAAGAGGTACAGGCCGTTGGTCTGGCGATTGGCCAGGTCGAACATCTGGCGGATCATGCCGTCGATGACGACGGCCTGTGCAGCGCGAGTCTGTGTGTCGGAGCCGACGCCGATCTGCTCGGACGCGATCGAGCGGGCCTGTTCGAGCAGGCCGGACAGGTCGCCGAGCGATGAATCGAGCAGACTGAGTGTGCCATCGGCCTGCGTGAGGTTGCCGAGTTGCTGCTCGCCGCGGACCAACCGCTGCCGCAGCACCGATACCGCCGATGCCCCGATGGAGTCATCGGAGAACCGGTTGATGAGCGAGCCGGTGGCCATCTGGTCCTGCGTGCGGAACAGGCTGAGATTGGTCCTGTTCAGGTTGGACAGCAGCACCTGCGAGGCAAGCAGGTTGGGCACGCGGGAGATGTTGGAGGGGATGGAGGCCACTGGTGTGTCGGATGTCGGATGTCGGATGTCGGATGTCGGATGTCGGATGTCGGATGTCGGATGTCGGATGTCGGATGTCGGAGCGATGTTACAACTTCACTTTACTTCCTACTTCGCAGTCCGCATTGACTGCTCTCTGCCATCTGCTCACTTCCCCCTCCCACTCACACAATGCTCAGCAACTCCTGCGTGAGTTGATCGATCACCGAGATGAACCGTGCAGCGCCCTGATACTGCCGCTGGAAGTTCATCAGGTTGATGGACTCTTCATCGATCGACACGCCCGACACGGCGGCCTGCTGCGCCTCGAGGCTCTGACGGACCAGCGTCGCGGCCTCGGCACGGTTGCGCGCCGAACTCGCCTGCGCACCGATCGATTGCGCCGTGTCGAGCCACGCGCCGGCGATCGACCGCCCGCCCAGAGTGCTGTTCGCCGAGTCGCGCAGGCCCAGGATCGCCAACGCAGCGCCGTTGTCGCTCACCTGGCCGTTCACGGTCCATCCCGTCGAGAGCAGTTCCGGGCGCATCGACAACTCGGCGCGGACATCGATGTCACGCCCGCTGGTCCCCGTGAAGTAGGTGTTGATCCCCAGCAACGCCAGCGCGCCCGAAGAGTCCTCGGAGAACTCGAACGAGTGCCCCGGCGCCGCATTCAGGCTCAGCGTTCCATCCGGGTTCACCGTCGCGCTCAGGTTCGCGATGCCGCCAAGGTCCGCCGCGAGCGATGCGACCGAGGTGTCGTCGCCGAAACCCGGCTGCCCCGCCGAGTTGATGCCGTCGAGATCGACGTTGATCCGCACTGTCTGGGCCTGACCGGTGGCCGAGTTGGTCACCGTGACCAGGAAACTGCCCGTGCTCGCGGCGAACGGCAGGCCTGCAAGGGTCGTGTTGGCCGGGCTGTTCAGGGCTCGCGTCTGATCAGCCGCGCCCACGGCCTGCGTGCCGCGGATCGAGGTCAGCGGCGTCGAGCCGCGACCGGCCGAGTGCACACGGTTGATCTGGAAGATCAGTTGCGAGGCGACGCGGTCGAGCCGCTCGATCGTGGAATCAATCGTCTGGCCGCGCTGCTCCAGCAGGCCCGCCATCGACCCCGACGAGATGCTCAGCGCCGTGTCGTCGGCCCGCACGCGGACCGAGACCTCGATGCGTCCCGCCACGGTCTCGCGAACCAGTTGCATGCCGCGGCTCTGCGCGCCGAGCACGACGGGGGTCGATCCGACGAGCACGTTCACCGCGCCCGATGGCTGCTCGATGATCGAGACGTCCATCAGCGTCGAGAGTTCAGCGACGATCTGGTCGCGCTGGTCGCGGAGGTTGCCGGCCTGGCCGCCGGTGCCGCCTCCTTCGGCGTCGAGGATCGCGCGGTTCAGGTCGGCGATCTGCGACAGGAGCGTGTCGGCCCGCTGGGCCGAGGCCTCGAGTTGCCGGTCGATCTGCGAGCGCATCGACGAGAGGTCCGACCGCAACGCGCGGATGCTCGATGCGAGCGTCCGCCCCTGCTGCACGACCAGCGACCGCGCGCCCTCGGCGCCCGGACTGTTCGACAGTTCGCTCCACGCGTTGAAGAACCGGCCGAACTCGCTGGACAGGTCGTTGTCCGTCAGTTCGTTCAGCGTCGATTCCAGTTGCGACAGCACCTGGAAGTTGATCCCCGCCTGTCCCTCGCCCGAGAGGCCGGCCCAACGGCGGGCCTGCAGCGCGGCATCGATCTGCCGGTTGATCCCCTGCACACCCACACCGCGACCGACCAGGAACGAGCCCGAGCGCGCATCGCCGATGCCCGCGAGGTTGACCAGTTGGCGCGAGTATCCCGGCGTCGCCGCGTTGGCGAAGTTGTTGCCCGTCACCTGCAGCGCCAGCGAACTGGCGGAGAGTGCCGAGCGGCCGATCTGGAACGCGGCGGTGAGGCTCATGGGGGTTCCTGCTTCAGGTCCGAAGGTCGAGCGACGAGACGACCTGCACGGGCGGGCCGACAACCCCCGAGCGTGCGTACGCACCCGTGTGCGAGACCCGCGCATACACCTGCCGCGTGATCCCCTCGAGATGCGCGGCCAGTTGCGCCGCGGCCTCGCGCAGCACGCCGTACTCGCGGTGCAAACGCTCCAGCGCGGCCTTGAGCGCGCCCGCCGCATCGGTAATGCGGGAACGGCTCGGCTCGGGCAGTGTCGCGGCCAGTTCCGACACGCGAACGCGTGAAGGATCGGGCCGGCTCCCCGCGCACGCCGGCGCGGCAAGAACGCCCACCGCCGCGATCCGCCGCCGCTCGATCTCCGCGATCCGCTGCGCACTCTCGCCCTGGCGCGCGATGGCCCGGTTCATCGCCGCGCCATCCGCCGCGGCGACCGCCGCACGCTGCTCCGCGACCGCCGCGATCAGCCGCTCGTGCTCGGCGACCAGGTCGCGCACCGCGGCCTCGAGTTCGTCGGCGGCACGGGCCGGATCGGGCGAGTTGGATCGCATCATGCTCAATGTCGGACCTCCCTGTCCGTGGCGGCGGCGCGACCCGCCGCGGAACGCGACAGCATGTCGCGTGCCAGACGGTCCACCAGCGGGAACCGCGCGGCTTTGACGATCTCCTGCGCAAGATGTGCATCCGACATCGCGCGGAACTGACGCTCCGCGGGCGTCGGCGCAAACGGCGGCGCGGCGTCGCTCGTGGCCCGCAACTGTGCCAGCAGCGGCTGCACAAGCGTGATCGAGACCAGTTGCCGCGCTGCGTCGAGCGCTTCGCTTTCCGGATCCGCGACCTGGCCGGGACGGTCGAACCGGCGAGAGAGAATCCCCGCGAAGTCCCGCTGCCGGTCCACCGTTCGAGCGCTGCTCGCGGCGGAAGGCTCCGGCAGCGCATCGACCCGCGCGCGCAGCGCCGACATCGAGAACGATCCCAGCGCGGGAATGGAGTCGGAGCGGTCCAAGTCGGTCACTCGCGGATGAACCGGGCGTGCAGCCTGCCGCTGGCATGGATCTGCGCAAGGATCTGGATCTGTTGGCGCGCCGGAACCTGCAACTGCCGGAAGGCCTGCAGAAGGTCCTGGATGCGTGCCCGGTCGGCATTGGACGCCGTCGAGCCGAAATCCGTCACGTTCGACCGCGTCACCAGCGGGTCCTGCGGGCTTGGCATCGGCGGCGGAACGATCGTCGTCACCGTCAGCAGGTCCGAGCCCACTGTCACCGCCGAAATCTCCACATCACCGGTGATGATGATGTTCCCGGTGCGCTCGTTGACAATCACCTGCGCCGGAAGGTCGAGCAACGTCGGGCTGAAGCGCTTGGTCAGCACCGACGCGATGAAGTGCGCCGGGTTGGCCCGCTCGTGCTCCGGTACAACCACGCGCACCGTCATGTCGTCCATCGCCGTGGCGATCGCGGCGAAAGCGTCAGGCCCCGCCTCGAGGTCGGCCGTCAGGCCGTTGATCTCGCTCGCCAGCATCCGGGTTGTCGAGTACGAACGGAAGTACGGCCGCACAATGAGGTTGAACTCGTGCCCCGGCGGACGCATCCGCACCTCTTCGACCAGTTGCGCGCCGCCGCGAATCCGGCCAACGGTCGGCACATCCGTCTGCTCGATCTCCAGCGGCCCAGAAGCAACCGCGATGACCGGATCCCCACGGTATGGCCCCAGAAGAGGGGATATCATGAGCATTCCGCCTCGGAGACTGGATGCGGAGTGCGACACACTCACGTAGACGTCGAACTTATCGCCCTTGCGACCCCCTTCTTCGGGGATCTCACACCAGAGATTCACAAGCGCGACGCTCTTGGACTTGCTGAGCGTTCGCACATCAGGAATGGTGATCCCGTTGTTGCGGTACATCTCTGCAAGCGGGAAGGCGAGCGTGAGATCACCCCCAGAGTCGCCCGTTCCCTTAAGACCGTTCACCAAGCCGATGCCGCGGATCGGCGTTGCGGCCTGTCCCTCAAGTCGAACGAAGTCCTGGATGCTGGTCGCGGGGTTGTCGCGTCGTGGCGGTGCCTGGCGCGCCGCCGGAGCGGCGGCAGCCGGCGTGGCGACCTGCGCAAGAGTCTCCCCAGCAGGCGCAAGCATGGCCGCGAGTACCGCCGCGATGCGCAACATCCCCGCAAACGGATGAACAGTCGGGCCCATGCCACGGGCGAACGCGAACGCCGTGCCGCGCGATGATGCCTGCGTCCATAGACTTCGCTCATGCCCATATACGAGTACATCTGCGAACAGGACGGGACGACGCTCGAACTCATGCGGCCGATGGCCGAGGCCGATGCGCCTGTGCCCGACCCAGATGGCAAGGGCCGAGTGTTCAAGCGCGCCATCTCCGCGCCCAATGCCAAGACCTCGAGTGGGAGCGGCGGTGGCGGCGGGGTTTCTCTGGGCGCGTGCTGCCCATGCGGCAAGCCGGGCGGGGGATGCGGGGGCGGTGGGCGGGCCTGACCGTTCCTCCCCGCCGGATCGGTCCGAACTCGACTGGCACACCGATTGATCTGCCGGCACTTCGCCTTGCGGGTGCGTGCCCATGCGCACGACGCAGCAACGACGAGGTGCCGCGACGATGTGCTACGCAGAACCCCGTGATTCACGCGACTCTGATGCTGTTCTTCCGCCCGCGCTGCTGCGCGACCTGCCGCGGGACCAGGCCCTCGGCCTGAGGCTCATCGTGCTCGCACGCGCAGCCGCCGCGCTCCACATGGCGCAGGTTTCGCCCGAATCGCGCAACGGTGCGTCGGCGAGAGCGGGCACGAACGAGGGGGCCACGCCATGAACTACGGCTACGCCGTCGGCGCTTCCGGCGTACTCGCGGCGATGCACCGCCAGGACGTCGCGGCGAACAACCTCGCGAACATCAACACTGTCGGGTTCAAGATCGACGTGGGGGCGACGGTTCCGCGCGAGTCAGCGCGCATCGAAGACAACCTCTTTCACCTGCCCTCGAACAGACTGCTGGAGCGCCTGGGCGCGGGCGTGCTGCTCGCGCCGACGCGAACCTCCTTCAAGCAGGGCGCGCTCCAGACGACGGACAACGAACTGGACGTGGCGATCCAGGGCGATGGGTTCTTCATCGTCGGATCGGGGCTTGACGGCGCGCAGGACGCCCGCTTCACGCGCGATGGACGCTTTGTCCGCAGCCGCGACGGGTATCTTGTCATGGCCACGGGCGGGGCGCCGGTGCTGGACGACAACGACCGGCCCATCCGTCTCGATCCGCGCCAGAAGGTGATGATCGATGGCGATGGCGCGGTCATGCAGGGCGGGCGCGAAGTCGCGCGGCTGGGGCTTGCCGACTTCGCCGACCGGCGCACACTCCGAAAGCAGGGCGACAACCTCTTCGCCGCGCAATCGCCCGCGGGCCGCACTCGCGCCACGGGGCGTGTGGTGCAGAACGCCGTCGAGAACTCCGCCGCGGACCCGGTCGCGGCGATGATGGCCGTGCAGGAAGCGGCCAACGCCGCCAGTGCGAGCCTTCGCATGATGCAGATGCACGACGAACTGGCCGGCCGCGCGATTTCATCGCTCGGTCGTGTGAACTGATACTCCATACTCCCTTACGAGCACGCCATGGCCATCATCTCACTCCAGTCCGCCGCATCCGGCCTGTCCGCGCTCAACACCGCGCTGGACGTGATCTCCAACAACCTCGCGAACGTGAACACCGCGGGCTTCAAGGCCAGCCGAGCCAACTTCCAGGACCTGCTCTATATCGAGCAGAGCCAGCCCGGCGTGCGCAACGCCAACGACGACCAGCGACCCACCGGCCTCATGGTCGGCCTGGGAGTAAAGGTCTCCGGCACGCAGACCGACTTCACCTCCGGCAACCCCATCAAGGGCAACAAACTCGACGTGTTCATCCAGGGCAACGGCTTCTTCCGCGTGCAGGTCGAGGATTCGCGCGGCGTCGGCGGCACGGCCTACACACGCAGCGGCCAACTCGCCCTCAACTCCGATGGCGAACTCGTGCTCGCCACCGACCAGGGCCGGCGCCTGGCCGACGGCATCACCATCGACGGCGACGTCGAGGACATCCAGATCGATGCCAACGGCCGCGTGCTCGTGAAGCGGCCGGGCGTCGCCGAGCCCGAGGACGTGGGCCAGTTGCAACTGGCCAACTTCGTCAACCCCTGGGGCCTCAAGTCCGTCGGCGAGAACCTGTTTGTCGAGACCGCGGCGAGCGGGCCGCCCATCGAGGGCGAGCCCGGCACCGACGCTTTCGGCTCCATCCTGCAGGGCTACTTCGAGAGTTCAAACGTCGATCCGACCAACGAACTCATCCATCTCATCCGCGTGCAGCGCGCGTTCGAGATGAACTCCAACACCATCCGCGCGGCGGACGAAGTGCTCCGCGCGGTGGCGCAGTTGAGGAGGTAACCCGGTGATCGCCCTTCCCCTTCCCACACGCCTTCCGCCGCGATCCGCGATTCGCACGGTGATCGCGCTGCTGGCCGCCGCGATTGCGCTGCTCGCGCCCGTTCGCGCTGCGCACCCGGAGACGACCATCTCGCTTCGTGCGCAGGCGCGCATCGCCGATGTCCAACTCCCGATCTCACTATCCGACGTCGCCGACATCTCCGGCGACGATGCCGCGAAGTGGGGCGAGGTCGTCATCGCCGACAGTGCTGCATCGCGCGAGCGGGTGACCATCGCCGAGGTGCGCAGCGCACTGAACCGCGCCGGTGTCAACTGGGGCCGCATGACTCTCCGCGGCTCGGTGTGCGTGCTGGACCGGCCCGCTGCCCCGGCGGCCTCGACGCAAGTGCCGGCCCGTGCGCAACGCGAGGGGCCTCGCTACGCGGTCATCGATGTCGCAGGTGCCCCGACGATCGCCAAGGCCGTCGCGCGTCGCCTGGCGGCGCACTACAGCGTCCGCCCCGCCGACCTGCAGATCGCCTTCGACCCTGCCGATGCCGCGATGCTCGATGCCGGGGTCGCCGAGAAGCACGCCGTCGAAGTTCGCCCCGCGGCATCGCCGACATCATCGCGCGTGCCCGTGCGCGCCACCATCTACGATGGCGACCGCGTCGTGGCCGAACACCGCGTGACAGCCGACGTGCTGGTGATGCGCGATGTGTTCGTCGCGGCACGAACCATCGAGCGCAGAGAGTCGATCGCCGAGTTCGACATCCGGGCCGAGCGCAGGTGGCTTGCGCCGGGCGCGGCGCGTTCGGCATCGCCCCCGCGCGAAAGCATCCTCGGCGCGGTCGCGCGGGCCCGCATCAAGGAAGGCGACATCGTCGCACAGTCCGATGTCGAATCACCGGTCGTCGTTCGTCGCGGCGAGGTCGTCTACGTGCACTGCCTGTCGGGCTCCGTGGCGGTGCAGGCGCGGGCCCGCGCAATGGAATCGGGCCGCGAGGGCGAGGTGATCGCCTTCCGCCTCGAAGGCGCGGACGACTCGTTCGCCGCGCGGATCGCGGGCCCGGGCCGCGCGGTCATGCTCGCCGGTCCCGGCGCAACGGACTGACCACGAGCAACCAACACCACACCGGCGCAATGACGCGCGGAGGACAATCGGCCATGCGAAAGCACACCACCATCTACGCCGCGGCGTGCCTTGCCGCCGCACTCGCACCCGCCGCGACCGGCCAGAGCCTGCTCGACCGCTCGACGCCGCGCCCGACCGCGCCCGCACCCGAGCAGAACTCCCAGCCGGCCGCGCCTGCGAGCGCGCCGCCCGCGCAGTCCGCTCCGCCCGCCGGCGCGCCGCCGCAAGCCGGCGCACACAGCGCGCCACGGTCGCTGGAGAGCATCAGTCTCTTCGCCGTCACTCCGCCGCCGCCGCGGCAGTGGGCCAAGCACGACCTCGTCGAGATCATCATCAACGAGAGCAGCACGCAGAAACTCGAGCAAACGCTCGACACCAAGAAGAAGTACGACCTGAAGGCCGAACTCAAGCGGTTCCCCTCGCTGCGGCACTTGCTCGAGGCCCAACTCCGACAGGGCGACTCGACGGGGCTGCCCGTTGGCGTCGATGCTGGAGCGGGGAGCAACTTCAAGGGCGAAGGCGAGTTTGAGCGCAAGGACCGGCTGACGATGCGCATCGCCGCGACGGTGATCGAAGTGAAGCCCAACGGCACGCTGCTGCTCGAAGCGCGCCGGCACACGCAGACCGATGAGGAGGCCAAGTCGATGGTCCTCTCGGGCCTGTGCCGCGCCGAGGACATCACCAAGAGCAACACGATCCAGTCGACACAACTTGCAAACTTCGTGATGAAGATCGATCACGAAGGCCAGGTGAAGAAAGCCGGCGAGAAGGGCCTCATCCCGCGCGTGCTGGATGCGATCTTCAACTTCTGAATGCGGCCCATTGCGGCAGCCATCCGGCGGGACAGGCATCGCGCCTGCCTTGGAAACGAGCATCCGCTCGAAGCCATTGAAGCGAAGTGGTGCGTGAGCGGCCGCAGGGGGCCATTCACCACCCGCTCCTCGATTCAGCCCTCGACAGCCCCTTGGGCATCTCGCCAGACTGTGAATCGGAATGCAGGGACCAGCCGAGGGTTCCCGCCGATCGCGAGGGCAAAAAACAAACAACCCCTGCTTTCGCAGGGGTTTACGGGCAAGTGGAGCGGAGGAGAGTCGAACTCCCGACCTCATCATTGCGAAGGCTCACCTACCGCAGCCGAAACTCGTAAGCCACAATACCAGCGTAGGTTGCGGATTGCAAGCGTTGCGTTCGTTGCGCGGTTTTGCGGGCTGTTTCGCCGCGCAGCGCGGTGTACACCGCGCTTACGTCAAACTGTCTTGCTTCGTCGGCATGGGTATCACCGGTGCGCGCGATCACCCGCATGTTGGTGATGCATCCGCCGCGGCGAGCACACCGGCTTCATGGTCATCAACCGCCGCCTCAAGGCGACGCCCGAGCACCCGTTCATGATCCGCCGCGGCGACGAATGGGGTTTCTCGTCCGCTGAGTTGCTCAAGAAGGGCGACTACCTCATCGGTGAGCGACTCGCAGAGGAACTGGTCGAGACCGTCGAAAGCATCGACGCGCCGACCCGCACCGTGGCGATCCACATCCCCGGCACGAACACCTTCTCCGCCGAAGGCGTGTGGGTCCACAACGACATGCCCGCGACGGCACACAGCGGATCTGGCAGCGGGTCCGGATCGGGCTCCGGGTCGGGTTCTGGCAGCGGATCGGGTTCAGGGTCAGGCTCGGGCAGCGGCAGTGGGTCGTCGGGCAGCAAGTCGAGCGGCTCGTCCTCGTTCTCGTCCTCGGCGATGTCTCCTACGGAGAGCATGAGCGGTTCGGGACCGGTCACCGGCCCGGGCGGCACCTTCTCAATCTGAGGAGTGCCCGATTTCACTCGCTTGTGAAAGGGACGGTCCGCGTGGAGCCCGTGACCCGTGCTGAGCGAGCTACCTTCTCGAAAGGTCCGAGATCAGGATCTTCATCTCTTCGATTTCTCTCCGCTGGGACTCGATGATCTCGTCAGCGAGCTTCCGCACTCTCGGGTCCGTGATCCTTGCCCGCTCACTGGTTAGGATCGCGATCGAGTGATGAGGGATCATCGCACGCATGTACGAGACCTGTCCCACCGCCGCTTGACTCCGCTCAAGCCAGAGCGCCACGATAAAGAGCAGCACACAACCGACGGCAATACCCAGATTGGCCCTCTTGTTCTGGTACATGGTGAGCATGAAGCCAAGCATCACGAGGCCCATGGTGGCCCCCATGATCAGCGCCATGTAAACTCGGGTTTCGCTGAAGAAGACATGGTCAATGGAATAGGTGTTCAGGTACATGACCCCGTACATGATCACCATTGCCGTACCCACCATCCCGCCGAACCGCCAATAGCTCATGACTGCCCCCTTCTGGTGAACTTCAATCTCTATACGAGTATTGTCCCGCCCCGCGGCCGTCGCTACACGCTGATTGTTGGACCTGCTCCAGATTGACCCGACCGAGCAGTGAGCAGGCTGACTTGGCCAGCGAGCGCCCCGGGGGCCGCGGCTCCGACTGCTTGGAGGTTCAGGTCGGCTGTAAGCCGCTCTCGGCGCCGACCGATCCGGTCTCCGGGCTCCAATGGGGCCCGGGGTGGTATAATCCAACCGACGCCATGCTCCGCCTTTTCCTCATCGCCGCGCTCGTTCTCCAACCGTGGCTGGTCCCCGCGGTGGGACGTTCCTGCCGGACGATCGAAGCCGGGCAGGCAGAGGCGTGTTGCGCGGTCCGTGCCTGCTGCGGATTGACAGCCCGCGACCAACGGCACCATTGCGGGCAGGAAGCTGCGATGTGCAGTTGCAACGAGACCATCCCGGAGGAGCCCCAGACGCCCGGGCCCCAGCGCAGCGGCTTGAGTGAGGTGCAGCTTGCCCTTCTCTCCCGCGTGCTATTTATCGCCGGAGAACCCGTGAAGCCCTCGCGCCGGTGGCAGTTGGCCGCGGACGAGCCGGACTGGCGGGGAACGGCGCTCGAGCAGCGGGCGGTCCTGTGTATCTGGTTGACGTAGATCGAGCCTTCCTTAGCGGCACTGCGCGCTGCTTTCGGCACAGATCGAGCGTTTCCAGAATACAGGAGCTCAACACATGTCAGGTCAATCATGGCCGGGCTTTGCAGCCGGCGCGGTCGCCGCGATGGCGCTCGGCGCCTGCAGCGGGCCGCTGCACCAGAACGCGGTAATGAGACCGCCCCCGTCGTCGGTCTTCTCAGACGGCAAACTCTACCGGTGGGACCACCGTGCCGCGGAGTCCTCCGAGGCCCGTGGTGCGACGCTCGGGGCCGACGCAACGCTCGACGACTATCTCGCCTTCGCGGCCGCCAACAACCGGGGGCTGGAGGCGGCGTTCTACCGCTGGCGGGCCGCCGTGGAGAGGCTTCCGCAGGTCCGAGCCCTGCCCGACCCGATGCTGAGCTACGGCTACTTTCTGGAGGACTTCACGGCTCGGCGTGGAATGGAGCAGCACGTCTTCGAGCTGTCCCAGACCTTCCCGTGGTTCGGCAAGCTCCGAATGCGCGAGGACGCGGCAGCAAAGATGGCCGACGCGGCTGCGAGCGAGTTTGAGGCGCAGCGGCTGATGCTTTTCCTAGAGGTTCGCCGGGCCTACTACGAGCTCTACCTGCTCCACCGGGAGACCGAGATCACGCGTGACAACCTCGACCTACTGGGCCAGATCGAGGCGATCGCACGCTCGCGTTTCCGTGTTGGCGCGGCGACGCACCCCGATATCGTGCGGGCCCAAGTCGAACTCGGACGGATGGAGGACCGGCTTCGGGAACTCGAGCAGATGCGTAGACCTGCCGTCGCCCGTCTAAATGCCGCGTTGAACAGACCGGCTGATGCTGAAGTACCTCCACCAATCGCAGTTCCCGCAGAACGCCTGGCGGGCGACGCGGACCAACTATTCGCCTCGCTTCTGAACCAGAGTCCACGGCTTCAGGCGATGACGAGCGAGCTTGAGCGTGCCCGTGTGGAGGCTGAGCTGGCTCGCCTCGAGCGGTATCCGGATCTCACGATCGGCGGCATGTACGCGCTCAGGGGCGATGACCCGGCGCTGCTGCGGGTCGGCGTCAACCTCCCGCTGTGGCGGGAAAAGTACGATGCGGCCGAGCGGGAGGCGATGTTCCGGCGCCTCTCGGTCGCGGCGCTGCGACACGATGAGCAGAACCGCCTCGCTGCAGAGTTGCACGAGTCGATCTTCATGCACAACGATGCCCAGCGTCGCCTTGAGTTGTACTCGGCGACACTCCTTCCCAAGGCGGGGGAATCGCTCCGGGCATCGCTAGCCGCGTTCCAGGCGGGAACGGCCGGGTTCCTGGACGTGCTCGACGCTGAGCGGACGCTGCTGGAGTTTCGCCTCGCGGAGATCCGTGCCCGCACCGATCGTGCCGTCTCGCTCGCCCGGCTCGATGCCCTCGTCGGTCAGCCCGTGCCTCGGGTTGCCGACGAGAGCGTTCAAACCGAGCGGACCGGCCAGTCCGTTGCCGATGACGCCGACAACATCCGGGTTCAACCCCAGGGAGGTCAGCCATGACCGGACGCTTTGCCTCGGTGCTCTCCTCGCTATGGCGATCGACAGCCTCAGCGATCGTTCTCGTACTCATCATCGCCGCTCTCGCAATCGGCGTCTGGATCGGCCGGGGACCCATCCGTGCCTCGCAGCGGGCTGATGCCGTGACCGCCGCGACCCAGGCGCCGTCCGGCGACTCGGGTGCCGTTCAGGAGTACACCTGCTCCATGCACCCTCAGGTGCGGTTGCGCGACCCCAAGGCCAAGTGTCCGATCTGCTTTATGGACCTCATCCCGGTCAGCAACGATGGCGGGGAGGGCGGCGAGCGGGCGCTCGTCATGAGCACGGCCGCAGTCCGTCTCGCCGGCGTGCAGACGACGCCGGTGGTCCGTCGGTACCCGACGGCGGAGATCAGGCTGGTCGGCCGAGTAGATTTCGATGAAACGCGGCTGGCCACAATCTCGGCGTGGTTCCCCGGCCGCATCGAACGGCTGCTGGTGAACTACACCGGCGTTGCGGTGCAGCAGGGAGAGGGACTCGCGGAGCTCTACAGCCCCGAACTTCTCGCCGCGCAGGAGGAACTGCGGCAGTCGGCCCGAGCGGTCTCGTCCATTTCCAGAGGGGGGAGCGATCTGGTGCGGGACGCCACCCGCGGGACGCTCGCCGCCGCGCGGGACAAGCTCCGTCTCTGGGGCTTGACCGAGGAACAGATCCTCGCCATCGAGCGGGCGGAGACGCTGATGGAGCGTCTGACAATCCACTCACCGATCTCCGGCGTCGTCGTCCGCAGGGCCGCGGTGCAGGGGCAGTATGTCCAGACCGGCGAGGAGATCTACGCCGTCGCCGATCTTGGCGAAGTCTGGGTGCGACTCGACGCCTTCGAGTCGCAACTCCCCTGGCTCCGCTACGGGCAGGAGGTGCGCTTCACAAGCGACGCCTTCCCCGGCGAGACATTTACCGGTCGCATTGCTTTCATCGACCCGGTCCTCGCCGCTGAGACGCGGACGATCCGCGTGCGGGTGAACGCGCCGAATCCGGCGGGTCGCCTTAAGCCCGGTATGTTTGTCCGCGCCGTGGTGCGGGCGAGGGTGGCGGACGGCGGGTCCGTGATCAACGACGAACTCGCGGGACGCTGGATAAGCCCGATGCATCCGGAGGTGGTCAAGGACGGGCCCGGAATCTGCGACATCTGCGGGATGGACCTTGTCCCCGCCGAGCAACTGGGCTATGTCACCGACCTCTCCAGCGTGGAAGCGCCGCTGGTGATCCCAGCGTCGGCAACGCTGATCACCGGGCGGCGCGCGGTCGTCTACGTCCGCCTCCCGGACCAGGAGCGGCCCACCTTTGAGGGCCGGGAGATCGTCCTGGGCCCTAGGACTGGCGACTGGTACATCGTCCTTGGCGGTCTTGCCGAGGGTGAGGAGGTCGTCACCCACGGGGCGTTCAAGGTGGACAGCGCCATGCAGATCGCAGCGAAGCCGAGCATGATGGACCCCACAGGCGGTTCCGGAGCGACGGGCCACCAGCACGGCGCCGCCCCTCCCGCTGGGGGGGGCACGCCCCGCCAACAGCCGGTTCCGGAGGACTTCCTCTTCTCCCTCAAGCCCGTCTACAGCGCGTACTTCGAGGCGCAGGAGGCGCTCGCCGCGGACGACCTTGCAGGCTTCAGGTCCGCGGTGGCGGACCTGCACGGGGCGCTCGGGCGTATCCGCACGGCGGGGGTCGTCGGCGAACCGCTGGGGCTCTGGCGGCGCATCGACGGTCGGCTCCGCACTGACGCCGAACACGTTGCGCACCTCGCCGACATCGTCGCGGCCCGCAAGCTTTTCGAGGCGTACTCGAAGGCAATCATCGAAGCCGCCGACCGCTTCGGACACCTCGGTCACCTTACCTACTACCGCGCCTTCTGCCCGATGGCGTTCAACGATCAGGGCGCCGAGTGGCTCCAACGCCAGGAGCAGATCGTCAACCCGTATTTCGGGGCTTCCATGCTCCGCTGCGGCGAGGTGCGGGGACGCTTCGAGCCGCGGGGGCACCGGGAGATCTCGCCATGACATCCACGCCTCCTGCACCCTCACTCGTGGACCGCCTGATCCGCTTCTGCCTTGAGCAAAAACTCGTGGTGCTCCTCGTCACGCTGGGGATCATCGGCTGGGGGACGCTCGTGGCCCCATTCGACTGGGAGGCCGGCGGGCTGGCCCGTGACCCGGTGCCCGTGGACGCGATCCCGGACATCGGCGAGAACCAGCAGATCGTCTTTACGGAGTGGCCCGGCCGCTCGCCCCAGGATGTTGACGATCAGGTCACCTATCCGCTCACGGTCGCCCTGCTGGGTCTCCCTGAGGTGAAGACCGTCCGCAGCTACTCGATGTTTGGTTTCTCCAGCATCTACGTGATCTTCAAGGAGAACGCCGAGTTTTACTGGACGCGCTCCCGCATCCTCGAGAAGCTCAGCGCGCTCCCCGCCGGCACGCTCCCCGAGGGAGTCTCCCCAGCGCTAGGCCCCGACGCCAGCCCCCTGGGGCAGGTCTTCTGGTACCGGCTCGAGGGGCGCGACCCACAGGGGCGCCCAACGGGCGGGTGGGACCTGCACGAGCTCAGGAGCGTCCAGGACTGGAACGTGCGCCGCGCGCTGGCCTCGGCCGACGGGGTCGCGGAGGTCGCCTCGATCGGCGGGTTCGTGAAGGAGTACCAGATCGACGCCGATCCCGATGCGATGCGGGCCTACGGCGTTTCGCTCACCGAGTTGATCGAGGCCGTTCGGACCAGCAACATCGATGTCGGGGCTCGCACGATCGAGGTCAACCGCGCGGACTACATCGTCCGCGGCGTTGGGTTCATCAGGAGCGTGGAGGACCTGGAGCGCACCGCAGTCACCTCTCGCGGCGATGTCCCTCTCACCATCCGGGAGATCGCCACAGTCTCGCTCGGCCCCGCCCTGCGGCAGGGCGTGCTCACCTCGGGCGGCGCCGAGGCGGTCGGGGGCGTGGTCGTGGTGCGTTACGGAGAGAACCCGCTCCGAGCAATCCACAACGTCAAGGATCGGATCGCGGCGATCCAGGCCGGTTTGCCGCGAAAGGTCCTTCCCGACGGGACCGAGAGCCAGGTGACGATCGTGCCGTTCTACGACCGCACGGGCCTGATCCACGAGACCCTCGGCACGCTCAACGCTGCCATCGAGCAGCAGGTGCTCATCACGATCATCGTCGTTGTGCTCATGGTGCTCCACCTTCGCACCAGCCTGCTCATCTCCTCGATGCTCCCGCTCGCGGTGCTCCTGACATTCATCGGCATGCGGCAGTTCCGCGTGGACGCCAATATCGTGGCGCTCTCGGGGATCGCGATCGCCGTGGGCACCATCGTGGACATGGGAATCGTGCTCACCGAGAACATCCTGCGGCGGCTGGATGAGGCCGCCCCGGAGGAGTCCCGACTCGAGGTCATCTACAGCGCCAGCACCGAGGTCGGCAGCGCGGTGCTCACCGCGGGTCTGACAACGATTGTGAGCTTCCTCCCCGTCTTTGCGATGGAGGCGGCCGAGGGCAAGCTCTTTCGGCCGCTCGCGTACACGAAGACCTTCGCCATTTTCGCGTCGATCCTGATCGCGCTGACCGTCCTTCCCTCGATGGCGCACGTGCTGCTCGGCTGGCGGATCCGACAGCGCCTGCCGGGGCAGATCCTCGGAGCGACACTGCTGGCGCTCGGAGTCGGGGCGGCCATCACGATCATGGCGTGGCCAGGGGCGATCATCGCCGCATTCGGGGCCTTCTACCTGGTGCGTCCCTGGCTCCCGCCCGTCACGGTGCGATGGGCCAACTGGGGCGCGAACATCCTCGCGGTCGCCGTCGTGCTCCTCGTGCTGACCGAGCAGTGGGAGCCGCTCGGGCCAGAGGTCGGGCTCGTGAGGAACCTCTTGTTTGTCGCAGTGATCATCGGCGGGCTCGTGGGTGGGTTCTTCCTCTTCTACCTCGCGTATCCCCGGTTGCTCGCGTGGGCGCTCCGCAACAAGCTCGCCGTGCTGCTGCCCGCGGCGGCCCTCGTGCTCGTGGGCCTGAGCACGTGGCTCGGCTTTAACCGGCTCTTCGGCTGGCTCCCTGACTCGGTGCGCTCAAGGCCGACAGCGGTGGCCATCGCCCACACCTTCCCCGGCATGGGCAAGGAGTTCATGCCCTCGCTGGACGAGGGCTCGTTCCTCTACATGCCCACGACCATGCCGCACGCCTCCATCGCCGAAGCGACCGATGTGCTGCTCACGCTCGATCAAGCGATTCTCGGGGTCCCGGAGGTCTCGGAGGTCGCCGGCAAGATTGGACGGGCCGAGAGCGCACTGGACCCTGCGCCAATCTCGATGGTGGAGACCGTCATCCACTACCACCCCGAGTACGTGATGGATGGGAGCGGCCGCCGCGCGCGCTTCCGCTACGAGAACGGCGGCTTCGTGCGGGATGCGGCCGGCGACCTGATTCCGGACCCCCGGGGCCGTCCTTTCCGCCAGTGGCGCGATCACATCCGGTCGCCGGACGATATCTGGTCGGAGATCCAAAAGGCCGCGGAACTCCCCGGAGCTACCTCTGCGCCAAAGCTCCAACCGATCGAAACCCGCATCGTGATGCTCCAGAGCGGATTCCGAGCTTCGATGGGCATCAAGGTCTTTGGGCCTGACCTAGAGACCATTGAGCGGTTCGCGCTGGAGCTCGAGCACCTGCTCAAGCAGGTGCCCGTCGTCGAGCCGGTGACGGTCTTCGCCGATCGGATCGTGGGTGCGCCGTACCTTGAGATCGTCCTAGACCGCGAGCGGATCGGTCGCTATGGGATCAGCGTCGCTCACTTCCAGGAGGTCATTGAAGTTGCGCTCGGCGGAATGCCGTTGACCATGACGGTGGAGGGGCGGGAACGATACCCCGTCCGCGTCCGATACGCCCGTGAACTCCGTGACCGCATCGAGTCCCTCCATGAGATCATCATTCCGGCACCGGATGGCCGGCAGATCCCCCTTGGCGAACTCGCGTCGATCCACTACACCCGTGGCCCGCAGATGATCAAGAGCGAGGACACGTTCCTCGTCGCGTACGTCTTGTTCGACAAGCGCCCGGGATTCGCGGAGGTGGACGTCGTGGAGTCCGCCCACCGATACATCAAGTCACGGATCGACTCCGGGGAGCTCGTGGTCCCGGCCGGCGTCAGCTACCGCTTCGCGGGGGCGTATGAGAACCAGGTCCGCGCGGCCAAGAGGCTGCAGATCGTGCTTCCGCTCTCGCTGGGGATCATCTTCCTGATCCTCTACTTCCAGTTCCGCTCCGTTGTGACCAGTTTCATCGTGTTCACCGGCGTGTTCGTCGCCTGGAGCGGAGGATTCCTGCTCCTGTGGCTGTACGCGCAGGAGTGGTTCATGGACGTGGAGGTCTTCGGCCGCAACGTGCGGCAGCTCTTCCAGATCGGACCCATCAACCTCAGCGTCGCCGTCTGGGTCGGGTTCCTCGCGCTGTTCGGCATCGCCACCGACGACGGGGTAGTCATGGCGACTCGGCTCCGCCAGAGTTTCGCCGCGACCTCGCCTGCCACGGTGGAGGCCGCCCGTGAGGCAACCCTCGCCGCGGGCAAGCTCCGCATCCGTGCCTGTCTTATGACGACTGCGACGACGATCCTCGCGCTGCTCCCGGTGCTCACCTCAACCGGCCGAGGCTCCGACATCATGATCCCAATGGCCGTCCCGGCGTTCGGCGGGATGCTCGTCGCCCTGCTGACGTTGTTCGTCGTTCCGCTCTTGTACTGCTCGGTGCAGGAATGGCGGATCCGATCAGCTCGGCTCATGTCATCCATCACACAAGGAGATCGCCTGTGATCAAGAAGTGCATCGCTCTCATGCTCTCACTCGCCGCAGCCCCCACCTTTGCCCAGTCTGGGGAGGGCTCTGGCAGGTCAAGCCCCACCGAGCCCGCGGCCATCAACACCGTCTGCCCCGTCGGCAAGGAGCCGATCGACGGACGCAGCTTCGCCCGTTACAAGGAGCACCGCATCGGTTTCTGCTGCCCCGGCTGCGAAAGCACCTTCGTGTCGTGGGACAGCGGGCGCAAGGACGCCTTCGTCTCCGCCGCCGTTGCAAACGTGCCGCCCGCGGCGCGCCCGGCCGATCCGGGGCAGCGCGACGACGCTGCCGCCGAAGCCGAGAGCCAGATGCTGGCTTCGCTCTACCCCCTATCGGTCTGCCCTGTCACGGGCAAAGCGCTCGGATCGATGGGCGCTCCGGTGGTGAAGAAGTACGACGGCCGCGAGGTCCGCTTCTGCTGCGCTGGCTGCGTGCCGAAGTTTGATTCCGACCTGCAGGCATCCTTCAGCAAGCTCGACAAGCAGATCGTCGCCTCGCAGTTGCCGCTCTACCCGCTCCAGACCTGCGTGGTCGCCGGTGGCAAACTCGGATCGATGGGCGAGCCCGACAACTTCGTGTACCGCAACCGCCTGGTGCGCTTCTGCTGCGCCGGATGCCGGGGGAACTTCCAGAAGGACCCCGCCAAATACCTCCAGCTGCTCGATGATGCCGTCGCCGCTCAGCAGCGGGCGGACTACCCCTTGAAAACCTGCCCGGTGTCGGGCAAGCCGCTCGGCTCCATGGGCGAACCGGCCGAGATGATCGTCGCAGGACGCCTTGTGAGGCTCTGCTGCCCGCCCTGCGCGGAGGAGGTCCGCAAGACACCGGGCCGGATCGTGTCCGAAATCGATGCGGCCCGCCGCGCAGCCTCACGGGAACCCGAAGTGCCGCAGCCCCGCTAGCGACTCTCGCCACGATGGCGCCGCGAGACGGACCGGCGAGCACGTTGGGCACCATTTGGAAAGGCTGACCAGTGGCTGAGCACGACCACCACCACGCACACGCCGGCGAGCACCCCAATTGGATGGTTGACGAGCCGCACACGCCCGCGCCACCACATGCGCCGCCCAAGCCGGCGAGGAGCCCCCGGTCGCACACCCACGGAGGCCACGCTCACCACGGACATCACGACCATGCCGGGATGGTCGCGGAGTTCCGGCGGCGATTCTGGATCTGCGCGGCGCTCAGCCTCCCCGTGCTGGCGATGGATCACATGCTCCAGCAGTGGTTCGGCCTTGGCTGGTTGGCGTTTCCTGGAGACCGTTGGGTCCAGTCCGGGCTCTCCACGGTGGTCTTCGCCTACGGCGGCTGGCCGTTCCTCAGCGGCCTCGTGCGTGAACTCCGCACCAGGCGGCCCGGGATGATGACCCTCATCGCCCTCGCGATCAGCGTCGCTTACTTCTACAGCGTGGCGGTCGTCCTGGGCCTGCGCGGTATGCCCCTCTTCTGGGAACTGGTCACGCTGATCGACATCATGCTCCTGGGGCACTGGATTGAGATGAAGTCTGTGCTGGGGGCGTCTGCGGCGTTGGAAAAGCTCGTCCGGCTGATGCCCGCCGAGGCGCACTTCGTGGAGCCGGGTGGGGCAGTCCGGGAGGTGCCCGTGAGCGAGCTCCGCGAGGGCGACCGCGTGCTCATTAAGCCCGGCGAGAAGGTGCCGACCGACAGCGAGGTGATCGAAGGCCGCTCTAGCGTCAACGAGGCGATGCTCACCGGCGAGAGTCGGCCTGTTCCCAAAGAAGTCGGCGACACCGTGATCGGCGGGTCCGTCAACGGAGAGGCGGCCCTGAGCGCGCTGGTCCGCCGGACCGGCGACGACACCTACCTGGCGCAGGTCATCGAGTTGGTGCGCCGAGCGCAGGAAAGCCGCTCGCGCACGCAGGACCTCGCCAGCCGCGCAGCCCTCTGGCTCACGGTCATCGCCATCACGATCGGGGGAGCGACACTGGCCCTCTGGTCGGCGCTCGGGAGTGGGTTCTCATTCGCGATCGAACGCACCGTCACAGTGATGGTGATCGCATGCCCGCACGCACTCGGCCTGGCGGTCCCGCTCGTTGTCGCGGTGTCGACGGCGATCTCGGCCCGCCGGGGACTGCTCATTCGCGATCGTGCTGCGTTTGAGAATGCCCGGAATCTGAACGCGGTGGTGTTCGACAAAACGGGCACGCTCACCGAGGGGCGATTCGGCGTGACGGATGTCATTTCCCTCGCGGACATTTCCGAGGATCGCGTGCTGGCGCTGGCGGCAGCGTTGGAGAGCCAGTCGGAGCACCCGATCGCAGAGGGGATTGTCCGCAGCGCACGCGAGCGAGACCTGGAGATAGCGACACCACGGAACTTCCGCGCGATACCGGGTCGCGGTGCGCAAGCGACCGTCGATGGGCTCGAGCTCAAGGTGGTCAGCCCTGGGTACCTGAGGGAGCACAGTGTCACTCACGATAATGAACGGATCGCGGCCGCGGCACGCCAGGGCAAGACGGTTGTCTACGTTCTTGTGAGCGAACGTCTCATCGGCGCGATCGCACTTGCGGACATCATTCGGCCAGAGTCCCGCGAGGCGATCTCGCGACTCAAGCAGATGGGGGTGCGAGTCATGATGCTCACCGGCGACGCACGTCCGGTGGCCGAGTGGGTGGCGGGCGAACTGGGGCTCGACGATGTCTTTGCCGAGGTCCTGCCTGAGCAGAAGGCCCAGAAGATCCGTGAGATTCGATCCCGCGGCTTTGTGGTCGCCATGACGGGCGACGGTGTAAACGATGCCCCGGCCCTGACCGAGGCAGATGTGGGAATCGCCATCGGCGCCGGCACGGACGTGGCGATCGAGTCTGCCGACATCGTTCTCGTGCGGTCCGACCCGCGGGACGTCGCGGCCGTGGTCGAACTCGCCAGAGCGACGTACCGCAAGATGGTGCAGAACCTCTGGTGGGCTACTGGCTACAACGTGGTCGCAATTCCGCTCGCCGCAGGCGTGCTCTATCCAGCCGGGGTACTGCTCACGCCCGCAGCGGGGGCTGTGCTCATGTCGGTCTCCACCGTCATCGTGGCGATCAACGCCCGGCTGCTGAAGGTGCGGGACAGCGACCGTCCAATGCATAGCTCCCACCGAGCGATCCGGCCAGACGCTCAGAGGTGAAGGGTGCCACTGGGCCTTCCGGTAACTGTGCTCGATGACCCAGCCGAGCCGCTCGTGGCAGTGGACCTCGCGCAGCTCGATCGACCGGGTGCGGGGTGAAGGCGGTCTGCCCATCGGAGTGGGATTTCCGAGCGACACCTGCGTCCGCTGGCGGTTGGGTATTCGATGTGCTTCCGCAGCAGGTGGTCCAACTGCTGCGTGCAGAGGATGACGAGGTAATCGAGGCATTTAGCCTGGATGCTCTGGATCTGCCGCTCGAAGGGGGAGCTGACCCGACTGGGGCGGGTTGGGCGCTGGCGGGCGTGAAAGGGCGGTTCCCGGCCGGGTCGCTGGTTTAGGATCTGAGTCCCCAGCTATCGTCGTCCGATTGGCCGCCGTCGCCTGTCAACTAGCCATTTTGATTCAGATCGTCAGATTCCCCGAGAGAATCCGTTCGAACCAGTTGTGGATAGGGAGCCGACAGAAATCAGAATCAAGTCAGCCGCCACTCCCTCCCCCCTACCGCCTCCACCACCGCCCACGGCGCGATGTGGTCGAGGTAACCTGCCGTGGTCGCGTTCATCGGTCTCCAGAATCTTCAAGCGACCGGACCGCATTCTCGTTCCATGGGCTTGGATCTGTGTCCAAGGCTTGTGTCTGATCGCGAGCCCTCGGCGATCGCTTCCGTGTCAGGGGTTGCAGATATCCTCGATCTTCCATCTCGAGCCTTACGACCTTTCGACAGTCGTTGCAGAACAGCTCGTGCTTGACTGCCTCGTTCGCGCCGCAGCGTTTGCACTGCTGAGGTGCACGTTTCGTGCGACGTGAGCGCACCTGTTCAACAGGCTTCGGCGCGACGGTCTTCTTGGGGCGATTCGGTAGATTCGGCGCGTAGAAGCGATCGACTTCTTTGAGAGCATCATCCCAGTTGTACGGCGACGACTCTGGCATTTGGAGTGCCCAAGTCTAACTCACCCAGCGCCGATTGCCCACCGCCTCGACCACGGCCCACGGGGCGATGTGGTCGAGGTAGCGGGCCGTGGTCGCGATCGAGGCGTGGCCGAGTTGCTTGGAGATGATGCCGATATCGAACCCCTCGGCCCGCAGTTCCGCGGCGTGGGTGTGCCGCAGGCCGTGCGCGTGCACGCGCTTGGCGATGCCGGCGCGGCGGGCCAGGTGGGGCAGCAGCCGGCGCACGTACGCCTCGGTCAGGCGCGTGCCGTGCGCCGAGCAGAACACCGGGGCGAACGGCGACCACGCCGGGACCGCCCTGCTTGCCACCCGTTGGCGGACGGCTAGCCACGCGGCGACCTCGGCCACGCCCCCGGCGTCGATCCCCACCGTGCGGGACCGCCCGCCCTTGGCGAAGAGGACGCGGACCGCGCCCCGGTCGAGATCGAGGTCCTTGGGCCGGACTTCGAGGGCCTCGCGGATGCGGAGGCCGGTGCGGTACACGAACGCAAGCAGGGCCCTATTCCGCTGCCCCGGCAGGGTTTGCGTGTTGCACGCATCGAGCAGAGCCCGGACCTCGTCGGGGGCGAGCACCTCGGGCGGGAAGCGGCGGACGGGCTTGGGGCGGCGGGGACGAGGGGCAATCGCGATCATGGGCGGCTCCGGTCCCGCCCCCGGAGGGGGTTGCGTGGGGGAGTCAGTAGGGCGAGCAGGTGAGGGCTGCAAGTTCAGAGGGGAACGTAGCGGTCGAGCCAGCAGGGTGCTGTCAACCAGCGGGTGGTTGGTTCGAGCCTTTGTGGAGGAGCTTCAAGGGCCGCGTCCAAGCGACGCGGCCCTGTTCGTTTACGGCTCGGGTAGCACGGGCCCCTCCGACACCGAGCCAGTTCCACGCGGGAATCCGCGAAGTTTAGCGGCCCACGGCAAGCCGAACCCCGTTCTCCGGTTTGCCACCTTCGCCAAGACCGCATCGTTGAACGCGGCTTCGGGTCGCGCGTGGCGCGCCAAACTCTCGACTCTCGGTCGAGAGCGGTCGAGCGGGTTTACAGGTTGGTTGCCGATAGCCCCGAACGTCCGAGCCGGTTCGCAACGCAGCCACGTCAGCGCACGGCCTGCTCGCCGGCGAGGATGCGATCGAGCCAGGCGATGTCCCAGATGCGGTCCGCGATCCGGCGGTAGAGCGCCTGCCGCTCGTCGAGGTCCGCCTTCTTGAACTGACCATGCGGCCGGAACGGAAGCTCCTGATCCCGGACGAAACGGACGAATCCGGGGTTGTGCTCGTAGGCCCGAGGATGCAGCGACTTGGCCAGGGCGTTTTGTCCAAAGTAGTGCTCGAGCTTGTCGGCATAGGGTCGATCCCCGTAGGAGGCGTTGAACGATTTGGGGAGCAGCAGGAGGCCGCCAAACCGGTTGCGGTAGTCTTCGAAGTCGGTCTTGTGCTGGAACTCGTCGCGGAAATCCTCCGGGTGGTTCGGCCAGATGTGCTCGACCTCGAAGCCCTTCTTGCCGCGAAGGGTGATGTACTCCGCGTAGCGAGACTGGCCGCCGCCGCTCACCTCGATGTAGTCCGCCATGCGAGCCAGGAGCCGCTTGATCGGCTTGTGGCTCCACTGGTTCAGGTAGAACCCATCGAACCCCGTGAGCCTCTCGGGCTGCTCTTCGAGCCGCTTGCGCAACGCCGCGGCGATCTCCTTCGGGCTGCCGCCCCGGATGTCGCGCACGACGGTAAAGACGTTGTACTGCAGCGAGTTGTAGTCGCAGTTACGGAAGTTGCACAGGCGACGCGAGAGATAGATGTCGGCGTACTTGGCAACCAGCCGCATTTTCAGCCGGATGACCTCGTCCGAATCGCTCCGGACCAGAGGGGCCAGAAGGAGCGTCGGTTGATGCGTGAACTGATGGGTGGCGTTATGGTAGACGTTTTCCAGCCCGGGCGTTGGCTGCATCTCCGCTCGGCGGATGACCATGTACCACTTCGCGTAGAAGGCCATCTCCGCCGTAATGAAATCCCGGTACGCGGGCGAGTGCGGCTGGCTGTTCTTCGCCAGGCCAACACGGTCTGCCTGCTCTCGCACCCAGCGGTGGAACTCCGTGCCGATCCGGTCCCACGCCTCGGGCCGGGCATCCTTCTTGCGGATGCGGATACTGTCGGCGTACTGGCTGCGGAGCCATGCCTTGAAGAAGTCGGAGTCGTACTCCTGGTTGTCGGGCGCCAGTGCCCGCATCTCGGCGAGCATCCGCTTCCACTCGGCGCTTGCAGCGTCGCGGGAACGGGTATCCGTGATGTTCGCCAGCAGGTACCCCTTGAGCATGTCCGTCGGCGACAGCGACAGGCCGCGGTCGTTCATGGTCTCGAAGATCGTATAGGCGACATCGTCGGAGTAGGCGGTGATCTCGACCAGGTGAACGTTCTTGGTGAGCCAATCCACGAGGTATGGAAGGGCGGCATCATCGATCTCGTCGGGCCAGAGCTCCTCAATCTCGTTGTACCGGGCCACAATGTTTCTCGATGACTCGGGCAGATCCTCGTCGTCGATGTCGGTTCCGTCGAACAACGCCTGCATGATGGCCCGCCGCTCCGGCACATCGACGTTGAACGACTTCTCGCCGTACTCCTCTGAGTAGATCATCTCCCCGACGCTGTTCTGCTGCTTTGCGGCCTGCTGCCGCTTCATCAAGAACAGCAGGAGGAGCGTGAGGGTCGTGAGGCGTTGCTGCCCATCAATTATGTAGTCGCGTCCATCCTTCTGGCTGACGATGATCGAGCCAAGGAAGTAGCGGTCGTACCCGGCGACGGCGCGGCGCTCGTGGCCTGGCTCGTAGCTGCGGAAGAAGACGTCGGTGAGGTCGCTGACCAGTTCCTCCAGCTGCTTGGTCTGCCACTTGTACTCGCGCTGGTAGTAGTCGATGTAGAACTTCCGGCCGAACAGGATCTCGCGGAGCGTCTTGCCCTTGCCGTCGATGCTCTTCCGCTGGATGGATTGGTCATTGCTCATCAGGTATCCCAGACAGATGGCGGAAAGGGGGCCAGGGAGCCGCAGGCATCCATCGAAGGCGGATGGTACAGGACCCCGGCCTCCTGGGCAGGAAGGGCCATGAACCCGTACCATGTCGTTTCCCGGATAGCCAGCAACCCTTCCCAATGCCGAACGAAGCCGACACCTGCCGCAAGTACGTCGTCCCCAAGCTTCAAACGGCTGGGTGGGACACGGAACCGCACAGGCTGAACGAGCAGGTCACGTTCACCGACGGGCGCATCATCGTCGCGGGCCGTCGCGGACGCCGGCGGCCGGGCAAGCGAGCCGATTACCTGCTCCGGTATCGCACCGACGTGTCGATCGGAGTGGTCGAGGCAAAGGCAAGCTATGCCACGCCGGGGCAGGGTTTGCAGCAGGCCAAGGAGTATGCCGAGATTCTCGGTCTCAAGTTCGCTTTCGCCACCAATGGACACGGAATCCTCGAGTTCGACTTCATCACCGGTCTCGAGCGCGAGATCGAGACGTTTCCAACGCCGGATGAGCTTTGGCAGCGGCTGACCGCTGGGGAGCAGCTCACGCCCGAAGCCGCTGCTCGAATTCTGACCCCTGCGAATCGCGTCAGCGGTCGTGTACCGCGCTACTACCAGGAGATCGCCATCAACCGGGCGATCCAGGGCGCCGTGCAGGGTCGGGATCGGATGCTTTTGACGATGGCAACCGGCACCGGCAAGACGGTCGTCGCCTTTCAGATCTGTTGGAAACTGTGGTCGTCGCGGTGGAACCGGACGGGCGATTTCCGCCGCCCGCGAATGCTGTTCTTGGCCGACCGCAGCGTGCTCGTCGACGATCCAATGGGCAAGGACTTTGCCCCGTTCGGCGACGCACGATGGAAGATCGAGAACGGTGAGGCGAGCCAAGGGCGCGAGATGTACTTCGCGCTCTATCAGGCTATCGCGGAGGACGAGCGACGCATCGGGCTCTACAAGTCCTACCCCCCCGACTTCTTCGACGTCATCGTGGTAGACGAGTGCCATCGCGGTAGCGCCGACGCGAATGGTAGTTGGCGCGAGATCCTGGAGCACTTCAGCGGCGCCTGCCAGATCGGAATGACCGCGACGCCCCGTCGCGATGACAACGCTGACACATACGACTACTTCGGCGATCCTATTTATACCTACAGCCTCCGCCAGGGCATCGAGGACGGCTTCCTCGCGCCCTACCGCGTCCACCGCGTTGTGACCACATGGGACGCAGCGGGCTGGCGTCCGTCGCAAGGCGAGCTCGATCGCTTTGGGCGTGAGGTTCCCGACGAGGAGTACCACACCAACGACTTCGAGCGCCGCGTAGCGCTTCGTGCCCGCACGGAGGCCGTCGCTAAGCACTTGACTGAGTATCTGAAGAAGACGAATCGCTACGCGAAGACCATCGTGTTCTGCGTGGACCAGAACCACGCGGACGAGATGCGGCGAGCCCTGAACAACGCCAATGCCGACCTCGTGCAGCAGCACCCCGACTACGTGTGCCGGGTCACGTCGGACGAGGGCGATACCGGCCGTACGCACCTGAGCAAGTTCCAGGACGTTGAGCGGGCAACGCCGGTGATTCTGACGACCTCTCAAATGTTGACGACAGGCGTGGATGCGCCGACAGTCCAGAATGTCGTGCTCGTGCGAGTGATCAACTCGATGACAGAGTTCAAACAGATCATCGGTCGCGGAACGCGGGTGCGCGACGACCACGACAAGCTGTTCTTCAGCATCCTGGACTACACGGGCTCCGCGACCCGGCTGTTTGCGGACCCTGGGTTTGATGGTGGCCCCGTGGTCGAAACCGAGCAGGCCATCAACCAGGATGGCGAGCCTACCGAGGAAGAGGTAGTCGTTACCCCTGAGGAGCCGCCACCGGATGACACGATCGTTGACGTGTTCCCGCCCGACGTAGACATCGACGGCGATGATGACGGCCCGAAGCGTGAGCGGTACTTTATCGACGGGGGGCAGGTCGAGATTGCAGCCCACCTCGTCTACGAACTCGATCCCGACGGCAACCAGCTTCGGGTCGTCCAGTTCACGGACTACACCGCCGACAAGGTTCGAACCCTGTTCCGCTCCGCTGGTGAGCTGCGGGCCGAGTGGGCCGACCCCGACAAGCGTCGTGAAGTGATCGACAAGCTCGAAGACCGCGGCATCCGCTTCGAGGACCTGGCGGAGTTCGCCAACCAGCCCGACGCGGACCCGCTGGACCTGCTGTGCTACCTCGCGTTCAACGCCCCTCTGCGCACGCGTCGCGAGCGCGCACGTCGCCTGCGGTCGGAGAAAAAGGACTTCTTCGAGCAATACGCCCCCGAGGCGAGGGCGATCCTCGACGAACTGCTGGACAAGTACACTGATCATGGACTCGCTGAGTTCTCGCTGCCCGAAGTGCTCAAGCTCCCGCCGATCAACGCGCACGGAAACACCCTTCAGATCGCCCGCCTGTTCGGCGGCGAAGACCGGCTCATGGACGCCGTCCGTGAGTTGCAGACCCTTCTCTATGCCGCGTAGCTGTCCTACAACCCGCCCCTGTCCCTCGTCTCCTCCCCCGCTCCTCCGACCTCACCGATGAACTGAACACCGCGATGGCAAAGAAGACTCGAAAGCCTGAATCAGCACCTGACGCCAGCGCGAGCGATCCGTCCGCAACGAAACGCGGCCGCAAGCCGAAGACCGCGACGACGCCGCCGACCACAGCCGAGCGATTGGGCAGCGTCGTGAAGTCCTGCCGCAAGATCATGCGGAAAGACAAGGGCCTCAACGGTGACCTCGATCGGTTGCCGATGCTCACCTGGATCATGTTCCTGAAGTTCCTCGACGACATGGAGCAGATCGAAGAATCCGACGCCAAGATGAAGAAGGCGCGGTACCACTCAGCCATCGAGTCTCCATACCGCTGGCGGGATTGGGCGGCGAAGGAGAACGGGATCACCGGCCCCGAGCTGCTGTCGTTCATCACGCAGGAGAAGACCAGGCGGCCCGACGGCACAGAGGGACCCGGACTCCTCAAGTACCTGGGCACGCTCCAGAACGGCAAAGGCAGCCGTCGGCAGGTCATCGGCACGGTGTTCGGCGGCGCGGACGGCACCGGCGGCGGCATCACCAGCCGGATGCAGTCTGGATACCTCCTCCGCGACGTGATCAATGCCGTCAACTCGATTAACTTCCTGCAGCAGGACGAACTGTTCACGCTTGGTTTCCTGTACGAGTCCATGCTGCGGGAGATGCGGGACGCCGCCGGGGACTCCGGCGAGTTCTACACGCCGCGACCCGTCGTGCGGTTCATGGTCGAGGCGGTGGACCCTCGCCTCGGCGAGGTCGTGCTCGACCCCGCGTGCGGCACCGGTGGGTTCTTGGTCGAGGCATTCAGCCACCTCCAGAAGCAGGCTAAGAGCGTTCAGCAGCGTGAAACCCTCCAGTCCACGTCGATCCGCGGCGGAGAGCCAAAGTCTCTGCCTTACCTGCTCTGCCAGATGAACCTGTTGCTCCACGGCGTCGAGCGCCCACAGATCGACCCAGCCAACTCCCTCGACGTGAAGGTCACAGAGCTCGGCGACAGGGACCGCGTTGATGTCATCCTCACCAATCCGCCGTTCGGCGGCGAAGAGGAACGCGGCATCCTCTCGAACTTCCCTGCGGACATGCAGACGACCGAGACCGCGATGCTGTTCCTGCAGCTCATCATGAGGAAGTTGCGGCGCGCGCCCAAGCCCGGGCGGGCGGCGGTCATCGTCCCCAACGGCACGCTCTTCGGCGACGGCGTGTGCGCGAAGATCAAGGAAGACCTGATCCTCAACTACAACCTGCACACGGTGGTGCGTCTGCCGCAGGGTGTCTTTGAGCCGTACACACCCATCCCCACCAACGTGCTCTTCTTCGAGGCGGGGGAGCCGACGCGGACGATTTGGTACTACGAGCTCGCGCTGCCCGAGGGCCGCAAGAAGTACACCAAGACGCAGCCCATGCAATTCGAGGAGTTCGCGGCGTGTCTGAAGTGGTTCAAGCAGGCCAGGCGGACGGAGTCGACCACAGCGGAGAACGGCAAGGGCTGGGCGTGGAAGGTGGACATGGCGGCGAAGGTGGCGGAGGCGAAGAAGAAGGCCGCTCCGCACTGGAAGGAAGCCGATGCCGCCCGCGAGCGCGCGAGCCTGTGCGAGAAACAGGCCCGCGAGGCGGCGGCCGACGCTGTCGCACTTCGAAAGACTGGCGGCGCTTCATCCGCGGTCGATGCACTGTGGGATCGGGAGAAGGCCCTGAAGGACAAGGCCAAGGCCGAACTGGCGACGGCGAAAGCTGAGCAGGAGGCGGGCGACGCGATCTATTGGCCGATCTTCAACCTGGACATCAAGAACCCGTTCAGCGCGGAGGCGCTGGAGCACCTGCCGCCAGAGACGCTGGCCGACAGCATCGCGCAGAAGTCCATGCGAATCTCCGCGATCATGGATGAAGTGAAGGGGATTCTCGGTATCTCGTCCGACACTGCTGCTGGCCTCGCGACGGCGGGGGCGAGTACATGAGTGACGCTGGGCCACAGACGCCGCTTGGCGAGTGCATTCGGCATCGCTCCGAGATCATCCGGCTCGATGATCGAGAGACCTACCTGCGCTGCCGTGTTCAGTTGAACGGCCGTGGCGTCGTTCTGCGCGATCGCGTCCTCGGGGTGGACGTCAAGACGAAGGAGCAACAGGTCTGTCGTGCTGGCGAGTTGCTGGTAGCCGAGATCGACGCGAAGATGGGCGGCGTCGGGATCGTGCCCGACGACTTGGCAGGCGCGATCGTGAGCAGCCACTACTTTTTGTTTCAAATAGATGAGTCGAAGTTGCGGCGCAAGTTTCTGGACTACTACCTGCGCACTCCAGACTTCCAGACGCAGGTGAAGGCACGCGGGTCGACCAACTACTCTGCGATCAGACCATACCATGTCCTCGCGTACACGATACCGCTGCCGTTGCCCGACGAGCAGGACCGAATCGTGGTGACGCTGGATGCCGCCGCGGCGCGCGTGGCCGAAGCAACGCGGTTGTGCCGCGAGATCGACGAGGAGGCGGACGCACTCTGCCGATCGATCCTCTCAGATCCGCGACATCCCACCACGCCCACCCCGATGCGCGAGCTTGTGACCCTGCGTTCGCCTGACGTTGATGTCAAAGCCGCAGAGTCGTACCACTTCGCGGGCATTTACTGCTTCGGGAAGGGCATGTTTCGCGGGCAGACGCGGCTCGGTGCGGAGTTCTCATACGACACGCTCTCTCGTGTCCGCGCCGGCGACTTCACCTATCCGAAGTTGATGGCGTGGGAGGGTGCCCTGTGCGTTATCCCGCCAGAGTGCGATGGCCTCTACGTCTCCACCGAGTATCCGGTGTTCGAGATCAACACGGACCGCGTGCTGCCAGACGTGCTCGACGTGTACTTCCGGTCACCCGAAGTCTGGCCAAAGTTGTCCGGGACGAGCAAGGGCACCAACGTCCGGCGTCGCCGTCTGAATCCACAGCAGTTTCTGAACTACGTCATGCCGCTGCCCGAGCGGGAGGTCCAGGAGCGTGTGGCGGAAGTGCGGGCGAAACTCACGGGCATCAAGGCTCAGCACCCGGGTCTCGTCACGGAGCTCGAAGCCCTCATGCCCGCGATCCTCGACCGCGCCTTCAAGGGGGAGTTGGGCGGAGCCGCTCTGTCCGCCGCGTCAGCCCTGTCAGCGGGCACGGCGCCCATGATCGCTGGCAGGGTCGGTCCGTCTCGTGACGTGGCTGCCCCGTCAGATGGCGCGGTAGCGGAGCACGCGAGCGCGGAATCTGGGAAGGTGCAAATGGGAGGTGCTAGCGGCCAGACCTGGAACATCCCCGAGATCGCGGCGATTCAGGCCGAGTTGGTCCGTCGCAATGGCGGCAGCCCCACGCTTGGTCGGAAGAAGATCTCGAAGGGTGCATATCTCGCAGCCGCCTTGCTGGGCGCGAAGCAGAACCCGCCCCCGCTCCGCAAGGCTGCCGGGCCGTTCAACACTCAAGGGCAGAACGAAGTTGAGGCGTATGCCACGCAAGCGGGCTGGTTCCGCGACTCCGGGTTGGCATCGGGGCAGCGATCTTCTTCGCGGTATCGCGCCGGCGACCGCATCACGGAGGCCGCCGCGAAGGCGAAGGGGCTGGTCGCGGCTCGGGCCGTGGAATTCGAGCGGTTTATGAGCATGTTCGTCAACTGGGACTCCGACACGGCCGAACTGCACGCGACGGCGCACGCCGCGTGGAATGGTCTGATCGCAGCAGGCAAGCCCGTGACCGAGGCCGCCATCATCGAGACCTTCTTTGAGTGGAGCGAGGAGAAAGCCAAGTTCAAGGCGGCGCAGATCCGCTCTGCACTGGCGACGCTGAGATCCCTCGGCATGGAACCAGATGGTCGTGGGCCCGTGGTGTCCGGGGTGGGCGAGTCGAACCTGTTCAGCGGTACGAGTCGATGAATCATGCGCTTCTACGTCGTTCCATATCGCCAGTCGATCCCGTCGAACGCCAAGTTCCCGTGCGTTCAGCTCACGCGTGACAGTTGGAACGACTTCGGGTACGTCACGCTCTTCACGATGACGTATCACGCCACCAAGAAGAAATCGGTGGAGGTTGGTTCGGTCAAGATCCTCCGTCGCGGCGAATCTTCTCCCAAACTGGAAAGCCCGTTCAACGAGGTGCCTGATGACTGCTGCTCGCTCGGGCAGAGTCTGGATTACTACAAGACGTTGAGCACGATCCCGCAGGACCGGAGAACGGCGATTCTGCGCGGTCTGCGCGACGTCGTGCACGATCCGGCGCTCGTGCCGCTGTTCGAGTCTGACGGGGGTTGGAAGACATCTCTGCTGCGCTTCAGCGAAGCGGAGCTGGCACTGAAGGATGGGCGCGCCGCCCTGGACGCCAACGAGGTCCAGGAGCAGCCCATCTTGTTCACGTTTCAGGCGGTGCTTAAAGGGGCCAGTGCGCCCTTCGTGACCACCTTTCGCTTCAGCGATACCCCGACCGTCCCGAGCCGGATCATGGCCCTCGTCGGGAAGAACGGCGCGGGCAAGACCTGGTTTCTGTCGCGCTTGGCGGCGGCGGTCAGCGGCGATGACCCCGAGGACACCACATTTGCCGAGCAGCGTCCCCCGTTTAGCCGCGCGATCGCTGTCTCTTACAGCGCACTGGACCGGTTCCGTCGGCCAGGAAAGGGGCGGACCGACCGGACGTTCAGCTACCACTACTGCGGCATCTACGACGACACCGGTCGGATAGCCCCGCGGGCGCAGATGTTCCGCAAGATGCGGGCGGCCTTCGAGACTGTGAGGAAGGCGGGGCACGAAGACATATGGAGCGAGGTGCTTGCAGACGTCCTCGATGACGGCGCCTTCACGCTCGTCTCCGATTACCTCAGGGCTGGCGGGGACGATCCGAAGCCCAAGGCTCCGCCGCTGAGTTCCGGCCAGCTTGTGCTCGCCTCGACATTGACGGGTGTCATCGCGGTGATTGAGCCCGCATCCCTGCTCTTGTACGATGAGCCGGAGCTTCACCTTCACCCGAATGCGATCGCGGGGCTGATGAGAGCGATCGAACGCCTGCTCTCGCATTTTCGGTCGTATGCGGTGATCGCCACGCATTCCCCGATGATCCTGCAGCAGGTGCCATCACGGTACGTCCGCGTCTTCACGCGGCTTGATCGGATGACGACAATTGAGCCGCTCGGGATTGAGTCATTCGGCCAGAACCTGACCGTGCTGACCGAGCAGATCTTCAAAGCGGGCGACACGCCGAGCCGGTTTCGTGACTGGTCTCGACGGGTGTCCCCGGGGCGAACGCTGGAAGAGATTCAGGCGGGCTTCGAGTACCCGCTCAGCTTCGAGGCGAAGATGTTCCTGCGCGCAGATCGGGGGCAGGTCTGATGCCCCGGCTGGTTCCAGTGGAGATTGGTGAGGCGACTCACCTCAACGCGATCATCGAGGGCAAGCGAGCCCCAGCGCGACCCCGACTGCGGGTGCTAAAGCCGGCCTTGGAGACTCGCTACATCGAGTACGCTGGCACGACCACAGCGTTTCACTCGCTCGCAGCAAGCACGCTCGTGGGTACAGACGCTGAGTATTGCGTCGGGTGCTACAACCTTGACCGACCGACTGTCGCCGCCCTCAAGCGGGCAGTCCTCGACGCGAGGCCGCCCAACCGCAACTACCTATGCCAGTGGTGTCTCATCGAGCCGTGGGGCGAAATGGACCACTACGTCCCGAAGGAGTCGTTTCCCGAGTTTGCGGTCATGGCGAGAAACCTCGCTCCCTGCTGCTCCAAGTGCAACAAGGCGAAGGGCGACTACTGGCCACCAGTCGGTGTCGTGCCCGAAGTGCTGAACCTCTACTACTCGTCGCTGCTCGACCGGGACCATCTCTCGGCAGCTGTGACGCATGCCCCCGGTGGTGCGTCCGCGATCCAGTTTGCAATCCGGCGTGATGTCGGGCTGACGCCCGCAGAGATTGCCACTCTGGAGGTCCATTACGCCCGACTTCGGCTGATGCCACGGCTGCAGGATGCTGGCATCAGTGCTTTGTCGCGGTTCCGTCACAGTCTTCGCGCTCACGGGGTGACCAGGGCGAATGCGGTCCAGTATCTCGTCGATGAGGCTGTCGGGTTGGCGACTGCCTTTGGTGCCAATCACTATGAAGCACTGACAGCGACGGCGCTGGCGGCGGCTCCCGCGGCACTAGATGACTACCTGGCATGAGCGTCGCACTCCGCAGCGGGCTGCCGATATTGGGCGCGACAAACCCCGCTGGTTAGCAGAGGGGTATGGGCGAGGGCTGCGTCCCTCGCCACATGCCACGACACGAAGCGCAGAACATCCCGACGACGGCGGGCTTGCTATGCCTGCCTGCCCGCGCTATCGAACTCTTGGCCGCCGCCACGGCCCGGCTGATTGATGCGAGCGCCAACGATTCTGGCGTCATCATCGAACATGCCGGTTCCTCTGAGGCGGGACTTGAACTCGCGGAGCATGCCGCCCTCAGTGTGCCTACGGGTGAACGCCCCCGTCCCGAACCGGAGAATCCGGGACGATGCGGCCCGAAGGAGCCTGAAGGACGATGAAGACCGCCGCAACCAGATTCCTCCAGCAACAGATCGACGAGCTCCGCCACATGCCGGTGTCGCGGCTGCGCGAGCGCTACGCCCAGGTCTTTGGCGAGCCGACGGCCTCCGGGAACCGCCAGTGGCTCTATCGACGGGTCGCTTGGCGCATCCAATCCCTCGCGGAGGGAAACCTTTCCGAACGGGCGCGGCGTCGGGCCGCGGAGTTGGCCCGGGACGTCGACGTCCGGGTCCGACCGCCTGGGGAACGGGAGGCTGAAAGCGTCCGCGCCGGCGCGCGGCTTATGACCATCACCGGGCGGCTGGCGTCGGCGGGAACCGACCGTTTGCCCGCGCCCGGCAGCGTGCTGCGACGCACGTTCAAAGGCGCTGAGCACGAGGTCACGGTGCTGCCACACGGCTTCGAGTACGAAGGGAAGACCTACCGCTCCCTGTCGGCGGTCGCGACAGCGATCACCGGGTCTCACTGGAACGGGTTCCTGTTCTTCGGGCTGACCAAGAAGGGGACCGCATGAGCGCTACCGCCACCAAGCGTTCCGCCGCGTTGGGAAGCTCCTCGCCCAAGTCGGGCTCGCGCACCATCCGCTGCGCCATCTACACGCGCAAGAGCACCGAGGAGGGCCTCAACCAGGAGTTCAACAGCCTGGACGCCCAGCGCGAAAGCGCCATCGCATACATCGCCAGCCAGAAGAACGAGGGGTGGCTGTGCCTCTCCGACAAGTACGACGACGGCGGATTCACCGGAGGAAACATCGAGCGTCCTGCGCTCAAGCGGCTGATGGCGGACATCGAAGCGGGAAAGGTCGACTGCGTGGTGGTCTACAAGGTGGACCGGCTCAGCCGGTCGCTGATGGACTTCGCGCGGCTGATGGGGCTCTTCGACCGCAAGGGCGTGTCGTTCGTCTCCGTTACGCAGCAGTTCAACACGACCCACTCGATGGGCCGCCTGACGCTGAATATCCTGCTGTCGTTCGCGCAGTTCGAGCGGGAGATCATCTCCGAGCGCACGCGCGACAAGATCGCCTCCGCCCGCCGCAAGGGCAAGTACCAGCACGGCAAACCGATCTTGGGGTATGACTTCGTGCCCGCGCCGGCTCCATTCACGGGTCGGCGGCTGGTCGTCAACAAAGGGGAGGCGGAGCGGATTCGTCGGATCTTCGAGTTGTACCTCGAACTGCGGAGCATCATGCACGTTGCCGACGAGTGCAACAGCCGCGGGTGGACAACGAAGTCGTGGACGACCACCGCCGGACGCACGGTCGGCAACCGGGAGTTCGACAAGACCATCATCTCGCGACTGCTCCGCAACCCGCTGTACGTGGGGAAAGTGCCGCACAACGGGGCGGTCTACGACGGCGAACACGAAGCGATCATCGACGAAGATCTCTTCCGCCGGGTCCACGCTCAACTCAAACTCGCCGGCGACCGCGGCGGGGCGAACGTCAAGAACTCGACGGGAGCGCTCCTTGGCGGGCTGGTCCGGTGCAAGGGGTGCGGTTGCGCGATGTCCCCCAGCAGCGCCTCGAAGACAAAATCCGACGGGACGCGCTCCCGATACCGCTACTACGTCTGCTCCAACGCGGTGAAACGCGGACGGCAGCACTGCGCGGCCCCTTCCCTGCCCGGGCCGGCGCTCGAATCGTTCGTTGTTGACCAGGTGAAGGCCATTCTGGCCGAGTCGCCGCAGATGGAGGCGGTCGTGGCCCGTGCGATCGACCTCCTCCGGGACGCGGCCAGCGCTCGACTCGCGGAGCAGACGCGGCTTCGTACCGTGCTTGAACGACTATCCGGTGAAGAGCCCACGGCCGCCACACGCCGCGAGATCGAGCGTGTGCGGCGAACGCTCGCCGCGGTTTCCGCGCAGGTGGCGGCGGACGCGGATCGCCTCATCGACGAGGACGAGGTGGCCGGTGCGGTGGAGGCCTTCGACGGGGTCTGGAACGCGATGACGCAGGCCGAACGCGCCGAGTTCCTGCACGTCGTGCTCGCGTCCGTTGAATATGACGGCCAGACGCAGGACGTCTCGATCACCTTCAACCCTGAACGCGAGCCAGCGGAGACAGCCAGCGAATGACTTCGCCCTCCAACCAGACAGGCCGCGCTACGGGTCCCGTCCCGATCAGAACGACGGCGAGGTTCATCGTGCCCGGACGTAAACGAGCGCCTACCGAGGATGCGCAGCAGACAGTATCACCCGGTCGGGTGCCCCGGGTCGCGAGGTTGATGGCGCTGGCGATTCGGTTCGATGCCCTGGTTCGGGAGGGGGCGGTGAGCACGCAGGGCGATCTGGCTGCGGTGGGCCACGTGACCCGAGCCCGCGTCACGCAGATCATGAATCTCCTGCACCTCGCGCCAGACCTACAGGAAGCCATCCTCTTTATGCCTCCGGTCGCGCGGGGCCGAGACCCGGTGACTGAGCATGAACTGCGGCCGATCGCGGCTGAGGTCGATTGGAACCGTCAGCGCCACTTGTGGCGATGTGCTTATCAGACGCTCGGCGGCGAAACACCTCACCTTGCGGCCAATCCCGGGTGAAGATGCGCCTCCTGGCGGTCGATGCCAATAACAGCGACCAGACGCCAGCGCGGGCGTGTTTCCCGAGACGGCGGTCGTTGAGGCCGACCGCATGGGACACACACGACTCGGATATCTTCCCAGATCGCGGAAGTGGAAAGAGGTGATCGGCCTCATCGCCGCGGGTGCCGGCGCTGACCAGATCGCCAACGCCATCATCCGCGCGGCCGAATCCGGCCTCATGGCCGCGGCTCACCACACGGGGCTTGTTGAGGCGTTCTGGTCGTTGACGCAGCTCACCCAGGCGGCCCGGGAGCAGGACTTTGCCGCCGGGCTGCGCGCGCGGGGGTTCAACGTTCCTGACAGCCCCAGCCTCCCGGCAATCTTGAGCGCGGTCTCGCAGAACATCGACAAGGCGATGCCCAACAACAAGGGCCGGACTGACCTGGGCGAGATGGCGCAGAGCGCCGCGATCGAGGTCACCAACCAACTCGTGACGGGAAAGGCGTCGTCCCTCTTCGGGGCTACTGCCCAGGATGTCCAGCGGGCGTTCCGCGACCTCGGCACTGAGAAGAACTTCGGCGAGCTCGGAAAGCAGTTCTTCGGGCAGCTGACCAACAAGGTGCTCCAGTTCTACGCGAGCCGGGAGTGCGCCAACCATGTGGGCCAAGGGCAACGCTTCGCCAACCTCGCCGCAAAGGCGGCGTTCGACGACGCGATGGGCCTCCACTGCCGGCAGGCCGCCGTGATCGTGCAGAAGTTCGCGGGGGATTGGCAGTCGAAGCAGAACTGGCAGAACAAGGACACCGGCGGGATCACCCGCAAGCACGCCGAGGGGTTCGCCCACCAGGCCATGAAGAAGATGGTGGCCGAGCTCAAGGAGGGGAACAAGTGAACCCTCCCGAGATGCTCTTCGCCTGCAACGAGGCCGCCTCCTCCCACCCAGGCACCGCCGCCGGCGTCTCCAAGCTCCGCACTGCGGGGCCGGGGAAGAACGTCACGGTCGAGATCAACGACCTCGGCAAACAGCTCAACCAGAACATCGCACCTGCCCTCGTCGATCTCGTTGAAATCGCCGCGCTTGTGTTCGTAGCCGATCAAATGCAGCGGCGCGGCGAGGACGATGTCGAGTCGATGGGTGCGTTCTGGCGTCGACGCATGCGTTTCGAGATTCCCGTCCGCGTTCCGGCGCTCTGGCGTTCCTCCGAGGTCGGCGACGCCCTGCAGGAGTTGCTGAGCTTTCTCTCAGAGGACGAATACGAGTTCACGTTCTCCCAGTACAAGCACCCACCCACGCTGGACGCGTACCTGAACTTCGGCTCCCTCATCGCGGCCGAGCCTGCAGAGTCAGCGGTGCTGTTCTCGGGCGGATTAGACTCACTTGGTGGCACGCTCGAAGAGGTCGTCCGAGACAAGCGATCCACGCTGTTGGTCACACACGCGTCCGCAGCCACGAAGCGAGAGCGGCACAAGACGCTGCGAAGCATGATCACCAGTGCCGCGCCGGGCCCTAAGCCCCAGTTCATCAGGATTCGCGCCGACAAGAAGCACCGTTCCGAGCGGGAGTACACGCAGCGGGCGCGATCATTCCTCTACGCGTCGTTCGCCGTGGCGGTGGCCCGCATGGCTGGGCTTGACGCGATCCGTTTCTACGAGAACGGCGTCGTGAGCCTGAATCTGCCCCTTTCGCCCCAAGTTGTCGGCTCGCGCGCTACCCGCACGACGCATCCGAGGGTGCTTGCGTGCATGCAGAGGTTCTTCTCGCTCATCACGGGGACATCGTTCAAGGTGGACAATAGGTTCCTTTGGAAGACCAAGGGCGAAGTCGTCGGCGACATCATCAAGCTCGGCCACGGGCCGATGATCGATTATTCCACTAGCTGCACACACACCCGCAAGTACCGCACGGACAAGCCCCACTGTGGCGAGTGTTCTCAGTGCATCGATCGCCGATTCGCGGTCCTATCCAGTGGAGCGGAGCAGTTCGAGCCCGCGGACCGCTATCGCCATCAACTGCTGACCGACGCTCGCGGTGAAGGCGAGTCGCGGATCATGCTGGCATCGTATCTGGAGACGGCTCAGCAGGTCGCGGACATGGACATCACCACGTTCTATAACCGGTATGGCGAGGCTGTCCGCGCGTTTCCCCATATCGATCTGCCCGCCGATGAGGCGGCGAAGAGGATCTTCGACCTCTATCAGCGCCACGGGAAGCAGGTCATGTCGGCGATCGAGGTAGCCGGGAAGGCGCATATGTCCGAGATCCGCAGGCGAGCCCTTCCCGAAACCTGCACGCTGCGTCTCGTTCATGATCCGAATCCGAACACTACGGTCGCGAGCGCACCGCCAATCTTGGGTGCAGCCGAACCGCCGCCGCCGTCGCATCAACTCGTGCAGGAGGGCCAGGGCTGGCTGCTTCGCTTTGACAGCATCGACAAGCGCTTCGAGCTGAGCGTCGGCATGATCTACCTGCAGGCGATGCTCTCTCGACCCAACAAGCGCTTCACCGTGGCGGAGCTCTACGCCATCGCTCGTCCGCACATGAAGGACATACCGAGCGCGCGGTCGGAAGCCACGCTGGATGCGAAGGGAGCGCGTTTGATCTGGGTGAGGATTACCGAGCTCAATGACGAGATCGCCGCAGCCGTGAAGGCCGGGGATACCACCGCCCAGAAGGTTGCCGAGAACGAGAAGGAACGCCTCGTCGTGTACCTGCGCGAGCACAACTTCGCAGGTCGCATGAAGGTGGAGAGCGCCGACCACAAGCGGTTGCGGGACCGCGTCCGCAATCGGGTGAATGACTCGATCGAGATCATCAAGAAGTACCACGCCGTCGCCGGCGCCCACATCGACGGTGCCATATCTCGTGGCTCCGTCATGGTTTACGCGCCAGTGGACGTACCGCCGTGGGAGTTCTGAGCCCGCTACGCCGAATGTAGCGGCCCGCTACGCCGCGTGTAGCCCCGGACGTGCCGGAGCGGCTGCCCGGCAGGACGTCCTCCACGTTCCCTGATCCACATCTCGCACCGAGCTGCTGCCGGGCCCTGCGGGCGATGTCTGGCACGAGGAGGCGTCATGCCTTCGATCGCAGCAGACCGGGCGCTGACGTGCGCCGATCGTAGCGGCTCCGCCGCTTTCCCTCCCCTCACCCTCCGGCAGATGAAGTTCCGTACCGAGCGGCTCGGACGCCTCTACACGCTCGCTCCTGATCAGGTCGCAGATCTGTGGCAGGAGTTGGCGGCCGAGATCGTGCGCGCGCTGCGCCGGTTCGATCCGACGATCGCCTCGCGGACGACGTTCATGAAGGGTGTCATGAACCTCTGGTACCGACAGAAGTGCAAGCAACTCCGCCGCGAGGCGGCAGTGCGCGATCGCCTCGTGCCGTTGCCGACCCTTGGCACTGAAGGCATGGCTTTCGCCGACCGCCACCACGGTGGCGTGAGCGAAGTGGATGCACGCCTCGATCTCGCCGACCGGATCGCGGACCTGCCGGAGGACCTGTTCGCGCTCGCCCGTGATCTGCTCGCGGGCAAGTCGGTCCCAGAGATCGCCGCCGAGCGCGGCGTCCACCGGGGGACGGTGAACCGCTTGGTCCTGCGGCTGCGCATCCACCTGGTCGATCTCGATCCGGCCGCCAACTAACGCGCGACAAGTGGCGGGCGCGGGCAGAGGGGTATTGGCGTGCCCCCTGCCCGCAGCCCGCGCACGGAACCGCCCGGCCCCGCCGACGAGAGCCTGCCGCTCGTCCGGTTGGGGCAGGGCGATTTCACCCGCGACCTTCGGGCCCAGGACCTCGATCCCCATCACCCCAAGAACGGAGCCACCATGTCCCTGCTCGACTCGGTGATCACGACCACGACGCCCTCGCCGCCCAAGATCCTCGTCTACGGCACCCCGGGCGTCGGGAAGACCACGTTCGCCGCCAGCGCCGGCGCGCTGCTCCTGGACTGCGAGAACGGCGCCGGCGCGGTGCCAGGGCTCACGCGCACTCCGTTCCTCAAGAGCTGGCCCGAGGTTCAGGCCTGGCTCGCCGAGATCGAGGCCCATCCGCCCGAGGGACTTGGGGCTGTGGCGATCGACACGCTCGACTGGCTCGTGCAGCGCATCGTCGAGTACGTCGTGATGGACCTCGACAAGAAGAGCAAGGGCGAGGTCACCAACACGCTCTCGTCGGCGCACGGCGGGTACTTCAAGGCCCGCGAGATCGTCAACAACATTGTGAGCCGCGACCTGCTCCCGCTGTTCAACGCGATCACCGACCGGGGTATCGCCGTCATCCTGCTGGCGCACGCGGCCAACACCAAGATCACCACGCCCGAGGGGTACGACGTGCGCCTTGCCGCGCCGGACATTCCGCAATGGATCGCCCCCACGTTCGTCGAGTGGGCCGACGCCGTGCTCTTCGCGTCGCGCGAGACGACGGGCGAGCGCGTGCTCACGACCGAGGGAACGAGCAACGTCACCGCCAAGAACCGCTACGGCCTGCCGCCCAAGGTGGGCCTGTCCTGGAAGGACCTGTCGGACGCGATCCAGAACGGTCTGGAGCGCCAGTCGGCTGGTCGCTGATTCCAATCCCCATCACCGCACCACCCATTCGCTCATGAAGGAGTCCGCTCAATGGCCAGCCTGAACAACTTCGACGCCAACCAGGTCGATCCGTCCGTCGCGCTCGACCCGCTCCCCGCGGGCAAGTACATCGCCGTCGTCTCGGAGTCCGAGCTCAAGCCGACGAAGGCCGGCGGGGGCAAGTACCTGCAGCTCACGTTCCAGATCATCGAGGGCGAGCACAAGGGCCGCCTGGCGTGGGCCCGGCTGAACCTCGAGAACAAGAGCGAGATGACGGTGAAGATCGCCCGCGGCGAACTCTCCGCGATCTGCCGCGCCGTCGGCGTGATGCAGCCGCGTGACTCGGTCGAACTCCACAACGTGCCGCTGGAGATCAACGTCGGGCTGAAGAAGCGAGACGACAACGGCGAGTTTACCAACGTTATCAAGGGCTACGCCAAGAAGGGCGGCACCGTGGCGTTGACGGCACCGCGTCCCGCCGCGGGCGCGGGCCCAGGGAGCACGCCGCCCTGGAAACGCTGACTCCATCCGGTCGGCTCCTCGAACTCCCGTACCCGCCGAGCGTGAACCACATCTGGCGGCGCGTGGGGCCGAGGACCGTCATCAGCCGCGAGGGCCGGCGCTACCGCAGGGACGTGTGCGCCGCCCTCGCGGCGATGCGGGTGGAGCGGATGGACGGACGGCTCGCGGTGCGCGTCACCGTCTGCCCGCCTGATCACCGCCGGCGCGACCTGGACAACGTGCAGAAGGCGCTGCTTGACGCGCTCGCCAAGGGCGGGGCGTACCGCGACGACTCGCAGATCGATCGGCTGATTGTCGAGCGTGGCCCGGTGGCGCTGGGCGGCAAAGTGCTGGTGGAGATCACGGAGATCAACGCGTGATGCAGATCGCCACAGACCAGGCGGGATCAGCGAGCAGTCGCCCTCCGCAGCCGCGCAGTGATCGCGTCTTCGGTGGGCAGCCCGCCCTCATACATTCTGCAGCCCATGCTCGGAGTCGTTGGAGCAGGAAGCCCAAACAGGTCTCGACCGTTCGCCAGCGCCGTCGGCGTTGGATATCCGCGGCGGAGGTCATGCTCGGGCAGTGCTTCCTGATCGACGTATACAACTCGCGCGCCGTCCACACGAGTGGCCGCTACCTGCACGCGCCGGAGAAACTCGGGGGTATTCGGACAGTCACCGAAACCCAGAACCTCAACCTGAATCATGGCCGCTCCTGTCTCCGGTGCGTCGGGCGACGAGTGGCACGCCGAAAGGAATGCTGCCACGAGCGTCAGGATAAGTACGGTGACTCGCATCAGGTGATAGTAGCGAGCGACGTTCCCGAAGGGGGCATCCCCTGATGGAGCTGCGCCCCTACCAATCCGATGCCATCGCTGCGGTGTACGAGCACCTGCGGGCCCGCGACGACAACCCGTGCGTGGTGATCCCCACCGGCGGCGGCAAGACTCCGGTGATCGCGACGATTTGCCGCGACGCCGTGACGCACTGGAACGGCCGCGTGGTGATCCTGGCCCACGTCAAGGAGCTCCTCGAGCAAGCCGCCGACAAGTTGAGACTCATCGCCCCCGACGTGGCAATGGGCATCTACTCAGCGGGCCTCAAGCGCAAAGACCTGGGGTACGCCGTCACGATCGCGGGCATCCAGAGCATCTGGAAGAAGGCGTGCGATCTGGGCCCGGTGGACCTGGTCATCGTGGACGAGGCGCACATGGTGCCCGCCGAGGACGACGGGATGTACCGGCAGTTCATCGCCGACGCCAAAGTGGTGAACCCGCACGTCCGCATCATCGGGCTGACCGCGACGCCGTACCGCCTCAAGTCCGGGCCGATCTGCGCCGCGGAGAACATCCTCAACCACGTGTGCTTCGAGGTCGGCGTCCGTGAACTGATAGTGCAGGGCTTCTTGTCGCCGCTGAGGACGAAGGCGGGACTCCAGAAGATCTCGACTGACGACCTGCACGTCCGCGCCGGCGAGTTCGTTGCCAGCGAGGTCGAGGATCTCATGGACAGGGACGGCCTGGTCGAGGGCGCGTGCGCCGAGATCGTTGAGCACACCAAGGACCGCGCGGCCACGCTCATCTTCGCCTCGGGCATCCGCCACGGTCACCACATCGTGGAGGTCCTGAAGTCCAAGCACGGCATCGAGTGCGGGTTCGTGTCGGGGGACACGCCCGCCGCCGCCCGTAGCGCGATCCTCGGGCGCTTCCGGTCGGGGGAACTCCGGTACCTCTGCAACATGAACGTGCTGACCACGGGCTTTGATGCCCCGCACATCGACTGCGTCGCGCTCGTTCGGCCAACCATGTCGCCGGGGCTGTACTACCAGATGGTGGGGCGCGGCTTCCGCCTGCACCCGGGCAAGGCAGACTGCCTCGTGCTGGACTTCGGCGGCAACGTCCTGCGCCACGGCCCGGTGGACGCCGTGCGCCTCGACACCTTCGACCGTGGCGAGGGCGAGGCGCCGGCGAAGGAATGCCCGCAATGCCACGCGCTCATCGCGGCCGGGTACCAGACCTGCCCGCAGTGCGGCCACCAGTTCCCCGAGCCCAACAAGCAGAAGCACGAGGCGCAGGCGAGCACTGAGGGCATCCTCTCGGGCCAGACCACGCGCGAGGAGCACCACGTCAGCGAGACGACGTACCACGTTCACATGAAGCGCAGCGACCCGTCCGCCCCGCTCACGATGAGGGTCGAGTACCGCGTCGGCTTCAACCACTACTTCCGCGAGTGGGTCTGCTTCGACCACACCGGGTACGCCCGGACCAAGGCCGAGGCGTGGTGGCGGGCGCGGTCCGTCGAACCGGTGCCCGGAAGCACGGAGGAAGCGGTCGAGATGGCCAAGGCCGGCGCGCTCGCGCCGACGCTCCACATCACCGTGGAGAAGAAGGCCGGCGACCAGTTCGAACGCGTCGTTGCGCACCGCCTTGGCGACAAGCCGCCGCGCCTGGAGAGCGATGAGGGGCTGCCCGATGTGCCGGCGCAGCCCGTGGGAACAACGTACGGCATCCCCGACGAGGAGATCCCGTTCTGAGCCCCGTCACCGAGCCCCATCTCGGGCCTGCGGCCTCGGCGTACCTCAGCGCCGGGCTGTCGGTGCTTCCGGCCCTGCGCCGCGGGGACGAGAAGCGGGTCGCGCTGCCGAGGTGGTCAGCGTTTCAGCGGCGGCTCCCGACCGCCTCCGAGGTGTCCACCTGGATGGACCTCGAGCCGGACGCCATCTGCGTGGTCTGCGGGGCAATCTCCGGCAACCTGGAGATGATCGACTTCGACTGCGCCGGCGAGGCGTTCGACGCCTGGCGCACGATGGTCGAGGAGATCGAGCCGGGCCTCGTCGATCGGCTCTTCGTGGAGTCCACACCCTCGGGCGGCCGCCATGTGGTGTACCGCTGCGAGGCGCGGGTGTGCGGCAACACGAAACTGGCGCAGCGGCGCGTGGACGCCGACGGCGATGCACCTGTCGTGATCGGGGGCAAGACGCTCACGCCCCGGCGCGGCGCGGACGGGAAGTGGTCCGTCGTCGTCACGCTGATCGAGACGCGGGGAGAGGGCGGGATGTTTCTGTGCGCCCCCTCGCCGGGCTATGAGGCCGTCGCGGGGAACCTGGCGAACCCGCCCCTCGTCACGGCGGAAGAGCGCGAGGTGCTCCTGGGCTGCGCCTGGCGGATGAACGACGCCGAGCCCGCCGTGGCGGGAGCGCTGCAGCAGTCTTCGGGTACGTGTGTCCGGCCCGGGGACGACTACAACGCCCGCGGGGATGCGCGGGAGATCCTGCGCCGCCACGGCTGGGAACTGGTGAAGGGAGGCGGCAACGAGCACTGGCGGCGGCCCGGTAAGCAGAGCGGCACGAGCGCGACGCTCAAGGGCGGGGTCTTCTACGTCTTCTCCAGCAACGCACCGCCGTTCGAGCCCAACCAGGCCTATGCGCCCTTTGCGGTCTATGCCATGCTGGAGCACAGCGGCGACTTTGCCGCGGCGGCCTCGGCCCTCCGCGCCGACGGGTTCGGGACCGAGCCGCCCGTGTCTGGCGACGTCGACCTCTCCGCGTTCGGCGCTGAGCACCACGAGGGCGACGCCGTCGAGCATGTCGAGCGGCCGGACGACCCTGGTCCGTTCCCGCCCCACCTATTGGCGGTGCCCGGTCTGATCGGGGAGGTCGTGGCGCACAACATCGCGTACGCGCCGCGCCCGCAGCCGCAGTTGGCGCTCGCCGGCGCGATCGCCCTGCAGGCCGTGCTCGCTGGCCGAAAGGTCTGCGACGAGCGCGGCAACCGCACCAACGTCTACTGCGTCGGGCTGGCCAAGAGCGGCGCGGGCAAGGACCACGCCCGCAAGCTCACGCGCGACATCCTGTTCGCCGCCGGGGCTGACGGCCTGGAGGGCAACGAGGACCTGGCCAGCGACGCCGGCCTCTTCACGGCCGTCGAGGCCCAGCCCGCGATCCTGTTCCAGCTCGACGAGTTTGGCCGCTTCCTCCGCACCATCGGCGACCCGAAGAAAGCTCCGCACCTGTTCAACGTGCTGACGGCGTTCATGAAGTTCTACAGCTCCGCCGACACCTTCGTTCGGGGCAAGGCCTACGCCGACGCGAAGCGCAACAAGGCCGTGGACCAGCCGTGCGTCGTGCTCTACGGCACGACCGTGCCGGACAGCTTCTGGGAGTCGCTGACCTCCGAGAGCCTCAGCGACGGGTTCATCGGGCGTTTGCTGGTCTTCGAATGCCCCGAACGGCCCAGGCGACAGCGCCGCGCTCGCGTGCCGCCGCCGAAGCCGATCGTCGATCGCGTGCGCTGGTGGGCGGAGTTCTCGCCCGGCGGCAACCTCCGCAAGGAACATCCCGAGCCCCTGGTCGTGCCGGCGACGCCCGACGCAGCCGACTGTTTCGACGCGCTGGCCGACCACGCCGACGCCGAGATGGAGTCCAAGGGCGAGGGGATCGCCGCCGTCTGGTCCCGCGCCGAAGAGAAGGCCTGCCGCCTCGCCCTCATCTACGCCTGCTCGGCCGACCCCGAGAAGCCCGTCATCGACGGCCAGGCGGCAACATGGGCGTGCGAGATGTCGAGCTACGTCACGCGGCGACTGCTCTTCGAGGCCCACGTCCGCATCGCCGACGGCCAGTTCGACGCGCGGCAGAAGCGCGTGCTCCGGCTCATCGTCGAGCACGGCGGCACCCAGGGCGTCAGCCACACCCAACTGCTGTGGAAGACCCGGTGGCTGAGCGTCCGCGAGCGGCAGGAGGTGATCGACAACCTGATTGCCACCGGGCAGATCAATGAAGTTCGAGTCGCAACGAAGGGAAGGAGCGCAACCCGCTATGTTTCCCGAGCCTGAAGGCACACCGGCACCTTCGCTGCATGTTTGCGGGGCCGCTCTGTCTCTCTACACGCGGGGAGAGAGATGGAAGAGGTATGCAAACAAGCAATCATCTTTCTCTTCAATCCATTTCCCTCGTTTTCCACGTGGGAAACGCCCTTCCGCGCCCCGCCACATTTCCGCCCGCCCAACTTCATTGATGGTCCGGATGGCAATCCCGGGTGGGAGCCTTACAGCCGGAAGCCTTACGGGAGGGGGTGCGGATGGCGTTAGGTACTCCCGGGCCGTGGTCGAGATCCAACGCCCGCGGGAACAGCCGCGCTTGGCGACAGAGTTTGTTGCTCTTGTCCGAGTCAAGGAGGGGATGAGGGAATGATGTCTCTCCGCGATTCCAGCAGAGAACACAGGGAGCGATGCATCAGCCCCGAGGGGCTGATGCATCGCCGCGCCGACTCTACCCCTCCCGCGGGCAGCGGTGCAACCGTGTCTGTGCTCGTGCCCGGCGGCGTGTGCGATGCGTGGGGGACGGGCCGGCCCTGGGACGTCGCGGCTGGAGTACCTCGGCCTTGCTCGGCTTCGGATGTCGCGCCGCGCACAAACTTGCGGCGAGCATCGGCATGGCAGTATCGAAGATTCAATCCAGCGGCTCTGTCCTGGCCCCTCAGCATTTCGCGGGGTGGTGCGGTGCCCACAGCACAAACATTCCGGAGGTGGCCGGACAGAGCCGACGCGTTCCACGTCATCACATCGAGAGCTTCCTGCTCACGCTTCCAGGCTGTGGTCCTCCTGACCCGCCGACCGTTGACTGCGCCGACGCTGGCGGCGACCAGCGAACAGACGCTGTGGCTCAAAGTCCACGCCGTCCTTGGCGATGCGGTGGAGGGCGAGGCCCAACTTCCGCATGATCGCCGTCAGCCCCTTCTTCTTGATCCCGCCGTCGCGTTCGATCTTCGCGGCGTACCAACGGTTGACCGGCTCCTCCATCGTCAGCCGCATGGCCGCGAAGTGCAGCCAACGCCGGGCGCGCGACGAGCCGCGCTTGCTGATGCGCTGCGGGCCCTGCACCGCGCCGCTGGATCGCTCCGTCAGGTTCAGCCCCAGTGCCTTGAGGTACGCCCGGCCGCAGCTGTACTGGCCCGGGTCGCCGCCCTCGAGCCAGAGCACGCCCGCGGTCGCTGCACCCACGGCCGTTGCCATCCGCTTGACCACCGGGTGCTGCATCGCCAACTCCGCGAGCTCGGCCTTGTAGCGACGCATGACCCGCTTGGCACGGACGGCCTCCGCGGCGTAGTGCCGCACGCGCTGCGCTTCCGGCTCGCTCACGTCCACGCCAACCGTCTCCCGTGCGAGCTGCAAGATTCGCGTGATCCGCCCCGCCGGAATCATGTTGCGGCCCCAGCGCTTGAGCTGCTCGGCAGCGTTCGGATCGGCCGCGAGCGCCTTCGGCCCGCCGTAGTGCAGCAGAATGCGCGGAAGCGTCTGGCTCGTCAGCCACAGGTCCTTCTGGATCTCCGGCCAGTGCGCCGCCAGCCACGCCTCGAGACGATTGAACCACGCGATCATCTGCCGCTGATACGCGTCGCCCAGATCCGCGGCCAGCGCAAGCCGCTGCTCCCAGTCGTCAGCCGCGGGCCACGGCCACAATCGGCTCTTGCCGATCGCCGCCAGCTCGGCGATCAGCGCCGCGTCCTTGCCGTCGTGCTGGCTGGGCACACCGTCGAACACCTCCGCGTAGTCGTGCGAGACCTTGGCGCTCACACGATGCACGGTGATCCCCGCGCGATGGCAGGCCTGGCGGAAGACATCGCCGTAGCGCCCCGTCGGCTCCAGCGCGACGATCATGTCGCGGCCCGCGCCCAGGCTCCGCAGCAGCTCGATCCCGAGCCCGATCTGGCTCGGCTGGCGCACGCGGATCGGCCGCAGGAACGTCCCGTCGGCCCAGCGCGGCACCAGCCGCAGGTCCGCCTTGCTCACATCGACACCGATCGCCAGCGCCTGGCCGTCGCGTCCTTGCACCAAGCCCGCCATGTCCACGGCCTCTACGGCCCGCGTCGAGTAGGATTGCGCCATCGGGATGACCTCCTGCACGTGGGCGGCGGCGCTTCAAGGCTGCCTCACCCCACTTTTCCGAGGCATCCCGTTTTCCTTGCGCACGCCAACAAGCCGGAAGGTATAGCCATTGCGCGTGCGCGCGCGCAGAATTGCGAGATAACATGCGAGTGGCGGGCGGGGGAGCGGGCGTCGAGAACCCGCGGGAGGAACAGTGGCACAGCACGACACCGCCGCGGCCCCGGGCCGCTGGACGCCGGAACAGTGGGCGGACCTGGAGCGCGAGGCATCGCTCGCGCGGGTCCAGGACGAAGTTCGGACCGAGATCACTATCGCCATCGAGCGCGAGGGGCACGACCCAGACCGCCGCACCGCCGACGCGCACGAGCGGGCCAAGCGGCTGGCTGGGCCATCGTTCATTGCCGCGGGTTCGCGCATCATCGAGGCCGCGGGCCCGGTTTGGAGCACCGGATCGCTCTCTCAGGCTCCCGCCATCCAACGAGCTGCCGCGGCAGCAATCGAGGACCTGGACCACCTGGAGAGCACCGAGCGATTCGCCGCGGCGATGGAAGATCCGGCCGTGTCGATCCCCGCGATCGCGCAGAACACTCGACGCCTGGCGGGCATCGCCGTGCAGCTCAACGCCGCGGCGGGAGTGTGCCCCCCGATCCGAGACCCGTCCCCCGCGCTGTTCCGCCGGCCGCTGTGGGCGTGGGATGACGCGCTCAGCCTGGACGGCCTTCGCGCATGGCTCGAAGCGCTGCACGATGCGGCGGTTCGCGCCCGAGCTCAGCTCAGCGCCCCGGCTCAGGACGTGAAGCCGGCGGAGGATCTGGAGGCTGTGTCGGAGCGCCCAACCACGAGCGATCTGTGTGCCGCCGCGGGGATAAGCAACCCGACGTTCGGACGGATCCGCAAGGACGCCGGTATCGAGGCTCCGCCCGCGGACGGGCGCGCCGCGGCGACTACCTACTCGCCCGAGGAAGTGGACCGGCTCATCGCCGCGGCGATGAAAGCGGGTCGGCGTGAGGCGCGGAAGATCGCCCAGCATTGGGCGAAGTGGAGTACCGGAGGCGGAATCTCAGCAGATTCGACTCGTCAATGACTCGTCACTCGCCATCGACTCACCAAATGGCGGGCAGGGTGATGACATCCACGGGCGAATGGCGAAACGTGGGTCATGGACACCACGAAGTACCTGACGCCGTTGCAGCTCTCCCGCCAGACCAATCTGCCCGAGTCATGGCTCCGCCGCGAGGCCAGCGCTGGCCGGATCCCGTGTATCCGCGCGAGCGGCCGCATGTTCTTCGACCTGGAGGCGGTGCGCAGCGCGCTCCGCGTGGTGTCGCTGGCCGACATGCTCGCCGGCCTGCGCGGCCCCCGCATGCCCGAGCGCGTGAACTGGGCCCTGCTTCTGGCACGATCGATCGGCGCTGGACTGGCCCTGCAGCGCGTCGATGAGCTGGAAGTCGAGCACACCGTTGGCCGCGACTTGTCGATTCTGCTGGCCCGTGCCGCGGCGACGGGCGATGGCGAGGCCATCGACCAACTCGAGCGCATCCTGACGAACAACCCCGCCCAGGCCGCCACCACGCCCCGCGAGGGCACGGCTGCGCAGCGCGCCGCGGGTGCCTGATCCAATCGAGCAACCCCCCAACCGCCGCACTCTGCGGCAGAAAGTGAGTGACGATGAACAGTGGCACTGAACAGACAGCGGCCGCGAACGATCCGCAAAGACTTGAAGCGGTCGAGGCGATCCGGCGGATGACCGCGGAAAATGCCATGAATTCGCTGATCGTCGACGCGGCCATGCAATACCTCCGCGACGGAGGGCGCCTCGAAGTGGACGTTGATCTCGACAACGAGACGATCAGCATCAGCCATTATGGCGACGAGATTCAGACTCTCCGCTTCGGCTTCGACACCTTTGGCTGCGTGCACGTGTGGGATGAAGAAGAAGACGCGCCCGAGGAAGTGACCGGCGCCATTGACGCCATGTTGGAACCCGACTGACCTGACCCGAACCACCCGCCCCCCGCCGACAGGCGCGGGGCAGGCTTTCACCCCGGCCGCGCACGGATGCCCGGCCACAACCTGGAGACGATTCCGATGACGACGCAGACGAACAAGCGGCCGGGCGCGCAGCGCGAGGCCAAGACCACGACCCAGCCCATCCAGCCCCCCGCTGTCCAGGCCGCGCCCGCCAAGGCGCCGCCGGTGCAGCCCCCGCGGCACCGGCCCCGCCTGGGCCGGCAACTCGCCAAGCCGCCGACGATCCGCGCCGGCTCGGCCACGGCCGATGGCACCGAGCTGCACGCCGTGGCGTCGATCATGCTCGCGGCGGGCGCGGCCACCGAGGGCGGCGGCGTGCGCTTCAAGGGCTCGGCGCTCAGCGGCGGCCCGATGAAGCCCAGGGGCTTCTCTACCCCGGTCGTGATCGACGTGGCGGGCCTGGAGATCGCGCCGAATGTCGCGCTGCTGGCCGATCACGATGACCGCGCGATCGATTCGGTTCTCGGGTCCGTGACGGTGCAGCCCGGCCGCGGCGGCGCGCTCGAGATCTCCGGCGAGGTCGTTCCGGGCAGTCGCCAGGCTGACCGCACCATCGGGCTGCTCAAGAGCGGCGCGACCGTCGCGGCCAGCGTGGGTGTTCGGCCCGACCGAACCGAGACGCTCCGCGCCGGGCAGTCGGCGACGGTGAACGGCAGCACGGTGACCGCGGGGCCCGCCGGCCTGACGATCGTGCGGGCCGGGCACCTGTACGAAGTGAGCCTGGTGGCGATCGGAGCTGATCGTCGCGCGGGCGTGCGCATCGCCGCGACCGGCGCGGGCGAGGATGACGACGCCGGCGACCAGGGCCAGGACGACAACGACCAGGGCGATCGCGGCACGCTGAGCGCGGGGGCCGAGCGCCGCCGCATCAAGGCGATCAAGTTGCGGACGCGCGGGCATCCCGACATCGAGGCCCAGGCGATCGATCACGGATGGACTCCCGAGCGTGCCGAGTTGGAAACGTTCCGCCGCGGCGGATCGCCGACGATCCTCGCGCCCCGCCGCGGCATCGGCAGCGCCACGCCCGCCGACGTGCTGTGCGGCGCGCTCTTGCGGCTCACCGGCCAGGCCGCGGCCGGCGAGCGGATGCTCGGCGCGGCGACGATGAACGCGGCAGACTCGATCCGGGCGCACACGGCGCTCGACCTGTTCGAGTCTGCGCTCCGCCTGGAGGGCCGCGACATCCCGACCTCGCGCGATGGGATGATCCGCGCGGCGCTCAGCACCGCGAGCCTGCCCGTCGCCCTGGGTGGCGGCATCGACAAACTCATGCAGGACCAACTCAGGCAGTCGCCCTCGACGTGGATGAAGATCGCGCGGAAGGTCCCGCTGAGCAACTTCCGCGAGACGAGCCTGGTCCGGCTGACGCTCGCGGGCGGGCTTGAGGAAGTCGCCGAGGGCGGTGAACTCAAGCACGCCACGCTGGGCGAGGTGGTCAACAAGGTGCGGCTCGACACGTTCGGCAAGATCGTGACCCTGGGCCGCAAGGCGATCATCAACGATGACCTGAGCCTGTTCAGTGACCTGCCGGTGATCATGGCCGGCGAGTGGTCGCGCAAACTCCAGGACCTGGTGTGGGGCACGCTCGTCGACGGGGCCGACACGTTCTTCACGACCGAGCGCGGCAACCTGATCGAGGGCGCGGACTCCGTGCTCAGCGTGCCGGGCCTGAGCCTGGCGGTGCAGGCGCTGCGCGAGGTGCGCGACGAGGACGGCCGCATTCTCGACATGAGCCCGAGCGTGCTCGCCGTGCCCCCGGCGCTCGAGGCCGTGGGCCGCGCGCTCATCAAGTCCAGCGAAGTCGGCATCGCCGACGTCGACGGGGTCCCGACGCCAACGGCCAACCCGCACCGGGACATCGCCGAACTGGTGGTCGAGCCGCGGCTCGGCGCATCCAACGGCGCGAGCGATGACCAGTGGTACCTGTTCGCGGCGGTGGGCCTGGGCGCGGTCAACCTGGGCCTGCTCAACGGCCGCGAGAGCCCGATCGTCGAGATGCGAGAGACCGACATCAACACGCTGGGCACGAGCTGGAGGATCTACGGCGATTGCGGCTGTGCCCTGGGCGAGCATCGCGCCGGCGTCGCCAGCCTGGGCGGCGAGAGCGGCGGCGAGTAACCAAGCCTGTGCAACCCGGACCGGCGGCCCTCCCCGCCGGATTCGGAGCCCCCCTGTGCCGCGGTTGGCAATCGGCCGCGGCACTCCAGCCCGTCGAGCGAAAGCGCGACGGGCGGGATTGAAGAGATCTCCGTGCCGGATCGGCCGCTGCCATTGTCGGCCGGCCCGGCGCACCCGCGGCGGGCGACTCGACGCCCGCGGCATCCCTCCCCGATGCGCGAAAGCGCCGCGGGAGGGTTTCGAGAACCGCGCAGCACGGAGTTTCCGCAATGAGCGGGTGGCGTCCTGATCTTGACGACGCACCAGACGGGCCGACGATCGGCCAGGACGCGGCCGCGCCCAAGGGGGGCCGTCGCCCGGCCCGGTCGATGCCGGCGGCGTCAGAGGTCGCACAGCGGGCCCTGCCGCGGCTTGCGCTGCGCGTCGCCGATGCGGCGCTCGCCCTGGGCGTGAGCACGCGGACCGTCAAGCGCCTGCTGGCATCGCGCGAACTGCGGGCGCGGCGGCTGGGGCGGAGCGTGCTCATCGAGTGGCGAGAACTGGAGCGGTTCCTCAGCGCGCAGCCCGAGTGGGAAGGGGGCGGCGATGGCTGAGCGCGAGGGCGTCCAGAGCCCGCGGCCCGGGGCGAGGGAGAAGTGCGCGCTGTTCCGAGACCTGTTCAATCGCGCCAGCTCGCTCCAGGCCAGCGCGGCCGCGCACGCCGTGCTCGCCCACCTGATCAACGACGCGTGGCCTGGTGACCAGGAGGGCGAGTGGGTGTGCACCACGCCGATCGCCGCACTGGCCACCCGACTCCGCATGAAGCGCGAGACGGTCTCGCAGGCGGTTCGCGGCTCACTCGACGGGCTGGTCGAGTATCAGGCCGGCAAGGGGAGCAGGCGCTCGAGGTTCGTGCTCCGGGCGTCCGCATTGGCGCGGGCGTCCGACGAGAGGGCAACGGGCACGGATGACCCGGGGTCCCCGCAAGGAAGCGGGGACCCAACGCCCCCCGCCGGGGTCGTTGGAGGCTCCCCAACGCCCCCGATGGGTGGCATTGGGAATTCCACGCCGCGGCACCCCAATGCCCCCGTCGAGGGGCATGGATGCCCCCGAAGAGGGTCACCCAACGCCCCCGCCGGGGGGCACATTCCAGGTTCAAGTTCTAATTCACCACCACCACCAGAGGCGATCGAGGCTGGTGGTGGTGGTGGTGATGCGCTCGAGGGGCTTGACCCGGAAGAGTTCGCGGCGAGGGTCCGGCTGCTGAGCGAACGCCCGAGTTGGGTGCCGGCGGGACAGGGCTGGTTCAGCCCCGCGGATGCCGACCTCATGGCGCGGCTGCCCCGGGCGACCGTCGAGGCGATCGGGGCCGTTCTCGCGCACGCCCGGGAAAAGCGGAAAGAGCTCATCGGCATCGCGGGGTGGGTCCGACGCCGGCTGGAGCGCCCGGAGCCCGGCGAGATGGAGGCGCTCATCCGCACCAGGCCGCGTCCGCCCGCGGTGGTAGCGCCGACGCACCACGCGGCCCCGCCCCCGGTGCCCGTGGCCGGGCAGCCCGCGTTTGTCGCCGAGGGCACCTACGCGCGGGCCAAAGCCGAGGCGGCAGAGAGGCGGCGCATCGGCCGTGCGCCCGAACCGGCCGCCGAAGAGCGGTTCGCCGGTGAGCCGGTTTGGAATCCGCCGGGAGTTTGAAGCCTTGCAATGCCACAAGACCGATGGTAAGGTACCTGCCATGAAGACCCTGACCCCCCCAAGCCGCACACTCCGCGAGGCGCTGGAGAACTGCGGCCAGACACGCGCCGAGGTGAGCCGGCAGACCGGCATCGACCAGGCCGTGCTGTCGCGGTTCGTCCGCGGCGAGTGCGCGCTGCACAGCGACAACGCGGACAAGCTCGCGGCGTACCTGGGCCTGGAACTGCGGCCGGTGCGCCGCGTGAAGGGGAGGGCCTGAGCATGGCCAGCGTCCGCACACTGCCCAACGGCCGGCGGCTGGTCGAGTGGCGCGACGAGAATCGTCGGCACCGCGAAGTCCGCTTGGGCGTGATCTCGACCGCTGACGCTGAGTTTGTGCGGGTGCGCATCGAGGAGTTGATCGCCGATCACCTGGTGCAGCGCCGGCACGAGCCCGACCTGGCCCGGTGGCTGGCTCGGCTTCCCGATCGGCTCTACGGCCGGCTCGAGCGCGCCGGACTGGTCGGGCCGCGGCAGGCCGGCGGCGGATCGACGCTGGCGGGGCTAATCGACCTGTTCGATAGGCGCTCGACCGTGCGCGCTTCAACGCTCGCGGCCCGGCGGCAGGCGACCGACAGCCTGGTCGCGCACTTCGGCGGTTCGCGCCGCCTGGCGACGATCACGACGGCCGATGCGGACGGCTGGCGCAAGGCGCTGACCGAGCCCAAGGACAACGGCAAGCGGCTCGCGCCGGCGACGGTGAGCAAGCGCGTGCTGGTGGCGCGGACGCTGTTCCGCCGGGCGGTGCGTTGGGGCCTGTGCGGCGACAACCCGTTTAGCGATGTTCGGGCCGGGCCACAGGTCAACGCCGAGCGCACGGTGCACGTTCCGCGGGAGATCATCGTGCGGGTCCTGGACGCGTGCCCCGATGACCAGTGGCGGGCGATCATCGCGCTGGGCCGATTCGCGGGCTTGCGTGTCCCATCCGAGCCGAGCCTGCTGCGGTGGTCGGACGTGAACTGGGAGCGCGGCCGGCTGACGGTGCGCAGCCCCAAGACCGCCGGACACGACGGGCACGCGGTCCGCCTGGTGCCGATCGACCCCGAGTTGCGCCCGATCCTGGAGCGGCTCTACGACGCCGCGCCCGAGGGCGTAGAGCACGTGATCCCGCGGCTCCGCGACCCGCGGGTCAATCTGCGGACGCAGTTTGAGCGGATCCTCGCCCAGGCGAGCGTGAAGCCCTGGCCGCGGCTGTTCCACAACCTGCGCGGGAGTTGTGCCACCGACTGGTGCGAGCGCTTCCCATCGCACGCCGTGGCGAGCTGGCTGGGGCACAGCCCGCTGATCGCCGCGACCCACTACCTGACGGTCCGCGACTCGCACTTCGAGCAGGCAGCGGGCGGCCGGCAAAGTCCGGGCAGAAGTCCGGACGCTGGAGCCGAGAGGACGCCAGCGCCCCGCGAGGGGACCCGCGGGGACACAAATGATCCGCGTTTTGATCGTAAGTCCTTGCGGGACAAGGGAAAAAGTGGGCGATACAGGGCTCGAACCTGTGACCTCATGCGTGTCATGCATGCGCGCTAGCCAACTGCGCCAATCGCCCGGGTTGTCAATCAAAGGGCCGGTCTTTCGACCGGCCCTTCGGGGGACTGAAAGTATAGCCGCAACATCCCGGCAGGCTGTCGCTTACCGGACGTCCGAAGCCTCAGTACGAGTCGACAATCACGACCTCGACGCGGCGAGAGGCCGCCTTGGTTCCCTTGGGCTGGGCCGCGCCCATGCCCACGGTCGTGATCGCGCTGCGCGACACGCCCTTGCTCACCAGGTAATCGCGCACCGCATCCGCACGCGCCTTCGAGAGCGCCTCGTTGCTCGGCCAGTTGGACTTGCGAATCGGGTCCGTGTCGGTGTGGCCCTCGATGCGCACCGTCGCGCCCTGATGCTGACGGATCTGCGCAACAACCTTGTCCAGGTCCTTCTTCGCGGTCGACTTCAACGTCGCCTGGCCGCTGTCAAACAGGATGTCGCCCGAGATCGGGATCACCGTCTCGCGCGGCGCCGTGCGCGTGCGCTCACCGGTACGACCCGTCGGCTGGCTCCAGCCGCCATCGTCAAAGTTGGTCGGCTGACGGGCCGCGAGTTGCTGCTGCATCGCCGCCTGGTTGGTCTCCATCTGCGTCACGCGCTCGCGGAGCGCGGCGTTCTCCTGCATCAGCGCGGCGTTCTCGTCCTTCATTGCGTTGTTGCAGCCGCCGGCGAACACGCCGAGGCCGACCAGCGCAAAGCCGGCGATCTTCGCCGCAAACCACGAACGACGAGGGGGGTTGTTGGAACTGACGGTGGTGGTCATCGCAAAGGTCTCCGTTCTGAGCGAGTCCGGGTGTGTTTCCGGGGGTTTGTTCACGGCCCCCCCGGCTCCGCCGGGTGTCAGGGCGCGAAAACAGTATTGGCATCGGTCAAACTGTCAATGTCGGTCCACTCCGCGCGGCACTCGCCGCGGGGTGGCCCGCAGTATACCGCAGAGCCCGACCCGCGCGCAGCAGTCTTCACCCGATCCGCACCGCTTTATCGCACGCCCTTGGCCCGCCGGCTCACCGCTCGAAACGCGCTTGCCATCCCTCGCGCACGCACCGCGTCGATAGGGTTCTCCCACCGTCCGCCGCGCTTGATCCATGACCCCACTATGAGGGCATCTGCGAACTCAAGCAAATCACCCACCGATTCAGGGGTCACCCCCGACCCAACCAATATCGGCAATCGCGTCGCCCCCGCAGCCTCGGCGACATCCTGCACACTTGTCGCGCGGCCCGTCGCCGTCCCCGTCACAATGACCCCATCCGCACCAAAGAACTCCGCCGCGGCGGCCGCATCCGCGAGCGGAACATCCGCCGTGATCGCGTGCGAAGCGTGCTTCTTCTTGATGTCGCACAGCACCGCGACGTGCTCCGCGCCAATCTGCCTCCGATACCGCAGGAGCGGCCCCGCCTCCGCCCGTCCCAGGAGGCCCTCATCGGCAACATGCGAGAACACGAAGTTCTCGCAGCGGATGAACTGGAGACCTGCCGCAAGAGCAACCGCCAGAGCCTCGCGGTTGCCGCCAGAAAGCACCTGGACCCCCACTGGCAGCCGCTCCCCCACTGCCGACCTGACCGCAACCGCCACAGCGGTCATCGCCGCCGATACCTCCGGTCCGTGTTCCTGGTGAACATACGGCCGGTCGTGCATGTTCTCGATGATGACCGCATCGAACCCGGCCTTGGCCAGCACCACGGCCTCGCGGGCGGCATGCTCGGCCAACCGCGCAACCGGGACCCGCGCGGCGGGCGCGCCCGGCAAAGCGCCGATGTGCACCATTCCGATCAGGGCCTTTCGGCCGCGGAGAAACGCGGGAGTTTTGTTCATGATTCCGGGCCTCGCGCAGGACGGTCGTACTGTACTCGTACAGTCATCGAGAACGGTGGGCAGAATACGAGATCCGTGGAGCCGCACCAGACCGCCGCCGGGTTTCACACCACGAGTTGGACGCTCGTCGATGGCGCGCGCGCTGACCGAGCCGGCCTCGAACGTCTCCTGCGTCAGTATTGGGGCCCGATCTACGCCGCCATCCGTCGGCAGGGCTTCGGTGCTCACGATGCCAGCGACCTCACGCAGGAGTTCATGACCCAGGTTGTGATCGGACGCGACCTGGCCTCCAAGGCCGATCCGTCGCGCGGCCGCTTCCGATCCTATCTCAAGCAGTCATTGCGGAACTTCCTGATCGACCGCAGCCGCGGCAAAAGACGCGCCGAAGGCGACCGGCCCGCGCATCTCTCCGCCGCCGACGGCGACAGGGGCGCGCCCCAACCCGCGGCACCGCAGGCCGGGCCCGATCCCTTCGACCGCGAATGGGCCGCGGCGGTGATCGAAGTCACACTGCAACGTCTCGAGGAGTCCTGCAACGAGGACGACCTCCACGCCCACTGGGCCGCCTTCCGAATCAATGTCGTCGGCCCGACCTTGCGCAAGACCCGGCCCCTGAGCATGGACGAACTCGCAGTGCGGATCGGCGCGGCCGATGCGATGCAGGCCAGCAACATGCTGCAAACCGTCAAGCGCCGCTTCAAGCGCATGCTGCGCGAAGTCGTCGCAGAAACCGTCGCCGACCAGGGCGAGATCGAGCAGGAACTCACGCTGCTGCGGATGAGCCTGGGATCCTGAGGGCCCGCGGCCGGCCATCAGACCACGGCACGGTTCGACGGCTTGCCCAGCGTTTCCTTCATCACGCCGTCGAGGTCCACCAGCGCCTTGGCACAATCGCCCGTGAAGGAACTGCCGTGCATGGTGGCGAGCGTCCGCGGCTTGAGCGAAGCCAGCCCCTCGAGCAGCACACGCGTATTGGGCGTGTAGGGCATGTAGTCCATCAACGGCCCGGCCTGAAAGTCGATGATCGACTTGCGGGCCCGCCCCAGAATGTCCGACTCCGTGAGCGGCTCGACGTCCCCATTGTGCGTGAACAAATCCGAACAGAACAGCACACGCTGCGACTCCTCGAACAGCACGCCCGCATCCCACCCGTGCGGAAGGTGCGGCGTCGGCCGATAGCGGAAACGGAACCGGCCGGTCGTGAACACCTCGTCGGCGTTCAGCGCCCGCGGCGGCCGATCGGCAAAGTCCGACAGATTGACCATCGACCCGACAACCCCCGACACCGCCTGCGCATGCGGCGCAACCTTCAGCCAGTCATTCAACGCGCCGCATTCATCGACCTCAAAGTGGCTGAACCCGATCCACCGCAGCCGGGCCGGATCCATCAGCCGGCGGACCGAATCGAGCAGTTCCGGAAACATCCGGCGCATGCCCGTGTGATAGAGCAGCGGCTCGTCATCGATCACAAGAAAGTGATTGAACTGCAGGTTGATCTCGGGCCACAGGATGGAAATGCGGTGAACACCCGGGGCAATCTCGGTGATCGTCGCCACTTGCATGCTCCTTTGGTGTGCATCGCGCCGGCCCTGCGCGGCCGACTCCGGATGGACGAATCAGGGTGACAGGATTTGAACCTGCGGCCTCGTGGACCCAAACCACGCGCTCTACCAAACTGAGCTACACCCTGCTCACGCGCATGGTAGGGCCGCCCGCGCGGCCGACACTGCGCCGTCGGCGACGGCCCCTGCCTCAATCGCGTCGCGCCGGCCATCCGACTCAGTTCAGCGGCACTTCCTGCAGAAGCACGATCCGCGGCTTCTCGCCGCGCCGCACCACGTTGGACCGGTCAACCACCATTACATACCGCCGCGCCACGCTCGGAATCATCGGGTCGTTGGGCCCGAGGTTCTCCACGTCCGTCGGCAGATAGCCGTGGATGACGAACCACACGCAGAACACGTCGCTCCGCACACTCACGTTGTTCAGCACCGCGTTGGCGATCGCCAGTTGCTCGCCGTAGTCGTTGCCGACCTCGTCGGTCGTGAACCCCGTGCCGCCCGCGGCGGGAACAAACGACGATGCCAGGCCGCGGTGACGCAGCGAGGCCGCCGCGCCGCTTCCCGCGGCGTGCGCCAGCCGGGTGATGCTGTGCTCGGGAACAAGGTTGCCGCCCGAATCGTGCAGCCGCGCCGCCATGATCTCGCCGCGCGAGCGGAACCCCGGTGTCTCGCGGATGCCCTCGATCCGCGTGGCGATCTGCCGTCCGTTCTCGTCGGCGTTGCCATCGGCCTCATCGCGGAAACTGATCACGTCGGAGTTGCCGCCGCCCGGGAACGGATACCGGCGCGACCGAACGATCGACTTGTCGCGATACGCCGTTAGCGTCGCCGCGATGTCCCAGTTGTCGGATGCGGGGTTGAACAGGGTGGTCCCGCCCGCGCCCGCCGCCGAGGGATCCAGCAGCCAGTTCAGCGGCGTCGGCGTGTTGTCCAGCGTCGGCGCGAGCATGGGCAGAGCCTGCATCGCCGCTCGCGGCGATGTGTTGAGGTTCATGATGCCCTGGACCATCCGCCGCGCGCCGCCGTAGGTATACGAGGTCGGCGGATTGGCGTTGGACGTGATGTCCCGCCGTTCGATCGTCTCGAAGATGTCGAGCACGTTGAGCGCAAGCGGGATGCCCGGGCCCAGCGGTTCATCGATGTTGAAATCGAACCGCCCGTTGTTGTTGGCGTCGTAGAACGGCACGTAGTCGTCCAGCACGAGGTTGCCCCGGTCGAGTTTGGGCCGGATCGGCGGGTTCACCGCCGTGTTGCGGTGGCCGAATCGGAAGAAGAACTCGCCCATCGGCGGGCTGTAGTAGTCACACGCCAGCGCAAGCGCCTCGGAGAGCGTCATCCACTGGTTCTCGAGACGCTGAACGATGTTCGCGCCCGACAGGGCGGGATTCTGCGATGGCCCGATGCCCAGCGGCAGCAGGAAATCGCCCACGCGCGAGAACAACTGCGGGTTCGTGTCGTTGCCCGACAGGTGGATGCGCACCGCCGTGTCGCGCATCGCAACGCCCGAGGCGTTGTTGCCGACCGCGTTGCCGGTCTTGTCCTTGGCCTCGCGCGAGATCTGCTCGTTCAGTATCGTCGATGTCCGCTGATCGGTCACGAGTTCCAGCAGGCGCTGGCGGCGTTCGGGAATCGACCCGTCGTAGTCCGCCGCATCGCCCACGCCGCCCGAGGGCGAGACCGAGTCGGCCTGATTCGACAGTTCGTTGCCGGTGTAGATGCTGTTGGTCTTGCGCTCCATCGCCCATGCCGGCATCGCGCCGCGCTGGTGGTTCTGATCGGTCGCGCGCCGGAACGCCGCCCACTTCGTGAACGAGAAGCCGGTGTTGTCCTCTTCATCGCCCGCGGTGCTGTTGGTGTCGTCGCCGGCCTCGGTGCCGGGCACGTTCTGGTTGCCGCCGCCCTGCCGAGCCGTGACCAGCGTCCCCGCGCCCGCGTTCGGATCGCGAATCCGGTCGAGCAGGATGTCGGTGGTGAAGTCCTGCGCGTTCGCGGCGGGCCGCGCCACGCGCCACACGTACACGATCTTCCGCTGGTCGGTCGTTGTGCCCGCGCCGACACCGATCGGGTCCTGCTGCGCCCCACCCGGGCCCGCGGCGACGGTGCGCTCGCCGAACAGGTCCACGCGCTGCATCGTCGTCGCGCCGAAGTTCAGGTCCTCGCCGGGCGCGACGCCCATCGTCTCGCGGTGCACCAGCGGGATGCGCACCGGCTCCATGCCCGGCCGGTTGCCGAACTGGGCAGCGGCCCATTGCTGAACATAATCCAGCGGGATCGACCCCGAGATGACCGGCCCGCCGCCCGAGGGCGGAAGCGGCGGCGCCGCGCTGTGCGCATTCTGGATGCGCACCGCGATGTCGCGCTGCCGGCGGATGTTCGTCGCGTAGAACACGCGCGTCCCATACGCCGGGATCGTCAGCGTGCCGGTGTCGATGCCGTCGCCCGCGGCGGTCTGCTGGCCCAGCGCAAAGTATCGGTTGGCATACTCGAGGTAGTACCGCACGCGCCCCGCGTTGCACAGCACCAGTTCACGGTCGAACGGGTTATGCAACTGGAACGCCACCACCTCGAACAGGAAGTCGGGGTTGCCGAAATCGAGGCTGGTGTTGATCGTGATGTTGCCGAGCACCGGCGGGTCGCCCGGCAACGGTCCCGGTGTCTGGTTGTCCTGATAGTCGTTGTCGCCCTGCACCGCGGCTCGCCGCGGCGTGTCGGTGAACATCCCGTACCACGCGGCCTCCACAATCACAGGCTGGGCCTCGATGCCGAAGATGTTCATGTGCCGACGGTCGGCCGGAATGTCGTTCTCATTGGCGGGCTGGCGGTCGTCCGGAAGACTGACGACGCGCGTCGTCTCCCACAGGTTCGGCGGCGTGGTCGCCGGCAACGTCGCACCATCGACCAGGTCCAGCCGCACGCGCAGCGGCTGGGCATCGTCATACGCCACCGAGTTCGCGCCCACCAGCCGCTCGGTGTCGATCGCATCGAGCCAGTTCACCATCTTGTGGGCCGCGATCCGCGTTGCCATCTCCGCGCTCCCGCCGTATGACAGCGCCGAAGCGTCGCCGCGGCTCTGGTCCCACGCGTTGGGGAATCGACTCTGATCCGTGTACGGTGCGAGCGCCGCGGCATACGCACGGAACACACGCTGCAACTCGGCTTGCGTCAGTTTCGTCGCCGAGCCGTTCGAGGTGCTGTTGAGTTTCGACATGATCTCCATCGCGTCGAAGCGCAACTCCGCCGTGCTGAGCGCATCGCTGTTGACCGCCGCGAAGGGATGATCGATCAGCGGCCGCGCGCCGCTGTAGGCGGTCAGCAGACGGCGAACATCCAGGAACGATGCCAGCAATGCCTCGTCCGTCGGGCTGTTGCTCGATTCGATGCGCCCCGCCATCTCCAGCATCCGCGGCCGGTTCTCGCGAAGCGGCGAGAAGTTCGCGTTCTCGCGCCCGCCGATGGCGCGCTCCAGCCGAGAGCGGTGGTCCGAGTCGTTGATGCCGTGGAACGTGCGCAACTCCAGTTCGTCCGCCGCGCCAAACGGCGCTCGCACCGCGCGCGATGTCGCCGACATGCTCCGCGCCGTGAACGGGTCCGCGCCGAAGTTGTCGTAGCGGATCGCGCGGAGTTCCGATGTCAGCGGGTTCGGATTCACCGAGCCCACCGGCTGCGGGAACTGCAGTTCCGGCGTGTTGGTCGGCGCGCCCCGGCGCGCATCCGAGGGCAGAGTCTGCCCCGAGTCGATCGCGTGCAGCAACGCCGCGTACGCCGTCCGGCCGATGTCCCCCGCCGCGTTCGTGTTGTAGTTCAGGTAATCCGATGGCAGGCCGTTCTGCGCAGGCCGCGGCAGGTCGTTGTAGCCGCGCACCACGCCCGTGTTGTACAGCCAGTGGTGATCGACCAGCGACAGCACGCGCCGCAGGTCGATGTCCGAAGGCGACAAGCCCGCCGGGTAGAACTGCCGGATCGCGCCCGACGGGTTCACGACAAACGTGCCGGGGTCGAGCGTGAAATCGGTCGCGGTGTTGACATTCACAGGCCCCGAAAGATCGATGCAGCGCGCTGCGAGCAACATGCGCATCCGCCCCTGCTGCGGCAGGGCCCAGCGCGGGTTGTCAGGGTCGAGGAACGCATCGACCAGTTCGATCCAGCGTGCATCGACGAACCCGTCCCCATCCGTGTCGGCCCACTGGTTCAGCACGTGGTTCGGGTCGCTCGGCGCGCGGTCATCAAACGCCGGGCGGAACGCCAACTTCTGGTTCGTGCTCCAGTCCGCCGGAACATCCGGGTCCGTCCCCGCGGTCGTCGGCGTCCCCGCGTTGTTCAGGATCGTCAGCCGATCGCTCATCCGCCAATCGGGAGCCGAGCCGCCAGCCCCCGACACCGCGGCGAAGTTCCGACGCAGATTCGCAAGGTTCACGAATCGACCATCCGGCGAAAAGTTGCTGATGTGACGCCACGTGCGTGTATCTCGCAGGGCACTGATGTTGAACGCCGCGAGTGTGTTGTTGTCCGGAATCAGTTCCGGCTCCGGCGATGCCAGAAACGGCGTCGCGGGCCAGCGCGGGTCCGTCCCCGTCCCGGTCCAGGGGCCCGAGTACGAACCGGTCGGGTCGAACGGGTACGCGCCGCCATTGGCCGCGGCCGCGCTCGAGACCATGAACACGTCCGTGCCGGGGTAGTTCCGGTGCGCCCGCCGCGTCACCCACGCGTTCGCGCCGTTGCCGAATGCGCGGTGAGAGTACGTCGCCACCGTGTTGTCGCCGATCACCCCCGCAAGGTAATCGGCAAACTGCGCCGCCTGGTCGTCCAGCCGGCTCTCGCGCACCAGCGTCGCGCTCGATGCCCGGTCCGCACGACCCAGCGTCGCGTACGACACCGCGATGATCGCCAGCAGCGCAAGCGTCGCCACCACCATCAGCAGCACCGACCCGCGGCGGTTCCGCTGGCGGCGATGGGCGGTCTTCGGCTCTGTGAGGCATCGCATGGGTCGCTCCCGGGGGAGGGTGGGCAGAAAGGGTCGAACTCGGCCGCGGCGGAACATCAGTACCGCTCGCCCTGCGCATCGGGCACTTCGATGATGAACTGGAACGTCTGCTCGATCAGCGGCTCGGTCGGATCGACAAGGCTGATGGTGATCCGCAGCAGTTTCGGCCACGCCCAGGGAATCGCCGCGGGGTTCGGGTGCGCCAGGTTCGCGGGATACGTCGGGTCGAGATATCCGAAGCACGAGTACAGCGCCTGACCGGGGTTCAGCCCCGACGGCTCCGGCGGGAAGTGGACCAGCCGAGGGTCCACCTGCCGCAGCGCGACCGTTCCATCGCGACGCTCGATCCGCTGGAAGTACCGCTCGACGTTGGGGTCGATCTGCTGGTACGGCGCGGCGACGACGACGTTGGCCTGTCCGTCCCCGACGATGTCGCCCCGCCGAAGCAGGCCGTGCCAGATCAACTGGCCGCGCCGGATGTCGTTGTCGGTGTACACCTTGCCGAACGACCACTCGACGATGAACTCCGTGCAATACGGCACGAAGTTCGACGCCGACAGCATCATCTGATCGACACGCCGCCACGGCTCGTTCTCGGGCCACGGGTCGCCGTTGCCGCTGATGACGCCCAGCAGGTCGGGCGGTCGCGGTTCATAGCGCATCCGCGAGTCCGCGTTCGATGCCAGCGGGTTGGTGTTGTTCCACACCTGCCCCGGCAACGCGCCGCCGATCATCCACCGCTTCATGTTCGACGTCACGCCGTTCAGGTCCGCCGGGTTCCCGTCGAACTGGAACGCGAAACGGTGCGTCCCATCCAGCGCCGCATCGGCATCGGGGTTGAAGATCGCCGCCGAGTACGGCTGCGCATCGATGATCGTCTGCCGGATCTCCAGCAGATCGGTGGTGGCGATATCGACCAGCCCGCTCGACGCCGCGGGATAGACATTCGTCTCGCCATCGCGCGCCAGCCGACCGTCGCCGGGGTGCGTCGCGGGGTTCAATCGCGCCTGGTTCGCGAAGATGCTCGACATCGCCGGCTGCAGCGCGACCTGCAAATCGTTGTCGGGCATTTCCTGCAGCGTCAGGCCCGCGACCGTCGGCGGGAAGGGGTCCAACGCGGTCGCCAGTTGGTTGTTCAGCACCGTCACATGCCGCAGCAGGTGCCACTCCGCGGCATACTGATTCACGCCCGTGCCCAGGGGCGGCGGCAGTTGACCCGTCGCCTGACCGTCATCGAGTTGCGGAACATCAAACGCCGAAGGCGTCGCGGTCAGGCTCTGCGGATACCGCACACCGTGCCCGAAGTAGATCCGCGCCGCCGTGCCGGTGGCGATCCGCGACGGGTGAACCGCCTCGCGCTGCGTGTTGAACCGGCCCGTGGCAAAGAACGTCAGTTCGTCCACGCGCCGGTTGCGCGCGTTGCCCACGGGCTGGTCCGGCGTCAGTTGCACCAGCAGCGGGAAGCCCGCGCTGTCCACCGCCACGCGGTGCTTGATCACCAGGAATCCCTCGCGCGTCATCGATGCGACATCGCTGCGGAACTGCCGCTCCAGCATCGAGGCATACTCGTTCAGGCTGCTGACCCGGCGCCCGACGCGGACCGTCTCGCCCGTCGCCGTGAACACGCGCGACAGACCCAGCGCGATCAACGTCACCGCGCCGATGGCGATCAGCATCTCGAGCAGCGAGAACGCGCGGCGGTTGGCAGGATGGACACTCATCGCAGCACCTCCACAACGGCCACGCCCGCGGGAACCTGCGGCGTGAACACGAACTGCACGATCCGCGGCCGGTTGGCCGCGTTGATCCGCAGCGAATCCGGAATCGGCGGGTTGATGCGGATGCGCCAGCGGCCGCTGTTGGCCCCGACGTCGCGCTCCACCGTCTCCACCGTGTAGATGTTGCCGAGGTTGTCAACCAGACGCTGGTTGGGCTGGGCCATCAGCCGGGCACGCCCGCTCGGATGGTTGATATCGAGGTTGCTGATGTACCGCCCGGGAACCTGCGCATCGGGAATGGTCATGTCGAACTGCCAATCCACGCCGCGATCGGCGACGATCGGCTCCGAGTACGCAACACCCCCCGCGCCATCGGTCCCGTCAAACGTCGGCAGGTCACTGTTCCCGGCCTGCCGGCCCACCGGCACGCGCCACTCCGCCGCGGGAAGCGAGCGGTCCGTCAGCGCACGCAGCAACGAGCGGTTGTTCCCAGGAACGACGCGGATCCGAGGATCGACCCGCCGCACAAAGACCACCGCGTGCAGCGGATCATTCAGCGACGAGTTCCCGGCGATGAAGTCGGGCATCCGGTGCACCGCGATGTCCCATACATACTGCGGCCGGCGCAGGTCCGGGCCCGCGAACGGGTACAGCCGGCTGCGCAGCGGCACGAGCACTTGCCGGTTCGCCGCGCTCGCATCGCCCCATGTCGCATCGCCGTTGTCATCAACTTCCGGCACCCACCACTGCCCCAGTTCATAGTCCTCATCATCCAGTTCCGCCGTGCCGTTGGACGTATGCCACCGCCAATCGCGCCACACATCCCGCGCATCCGACGGGTTCCAGCCCTGCAGCAGCGCGTTGAGTTCCATGTGCGGCAGCGTGGCCTTGACGTTGTTCGTCACCACCACGCCCAGGATGTTGTCCGTCCCGATCCGCTGCTCGCGCAGCACCACCGGGAACAGCGCGCCAAGGCCCAGCAGGCCCAGGCCAAGAATGAGCACCGAGATCAGGATCTCGATGAGCGTGAACGCCGCGACCGCCGCCCGCCTTGTTCCGCATGATCGGATCATGGCTCAACCTCCACCTGCAGCAGCGTGCCCGTCGCCCGGTCCAGCGCGAACACGCGCGTGTTCGGCACGTCCTCGCGGTTGACGCCGTTGAACGACCGGTGACGACCATCGAAATTCGTGTCGCCCGTCACCCACCGGTTGATGTTCCGGGCCGTCACATCCGCGCCCGCGACCAGTTCCGGAGCCGACGATGCGCCGACCACGAACGGCTGGTACAGACTCGACGTGTCCCGATCCGCGCGAACCCCCAGCCCACGGGCCAGTTCGCGCTCCTCGTACAACACCAGTTGCGACACCGCGCGGCACAGAACACTGTCGCTGGCGCGAAGCCCGATCAACTGGCGACGCTGCGAATCGCTCAGCGAGGTCGGTGCCGTCAGCACGCGCTGCACGAACTTCGTCAGGTCCTCGGCCTGGTCGGCACGGTGCTGCGAAAACACGCCCGACCCGCGCCACGCCGCGTACGGACCCGGCGCCACCACCAGCACGGTCGAAGTGTCGGCGATCTTCACCAGCCCCGAGCCCGCCTGGAATCGCACCATGAACGACTGACGGTTGAACCCGTCGTTGTTCACGGTCGTGTTGTAAAACCCGGTCTCCGGAAAGACCCAGTTCCCCTGCTGCGCGTTCAACGGCCGACCGGGGTTGCTCTCGTACCACTCGTGATTGGCATCCAGCGTCACGTTGTTCGAGACGCCGATCGAATACGCCGGCGCATACCCACGCACCGACCAGCCCCGCGGCAACTGGATCGGCTGGTTCACCGGCGAGGGCGCGAACACTTCGCGCGCCACCGTGTTCCCCGCGCCGTCCTCATCCAGCAGCGTCCCCGCCTTCACGCACACCACCATGCTGCACTGACCGCCCGGCTCGAAGAAAAACACCACCGCGCTGTCGCGGTCCCCGCTCGATCGCAGCGCCGCATCCCGACCGGCTCGCATCCCCGCCTTCAGCATCGTTTCGGCCAGCGCAGACTCCGAACTGCTCAGGATCGCCTGAAAACTCGGAACCGCGATCCCCAGGAGGATCACGATGATGATCATCACCACCAGCATCTCGATCAGCGTGAACGCCGACCTGATCCCGCGTCGGACTTGACGTGTCGCGTTCATCGTCCGGTCTCCACCAGGTCGTCGCGAACCGACTCATCCAACGCGGCCGGGTCCACCGCGGCCGTCACATTCCCCGCCGTCGGCAGCGGCCGGCGCTCGTCCGTCCGCAAGTCCGGACCAAGACTCACAATCGCGTACTCCGCGGAGCGCACATCCGCGTTGGAGCGATGGTCGCCAACCGCCCGCGGCACCAGATACTGGGCCACCTGACCGTCCGCGCCATACTGCGGCTTCCATCGGTAGTAGCGGATGTTGCTCCCCCAGCGGTCAGTCAGGCTGATGCGGGCCTCGTCCGCCCCGATGTTGATCTTGTTCCGCGAACCGATCCGGCCAACATCGAACTTCGCGTCGTACACCTTGCCGCGACCGGCGAACGTCCCATCCGGCTGCGGCTTGGTGATGCCCGGGCCCGCCGCGCCGTCCAGCGGTCGGCCCGCGACGGGCATGTCGAGCATGCCCATCACATACCACTGCAGCGCGTAGACGCTGTAGCGCGGGTCGTTGGGGTCCGAGGTCCCGGCCGACATCAGGAAGTCTGAATCGCGAACCCGGGGACGGTTCTGCCCATCGAGCACGTTCCCGACCGGGTTGCCCGCGCCGTCGAGCCGGTCATCGATCAACGGCGGCAGGAACCCGTGGTCGTTGCGGAACGACTGCACACCCATGCTCAACGCATTGAGGAGTTGCCGCTCCGCCGCGAGCCGTGCGCCCTGCACGCCCTTGCGCACCGCGAACATCAGGATGCCCGCGAGCATCGCGATGATGATGATCGTCACCGACGCCTCGATGAGCGTGAACGCCCGCCGCGAGCGTGTCCGTTGGGGAGTCCGGTTCACACCGCACCGCCTTGCTGGAGGGACTCGATCATGGCGACCAGCGGGAGGAACATCGACACGACGATCGTGCCGACGATCACGCCCAGCACCACCATCAGCATGGGCTCGATGAGCGCGACCATCGCCGCGACGGCGACGTCCACCTCTTCGTCGTAGTTGTCCGCGATCTTCATCAGCATCGCGTCCAGGTCGCCCGTCTCCTCGCCGACGTCGATCATGTTCACCACGATCGCATCGCAGACCTTGCTTTCACGCAGCGGGTCGGCGAAAGACTCGCCCTCGCGGATCGAGTCGTGCACCTTCGTCAGAGCCTTTTCAAAGACGTAGTTGCCCGATGTGTCCCGCGTGATGAGCATCGCCTCGAGAATCGGAACGCCCGCCGAGATCAGCGTGCCCAGCGTCCGCGTGAACCGCGCCGTCACGCTCTTCCGCACCAGGTCGCCGAACACCGGCGTCCACAGCAGCAGGGTGTCCAGCGCGGCCCGGCCGGGCGTCGCCCTCCGCGCCAGTTTCACGAACACGAACAGGAACACCGGCGACAGGAACACCCACACCGCTCCGGGAACCGTCTGGCCCGTCTTCTTCCCTGCCACCCACGACGACGTATCGATCAGCCACCGCGTCAGCGCCGGCAGCGGCACGCCGAAGTCGCGGAAGATCTCCTCGAACTTCGGGATGATGAACCACATGATGAACGTCACGATCGCCACCGCGACGCACACCACCACCGACGGGTACACCATCGCGCCCTTGATCTTCCGCTTCAGACGCTGGGCCTTCTCCATGAACTCCGCCAGCCGCTGCAGGATAATGTCCAGCACGCCGCCGACCTCGCCCGCCGCGACCATCTTCGTGTACAACTTGTCGAACGCCGCGGGGTGCTTGGCCATCGCCTCCGACAGGCTCGACCCGCCCTCCACGTCCTCGCACACGTCCGTCAGGATGTTCTTGAGTTTGCCGGGCTTCTGCTGGCCCTCAAGGATCTGCAATGACCGCAGCAGCGGCAGGCCCGCGTCCTGCAGCGTCGACAACTGACGAGTGAACAACGTCAGTTTCTTCGCGCTCACCTTGCCGAAACTGAAGGACAACTCCTTCTGCTTCTTCTTCGACTTGGTCGGCGCCTCGGCCCCGTCGCCCGCCGCGCCCTTCTTGGCCTTCTGCTCGCGAACCGACGTCGGGAAGTACCCCTGCGCCTTGATCCGCTGCACCGCCTCCTCACTCGTCGTGGCGTCCACCGTGCCCTTCTGGGGCTTGCCCGCGGCGTTCAGCGCTTCATATTGAAACGTCGGCATACCTGACCTCCGGCCCCCGCCCCTTCCCGATCACACCTCGTCCGCCAGCGTCTCCCGCACCACCTCGTCGATGGTCGTCTGGCCCTCGTAGATCGCCATCAACCCCGACTCGCGCAGCGTCCGCATGCCCGACTTGCGGGCGTGCTCGCGCAACACGTTCGTCGAGGCCTTCTTCATGATCAGTTCCCGCAGCGAGTCCGTCATCGCCATGATCTCGAAGATCGCCATCCGCCCCTTGTACCCCGAGTTGTGGCAGGCCTCGCACCCGCGACCGCGATACAACTGCCGCCCGCCGATGTCCTCGGGCAGCAGCCCCAGTTCCATCAGTTCCTCTTCCTTGGGCTCATACTTTTCCTTGCAGTTCGGGCAGATCGTCCGCACCAGTCGCTGCGCCACGATGCCCTCGATCGTCGCCGTCAGAAGGAACGTCTCGACGCCAAGGTCCACCAGTCGAAGGATCGAACTCGGCGCATCGTTCGTGTGCAGCGTGCTCAGCACCAGGTGCCCCGTCAGCGACGCCTGCACGGCGATGATGCCGGTCTCCAGGTCGCGGATCTCGCCCACCAGGATTACGTCCGGGTCCTGACGCAGGAACGACCGCAGCAGACGCGCAAACGTCGTCTCCGTCTCCACGTTCACCTGGCACTGACACAGGCCGTCGATGTCGTACTCCACCGGGTCCTCGGCCGTGAGGATCTTGGTCGAAACGTCGTTGAGTTCCTGCAGCGCGGCGTACAGCGTCGTGGTCTTGCCCGAGCCGGTCGGGCCCGTCACGATCACGATCCCGTTCGGCCTGTTGATCAGTTTGCGGAAGTGCGTCAGGTCGTCCGGCCGAAGGCCGATGCGGTCGAGTTGCAGTTTCACGTTGCTGCGGTCCAGCACGCGCATCACCACGCTCTCGCCGTGCATCGTCGGCAGCACGCTCACGCGAAGATCGACCGGCGCGCCCCCTACCACCAGTTCGATGCGGCCGTCCTGCGGAAGTCGCCGCTCCGCGATGTCCATGCTCGACATGACCTTGATGCGGCTCGTGATCGCCGGCCCCAGGTGCTTGGGAGGTGGCACCATCTCGTACAGCACGCCGTCGATGCGGTACCGCATCTTGAACTCGTGCTCGAACGGCTCGAAGTGGATGTCGCTCGCTCGGTCCTTGATCGCCTGCAGCAGCACAAGGTTCAGCAGTTTGATGACCTTGTTGTCCTCCGAGGCCTCAACCACCGCGTCCAGGTCGATCGACTGTCCGCCCTTGCCCGCAAGGCCCTTGAGTCTGTCATCCGCCGCGAGCGCGGAGACCACGTCCGTCACCGACTCGCCCTTGGAGTAGTGCTTCTTGATGATCGCATCAATCCCCGCCGGGTCCGCGACCACCGCCTCGACGTTGAATCCCATCAGCAGCCGAAGGTCGTCCACCGCGCGGAAGTTGTCCGCGCTCTTCATCGCGATCTTCAGCCGCTTGCTCCGCGGGTTGTACTCGACAGGCACCACCTGATACGTCTGCACCGTCTCCGCCGCCAGCGAGTCACGTACCTCGTCCGGCAGTTCGGCTTTCGACAGGTCCACGTACGACATGCCCGCCTGACCGGCCAGAGCCTCCAGCACATCGCGCTGCGTGCAGTACCCCAGTTCCACCAGCAGTTGACCGATCGGCGCTTTGCGGGTCTTCTGGATGGCCAGTGCCTCGTGCACCTGCTCGCGCGAAACCCGGCCGAGTTTCGTCAGCACGCGGCCGAGTTTCCGGCCCTTCATCTCAGATGGATCTATCGCGGGCATCGTCGTTGCAACCTCCGACCGCCAAGCGCGCCATCGCCGCCCATTCAGGCAGCCTACTCCAGCCTATCGGGCCGGACGCACCGAACGGTTCCAAGATACACACTTTTTCGCGTCTGTTTTTGAATGCGACACCAGACCAGCGAGACATTTGTGCCGCCCATTCAAGCCCTCAAATCACCAGTTCCTAACCCTGAACACGTGTCCCCATGCGTCACGCCGGCTTCTTCGCTTCCTTCTCGTCTTCCGCCTCGTCGAGTTCGATGCGACCGACCGTCCGGCCCAGTTTATGGACTTTGTCAGTCAGGTCCGCCGGGTTCTTGGCCTTGTCGATCATCTCCTCCGCCGCGATCATGCCCCGCGTGTACAGCGACCAAAGGTGGTCATCCAGCAACTGCATGCCGAACTTCCGCCCGGTCTGGATCATCGAGTCGATGCGGAACGTCTTGTTGTCGCGGATCAGGTTCGCGATCGCCGGCGTCACCACCAGGAACTCGTACGCCGCCACCAGCCCCTGCGTGTCCACCCGCGGCAGCAGCGCCTGGCTCAGAATGGCGACCAGCGACGTCGACAACTGCACACGGATCTGGTTCTGTTGGGTGACCGGGAACGCGTCCACCACGCGGTCGATTGTCTTGGCCGCGCCCGTCGTGTGCAGCGTCGCGAACACAAGGTGGCCTGTTTCCGCCGCACGGATCGCCGCCTCGATCGTCTCGAGGTCGCGCATTTCGCCGACCAGGATGCAGTCGGGGTCCGAACGCAAAACACGCCGCAGAGCCTCCGCGAAACTCGGCACGTCGTTGCCGACCTCGCGCTGGTTCACAATCGACTTCTTGTGGAAGTGGTAATACTCGATCGGGTCTTCCATCGTCACGATGTGCCGATCGAAGTTCTGGTTCACGTAGTCCAGCATCGTCGCCAGCGACGTCGTCTTGCCCGAGCCCGTCGGCCCCGTCACCAGGAACAGGCCGCGCGGCCGGCGCACCAGGTCGCGGATGACCTCCGGGAGGCCGATCTGCTCGAACGTCAGCAGGCGGTTGGGAATCTGGCGCAGAACGATCGCCAGGTCGCCGCGCTGCCGGAAGATCGACACGCGAAAGCGGGCCGCCTCGCCGTAGGCAAAGCCGAAGTCGCATCCGCCCTCCTCCTGCAGTTCCTGCTGAGACCGCTCGCTCGTAATGGCCTTCATCAGCGAAACCATGTCCTCGGAGTCAAGGACCTTGGTCTGAAGGTTCTTCAGGTGGCCGTGAAGCCGCAGCGTCGGCGGGCGGCCCACCGTCAGGTGAAGGTCGCTTGCGCCGAACTTGACGACGGTATCGAGGAGGCGGTCGATCTGGATGCCGGACATGGTTCAGATTCCAGTTGGTCGTTGGTGAGAAAAAAATCGCTCGGGTCAGGCCTCGATGTCGGCCATCCCCTCCATCTGCGCCATCTTGGCGATTTCCGCGGGCGTCGTCACGCCCTTGAGGACCTTGAGTTTGCCGTCATAGACCAGCGGCCGCATGCCGTTGGCCAGCGCAGCCTGGCGGATCTGCGCGATCGACGCCATGTTGAACGCCAACTCGCGGATCTCCGAGTTCATCTGCATCAACTCAAAGATCGCCTGCCGACCTTTGAACCCTGTCCCGTTGCACACCGGGCACCCCGTGGGCTGGTACACCCGCCCCACGGCCTCGTCGGGCCGAAGGCCGATCAGGTTCAGGAACTTCGGGTCCGGGTTCGGGTCGACCTTCTTGCACTCCTTGCACAACACGCGGATCAGCCGCTGCGCCATGATCGCCTGGATCGAACTGGCGACCAGGAACGGCTTGAGGCCCATGTCGATCAGACGCGTGATCGCGCTGGGTGCATCGTTCGTGTGCAACGTCGAGAACACCAGGTGGCCCGTCAGCGCGGCCTGAATCGCGATCTCCGCCACCTCGCGGTCACGGATCTCGCCCACCAGGATGATGTTCGGCGCCTGACGAAGCATCGTGCGCAGAATCTTGTCAAACCCCAGGCCGATCTTCTCGTTCACCTGGCACTGGTTGATCCCCTCGAAGTTGTACTCGATGGGATCCTCGGCCGTGATGATCTTCCGGTCCGGACGGTTCAGCACGTCCAGCGCGCTGTACAGCGTCGTCGTCTTGCCCGAGCCGGTCGGACCCGTCACCAGGAAAATCCCGTTGGGCCGCCGGATGATCCGGTTGAAGATCGCCAGGTTGTCTTCCTCGAACCCGAGGTTCACAAGGCCGATCTTCACCGAGTCGGGACGCAGAATACGCAGCACCACGCTCTCGCCGTGATACGCCGGGCACGCCGACACGCGGAAGTCGATGAAGTGGTCATCCACCGGGATCTTGATGCGCCCGTCCTGCGGCACGCGCTTCTCGGCGATGTTCATCCCCGCCATCAGTTTCACGCGGCTCAGAACCGAGTTCTGCATGCGCTGCGGCAGGTTGTCGCGCTCCATGCACTCGCCGTCGATCCGGTACCGCAGCCGCACGCGGTCGGCCATCGGCTCGATGTGAATGTCCGATGCCCGCATCTTCACCGCTTCGACCAGGATGCGCGTCACCAGTTTGACAATCGGCGCTTCCTCGCCCGCAACGTCGATCGACTTGTCCATCGACCGGTCAACCGATCGGTCGATCGTCCGGTCGATCGACTCCGTGACCAGCGATTCGTTCGCCGCGACCATCCGCGGCAGGGCCTGCCCCGGCCCGCCCGCCCCGGGCTGGCCCATCCGCTCGATGAACGCCTTGATCTGACCCTTCGCCGCGATCCTCGGCTCGATCTCCACATTCAACCGGAACCGGAGCATGTCCATCAGTTCCAGGTCCATCGGGTCGTGAACAATCAACTGCAACCGCCCACCCGCCTTCGACATCGGAAGTATCAGGTGCTTCTTGATCAGTTCGTCGGGGATCAGTTTCGGGTCGATCTGCGAGGCCACGCCCTGCGCCGACAGGTCCACGAACTCCATGCCATACTGATTCGCCAGCGCCTTGGCGACCTGCTCTTCCTTCGCAAGGCCCGCCTCGACCAGCGCCTCGCCGATGCGCTTCCCGCTCGCCTTGGTCTTGATGAGCACGTCCTCAACCTGGCGCTGCGTCACAACGCCCATGCCGATGAGGATCTCGCCGACCTTCTTGCGTGATCGTGCCATGGAGTCTCGACAACTTCCTGTCCCTGCCGACCTTCCCGCGACCCACGCGGGCCGCGCCGGGCGGAGATACTAGCGGATGCGACGGCCCGGCGCGCTCCCCGGCCGGGCCACATCACCCGCACGCTATCATCGGGCATCTCTTTCCACGCGGATCGCGCCGAAGGCCGCCCGCCACGGAGCAAACCCTTTGTCCCCGCCGCCCTCCCTGTCCGTTCCGACACCTCCTTCAGCCCGCGCCGGCGCCGCGCCACGCAGGATGCTGATCACCGCCGGGCCCACGCACGAACCCATCGATGCCGTACGGTTCATCGGGAACCGGTCCTCCGGCCGACTCGGAATCGCGCTGGCCGACCACGCCGCACATTGCGGCTGGGCCGTCACTCTGCTGCTTGGGCCCACCTCGCAGACGCCCTCCGATTCGCGGGTCAGCCTCCGGCGGTTCCGCACAACGGCCGAACTCGATGCCCTCCTCCGTGCCGCCATGCCCCACTGCGACGTGCTCGTCATGGCCGCGGCGGTCGCAGACTACCGCCCGAAGACCACGCCCGAGATCCTCGGCGGCAAGTTCAAGCGCATGAACCAGACCTTTACGCTCGAACTCGAGCCTACGCCCGACCTCCTCGCAGGCGTCGCGGCGACCAAACGCAACGACCAACTCGTGGTCGGCTTCGCGCTCGAGCCCGCCGATCGCCTGTTGGAGTCCGCCACCGCCAAACTCCACCGCAAAGGCCTGGACCTCATCGTCGCCAACCCGCTCGACACCATCGACGCCGGAACCATCGAAGCGATCATCCTCGGCCGCGACAACACGCACAAGCAGACGCCGGGGGCGATTCCCAAGTCCGACTTTGCGCCCTTCCTCCTCAACGAGATCGAGACCCGTGCCGCGTGCTGCACGCAGCCCAACATCGCCGGAGCGCGGCGATCATGATGCGCAACGCCCCGAAGCGCCCCATCCACGGCGCCAACCCCTTGCCCAAGGGCGTGCGCATCGTCCACGAGGACGACGACCTGATCGTCATCGACAAACCCACCGGCCTGGTCACCGCCGACCCGCGTCCGGTTCGCGGCCACCGCGTCGCCGGCAAACCGCGCACCCTCTTCGACGCGCTCAAGCAGTATGCCCGCGGGCCGGGCCGATCGCCGCGCGCCAAACCTCGTGACGACGATGCCCGCGGCGCGCCGCCCCCGCCCATCTGGGTCATCCACCGCCTCGACAAGGAAGCCTCCGGACTGGTCGTCTTCGCCAAGAGCCAGCGCGCCTTCAACTGGCTCAAGGAGGACTTTCGCGCCAAACGCGTCAGGCGAAGATACCTCGCACTCACCGAGGGCGTCATCGGCACGCCCGGCTTCGAGGGCTCGCGGCAGTCCCTGATGCGCGATGAAGAAGCCGACGAGTCGCCTCGCCGCGGCCGACCGGCCGACCTGCGCGCCGGCAGACCCGGCCCCGGAAAACTCGCCGTGACCCACTTCCGCGTGCTCGCCTCGGGCAAGAGCCGCTCGCTCGTCGAAGCACGACTCGAAACCGGACGCAAGAACCAAATCCGCATTCACTTCGCCGACATGGGCCACCCGCTCGTGGGCGACCGTCGCTTCGGCGCGCGGACCAATCCCATCGGTCGCCTCGGCCTGCACGCGGCCGAACTCGGATTTTCGCATCCCGCGACCGGACAAGAGATCGTCTTCACGTCCGAGCCGCCGCCCTCGTTCTACACCGCCGCGGGCGCAGCCGCGCCGCCAACTGCCGCTGCCGCCGAAACCGAGACCCCGCCGCGCGCGCCGCGGACCCTGCCGCACGTCCCCCAGCCCGAGCCGCAGCGCCCCACTTCGTGGCAGAGCGTCGCCGACTGGTACGACGACCTGCTCGACGACCGCGGCAACGACCACTACGAGCGCGTCGTCCTTCCCGGCGCGCTGCGGCTCCTCAACGCCCAACCCAACTGGCGCGTTCTTGATGTCGCGTGCGGACAAGGCGTGCTCTCGCGCCGCCTCGCCGCGCTGGGCTGTCGCATCACCGGAATCGATGCCGCGCCGGGGTTGATCGAAGCCGCCGCCCGCCGCGCCGCCAACGACCCGAACCAGCAGTACCTCGTCGGCGATGCACGCGACCTCTGGGCCGCGCTCCCCCCCGAATGCCGCGACTCGTTCGATTGTGCAGCGTGCATCATGGCGCTCAGCAATATCGATACCCTCGAGCCGGTGATGCGCGGCATCGCCGCGGCGTTGCGCCCGGGCGGCGCGTTCGTGTTCATCGTCGCCCATCCGGCGTTCCGCGCCATCGGCCAGAGCGCCTGGGGCTGGGACGACAAGCACTCACGCCAGTACCGCCGCATGGATGGCTACCTCTCCGCCGATGTGCGCGAGATCGAGATGCAGCCCGGCAAGGCCGCGCACGGCAAGGGCAGCATCCGCACGCTCACCTTCCACCGCCCGTTGCAGGCCTACGTCGGCGCGCTCGCCAAGGCCGGCCTGCTCATCGATGCACTGGAAGAATGGCCCAGCCTGCGGGAGAGCACCTCCGGCCCACGCGCTGCCGAGGAAAACCGCGCACGCCGCGAGATCCCGATGTTCCTGGGCGTCCGCGCGGTGCGGGCCCTGCCCAGCCCGCCGCGCTGAGGCCGCCGGCCGCGGTGCCGTCGATGCCTATTCCATCACCCGGGTACGTGTGTCCACCGGCTGCACCTCGGGCAACTCCTTCGCGCTCTTCACCCCCGCCTCCTCGAACTTCTTCAACGTCGGTTCCAGTCTGGATTCATAAGAACCAACAAACTTATTGTAACTTTCAACAGTCGCGTTGATCGCCCGGCCCAGTTGCAGCACATGCGCAAAGGCGGTCGCGGCACGCTCGTGCAGTTCCTTGCCCAGGTCCCGCAGTTCCTCCGCCGCCCGGGCCAGCCGCTGCTCCTGATACCCCACCGCCACCGCCCGCAGCAGCCCGATCAGCGTCGCCGGGCTCGCCATGATCACCCCCTGCTCCGCCGCCCGTTCCAGCAGGTCCGCCTGCCGCGACAGCGCGGCATCCACGAACTGATCGCCGGGAATGAACATCACCACGAACTCCGGCGATCCCGAATACTGCGTCCAGTACTTCTTGCGCGCCAACGCGGCCGCCTGCTCCGAGACATGCCGCGCAAACCGCTCCAGGCACGCCTCGGCCTCCTCCGGCGTCGCCGCCTCCATCGCCTCCAGGTACGCGCGGATGTTGGTCTTCGCATCAACCACCACCACACGCTCGTTGGGCAACTTCACGACCATGTCCGGCCGCAGCGGCACCCCCTCCGCATCGCGTGTCTGCTCCTGCTCCGCAAAGTCGCAGTACGCGCTCATCCCCGCCAGTTCCGCCACCCGCCGCAACTGGATCTCCCCGTACCGCCCCCGCACGTGCGGATCGCGCAGCGCACGCACCAGCCGCCCCGTCTCCTCCTTCAGAGTCGTCCCCGCCGACTCGATCACCGCAAGTTTCTCATCCGTCCTCTTCAGCGTCTCCGCGATCGGCTGCACCAGCGCATCCACCGCCGACCGCTTCGCTTCGAGTTTCTGCTCGGCCATCGTCAGAAACTGCGCCGAGTTCTTCTCCATCGCCTCGCGCGACAGCGCGGCAAACGCCTCCCGCATCTTCGCTTCCATCTGCGCGAGTTGCGCCACGACCGCATCGCGCTCGCGCTGCGCGCTCTCCAGTTTCGTCGCCGACACCTCGCGCTCCCGACGCAGTTTCTCCTCCCACAGCCCGTCGCGCTCGGCCAGCGCATCGGCCAGTTCCTTCTCGCCGCGACGCACCCCCTCGGCCATCTGCCGTGCAAACCCTTCCGCCCGCTCCACCGCCGCCGCCGCCGCGCCCGTCACCCGCTGCAACTCCGCGCGCAACTCCATCGTCTGCTCGTTCAACCGCGCAGCCTCTTCGCGAATCTGCAATGCCTCCCGCTGCGCCGCCTCACCCTCCGCCGCCGCACGCACCGCCGCCGAGGCCAGTCGGCCGCGCTCCAGCACAAGCCACCCTGCCGCGACCACCAGACCCGCCGCCAACACGCCAAGAACGACCAGTGCGATCTCCATATGTTCAGTGTACCCGCTCGCGGCAGGATTCTGTTCGCCCGCCGCCCTGTGCCAAGTGCCTGGACCCGAGTGCCTGGCCCAAAGCCCCCCTCCCGTCGACGCCTGCCGATTTGGCACCATCGCCCATCCCCCCCATCACGCTGGCAGCCCCCCGCAGCCGGCAGTACGCCCACTTCGGCTCCAAACCCCGCTTCTGAACCGCTTCCGACCGCCGCGAGACCCCCGAACCGCCCACGACCTTCGGCACAGCACTTGCCAACATCTCGGCGCAATGGTGATGCTGCGCCCGCAATCTCCGGCCACAAACCCGCCCGCCCGAACCGGCGCACCGGGCAGCGTGTGTGCCGATCGCCTCGGAGTCTGGGCGGGCGCACCGAGTATTCGAGCATTCTTTCGATTCAGCATCCGACGGGTTTCGGCCTCTCCGTTCGCCGCGGCGGCTCATGACCACTCCGCCGACGACCTGCCCGATTCGCACGAGCATCACGGCGAGGCGGGCGGCCAGACCCGCGGCGAAACCGGCGACCGCTGGGCCGAACTCCGGCTCGACCGCATGCCCCCTCGCGAGCCGACCGACCGACTGCCGCCGACCGATCGCGGCCGCCGCCTGAACCTGCTCCTCTCCTGGGGCGGCTGGCAGAACGAGTCGTGGGCCGATCGTCTGCCCGCGCTGCTCGAGCCCATGGGCGTGCATTCACTGCGCGTGCGCACCGCGCGCGAGGCCGAATACGCCATCCGCACCAACCCCGTGCACATCGCGGTCGTCGATCTCGGCCTCCCGCTGGATTCCAGTTCATCGACGCCCGCGCCCGCTTCCGAAGAAGCCGGCCCGCGCGTCCTCGAACTGCTCCGCAGGCTCGACTCGCCCCCGCCCACCGTCGTCGTGCAGCAGGCCCGCAGCGCGCGCGATGCCAACCGCCACATGTCCGCCGCCCTGCGGTGCGACGCCTTCGCCGTCGTGGATCGTGCCGCGGCGGATGTCGAACTCATGCTCAAGGTCCTGCAGCGCTGCATGCAGAGGTTCTATCACGGCCGCTGGCCGGGCAGCCCGTAGTTCTTGTTCTTTTTCTCATTCTTGTTCTTCTAATCCGCAATCCAGAATCTCCAATCCACAATCGACCTGCCCCCCCCACTCACGGATTCACCATTCACAGTTTCTGAGGAGACCCCCATGGCCAAGACCGCAACCGCCCCCGCAACCGCGAAGATCCGCCCGCTGCACGACAAGATTCTCGTCCGCCGCGATGAGGCCGAGGACCGCACCGAGAGCGGCATCTTCCTGCCCGAGAAGGCCAAGGACACGCCCAAGACCGGCGTCGTCGTCGCCGTCGGCACCGGCACGATCAACACCGACACCGGCGAGTTGATCCCCCTCACCGTCAAGAAGGGCGACCGCGTGATCTTCTCCTCCTACGCCGGCACCGAGATCAAACTCGGCGCGATGGGCGATGAGCAGAAGTTGCTTGTCATGAGCGAAGAAGAAGTCCTCGCCATCGTCGAGTAAGACATGACGACCGAGCAACTCCGACAGGCCTGCAAGGAACTCAACGGCAAACGCGACGCCGTCGTGTACTTCTCGCACGCCGAAAAATGCATCGTCACCAACGCGATGCTCCTGCCCGAGGAGCCCGATCACCTGATCAAACTCACCGACGGCAAACACGTGTACATCATCGATTCCGCCGATGTGGCGTGGATCAAGATCGGTTAACCAAGCCCTCAACTACCGCAGGGCCGCAGAGATCGCAGAGCAGAGCATCCTCTCGCCACCGCGCCTCCCCTCCCTGCGTCCTCTGCGCCTCTGCGGTGAACAACGAATCAAGAAAAGGAACTGATACCCATGGCCGCCAAGCAGATTGCATTCGACAACGACGCACGCGAGCGGATCCTCCGCGGCGTGCAGAAACTCGCCCACGCAGTCAAGGTCACCCTCGGCCCCTCCGGCCGCGTGGTCGTGCTCGAGAAATCCTTCGGCTCCCCCACCGTAACCAAGGACGGCGTCACGGTGGCCAAGGAGATCGAACTCGAAGACCCCTACGAGAACATGGGCGCGCAGATGATCAAGGAAGTCGCGACCAAGGCCAGCAAGGATGCGGGTGATGGGACGACGACCGCGACGATCTACGCGGAAGCGATCTTCACCGAGGGTCTGAAGAACATCACCGCCGGCGCGAACGCCAACCAGGTCAAGCGCGGCATCGACATGGCCGTCGCGGCGATCGCCGACGAACTCAAGAACATGTCCAAGAAGGTCTCCTCGTCGAAGGAGATCGCGCAGGTCGGCACGTGCTCGGCCAACCAGGATGAGCAGATCGGCAAGATCATCGCCGATGCGATGGACAAGGTCGGCAAGGACGGCGTGATCACCGTCGAAGAGGGCAAGAGCCTCGACACCGAGGTCGAACTCGTCGAGGGCATGCAGTTCGACAAGGGCTACCAGTCGCCGCATTTTGTGACCAACCCGGCCACGATGGAGTGCGTGCTCGACAAGCCCTACATCCTCATTTTCGAGAAGAAGATCGCCTCGGCCAAGGACCTGCTGCCGATTCTCGGCAAGATCGCCGAGCAGGGCGCATCGCTGCTCATCATCGCCGAGGACATTGAGGGCGAGGCTCTCGCGACGCTGGTGGTGAACAAGTTGCGCGGCGTGCTGAAGATCGCGGCCGTCAAGGCCCCGGGCTTCGGCGATCGCCGCAAGGCGATGCTCGAGGACATCGCGGTCCTCACCGGCGGCAAGGCCATCATGGAAGAACTCGGCATCGAACTGGACAAGGTGACGATCGCCGACCTGGGCCGCGCGAAGAAGGTGACGATCGACAAGGACAACACCACGATCGTCGAGGGCGCGGGCTCGCCGGGCGACATCAAGGCCCGCATCGAGCAGATCCGCCACCAAGTCGAGGCGACCACCAGCGACTACGACCGCGAGAAGTTGGAAGAGCGGCTCGCGAAACTGGCCGGCGGCGTGGCGCAGATCAACGTCGGCGCGGCGACGGAAGTCGAGATGAAGGAGAAGAAGGCGCGCGTGGAGGATGCCCTGCATGCCTGCCGCGCGGCGGTTGAGGAGGGCATTTTGCCCGGCGGCGGCGTGGCGATCCTGCGTGCCCGGCGCGCGCTGGAGAAGGCCCGCAAGAAGGCGAGCGGCGATGAGAAAATCGGCATCGACATCGTCGACCGCGCGGTGTCGTACCCGATCAAGCAGATCGCGGCGAACACCGGCCTCGATGGCTCGATCATCGCGATGAAGGTCGAGGAGTCGAAGGACAACAACTTCGGCTTCAACGCGATGACGCACGAATACGGCGACCTGATGCAGATGGGCGTGATCGTGCCGACGAAGGTCGAGCGGGTTGCCCTGCAGAACGCCGCGAGCATCGCGGGCCTGCTGCTGACGACGGATGCTGCGATCGTGGAGTTGAAGGACAAGAAGAAGGGCGCGGCGGTCCCGGCGGGCGGCGGGATGGATGATATGGACTACTGAGCCAGCCGCTCACATATCACAGTGCATCAAGAGAGCCCCGAGCGCAAGCTCGGGGTTTCTTTATTGATCGGAGGTCCAATTCAAACTCGTACATCGCCCGTTCACACCTCCAAACCCGCGATTGCGCCTGAGGTTCCCTCAGAGTTAAGGATGGGTTGAACGTCACTGACCCCTTTGTGGTATCCTGACGTGCATGCCGCCAGTGATCGCGCCAGGCTACTTCCTCACTTGGCACACATACGGCACGTGGCTGCACGGCGATGAAGCCGGTTCCGTTGACACCGAACACAACCGGTTCGGAACGCCGCGGCTGGCTCCGGATGCCGCCGCATTCCGCGCAGCCATGCATTCACTCAGAGACCGGCCCCTTGTGCTCTCACAACTGGCTCGCGTTCTCGTCGATAGGGTCATGAGTGATCACTGTCGACTTCGTCAGTGGGACTTGCGCGCGCTCGCCGTTCGGAGCAACCACGTCCACGTTGTGATTGCCGCGCCCACCATCAAGCCCGAACTGATTGTCAAGCAACTCAAGGAGTGGGGAACCCGCAAACTCCGAGAACATCGGATCGTTGGGATGTCGCAGCATGTTTGGGCCGATCACGGCAGCACGATCTACCTTTTCGAGTCCGGCTCGCTTGAGAACGCGATCCGGTACGTTCTCGAGATGCAGGATGATCCCCCCGAAGGACACGGCCGACCTGACTGGCAGGCAATGTACGGTTTGAGGGGCCGCTGAGCGCAGGCTCAAGACCTTGGGTTTACCGCCAAAGAGCCCGAGCTTGCGCTCGGGGCTCCCTTTTGGAGCGCATGTGTCGAAACCTTCAGTTTGATCGGCTGTGGGATGTCGGATGCGGGGGCGAGGAATCACCTCCGCCGCCGGCGCGCGGCCAGCAACAGCACGGCAAGCGCGGAAGCCGAACCTGGCGCGGGGACGAAGTACGCCACGCCGTCACCGAATGCTGCGAACGACCCGGTGGCGAGGAGTTGGCCGGACTCGGTGTACAACTTCAGCGTGTTGCTCGCCGAGATGCTGACGATACGGCCATCGGGAAGTTGATCGACATCGGATAGATTGCCGTAGCCGAGACCCGAGACGAGGGTTGTCAGCGGGCCGGAGGGTGGCCGCCAGCGCTGGATCGTGCCATCGCCGAACGCCGTCAGCAGCAGGTCGCCGTTGTCGGCCAGTTCCATGCCCGTGCGAACCCAGCCGCCGATGGAGACCGTGCCAAGCGGCGAAAGGCCGGCCGAGAAGATCCGCAGTGTTCCATTTGTCTGATCAACCGCGTACACGCGCCCATCGGGCGCGAACGCGACGCCCGATGCCCGCGTGAACACATCCGCCGTCGTCGCCACGGTGTTGAAGTCCGCATCGAGCAGCCGCACGCGCCGCCCCTCGGCCACGACGTATCGGCCCGCCGCGGCGTTGAAATCCACGTACGAGCCGCGGAGCAGCGAACCGCCCGTGTTCAACTCGGTCGACCGGATGATCGCGCCCAAGCCGTTCACCTCCAGCAGGCGCGGCGCATTCTGCCGGTAGCCGATCATGACCATGTTGCCCGCACTATTGAACACGATCCCGCTCGCCCCGCCGAGCCCCGAGATCGGTACCGATCGCGTGACGTGAAGGTCGGTGTCCCACTCGACGAAGCCGCCGTCGTAGGACGAGTAGATCCGGCCGGCGACAAAGCCGTCTCCGAACGCCGCGCCCGCCCAAGCGCAGATCGCCGCCGCCGCCGCCCCCGCGCGCAGAATCGCCAGCATGATGGTCTCTCCTCCGCGGTTTCCCGCGGGCCACAGCCTACCAAAGCCGCGGCAGGAGAACAAGGCCGAAGTATGCGCACGCTGGAGAGGTATCGCGAGGCCTTGGCGGACGTGGGAGGTCCGTGCATCCGCAACCTTGGGGCTGGTTCGCGACCCGCGGTCCAACCATCACCCACTTGCACAGCAACCCGCCACAAGGGCGGGTTGCCGTGAAAATCGGGGTGAGAGGATTTGAACCTCCGACCTTTTGGTCCCGAACCAAACGCGCTACCAAGCTGCGCTACACCCCGGACAACTGATTATCGTGCAGCGAACTATACGCACGCGAGGGCAAAGGTCGAGCGGGCGGAGTTCGCGGGCGCGGAGAGCGTCCGGAAACATCGTCGCACGCCGGCCCACAGTCGATCGGCTTACTCCAGGCCCTTGGTCTCGGTGGGGAACTCGGGCTTCTTGGTGTAGACGTTGTCGGAGCGCGTGCCGGGATCGCCATCGGGGCCGGCAGAGTAGAAATATGGGCGGTTGCCCGGGCAAAGGCCTTCATCGGCATCGCCGATGGGGTAGATCGCGCCGGGGCTCGTCGGGTTGTACGGGCGGAACGACCGACGGATGCGCTCCTGCGCGGAGATGGACCCGTTGCCATTGACATCGAACTCGAGGTACTGCGGGCGGCCGCCGGTCATGCCGCTGCCGTTCCAGTAGTCGCCCGCGCCGCCCTGCCAGATGGGATGCACGAAACGCATCGGCTGGTTCCACGCGTCCTTCACGACCAGCGCGTTGACGTTGGTCAGGACGCCGTTGACGTACTTGCGCACGGGGTTGCCGTTCGTGCTGATCGGTGCGCGAGATATGAACTTCGCATCGAGCCCCTGCATGATCAACTCGACCTCGGGAACTTCGGTCGCGATGAGCAGGAACAACTGCACGCTTGGCTCCGCCGCGGCATCGGCCGCAGCGCCGACGGGGCGGCCATCCCACAGCGGGTGGAAGGTGTTGGCATCGTCCTTGTACGCGGGCGGGATTGACGCCTCGCGCGCGGCGACATAACTGTCGAGCGCGGTGTCGAGGATGCGGATGATGTCCTGCGTGGCCTGCACGCGGCCGCTATTGGTGACGCGGCCGGCGACCACGACGCCGATGGTCGTCAGGATGGCGATGATGGCCAGAACGGCCATGATCTCGATGAGCGAGAAGCCGCCGCGAACGCGCCGTGTCTTGCTGTGTGTGTGCATGTTTCGGCCTCCCTGCGGCCAATCAGACTCTCCCCACCCCGATCCCCCCCACCCCGATGCCACCACCACGATGCCACCACCACGATACCCCCGCCAAACCTGCCACTTTCCGCCGCGGCCGGATTCAATCGCCGACGACGGCCATCGACAATACGCTACGAACCCCTCCAGAACAGGTACGAAGGCCGCAGGGCCGGGGATGCCGGGCACACCCGGAACCGGAAAGAAAAGACCCCGGCACGGTGGCCGGGGTCATGATTGATCCTGAAACCGGGGGTGGGCTCCCGGGGTTGGAATCACCAACTCCGGCCACCGCCACCACCACCGCCGCCGCCGTAGCCGCCGCGGCCACCACGATCTCCACCGCGACCACCGCCGCCGCCGCCCCAGCCACCGCGACCGCCGCCGCCGCCACCGCCACCGGCCTCCTTGGGCCGGGCTTCGTTGACGACCAGTGTGCGTCCGCCGAGTTGCTGGCCGTTCATCGCGGCAATGGCCTTGCGGGCCTCCTCGTCGTTGGGCATTTCGACAAAGCCGAAACCGCGGGGGCGGCCGGTCTCGCGGTCCATGACAATCTGGGCCGTGGCGACCTGGCCGTGGGCCTCGAACGCGGTACGAAGGCCGTCATCATTGATGCTGAAAGGCAAATTCCCGACGTAGATCTTCATCGTCACTCGAACCTTTGCCCGGGAGAATCCATGCGAATCGAACCGGTCGTCAAACACCCAGGCAAGGCTCGGCGTCGGTCCTGCCGCGAAAGATCGGACATCCCGACCCCGACGCGACTGTGCAGATGGTAGCCATCGGCCACGAGGCCAGTGGGCCATCAGGCGAAGATGCGCCCGGTCGGGGTTAACGGTTCCCGCTTTTCGGACTCGCAGCGGCTGGTTAGTCGGCGCGGGTCGATTGTGCCGCGGCGGCGGGGCCGCGGGGGCCATTGCGGACAGTTACATCCGCGGTCATGGCCGCTCCGCTGACACGGCAGCCCAACGCCCGCACCCACGAGGCGACCTCGTGGTTGCAGTTGTGGGCCAGCGAGTACCTGGTTGCATCGCGGACAAAGGTGAGGCCGCGGCGTTCGTTGAAGATGTTGCCGTTGGCCTGCGACTCCCAGCGTGCATCGAGCATGGCGAGGACCTCCGCGGCGGCGGCGCGCTCGACACGAACTTCGTACAGCGCCTGCATGGGCGGGTGGCGGCCGAGTTTCTCCAGGCTGTCGTGGACGCAGGCGTAGTCGCACGGGCCGGGAAAGTCGCGCCGGCCGAGCGTGCCATCGTTGGGGATGAGCAGGGCGAAGGGCGAACGGTACCACTGGTCCTGGTCGAGCGCGGCCCAGTGCCACTGGGAGTAGGCGAACTGCGCGATTCGGCCATCATCGCGCGGCAGGAGCAGGCTGGTGTGGATGCCGTGATCGGCGATGAACACGCTGACGGGGTCGCTGACATCGGCCGGGGGCGTGATGGTCATGCCGCAACCGCCGATCCACGCCGGCGCGAGCAGCAGCATCGACACCAACACGAGAGGCGGCATCCGTGCCATTGGGCGGGTCTCCAGCGCGCCGGCATCGGGCCGGCGCGAGGCGGATGGTACCGCGCGGTTGGCGCGCAGGAAAACGGGCCGCGCATCGAGCGCGGCCCGTGGTTGGTAACCGGATTGTTCGGACCGGTTGCGGTTACTTCACGCAGCCGCGGTTGTAGTCTCGCACGAACATGGTCATATCGGCCGAGGAGATCACGCCGTCCTTGTTGTAGTCGGCGGACTCCTTGCCCTGGAAGTAGTCGGCCGCGAAGATGTACATGTCGATGGAGTTCACGACGCCGTCGCCGTTCATGTCGGCGGGGCACTTGGGCCGCATGGCGTTGTTGAAGATGTAGTCGGCGACCATGACGCCCGTTGCGTAGGCCTGCTCGCAGTCCATGCGGAAGTGCACGCCGAGGAAGACGCGGCTGATGGCGTTCTCCTTGCCGGCCTGCGAGAAACTCGTGAACGTGCGTGTCACGTTCGAGACGATGGGCTCATCGGTCCCGAGGGTGTAGGTGAACTCGTCGGTGCCGACGAAGTTCTGCATGACTCCGGCCCACACGCCGCCCATGCTCGAGTGGCCCGAGGTGTACGCCGGGAAGGGCGGGCTGAACTCCAGCAGCGGCTGCCACGTCGGGTCCGGCTCGGTGCGCGGGTTGTTGTCGAGGTCGGCGAACTGGATGGCCGTGACCGGCCGCCACAGATCGATGTTGGTCTTGTACTTGGCGGACCAGGTCACCAGCACCGCGTCGGCCAGCGCGACGTTGATGAGTGCGAACAGGCGGGCCTTCTCGGGGACGGAAAGGCCCAACTGCTCCGACACCACCTGCACGCTGTAGTTGATGTGCCCCGGCGGCTTGAACGTGCCGTCGCGGTCGTTGGCCCAGAACCACGCGATCTCGGTCTGGTCGGCCGTGCGGAACGGACTGTTCCGCTCGCCCAGCCGCTTCACTTCGTTCACCTGCCTCGCGTAGCCCAGGCTCCGCAGGAGCCTCGCCTTGTTCGCGAAGCCCAGCGGCTTGGCGGGTTGGAAACTCGCGACGTCGGGAATCGTCCATGGGTCCGACTTCCACCAGTTCGGACCGTGCGGTTGTGTGAACAACTGCGGATCCGCGATGATGTAATCGCCGGGCTGGGTTCCGAACTCGTACGGCGTGTTGTCGTCGGTCCCATCGCTCGAGCGCGCCGCAAGCGCCTGCTCGGCCGCGGCGATGCCCACATTGATGCCGCGATTCTTGGCCGGAGTGTTCGGGATTGACGCCAGAACATCCGCCAGATACGCGTCATAGATTGACGCGCGGCTCGGGTACTGCTCGACGAGAATGCGGTGCGCCGCGGCGGACACCGCGGCCCTGATGTTCGCGTTCCCGTTCACATCGATGAAGCCGAAGAACGGCTCGTGCGTTCGACGGATCGAGTTCACTGCGTCGTAGATCGCGACGTGCAGCAGCGCGCCGTTGCGAGTAATGGGGCACGGACCACCGCCCGTCGCGCGGATGGTCTCGATCCAAACGTTGTTCCAGTCGGTCACGATGTCGGCCTTGGCCGAGCCGACTGCCGCGATCAGTGCGGCGGCGGCGAGTCCCATTCTCATGCGCATTCCTGTCTCTCCCTGTCTGTGCAAGAGCGGATCGGATGACAAACACCACCCCCGAACAGACGGAGTTGGCACACCCGAATGACCATGGCGCAACCTTGGCAACCGTTGGACCCAGAATACCCGAAACAAGGGCGGATTCAACCCCTCTTCAGTCATTTTGCGGGTCCGTTTGTCCGGTTACATCCGGGACCCAGCGCGCAGAGATGCCGCCCGGTCGGCCCCTACGCCAGAGGGGTTGCAACATGGATGGCGCGCACGGGCTGCTTGGCCTTGCCGCTGCGATGCTCAGATGTTGAAGTACTTCGCCGCGGGATGATGCACAACGATCGCGCTCGTGCTCTGTTCGGGGTCGATCTGCCAGTTCTCGGTCAGTTGACACCCGATGCGGCCGGGCTCGATCAGCCGGAACAGTCTCTCCTGGTCCGACATGTCCGGGCAGGCGGGGTATCCGAAACTGTACCGCGATCCGCGGTACTTCTGGGTAAAGAGTTCCTTCACGCGCGGCGAGTCGTCCCCCGCGATGCCGAGTTCCTGCCGGATGCGCTTGTGCCACATCTCCGCGAGGGCTTCGGCCGTCTCAACACCGAGACCGTGCATGTAGAGATACTCGGTGTAGTCGTTGCGTGCGAAGAGTTCGCGGCAGACTTCCGTGGCCCGCGGACCCATCGTGACGCAGTGCAGCGCGAGCACATCGGCGCGGCCGGTCTCACGTGGAAGAAAGAAGTCGGAGATGCACAGGCGCTGACGGTCGGCCTGGCGCGGGAATGTGAACCGCTCCAGTTCCTTCTTCCCCGGCGCGGCGGGGTCCCAGACGATCAGATCGTCTCCCTCGCTGTTGCAGGGGAAGTAGCCGTATACGACCGCTGGCTTGAGGATGGCCTCGTCGCGGCACTGCTTCTTCAGGCGCTCGAAGACCGGCATCACCTTGTCCTCGACGAGCGCTTCGTACTCGGCGTCGCTCATCGCGCCTTTTTTCATCTGCCATTGGCCGCGGAAGAGCGCGGTGGTGTTGATGAACGGGAACACCTGGTCGAGCGGGATGTCCGTGACCACTCGCGAGCCGAGAAACGGCGCGGCCGGGATGTCCTTCGCCTCCAGCACCGGCGTCGACGATCGCCCGCCCCCCCCGCCCCCCCCGCCCCCCCCGCCCCCGCCCGGTCGCGCGTGGGCCGCGCAGCACGCGGTGCCGCGTGCTTCGGCGGCGGGCGCATTCATCACGGCCACACCCTGCGCCGACTCCTGCGTGGCAGCGCGCCTGGCGCGGCTCTGCGCGATGACCTCCTCGGCCCTGCTTCGTTTGCCGAGGCGCTCATCGATCTGGCGATTGAGGATGTCCATCGCGCCGGCGACGATACCGTCCATCGTTGCAAGGCCCTCGAAGGCGTCCTTGCCGTAGAAGAGCGGGCCGTTGTAGATGGAGCGCAAATGGCTCTCGCAATAGTGCCGCGTGAGCGCTGCGCCGCCGAGCAGCACGGGGACCGAGATGCCCTGCGCGTTCATCTCGTTCAGGTTCTCCTCCATCACGTTGACGCTCTTGACAAGGAGGCCGGACATGCCGACGGCGTCGGCCTTGTGCTCGCGCCAGGCCTTGACGATGTCGGCGATCGGCTGCTTGATGCCGAGATTGACGACGGTGTAGCCGTTGTTGCTCAGGATGATGTCGACGAGGTTCTTGCCGATGTCGTGCACGTCACCCTTGACGGTCGCGAGCACGATCCTGCCCTTGGTCTGGCCATCGACTTTCTCCATGTATTGCTCGAGGTGCGCGACGGCCATCTTCATGACCTCGGCGCTCTGCAGGACGAACGGCAACTGCATGCGCCCGGAGCCGAAGAGTTCGCCGACGGTCTTCATGCCGTCGAGGAGGTGGTCGTTGATGATCGCAAGCGGCGTGTACTTCTCTCTTGCGACCTCCAGCGCTTCGATCAGACCCTGCTTTTCGCCATCGACGATGTGGGCGCGGAGACGATCCTCGATCGAGAGATCGGCCCTGGCCACCGCCGCGAACGATGCCGCGGCTCCGAGATCCTTGAACAGATCGACGAAGGCCGCGAGCGGGTCGAAGTTGTCGCGCCGGCGGTCGTAGATGAGGTCCATCGCGGCCAGCCACTGCTCGGGCGGGATGCGGTTCTCGGGGAGGATCTTGCTCATGTGCACGATCGCGCTGGTGAGACCGGCGGCGCGGAGTTCGTGCAGGAACGCGCTGTTGAGCACGACGCGGGCCTGGGGCTTGAGGCCGAACGAAACATTCGACAGACCGACGCACGTCTGGCATTCGGGCATGGCCCGCATGATGCGGCGGGTGCCCTCGATGGTCTCGAGCGCGCTGCGCCGGTCGCTCTCCATGCCCGTCGAAACGGGCAGCACGAGGGGATCGAAAAGCAGGTCGGCGGGGTCGAGGCCGTGGAACTTCGTGGCGCGATCGAAGGCGCGCTGCGCGATCGCGAGTTTGCGGTCGGCCGTCCGCGCCATGGACGCTTCCTTGTCCTCGTCGATCGAGCCGATCACCAGGGCTGCGCCGTAGGTCTTGGCCACGCGGCAGAGTTCGTCGAACTTCTCCTGGCCATCCTCGAAGTTCGCGCTGTTGATGATGCACTTGCCGCCGGCGTGCTTCAGGCCCGCCTCGATGGTCCTGACCTGCGTCGAGTCGAGCATCAGCGGCGCATCGACCTGCCGAACGAGGCGCTTGACGATCTCCGCCATGTCCCTGGCGTTGTCCCGCCCGGCGTAGTCGACGTTCAGGTCGAGCACGTGCGCGCCATCGTGGCGCATTTGCTCGCGACCGAGCGAGATGATGCCGTCGAAGTCCTCGGCCTCGAGCAACTGCTTGAACTTCCTGCTCCCGGAGGCGTTCATCCGCTCGCCGACGATGAGGAAGGAGTTGTCCTGGCGGTACTCGGTCGGCGCGTAGAGGCTCGTGACGCTCGGCGCGGGCGGCACGAAACTCCGCGGGGCTCTCTTGTCACGCAGGCCGCGTTCATCGAGTTTCCTCACCAGCGCGGCGATGTGCGCCGGCATGGTGCCGCAGCAGCCGCCCACGATCCCCACGGCGTCGCGCTCGACGAACGCGGCGAGCGCATCGGCGAACGGCTCGGGCTTGAGCGGGTACTCGGTGCGGCCCTCCACGAGCACCGGCAGGCCGGCGTTGGGCAGCACGCTGACCTCGCCGCGCCAGTGCTTGCCGAGCCACGCGACGTGCTCGCCCATCTCGGTCGGGCCGGTTGCGCAGTTGAGGCCGAGCGAGAGGATCGGATAGCCCCGGAGCGCGGCCGCGGCGGCCTCGATGCTTGTTCCAACAAGCATTGTGCCGGTGGTCTCGATGGTGACCGAGACCATGATCGGCACATCGTCGGTGGTCAGGCCGCGCTCGTGCAACGCGCTCAGCACCGCGTTGACCGCGCACTTGACCTGGAGGATGTCCTGGCAGGTCTCGATGATGAACAAATCAACGCCCGCGCCCGGCCTTGCGCCCTTGCGCGGCGTGCCCGCCAGCAGGCCCATCGCCTGCTCGCGATACGACGCCAGCATCGTGTCCCAGTCGGTGTTGCCGAGGGTGACGAGTTTGGTCCCCGGGCCCATCGAACCGGCGACGAATCGCGGCCGACCATCCTCCGCCTCCACCTTCTCGCATGCGGCGCGAGCGACATCGACCGCGAGTCTGTTCAACTCGAAGGCCTTTTCGGCGATCTCGAACTCGGCAAGCACCAGCCGGTTGGCGCCGAAGGTGTCGGTCTCGACCACATCGGCGCCGACCCGCAGGAATGACTCGTGGATGCCCTGGATGACATCCGGCCGCGTCTTGACCAGAATGTCGGTGCAGTTCTCGCACCCGAGGTAGTCCTTCTCGAGGTCGAGATCGTGCTGGTGGATCGATGTGCCCATCGCGCCATCGAAGACCATCACACGGCGGGCAAGTTGTTCGAGAAAGAGGCTCGGCATGCGTTCTCCGCGTTGCAAAGCGAATGGGAACTGCTGATCTGCCGGCCAACTATATTCATCCGTTCATCCGGATCAACGGATGAAGCATGTCGGCCCGGCAATCCGGACAATCTGGGCGGGCATGGCCACGCCGCGATGGCTGGAGGCACCCAAACGTCGGCCCGACGGGCACCGCTTCTCAAACAGGGGTTCGGTTACCGACCCGAAAGATGCCGGTCGGGTGACCTGTTCCGATCAGGCGTACCCCGAACCCTCGGTCGGCACGGGAACAAGGCCACCGAACCCGCCCGCCGCGTTTTGACGCAATCCCAGCGAGACCAGCAGCCAGGGCAGAATCCACGATGGCGAGAACGCGCTTCGAGTCCGGTGTTCCTGCACGGGCTCATCTGGGGCGATGCTCTTGCGCGTCAATCGCAGGCCCGTTCGCGCCCAGCGACGAAGCACCTGGTCGAGGTCCGGGTCGATGGTGCCGCGCGTCACCACCATCGCCTCGCGAAGGCCGTGCGCCTGCAGCAGGTTGCCGGAGGGGAAGTCCTGCGGGAAGACCATCCAGCGGTTGTCGTACGCGCCCGGGCCGGGTCGGGGCGCGGAGAGGCGGTTGGAATCGAGCAGGAACGCGGGCGGGGTGTTGTGGGTGAATCTCGATGCGGCCTGGCGCACCATCGCGGCCGCATCGACCAGCGACAGCACGATCTCCTCGACCCGGATCGCCGCGTTCGTCGCGCCGAGCGTGTTGAACAGCGGCACCGGTTGATAGCCCGCGCTCAGGAGCGCGATGCCACACGCGACGGACTCGGGCCCGGGCAGGTCGACCACGAGCGCGATGCCGTCTCCGGAGCGCGGCGCCCATCGCACGTCGGGAGGGGCCGCGCTCATGTCGCGTGTCGCGCCGGAGGTCGCCGCGCGCTGGACCTGCGTGAACAGCGCGGGCTTAACCCAGTCGGACCATGGACCCTCTCGCGCCGTCCACGCGGCGTAGATCTCTTCATGCCACATGCAGACCTCCTCGCGCGGGAGCGACTCGAGCGGGCGCATCGACGCGGGACGCGGCGACGAGCACCGGCGCATCCTGCGCGCGCCAGTCGATGAGCGGGCGCGCGGCCACCCGCCCGTATGCTCCCGCCGCGCGACCGTCGATCACGAACACGCCCACGGTCGGGTAGCGCGGGCCATCGGGCGTATTCACGGGTGTCGCCACAAAGCGACGCTGCGCGGCCCACCGACGGGGCAAAAAGCGCGACCACCAGCGTGCGCTCCGCATCTGACGTGCTGACGACACGCCCTCGATGGAGACCATCGCCCCGACGCGCCCGAGCGCAGGTTTGAGCACCCACGCATCACGCTCGCCGCGGGGCACACCGCGCGGGTCGCGCACCTCCGGCGTCCAGGTGCGCCACGCGGGCGTTTCGAGCCCGAGTTCCTGCCATGCGATCGGCGCACGCTTGCTCTGCGAGAGCAGCGCTGTCGCCGGGTTGCACAACGCCACGCCGGGCGAGGCGAAGAACCGCCGCCACGCCGCGCCGCGGCCGAGATTCGGGAGCCACTCGGCGGGGAAGAACCGGAAGACCGCGCGCACGGCGCGCGCCGATCCACCGATCTCCACCCGGGCTCCATCCCGATCGAAGCGCAGATGATCGGGCGCACACGGAACACCTTCGATACCCGCCGCGGCGAGGCGACGCGCGAGAAACGCCGCGACTTGCGCATCATCGATATAGCCGGTGGCGTGCACGAGCGCGACTGGCCCGCACCCCAATGCGGCGCAGAGCGCTCCCGCCGGATCGCCGCAGGTCTCCAACGCGGGGTGGTGCTCGGCCATGATCGCGGCAAGGGCCGAGGACTCGATGTACCCGCCGGGCACATCGCAGTTGGCCTCCGAGCACGCCCAGCCACCGGCGGTGGGATGGAAGTCGTAGCGTGTCACGCGCGGGCCGCTGTCGCACGCCGCGGCGTCGATTCGCCGGACCTCTCGCGCGAACTTTCGCGGGAGGCCGAGCAGGCCCAGGAGATCCGGACGCTTGAGCAGTCGGCGCTCCGCATCGAGCAGTTCTACTTCGAGAGATTCCGCCGCGCGGCAGAGTCCTGACCATTGACTCGCGCTGACGACGAGCGGGAACTGGGCCAGCACGCTGTGGTCCTGGTTCTGCGGGTCGAGTTTGCCGCACGCGAAGATCGCGCGGCGGCGATACTCGCGGAACTCGTCGCCGGCGAGCGCCGGGCCCGCGGAGATGCCGAGGGTGACAGGCATCACCACCACCCCACGATGACAAGCCATGCCGCCGCGCCGCCCAGCGCCATGAGCGCCGGGGGGATGCCGAACAGGATCACAAAGGGTCGGGGCATCGATGGACGCGGCCCGAACAGGAGTGAAGTGAACGCGGCGAACGCCATGATCGCCGCGGCGGGCCATCCGAGGGCGACAAAGTCGGCCACGGCGGCCTGCGCGGTGGTCCAGTCTCCCGCGACGGCCCGGCCCAGAACCGCCGATGCCGCAAGCAGGCACGCGCCCAATCGCACTGCGCACGCCGGGCTGCGGTCGATGACCACGTGCTCGGTGCAGCGTCCGGCGAGGTTTGCCAGCCCCCACAGGCCGAGCAGCGACAGGGTTGAGATCGCCGCGCAGAACACCACCACCCACCACCCCGGTCCGTCGCCGAAGTTTCCGCCGGCGTAGCAGAGGGTGACGGACAGGAGCGCGGCGGCGGTGAGGAGTGATGCGGGCCCGCCGCGCGGTCGCGGGATGTCGATGAGCGGAAACAGGCCGAGCAAAGGGAAGGTGATCGTCGCCGCGCCGACCCACGCCGCGCCGATCACCATGTACATGAACAGATACGTTCCGCTCGTCCGCACGTCGGAAGCGGCGAAAGCGACCAGCAGGATGAAGAGCGCTGAAGCGCATGCCACCGGCGCAAGCCAGAGGGCCCACCGCGAAGCGGTCGAGCCGTACAACTCGCCCGGGCCCAGAGCGCGGTAGCACCACCGCGCCCAGAATGCGCCGCCCGCGACCAGCCCGACGATGAGCGCGAAGAACTCGTCCTGGGACATGGCGCGCGAGTATACCGAGAGTGCACAGCGGGCGCGGCTACCCGGCCTTCTGATAGACCACGACGAGCATGATGTCAGATGGGCCGAAGCGGCGCGAGTGTCCGTGGTCGGCGCCGGCCAGCGGCGTGATCGGCGTGCCGGGCAGAACGGACTGGGGCGCGATGTTGCCGAAGATGTTCACCACGCGAGCCTTGCTCTCGGTGAGCCACTCGTTGACGCGGTGCTCGAGTTCGCCGACCGCGCCCTCGGTGCCGGTGAAGATCTTAACCTGGTGGATGGACATGGCGGGGAGTATATCGGAGCGCACAACGAACGGGCACACAGATCGGCAGGCCGAGCGGCCGGCGCGTGTGATGCCGCGATGTTGAGGACCCAGGACACGAGGACTCAGGACCTCTTCCTTACCTCGCAATCTCAATCGCACGCGTCTCGCGCAGCACCGTCACGCGGATCTCGCCGGGGAAGGTCATCTCCTCGCTCACGCGCTTGGCGATGTTGAACGCCACCATCTGCGCTTCATCATCGCCGATGCGCTTGGCATCCACCATCACGCGGACCTCGCGGCCGGCCTGGATGGCGAACGCCTCGGTCACGCCCGGCTGCTTCAGGGCGATGTCCTGCAGTTCGTTCAGCCGCTGGATGTACTTTTCCATGCTCTCGCGGCGAGCGCCCGGCCGCGCGCTGCTCACCGCATCGGCCGCCATGATGATCGGCGTATAGAACGTCGTCGATGGGATGTCCCCGTGATGCCCGCCGATCACGTTCAGGATCGGCTCCTTTTCGCCGTACTGCTTGGCGAAGTCCATGCCGATCTTCGGGTGCCCGCCCTCCATCTCGTGGTCCATCGCCTTGCCGATGTCGTGCAGGAACCCCGCCCGGCGCGCCATGGTGCCATCGAGCCCCAGTTGGTCCGCGATGATCTGCGCCAGGTACGCGACCTCGATCGAGTGCCGCAGTACGTTCTGCCCATACGACGTGCGGAAACTCAACTTGCCCATCGCCTCGACGACCTTGGGGTGCAGGCCGCGGAGATTGACCTCCAGCACGGCGTCCTTGCCGGCCTTCAGCACCCGCTCGTTCATCTCGCTCTTGACCTTCTCGACGACCTCCTCGATTCTCGAGGGGTGCATCCGCCCATCGGCGATCAGGCGGTTGAGCGACTCGACCGCGATCGCCTGGCGGATCTTGTCGAAGCACGACACGACGATCACGCCCGGTGTGTCATCGACGATAATGTCCACCCCCGTCGCCTTCTCGATCGCCCGGATGTTCCGCCCCTCGCGGCCGATGATCCGGCCCTTCATGTCGTCGCTGGGAATCGGCACCGCCCGGACCGTCGCCTCGGCGGTGTGCTCGGTCGCGTAGCGCTGCACGGCCATCAGCGTGATCTCCTGCGCCTTGGTCTTGGCCTCGTTCTGCGCTTCCTCCACGATCTTGCTCACGACCTTGGCCATCTCCTGACGCGAATCGCCCTCGATCCGCACCAGCAGTTCCTGCCGCGCCTGCTCGACCGTCATGTTCGCAACCTGCAGCAGGCGGTCCTTCTGCTGCTGAAGCACCCCCTCCACTTCTTCGTTGCGCTTGGCCAGCAGGGCCTCCTGGGCCTTGAGTTGCTCCTGCTGGCGAGAGAGGTGCTCTTCCTTGGCCGTCAGGGTGTCGAGTTTTTTGTCGAGCAGGTCTTCGCGCTTGGTGAGACGCCGCTCGCTCTCGCGCAGTTCTTTTCGTCCCTCCTCGAGTTCGGCATCGAGCGCGGCACGCTTTTCGAGCGCGAGTTTCTCGGCGTCGACCCGGGCGCGTTCGACCAGGGCCCGGCCCTCGTCCTTGGCCTTGTCTTCGATCCGGCGGGCTTCCTCCCTTGCGGCGGCCAGCGACCGGCCGCGGAGCGAGCCCAAGACGAGATATCCCACCGCGATACCGACCGCCAATGCGGCCGCGCCGATGCCCGCCGCGGCGGGAACCGAAAGGTCGGCCAGCGTCAGAGAGTTGAAGGTGTGCAGTCCGTCCATGCGAGCGTCCCTTTGCACTCGCGCCGTGGAATCCCCACGTCGCGCCGCCTCTGGGCCGAACGATCAGGCGTGCAAAGACCACAGCACGATGCGATTCATCGATCGCGTCGCGCCGCGGCATGTTCACAGGATCAAGACGCTCTGCTGTGCTGCATTCTCGCGCGGTTGCCGGATACCCCGCGGCGGACGCCCGCGCACCCATGCCGCGCACACATCACCCTGTTGCTCCAACCGCTAACTCGTTCCAACTCTGAACCTTGCCAACTCTCAGGCACGCAGAACTCGCTCGATCTATGCCGCTCTTCCGGCCCCGCGGCCTGAAGAACGGGCACGGCACTCCGCCGCGGCGTCCGCGGCGGTCTGCCGCGGAAGGCCGTTTGGGGGCCGTGCTGAACAGCCGCGCGGTCTCCCGCTTCTCGGGGCCGGTCGGCAGTGAACTTTGCCCGAGGTCGGGGGGTCCTCCCAAGGGCATGGGATAGTAGACCGGAATGTGAACGGAACGTCAAGTCGGGCGCGTCCTTGTTGCGGGGCCTGGTCATCGGGGCTTGTCGCCGCGGCCGGGGGATTGGCATCCGGGCCCCGGGAACGTACCCTCTGGCCTGCCTATCGATCCTGAACACTGGAGAACACTCCTTGCTGACCTCCGCACTGCCCGCTGTTCGTCGCCGCTCCGCCGCGGCGTTGGTTGCCTGCTGGCTGCTCGCCGCCCCGCTCGCGGCAGACATCACGCCGAATGCGGCGATGCTCCGGTTCCCGGATGTGTCGGCCGAGCACATCGTGTTCGTGTACGCGAACGACCTGTGGATCGCGCCGCGCGACGGCGGCACGGCCGCGCCGCTGGCCAGCCCCCCGGGGTCGGAATCGCTGCCGCGGTTCAGCCCGGACGGGAAGACGATCGCGTTTGTCGGCAACTACGACGGGAACCGCGACATCTACACGATTCCGATCGGCGGGGGCGTGCCGACCCGCGTGACGCACCACCCGGCATCGGAGGCGATCGCGGACTGGACCCCGGACGGGCGGATCATGTTCGTGAGCAACGGCCTCGCTGGCCTGGCGCGGCAGTCGCAGTTGTTCATCACGTCGGCCGAGGGCGGCATGCCCGAGCAGGTGCCTGTGCCGTACGCCGGGTTCGGGACCATCTCGCCCGATGGCCAGTGGCTCGCGTACACGCTGCACTCGACGGACACGCGGACGTGGAAGCGCTATCGCGGCGGCATGGCGACCGACGTGTGGCTGTTCAACCTCTCGACCAAGCAGAGCCGTCGCGTGACCGACTGGGAGGGCACCGACACCCTGCCGATGTGGCTCCCAGGCGACAACTCGACGTTGTACTACCTGTCGGATGATGGCCCCGAGCACCGGCTGAATGTCTGGTCGTTCGAGGTGGCCACGGGCGCCAGAAAGCAGGTGACGAGGTTCGCCGATGACGACGTGCGCTGGCCATCAGCGGGTCCCGCCGCGGCGGGCGCGGCGGGCGGGAGCATCGTTTTCCAACTTGGTTCGAAGTTGATGCGCCTGGACCTGCCGGGCGGGCAGACGCACGAGATCAAGGTGACGATCCCCGGCGACCGGCCGCGGATTCGCGCGCGGACCGCGAACACCTCGTCGCTGATCAGCAACGGGACGATCTCGCCGACAGGCAAGCGCGTGGTGCTGGAGGCTCGCGGCGAGTTGTGGTCGCTGCCGGCGAAGGACGGCGTGACGCGGAACATGACGAGGACCGATGGCGTTGCCGAGCGCGACCCCTCGTGGTCGCCGGATGGCCGCTGGATCGCATACTTCTCCGACGAGAGCGGGGAGTATGAGTTGTACATTCGTCCGGCCGACAGCCGCCCCGCGGCGGAGGACAAGAAGGACGAGCCCGCGCCGCTGCCGGGCCCGTGGTCTGATGCGCCGCCGCGGAAGTTGACCGACCTTGGGGAGGGGTTCCGGTATTCGCCGACGTGGTCGCCGGATTCGAAGTTCATCGCGTTCCACGATGCGAACGGGCGGATGTACCTGACGACGGTGGAGACGGGCGAGACCAAGGAGTTCGACAAGGACCCGTGGATGCGTGCGCCTTCGTTCTCGTGGTCGCACGAATCGCAGTGGATCACGTACGCGCGGATGGACTCCGCGAACGCCAACGGCTGCGTGATGATCTACAACGTGAAGACCGGCGAGAAGACGCAGGTGACGAGCAGCATGTTCGATGCGGGCTCGCCGACGTTTGATCGCAAGGGCGATTGGCTGTTTTACACCTCTCGGAAGGACATTTCGCGTCCGCGGTACTCGGACATCGACAACACATTCGTCTACGCCGATTCGGGCGTGCTGCTGATGGTGCCGCTGCGCGCGGAGATCAAGAGCCCGTGGCTGCCCCGGAGTGACGAGGAAAGCCTGAAGAAGGAAGAGGCCAAGAAGGAGGAAAAGAAAGAGGAGAAGAAAGACGAGACCGCCGGCGCGGCCGATGACGGCGTGTCGGGCACCTGGGAGACGACCGCGACCGGCGGCAACCTGCCGCCCGGCGGGCTGGTGTTCACGATGAAGTTGAAACTGGGCGCCGATGGACGGCTCACCGGGTCGTTGTCATCGCCGATGGGCGCAGGCAGCGGCGAGGGGACCTTTGACAAGGGGACGGGCGCGCTGGAGTTCGTCGCGACCGTCAATGGCGCGGCCGTGACGCTGCGCGGCGAGATCAAGAATGGTGAGGGCTCGGGCACGTGGTCCGTCGAGGACCAGCAGGGCCAGTGGCGGGGCCGCCGGACCGCGCCGGACGCGCCCCCGGCGGATGACAAGAAGGACGATGCAAAGACCGATGCCAAGCCGGAGGCGAAGAAGGCGGACAAGTCCAAGGACCTGAAGATCGACCTCGAGGGCTTTGAGGCCCGTGCGATCCAGATTCCTCTGCCCTCGGGCAACTTCGGCGGGCTGATGGTCGCCGATGGCGACCGGCTGATCTTCGCGCGAACCGGCGGGCGCGGGGGCGCGGGCGGCGGGGACACTGGCATCAAGATTTACAACTACAAGGACGACGAGAAGGAGGAGAAACTCGTCACCGCACTTGGTTCGTACACGATCTCGGCCGACGGGAAGAAACTGCTGGTGATGCGCGGCCCGGGGGCGACGATCGTGGATGCGGCCGCGGGCGGCGGCCGGGCGCAATCACCCTCGACTGCGGGGATGGTGATGACGCTGGAGCCGCGCAACGAGTGGCGGCAGATCTTCAACGAGGCATGGCGTCTGCAGCGAGACTTCTTCTATGAATCCACGCTGCACGGCGTGGACTGGGCGAAGATGCGTGAGCACTACGGCGCGATGATCGACGACTGCGCCTCGCGTGAGGATGTGGCCTGGGTGCTGGGCGAACTGATCTCGGAACTGAACATCGGCCACGCGTACATCCAGGGCGTCGGCGATGGGGAGAGCCAGCCGAGCCAGAACGTGGGCCTGCTTGGGTGCGACTTTGAACTCGATCGTTCGGGCGCGGCGCCGGCGTACCGGATTTCGAAAATCCACCGCGGCGGACCGTGGGATTCCGATGCCGTCGGCCCGCTCTCGCAGCCGGGGGTGGGCGTGAACGAGGGCGACTACCTGCTGGAGGTCAACGGGCTCCCGCTCGACACGAGCAAGGACCCGTGGGCCGCGTTTGTCGGGATGGCGGGAAGACCGACGTATCTGACCGTCTCCAGCAAGCCGATGGTGGACAAGGAGGCTCGGCTTGCGCTCGTGACGCCGATGGGCAGCGAAGTCGGCCTGCGCTTCCGCGCGTGGATCGAGTCCAAGCGGAGGTACGTCGAGGAGCGGACCGGCGGCAAGGTCGCTTATGTCTATGTGCCCAACACGGGCGTGGATGGACAGAACGAACTCTACAGGCAGTTCTTCGGCCAGAAGGACATGCAGGCGATGATCATCGACGAACGCTGGAACGGCGGCGGGCAGATTCCGCACCGGTTCGTCGAACTGCTCAACCGCCCGGTGACGAACTTCTGGGCGCGGCGCGATGGCAACGCGTGGCCCTCGCCCGACAACGGGCACCAGGGGCCCAAGTGCATGCTCATCAACGGGCTTGCGGGCTCCGGGGGCGACATGTTCCCCTGGCTGTTCCGCCACCACAACCTCGGCAAACTGATCGGCACGCGCACGTGGGGCGGCTTGGTGGGCATCTCCGGCAACCCGCGCTTTGTCGATGGCGGCTCGATGACGGTGCCGACGTTCGGCTTCTACAAACTCGATGGCCACTGGGGCGTCGAGGGGCACGGTGTTGACCCGGACATCGAGGTGATCGACGACCCCGCGCTGATGTGGAACGGCGGAGACCCGCAACTCGACGCCGCGATCGACCTGATGCTCGCGGAGATTCCGACCAAGGCGTTCAAGCCGCCGCCGCGGCCGGCCTCGCCGGATCGGTCGAAGATGGGGATTCCCAGGCACGATTGGTGATCCGGCCTTGATGGCCCCGCTGTCCAGGGCGGGGTGCGAACCGCACGATGCACTCCATGACCCCGGCCATAGGGCCGGGGTCTTTCTTTGCGCCTTTCTGCTACGCTGCGGGCATGGGCACGTCCGAACATGCCGTGCAGGCCGAGCACGCCGCGCGGCTGGATCTTGCCGTCGCCCTCGGCGGGCGGGCCCGCGCAATCGCGATGCAGCACTTCGACCCCGCGGGCATCGCGGCCGATGACAAGGCGGATGGCTCGCCGGTGACGGTTGCTGATCGCGCCATCGAAGAGATGCTCCGCGCGGCCATCGAACGCGAGTTCCCGAACGATGGCGTCGTCGGCGAAGAGTTCGGTGAGCGCCCGTCACGCTCCGGCTTCACGTGGGTGATCGATCCGATCGATGGGACACGCGCGTTTGCGCGGGGCATTCCGATCTTCTCGACGCTCCTCGCGGTCATGGAGGACGATCGCGCGGTCGTGGGGTATGCCTCCATGCCGGCGTGGGGTGAGAGCGTGTATGCCGCGCGGGGCGGTGGCGCGTGGTGGGTGACATCGCCCGGCGCACCGCCCCGACCGGCGCGGGTGTCGGAGGAGCGTGAACTGTCTCGCTCGCTGGTGGAGACGGTGCAGCCGCACGGATTCCTGGAGGTCGGCGAGTTTGCGGCGTTTGAACGGCTTGCGCGCGCGGTGTGGCGCACGCGGGGTTGGAATGATGCGTACGCGTACATCCTGGGCGCGACGGGACGGGTCGATGCGGCGGTCGATGTGAGCCTGAAGATCTGGGACATCGCGCCGTTCTCGGTGATCATCGAGGAGGCGGGCGGCGTGCTGAGCGGCTGGCGGGGCGAGGTTTCGCCGATTCCCAGGCAGCGCGTGCTGATGAGCAACGGGCACCTGCACAGCGCGCTGTGCCGCGTGCTGGGCGGCGTGTGACCGCGCGGCATCGCGCTCACTTGGCGAGTTTGGCCACCAATCTCCAGATGTCGTGCGGCGAGAGTTCTCGTCCGGCCTGCTGGTTGAAGGCCTCAACGAGTCCATCGAACCGCGGGTCATAGGGCAACTGGTCGCGCTGGCCGAGCGAACCGGTCATGGCGATCACCAGTTCACGCAGCAGAGTCTCCTCGTCCTCCGAGATTCGCGGCGGCGTGCTCGCCGCGCGACCGGCGGGCGGGAGTTTCCCGGCCTTGCGGAGGTTCTGGAGGCGTTGCAGCGCGGTACGCTTGGTCAGCCCCGTGCCGGCACCCTGAAATTGGCTGTGCATCGCATCGAAATCGGTGGTATACGGCAGATCGTCCAGCGTGCGACCGACCTTCTGGTACGCGGCGATAAGCGCGGCATCGGCATTGCGCCGTGCGGCCGGGTCCACCGCTTCGGCTTCTCCGCCAAAGAGCGATGCGGGCGCGGCGGCTTGCATCGCGGCAGCACTGATCGCGGGGGCGGGTGTGCTCGCATCGCGCCCGGGGCGCTCCGACGATGCCTGCGCTTGCTCCATCAGTTCCTTGTGCGTCGCATCGGCCTCCAGCCAGTCGCGGTAGCCGCCGGGACCGGAGCCCGCGTGGCCCGCGGACTTGTACGCCGCGGCGACGTTCTTCGCGTTCAGCACGTCGTACACGGTGCGGTCGATGGTGATCTTCGGGAATCCGGCCGCGTGCAGCGCGGCGTTGAACTCGTCGACTTTCATCTGCGACAGCGCATCGCGACCGGTCGCCTCGCACTCTCGCACGAGCGAACCGACAATCTGGTGGGCGGTTCGGAAGGGCACGCCCCTGAGCACCAGGTGCTCGGCCAGCGCGGTCGCATCGAGGTATCCGCGGTCAAGCCCGCCCGCCGCGGTGTCGATGCGTGTTTGATCGAACTCGGCGCTGGCGACAACTCGCGCGGCCATGACGATGCAGTCGAGCGTGGTATCGAACGCCGCGAACAACAGGCGTTTGTCCTCCTGCAGGTCGCGGTTGTAGGCCAGGGGCAGGCCCTTGCAGAGGGTGAGCAGGCCGGTGAGCGCGCCGATGATGTTTGCGCTGCGGCCGCGGATGAGTTCGAGCATGTCGGGGTTGCGCTTCTGCGGCATCATCGATGAGCCGGTGGTGAACGCGCTGCCGAGTTTGAGGAATCCGAACTCGGTGGTGCAGTAGATGATCCACTGCTCGGCCAGGCGCGAGAGGTGCACGGCGATGCGCGAGAGCAGGTAGGCGAAGTCGAGCGCCTCATCGCGCGAGGCGGTCGCATCGATGGAACTCTGTTCGGGAGTGGCAAATCCGAGCGATTGCGCTGCGGCGTGCCGATCGAGCGGCAGGAGCGAACCCGCCACCGCACCCGAGCCCAGCGGCGAAGCCATCAGGCCCCACTCGCCGGTCTCCTGCTGCGAGCACAGATTCGCATCGCGAGCGAACATCGACCACCACGCCATGCACTCGGCGCCCACGGTCCCGGGCTGGGCGCGTTGCAGGTGCGTGTAGGTCGGCAGGACGATCGGCCCGCAACGCCGTGCCAGATCCTTGAACGCGTCGAGGAGATCCGCCAGCGCGCTGTGCAGCGCAGGCGCGGCCTCATCGCGCAGCCACAGGCGGAGGTCGAGCGCCACCTGGTCGTTCCGCGAGCGGCCCGTGTGCAGCCGCCGCCCCGGCTCGCCGATCTTCTCGATCAGCGCGGCCTCGATGCACATGTGCACATCTTCGAGGTCGATCTTCCAGCCCGGCCATGCGCCCCGAACGCCCACCGCCCGCGGCCCGGCCGGCGCGGACTCGATCTCGCGCTGGATCTCGCGAAGCCCGCGTTCGATCGCCGCAAGATCATCGCGAGAGATCATGCCGACCCGGTCGAGCATCTGCGCGTGCGCGATGGAGCCCCGAATGTCCGCGGCGTACAGCCTTGTGTCATACGACAACGACTCGACAAAGCGTGCCGCGAGCGGATCAGTGCCCGACCCCTCTCCCGACTTGGCGTGCTCCCAGGGCTTGGGTGTGCTCATGGCGAGAGGTTATGCCCGTGTCATCGCGAACCGGCCTGGAGTGGTCATCGCGCCCGGCGGCAAGGCGTTCAAGAACTCCGGGCTGCCTCGGACATCGACGGGACGGTCGATGGCACGCTCACCTTGCCGCATTCTCCGGCCGCTGGTCGGGCAGGTTCTCAAACAACCTCGCCGGCTTGGCGAAGCCGCCACCGGGGTTGACTTCGGCGATCCACACCTGGCTCGACGGCTTGATCTCTCCCTCGACCATCGGGCCGCGCTGCGCGGTCCACATCATCAGTCTGCCATCGTCGCTGAAAACGGGCAGCACGTCGGCACCGGCGGCGAACGTGATTCGTCGCTGCCGCAGGTTCGCGCTGGGCTTGCTCGGGTCGATCTCGATCGCGAAGACCTCGTAGTTGCTGTGACGCTGCGGATCGACCGCGGAGGTCCCGTACACCAGGAACTTGCCCGAGGGGTGCCAGTAGGGCGCCCAGTTCACGGCTGAGTCGTCCGTGATCTGGATCTCGCGCCTGATGCCGACGGGTTTGCCATCTTCCCAGTCGATTTCGGCAATGAACAGTTGCAGGTGGCTGTTGCCCTGGCGGTCGGAGCGGTAGCAGATCCACTTGTCATCGGGCGAGAAGAAAGGCCCGCCGTCATAGCCATCGGCCACGACCAGCGGCGTGTGCGTCTTCGATGCGGTGTCGTAGATGTAGATGTCCGCATCCTGGCGGCCGAAACTCGGTTCATCGCGAACGTGCGCGTAGAGCACGAACCGGCCATCGCGCGTGAACGAGCATTCGGCATCGTAGTTGGGGCGGCTGAAAAGCACCTCGGGCGCGGACCCGGGCTTGACCGATCCGCGGACAACGGACGACTCCCCTTCTCCGCCCGTCAGCGCGAACACCGACTGCTCGACGATCTCGGTCTCCTCGGGAAACTGCCAGACGTAGTTTCGCGTTCCGACCTGGAAACCGCTCCTGTCGGACCGGGCCGGCGGAATCAGCGTGCTGGCGTAGATCACCCTCGAACGATCGACCGGATCGAACCAGCCGCAGGTGTTGTAGGTGGAGGGCGGGCTGATGCGCACCGGCTCTTCGGTGCCGGTGATGCGGCCGGACTCATCGCGTTGCAGTTTCGCCACGTACATCGCGTAGTGCGGGTCTTCCATCTGGCCCGGCGCGGGAACGGGCACGGCCTGAAAAATGATCCAGTTCGGCGGGGAATCGTGGTCGAAGTACGCCTCGCCGGCCTTGACGAAGCGGTCGCGCGAGGTGATCTGAACATGGTTGACCAATAGCGGCGCCTCGAGCGTTCGCCAGTCCAGCGGCTGCGCGCCGGGCCGATTGGCGGTCGAAGTCTGTGCGGCCGTGCACGCCGCGAGCAGAAGGGCGAGAGTGGGCGTCATGGCGATCTCCTTTCGCATCTGGGCAAGGGTATTCGTGCCGCGGCGGCAAAGCCTGACCAACGCAGCAAGATCGTTTCACGCTAGCATCCGCCCGGGTTGCTCCGCGCTCCGACCTCTGCATTCCGACTTCCACACTCCCGATGCTCCCCATCGTCCACGCTGCCGACCGCTTCGTCGTCGTGAACAAGCCCGCGGGCCTGCTGTCGGTGCCGGGCAAGGGACCCGACAAGCAGGACTGCGTGGCATCGCGAGTGTTGCGGATGTTCCCGCACGCCAGCGGCCCGCTGGTGGTGCACCGGCTCGACATGGACACCTCGGGCCTGATCGTGGTCGCGCTCGATGCCGATGCGCAGCGCGACCTGTCGCGGCAGTTCGAGCAGCGCGAGGTGGAGAAAGCCTACATCGCGCTGGTCGAGGGGATCGTTCCGTCCGACAGCGGCGAGATCAACGCGGCGATCCGCCTGGACATTGACCGTCGGCCGTACCACATTGTTGACCCCGTGCACGGCGCGCCATCGCTTACGCATTGGAACGTTCTGGCGTTCGAGACCGACCGCACGCGGCTGCGATTCGTGCCGCACACGGGGCGCACGCACCAGTTGCGCGTGCACGCGGCGCACATCGGCCATCCGATCATCGGCGACCCGCTCTACGGCAGACGTGAGCATCCGGACCAGCGGCTCATGCTGCACGCCGCGGAACTGGCATTCCGCGATCCATCGTCGCCGAGCACGCGGTTGCTTCGATTCTCGATCTCGCCGGAGTTCTGAGTGCTGCACGGCGCGGCGTCAGTCACGGAGCACGATGTCCAGCAGCGTGCGGCCGGGGTCAGGGTCGTGCATTTTCGCGGCACGGTCGGCCGCGGTGAGGCCCATGCCTCGCCAGCGCGGGCGGTCGGCCCACATCTGTTCGAGGCCGAGCATGACGCCGGCGAGATCGGCCCGCGGTGCGAGCCAGCCGCTGACGCCGTGCTCGATCCAGTCGGCGCACCCGCCGACATCGGTCACGAGGCACGGCCTGGCGAGCAGCATCGCCTCGACCATCGCCAGCGGCGTTCCCTCGGCGCGCGAGGGCAGGACGAGGGCGTGATGCGTGCGCCAGATCTCTCGCACATCGGGGACCTGGCCGGCGAATGTCACGCGGTCCTGCATGCCGAGTTGGTGCGTCATGGCGCGGAAGAGTTCCCCATCGGGCCCCGATCCGAACAGCGACACGCGCCAGTCGCGGTTCTTCCACGCGCCGGTGCACAGCGACTCGAGCAGCAGGTCCTGGCCCTTGGTCGAGGATTGCAGCCGCGCGACGATGGCAATCCGCGCGGGCCCCTCGTCGCCGGGCCACGGGAGCGGCGATGTGTCGCGCAGGTTCACGGGGTTTCGAATCACGCAGGCGCGCGGAACATCTTGCCGCAGCGCACGAGAAGCCTGCTCGATGTTCCGGCGCGCGACAAAGGCGTTCGCGTGTGCCCGCTCGTTGAGGGCCCGGGCGATGCGGCGCGCTGAGCGACGCAGATCGTCGTCATCGTCGTTGTATTGCACGATGTTCACGAGCGGGACACTGGAAGCGAGCAGCCAGCGAATGAACGGGTGCGCGCTCTTGCGTCCCGCGGCCTCGTACGCCCCGCCCTGGCTCAGGCAGACGCGGTCGGGCGCGAATGCCGCAATCTCGCGCATCCACGCGGGCGGGGCAAGTTTTTCGATCAATCGCCGGCGTTTCTGCGGGCGCAGGATCAGGCGCACGCCGGCGCGTTCGAGTTCGTGCAGTCGTTGATGGCGCGGGCCGGGCCACTCGAACAGGCTCGCAGCGACGGTGTGGGCATCGGACGCGGCCCGCATCGCCGCGGCGTGCCAGAGTTCTTCGCTCCCGCCCCATGGCGAGCCCTTCATGGTGGAGAAGAACAGGACTCTCACGGCACATCTCCGTGCGCCGCGGCGGCGCGGCCGGCACGCGTCAGCACGATGAAGTTGGAGAGGTAGAGGTCGCCGACGCCGCCGCGGGCTGCCGCGCTCCGCGGGACGAGTTGATAGCGCACCCACCGCGACCGGAGCAGCGCGTGCAGCAGTTTCCGCCCTCGGCGGGCAGCGCGGGAGGCGGCCCACGCAACCGGTCCGGATTGCGCCGGATCGGGCGTTGTCGACGCGTTCACGGTGCCGAGAACGTCGAAGGCGTCGCCCAAGGCGCGTTCCTCGATAATCTCCAGCCCGGCGCGCGCGGCGAACGCTCGCAGCGCGTGCATCGTCGGCCGCCAGAAGTCGTACGGCTCCTCGTGCAAGGGGTACACGTGCGGGCAGGTGATGATGAGCCGGCCGCCCGGCGCGAGCAGTCGCGACAGATTCGTCCACGCCCGCGACCAGTCGAGTACGTGTTCGAGCACCTCCGTGCACAGGACCAGATCGAAACCGCCGCGCGGACTGCGCACAGCGGCATCGAGCAGACCGGCGGGCAGGTCGCCGTCGATCGCGCCATGGTGGTCAAGCGCGAGCCCGGGCTGGGCCTGGGTGTCGATACCCGTGTACGCGTAACCCACCGATTCGACCAGCCGCCGGAACGGCTGACCGCCGCATCCGACATCCAGCGCGCGGCCATCGGACCGACCGGCCATCGTCGCCGCAGCGTCGCGGATAGCCGATTCGATCGCGCTGCGCAGCAGCGGAACGATGAACTCTTCCTGCCTGCCGCGGGGGACATAGGCGCGACGTTCATCGAGGTCGGGACGTTCGGGGTGCGATGTCGGGTCGGGTGTCGGCAAGGTGAAAGGGTATCGGCCCGCGCGCGGCCGCGCCCACGAACCTACCCTCCCGCCGTGTTTATCGACGAAGCGGTCATCACGATCAAGGCGGGCGACGGCGGCAAGGGGTGCGTCTCCTTTCGACGGGAGAAGTACATTCCCAAGGGCGGTCCCGATGGCGGCAACGGCGGCGACGGCGGGAGTGTCGTCTTTGTCGCCGATGAGAACGTCAACACGCTGCTGGATTTCCGCGGCACGCACCACTGGCGGGCCCAGCCCGGCGAGGCGGGGCGCGGCAAGCAACAGTCGGGCCTTGCCGGGCAGGACCTGGTCATCAAGGTCCCGCCGGGGACGATGATCTTCGATGCGTTCACCGACGAGATGCTCGCCGACCTCGGGCACGGTGCGCAGGCGGTCATCGCCAAGGGCGGCAAGGGCGGCTGGGGGAACGAGCACTTCAAATCGTCGATCAACCAGGCGCCGAAGACCGCCGACCCCGGCGAGCCCGGCGAGCAGAAGAAGGTCCGCCTCGAACTGAAACTCATCGCCGATGTCGGGCTGATCGGCATGCCCAACGCCGGCAAGAGCACGCTGCTCTCGACGCTGACGGCCGCGCGGCCGAAGATCGCCGACTACCCGTTCACGACGCTGGTGCCCCAACTGGGCATCGCCGAGATCGACTCGGAACGAAGGCTGGTCATCGCCGACATCCCGGGGTTGATCGAGGGCGCGAGCCAGGGCGCCGGACTCGGGCACGAGTTTCTGCGTCACGTCGAGCGGACGCGGGTGCTGGTGCACCTGCTCGATGCCGCGCCGGCCGACGGCTCAAGCCCGGCGGACAACTACCGCACCATTCGCGCGGAGTTGGCGGGCCATTCGCCGATGCTCGCCGAGAAGGACGAACTGATCGTGCTGAACAAGATCGACCTGCTGCCGGAAGGCGAAGTGAAATCCGCCGTCGCGAAACTGAGGGCCGATCTGAAACTGGGGCGCGATGAGGAGGTACTGGCGATCTCGGGCGCGACGCACGCGGGCACACGGGAACTGCTCGAGGCGTTGTGGTCGATTCTTCGTCCGAAGGTCGAGAACTGGAAGGGTTGACGCGATGGAAGCGGCCACGATCCGGCATCTGACCGCCGACGATGCGCCGGCCTATGCGGTACTGCGTCGGGAGATGCTGCGCGATTCGCCGCTCGCGTTCGCCGCGAGCGAATCCACCGATGTCGCGATCGATCCCGCGAAGGTGGCCCAGCGTCTGGCCGAGCCGGGGGTGGTGATCGTGGGCGCGTTCGGCGGGGGCGCACTGGTGGGCGTGGCCAGCCTGATGCGTCAGCCGCACCCGAAGATGGCGCACCGCGCGTATGTGTACGGGGTGTACGTCACGCCGTCGTGGCGCGGGCGCGGCGTCGGCGAGGGCGTGATGCGTGCCGCGATCGACGCCGCGAGAGCATGGCCCGACGTGGACAGCATCGGTCTGTCGGTCAGCGCGGCGACCGTGCACGCCCGTCGGCTGTACGAGCGTCTGGGGTTCGCGGCCTGGGGCGTGGAGCCCGGCGCGCTGCGCTGGGAGGGCCGCGCGTACGACGAAGTGCACATGTGCCTGCAGTTCCGGCCGCCGTCCTGATGCGTGCTTGGCATCCTTTCGGTGTCTGCATCGCTGCACGCTCGCTACGATCGATCTGGAACACTCCAGGAGAACCGACCATGGGCAGCATCGCCAACGCCATCGTTCCCGCCGGAAACTTGTCGCTGCGCTACGCGGAAATGCTCTTGAAGGACATCAGACCGGCGGACTTCGCGCGATTCCCAGCGCCGGGCGGGAAGCCCGTGCACACCAACCACCCCGCGTTTGTCTACGGACATCTGGCGATGTACCCGCAGCGCGTGCTGGAGATGCTGGGTCAGCCCAAGGGCTTGACCGCGACCCCGGCCGATTGGGACGGACTCTTCAAGGCGGGCGTTGAATGCAAGGACGACCCGAACGGGACGAGTTACCCGACGATGGAGAAACTCGTGTCATTCCACAGGGCGGCGTATGAGGCTGCGCTCGCGGCCGTTTCGAGCGCGAGCGATGCGCAACTCTCGGCGCCCAACCCGGGCGAGGGGCGGATGAAGGAGATGTTCCCGACGGTGGGCGCGGTGTGCAACTTCATCGTGGCGGCGCACCCGATGAGCCACTACGGACAGGTCAGCGCGTGGCGGCGGTGCATGGGGCTTGGCAGCGCGATGTAGTTCCGCTAGGAACGAACTCAACTGCGAGGGACATGCTGAGACCACAAAATGTCAAGCCATCCTGCGACATCGTCAGGAAGCAGGAAGTTCGTACCCTGACCATTGGGGAGATTCGGCAGCTGCCTACCCATTGGAGTGTTGAGAAGTGCGGTTCGGGACAGTGCCCCAGTGCCGTCTGCAACTGACTCCAAGCGGATTCTCGCTCTCATTTCTGGCTTCAAAGCGTGTGACTCGTCGAGCCAGAAGCGAGTGGAACCGTCATCATCCGGAGTTACGCGAGCGCTGTCAACCACGATCCCCCTTGCAACGAGACCGCCATCTTTCCCCGTGTGTCCCTTGCAACGATAGAGGTAGACAATGTCGCCCACTGCCACTCTTGTGACATGCTGGCGTACCAACCACAGTATCTCTCGCGTCGTGGCGAGGTAGCCGTCGATGTCGAACACATCAGGGTTGCCTTGAAACACCCATCGTTGCATTGTCTGTGCCCCTGTGTCAGCCCGGCTCGCCCGTGATGGGATTGCGGAAGTGCGATTCCTGCACGGGCACGAGGTGCTCGAGCACGTGCTGGAGGACTCTCGCGGGCGAGCCCATCGCGTCGACCTCGGCGATGATGTTGTGCGGGTAACACTCCAGCACCGGGTAGGTCTCCTGCTCGTACACCTCCCAGCGGCGGCGGATGACCTCGACCTTGGCATCGTCGAAGCGGTTCTCCTTCAGCGCGCGTCGCTGCAGGCGCTCGATCATCTTGTTCTTGTCCGGGCAGACCAGGTGAATGACCTTGAGCACCTTCACATACTTCTTCATCATCACGGCCTGCGCGGGGTTGCGCGGGATGCCGTCGAGCACCAGCAGATCGACATTCGGCTTGTAGAGGCTCAGGATCGTCTGCGCGTGCATGTTCTGGTGCCACATCTGCACCGTGACATCGTCGGGCACCAGTTCGCCGCGGCTGGAGTACTCGCGGAAGGTCTTACCGAGTTTCGAGTTCACATCCAGCGTGCGGAAGACCTCGCCGCAGGACAGGTGATAGAACCCCGGGATCTGCCCGAGGATCTTGCCCTGCGTGCCCTTGCCCGCGCCGGGCGCGCCGAAGAGAAGGACCGTCTGGTAACGCGTGGCCATGCTGGAGGATCCTTGGCCGCGGGGTTCAATCTCGCCCCGGCCGGGTCTTGGAGTGTGGACGGTAACCCGGATCAACCAGATCGGCAAGCCGGGTCGGCAGGTCGAGTTCACCCGGCGTCGAAACATGATGGGCGGGCGGGCTGCGCCGCGCCCCACCAAAGCACAGCGGGCGCGGCTGTGCACGCCGCGCCCGCCGGAATATGGATGCGTTTCAAGCGGGGCCGGAGCGACCCAGCAGGGCGCGGAAGGGGCCTTACTCGCCCTTCTCCTTGATTTCCTTGACGAGGTTCGCCGGCAGCGGGCGGTACTCGAGGAACTCCATGGTGTTCGAAGCGCGGCCCTGCGACATGCCGCGGAGCGACGTGGTGTAGCCGAACATCTCCGAGAGCGGTACCTCGCAGGTGATGAGTTTGACGTTGGCGCGGTCCTCGGTGTCGACGATCATGCCGCGGCGGGAGGAAATGTCGCCCGTGACGTTGCCGACGTAATCCTCGGGGCACGTGATGACGACCTTCATGATGGGCTCGAGCAGGGTGGGGCCGGCCTTGGCGACGGCCTCCTGCAGGGCGATGCGTCCGGCCTGCTCGAAGGCGACCTGCGACGAGTCGACCGCGTGGAACGAGCCATCGACCAGCGAGACCTTGATGTTGATGAGCGGGTAGCCCGCGAACGGACCGGTCTTGGCGGTCTGGCGCACGCCGTACTCGACCGAGGGGATGAACTCCTTGGGGATCGAGCCGCCGACGATCTTGTTCTCGAACGCGACGTTCTCGGTGAAATCGAGTTCCGCGGCTTCGGCCTCGGCGGCGGTGAAGGGCTCGATGTTGATGGTGCAGTCGCCGAACTGGCCGCGACCGCCGGTCTGCTTGACGAACTTGCCGCGGACGTATTCGGCCTTGCGGGTGACGGTCTCGCGGTACGAGACCTTCGGCTTGCCGACGGTGACACCGATCTTCATGTCGCGTTTGAGTTTGTTGGCGATGATCTCGAGGTGGAGTTCGCCCATCCCGGCGATGATGGTCTGGCCTGTCTCTTCGTTGTAGTTGGAACGGAAGGAGGGGTCCTCGCGCCGAATGACGGTGAGCGCCTCGGAAAGTTTGCGCTTGTCGTCCTGGGTGTTGGGCTCGATCGACATGGAGATGACCGGCTCGGGGAAGGTCATGCGCTCGAGGACGATGGGGTGGTCGGGATCGCACAGCGTGTCGCCGGTATACGAATCCTTGATGCCGACGACGGCGACGATGTTGCCGGCCGTGACCTCGTCGAGCGGCTCGCGGTCCTGCGCGTGCATCTCGAAGATGCGCGAGGCGATCTCCCGCTTGCCGTTCACGGGGTTGATGCAGCGGTCGCCCTTCTTGAGTTTGCCGGAGTAGACGCGCATGTAGGTCAGGTCGCCGTGGGTGTCGGCGACGACCTTGAACACCAGCGCCGAGAACGGCGCGGTCGGGTCGTGCGGACGGGTGAGTTTCTTCTCCTTGTCGCGCGGGTCGGTGCCCTCGACGGGCGGGCACTGGGCCGGGGCGGGCAGGTACTCGCACACCGCGTCCAGAACTTTCTGCACGCCGACGTTGCGGAGCGCTGCCCCGCACAGCACCGGGAAGCAGCGGCGCTCGATCGTGCCCTTGCGGAGCGCGGCACGGATCTCGTCGGCCGTGATCGAATGCTCGTCGGTGAGGTACTTCTCGGTCAGGGCCTCGTCGAGTTCGGAGGCACGCTCGACCAACTGGTGCCGCCATGTGCTGGCGACGTCCTGCCACTCTTCCGGGATGTCCTTCTCGGTGATGACCGCGCCCTTCTCGCTCGCGTCGTAGTAGTACGCCCGCATCTCGACCAGGTCGATGATGCCCTCCAGTTCGTGGCCCTTGCCGATCGGGTACTGGATCGCGATCGCGTTCGCCCCCAGGCGAGAGCGGATCGTGCTGAACGAGAAGTCAAAGTCGGCGCCGATCTTGTCCATCTTGTTGACAAAGCAAAGGCGCGGCACCTCGTAGCGGTCGGCTTGCCGCCACACCGTCTCCGATTGCGCCTCCACGCCTTCCTTGCCGTCGAACACCGCGACCGCCCCGTCCAGCACGCGGAGCGAACGCTCGACTTCGATCGTGAAGTCCACGTGCCCGGGGGTGTCGATCAGGTTGATCTTGAACTCGTTTCCCTTGAAGGTCCACGGGCAGGTGGTCGCGGCGGACTGGATGGTGATGCCGCGCTCCTGCTCTTCCTGCAGGAAGTCCATCGTCGCGGTGCCCTCGTGCACCTCGCCCATCTTGTAGTTCTTGCCGGTGTAGTACAGGATGCGCTCGGTGACGGTGGTCTTGCCGGCGTCGATGTGGGCGCAGATGCCGATGTTTCGAATCTTGGACATTTCGGTGAGCATGGGTCTTCTCGTCGGTGCCGGCTCTGACTCAAGCCGGCGGATTCGTGGTGCGTGTCGTTTGTTCTGCCGTCGGCGGCGGTTGAGGCTGTCGAGGACCGCCCGCCTCGCGGCACGGGTCGCGGGAGGGCCGATGTGCTGTTTCGCGGATCCGGCTCTCGCGCCGGTGCACGGATGAACGTGGGAGGAGAGATCGACGATTCCGGCGCGCGATGTCAGCCGGGGTTGTCGGGTTCGTCGCCGGCGTCGGAATCGGCCATGGGTCGCCTCGCGAGTGCGTTCGCGCCGGCCCGGCAAGACCCCCCAGCGGGTTGACCCTGCCAAGCCGCGAACAAGCGGGGATAATAGCGCAAAACCCTGCCCGATCAAGGGCTCCGGAGCGCATCCTCGGCCTCGGCGCGCTCCTCCGGACGCAGCCCCCGGGCCATCGGGTCCAGCCGCATCAGTGGGGCGAGTTCCAGGACCCTGGCCGCCCACTGCCGGGTCGCGGCAGGGTCCTGTGCGAGTCTGGCCGCTCGCATGCCCCGGATGGCCACTTCGAGGTTCCAAGGGTCCAGTCTGGCGGCGTGGCCATAGGCGGCGAGCGCGCCCGCGGCGTCCTGCGAGGCCTGTTCGGGTTCTCCGAAAGCCGCCGCGGCCCGAGACCGCTCAATGTGGACAATGGCCAGCCACCGCCATTCCGACGATGTCGCCCAGTGAGTTTCTGCTTCGGATGAACGAGGGTCGGGCAGGGCCATGGCCGCGACGGCTTGATCCAGGTTTGACAGAGCCTGCGGTCGATCGCCGAGCCCCTCGGCGGACGCCATCGCCGCGCGGAGATACAAACGGCTGGCCTCTCGCCTCGGCCGCCAGTCTTCGGGACAGGTCTGCGCAGCGAGGCGCAGATGCGCGGCCGCCCTGGGCAGCGCGAGCGATTCGAGATGGGCAATCTGTCGGCGCAGCCCATCGGGTGTGGGTTCGACCCTGGGCGGGGCGTGGGCCGCCCGATCGGCGATTGCCGCGCTCAGCCAGTTGGCGATCGCCGCCGGCGAGTCGCCACGATGCCGACCGTTGGCAAGGTCATCCAGACGCTCATGCACATTGGCGACATCGGCGACTTCGATTCGCGCGGCGAGCAGGTGAGACTGCCATCGCATCGCGCGCGCCGGATTGAGCATCGCCGCGGCGACAACCGCAAGGAGGACAAGTCCCAGCGCGCCCACGGGGCGTCGCGCGGTCGTCTCGGCGCATGCGGGGCCTGTGTTCGATGATGCCGCGAGCGCGACCAGCACGGCAACCAGCCCCGCCGACTGCGTCCAACTCGCCGCGACATCGATCTGCGTGTGAGCGATGACCGCCAACGCTCCCGCGCCGAGCGCGAGGCCCGCCACCCTCGCATGAGCGAGCGTGAAGTACGCCCCCACCGCCGCCGCGCACCACAGGCCAAGGCCGACAAAGCGCAGCACGGCTGTCTCGGGCGTGGTAGCGCCTCGCTCAAGCCACGCCGCGGCGAGCACGGCGACAGCGGGCACGATCAGCACGAGTCGGAGCGAGTTGCGCTCGATCATCGCGGGGCGCTGCGCTGTTGCGGGAGGCCGCGCGTGCGCGAACAGCGAACGCCCGGCGGCGCACGCCGCGAGCACAAGCAGCGCGCTCCACGCGAACCCCGCGATACCAAGCGTGGCCGACCAGTCGAACAGAATGCTGTGGGGGCTTGTGACTTCCTCCGGGCTGATCGGCGGCTTGGCGAGCAGGTAGGCCTGCTGGAATCCATCCGGGCCGACTCCGAAAGGGTGCGCGGCGAAGATTCGTGCCGCACCCTGCATGTAGAACCAGCGGAACAGCAGGCTCAGTTCGCCGATGCGCTCGCCGATCATGCCGCGCACGGCGACCAAGGCGATGGGCCCGAAGACCGCCAGCGCGCCCAACGCGCTCCCGATCCACCCGGCGCGGCTGGCCCCCCACTCCTGCCCCCCGCCTTCTCCGCGCTTTGGCGCGCAGCACACACGCGCCGCAAGCAGCGCCATGGCCAGCGCGCCGGCACCCGCGCCCGCGGCCATCACGCCGCCCTTGGCGTTCGCCGCGGCGAGCATTGCGAGCGCACCCGCCGCGCTCGCGCCAACGATCCATCGCCAAGCCGTTTGAAGGCCTGTGCCGCGCTTGAGCGCGAAGGCCGCGAGCACGCACAGGGTCACGGAGAATCCTGCGGCGAACGTCGCGTAGACGTTGGCCAGACCGAACCAGCCCGTGGCCTCGGCCTGCAGGAGCCGGCGCTCAAATGCGCGGGCCATCGGCGAGTCGGGCGAGAAGCCTTGCCCGGCCAGATACCGCGCCGGATCAGCCCGGTAGGAGGCCACCGTCTGCGGATGCTCGATGAAGAGTTGTTGTGCGCCCTTGGCCGCGAGGACGAACACGAACCCCAGCATGATCGCCGCGACGGCGCGGCGGAGTTCGGCATCGCGTCGCGCCAGAAACAATGCAGCGCCGGCGCAGACCGCGCTCAGCCAGGCGATGCCGGTGCGATGATCGCCGATCGAGGGGCCGAAGTTCGGCCCGCCAAAGCGTGCGTGCCACAACACCGAAGCCGCACCGACCACGACCAGCAACGCCACCACGCCATCGGGCCAGACCGCTCGACGCTGCGCCCGGGCCCCGAGCACAACCATCGCCGCGCCGAGCAGCGCAGCGCAGTCGATGACAATCGACTCAGCCGGGCCGACGCCGCCCAAACCCCGCCCGGGCAGCGAGCCGAACACCAGCGGGTCGATATCCCACCCCGGCAGAGGCGAGAGGAGCGACATCGCGCGGCACAGGAAGCCGGCAAGAATGAGCGCGATGCCGGCGCGACGAAGCAACTCGCCCCGAGCATCGTCCTGCGCGGGCGCGTGCGGCATGGTGCGGGCTGATGGCGCCGCCCTCATCTTGCATCCCCGTTCGCGCCGGGCGTGCGAGCCCACTCGTACAACGCGATCACCATCAACACGATCAGCGTCTGGACTCCGACCAGCGCGGCCTGCCACCAGGCGAGTTTCGGCAGCGAGATCGCGCCGATCCCGGTCACCGCGGTGCAGCCGTAGATGACCAGGACCGCCGCTCGCCTCGTCAACCCGTGTTTCACCAGTCGGTGCGAGAAGTGCTGCAAGTCGCCGACGAACGGCGAGCGTCCCTGTGCGAGGCGGATGATCGTCACCGAGGCAAAGTCGTAGAGCGGCACGGCCAGCGCGATGATGGGCATGAGCACACCCCACGCCGGCGCGCCAACACCAGCCGCCACGCCGCCATCCGGACCGGACACCGTGCCGACCCACGTGATTCGCACCGAGAGGAACGCGAGGAGGAACCCGATGACCAGTGCGCCGCCATCGCCCATGAACACGCTTGCTCCGCGGCCGACTCGCCAGGGGAAGTTGAAGATGAGGAACCCCAGCAGCGCACCGATGAGTAATGCCAGCGCGGCGCCGACAAACCACTGCTCGGCGACGATCGCCGCGGCGAGCAGCGCCGAGGCACATATCGCCGCAACGCCAGCCGACAGTCCATCCATGTTGTCAAGGAAGTTGAAAGCGTTGGTGATGACGATGATCCAAAGGACCGTGAGTGCAACAGAGAGCCCGAAACCGCCGGGATAGGTGTCGAGCATGGTGAGCAGGCGCGTATCGGTCATGTACACCGCCGCGGCGGAGACCAGCACCATCGCGCCCAGTTTGCTGAACGGGCCGAGCGGGCGGCGGTCGTCGAGCAGGCCGACGGCGTGCAGCACGAACAGTGAGCCGAGCAGAACGAAGGCATCGGCGGACCGCGCGGCAAGTCCGGGCAGGTGTTCGGCGATGGCGGGAAAATCCGCCGCGAATCGGACGGCCAGGCCCGAGTTCACGGCTGCGAGCACGACGACGATCGGGAGGGCGACGCCGAGGAAGATGCCGATGCCGCCGGTGTTGGGCACCCTGCGCGGGGCCTCTTTTACCTGTCCGGCCACACCCGGCGCATCGAGCGCGTTGAGGCGACGGCCGATGGCACGCGCGGCCCAGGTCGCCGGGACCGCGACAACGAGGCCGACGAGCACAAGCAGGGCGCACAGTGCGGGCATGCGGTCGAGTTTAGCGGCCGGGCTTCGTCGGTGCGTCGCCGCGCCGCGCTGCCACCGCCCACGGTAACCACAGAAGGACCATGACCAGCACCATCAGCCCTGCCATCGGGACGAGCCGCAGCGGCCAGGGGCCGAGTCGGTCGATGATCGTCGGCTGGTCGGGCACGGTGTTGCCCACGTACCCGTAGTTCCAGCCGAACGCGAGATCGATCGGCAGGATGATCGCGACGTAGGCGATCATGGCGCCGAGGGCGATCAACAGATCGCGCCCGCGCGGCCGGAAGCGCCGGACCAGCAGCACATACGCGGCAGCCCCCACGATCAGCGTGTGGCTCTCCCAGAACAGCCAGAACTCCGTCACCAGCGGGCCCCATTCCACCACCGGTGTGCAGTATGCCTGAGTCGAGAGGCCCAAACCCCAGAAGTACAGGATGGCCGTCAGCCAGCGGCGGCCGGTCAGCAGCGCGAGCGCGGCGACCAGGCCGTTCAGATCGCACACGTGCAGGGGCAGGCTCTGCGCGGCATCGAACCGCGCGGGGATGTTCCACCACGCCTGCTGCGCGACCCAGTGCGCCAGCGCGAGCGCGCCGAGCACGCGGCCTGCGGGGTCGATCGTGTGCGGATCGGTCGGCGGCGGCGGCGGAGCGGGCGGACGGACTGCGCGACCGACGGCGATGACCACTCCCGCGGCCAGCGCGCACGCCGCGACCGCCGCGAGGTGCTCCCGCGTGAATGGCGCGAACAACACCAGCGATCGGTACGCCTCGGGCGCGAGTCCCTCACCCACGACTGGCGCGACGGTCTCTGCAACCGAGGCGATGTTGGGAGTGCCGGCGTTCACGGTTCACCTCGTCCACAGTTGCGCCAGACGCTCGGCCTGCTCGGCGGAGCCGACCAGGCCGAGAGACACCGACAGAGCGCGCTCCGCCGCGCCGGCCTGATCGGAGCCGTCGAGTTCGTTCAGCCACTGCTTGGTCGCACGGAGGCCGACGGTTGGCTTCGCGGCAAGTTCCGCCGCGATCTGCTCGGCACGCGAAGCCGCCTCCCCTGCCGTCGCAGCGCACTCGTGCGCCAATCCGATGCGATTGGCCTCGCGCCCGTCGATGAGCGTTGGGTCGAGCATGCGGGCGCGGGCCGCGGCGGGGCCGACGTGCGGAAGAAGAAACGGCGCGCTCACCGCGGGTGAGATGCCCAACCGCACAACCGGATAGCCGATCTTCGCCGCGGCATCGGTCACGACATAATCGCCGCCGCCGAGCAGCGCGCACCCGCCCGCGATCGCCGCGCCGTGGGCGGCAATCACAACGGGCTGCGGGGCGGCGCGGAGCGCCACGATCGCGCGGCTGAGGCCCGAGAGCAACTCGCGCAGCACGTTGTCATCGTCGCGGCAGAGGGAGAGGTCGAACCCCGAGCAGAACGCATCGCCCTCGCCGCGGAGGAGGATGGCGCGGCAGGTGGGGTCGGTCGCCGCGGTATTGACCGCCGCGATCAGGTCGCCCTGCATCGCGGGAGTGAGTGCGTTCTTCTTCTCCGGTCGCGCAAGCGAGATGGCCGTGACCCCGGATTCGTTCACGGTGCGGATCATGTCCCGATCCCCTTGGTTGCGGCGGCGCGAGAACGAGCAACGATCTCCCGCGCGTATGCCGCGGCGGCTTCCAGAGCGACGAGATCGACCCCGGTGGTGAAGCCGGCCGCGTGCACGGTGCGAACGAGCGCTTCGGTCGAGATGTTGCCGGGGGCGCGCTTGCCGGGCGTGGAGGCATAGGGACAGCCGCCCAGGCCCGCGACCGAGCCGTCGAAACTGGTGATGCCGAGGTCGAGCGCGGCCTTCACACAGTCCGCCGCGCGGCCGAAGGTGTCGTGCAGATGAAGCGTCGTGATCGCTCCGAGGCTGTCGATGCCGATTTCGTTGTTGAAACATCGCAGCAGCGCACCGATCGTCTCCGGCGTTCCTGCGCCGATGGTGTCGCCGAGGTCCAGATCGTCGATACCGAGTTCCAGCAGTTGTCGGGCGACATCGTTCACACGTTCCGGCTGGATCGGACCCTCGAATGGGCACGCGATCACGCAGGAGATGTAGCCGCGGACCTCGATCTGCTCGCGGCGGGCGATCTCGACAACGGGCCTGAATCGATCAATGGTCTCGGCGATCGTTGCGTTGGTGTTCTTCCGGGCGAACGTCTCGCTCGCGGCGGTGAACACGCTGACCTTGGAGATGAGCCTCCGGCCCGCCTTCGCGTTCACATCGAGCACGCCCTGCATGCCCCGCTCGTTGGGCACGAGTGCGGCGAGGATCGGAAGCCCCCTCCCAGAGGGAGGGGGTTTGGGGGAGGGCGACCCTTCTCGCAAGTGCTCGAGGATGGTCCTGAGCACACCCTCGATGTTCGTCAGTACCGCGTCATCTGAAACCCGGATTACACGAAGCCCGTATGTGCCGAGGTACTCTGTTCGTTCGGCATCGCGAACTTGCTGATCATTGCCGAAGTGCGTTCGTCCATCAACCTCCACCACGAGCCTTTCGCTCGTGCAATAGAAGTCAAGAATGTATGGACCGAAGGGGTGTTGCCGACGAAACCGGTACCCGCCGAGTTGGCGATCGCGAATGGCGGCCCAGAGCCGCAGTTCCGGGACGGTCATTGCGCGGCGAAGTGCCTTGGCCCGGTCCTGTGAGACAACGTTCCGAGCCGGCGTCAACGAACCATCATGTCGACCGCCGATTCCTGTTGGGCTGGCAACCCTCCCCCCAGCCCCCTCCCTCTGGGAGGGGGTATTCAGACACTCAAACACCTCCGCGGCATCCCCCAGTTGCGGCACCCACTTCGCGCTCACGAACGAGGAGACCTCGACTTCGTCGACGCCTGTCGCCGCGAGCAACTCGACCAGCCGCACCTTCTCCGCGGTGGGGATGATGCCGGCCTCGTTCTGGAGGCCATCGCGCGGCGAGACATCGGTGATGCGCACGCGTGTCGTCACGTCGTGTAGTCCGCATTGATGCGCACGTAGTCCGCGCTCAGGTCGCACCCAAGCATCCACGCGTGGCCCGGACCTGTGCCGATGGTTAACTCGCAGATCACCGGGTCGGCGTTCATCGCCGCGGCAAGACGGGCGTCCCCTTTGCCAACGGTCGTCGGCACGCCGGCCGAGTAGACCTCCACGCCACCGATCGAGAGCGAGGCATCGAGCGGGTCAAACGCAATGCCGGCGTTGCCCGCGGCGGTCACGATGCGCCCCCAGTTGGGGTCGCGTCCGTGGATCGCGCACTTGACCAGTGGCGAATCGACCACGGCCCGGGCCATGGACGCGGCATCCTCGTTGCTCTTTGCGCCGCGGACCTCGATGCGGAACAGCCTCGTCGCGCCTTCGCCATCGCGCACGATCTTCGTGGCGATGTCCTGACACAGCGCGGTGAGCGCGGCCCGGAACCCGTGAAACTCCGGGTCGTCGCGGTGGATCGGCCCAACTGGCGCAGCCCCGCTGGCCATGAGCAGCACCGTGTCCGAGCACGAGGGGTGCGCATCGACGCTGATGCAGTTGAAACTCTCGCGGCAGGCGTGCTCGAGCGCCAGTTGCAGGCACGCCGCGTTCACGCACGCATCGGTGGTGATGAAGGCCAGCATGGTTCCGTGCGGCGAGCCGCCGGTGTCGGACGCGCTGTCGAGTCGAGGCGCGATCATGCCCGATCCCTTGGCGATCGCGCCGATGTGGACCGCGTGGCGGTGCAACTCGATCTCGCGGTGGGCCTGCTTGGGCACCAGGTCGGTGGTCATGATGGCGCGTGCCGCGGCGTCGTCGGCATCGTGCCCCCGTGCCAGCGCCTTCACCAGGCCCGGCAGCGCGGCCTCGATCTTGCCCACGGGCAGCCTGTGTCCGATCACGCCCGTCGAGGAGGGCATCACCTCGTCGGGGGAAATACCCAGGTGGAGCGCTGCCAGGTGCATCGTTGTCCGCGCGTCCTGCTCGCCGGGTTCACCGGTCGCGGCGTTCGAACAGCCGGCGTTGATCAGCGCGGCGCGCAGCGGCCTTGCATGGCCCGTGCCATACGCCTCGCGCCAACGGCGACCGATGGTCACCGGCGCGCCGACAACCGCGTTCCGCGTGAACACCGCCGCGGATGCGGCACGCGGCTCGATCGGCGCGCCGTGTCCGCGGAGCGCCTCCGGCACCGCCGGCTCGCAGACGATCAGGGCGAGATCGGGCTTGCCGGAGGGCTTGATGCCGGCGGTGGCAGCGGCTGCGCGAAATCCCATCGGTCGCGTGATCGACACGTGTTCATCTCCTCGTGTCGTCAAGCGTATCCGCCGCGGCCGGGGGAGAGTGCCCGCTCATCGCCCCAGACCGCGAAGCCGGTCCAACGGGGATTGGTCGACCCCCTGCGGCTGAAAGACAAAGCCGATGTTGGTCTCATCGGTGATGTTGTTGTATCCAAACGACACGCCGAAGACCGCCTCAGGCACGCGCCGCCGCAACGTCGCCGAGATGTTCTGAAAATCCTGCTCGTCCGTGTCATAGGTCGCGTTGACCGAGACCGAGTACCGGCGTGTCAGGCGGTATGCGGCGCCGAAGTCCACGTAGGTGGTATCCAGCGCGTTGATGTACCGCACCTCGGCGTAACTCGCCAGGTCCGGGTTGTGCTGGATCAGCAATCCCGCGCTGCTGCGCGCCGGCTGGCGGTCGTCAAAGTCGTAGATCGTTCCGCCGGTGAGCGCGATCGCATCGGTCGCCTGCCAGGTCGCCTCGACGACGCCGAAATCGCCCAGCAGCGAATACTCGGGCCGGTAGTCGAAGAACCGGCCGATGGGCGACTCACGGTCGGCGTCGCCCGTGCTCGAAACGTAGTCGGTGCGCAGGGTCAGGAAGTCCACGCTGCGCCAGCGGCCCGCGCCGCCGCGCTGGGTCTGCCACGTCTGCGTCACACCGGCGCGTACCGCCGCGGCGGTTGCGAGCGATTCAACATCGTCGTCATACACCGGCAGGTCGTTCTGCGACAGGTTCGCGCCCGCGTACCACGCAGTGATGTTCGGCTCGATGATGTGCCGCACGCGGTGCAGGTCGAGCAGTTCCGACTCGACATTGTTGTCGATGCGGGTGATCTGCGTCGAGGCGCGGACGCCGGTCGCGTACCACACACGGTACTCGTCCTGCCCGCCATCGCCGCTGAACTCCTCGAAGGTCTCGTCGTAGCCCGTGAAGCGGCCGACCACGAACGGCGTCAACTTTACCGGGCTCAGGTCGAACGTGGCCGCCAGTTCGTGGCGTGTGTCGAACCGCATCACGTCGGACTCGTGCAGGCCGCGGGCCCGAAGTTGGTCGCCGATGGACTGGTTGGGATTGATGCCGAACGCGGCCTGCGATCGTCGCAGCGTCTGGAATCCCAGTTCGGCGGCGGTCGGCTCGGTGAAGTTCAGTTGCATCCGCGACAGCCGCGTGTCGCTGCTGTAGGTCAGCCACCCAGGCGAGTTTCCGGCGAAAATGTCGTCGGCCAGACGCGTGTACCGCAACTCCGGCAGTTTGTCCGTGTTGTACCCCGGGCTCTGCAGCAGATACTGGTTGGGCGTGAAGTCCAGGTACTCGCCCTTGGCCAGGAAACTCGCCTGCACGTTATCCTCGGTCCGGCGCAGATACGCGGCGTTGGTGAACTCGCGCCCTTCCGACGCGATCGGCCGGAAGAACGCGTCGACGAAGTTCTCGTCGCTCACCGCCGCGCCTTCCAGTTGCAGCGACCAGTACTCGTCGAACTTCACCTGGTGCTCGGCCATGAAGATGCCGCGGAACTCAAAGTCTCGTCCGACCTTCGCGCCAGTCGCCAGCGAATCGCGCCCGAAGTCCATGGGCAGGGCATAGGTGAACAGCCGACCGCCCGACCGTTCGTCCTTCCAGTCGCCCTCGAGCCCGAACGCGGGCCCGCGGTCGAAGTACTGGTCGTAGAGCACGTTGAACTTCACACCCTCCGGCGGCGTCGTCCCCGTCAGACCGAATACGTCCCACGCGGTGCGGATGGCCATGCCCGAGCCCGACGAACTGTCGACCCGCAGGTCGCGCAGCGGGAAGTTCTCAAGATCGCCGCGGAACCGCGGGTACCAGAAGAACGGCACGCCGCCTGCCTGCAGCGTGATGCCGCGGGCATCGACGCTGGTGCGCGTCCGCTCGCCGCCCTCGCCGTCGTCGGTCGGCGGCACGGGCTCGGTCCGCTGCGAGATTGTCACGCTTGTCGCGCCGATCGCGAACACCGGATCGAAGAACGATGTTGTCGCAAGCCGCGCCCGCGATGCCGACCACCGATCGGCCGACAACTGCCGGATCTCCGCTGCACGAACGACGATGGGAATGCCGCGGCGGGCGTCATAAGTGGAGAACACCGCATCGACCATCGTTGCGCGGTTGGTGCGCAGGTCGTAGTACACGCGCGGGCCGCGCAGCGTGTAGGTCCCATCCGAGGCGACCACGTCGCCCTCCAGATACACGCCCTTGACGCTCTGCGCATCAAACCGCAGGAGGTCCTTCACCGGCCCCGGCTCGAGGAAGACCACGGCGCGCTGCGCGTTGATCTGCAGCGTCCGATTCCGCGAGACCTGCGTGTACTGCATGAGTACGCCGCCGGTCAGCAGCGCTGTCCGGTCCTGGCCGGGATCATCGGGCATCAGCACGACCGGCTCGGCATCTGCGGGTCCGGCGGCCGCGCCGGGAGCAGCGCCAAGCCGGTTCGTCCCAACGGCGAAGGTGATCACCCCGTCGCGCGCAAAGATCGGCTCCTGCCGATCGACCACCGGCTCATCGGGCGCCTGTTCGGCCGCACGCGGTCGGCGCGCAAAGGGCGACCCCGGCTCGAACGGACGATCGATTCCAGGGCGCGCGGGGCCGGGGCCCGCGGCGGGCAATGCCGCCCCCGAAGGCGCGAAGCCCGCCTCCACACGCAGATGGTCTGCCAGCCGCCGCTCGGCCTCGCGCAGGAACTCCGCGGCGAATCCCTCAGGCCTGCCGTTGCTGATGTCGTCCAGCCGCACGGCCAGATCGCCGCGGACAATGCCGGTCACCAGCAACCGATCGGCGGCCTGCGCAAAGCCCGCCTGTGCCCCGGGGTCCGCCACGCGGTCGAAGTAGATCGCCACCTGCCGCACCGGGGGGCTGTTCGCTTCGCCGTCGGCCAGGTGTTCGATCCAAACCACGGCCTGGGCCGCGCTGAAGGTGTACGTGCCCACCTCAGCGCGCACATCACCCTGCAGGAACAGCCGACGAACATCGCGCGAGCCGGGCTCGTTCCACAGCCACACCTTGGAAGCGCCCAACCGCACATCGGCCGCCTGTGCCTGGCCGCCCACCAGCATGTCCGCGAAATCGCGCCCCGTAATCGACAGCGCATCGCGCGGCGGCGCGCGGCCCGCGCTCAGTTGTTCGGCTGTCTGGCCGAACACGCCCCCCGCGGCAAAAGCCAGCGCCAACACCGCCGATGGCCGACGAGCACGAGGCGAGAGCAGTTTGGTCGAAGACAAACGCATGGATCATTCCGGAAGTGCGCCGGACGCGGTGGTGCGCCGGGGCTCACGGGCGTGTTGTACCAGATTCGTCCGCGTCGTGCCGACGCGGCAACCGGTGCGTCAGGGTACCTCCGCCTCTCGTTCCACGACGCCGCGGAACAGCGACGCCAGCCGCCCCAGCACCGGCCCGGGCTTGCCCTCGCCGATGGTCCGGCCGTCGATCCGCGTCACCGCGGCAAGTTCGCCCATCGTGCCCGTGCAGAAGACCTCGGCGGCGCGGTAGAACTCCGTCAGCGACAGGTCGCGCACTTCGTGCGGGATGCCGTGTGCTGCGCACAAGTCCAGCACCACGCGCCGGGTGATGCCCTCCGGGCACGCCACGACCCGCGGCGTCAAGACCCGCCCGGCGTCATCGACGAGGAACAAGTGGGTGGCATTGGTCTCGGCCACAAACCCTCGCGGGTCAAGCACCAGGGCATCGTCCGCGCCCGCGGCATTGGCCTCGATCTTCGCCATGATCGACTGGATGAGATTGCAGTGGTGGATCTTCGGGTCGAGCATGTCGGGCGCGAATCGGCGAACCGAACTGGTGATCAGTGAAAGTCCGCCCGTGTCGTACACCGGCGCTTTGTGTTCGGCCAGCACGATCAGCGTCGGGCCCGATTGGTTCAGACGCGGGTCCATCCCGCTGGTGATCTTCACGCCGCGGGTGAGCGTCAGGCGGATGTGCGCGTTGTCATGCATGGAGTTCGCGGCGAGTGTTTCGCGGATTGCCCCGCGGATCCGATCATGAGACGGGATCTCGGCAAACGCAAGGGCGAGCGCGGACGACCGCAGGCGGTCGAGGTGCGCCGAAAGCCGGAAGACTCGGCCGCCGTACACCCGCAGCCCCTCCCACACGGCATCGCCTCCCTGCACCGAAGAATCGAACGGGCTGATCGCGGCCTGGTCTCGGTGGACCAGTTTCCCGTTGATGTTCACGAGGATGTCGCGGTTGGCGGGGTTGAACTTCTGCAGCATGTGAGACCTCAGGCAATCCGCGCGGAATGGAGCGATTGGTAGAAGGGCATGCACCGGGCCAGCAGCGGCTCGTGCCGCGGATCGAGCCTGTCGGCCTTCGGCGAATACGGCTCAAACCCCGTGCTCGCGTTCACCGCGCTGTACCAGTACGGCGCCCACGCGCCGTCGGTCTGGCGCGGGCCGGCGGGCCACGAGAGCATCCGTTCATCGAACGCAACCCCCACCGCCGCGCACAAGCGGGACAGCATGCCGCGCGGGTCCATCAGGACGTCCCGGGCGTCGATGACCGGCGGAGTGCGACCCGTGCGGGCACGCTCCTGCTCGAACAACTCGGCCTGCTGCGGCAGGCCGGTGTCGGGAAGGTCGGCGCGCGGGTAGACCTTCAGCAGCGAGGCGAGCATCTCGCGCGGGTCGCGGATCAGGAACACGTTGGTCAACTTCGACACCCACTCCCGCGGCATTCCCGGCAGCAGGTGGTGTGCCATGTGCTTCTGATACCAGATGGCTTTCCCCGGGGGCACGAAGGATGTCAGGTGATCGATCACTCGCAGCGCGTCAGAGTCGTGGTGCGCGATCACCTCGTCGCGACCGGGGTGGTCCAGGCCCGTCGCCTTCAGGTAGTGCGCATACAGCGGCTCATCGCTCACCATTGTGTCGGCGCGATTGCCCCACGAGCGCATCATCGCCGTCGAGATGCTTCGCGGCCCGGACCACACGGCCAGGCGCAGCAGTGTGCCGCTCATGGGGCAGAGCGTATCACGAGGACTCAGGCGTTGCTTTCGGCCACCAGCGCGTCGAGTGTCCGTGCCGCCGCGCCAGAGTCGATCGCTGTTGCGGCCTGCGAGATCCCGTCGGCAAAGTCCGCCGCGGCATCGGCCGCGACCAGCGCACCAGCCGTGTTCAGGAGCACCATGTCGCGGTGCGGGCCCTTCGCGCCGGCCAGCACGTCTCGCGCAACTCGCACCGCGTCGTCGAGCGTTGCCGCGACCAGTGAATCGAATGGCGCGTGGCCCAGCCCCAGCGACCGGGCATCCACCACCCGCGTCGAGATCGCCCCGTGCTCGATGGTGTGCACGATGTTGGTGTCGGTGATCGTCAACTCATCAAGCCCGTCGTGGCTCGTCACCACGATCGCCTTCTGCGCTCCCAGCCGCGCCAGCGTATGCGCCAGTTTCTGCGCCAGGTCCGCGCTGTAGGTGCCCATCAACTGACGCGGCGCGCCCGCGGGGTTTGTGAGCGGGCCGAGCAGGTTGAAGATTGTCGGGAAGCCCAGCGCCTTCCGCGCCGGCGCGGCGTGTTTCATCGCGGGGTGATGGTGGATGGCAAAGCAGAAGCACACGCCCAGTTTCTCCAGGCACCGCGTCTGCGCCTCCGGTGTCGCCGCGACATTCACGCCCAGCGCCTGCATCAACTCCGCGGAGCCGCGTCCGGTCCGGCTCGTGCTGCCATGCTTGGCGATGAGCACTCGCCCCGGCGCGGCGGCCGCAGTGACCAGCGCCGCGATGGTCGAGACGTTGAACGCCTTGGGCGCGCCGCCTGTTCCGCAGGTGTCGATCAATCTTCCGCCGGTCGCCGGCGCGGCGATCGGCGTGACGTGCCGACGCATGACCTTGGCCCCGCCGACCAGTTCATCCACCGTCGGCCCGCCCGGTCGCGAGGCGATCAGCGCCAGCATCGCTCCGATGTGCGCCTCCGTCCACGAGCCCGACAGGATCTGCTCGAACGCGGCCTGCGACTGCCGCTCGCTCAGCGGCACCCCGGTCAGCAGTTGATTGAGGATTTCCTGCGGTTCGGTCATGAGGTCCTCGGGTCCTGATATCGGCCGCCGGCACGCCGATCCTGCGTCGGCCGGCGCGGATTCTCAACCCGGACGGCCCCTCAAACGTACCATCAGTACATGAGCCGGGTGTACGCCACCATTACCGCCGCACGGCGCCGCGCCCTGCTGGCCGACCTGACCGCCGCGGTCGGTTTGGCGATGCTCTGGGGCGCGGCGGCCGGCGCTGCGCTTGTTCTTGCCGACCGGTTGGTCGGTCTGGGTGTGCACTGGGCGTTGCTCCTCGGAACGCCGCCCGCGATCGGCGCGGCGTTGGGTGCGGCCCGCGCGTGGGCCCGGCGCGCAGGCCCGCTCGCCGCCGCGGGAATGGTCGATGATGCGCTGGCGCTGCGCGACCGGCTCACCAACGGCCTGACGCTCGCCGGCGCACGCAGGCAGGACCCGGTGTTCGTCGAACTCGCATTGCGAGAGTCGGACCGGGCCGCCGCCGCCGCGGAGCCGCGCCGCGCGATCGCGGTGCGCTTTGGCCGCGCGTGGCACGGTTTGCCCGCTCTGATTCTCGCGGGCGTGGCCATCGCGATACTCGTTCCTTCGATGGACCTGCTGGGGCGCGCGGCCGCACGCGACCGTGCCGCGATCGAACTGGCGCGGCGCGAGCGCGTTTCGGGACAACTTGCCGCCGCGGCAGAGGCTGTCCGCCACGCCCCACCCGCGCCGACAACTCAGGCCGATGCGACCGCCACGGTGCCCGATCCACGCAGCGCTGAACTCGAACGGATCCGCGAAGAACTTGAACAGGGCCGCATCTCTCCTCAGGATGCCGCAGCGCGTGCAGTGCAGGAACTCCAGGCCATTGCCGAACGCGAAGAGCGCGAGGCCGAGTCCGCGGCGAGCAGCCAGCGGGCCACCGCGAACGCGCTCGAGGGCCTGCCCCGTTCCGCTTGGCCTGAGGCCGCGCCCGAAGCGGGCGGGATCGATGATGTGCGCGAATCCGCGCTCACTCGCGCTGTCCGCGAGGGCGACCTCGCCGCAGCGCGAGATGCGGCGAACCAACTGCTGCGCCCGCGGCAGACGATGGACCCCGCGGCACGCGAACAACTCGCCGAAGACCTGCGGCGATTGGCCGAGGACCTCGAGCAGTTGGAGCGTCAGGAGGCCGAACGTGCCGCACGACAGGCCGCGGCGGAGGCCCGGCAGCGCGCGGAGCCCACAGGAAGGCAAGAACCAGATCCGCGTGAAGATTCGCCGCGAACAGGGGAGACTCGCTCGGAGCAAGATCGCGCAAGCACTGACACGCGGCCCACCGATGCGCAGCGGCAACCCGATGAGCGCGAGCAGAAGCCCGGCGAGCAGGGCAACCAGCAGGGCGACAAGCAAGGTAAGCCCGGCGAGCAAACTCAACAGGGCCAGCGCGAGCAGAAGCCCGGCGAGCAGGGCGACCAGCAAGGCAAGCCAGGCGAGCAAACTCAACAGGGCCAGCGCGAGCAGAAGCCCGGCGAGCAGGGCGACCAGCAAGGCACGCCCGGCGAGCAAACTCAACAGGGCCAGCGCGAGCAGAAGCCCGGCGAGCAGGGCAACCAACAAGGCACGCCAGGCGAGCGATCCCAACAAGGCGAGCGAAGCGAAGGATCACAGCGGATCGATGCCGAGCAGTTGCAGCGCGAACTCGAGCGCGAGGGCATGTCGCCCGAAGATGCCCGCCGCGCGGCGGAGCAGATCGCAGAACGGTCGCAGCGCGACTCCGCGCAGAACGCCTCGCGCGACCAGCGCCGTGAACTCGCCCAGCGTCTGCGCGATGCGGCGGAGTCTCTGAAGCCGGGCGAAACCCAGCCAGCGGATGCTCGACCGCGTCCCACGGCCGATGAGCAACCGCACGATTCGCCGCAGCCCCAAGAGGGTGAACAGCCACAGGCAGGTGAACAAGAGCCCGGGCAGCAACCCGCGCCCGGCCGACAGCCGGAACCTGGTGACAAGCAGCCCGCTCCTGCGGAACAGCCAAAGCCGGGCCAGGAGGGCCAGCAACCGCAGGGTCCCGGGCAACAAGCCCACCGGAATCAGGATGTTCCACAAGGAACATCTCCCGACCAACCCGGCCGGCAGCCTGCTGCAGAGCAAGCCCCCCCCCCGGGCGGCGAACGCAACGTTCCCGGCGACATTCCCGAGCCGACGCCGCAGGCCGTCGAGCGTCTTGCGGAGCAGTTGCAGAGGATGGCCCGAGATGGCGATCGCCAGCAGCAGAGCGCTGAGGCCGCGAAGCGCGCCCGCGAACAGGCCGAGGAGATTGCCCGGGGCCTGAGCGATGATCAACTCAAGCGTCTCGAACAGTGGGCGGGGGCGCTGGCGCGGCAGCGGCCGGATGTCATGGAGGAACTCGCCGGACAATCTCCACCGCCTGACGAGCGGGAGTCGCCGCCGCGCGACGGCGATTCCGGGGGCACGGGTGAGGCACGCCCCGATGGCACGGCAACGCCAGCGCCCTCGGGCCCGCGGCGCACCGAGATAGTGGATGCGCGTCCGCGCGAGGGCGCGGGGCGCGGGTCGGAGCGCGATCAGGTTGTCGCCGAGTGGCTCGCGCCCCCGCGCGAGGGCGATGCGCCCTCGGCCATCGCGCCGCGTCAGCGGCTGCTCGAGGCCGCGCGGAGCGCGCAGAAGGCGGTGGACGACCGCGCGATCCCTTCGCGCTACGACCGCCTTGTGCAGCGGTACTTCCGCCGACTGCCAGAGCGCGTCGAAGAGGCCGCGGCGGAGCAGCAGGGTCCAAGCGGGAGAACACTGCCGTGAACACCGGGGCCGGAGCGTGACACTGCGCTTTGATGAACCCGCCTGGCTGCTGGTCGCGGCGGTGGTCGTGCCGATGGCGATCGCGGGCGCGCGGTGGCTGGTGTCGATGAGTCGCGTGCGCCGATGGGCGTGCATCGCCGCGCGCTGCGCGCTGGTGCTGGTCATCACCGCGATGCTCGCCGGCGCCACGGCGGTTCGGCGCACAAGCAACCTGGCGGTCGTCGCGGTGATCGACGCCTCGGGCTCGGTGGAGTCGTTCTTTGATGCGCGCGATGCGGAGGGCCGGCCCGTGCCGGCGCTCGACGCGGTGCGGGACGCCCTCCGCCCCGCGCTGACGCCGCGCGGACCCGACGATCTGCGCGGCGTGGTGGTCTTCGGGCGCGAGGCGTTCGCGTGGAGCCCGGTATCGCGTCAGGACCCGTTCGATGCGCCGCTGGAGCCGCGCGTCGGCGAGGGCACGAACATCGGCGCGGCGATCCGTCTTGCGCGGGCGATGATCCCGGCCGATGCGACCGGCCGCATCGTGCTGATCAGCGATGGCAACCAGACGGCGGGCGATGCGCTGGCCGAGGCGCGGACCGCGCGGGGGGTCGCGCCGATCGACACGGTCGCGCTGCGCTACAGAGTCGAAGCCGAGACGGTCGTTGAGTCGGTCGATGCGCCGGCCGTTGCGCCCGCCAACTCGCCCGTCAACGTGCGGGTGACGATCCGCGCGACGGGTCCGACCCGCGGCACGCTCACGTTGCTGAACAACGACGAGGTCGTGGACGTTTCGCCGGGCGAGCCCGGCGCGGGCGTGCGGGTCGAGATGACTCCGGGCCGGCGCGTGTTCGTGCTGCAGACGCCGCCGCTGCGCGGGCGCGTGCACAGGTTTGAGGCCGTGTTCGCGCCCGATCTGATCGACCCGGCCGACCCGTCGGCGGGCTACTTCGGCGACCGCGTGGCCGCGAACAACCGTGCCGCGGCGTTCACGTTCAGCCCGTCGGCGGGCGCGGTGCTGCTGGTGGACGGAGTGGGCGGCGGCAACCCGACGGGGCCGGGCTCGCCGCTGCTCTCGGCGCTTGAGCGCGGCGGGCTCGAGGTTCGCATCGTCTCGACGGAGGCGATGCCGACCGACCTGCTGGGGCTGGAGGCATTCGACCTCGTCATGCTGCAGAACGTCGCACGGCACGCGCTCTCCGAGGAATCGCACGCGTTGCTTGCTGCGTATGTGACCGAACTGGGCGGCGGCCTGGTGATGGTCGGCGGGCCGGAGTCCTTCGGCGCCGGCGGGTGGAAGGGCTCCGCCCTCGAGCCGCTGCTGCCGGTGCTGCTCGACCTGCCCGAGCAACTCATCAAGCCCAGTGCAGCGGTGGTGCTGGTGCTGGACAACTCCGGCTCGATGAACCGCACGGTCATGGGCTCGATGCTCTCGCAGATGCAGATCGCCAACGAGGGCGCCGCGCTCGCGGTCGAGAGCATGGACAAGACCGACCTCGTCGGCGTGATCGTGTTCAACAGTTCGCACCGCGTGCTGGTCCCGCTTGCGCCGAATGCGCAGGCCGAGGAGACCGCGGCGAAGATCCGCGGCATTTGGGCCGACGGCGGGACGAACCTCGGCCCCGCGCTGCGCGATGCGGGCCGCATGCTCGACGGCGTCGATGCCGAGGTACGGCACGTGGTGGTGCTGTCCGACGGGAAGAGCGTGGCGATGGAGACGCTGCCGACGATCGCGCGATCACTGCAGGAGCGCGGCATCATGGTCTCGACGATCGCCGTTGGCGACCGCGCCGACACCGAGACGATGGCGACCATGGCGGAAGTCGGCGGCGGCCGGTTCTATCGCGTGATCGATCCGACCGTGCTGCCGCGGATCCTTGTCAAGGCGGTGCGCGTCGTGCGGTCGCCGCTGATACGGGAGGCGGACTTTGATCCGGTGATTCTCAGGACCGGCTCGGCGCTCACCGACGGCCTGCCGCCGGGCGTCCCCTCGCTGGGCGGGCTGGTGCTGACGCAGGCTCGCCCCGAGGCGACGGTGGTCTATGCGATGGCGACGCCCTCGGGCGAGCCGTTGCTTGCGCACTGGAACGCGGGCCTCGGGCGCGTCGCGGCGTTCACTTCTGATGCGCACGATTGGGCATCGCGCTGGTTGGACTGGCCGGGGTATGAGCGGCTGTGGACGCAGACGGCCCGGGTGATCTCGCGCCCGCCGGCCGATCGTCGGCAGGAGTTCACAATGGAACTCGTCGGGAATCGCCTGCGATTGCGGCTGGATGCGACCGACGAGACGGGCAGGCCGCTGGACATGCTGGCGGTTCCGGGCGCTGTCTACGCGCCGGGCGGCGTGCGAACGGACGTGCGCCTTGGGCAGACCGGGCCGGGCCGCTACGAGGCGGAGATCAACGCGGAAGAGGTGGGCACGTATGTCGCGATGCTTGCGCCGCGGCAGGGTGGCTCGGCGATGGCGCCGGTGGTCGGCGGTGTGACGCGGTCGGGCGGGGCCGAGTTTGCCCGGCTGGAATCCAACCACGCGTTGATGGCGGCCGTCGCGGATGTCTCCGGCGGCAGGGTCATCGCCTTCGAGGAACTTGGCGCGGCATCGCTGTTTGAACGCGCGGGCGTACGGCCCATCGAAGCGCGGACACCGCTCTGGCCGCTCCTGCTGCCGTGGGCGGTGGCGCTGATGCTGCTCGACGCGGGCGTGCGGCGAATCGCCTGGGACCGCCTGCTGAGCCGCGAACTGGGCGCAACGCTGCGCCGCGAGGCCGCCGCGGCAATGCGCGGTCGCGGCGAGCAGGCAGCGGCCGCGGCGGACCGTCTGCGCCGCGCGGAAACGGGTGTTGCACGGCACGAGGCGCCGGAGCGAGGCCCGTTGACACGCGAAGATGCGATGGCAATTGTGCGCGAGCAGGCCGAACGACGACGCGCCGAACGCGAGGCTGCGCTGCGCACGGCGCGGGAGGCGACCTCCCCCGCCACGCGCGCGCTCCACGATCGCGGCGCGAGTGATGAGTCACCCGGGCCCGACATCGACGAGGGCGGGCTGGCCGCGGCCAAGCGCCGGGCGCGGCAGCGGATCGAGGAGCAGACCGATGGCGGGGCCGGGACGGAGCGCGGGATATGAGCCGGCACGCGCCCCTGCATGAGCAGGACCCGACGCGGCGTTTCACCGACCGCGTAGGCGACTACGCGCGCTACCGGCCGACCTACCCGGGCGCAGCGATTGACGCGGTGCTGCACGGGCTTGGTGCCCCCGGGTCGCTGATCGCGGCGGACATCGGCGCGGGCACGGGGATTTCGTCGCGCCTGCTGGCCGAGCGCGGCGTGCGCGTGCTGGCGATCGAACCCAACGAGGCGATGCGCGAGCAAGGCCGCGCCGAACCGATCGCCGGTCCGGGGCGCATCGAGTGGCTGGCGGGAACGGCGGAACAGACGGGGCTGGAGGCCTCATCGGTCGGGCTGGTGCTGTGCGCGCAGGCGTTTCACTGGTTCCGGCCCGAGCACGCGCTGGCGGAGTTTGCGCGCGTGCTGCGGCCGGGCGGCCGGGTCGCGCTGGTGTGGAACGATCGGGACGAGCGCGATGCGTTCACGCGCGGCTACGGCGGGCTGATCATCGCGGCGTCGGGCCGCCATCCTGGCGCGGTGAGCCACACGCGCCCGGAGCCGCTGCTGGAGTCGTGTCTCTTTGGCGCGCAGCGGAGACGAGAGTTCCCGCACGAGCAACTGCTCGACGAGGGCGGGCTGGTGGGGCGAGCGATGAGCGCGAGTTACGTTCCCAACGCCGGGGCTGCGCGCGAGCAACTCGAGCACGACCTGCGCGCGCTGCACCGCGCGCACGCAGCGCCCGGCGGCGTGGCGGTGCTCCGATATGTCACGCGGGTCTTCCTGGCTGAGAAGGCGTGAGCGTAACGGGTCGCTGCGGCGCCGGCGAGAGGAGCGCGAGATACTCGGAGTTGCCGGCGCGGCTGCCCTTGCCCGCCCCGCCGCGAATGGGTGATGGCGCGTGCGCCAGCACCGCTGCGCCCAGCGCGGGCATGGCGTCGATGACGATCGCGACGATCTGCGCCGCCTTCTCGTCGTTGAGGACGGGCTCGCGCCGTGGACCGCTCTGTTCGTAGTGGGGTTTGATGAGCGTGACGATGCGGCCCGAGCCGCCGTCGCGCAGCCAGCGGAGCGCCGCCGGAATGGACAACCGCTGGGGCGTCCATCCGAGGTCGATCACAACCAGGTCGACGCCTTCCGCGGGCGGCGCGGCGTGCAGCGCGTTGGTGCGTTCCATGACAATGACGCGCGGGTCGTTGCGGAGAGTCCACGCCAGCGCGCCGTACCCGGTGTCGACGGCGAAAACCTTCGCCGCGCCCGCCCGGAGCAGACAATCGGTGAACCCGCCGATGTTGCAGCCCAGGTCGGCGCAGACCATGCCGCGGGGGTCGATGCCGAACACGTCCAGCGCGTGCCGGAGTTTCAGCCCCGCGCGGGATACGAACGGATGTACGGGGTCCGCCGTCACACCTGCGCCGGCGGGACGCCGATCACGGCGATTCCCAGGCGGTCGGCAAGGTCAAGCAGTTCGGGCTTGTCGACCATGATGACATCGCCCGCGGCGAGCGCGAGGCAGCGGCCGCCCTGAGCGTGCATGTTCTCGATGGTCTTGACGCCGACCGTGGGAACATCGCTCCGACGGTCGTGCCCGGCCCGTGCGCCCTTGCACAGCGTCCACCCGCCGGCGCGACAGAGCGCGCCGACGCGTTCGATCATGCGGTCAGTCCCCTCGACCGCCTCGACGGCGATCACGTCGCGGTCGCGCACCGCGATCGACTGACCGATGTCGAGCCGCAGAGTCTGGGCCAGGAGCGGCCAGGCAAAGGCGATATCCGCCCGCTGGTCGGTCGTCGGCGCGCGATGCGTCATGACTCCGGCCTCGGCCAGCGAATCGGTGATGGGGGCGGTGGAATCCAGCAGCGCGACTCCGTTTCGGCCCAGTTCGTCGGCGATCGCCGCGAGAACCTTGTGCGACCGGCGGTCGTGCCGGAGGTGCTTGTACCACGCGACGACGGTCCGCCAATCCGGGACCAGTTGCATGATACCCCATGGGTCGTGCATCAAGGCCTTCTCGACCCGGCCGACCATGATCGCGTGCCGCACGCCGGTGCGGCGGAGTTGGCGGCCCCACGTGCCGACACGGAGCACGCCGACCCGCCGGAAGGTCGTGCACAACGATGGAAGCGTCTGGTCGTACTGCGCACCCAGCCCAAGGCCGTGCACCGGGTGGCCCATGGCCCGAAGGCCCTGGGCGATCAGTACGGGCAGTCGGCCGCCGCCGGCGATGAGGCCAATCGGTGTTGGCGGGGGCGGTGGGTCAGGCAGAATCGCGAGCGTGGCGGCCATCTTCAGCGCAAGTGCTTATTCGACAAGCACTTGGACAATCTCCTGCGGTCCGGGTCGGCCAAGAGCCCGACTCGGGGCCACTGAGCATATCGGCCGGGACCCCGGTTTGCCAGTGAGCGAATGTTCGGCCCCCCTGCCCCACTTTCCCCTCGATCCCGCCCATTGCATCATCGCGCCGCCCCCGCGGCAGCGAAACCGGGACCGGCAACAATCGGCCATGATCGCATGGCAAGTCATCGCGGCGTGGTACGTGGTGCTTGGGCTTGCGACCGCAGCCACGATGGCGGTGGACAAGGCCGCGGCGAAGCGCGGCGCGCGTCGAGTCCCGGAGCGCGTGCTGCACGGGCTGGAACTGGCGGGCGGCTGGGCCGGTTCGCTGGCGGCGATGCACGTGTTCCGTCACAAGCGGGCGAAGGCAACGTACTTCGCGGTGTCATGGCTGATCGCCGCGGCACACGTGGCGGCCTGCGTGATGGGCCTGCGGCGTGGATGGATCGTCTGAGGAACGAGCCCGTGCGCCTCAGCGGCCGACATCGGGGTGCAGCGGGACAAGATCGTGAATGTCCTCGATCTCGGGTTGTTCCCGCTCGGGCAGCGGCTCGCCACGCCATGCGTAGTAGACCGCGGCGCGGATGTCGTGGCCGATGAGCAGGAGGCAGGGGAGAACGATCAGGACGATCAGGGTCGCCGAGAGCAGGCCGAAACTGATGGTGATGGCCATGGGGATGAGGAAGCGGGCCTGGAAACTCTGCTCCATCATGAGAGGCGAAAGACCGCCGATGGTGGTGATCGTGGTCAGCAGAATGGCGCGAAGGCGTTGGCGGCCGCTCTCGAGCGCGGCCTCCATGACGGTCTCGCCAAGGCGGCGTCGCATCATGTAGAACTCGGTGAAGACGATCGCGTCGTTGACAACCACGCCCGAGAGCGCGACGAAGCCGATCAGCGACAGGAGGGTCATGTCGAAACCAAGAAGCAGGTGCCCCCAGACCATGCCGACCACGGCGAAGGGCACCGTGCACAGGATGATCGCGGGCATGGTGTAACTGCGGAACAGCCATGCGAGGCAGACGTAGATCATGCTGACCGAGGCGAGCATGCCCAGGGGAAGCGAGGAGAGGCTGTCGCGGACCTGCTCCTGCCTGCCGCGGGGCCGGATGCGGAGGTCGGGGTTCTCGCGCAGGATCTCCGAAACAACCGGAGCGAGTTGAGCGGCGACGGCCTCGGGGCTGACGATGCGCTTGTCCACTTCGGCGGTGATGGTGACGGCGCGCTTGCGGTCGATGCGGCGGACGGTCGCGTAGGTCTGCGCTTCGGAGATGTGCGCGACCTCGCCGAGCGGTACCGCGCGTGCATCGGGCGTGAAGACGTGCATGCTCTCGATGGCCGCGAGGCTGCGGCGCACCGGCTCGGCCAGTCGCACGCGGACATCGACATCCTCGCCGGGGACGGCGAATGTGTGGGCGTCGATTCCGTAGACCGCGGCGCGGACCTGCATCGCGAGGTTCTGGTTGTTGAAGCCCAGTTCGCGCGCCCCGGGGAGCAGTTCGACACGGAGTTCTCGCTGCCCGCGGTCGGCGTCGTCGGCGACGTCGTAGACGCCGTCGAACGAAGCCATCTGCTGCTTGAGCCGCGCGACGGCGGCGGTGATCCGCTCGGGGTCGTCGCCGCTCACCGTGAGCGAAAGGGGCGGGCCCTCGGGCCCGCCGCTGATGCCGTCGATGCGCAGGCTCTTGACGTTGCGCAGTTCGCCCGCGGCCTCGCGGATGGCGACGATGAGTTCGTCGCTGGTGCGGGTGCGCTGCTCGGCGGGCGTGAGTTCGATCCACAACTGACCGAGGTGCGGCTGGGCGATCTCGTTGGTGCCGTCGGTCGATCCCTGTGCGCCGACGACGGCGAGCGCGGTGATGACCTCGGGCTGGGCCATCGCCGCCGACTCGAGCCGCGCCATGATCGAGTCGGTCACGTGCGTCGGAGTGCCCACGGGCATGCGCAGATTGGCGACGATGGTCTCGCTGTCGTTGGTGCCGAGGAAATCGAACCGCGGCCGGCCCGAGGCCGCCATGCCGATGGAGACAATGAGCACGGCCACGGCGGCGGAAAGTGTGAAATAGCGGAACTTCAGCGCGGGCCGGAGGAAGGCGAGGTACCTCGGCGCGAGCACATTCATCAGCACGTGCCGCTGGGCGCGCTGCAGGGCGGCCTCGATGCGTTCCATTCGCGTCGCGTTCCCAGCGCCGCGGGCATCAAGGCGGCGCAGCGTGTGGCCCACGTGGCTGGGCAGCACGAACAAGGCTTCGACCAGCGAAACGGCGAGCGCCACCGCAACGACCATCGGCAGCACGCCCAGCAGGTCGCCCATGCGGCCGCGGATGAGCAGCAGCGACCCGAAGGCCAGGATCGTCGTGACCACGGTGGCGACGACGGGCCAGGCAACCTCCTGCATGCCGTTCACGGCCGCGCTGAGCGCGGGCTCGCCGGCCTCGTGCCGCGCAAGGATGTTCTCGGCGACGACGATCGCGTCGTCAACGAGAATCCCGATGACGATGATCAGACCGAACATCGTGAGCAGGTTGAGGGTGATGCCGACGAAGTGCATCGCGGCGAGCGTTCCGGCGATGGCGACGATCAGACCCGCCGTGACCCACAGCGCGACGCGGAGATTGAGGAACAGCAGCAGCAGGAGGAACACCAGAACGCCGCCCTGCAGCGCGTTGCGGGTCAGCAGTTCGAGACGACCGGAGATGAAGCGAGAGAGATCGGTGTGCAGGGTGAGTCGGCCGCCGACGCCTCCAGGGGGCGCATCGGCGCGAGAAAGACCGAGTTGGTGCGCTGCTGAACGCTCGTCAACGGCCGGCTTTCCGCCTGACATCGCGTCGCCCAGACGCTCCAGCCACGTGCGCTCCAGCGGGCTGCCCATGCGCCCCGCGGCGTAGGCCCGGACCATCGCGGCCATGCGCACCGCGTCCTGTTCACCGACCTTGAACACCGTGAGCGACACGGCGGGCTGGCCGTTGATGCGGGTGCGCAGATCGCTGTCCTCGAAGCCGAGCCGCACATCGGCGACATCCTCGAGCCGAACGACCGCGCCGCCGGGCTCACCCGGATCTGCGCCCGCCCGGACGACGATGCGGCGGACGGCTGCGGCGCGCTCTTCGATCGGCACGGTGCGGACCGAGACGTTGGCGGTGGGCGTACGCGCCACACCGCCGGGCACTTCGGCCATCGCTGCACGAACGGCGTCCGCCACGGCGGTGAGGCTGAGGTTGTGCTCGAGCAGAGCACGCGGGTCGGCTTCGACGGTGATCTCGTCCTTCCGCGTGCCGCTGATGACGATGGTGCCCATGCCGGGGAGCGAGCGCAGATCGTCGCGGATGCGGCGGGCCTCGTCCTTGGCCAGTCGCTCGTCGATGTCGCCGTGGATGGTGAGGCTGATGGTCGGCAGGTTGGGCTCGAGTTCGCGAACGACGATGCGCTCGGACTGCGGCGGCAGGTCCTGCATCGCGTCGACCCGGCGTTTGACGCGTGCGACGGCCTCGTCGATGCCCAGCGTGCCCTCCCGGAACTCGATCATCACCGTTGCCAGGCCGTCGGTCGCGGTGGTGGTGATCTCCTTGATCTCGTTGAGATCCTGCAGCACGTCCTCGATCTTCTGCGCGAGCGAGGCCTCGACCTGGTCGGGGGTCGCACCCGGATAGGGCGCGATCACCATGACCTGGTTGGGCCGCACTTCGGGGAAGAACTCGCGGCGCAGCGTGATGCCGAAGACCAGCCCGGCGGCCAGCGTTGCGAACACCAGCAGGTTCACGACCACGGGGTTGCGGACGCTGAATCGTGCGAGCCAACGCATGGTGGGATCATCCGGCGCGCGGCCGCGGCGACACGCCCGCGGCGGCGCGGGTCATGGCCCTTCGGCAGCGCCGGTGCGCACGCGCGCGCCGGGAAACAGGTCGTCGAGGTTGCTCACGATGACGTAGTCGTTCGTCTTCAAGCCCGAACCAATGACGGCCCACTGCGTCTCATCGGGGTCAAGGTCAGGCATCGAGGCTTCGATGTGGTAGAGTACCGTCACCGGGCGAGGCTGAGCACGCGTCGCACCCGACTGGTCGAGGACCGTGACCCACACCCGGTCCTCGGCAACAGCGCGTCGCGGCACGACGAACAGGCCCCGGGCGGCATCGGCACGCCCGGGCACGTGCGCGGTCACGAACTGGCCCGGCATCAGCAGCGAGGCGCCCGATGCGGCATCGTCCTGATCGACCTCGAGGAACACGAAGATGGTCCGTGTCGCGGCGTCGGCTTCCGGCGCGATTCGCGCGACCCGCGCGTTCCACGTCCGTCCGGCCTGTGCCGAGGCTCCGGGCCGCACACGCGCAATTTCGCCAACTTCGATTTCGGCCTGCGCCCCCGCCGCGATCCGAAGCGGAATCTCGATCCGCCGGAGGCCGACGACCCGCGCGATCGCCCGTCCGGGCTGCACGACCTCGCCGACGTGCGCGTCGATGCGCTGCAGGACACCGTCGATCGGGCTGGCGATCGTGGCGCGTTCGACCTGCCTTCGAGCCATCGCCTCGTCGTTGCGGCTGGCGGCGAGTTCCGCCTCGAAGGCCTGCCTGCGCGACGGCACAAGTTCGAGTTGCTGGGCCAGGCGCAGGCGGTCGGCCTCGAGCCGGGACTGGGCCGCGCGAAGGCGCACCAACTCCAGGTCGGTTGCCGCAGCGCCTGCGCGGGCCTGCTCGACGCGCTCGATCTCCCAGATGGTGAAGTCGATCTGCTCCTGCGCACGGGCCACCTGGTCCCGCAGGCGTGTCTCCTCGACGTCGAGCCCCTCCAGACGCGCGAGCAGGGCCTGGGTCGCGCTCCGGGCTGCGGCGAGGCGCTCGGCGTAATCGGACTCATCGATCCGCACGAGCACGTCGCCCGCTCGAACGCGGACACCGGGGTCGATCGTCGGCGAGCGGTAGACCACCCGACCGCCGACCTCAGCCGAGAGGTCAGCCTGATCGCGTGGCCGAGCAGTGCCGAAGCCCTCCCACATCCGTGCGACCGAGCCCGCCGGCCGCGGCTCCATGCGGATCGCGTCGACGCGACGGACGACTTCCTCAACCGGGGTCTGGTGCGCGGTCTTGCGCGTGGCGATCAATGCCACGGCAATGACCAGGCCCGCGCCCAGCACGAGCACGCCCGCGGCGAAGCGCACGAAGAACGGGAACTTCGGCTTGGCGGACGCGCGGTCGGGCCTTGCTCCTGCGGCGGCGCCGTTGGCGGCGGCAGCACGCGTTGAGCCATCGGCAACGGGAGCGGTGGCTGGCGAGGGTTCAACAGCGCTCATGTCGGGCATCGTAGCCGTGGCCAGCGCGGCCGCCGCGTGCCGGAAGTCGTGCAGGCGCAACGATTCCGAATCGCTGCTCCCTTCCGCGCTTCAGTCGCGGCCGGGCGGCTGCTCGGCCGCCGACCGATCCAGACCAAGTTCCTGCACCACCGCGCCGACGATCAATGCGCCCATGGCCCTTTGGCCCGCCGCGCTGGGGTGCACGTTGTCGCCGGGCAGAAAGAAGTTCGCCCGCGGCACACCGTTGGCCGAGAACGCGCCGGACGTGTCGATGGTTCGCACCGAGGCCGACTCCGCGACAGCCCGGATGGCCGAGAAACCCGCCTCGGCGCCCCCACCCCCCTCACTCCTGGCCGCGGCGAGTTCGCTGAGTTTGAGGTACTGCACAAGCACGACGCTCGCGCCCGATGCCCTGGCGAGATCGATCAGGTCGCGCAGCGCGCCCAGCGCCTGCGCGACATCCTGCTCGTGCGTCGTCGTGCGCGGTGGCGCACTGCGCCCGCCGAGACCTGCGCGCACAAGCAGCCGCGGGCCGTAGTTCTGGGCGACTTCCTGCAGCGCGAGCACGGGCTTGCGCGTGGGCCATTGCGGTCCGATGGGTTCGAGCCCGGGCACGTCGTCGTAGTCGTTGCTGTTCAGCACCAGCACCACCACATCGGCCTCGAAGAGCCCGAATCGCTCCGCATAGGCGAGGAGATTCGGCGGGCCCCAACTCCCCGCGCTGGCGTTTCCAACAACGACCGGCCGCTGAGAGATGCGCGCCAGTTCCGGACCGATGACTGCCGACGCGAGGTCGGACTGGTCGATGCGCGCGCCACCGGCGAGGATGCTGTCGCCCATCAGCAGGATGCGCAACTCGCGCGGGTCGGCCTTGCTCGCGGGAAACTCGTCGGCTCGCATCGACCACTGGTTGATGCGTACGTGGTTGCCCATGCGTGTAAAGGACGAGGACGGCTTGTACAGGTACTCCACCTGCTCGTCGAGCACGTACAACGGCGGATCGCCGAGACCCCATACCACGCGGAGGGCGACCTCCCCCGCCGCCGCGAGCAGCAACAGCAGCAGTGCAGCCACGCCCCCGGCGCGCAGCAGGCTGTTCCGGCGCGACCGTGGATGGGCTTGATGTTTCCCGCCAGTCGTCATCGCGCGCCCACTTCCGCACAGACCGGATCACCCGCCGGCCATGCCGCGGCGTGAGCGGAGTCTATCCGATCCGAGGGCGACAGATTCGCCGCGTTGAAGCGGGCGCGTGCTCAGAGCGCGGTTGGCCACGGCCCGCGCACCGCGAGCGTGATGCCGGGGTTCTGGATATTGACGAACATGGTGGACCCATCGGGCGAGAAGCACGACCCGGCGAACTCGCTGCGGTTGAGCGCGTTGCGAGCAAAGAGCGCGATATCTCCGGTCGGCGAGACCATGAACAGTCGCTGCTCTTCGTTGTCGGAATCCTCGCAGACCACCAGCCCGCCCCACGGTGTGACGGCGAGGTTGTCGGCGTTGGCGATGGCGCGCGGTCCCTCGGACTCGATGAACAGTTCGAGCATGCCGGGGTCCTTCGATTCGTCGGCCGTGCCCTCGCCCCGGCTGGGCAAGTATCGCCAGAGTTGGCCCAACCGCTTCGCGCCGCCGTTGGTGCAGGCGAAGTAGACGCGGCCGCGCGGGCGATTCGCCGCGGCGGGGCGCGGGCCCAGGCCGAACCACATGCCCTCGCCGCGTGCGAATCGGGCTGCGCCGCGTGCGAAGCCGCGGTATCGCAGGTCGTCAGCGCGACCGTCCACTCCGTCGAGATCGATCCAATCGACGGGCATCGCGCGCCCGATAGGCATGGGCTCCTTCGAGTCCTCCCAGTTCCGCGTGCTGATCGCGGGCTTGCCGCGGATGGCGAGCGCCTGGAGGCGGCCGCCCTTGTGCAGGTCGCGTTTGTCCGTCGGCAGAAACCTGTACAACAGGCCGTCGGAGCGGTCCTCGGTGAGATAGACCGCGCCGGAGGCCGGATCGATGGCGACGGCTTCGTGATTGAAGCGTCCCATCGCGCGGATCGGCTCGGGGTTCATCTCGAGGCCGTGCCCTGGCCGGCGGACCTCGAACACGTAACCGTGATCCTGATCGAATCCGTCGCCCTTGGAGTCGAAGCACTCCTCGCAGGTGAGCCAGGAGTTCCACGGCGTTGCGCCGCCGGCGCAGTTGCGGACAGTCCCGGCCAGAGAGAGTTCGCGCCGCAGGACCTTCTGCGCGCGGGTGTCGAAGAGGATCGTGGAGCACCCGCCGCGGGCGCGCCGACCGCGGTCATAGAACGCGTCCGGCGAAATGCGATCGATGCGCTCGTCCTTCCGCCCGAACGGGCCGAGCGGGCCGTGCGCGGGGATCTCGACCTCGTGGTTGACGACAAGGGCCGTCGTGCCATCGGCACGCGGGAATGCGGCCATGGCGTCCTGCTTGCCCGGCACCATCAGGCCGTCGTCCATCTCCTCGCCATAGCGGGCGAGCACCTGATAGGAGAACCCGCCGGGCAGGTCGAGCAGGCCCCCGGGATCGCGCATCAGCGCGCCGAAGGGTTCAGCCGCGGCCGTGTTGGGCAGGCCCCCCGCCCGGGCAAGACCCGCGCGGAGCCCGACGAATCCCGCGCCAAACGCAGCGGCGCGCCCGAGAAAGTGACGCCGATCGATCATGATGGTCACTGTACGGTCCGCGGCAGCACTCGGCTGCACAGGCGCGCCAAGAGTGTGCAAAGGGGAGCGGCTCGCACGGCCGGCGCGGGGCCGGTATCCTGTGTCCATGCTGCTTTCACGGAGGGTCAGCGAACTCAAGGCCTCGTCGACCGTTGCGGTGATGAATCGCGCCAAGGACCTGGCGCGGCAGGGCGTGGACGTGCTGAGTTTCGCCGCGGGCGAGCCCGATTTCGACACGCCGGAGCGCATCAAGCGGGCGGCGATCGATGCGCTGCTGGCGGGGCAGACCAAGTACATGCCGACGCTGGGCGACCCGGACACGCGTGCGGCAATCGCCGACAAGGCCACACGCGAGAACCACATCCCGGGGGTGACGCCGGAGCACGTCGGCGTGTCGTCGGGCGGCAAGCACGCGCTGTATGTCATCTACCAGTGCCTGTTTGATGTCGCACGCCCCGGCGAGCCGCAGGCCGAGATGGTCCTGCAGACGCCCAGTTGGGTGTCATATGCGCCGCTGGCCGAGTTGGCCGGCGCGAAGGTCGTGGAAGTGCCAACGACCGCGGCGAGTTCTTTCAAGATGAGCCCGGAGCAGTTGAAGGCGGCGATCTCGCCTCGAACGCGGGTGGTGATGCTCAACTCTCCGAGCAACCCGTGCGGGACGATGTACAGCGAGCCGGAGTTGCGGGCCCTGGGCGGGGTCATCGCCGAGGCGGCGAGAACTACCGCGCCGGACATCACCGTCGTGTCAGATGAGATCTACGAAAAGATCGTCTATGGCGGCGTGCCGCACTTCTCGATCGGCTCGATGCCGGAGATCGCCGAGCGTGTGATCACCGTCAACGGTCTCTCGAAGGCCTATGCCATGACCGGGTGGCGCGTGGGGTACACGATCACGAGCGGCGCGGCCGGGCTCAAGTTCATGAAGGCGATGGGCACGCTGCAGGGGCAGATGACGACGAACATCACGTCGTTTGTGTATCCGGCGATCGGTATCGCCCTGCGGGAGTGCGCGAGCGAAGTGGAGACGATGCGCCGCGCGTTCGCGGGCCGAGCAGAGTTGATCTACTCGCTGGTGCAGAAGATCCCGGGATTGACCGCCGCGCGGCCGACCGGAGCGTTCTATCTCTTCCCCGATGTTTCGGCGCACTTCGGCAGGACAGGGCCGGACGGGAGGGCCATCCGAAGCGCGCAAGATTTCTGCGAGTCGCTGCTGGCGGTTCAGCGCATGGCGTGCGTGCCGGGCGAGGACTTCGGCGGTTGCGGACAGAACCACATCCGCCTGAGTTTCGCGTGCTCGGAAGGGCAGATCGAGCAGGGCATGGCACGGTTGGGAGAGTTTGTGCGGGCGCTGCGTTGATCTGGTTCGATGCCCATCTCGACCTCGCGTGCCTCGCGCTCAACCGGCGCGACATGCTCTCGCCGCTACCGGCCGACACAGCGGGCATCGGGCCGTTCGCACCGGCGAGCGTAACGCTTCCGGAACTGGCCGCGGGGAACGTGCGCTTCGCGCTCGCGACGGTTTTCACCGAGCCCGATGGCGACGATGCGGTGGCGTATCCGGCGGGGGACGGCGAGCGGGCACACGCCGTCGGAAGGGCGCAGGTCGAGGTCTACCTGACCTGGCGCGACATGGGCCTGGTATCGATCGACCTGCCCGCGTGCCTGCGGAGCGAGCCGGGCATTGGAGAGATTCGCGGCGGGATGGGCGTGGGGTCGGTCGTTCCGGTACCAATGGAGAAACGACTGGCCCGACTGAGCAACACGCTGCACATCGGCATCCTGATTGAGGGCGCGGATCCGATCCGCACGCCGGATGAACTGTCGTGGTGGAAGCAGCGCGGCGCATGTGCGGTGGGTCTCACGTGGGCCCGCATGTCGCGCTACGCCGGCGGCAACACGACCACCGAGGGGATCACCGATCTCGGCCGCGCGCTGGTGAAGGAGATCGACCGTCTCGGCCTCGTGCACGATGTCTCGCACCTGAGCGACAGGGCATTCCATGAACTGCTCGACCTCACTGACCGTCGCATCATCGCCTCGCATTCCAACTGCCGCGCGATCGTGGACCCAACGGGGACCAACCAGCGGCACCTGACCGACGATCAGGTGCGCGCGATCGTGCAGCGCGGCGGCGTGATCGGCCTCAACCTCTTCAGCAGGTTTCTGCGGCCGGACGGGAAGGAAGGCCGGTCATCCATCGCGGAGGCCGTCGCGCACGTCGAGCGCGTGTGCGACCTCGCCGGCTCGCGCGCGCACGTGGGGCTGGGAAGCGATGCCGACGGCGGGTTTTCCGCGCTCGCGCTGCCGGAGGGAATCGACCGGCCGCGGGACTTTGACAGACTGGCAGATGCGCTGGCCGCACGCGGGTGGAGCGAGGAGGAAGCGGCGGGCTTTGCGTGGAAGAACTGGGCGAGGTTCTGGGCGGAGAGATAACCGATTGCCATTCTGCCGGTTCTCAGTTTGCGGTCAAGGTGTCAACCGGCCATCTGCTCACCGGCTTTCCGCATCGCTCGCTTCCACCAGCCCCGCTCGCCAGGTCCACCGCTTCAATGGCAGGTGCTGTTCGTAGAGCGCGTTGAGCAGCATCGCCGCGTGCGGCCCGCCCACCGCGTCGGCGGGCGTGTAGGCAATCGCATCGAACGATGCCCGCAGGCGATCCGCCAGCGGCCGCTCGCGCTCGACAAAGGCCCGGCTGTACTCAAGTTCTTCCGCTCCCGCGATGTCGCGACCGAAGATCTCCTGCGCACAGTCCGGCACCGCCGCGGCAAGTTGCAAAGCGGCCTTCCCCATCACACGCTCGCGGGCAAGATAGGAATCGGGCGTGATCCGATGATCGTGATGGGCAACGCACTCGGGCCGAAAGAGCACGGGCACTCGGCCGCCATCGTGCACGCGGCGTGCAAACTCCAGGTCTTCGTAGCAGGCAAACGTGAGCCGCTCGTCGAACCCGCCGATGCGCTCGAACTCGGCACGGGGGAGGCTCAGGTTCAGCGTCCACGCGTGGCGGTAGCCCCAGTCGTGCTCGGGTCCGGCTTGCCCGGCATCCATGGCCACGCGCATGCGGTCGTAGAAGAAGATCATCGAGGTCTCACGCACAAGGCGATCGAAGAGCGTGTCATCGCCTGCGCCGGGGCGGACCCACGGCGCATCGCCCAGCACCATGGCGGCGCGACCCGCGCGGCCGCTGTGAGCGCGAAGGTGCAACGAGAGCAGGTTCAGTTCCGGGAGTACGTCATCGTTCAGCAGGAGCAGTAACCGGCCCTTGGCGAATCGCGCGAGTTTGTTCCGCGTTGCACCCGGCCCGGCGTGATCGAACTCGTGCACGACCGCACGCATCGCACCAGCGCTGGTCGACGCCAGAGCGTGCACGGCCTGAGCGGCCTCATCATCGGGCTCGTTGGCCTCGTCGCGCCCATCGACGCCGATGAGCACTTCAAACCTCGCGTGGTCGAGGTCCTGACGGGCCAGACGGGCGAGGCAGCGCGCGAGTTTCGCAGCGCGGCCGTAGGTCGGAATGAGTACGGAGATGTCCATGGGCTGCATCACATCGGGACACTGGGGCCATCGCACAGCGGCCGAGTAAGGTACGCTCCCCGCGTGCGGCACGGCGTCGCAGGCCGGCAGACACGAGCACGGGAGCAGGCAGGGCCATGGTCGGCTGGTTCTACATCGCGGCGATGGTGCTCGTGCTGCCCGCGCTGGCCGCGCGCTCCGCGCACGCGCTCAACTCGGGCAAGGTTCCGCTGCCGAAGCGCAGCGCGGTGCACATCAACACTATCGTCACGCTCGCGGTGCTCATGGGGGTATCGCTCACCGTCGCCCGGATCGAAGCCGTGCACCTGTTCCCAAGGTGGTCGCCGACGTGGATCGACGCCGCGGCGGTCGCCGTGTTCCTGATTCTGACGCTGGGCGCGCTTTCCGCGCGCATCCGCAGGCTCGATCGCGCCATGCGCACGCGGCTCGAGCGGGTCTCGATGGACGATTGGCGCGACCCCGGCCAACTGGCTCCCTACGCGCTGGTGTGCATCATGGCCGGGATTGCGGAGGAGGTCGCCTATCGAGGCGTGCTCGCCGAACTCCTGACCCGCGCCACCGGGTCGCACGCCCTCGCCATCGTCGTTGCGTGCATCGCCTTCGGCGCGGCACACGCCGTGCAGGGCTGGCGCAGCGCCGCGCTCGCAAGCATCTTCGCCGCGCTCTTTCACGGAATGGTGATGCTCACGGGCCATCTCTACGCCGCGATGATCGCCCATGCGACGTACGACTTTCTCGCCGGGCTTGTCATCGCGGAAGCCTCGCGGCGGCGGCGGGCCCGGAGAATCAGGGCGGCGTCGGCGGCCCGCCCGGAGCCCCCCGCGGCACCGTGATGCCGACCTTGTAGATTCCCACCGCATCGCACGCGGCGTGCACGCGGATCACGTCGGGGTAGGGCACTCGCGGGTCGGGACGTATGACGACCTCCAGTTCCGCGGTCGTTTCGTTGCGGGGGAACTGCGCGATCCGTGCCAGGAACTGGTCCACGCTCGCGTTCTGCAGGTCCAGGAACGACACGGTCGTGACGCCCTCCGGCGTAACGCCGAGCAGGATCTCCAGGGGCTTGAGAGGCAGCGCGAGCGGGTCGTTGGGTTTGGTCAGGCTGGTGCCTCGCCCCGCCTCGAAGGGAATCGCCGCGCGGAGAAACCACTCGTTGCCCATGAACGCGGCGGTGGCCATGAAGAAGATCAGGATGACCATCACGATGTCCACCATCGGCGTCATGTTGGGCCCGAAGTGCATCGTGTAGTTGTGCAGGGCATCGCGCCGCCGGAGTACGGAGACGCGGCCGCGGCGGCGCTTGGCGCTCATGGCTGCTTCTCCGCCGCGAGGTTGACCTTTCGCGCTCCCGCCTGCCCACACGCGCGGAAAACCGGTTCGAGTTGGCCGAACTGGAGGCCTGAGTCGCCGCGGATCTGGATCGAGGCATTCCGATCGGCGGCGAGTTTCGCACGGACGGCGGATTCGAGGAACGCCACGTCCGGGCACTCCTCGCCATCGGCCTGAACCGTGATGCCAAGCCGGTCCCAGATCGATCCGGTCGGCTGCCGACCCTCGGGGTGGGGCGCAACGGTCACGATCAGAATCGTCGCCGCGGTCTCCTCCTGCCCGGCGATGCTCCTGGGGAGCAGCACGGCAAAGCCGCGGTCGGTCGCGAGTTTGCCGACGACAAGAAAGAAAATGATCAGGCACATGACCACGTCGATGAGAGGCGTGGCGTTGATCCCCTCAAACGACGAGTGCGTGCCGGTGATGAGTCGTCGTCGCATGCAGGTGCCTATCCGTGGCCGATCGTCGAGGGTTGCATGGTACCGCACCGGCCGCGGCCGCGCGGCTCAGTTGCCGATCAATCCCGCGAGCCCGCCCAGCCCGGGCAGGCCGAGCGCATCGGCCTCCTTGATGGCGATGCTCTGAGCCATGTCCTTGGCCCGCTCGAGAGCGTTGTTGACGGCCTCCGCGATGAGTTGCTCGGCCAGAGCATGGTTCGCCGGGTCGGTCATTCCCGATGCCAGCGCGGGCTCGATGCGGATGGAGACGATCTTCATCTCGCCGCTGGCGGTGGCGTGGACCGCGCCGCCTCCCGCGCTGCCCGAAGCGCGGGCCTCGGCGAGTCGACTCTTGATGCGCTCTCCCGCCTCGCGGAGAGCATCCTTGTTCTTCATCAGGCCGGCCAGCGTGCCGGCCATCTTCAGGTGCTCGAACATCGGGACTCCTGTCACCTCACGACTGGGCGGCCGGACGACGGTGCTGCACATCCACAATACGAGCGCCGAACAGTTCCATGGCCTCGCGGATCAACGGATGCTCCGAAAATGTCTGTGGCGGGCTCGCCGGGGCCGCAGGCTGCGCGGAATCGGGACCGCCCTCCGGCCGATCGGTCGGGGCCTCCACTGCGGCCTGCGCCTCGGGCACGTCATCGGCCGTGTCCGAGACCTCCGCTTCGATGATCAGTTCGACACCGCGGCCGATTTCGCGGCGGAGCGCATCGACGATCATCCCCTGTCGCGAGCGCGCCGACTCGGCATACTTCGCTTCGCCCACAATGACCACGCGCCCGCTCGCCGCATCGGCGGACTTCACGCGCAGGTTGCTCAGGATCGTCCGCAACACCGCCGTCACGCCCGGCCCGCGCAGCACCCTCGCCCACAGGTCACCCGTGGGCGCGGGCTCCACAGCCCGCATCGGCGTGGTCGCCGCCGCAGGCTCAGCAGGGGCCATCGGAGGCGGCGCCTCGGCCGCCGGAGCCAAGGTGGGTTGCCGCGGCACGAATTCGGTCGCCGAACTCTCGACTCGGGCCGCCGGCACGTCTCCGGCGTGTTCTTCACCCCGCCCCCCCCCCGGGCTCATTTTTTTCCGATGGCACTCCCGTTGGCGGTTGCCGCCCCGGCGATCAGTGCCGCGACGTCGGCCATCTTGTCGGCCATGGCCATGCGGACGATGGCCGCATCGAGCAGGGCGCGACCGCCGGCAAAGTCCCGTGCCGATCGGCGCACGCCGTCGCAGATCGCGATCAGGTGGGTCAGCCCCGCGGCGTCGAACCGCCGCGCCATCGCCGCGGCCTGCTTGCGGGGCTCGTCGCCCAGTTCGACCAGATCCGATTCGGTTCCGCAGACGTTGATGACCATCAGGTCGCGGAAGGAATCGGCCAGCGTGTTGAGCAGTTGCTCGGGCGAGACGCCGCGATGCAGGAGCGCATCGGCGTTGCGGAGCGCGCCCGCGGCATCGCCCTCGGCGATCGCCTTGACAACCGCGCCCGTCAGGTCGCGGTCGGGCGTGCCGATGAGTTGGTCCAGGAGTTTGACGGTGAGTTTCTTCTCTCCCGCGGCCAGCAGGCGGTCCAGCAGCGAGAGCGCATCGCGCATTGACCCGTTGCCCAGCCGCGCGACCATGTGCACCAGTTCGGGCTCGGCGCTGATGCCCTCGCCCTTGAGAACCTCGCGAAGATGCTCGGCGATCTTCGCGGTCGCGATGTTGCGGAAGTCGAACCGCTGGCAGCGCGACTGGATGGTCGCCGGAACCTTGTGCGTCTCGGTCGTGCACAGGATGAAGACCACGTGCTCGGGCGGCTCCTCCATGGTCTTGAGCAGCGCGTTGAACGCCTGCGTCGAGAGCATGTGCACTTCGTCGATGATGTAGACCTTTTTTCGGCCGCGCATCGGGCGATACTGGGCGTTGTTGATCAGGTCGCGCGCGTTCTCGACGCCGGTGTTGCTCGCCGCGTCGATCTCGATGACGTCGGTGTCCTGCCCGCGCATGATCGCCGCGGCGATGTCCGGGTTTTCCTTCCCGCTGTCATCGACGGCGTTGAGCGCACGGGCGAAGATGCGGGCCATGGAGGTCTTGCCGACGCCGCGCGTGCCGGTGAACAGGTACGCGTGCGCCACGCGGTTCTGCTTGATGGCGGTGCGCAGCGTGTTGGCAATGGCTTCCTGGCCCACCACCTCGTCAAAGGACTGGGATCGGTAACGTCGAGCAAGAACGGTGTACGCCATGGCACGCACAGTGTAGCGGCGGCCGGCCCGTGCAACCCCGCGCGGCACGCCCGGCCGTTCCGGCCGCCGCGGCCGGCGAATAATGCCCCGCAAGGAGGCCCACATGCCGACCGACCGCCCGCTCGCCCGACACGGAGCCGTGACCCGGCTGACGCTCCTGACGATGATCATGGTGTTCCTGGTCGGCGTCATGGCCGCGCGGCTGGCCGCCATGGCCCAGCCGGGCTCACGTGGGTTCACCGATCCGATCGCGGAGGTGTACCGCGTGCTGAGCGCCCAGTACGTCGATGCCATCGACACCGCCAAACTCCAGCAGGGGGCGATCGCCGGCCTCGTCGGCGCGCTGGATGACCCCTACGCCGAGTACATCGCGCCCGAGGACGCCGCCGAGTTCTCCAAGCAAATGACCGGTCAGTTCTCCGGCATCGGCTGCCAGATCGAGATGCGCGATGGCTGGCTCACGGTCGTGACGCCGCTGGAGGACTCGCCCGCGATGGAAGCGGGGATTCTCTCGGGCGACCGCATCATCAGCGTCGAGGGCAAGAGCACTTTCGGCCTGACCAGCGATGAGTGCGTGAAGATGCTGACCGGCGTGCCCGGCACGAAGGTCTCGTTTGTCGTGCTGCGCGGCGGCAAGGAGACCACCTACACCCTTGCGCGGAGGCAGATCACCAACAAGTCGGTCCGCGGCCTGCGACGGTCGGGCGCGGGTAACGGCGGCTGGGAGTACCTGCTCGACCCGGCCCGCAAGGTCGCCTACATCCGCATCACCCAGTTCACCCCGACCGCGCCGGAGGAGTTCGGCGCGGCCTTGGCCGATGCGCGAAGGTCTGCCGGCGGGACGCTCGGCGGGCTGGTGCTCGATCTGCGCGGCAACCCCGGCGGCGTACTCGATGCGGCCGAACGCATCGCGGACGCATTCCTGGATGAGGGTGTCATCGTCTCCGTACGCGGTCGCGCGATGCGCGAGCAGGTCATCCGCTCTCGCCGGGGCGGCCCCGCGACCGACTTCCCCGTGTGCGTGCTCGTCGATGGCTCCTCCGCCTCTGCCAGCGAGATTCTCGCGGGCGCGATCCAGGATCACAACCGCGGCGTCGTGGTCGGCACACGCACCTTCGGCAAGGGGCTGGTGCAGACGGTGGTTCCGCTCGACCGCCAACGCAACGGCCACCTGAAGTTCACCACGCAGAAGTACTACCTGCCCTCGGGCCGACTCATCCAGAGAACTGACGATTCCGCGATCTGGGGCGTCGACCCCAGCCCCGGGTTCTATGTTCCCGTGAGCGATGACGAGTTGCAGGCACGCTTCCTGCGTCGTCGCGACTTCGACGCCATCACCGGCAATGGCGCGCCCCCGCCCGCACAGGACTGGGGCTCGCCGGATTGGATCGCCCGCGAGGCGCGCGATTCCCAACTTGCCGCCGCGCTCCGCGCGGCGCAATCCCGCGTCGATACCGGCTCCTGGCAGCCGGTGAGCGAGGCGGTCCCCGCCGACAAGGCCATCGCCGCGGCGGAGTTGCGGAGGCTGGAGCGCTCGCGCGAACTGCTCGGGCTTGAGTTCGCACGGATCGACAAGCGGATCACCGCGCTCGAATCGGCCGCCGCGACAGGCGAGGCCAAACCGCCGCGCGTCGACCTTTGGCCCGACGACATCGAACTCGATGGCGGGCGTGTGGTGATCCGCGACCGCGACGGCAACACGGTCGCGACACTGCGCATCACGGGGCAGGACCTGGAACGCTGGCTCCTGCAGGCCGATGTCGAGGTTGAGGGGAACAGCCGGTGAGCGCGGTCGACGCCTCACGCCTCGTGCTCGGCATCGAGACCTCCTGCGACGAGACCGCCGCGGCGGTGGTTCGCGGCGGTCGCGCCGTGCTCTCGAACATCATCGCGTCGCAGCACGACCTGCACGAGGAGTACCGCGGCGTCGTGCCGGAGATCGCCAGCCGCGCGCACGCCGAGCGCGTTCTGCCCGTTGTGCGCCGCGCGCTGGCCGATGCCGGTATTGCGCAGCGAGATCTGCACGCCGTCGCCGTCGGCAATCGACCGGGATTGATCGGCTCGCTGCTCGTGGGTGTCGGCGCGGCCAAGGGCCTGGCGTGGGCGCTGGGCGTGCCGGTGGTCGGCGTCGATCACGTGCAGGCGCACCTTGTCGCCGGGTCCATCGGGCCTGCCGGCGACGAGCCGGAGCCTGCGCGCTGGCCGGCACTGGGGCTGGTCGTCAGCGGCGGGCACACGTCGATGTACGTGTGCGATTCGCCAACGCGCGCGGAACGCATCGGCGCCACGATCGATGATGCGGTCGGCGAGGCGTACGACAAGGTCGCCACGATTCTCGGTCTGCCCTTCCCCGGCGGGCCCGCGCTGGACCGCCTCGCACGCACAGGCCGCGCGCACCGGCCCGGGTTTCCGTTGGCGCGTATCGCGCCCGACTCGCTCGACTTCTCGTTCTCCGGTCTCAAGACCGCCGCGCTCTACGCCTTCCGCGGTGTGCCCGAGAGCCCGCAGGCGCGGGCCCGGCGCGAGGCCCGCGGCGAGCCCGAGCACGGCCCGATGATGATCGCGGCGGACGTCGCGGCGACATTTCAGGAGGCCGCGGCCTCGGCTGTGGTGCTCAAAGTCGAACGCGCGCTCGACAGGCACCCGGCATGCCGCGTGCTGCTGGTCGGCGGCGGTGTCAGTGCGAACTCGCTTCTCCGCGAGCGGCTGCTTGTCTTGGGCGCTGCCCGCGGGGTCGATGTCCGCCTGCCGCGGATGGAGTATTGCCTTGACAACGCCGCGATGGTCGCCGCGCTCGGGCACGAGGTGCTGGCCGCACGCGGCTGGCGCGGCGACGCTTGGTCGATGACCGCGTCGCCATCGATCGCGTTTCACGGCTCGGCGCAGGCGGGGGCGGCATGAACGCCAAGCCGCAGGAGGTTCGCTGGCATCATCCCGCGTGCCTCGACGAGGAACTCCTGCTGCGCCAATGCCGCGTGAGCACGGGCCGCACCGGCGGGCCGGGCGGGCAGAACCGCAACAAGGTCGAGACGCTTGTGGAACTCGAGCACGAACCGTCAGGCGTGCGGGCCCATGCGGGCGAGCGGCGCAGCCAGGGGGAGAACAAGCGTGTCGCACTGCGACGCCTGCGGCTCGCGCTCGCGTGCGCTGTGCGCACCGGCGTGCCCATCGGCGAGATCGGCTCGGCGTTGTGGAAGTCCCGTGTGAAGAGCGGACGCATCGCCTGCAACCCCGAACACGAGGACTTCCCGGCATTGCTTGCCGAAGCGCTCGACGTGATCGCGGCGTGCGGGTGGGACCCTCGCAAGGCCGGCCTTCGGCTCGAGTGCTCGGCGAGCCAGTTGATCAAACTCGCCAAGGACCACCCACCCGCCCTGCTGGCCTGGAACCGCGCGCGCGACGAGGCCGGGCTGCACCCGCTCAAATGACCGGCGGACGAAAAAGGGCGAGCGCCGCGCTCTGCCCGTGCACGAACACGCCCTCGCCGATCGGCCCGATCTCCCCGCCCGCGAAGAACCCCGCCAGAGGCATGAACTGCCGCGCCACCGGCTGCGGCTCGGTCGGGTCCTCGCCCGGCGCGGCCGGTGTGAACAGGTCGGCCTCGCGCGGCCGCGCAAATGCGCGCGTGATCATCGCGGCATCATGGCTGGGCGTGGAGAACAAGCGCGATCCGCGCCCGTTGCAGGTGCACAAGAGCCCGGCGAAAGGGTCATCGCGCAGTTGCTGGGCATCGAGCAGCAGGGCAAGGTCCTCGGACGCGGTCGCCTCGTCCCGTACGTGGAACTGGATCGTCTGCCCGACGCGCAGCAGGTCCGCCACCGCGACGGACCCGCTGGACTGCTCCACGCCGATCACATTGCGAATGAGGAAGTCGTCGCGCCCGAAGCGGGCCTTGTACTCCGTGACCGCGCGACCGACGAACAATCCCTTCTTCATGCGCTCGCGCGTCTGCTCATCCAGAGACTCGATGATCTCGGCCAGCACCTGCATCGCCGGCCTGCCACCCAGCCCCGAGATCATCTGCCCCTTGCCCGAGGTGATGACCAGCGGTTGGCCGATCGGCTTGCACCCCTGCGACACCAGCGCATCGACGCGCACCGGCCCGGAGAGCGATACGCCCACGCCGCCCGATGCCGCGACCGTGTCGTTGAGGATCAAGCGGTTGCCGCCCGGCCGCGCCGAGGCGCTTGCCATGCCGCCCAGAATCGGCGCCGGTGTTCCGCCGTGTGCATCCGCGTTCCGCATCGACGGCCTGGCCCGTGCCAGCGCGGGCAGGATGGTGATCATCGGCACCGAGAACGGATCGGCGAACAGAAATGTCGCTCGGTGGTCGGGCCTGTCCATGCCCGCCGCCCGCGCCAGCGACCGCAACTGCTCATCGCTGGTCGGCGGCTCCTTGAACTCGGGCCATTGGTCCGTCCGGAACACCTCGGCGTGCACTCCCGGCAGGCTCAACGCCAATGCGGCCACCCCCGGCCCGTTCTCGACCTCTTGCGCCCCCGCCAGCACCGACTCGGCCGATACGCCCAGCAGCGCGCCGGGCCCGATGGCCGAACGAACCTGCGACGCCATGTGCCCGGAGGCCAGCGCGTGGTGCGTCGTGAAGAACAGCAGCACCACCGTCGCGCGCCGACCCTTGAGCCCATCGCGCAACTGCGCGACGACCTGCTCGGTCGCCCCGCCGTGATTGGCGAGCGTGCTCAGCGCGGCCGCGGCAAGCGGCGCTGCGTCCTTCGAGTCGTGGGCTGCGGGTCCGGCCATGCGAGCCCAGTGTAGGAGCAGGCCCGGAGACTCTGGACGCTGATCGTGCGCCAATGGTCCCTGATCGCCGCGATCGCCTACTCCAGCGGCTCATCGTCCGCCAGTTCGAGCATGATGTCGTCGAACCAGGCCTTGCCTGTGCCCGTGAGCGCGGCGCGGACCGTGACCATGGTGACATTCGGCGACAGTCGGACCGGCTTGGACTGCACTCGCTTCCACTCCTGCGTGCCCTTGATCACTTCCGTGCTGCCGAAGGATGGCATATGGGCCGCGTCGGCCCAACCCTGCACGCAGATGTACGCGCCCTGCGCGTTCTCTGTCCTGACCCACCCGGAAACCCGCACGATGCGCCCCGCCAGGTCATAGGGCACAGACTGCGCCCAGTTGTTGGTTGCCTCGTCGGGTAATCGCTGCGGATTGTTGATCAGCAGCGCGGCGTTGCCACGACGCGCCCCCTCCGTCACGCGGCGCATCTCCAGGCCCGGCGCGGCGACCTGCGCCCTGACCCAGAAACGCGGCTCATCCTCGTGCTTCGCATCGGACTCCTCGATGCCGGCATTCATCACAAGGTTGGCCCCGCGTTCCTCCGGCGGCTTGGGAACATCCGGCACATCCTCGGGCCGAAGGCTCAGTTCATCGAACCATGCCCGGCCGCGGCCGGTCAACCCCGCCCGAACCACAAGGGCGCCAGCCCGCGCGGGGATCGTCAGCGGGCCGGTCGCGAGTTTCTGCCACTCGCGCGTCCCCGTCAGGGATTCGGATGTCGCGTACGCCACCAGGATCTTCCCGCCCTCGTCCCAGACCTGCACGCAAATGCTCGCGCTCTCGGCGCGGTCGGTCTTCACCCACGCGGCGAACACGTAGGTCTCGCCCGCCTTCCAGCCTTCGACTCTCTGCGCCCAGTTGTTGAACTGCGATTCCGCGTAGACGTGCGTGTTCCCGATGAACAGCGACCGGCGACCGGCCCGCACGAACTGCTCATCCAGGCGCATTGCCAGGCCCGCCGCAGGAGCCTTCGCGGCGGTCCACGCGGCCGGCTGCGATTCATCAACTCTCGATACTTCCTCAGCCCCGGGATTCTTCAAGCGGTTGGCATCCGCCTGCTGCGACCGCGCGGTCGAAGCGCCGAGAACCGCCGCCGCGAACGCGCTCAGTTGCAGAAGTGCGATTGTGCTCGGCATGGCCCGACATCCCGCGGAATGACCCCTCGCCGCGCAGCGAGAGATGAACGCCCTACGACGGCCTTTCCGGCGGCTTGGCGCTGCCGCACTCCGGGCAAGGGCCGTTGATGCCGCGGCGGTCGTACCCGCACTCGCCGCACGCCCACAGCGCGATGCGGCGGTCGCGGGCCTTGAGCACTTCCGCGCGGACAAACAACGTTACGCCCGTCACGAAGACCGCTCCAAACACCAGCCCCGGCAGACTGACCAGCGATCGGACCCCCATTTCCATCAGGCCGATGTACAGGATCAGGATCGGAAACATCAGGAACGCGCCGAGCATTGAGAGCAGTTCCTGCTTGAGGAGCCGCGGACGATGCCAGCAGAGGCTGACAATCGACCAGAGCAAGGCACCGACCGGGATGGCGCCAATGGCGAAGAAGACGTAGATCACCCTCTGTCTCCGTGTTCGCCGGCCTGCTCTAGAGCAGCGCAGCGCCGAAGTCGCCGGGTTCGAACACGTGCAACCGCTCGGGTTGCACTTCCAGCCGGATGGTCGTGCCCGCCCTCAGTCCATCCACCGCGGGAACCCGCGCCACGATGCGCTCCCCGCTGACGGCCTGACAGACCAGGTCCATCACGTCGCCCAGCGGCTCGACGACCAGCAACTCGCACACGAACTGATTGGTGTCGGGAAAGTCGCGCCCCTGTTCCTGCTCCGCTGCCAGCGCGAGCGCCTGCGGGCGGATTCCCAGCACGACCGGCGCGCCGTGGTGCGTCTTGAGCCGGTCCGACCGCTCGCGCCCGAACGAGAACACAAACGGCTCGTTCACAAGGTTGATCGCCTCGCTTGCAAAGTGCGTGTTGTCGAACTCGCCGGGTTTGCTGAGCGTGCCCGGCAGAAAGTTCATCGGCGGCGTGCCGAGAAATCCCGCGACGAACCGGTTGGCGGGCCGGCGATAGATCTCCATCGGCGGGCCCGCCTGCTGCACCTTGCCGCCGCACATCACCACGACCTGATCGCCCAGCGTCATCGCCTCTTCCTGGTCGTGGGTCACATAGAGCGTGGTGGTTCGCAGTCTCTGGTGCAGGGCCTTGAGTTCGGCGCGCGTCGAGACGCGCAGCCGGGCATCGAGGTTGCTCAGCGGCTCATCGAACAGGAACGCCTTGGGCTCGCGCACGATGGCGCGGCCCACCGCCACGCGCTGGCGCTGACCGCCCGAGAGTTGGCCGGGCTTGCGGTCCAGCAACTCCGCGATGCCCAGCGTCTGGGCCGCGGCACGCACGCGCCGGTCGATCTCCTCCCGCGGCGTCTTGCGCATCTTCAGCGCGAAGCCGAGATTCTCTCGCACCGTCATGTGCGGATAGAGCGCGTAGTTCTGGAACACCATCGCGATGTCGCGGTCGCGCGGCGCGACCTCGTTCACGCGCTTCCCGCCGATCACGATCTGCCCGGCCGTCACATCCTCGAGCCCCGCCACCATCCGCAACGTCGTGGACTTGCCGCACCCCGATGGCCCGACCAGGACGGTGAACGACCCATCGGCCACGGCGAGCGACACCGCGTCGACCGCTGCATCGCCGCCGCGGGAATAGACCTTGGTGACGCTCTCGAGTCGGATCTCGGCCATAGGCCCGACAGCATACCCGGGCGCGACCGATCGCACCGCCGCTAGAGTTCGGCATGCTGTGCACGCTTCTCGTCGCCGCCCTGACAGTCGTCGATCCGCCGGTTGTTCGTGTGACCGCGGACAACACTGAGATCACCCACTCGTGCATCGTGGAGATCGACCCCGCGGCCACGATCGCCGATGCGGATGGCAACGGTGTGATTCACATCCGGACATCGGGAATCAGCCTCCAGTTCAAGGATGGTTCAGCCCTTTGGGGCGGACCGCGTCCGGCGGAGATGCCCGATGGCCCGTGGGATCGATATGCCGGGATCGGAGTTCGAATCGATGGGGCGCACGATGTGACCATCCGGGGGGCCCGCATCCACGGGTTCAAGGTCGGCATCTGGGCGACGGAGTGCGATCGCCTGACCATCGAGGGCGCGGACCTGTCCGACAACTACCGCCAGCGGCTCAAGTCCACCCCCGAGGCCGAGGACTCGTCGGACTGGCTCTTTCCGCACCGTAACGACAACGACGAGTGGGCAACACAGCACGGAGCGGCGGTGTACATCCGACGGGCGCTGCAGCCTCGAATATCCGGCGTGCGCGTCCGCCGCGGCCAGAACGGCATCCTGCTGCACTCCGTCGGCGAAGGGTGGCTCTACGACAACGACTGCTCGTTCCTCTCGGGCTGGGGGCTGGGCATGTTCCGCTCCTCATTCAACCAGATCGAGCGCAACGCCTTCGACTTCTGCGTGCGGGGCCACTCCGAGGGCAAATACAACCGCGGGCAGGATTCAGCGGGCATCCTGATGTTCGAGCAGTGCTCGAACAACACCATCGTCGAAAACTCGTGCACGCACGGCGGCGATGGCATCTTCGGATTCGCAGGGCTCGAAGCGCTCAACGGCGAGGGCGCGGCGGCCGACTTTGACTTTGCCCGCAAGGGCTGCAACGACAACCTCTTCGCCGGCAACGACCTTTCCTATGCCCCCGCGCACGGCCTGGAGATGACCTTCTCCTTCGGCAACCGCATCATCGACAACCGTTTCGTCGAGAACGCCATCTGCGGCATCTGGGGCGGCTACTCACAGGACACCATCATCACACGCAACGAGTTTGTCGGCAACGGCGAGATGGCCTATGGCCTTGAGCGCGGCGGCGTGAACATCGAGCACGGCGCCAACAACCTCATCGTCGCCAACCGCTTCATCAACAACCGCTGCGGCGTGCATCTGTGGTGGGATGCGCACGGCGACTTTGAGACCAAGGCCTGGGGCAAGGCCAACTACAAGGGCGTCAGGGGAAATGTAATCGCTCACAACACCTTCACCATCGATGCCTCGCATCCGTTCGGCCGAATCGCCACCGATCGCTCGCTGGTGGGCCTGCACATCCGCGATGAAGGCGATGGCAGCCGCATCCATGGCACGGTCTACACCGGCAACACGGCGACCGTGGACACAGGCATCGGCGTGGAGAGGGTCGTTCCGGCCGCGTGCGAACTCATGGAGACATGGGACGGAAACGCCGACACGCTCGCGCCGCGACAGGAACTGCCGCGGATCGGCAAGTCGCGCCCGGTCGGCGCGCGGCCGCACCTGCGCGGCCGACACAACATCGTCATGGGCCAGTGGGGCCCGTGGGATCACGAGTCCCCGATGGTCCGGCTGCGCAGCGCCGGCGCGGCAACCCACACCTACGAGGTCTTCGGCGCGGGCGACGACCTGAAGGCCGAGCCCGAACTGGCGATGCTCGACTCTGTCGAAGCACACATGTTCACGCGAGAGGCCAACAGGCGCGGCGCTCCGCGCGAACCGGCGCGACTGCCTGTCACCGTCACCATTGCTCGCAGGGCGCAGAAGTCGGGCGTGTTTCCCTATGACTTCACGCTCCACACCCGCGGCACCGAATACCGCATCCGCGGCACGATCATCGCCGCGGAGTGGGATGCGGCGTTCTTTGCGTGGGACGGGAAGACCGACCCGCGCTCGGACCTCGCGGCGTGGCGTGCGCTCGCCGCGAGCACTGCCGCGCAGCGCGTGACCATCGGCGGGCTTGACCTGGCGTACGGCAACGGCGGGCCGCGCGATCAGCCGTGGGCCGGCCCGGATCGCGACAAGTTCCCCGGCCGAGATCACTTCGGCATGATCGCCCGCACAAGGCTCACGCTCGGCAAGGGCGCGTGGCGATTCACGACACTGTCGGATGACGGCATCCGCGTGCTGGCCGATGGCCAGCCGATCATCGAGAACTGGACCTGGCACGCGCCGACCCGCGACAGCGGCTTTCTGACCCTGACCGAGGAGCGCGAGGTCGAGATTGTGGTCGAGCACTTCGAGATCGATGGCTACGCGGTGCTGAGGCTGGATATCGCGCCCGCCGACTGACCGCTACCGCACCGCCCGACCCACCCACTCGCGCACGACGCCGACCAGTTCGCGGTTGGCCGGGGGCGCACCGTGGCCGTTGGGCGGTGCGAAGTACTGCTGCTCGAGTTCCTCGATCTTGGCGGACAGTTGCGCCCTCTCGGGGGCCGACAGCGCCAGATCGGGCCCGTTCAGCACCCGCCGCAGCAGGGCGATCGCGCCGACCGGCGACAGATGATCAGGCACGACGAGTCGCGGCGGCGGGGCGGACGGCCGCCGACGCAGCCGCGCGCGGATGTACAGCAGCACCGCCGCGACCAGCGCGCCGGTGATGCCCCCCACCGCCGGCGCCAGCCACCACGGCCTGCGGCCCGCGATCCCGGCGACCGCGATGGTCGGCTGCGCATCGACGATGTCCGCATCGGCGTAGTGCTTGAGCGCGACCTTTGCATCCGCCAACCGGACCGTCGGGAAAGTGAACGACGTCGGCTTGGCGACCGTCGGCCTGATCTCCAGCGAAAAGCCGCGCTCCGTCACCGGCACCACGGTCTCGCCGGACGTGTCGAGTTCCAGAATGTTCAGACCCTGGTCCTCGGTCTTGACAACCTCGTAACCGCGCATCGCGGCAAGATCAACGATCTTGTCGAGCGTCGGTACGAGACCCTTGCCCTTGGCGCGCACCTCCAGCCGCAGAACGCCCGACGACTCTTCGCCGATCGCGCTCCGCGCATCCAGCACCTGCTCGACCGATGCCTCGCCCAGGGTGCGTGCCGCGCCCTGCCGGTCCTTCGAATCGATCAGCACAACCTGCGATGTCACGGGCAGGATCACCATCCCCTGCCCGTCGGAGAAATCCATGTCCATCTTCAGCGGCACGATCCGGTCCACGCTCGAATCCCGCGGCTTGAGCAGGATGTACGCCAGTGGCCATTGCTCCCACCCCGCCCGCGGCAGGCTGATGGGCTGAACCTGCGGCTTGTGGAAGTACACCGTCTGCACCTCGAACCGCTCCGAAAGCGTCTCGCGGATCTGCTTCTCCAGGTCGTCGCGGAAATCCACCTGCTGGCCTGTCATCGGGTGCCACTGCTGGTTCTGCAGGTACTTCCCGAACCCGCCCGACTCGCGCGAGACCGCACGCGTGCACCACACCGCCAGGTGCGCGCCGAACGCGTCGCCATGACCGACCTGCGTCGGACCGTCCACGCTTACGGTCAACTCGATCTCGCGGAGCAGGTCGTCGTAATACGCCACGCGCTCGCGGATCGACTTGCCATCGGGATGATCACCGATCACTGCCGCGGCGTGCCGCATGTACCGCGGCTTGAGTTCAGGGTTGGTCCGCTGGCTATTGGAGACGATCTCCTTGGCAAACAGCCCGATGTGACGCTGGGCCTGCCCGTCGGGCAGACGTTCAATCGCCGCGCGCACCGCGCCAACCTGGTCGGAATCCGCGGCGTCCTGCCGGGTCAGTTGGGCCAGGTCGCTCGCGCCCAGAGCCGAAGAGAACCACTGCACGAAGATCCGCGCCGAAGGCTTGATCAGCCCCGTCGCCAGCGCGTCGCGGTACATCGCCGCGGCCCGCGCATAGTGATAGAACGCCTGGTTGCGCACTTCCGAGTACGTCGCCAGGTCGGCCTTCTGCCCGTAGAGGAACTCTGACTTGTCGAACATCAGGTCGGCGAGCGTGCACGCCCCTTCCCACGCCGCCGGGTCCGCCGATGCATCCATCGGCGGCAGCAACGCGATCGCCACGTCGTAGCCGCGCAGGACCTCCTGCGCCATCTCGCGGTCGTTGCGCCGGGTCTGGTTCTGCTGCTGGATCTGCGGGTTGCGCCATGTCGACACCAGCCGCGACCGCATGTTCGCGGCGAGCGACCGCCGCAGTTCGTTGCTCAACGAGCCCACGCCGCCGAACACGCGCTCGATGTCCGGCAGGTCGTACACCTCGGCGTCCGAATGGCTCGCGGCGAATGCCTCGACTACCGACGCGTTCGGCATGTCGCCCAACCCAAGCGTCCGCAACTGGTCCAGCGTCCACGCGAGTTTGTCAAGATTCCGCCGCTGCTTGGCGCGGGTCAGCGGCGTTGCACCGCTTGTGCCGTAGCCGCCGTAGTACCGTCGCCCGTACATGTACGGGTTGTACCCGCCGTAGTAGCCGTACTCGTTGAAGTTCGGCTGCGGCTTGACAAACGTCGGCCATGCGGCGATGAGCGCTTCGGCCAGTTTGCGAGCCCGCTCCGGGTCGGTCGCGACGATCGGCCGGATCATCGCCAGCACCGCCTCCGAGTCACCCGCCCCGCCAGACGTGGACGCCACCATGACCTCGAGTTTGGCCGCGAGCCCGGGGTCGATCGCCGCGAGCCACGGCGCATCCGGCAGTGCGCTGTTCAACTGGTCCGACGAGATCACCGGCATGCGTTCGTTGGGCTGGCGCTGGGCGCGGGTCAGTTCCGCCTCTTCCAGGATCGAAACCGTGAGCATGTTCAGACCGGTGCGCCACGCGCCCACGCCCTCACCCGCCCCCGCAAGAACACCGTTTCCGACCCGTCGGACCAGCAGCAGAGCCTTCAGTCTGTCGTCGGCCGGCCGCTGCTGCTGCCGCATCACGCGGGCCCGCGCCGCGGCTCGGTCGATCGCCTTCCAACCCACGTCCGACGCGGGGTCTGCGAACAGCGATGCCAGCCAACCGTCGCCCGATTCCTGCGGGACATCCGCCAGGAACCCAAGAGCACGCTCCAGCGCCTTGGCGCGTTGGACCGCGGGCGCAGTCTCGATCAGCATCACCTCGCGGCACACGTCCCAGCCCTGGTCGATCGCCGCCTGTCGCTCGGCACCCTGCTTGTCCTTGGCCAACGCGGCGAAGTACACCCCGTACAGGTTCAGCAACTCCGGGTCCTTTGCCTCGCGGGCCTGCGCCAGTGGAGGCAGGTACGCCTGCGCCTCGACCGGCAGACCCGCCGCGACCAGCAGCGTCGCCGCGCGCTTCCGCGCCGCCGGGTCCTCGCCGCCGAAGTGCCGCGTGCCCAGTCGGATCTTCGCGGCGACCGCGCCCGCCTGGCTCCCGCGCCGCTGCGTCGACTTCAGGATCGCGCCCAGTCTCTCGATGAACTTCTCATCGAGTTCGGCCGGGCAGATGTCCGACAGGTCGATGACTTCGTCGGGCGTCATCGCCTGGTCGCGCATCTGCAGTTGCATCAACATAATATTATAAATGGCCAGCGCGTCCTCCCCCGCCTCGGTCGCGAGGAACTCCCCCACCGCCGGCCAGTCGCCCGCGATCACCAGCACGCGGAACCTCTCGGCCTGCCGAGTGATCTCCGCCTGCTTCTCCTGCATCGCCTTCATCTGCTCTGGCGTCATCGGCCCGGCCCCCGGCTGCCCCGGAGTCATGAGCATTCCCCGCGGCATCGCCATGTCGCCGAAATCCTCGTCGTCCATGTCCTCGGGGTCCAATCCCATCGCGGCCATCTCGGCCATGGCCGCGCGGACCATCTCCATCGCCTGCTCGGGCGTCATCCCCGGGGGCAGCGCATCGAGCGGGAAGTCCGGCATCGCGGGCATCGCGTCCCCGCCCGCCGGCGCGGGTTCGACCGCCGCGGGCATCGCCCCGGCGGGCTTGTCGCCGCCATCGGCCGGCGCAGGTGGCGGCGGGTTCAACATCAACTCGCGCCGCTGCGCTGCGAGTCGTGCCCGCGCCGCCAGCACCCACTGCTGGTCGCGTGTGAAGTCCAACTGCGCGATCCGCTTGCCCAGGTCGGTCTTCGGCGTCAGGCGCGGGTCCTGGTCCGGTCCCGCGCCGCGCCGGCCGCGAGATTCAAACGGATCAAAGTCCGGAATCTCGTCGTCGAACGAGCGGCCGCGAGGCATCCCCTGCCCGCCCATCATCGAGTCGTCATCGCCGTAGTACATCATCGCCGGCGTCGAGACTCCGAAGTACTGCGCCGCTGCGGTCGGCACGAACGCCGCGGCACCCGCGCCCGCGACCAGGAGCGCGCAGCACCGGGTTCGGAAGATCATCTTGTCGGTCATGCTTGCCTCGCGTATGGCTCAACCCGCGCGGCTCATGAGCCGCTGCCGCGCTTCTTCGCCGAGTCGGCCGAGTCCTTCTGGATCTGCTCGCGACCGTCTTTGTCGCCCGGATTCTTGCACTGGCTCATCCGCTGCTTGCGCTTCTTGTCGCACAAATTCTTGCAGTTTGAGCAGCACTTCTTCGGCAAGGGCAGCGCGAGCAACTCGCTCAGATCCATCTGCTCAAGGCGGATCGCCGCCTCAAGGTTCTTGGTGTAGGTCTCGGCCTTCTCAGCATCCTCGGTCGTTTCCGCAAGCAGTCGGAACTGCTGGCGAGCCTTCTCGGTCTCCGGCTTCCACTCGTCCGCGGTCGCGCCCTCGATTCGCATCATCCACGCCGTCAGATACGCAACCTCGCCAAGTCGGCCGCGCATCTCCTCCACCGCCGCGGTGTCAGGCTCTGCCGCGGCCTCCTGCTCGGCGATCAACTGCTCCAGTTGCTGCGCGCCCTCGATGAACTCGCCGGCCTCGATCCGCGCCTTGGCCTCTTCGATCGACAACCGGAGCGCCTCGGCCTTGGCGCCGTCGGGCAGGGCGTCCCGTGCCGCGGCAAACGCCGCGGCGGCGGTCGACCAGTCTTCGTTGGCAACCGCCGAGGCTGCATCGCGCAGACACTGGCCCGCGCGGTCGCACTTCATCATGCACTGCCCGGGCCCCAAGTGCCACGCACCGACCGCCACCGGTACCAGCGCCCAGATGCTCCAGTAGACCTTGGACTTCATGTGTTGCCTCCCGAGGTGTTGCCCACCAGTGTACTTGATACCGTCCACCCGCGCCCGGTGTTCCCGTGTTGTTCATCGGTACGCGCGGCCGCGCGGGCCGATGAGGCCCCCTCCGCGCTCCGTATTGCCCGCGGCAAGCCCATCACGGCCAGCAGCGGCGACATGCCGCATACGAACAAACTGCCAACGCCGCACGCCGCCAGCGCGATGGTCCGCAGCGCGATCTGCTGCTCGCCCTCATTGCGCAGCATCCGGAGATTCGCCAGAACGCTGCTGGGCAAGTGCTGGGCGTTACCATCGTGATAGATGCCGCGGAGGCGTGCTGCCAGTTGTTTGAGCGATGCCGAGTCCTGTCTCGACGACCGACCCGCGATCTGTGACCCGCGGTGCGGGTTGCCAACGCCGACCACCAGCGCATCGACGATTGACCTCGGCATCGTCGGCGGCATCGAGTCCGGCAGCGTATCGCCATCGGAAACAACGATCAGCATCGCGCTGCCCGGCGGCCAGGGTTCGGCGATCCGCGCCGCCTCGCGCACGCCGGAGTACATGTTCGTCATGCCCTCCTTGAACGCATGCTCGAGCGGCAGGTCCTCGAGGATGTTCGAGACCACTTCGAGATCGAACGTATCGACGACCACCGGCTTGGCCGCGGTGTAGAACGCCACCACCGTGACGCGCGTCGTCGTCATGTCCAGGCGGTCAAAGACCGACTGCAGTACCTGCCGTGCCCGCTTGCCGCGCGGCATGAGCCCGCTCGGCCCCGCGTCCTCAAGGTACATGCTCGGCGAAACATCGAGGCAGATGAGCACGCGACGGACGGGCTTGCCCTCCGCGGCGTTGCCGCGCGGCGCGCCATCGATCGTCAATAGCGTCGACAGCCCCCATGTAAGCACCGCGAACCCCGCAACACGCGCCCACGGCGCGGCCCGCGAAACGAGCGTCGGCGAAACTCCGCCCAGCAGCAGACCACGCACCCGCGCGATGCGCCGCGCGTGCAGCCACTCCGCCAGCCCGACCACGGCCGCGGCGCACAACGCGATGATGATCGGCAGCGGTGTCACCATGGCGTGTACCGAAGACCGAACAGACACAACCCGTGCAGCGCAAGCGCCGCCGCGCACGCCGCGGCGAAGGGAAAGAAGAAATCAATCGGCTCGGGCTGGGTCGCGCGGATGCGCACCGGCACCATCCGGTCGATGTGCTCGAAGATCCCGACGAGCGATCGCGGGTTGTTGGCGCTGAAGACCTGCCCCCCCGTCGGAGTCACCACCTCGTACAACTGGCCCGGCACCTCGTCGCTCCCGACGTGCACGGCATAGAGCACGATCCCGTCTTCGCGCAGTTGGTTGCCGATCTGCTGTGCCGCGCCCCCGTTCAGGTCCGGGCTCTCGCCGTCGGAGATGAGCACGATCAGTTTGTCCCCCTCGGATTGCTTGGCCAGCGTGCCCATGGTGAACTTGAGCGCGTGCGCGATCCGCGTGGACATCAGGTGATGCGGGTTGCTCGCGGGGTCAAGAAACTTGGGAGCGTTCTCGATGGCCGTCAAGTCGCGCGTCAGCGGCACCCAGCGGATCACCTCGCCGCCGAACGCCGTCAATCCGTACGCATCGTCCTTCCGCATCTTGCGGAACTCCGAGATCGCGCCCATCGCCGCGGTGAATCGCGTCACTCCCTCCTGCCCGCCGATCGGCCAACTCATGCTGCCCGAGACATCCAGCACGATCTCAATGTTCGTCAGCACGCGCTCCTGCGCAGGCGGGCTCATGCGTTGCGGGCCCGCGAGGAGCACCACCACGAGCGCCAGCACCACCGCGGGAAGCACCGATGCCGATACGAGCAGCCGCTCGGCCCACCGGCGCGGCCGGTGCTCACGATGATCGACAGGCACAGGCACGCGCACGCCGCGGCGTGTCAGTTCCCACGCCGCCAGCGCGGCCGGCACGATCAGCAGCAGCATCACCCAGGGATGCGAGAACCCGATGCTCATGCGCGCCCCCTTTCCGCCGCGGCGGCGGCGTTGCTCGACAGGTCCACCGGCCGCGCCTCGCGATACCGCGCAAGCACGGCGGACACCTCAACCTCGGCCTCGCCCGCACGCCGCGGCCTGTGCAGCCAACGGTCGAGCATGGCCAGCAACTCACCGGCATCGGGGTGGGCTCGCAAGGCCGACATCGCCCCCGCCTGATCGAGGCCCGCACCCAGCCCCAGCCGTTCGCGCCAATAGGCCTGCAGCAGCATCTCCAGTCGCGCTCGATCCGGAACCGACATCTCGCCGCGCATCGCCGATTCCACCAGCGGACGCAACTGGTCGGCCAGCGTTCGCGGCGGCGCAACCCGCGGCGGCGGCGCGGGCCGCGGACGCGCCATCCGACGCGCGAGCACAACCAGCGGCACTGCGAGCCACAACGGGCCGATCACCAGCAGCACGACCTGATACCCCCCCAGCCGCGGCAGGCGCCCCCCGCCGATCTCGAACAGCGCGCCCTGGTGGTCATCGGGCAGCAGTTTTCCGATCGACACGGGCAGCGGCTCGGCGTTCGTCAGCGGCGTGCCATCGGGCCTCCGAAGGCAGTCGCGAAGATCGAACTCGCCCGCGTACTGCGCGATGAAGCGCAGGTCGTACAGCACGTACTCTCCATCTCGAGTCTGATCGGCGATGCGCACGACCACCGGCGCCTTGTCGTCGACCGGCACCGCCTGCACCTTCTCGCCCGCCGGGTGGCGGAACACGGCGCGCCCCTCGATGCCGATGGTGGTGCGAACAGCCTCGCGGCGGACTTGCGCAAATGCGCACGCGGCAATCATCAGGGCCGCGATCAGGCTTGCCGCTCGCCACTTCATCTCGCGCCCCTCCGACCGCCGCCGCCTCGCAGCGCCAGCATCCGCCGCACCGCGGGGATCGCGGGCTCGTCGGTCCGCAGCAGGAGGTGATCGACGCCCGCGCCGACGAGTTGGGCCCGGAGATCATCGCCCCGCAGCCCCCCGCGCGGCAGCATGAACTCTCGCCCGGTCTCCGCCTCCTGCGCGCGGACAAACCCCGCCCGCAGCGGCGCATCCTCCGCAGGATCGCGGAGTTGGATGACCATCGCGTCGTGACGCTGACCCAACCGCTTGATCGCCTCCACCGCGCCCGCCTCGTGCATGTCGCTCAACACGATCACCATGCTCGTGTGCAGCGCGAGCGATTCGACCCTCACGACCTGCCGCGAGAGCGTCGTCGCTTCGTTGCGCGAGGGCGCACGCAGTTGCTCGATCCGCCGCCACACCCGCCCGGTCGAGAGCGTCGGCGCTCCCTCGGCGCCCGTGTCGCGCTCGCCGCAGGAGAGAATCGACACCGGGCTTCGCCGACGGAGGCCGACCAGCGCGAGCGCTGCGCCCAGCCACACGGCCAGGTCGTGCTTGCTCGGTCGGCCGGGCCCGAGCGAACTCAGAGCCATCGATGCGCTCGTGTCGACCAGCACAAACAGCGGCGAGCGCTTGGTCGCTTCGTACTCCTTCACATGGAAGCGGCCCGTCCGCGCGGTCACCTTCCAGTCGATGCTCCGCACGTTGTCGCCATAGGCAAACGGGCGCGTCTGCGCGTAGTCGATTCCCGCCCCCACAAACCGCGACGCATCCGTGCCATAGGTCAGGTCGTCGGCCATGCGGCGCAGCACGAGTTCGAACTGATCGGCGGCCAGTTCGGCGGGCGCGGCAAGGATGTCGGAGTGCAGCGTCAGGCGCGTGCTCCCGGCATGGGCGGTTCGACCAGGTCAGGACACTTGTTCCATCAGTTCGCGCAGCACCTGACGCGTCGTGCGGCCGCGGGCCATCGCTTCGTACGTCAGGCGCATGCGGTGCAGCAGCACGTCCTCGGACAGCGCGAAGAGATCGTCGGGGATCACATAGTCGCGGCCATAGATGAACGCTCGGGCCCTCGCGGCCTGCGCAAGCGCGATCCCCGCGCGCGGGCTGCACCCAAGGTCAAGGTCGGTCGTGCGGCGCGTCCGGTCCACGAGGTCGATGCAGTGCCGCAGGAACACGTCCGACACGTGCACGCTCTGCACGGCTTCCATCGCGCTGGTCAGGTCCTTCACGTGCAGTTCGGGCCCCTCGTCGACGGCATCAAACGCGCTCTTGGGAACCGCGCCGCCGTCGGCCGACTTGTTCAACCCGAGTTTCAGGCTGCGCCGGACGACTTCCTCCTCCTGCTCCTTGGTCGGATAATCGAGCCTGTGGCAGAGCATGAAGCGGTCGAGTTGGGCCTCGGGCAGTTCGAACGTACCCGCCTGCTCGACGGGGTTCTGCGTCGCGATCACCAGAAATGGAACGGGCAGGCGGTGCGTCGTGTTGCCGATCGTTACCTTCCGCTCCTGCATCGCCTCCAGCAGCGCCGACTGCACCTTCGGCGTGGCGCGGTTGATCTCGTCGGCCAGCAGGAGGTTGGTGAAGATCGGCCCCTTGTGAATGCGGAACTGCCGCGTCGCCTCGTCAAGAATCTCTGCGCCGACGATGTCCGAAGGCAGCAGGTCGATGGTGAACTGCACGCGTCCGAACTGCAGGTCGATCGCTTTGGCCACGCTGTGCACCAGGAGCGTCTTGGCCAGACCCGGCACCCCTTGCAGCAGCAGGTGGCCGCCGGTGAGCAGCGCGATCAGGATGCGTTCGACCACGGTGTCCTGGCCGACGACCGTTCGCGCCACACGAGCACGGACGCGCTCGGCCATTGCGGCCTGGCGCGCCGATCCTGCTCGCCCGTTGCCCTGATGAGGCGCTGTTGCTGTTCCCGCCGCCGCCCCGACCGAGTCCGCTGGGTGCATCGATGTCGCTCCATCTCACCGCGCCCGCGCACCATCGCCCCGACTCCCAAAGCCGCGCCGGCTCGGCAAACCAATATACGTACTCTGACCGACCGGTGGGTCGTCCGATTCCGCGAAACCTCCAACTTTGCGCCTCAGCCCCGGCGCGGCGACCAGCGACCATCGGCAAATCGCGCAAAAGCCGCCAGCGTCTCCTCGCTCACGTGGTGCTCGATCCCCTCGGCATCGGCCTGAGCCGTCGCCTCGCTGATACCCAATGCCCGAAGAAACCGCACCACCACCTCGTGCCGCCGAGCAGAATCTTCGGCCATTTCGCGGCCGCGGTCGGTCAGGTGGATCGAGCGGTACGGCCGCGTCACCACCAGCCCCTCGCGCTGCAGGCGGGCGATGGTACGGACCACCGTCACGTGCGAAACCCCCAGTCGGTCGGCCAAGTCCACAACCCGGGCCTCCCCTTCAGATTCGATCAGGTCCGCGATCGCCTCGGCATAGTCCTCGGCCGTCTCCTGAGCGTGGGCCTTGCGGGTCGCCTGGTGAGCGCGGGCGGTGTCCGCGGCGGTCCGTCCCGCCCCGGGCGCACCCGCTGCGCCGGATCGCTTGGGGCCGACGGATCGGGGGGAGCGGGCCATGATCGGACGGAGCGTACCGCGCCCGGCCGTCTTCGGCAAACCGCGCGGGCTTGACTTTTCTGTAGCATATGCTACATTCTGATACTATGGCTCCAACGTGGATAGTCTGCTCCATCATCACACTCGCGCCCCCCTCCGCCCGCCCGCTCTCGGCCGACCGGCCCGACGTGACCGAGAGCCCCTACACCGTCGAACCGGGTCGCGCCCAGGTCGAGTTCAGTTTCGCGGAGTGGACCCGCGACGACGACGGCGCCCGGACCGACCGTTGGTCCCTTGCTCCGATGAACATCAAGATCGGCCTCACCGAGCGCGTCGAGGCGCAACTGCTCCTTGCGCCGTGGTCATGGATTGATGAGCACGGAGCGGACCACGCCGATGGCCCCGGGCCCGCGGGCCTGCGGTTCAAACTCAATCTCTGGGGCAACGATGGCGGAGACACGGCATTGGCGGTCATGCCGTTTGTCGTGTTCCCCGTTGGGGACCCGGCATTCGCGCCCGAGCGCATCGAGGGCGGACTGATCGTGCCGTTCGCCATGGAACTGGACTGGGGCTTCTCGCTGGGCCTGATGGCCGAGTTCGACTTCGTGTGGGACGCCGACGACCGCGTCTACGACCTTGAGTTTGTGCATTCCGCCGCGCTCGGCCGCGACCTCTTCGGCGACCTCGGCGGGTTCATTGAGTACGTCGGCGTGCTCGCCGCCCGACGCGGCGACTATCAGGCTTCCGCCAACGCCGGACTGACGCTCGGGATCGGCCAGGATGTGCAACTGGATTGCGGCATCGGCATCGGCTTGACCGAGTCCGCCGATGACCTCCGGCTCTTTGCCGGGATGACCATGCGATTCTGATTCCTGCGACACCCTCGTTTGTAGACTTGTATACAGTTTGTTGCCGACGCATCATGGTCGGCCGAAAGGAAACGCCGAATGACCCGCACCGCACTCGTCTCGGCACTGGCCCTCGTCCACGTATTGCTGTTCCCGGCCGCCGCGGCCGCCCCGCCGTTGAAGGTCGTCGCCACCACCGGCATGATCGCCGACGCCGCGAGGAACGTGGCCGGCGACCGTGCAGAGGTCACCGCGCTCATGGGCCCGGGCGTTGACCCGCATCTTTACAAGGCCACCCCTGGCGATGTCCGTGCCCTGCAGGCGGCGGACCTGATTCTCTACAACGGCCTGCACCTCGAGGGGCGCCTTGCCGATGTGCTGGTGCGGTTGGCGCGAACCAAGCCCACAGTGCAGGTGACCGAGTCGATCGATGAATCGCTGCTGCGCGAACCGCCGGAGTTCGCGGGCCACTTCGACCCGCACGTCTGGTTCGACCCCACGCTGTGGATCAAGGCCGTGGAGCGCACCCGCGATGCGCTCGCCGAACGCGACCCCGCGAGCAAGGCGACCTTCGCGGCCAACGCCGACAGGTACATCGCCGAACTGCGCGCCACGCACGAGTGGTGCCGCGACCAGGTGAACCGGATCCCCAGGAGCGACCGCGTGCTGGTCACCGCGCACGACGCGTTCGGGTACTTCGGACAGGCATACGGCGTCGAGGTGCACGCCATCCAGGGGGTCTCCACAGATTCGGAGGCCGCGCTCAAGGACATCAACGCGCTGGTGGACCTGCTGGTGCAGCGAAGACTGCCGGCGGTCTTCATCGAGTCGAGCGTGCCGCGAAAGGCCGTTGATGCGCTCATCGAGGGGTGCAAGGCCCGGGGCCACACCGTCCGCGTTGGCGGCGAGTTGTACAGCGATGCGCTCGGCGCGCCGGGCACTCCCGGCCAGACCTACCTGGGGATGCTCCGGCACAATGTCGAAACCATCGTCAAGGCGCTGGCCCCCGATGCCCCCCCGGCCGCCCCCTCCCCTACCGGGTCCGCATCGCGCCCGGCGGAAGCCCCGGCAACGCCCGGTCCGGGAGGCGGCGCACCATGAAGCCCGGCCCCGCGATCACGTCGCAACCGACTTCGGCAGCAGCCGGCACGAGCATCGCGCCCTCGGCGCCGATCGCGCTGCCGGCGATCGATGTTCATGATCTCACCGTCGCCTATCACCGCAAGCCCGTGCTGTGGGATGTGGATGTGTCATTCGCGGCGGGCCGCCTGACGGCCATCGTCGGCCCAAACGGCGCGGGCAAGTCCACATTGCTCAAGGCGATCCTCGGCCTTGCGCCGCCCGCATCGGGGCACGTGCGAATCCTTGGGCGGCCGCTGCGCGAGGTGCGCCGCCGCGTCGGCTACGTCCCGCAGCGGGAGTCGGTCGATTGGGACTTCCCCGTCGACGCGTTGGGCGTCGCGTTGATGGGCACGTACGGAGCGCTGGGGTGGTTCCGACGACCGGGCCGCGCCGAACGCGACCGCGCTATGGGCGCCCTCGAGCGTGTCGGCATGGCCGACTTCGCGCATCGGCAGATCGGCCAACTCTCCGGCGGTCAGCAGCAGCGCGTATTCCTTGCCCGTGCTCTGGCGCAGGATGCCGAGGTCTACCTGATGGACGAGCCGTTCGCCGGCGTCGACGCCGCGACAGAACGGGCCATCATCGACGTATTGCGCGACCTTCGCACGCGCGGCCGGACGGTGGTCGCGGTCCACCACGACCTGCAGAGCGTCGAGGAGTACTTCGACGAGGTCGTGCTGCTGAACATGCGCCTGGTGGCCGCGGGGCCTGTCGCGCAGGCCTACACGCACGCGAACCTCCAGCGGACCTATGGCGGCCGACTGACGATCCTCGATGAAGCGGCGGAGGCCGTCCGCACGACCGAGTCGTAGATCCCGACCAGCGCAGCCCGGACGCCGACGTGAATACCTTTCTCTCCGATCTGGCCCGCTTCGTCTCGCTGCAGGATGCCAACACGCGCACCGTCGTGCTCGGCGCGTGCGCGCTCGGCGTTGCGTGCGGCGTCGTCGGATGCCTCGCGACTTTGCGCCGCCGCGCCCTGCTCGGCGATGCGGTTGCGCACGCCGCGCTCCCCGGCGTGTGCGCGGCGTTCTTTGTCGTCCAATCGCGGAGTTTCGCCGCGCTCATGCTCGGCGCGCTGGTCTTCGGCGCGCTGGCCGCGGGGCTTGTCGCGCTCGTCCGAGCATGGACCCGCGTTCGCGAAGACGCGGCCATCGGCATCGCCATCGGCTCATTCTTCGGCCTTGGCGTCGTGTGGTCGGGCATGATCAGCCGACGACCCGAAGGCGCGGCGGCGGGGCTCGACGGCTTCATCTTCGGCAAGGCCGCGAGCATGACCAGCGCCGATGTGTTCGCCATCGGCGCGGTCGCCGCCGCGTGCCTCGCCGTTGTCGCTCTTTTCTACAAGGAGTTCAAGGCACTCACGTTTGACGAGGAGTTTGCCGCGGCCCAGGGTTGGCCGACCGTCGCGCTCGATCTTCTCGTCATGGCGCTCGTGTGCGCGTGCACGGTCGCGGGACTGCCCGCGGTCGGAGTGGTGATGGTCGTCGCGCTGCTGGTCATCCCCCCCGCCGCGGCCCGCTGCTGGACCGATCGCCTCGGTGTCCTGCTGCTCCTGGCCGGGGGCATCGGCCTGTTCGCGGCAGTCGTTGGCGTCGGCCTGAGCGCGACCCTCCCCGCGCCACGCGGCGCGCTCACCCGCGGCTGGCCGACCGGCCCGCTGATCGTCCTCGTCGCCGCGGCGGTTTTCGTCGTCGGGGCGTTGCTCTCACCGCGAAGGGGCGTGCTGGCTCAGGCGCGCCGCCGCCGCGTCGTGGAGGCGCCCCCGCCATGAACCTCCTCTCATTCATCGACTGGTGGACGCTCTGCATCGCCGCCCTGTGCGCGGCATCGTGCGGCATGATCGGCGCGTTCCTGGTGATCCGCCGCCTGTCACTGTTGGGCGATGCGATCTCGCACTCGGTGCTCCCCGGCCTGGGCGCGGCGTTCATTCTCGCGGGCACGCGCAGCCCGGCAGCCATGTTGGCCGGCGCGCTGGCCGCGGGTGTGCTGACCGCCGCGCTGGCCGCGGGCGTGCGCCGCATTGGCCGCCTGCCACACGACGCCGCCCTGGGCGTGGTGTTCACGACGTTCTTTGCCGTCGGAGTGCTGATGGTCACGTGGGTCGCCAAGAGCATCGACCTCGATCCCTCGTGCGTGCTCTACGGCCTGCTCGAACTGGTCTCGCTGGACCGAGTCGACCTGTTGGGCGTTTCGGTCCCGCGCGCGCTGCCGTGGCAGGTCGGCCTCTTCGCGGGCAATCTGCTGCTCATCGCGCTGCTGTTCAAGGAACTGCGGATCACTTCGTTTGATCCGCACCTGGCAACCGCGCTGGGCATCCATGCCGGCGCTGTGCAGGCCGTGCTGCTGACGGCCGTCACCGCGACGACGGTCGTCTCGTTCGAGGCCGTCGGCTCCATCCTGGTCGTCGCGCTGCTTGTCGCGCCGGGCGCAACGGCCCAGTTGCTCACCGACAGACTGGGGCGGATGGTCGCCCTCTCGGCCGTGCTCGGCGTTTGCGCGGCGGTGCTCGGCTATCTCGGCGCGGTCGCGATGAACACCAACATCGCCGGGATGATCGCCGTCGCCGCGGGCGCGCAGTTTCTATTCGCCGCGGTGTTCGCGCCGCGATACGGCGTTGCCGCGCGGGCCATCCGCCATGCCGGCCTCTCGCTCCGCATCGCGCGCGAAGACGTGCTGGGAGTGCTCTACCGTCTCGGCGAGCGCGAGGCCGAGAGCACGCAACCGACGCTGCAGCACGCCCAGGCCGTTCGTGCCGCGGGCGCGACGATCGTCGCCAGGCTCGCGTGCGCGCAACTGCGCCGGCGCGGGCTGGTCGAAGCACGCGGAGATGAACTGACGCTCACGCCCCTTGGTTTTGAGGAGGCACGACGGATCGTCCGGGCCCACCGGCTGTGGGAGAGTTACCTCTCGCAGAACCTGCCCCTGCCGCTCGATCACCTGCACGACCCGTCGGAACGGTTCGAGCACTTCATGTCGCGTGAGTTGCAGGAACGCGTCGCGGCGGAGGTGGGCACACGTCCCGACCCGCACGGCAAGCAGATCCCGGATTGACTGACCGGGCGGTTCAGTGTGCCTTGGAGGGCTGAGTCGCGAGTTTGGCCTGCAGACGGTCGGGTGTCGGCACGCGGATATCCCGCGCCAACCCAACCAGTCCGAGCGCGCGGATGACGAGGTAACTCAGATCAAACTGCCACGGCCGCAGTCCGTGCCGCGCCGAGGCAGGGAAGGCGTGGTGGTTGTTGTGCCAGCCCTCGCCAAAGGCGAGTATGCCGAACAGCGCGTTGTTGCGGCTGTGGTCGTGGCTGCGGAACGGCCGCGAACCCCAGAGGTGGCAGACCGAGTTCACGCTCCACGTGACATGGTGAACGAGGAAGATGCGTGCCAAACCGCCCCACAGGAACCCGAGCAGCACGCCCATCCAGGTTCCGGTGACAAGCCCGCCCACGACGGCCGGAAGGACCAGTCCGATCAAAGTCCAGAGGAGGAACGTCCTGCTGATGAACTGCACCAGCGGGTCCTTCGCGAGGTCGGGGGCGTACTTGGCCAGATTCTCCGGCTCCTTCATGAAGAGCCAACCGAAGTGCGAGTGGATGAGTCCCTTGAAGAACCCCGAGAATCCTTCGCCGTGCGTGTGCGGCGAATGCGGGTCGTCCATCCGGTCGCTGTGCTGGTGGTGCAGACGGTGCGTCGCGGCCCAGGTGAGCAGCGGACCTTCAAGCGCCATCGACCCGAGAATGCCCAACGCCGCCTGCACCGCGCGCGGCGCCTCGAACGACTTGTGCGTGAAGTAGCGGTGGAATCCGACCGTGATGCCCAGGCCCGTCAGCACGTAACCGCCCAGAAACATCGCCAGATAGACCCAGTTGTACGCCACGCCCCAGAGCATCGCGACCGCGACGAGCAACCCTGCGAACGGCAGCGTGATCGCCACGAGGTTGGCGATGCGAATCGAGAGCGGTGCGAGTTCGAGTTGCTCTGACTCTCCGCCAAGATCCAGGGGATCAATCGGCTGTTCGAGTTCGAGCGAGAGTTTGGTTGCCAGGGGAACCGGCGGAGCGATCTGCGTCATGCGGCGTGTCCTCGGATCTTGTACCGTGCGTGCCCTTCCGCGCCTCCGTGCGCGGCCGCGGCGCGGAGACAGGATAGCCGGACTCAAGAGTCCATACCCGGGGCCTGTCCGATCGAATCGACCGTTCCTCGCCGGCCGCTGAAGAAGTCGGGTTTGGCCCAACCCTCACTTTCGGGTATTCTGTGCCGATGCGGCCCATCCGGGCTGCGCCCGGAGGCACAACCATGAGTCGCACGGTTGGCGGATTGACTCGTATTCTTCACATTTCCACCTTCGCCGCGCTCGCCCTGGGCTCCCCAGCAGAGCAGGCCCATGCCGACTGCCCGAACGGCCCACCGGTGAACGCGAGCGACGGCCTGTGCGGGTCGGTTCAACTCTCATGGGGCACCGTGCAGGGCGCTGTGGGCTATGACGTAGTCCGGAACACGATCAACACGCCCACCGGCGGGACGCCGATCGCCTCCAACATCCCCGCCAACTTTTTCAACGACGGGAGCGTCACGCCGCAGGAGACGTACTTCTACTTCGTGCGGGCCCGGGTCACACCAAACCCGTTCGACTGCTCCAGCGGCGTGGGGTTCTGGGGCCCGAGCAATACCGGGTGGGCCGCTGGCCCGCTGCCGACACTGGTCTTCAATCCGCTGCAGGATGTGGACACCAGCGGGTGCGCGCCGGTGATCACGTTCGGCGCGAGCAACCGCGGAACGGTCGAGTTGTACCGCAATGTCCCGCCGAACGAGGACTTCGCCAGCGCGGTGCTCATCTCCACATGGACGACGCAGCAGGCGGTAAACAACTACTCGTTCATCGACACCGGCGCGCCGGCGGGACCGAGCACGTACTGGTTCCGGCGAGTCAATGCGTGCGCCAACTTCGTGAACCCGCCCTTTGTCGTGCAACGAGCGTTCGCGGGCGCGCCCGATGCGCCGGCGAGTTTCGCGGCCACGAACTGGAGTGTGTGCGATGCAATCGTTCTTTCGTGGCCCGCCGCTCCGGGCGCGCAGTTCTACAACTTCGAGGTATTCCTGACGCCCCAGCAGGTCATTCCGACGGACTACTTCCAGATCGTCGCGCAGCCCGTGCCGCCCGGCGGTGAGTACACGCACATCTATGAAGACCCGACCAACGGCGGCAACAACGGCCCGATGCGCATCTTCCGCATGCGCGTGGAGAATCTCTGCGGCCTGTCGCCGATGGTTGAGGCACAGGGCTTCGCGGGCGGCAACCCGGTCCTCGGCGCGCCCGCATGCACCGTCGTCACCCTCGGAAGCCCGGCGACGCTCCAGTGCCCCGTGGGGATCTCGTCCGCCTACCAGTGGCTGCACGACGGCGTGCCGCTGATCGACGACGGCCGGATTTCAGGGTCGAACTCGCCCACGCTCCAGATCAGTTCCGCCGTCGCTGGCGACGTAGGCGAGTACGTGCTGCGTGTGACGGGCGCCTGCGGAGTCGTGAACTCCCCCGCCGCGGTCCTCGCTGTTCGCACCGACCACGTGTGCGCAGCGGATTTCGACGGCAACGGCACGCGCGATGTCTCGGACATCTTCGCATTCCTCTCCGCCTGGTTTGCCGGGTGCCCGTAGACTCTGCGCTACGCTTGCCTGAACCTCAGGAAACGAGCGCGTGCCCACAGTTCGAAGCGAGTTGCGGCGATTGCGGCGCGAGGATGCTGCGCGGGCCGTGGCATCCGCCGCTGCCGTGCGCGATGATCGGTGCGGCACGCCGCGGCACTCCGTGAGAACGAGGAAGCCGCTCCCATCGCCAATCAACGCGCACCATCGCGGCAGTCAACGCGTTCTGGCGTGGATGGCGGGTCGCGGCTGGAAACCCTGGGACTTCCAGCAGCAGGCCTGGGCGGCCTACGCCCGCGGCGAGAGCGGGTTGATCAACGTGCCCACCGGCGCGGGGAAGACATACGCAGCCTATCTGGGCCCACTCGCCGAACTGCTCGACGGACCGACCGACGGTCTGGCGGTGCTGTTTGTCACGCCGCTGCGCGCCGTCTCGCGCGACATCGACTTGGCCCTTCGCGCGCCGGTTCACGATCTCGCCGCGCCCATCTCAATCGGTTCCCGCACCGGCGACACCAAGGCGAGTGTCCGCGCCAGGCAACGCGAGCGACTGCCCAATGTGCTCGTCACCACGCCCGAATCGCTCTCGCTGCTGCTGGCACAGAAGAACGCCGCGGCGTTGTTCAGCGAACTGCGCTGCGTGATCATCGATGAGTGGCACGAGTTGCTCTCCACCAAGCGCGGGACGCAGGTGGAACTGGCCCTCGCGCGGCTGCGCGGATTCCGACCCGCAGTTCGAACATGGGCGCTCTCGGCCACCATCGCCAACATCGACGAAGCGGCCCGTGCCGCGGCGGGAACACGTGCGGACACATCGCCGACGGTCATTCGCGCGGCCATCGACCGCCCGATCATCATCGAAAGCCTGCTGCCTCCCGACATCCGCACGTTCCCCTGGGCCGGTCACATGGGCATGTCGATGCTCGAGCCGCTGCTGGAGTGGCTGGACCCAGCGCGCTCAACACTGGTCTTTACGAACACGCGATCGCAGGCTGAGAAGTGGTATCAGGCCATCCGCTGGGCGCGACCGGAGTGGCACAGCGCGGGCTGGGTACGCCTGCATCACGGCTCGATCGACCGCGCCGAGCGCGAGCGTGTGGAGGCCGGGCTCAAGAACGGCGACGTGCGCATCGTCGTCGCGACCTCCTCGCTCGATCTCGGTGTTGACTTCGCGCCTGTCGAGCGCGTGGTGCAGATCGGCTCGCCCAAGGGCGTCTCGCGCCTGATGCAGCGTGCAGGCCGCAGCGGCCACCGGCCCGGCGAAACCTGCCGCGTGCTGTGCGTGCCCACGCATGCGCTCGAACTCGTGGAGATCGCCGCGGCGAGACGCGCCGTCGGCGAACAGCATGTCGAGCCGCGACTTCCCATCGACCGCCCGCTGGATGTGCTGGTGCAGCACCTGGTAACGTGCGCGCTCGGCGGCGGATTCACTCCCGACAGCCTGTTCGACGAGGTGCGATCGACCGCGGCATTCGCCGCCCTCACTCGCGCCGAGTTTGACTGGGCGCTCGACCTGGTCGAGCGCGGCGGCGCAACGCTGCGCGCCTACCCGATGTTCCACCGCATCGCGCCCGATCCGATGCGTCCGGGCGTGTACCACGTGCCGAACCGGCGCATCGGACAGATCCACAGACTCAACATCGGCACGATTACCGCCGAGGCGACGGTGAACCTGCGTTATCTGAGCGGTCGTCGGCTCGGCAGCATCGAAGAGGGCTTCGTGTCGCGCCTGCGCGAAGGCGAGCGGTTCTATTGCGCCGGAAAGGTCGTCGAGTTCGTCCGCATGGAGGATGCCGATGCGCTGGTGCGCCCTGCCCGCGGCCGCACCAGCCTCACGCCCATCTGGGGCGGCACGCGTCTGCCCATCTCCGAGTCGCTCGGAGAATCGGTGCGCGAAGCACTCGGAGCCGCCGGGGATTCCCATTCCAATGGCGACTCCGCCGAGCGATCGCCCGAACTCACCTGCTTTGCGCCGGTCGCGGCGATCCAGAAGCGTTTGAGCGCGGTGCCTCGCAGCAACGAGACCCTGGTCGAGATCACGCAGACCCGCGAAGGGCACCACCTGTTCGTCTATCCGTTCGATGGGCGGCTCGTGCATGGAGGCATGGCCGCGCTGCTGGCCTATCGGCTCTCGCGCCCCGAACCTCGCACCTTCACCACAGCCTCCAACGACTACGGCTTTGAGTTGCACTCGCCGGCGCCGATCGATCTCACAGAGGACCTGCTGCGCGCCGCCTTGAGCCCGGAAGGACTCATGGAGGACGCCGCGGCGAGCGTGAACCTCGGAGAGATGGCGCGCCGCCAGTTCCGCGAAGTTGCACGCGTCGCGGGGCTGGTGGTGCAGAGTTTCCCCGGCGCGCCCAAGACCGGCCGGCAGTTGCAAGTCAGTTCGGGCCTGCTCTACGACGTGATGCGGGACTTCGACCCCGACAACCTGCTGATGGTGCAATCCCGCCGCGAGGTGCTGGAGCGGATGTTCGAGCAGAGTCGCCTCGCCCGCGTGCTCGCGCGCGTGTCGGGGGGACCGCTGCGCATCGTTCGCACGGCTCGCACAACTCCCCTCGCGCTCCCGCTGGTCATCGAGCGCATCGGCGCGCACCTCTCGACCGAGACCGTGCTCGACCGCATCGAGCGCATGCGCCGCGCGTGGGAAGCCTGACCGCAGCGACCGCCGGCAGCCCCGCCGCGGCGTCGTCCTATCCTCGCCGCATGTCCAAGAAGTCCGCCAACAGCAGTGTCTACTTTGGCCCGCCGCGCACCGATGCCGAGAGCAGCGCGCTCGCCCATGTCCTCGCCCATTCTTTCGGCCGCACCGATGCCGAGGCCGCCGAGTGGGTCGCGCTTCATGACCGCGCCAACATCCGCGTCCTGTCCCGCGCCGGCGAGGTCGAAGGCGGGCTCGTGCTGATCCACATGGGCCAGTACTTCAACGGCGCGCCGATTCCCATGGTCGGCATTCAGGGCGTCGGCGTCGCGCCCGATGCACGCGGCCGCGGCCGGGCCAGCGAACTCATGCAGCGTTGCCTGCGCGAGTTTCACTCCGAAGGCACCCCGATCTCGACACTCTACCCCGCCAACCAGACGCTCTATCGCCGCCTCGGCTACGAGCAGGCCGGGCACCGGTTCGAAGTGCACATCCCGCTGCACCGGATCGGCGCACGCGCACCGATGCGCGGCGGCGACGGTCTCACGGTGCGAGAGGCTCGCTGCGAGGGCCCCGTCCGCGTGCGTATCCGCGCGCTCTCCACCCGCTTCGCCTCGACCTGCCAGGGCGCACTCGATCGCACCGACGTGGTATGGAAGCGGATCGAGTCACCTTCCGCCTCCCGCGGCGAGCCATCGCGCCTCTTCCTCATCGAGCGCGGCCCAACGCTCGAAGGCTACATTTTCCTCACCCAGTCGGTCCCGCCGACCACCACCGGCCCCAACCGCTTCAACGTGAACATCCTGGACATGGCCGCGATCACGCCCAGTGCGATCAACCGCCTCTGGGCCTTCCTCGCCGGATACGCAACCGTTGGCAACGACGCCATCTGGTTCACCGGTCCAACCAATCCCCTCCTGATCGCCCTGCCCGAGCAGACCTACAAGCCGATGCTCCTGCGCGACCACTGGATGCTCCGGCTGGTTGATCTGAAGGCCGCGCTCGAGCAGCGTGCTTGGCCCCGTGGCATCGACGCCACTCTCACGCTCGATGTGAAGGACGAGAACCTCAGCGGCAACACCGGCCGCTGGTCGCTGAAGGTGAGCGACGAACGCGCGACCGTGCGCAAGCTCGCTCGCGGCACCAAGCCCCGCGGCGCCGCAATCAAGTGCGACATCGGTGCGCTCGCCACGCTCTACGCCGGCTTTGCTTCGGCCGAGCAACTCGCCTTGGGAGGCCGCGTCGAGGGCTCGCCCGATTCCCTCGCCATTGCCTCCGCCCTCTTTGCCTCAACCCGCGGCGTGCCGATGCTCACGGATATGTTCTGAGACTGCACGCCAGCCACCGAATCAGCCTTCACATCGGAAACTCGTAGAACGGACACCGGCATAGGGTCGAATCCATGACCATCCGAACGATGGACGATCTGAATCTGCATGACAGCCTGCTGGTCGGCGCAACGATCACGAGCAATGACGGCGTCGTCGTCATCGCGTTGCAGTTGCAGTACAAGGAGTCCTACGAGCATGAAGGATTCGTTCCGGCCAAGCTCTCCTTTCATGACTGCGTTGCGATGGAGGCGACCTTTCGGTTTTGGATAAGCACGCACGAAGCGGTCATGGGCGGCGAGACACTTGTGCCCGACGCCGCGCAGAAGTTCATACGGTTAATGCGTCCACTCGGCGATATTCCTGGCGATGTGGCTGTGCATCGGCTTGAAACAGCAACTACGGCAAGTAAGTTGACAATCGCCTGCCGCGGCGTCGAACTCATCTTTGAAGTGCCCGGCAACGAAGTCGTGCAGAACTGACACCACACCGGTCACTCCTCCCCGCACTCCGGGCAGCGACAGCGCTCTCCAAGACCCGTGAGGTCGTAGCCGCAGTTCTTGCAATGGCTCGGATCCGTGATACGTCGCCGAGCGAGCCGCACAAAGAGTCTCGGGCGGCGCGCTGCGACGAGGACCAGTGTGGCGCCAAAGCACACAGCGACCGTGCCGGAAAGGAATGCGCCAGTTCCGTTGAATGGTCGCCGATTCGATGCTGGCTGGACTCCGACCAAGTTGCGCACGCAGTCGTCGCACCAGCAACCGGAATAGCCCTTCAGCTGTGCAAGAATGCCTGCGCGGCCCCGCCGCCCATCGTCGCAGTTCCAGGCGATCAGCAGTCCGATGAGCGCTATCAGCATCCCCAGGATCAAGACGATCCTGCGGAGCCGTCTGGCAACGTCGAGTGATGTCTCCACAGCAGGTAGGATACGAACCTACTGCCCCTGCGCCAGGCTGTACCCCTTGACCCCGTCAAACGTCCGCAGCAGTTCGTACGAGCACACGCTGAACTTCTCCGCGATCTTGTCCAGCAGCGCGATCGCCCGGCCCTGGCCGAACTCGCCCGGCCGCACGCCGTCTCGAATCTCAAACCGCACGCGGTAGTAGTCCACGCACTCGGTGTAGATCGAGCCCGTCGGCCACACCTGGGTGCCGCGATTCGAAATCAGAGTCAGTTTGAACGGCGTGTCCGCCGCGGCCCGGGTCATTTCATCCGCGACCGCGATCGGCGAGAGAGGCGTGTCGAGATAGATGTCGCAGCCCACCACGTGCGAGACCACGTTCGTGAACGTGCGGATGATCTCCTGGTGAATCGGCCGCGACGGCTTGACGAACGTCGGGCGATCGTCCGCACCCTCAGCCGAAACCGCCATGCCCTTGCCGGACGACGGCGCCTTGCCGAGCCGTGAGATGATCGCCTTCGTGTAGTCTCGGGTTGAGAGCGCGGGCTTGGTCTGGTCGCCGAAGTCGCCCGTCCGCACGCCCTCCTCGAGCGCGCACAGCACCGCGTTCTCGATCAGCGCGGCCTGACGCATCATCCCGATGTGCCGCAGCATCATCAGTCCGGACAAGATCAAAGCCGTCGGGTTCGCGATGCCGCGCCCGGCGATGTCCGGCGCGGTCCCGTGCACCGCCTCAAAGATCGAGATGTGCCGGCCGATGTTCGCGCTGGGCGCAAAGCCCAGCCCGCCCACCAGGCCCGCCGCAAGGTCCGAGACGATGTCCCCCTGCAGGTTCGGCAGCACCACCATCTGATACTGCTGCGGCCGCAGCACCAGGTTCATGCACAGCGCATCGATGATCACATCCGCCGTCTCGATCTCCGGAAAGTCCTTCGCCACCGCCTTGAACCGCTCCAGGAACAGGCCGTCGGTCATCTTCATGATGTTGGCCTTGTGCCCGCAGTGGACCTTCTTCAGGCCCAGCCGCCGCGCCGTCTGGAATGCAAACCGGTGCACCTGATCCGATCCCGGGGCCGAGATCAGCCGCTTGCACTGGATCATGTCGTTCGTCAGCCGGTGCTCGACGCCCCCGTACGTGTCCTCGATGTTCTCGCGGACCACGTAGAAGTTCACCGGGATCCCCGCCTGCGAGTACACCGTGCTCACGCCCGGCAGCGACTGGAAGTGCCGCAGGTTCGCGAACGCGTTCCAGATCTTCCGCGCCGTCACGTTGATCGACTTGCCGCCGCTCCCCTTTGGCGTCTCCATCGGGCCCTTGAAGAGGATTCCGCAGTCCTCGACCGTCGCCATCGCCTGATCCGTCATCCCGCGCGTGTTGCCCTTCTCAAACACCGCGCGGCCCATCTCCACCGGCACGAACTCGACGTGCTTCTGCACGCCCGCAGCATCAAAGAGTTCCAGCGTCGCGGCCATGATCTCGGGGCCGATGCCGTCGCCATTGGTGAGCGCGATGCGAAGTTTGGGCGTTGAGGCGGACATGGTGCTCTTTCGTCGTGTGTCTGGGTGAATCCGGGCGCGTTTCCCGGGGCCAAGCGTAGTGCGGTCAACCCGTGCATGCACCGAGGCTGAGCGTGGGTTATCGGAGTACATCGGCGGTTTTGGGGTCCGTCTTGGGCGGCCTCGGCGAGTTCCGTACCTCGCCACTGCGCAACGCAAAAAGACCGGCCCCGCCGCAGGGGCAGGGCCGGTCGTGTGGACTGCAGGCCGCCTCAACGACAGCCGGCTACCTCGACTCCGCGCTCACTTGGCGCAGCACGACTTGGTCGCGGCGGAGCAGCAATTACCCGCCGTGGCCGGCGCGGCCGCGGCCGACGCCCCGCAGCAGTTGGCGGTGCAGTTGCACAGGTCGCAGCACCCGCCGCCGCAGCACCCGGCGGCGCAGCACGCGCAGCAGCAGTCGCAAGCCGGGCAGCACGAGGTGGCCGGGCCGGCGCCGCCGAACGCAACCGAGGTCATCATGATCAATGCAGCAAACATCGTGTATCTCCTGGCGCATGGCGCCATGCAAAGTGAATGGTCAATCCACATCCGCGCGCGTCCGCGCCCAACGCGAGCGCGCTTACCGCGCCGGATGCCGTCGAAACGTGAGTGGTCAACAAGAGCCGTTCAGGCGTCCGCGCACACAACGTGAGCGCGGCACGCGGGCGCTGCTAGATCGTCAGCATGCAGATGTGGCTGAGCAACGCCGGGCCCGACGGCCTCCACGGCGGCCGCGTCGGCACGCGACAGCCGAGCGCCTCCGGCGCGCGAGGAAGTCCCATCGCCGCCAACGGCCACTGGCCCGATGCGAAGTCGCTGATCTCGGCTCGCTCGTTCTTCCACGGCGCCCAGGCGACAAAGCGGAACAGATCGCACCCCGTGCACGGGCGCGATGGCACAAACACGCAGCAGCACGCCCCACCGTGCGCTGCACAGGTCAACCCGCCCGCTTGCTGCGCTTCAACCGGCGCGGCACACAGCGCAACCGGTTCATCGCAGCACGATGATGCGCAACACGACGATGCGCCCGGCATGGCCGATACGACAGTCTGGCAAGACCCCCCGAACGACTCACAGCACCCAGGCGCGCACACAACCCGCCATGGCAGCGATGACGCCGCGGTCAAGGCGAGCAACAGGATCGTGAGCACCCGGGTGATCATGCGACTCTCAACTCGATCTACCAGCAAACAGGGTTCCGCGCTGCGATGTTGATAGTATATCTGAATATCCAGAATATGCGCGACCACGAGTCGGGAGCCGCGGACTGCTCTCCACAATAACATGATCCGTTCCAAATTCCTCACGAAACCCGAACACGGAATCCCGACCATGGCCCGCAAGAAGACCGCCAAGCGGAACTCGTCATCCACTGCCACCCGGCGCACGGGCACGAAGCACCCGGCTGCTGGCGCGCCCAAGCCCGCGCGCAAGGCCGCGCCGGCGCTGAACCCCGCGAAGCGCGGCCTCGACCTTGTCAACTGGGCGCACGGAACGACCATCGCGCTGCTCGCCGATTGGCCCGCCGACAAACTCACCTTCCAACCTTCCCCCCACGACAACCACGCGCTGTGGACCATCGGCCACCTCGCTACCACCTACCAGTGGCTTGCCAGTCTGCTCGATGGCACCTGGGCACCGCTGCCCGACAACTACAACGCGATGTTCGGCATGGGCTCCAAGCCCGTGCCCGACGCCGCGGCGTATCCGCCCATGTCCGAGGTGCGTTCGCATTTCGATCGCGCGTACGAGCGGTTCGTCGATCTCGCCGCGCGCATCCGATCCGCCGATGCGAGCAAGCCAACCATCGGCAACTCGCACGGATTCTGCCGCGACCGCGCCGACGTGCTCGACAAGGCCGCCTGGCACGAGGGCTGGCATTCGGGCCAGTTGAGTTCGCTGCGGCGGGCGCTCGGGCTCAAAAGCATCATGTGATGCCGTCGCGGCTCAGGCCGGATGACCATCGGCCTTGGGCGCGTGCCGGTCGATCATCGATGCGGCCCAGGACAACCCCAGCGGAATGCCAAAAAACGCGCCCGCGGCCCAATCCAGCGGCAGCGGCCGCGCCAGCGCAAACAACCGCCCCGCAAGGGCGGCACGTGTCGGGCCCATGCCGCCCGCGTGCATGAACGTCGCCGCGACCGGCGAAACGACCGCCAGCACGACGATCGCCGCGACAAACGTCACCGCCGATGCGTTCGGCGCGCTCATCCGGCCCGCGGTCGCGCCGAGCATCCCCGCAAACGCCGCCGCGGCGAAGGTCTGGCCCTTGAGCGTGTCCTGCGCGACCAGCCACGCCACGATGCCGCCGATCGCCGCGCCGATGAGCAACGCCTGCGGCGTTGAATTGTTCCACAACGCGCGCGGTTCGACGTGATGCGGGTGAGCCGACGAGCCCGCCTCCCCGCCGTGCGGCGATGGGTCCTTGGAGATCCACAGCAACAGCACGCCCAGCCCCAGCGCCATCGCGCCGACGAACACCGCCTCGCCCGTCAGCGTGTACATCGTCGAGACCGACTGCGTGCGGTGCAGGATGTGGTCAATCTGCCCCGTCGCCCACGCCGCCCACGCCAACACCAGTCCCGCGCAGAAGTACCCGTGACCGACGCCGCCCACGCGCGCCGCCGGCACGCCGCCCGCCGCGGCCAAAGCGAATACCAGCAACCCGACGACCGCACCCCACACCGGACTGGTGTTTATGAACAAACTCGCGTGCGCCCCGCCATCGGGCGCACGCAGCATCGCAACCAGAATCCCGGCGACAGGCCCGAGAACGAGAAGCGAGACGAGCAGAACGATCCACCGCTTCAGCACGTGTGACATTCGGGCAGAGGATAGCGTCGGCCGCGCCCGAGCGCGCCGCCACGCCTGCGCTGTGGGCCCAGCACTCATGCCGCGGAGCAGAAGATTGAAATGGCCCGGGATTGCAGGTGGCGCGCGGGCGGGACTTTTCGCATCACATTACAGAGAAAACCCTTGCACGAGACCCACCTCGTGCTAACCTGTCAAGATCGCCAAGGCCGCGTCTGGGATCCCATCTTGGAGATGATCCATGACCAACGCGCAACGCTGGGGGCGGCGACTTTCCCAGATCAGTGCGGCCGCGCTGCACGCCAGAGCAGGCCGGGCCTCGAGCCCGCGTGCTCGCCGCGGCGGTGATCCGGCCATGCTTGAGTTGCTCGAGCAGCGCCTGCACCTGGCCGTGATCATGTGGGACGGCGGGCCGACTGGAACGGGAACGAACTTCCACGACCCGGTGAACTGGGTCGGCGATGTGCTGCCGGGGTCGGAGGATGATGCGGTCATCGACATCGCCGCGGGTCCGACCATCACGATCACGGCGAACATCACGCTGAACTCGCTGACGAGCGACCGCGCGCTCACGCAAAGTGGCGGGACGCTGACGCTCAACGAGGCCAGCGCGTTCAACGCGCAGTACACGCTCTCGGG